>NZ_BAABAQ010000001.1:0-1143561 GCF_039537505.1 Streptosporangium oxazolinicum
TGGAGAACCCGATGTCACGCAGCTCGTACATGAGCTGGTAGGTCAGCGTGCCCGACTTCGAGACCAGGCCGATGCGGCCCGCGCTGGTGATGTCGGCCGGGATGATCCCCGCGTTGGAGGCGCCGGGCGAGGCGATACCGGGGCAGTTGGGGCCGATGATCCGGGTCCTGCCGCCCTTGGCGACCGCGTACGCCCAGAACTCGGTGGTGTCGTGGATCGGCACGCCCTCGGTGATGACCACGCAGAGCGGGATCTCAGCGTCGATGGCCTCCTTGACGGCGTCCTTGGTGAACGCCGGGGGCACGAAGACGACCGACACGTCGGCGCCGGTCTCCTTGATGGCCTCGGCGACGGTGCCGAAGACGGGCAGGCCCTCGTGGACGGTGCCCGCCTTGCGGGCGTTGACGCCGCCGACGACGCGGGCGCCGGAGGCGAGCATCCGGCGGGTGTGCTTGGTGCCCTCACCGCCGGTCATGCCCTGGACGATGATCTTGCTGTTCTCGTTCAGCCAGATGGCCATTACGCACCTACCGCGGCGAGCTCGGCGGCGCGCTTGGCCGCATCGTCCATGGTGTCCACGAGTTCGACGCCGGAGAGCTTGGCGTCGGAGAGAATCTGACGCCCGAGGTCGGCGTTGTTGCCGTCCAGACGGACGACCAGCGGGCGGCTCACGGCCTCGCCGCGGGCGTCCAGCAGCTGGAAGGCCGAGACGATGCCGTTGGCGACCGCGTCACAGGCGGTGATGCCGCCGAAGACGTTGACGAAGATCGACTTCACCGCAGGGTCGGAGATGATGATCTCCAGACCGGCCGCCATCACCTCGGCCGAGGCGCCGCCGCCGATGTCGAGGAAGTTGGCGGGCTTGGGCTGGCCGGGGAACGCCTCGCCGGCGTAGGCGACGACGTCCAGGGTCGACATGACCAGGCCGGCGCCGTTGCCGATGATGCCGACGGAACCGTCGAGCTTGACGTAGTTGAGGTCCTTGGCCTTGGCCGCTGCCTCCAGCGGGTCCTCGGCGGCCTTGTCTTCGAAGGCCGCGTGGTCCGCCTGGCGGAAGGACGCGTTGTCGTCGAGGGTGACCTTGCCGTCGAGGGCCTTCACCTGGCCGTCGGCGGACAGGATCATCGGGTTGACCTCGACGAGGGAGGCGTCCTCGTCGACAAAGGCGCACCAGAGCTTCTCGATGAGCTCGGCGGCGCCGTCGAGCGCCGCCTCGGGCAGCCCTCCGGCCTGGGCGATCTCACGGGCCTTGGCCCGGTCGACGCCGTCCAGGGGGGAGATCGGAACCTTCGCGACCTTCTCCGGTGTGCTGTGCGCGACCTCTTCGATGTCCATGCCGCCCGCGGCGGAGCAGATGGCGAGGAACGTACGGTTGGCGCGGTCGAGCAGGAAGGAGAAGTAGTACTCCTCCGCGATCGCGCTGGCCTCCTCGATCAGGACCTTGTGGACCGTGTGGCCCTTGATGTCCATGCCGAGGATGTCGGTGGCCTTCCGCTCGGCGTCGGCGGCGTCGTCGGCGACCTTCACGCCACCGGCCTTGCCTCGACCACCGGTCTTGACCTGGGCCTTGACAACGACACGGCCGGTCAGCTGCTCGGCTGCCGCCCGTGCCTCCTCCACGGTGTGCGCGACCACGCCGCGCGGCACCGGGATGCCGTACTCCGCGAAGAGCTCCTTCGCCTGATGTTCGAACAGGTCCACGAGGGTCCGTCCTTGCTTGTCCGGCTGGTGTATAGATGTGAGCGGGCCGACTCCATGATCCAAGGGGGAGCCCGGCGGTTTTGCGCCAATGAAGCCTAGCCCGCCTGAGGGCATGACCAGGTAACCGGGTTCCAGATCGTACGCCCCGAATGCTGTTCGCGCCGAACCGGCAGGCCCCGTCGCCGGTCCCGTGAGGCGGCTCACCGGACCGGCGGGGATCTGTCAGGGTTCGTCAGACCGGCTGGAGGCTCCACCGGAGGCCCGGTGAGAGGTTCGTCAGACGGGCGAGGGGATCGCGCTGCGCACCCAGTCGACGATCTCCTGGGTGGTGGCGCCCGGGGTGAAGACGCGCGCGACGCCCATCTCCTGGAGCGCGGGCATGTCGGCTTCGGGGATGATCCCGCCGCCGAACACCACGATGTCGCTCGCGTCGCTCTCCTTCAGCAGCTCCAGCACCTTGGCGAAGAGCGTCATGTGCGCGCCGGACAGGATGGACAGCCCGATCGCCGCGGCGTCCTCCTGGATCGCGGTGCGCACGATCTGCTCGGGTGTCTGGTGCAGGCCGGTGTAGACGACCTCCATCCCGGCGTCCCGCAACGCCCGCGCCACGATCTTCACGCCTCTGTCGTGGCCGTCCAGCCCCGGCTTGGCGATGACGACGCGGATCCTCGACACGGCATCCATCCAGACCTCCTTGTCTGCGCTCCCCTCGCGACGTGGGAGCTGTCCGCAGCGTAACCGGCCAGGTCTCACCGGGTTCGGCGGGCCACCGCGAACCACGGTACAGCGGCACGGATTTCATCGCCTTTCCGTACGGCGTCCGGACCGCCCCGGACGACCGCGCCCCGGCCGAAGCCCGGCCGGAATGCGCGGGGAAACCGAGACTTCACCGAGAAAGGAAACTAACCGTCCGTGATTACCCGAAGGCGAATCCGTGTTCCCGCCATAGCAGATGACAACTCACCAAAGGCCGGGAAGGCATATCTGCACCGAATATGCACGTTTAATTCAAGGCAATCCGCCAAATGCGCTACCATCCTGTGATCTTGCTCCGCAAGAATGTGTTGCCTCCCCCCAGCGGGGCGGAGGGATCAATCAGGAGGACTTTCCTTTGAAGCGATACATCGCCGGGCTGGCGTGCGCCGCAACGGCCGTGCTGGGCGTTCCGGCGCTGGCATCGACCGCGCACGCGCAGGCCGCCGACCCGATCAGCGCGTTGAAGAAGCAGCTCAAAAGTGGTTACGGCGTCACGTACGTCGACACCATCAAGACGAAAAGAGCCGGCAAGAGCACGGTTGTCGGCAAGCGCACCGGGGAATTGCAGTTCGACGCCTCCGGGGTCATCGCGTCGGACCACACCACTCAGCTGCGACTCGATGAGGACCTCTTCGAGTTCACCACGGAGAGTGCCCCCGGCACGGGGCAGGACGACGGTGAGAAGACCGAGGAGGAGAGGGACCTCGACAGGCTGTTCGCCGGATTGGCCGAGCCCGAACGGATCGTGCGGGTCAAGAAGAAGGCGTACAGCCAGGGTGGGGCGTTCAGCCGGTTCCTGCCGGCGGACAAGCCCTGGCTCGAATACCCGAAGGACACGCTCGGCCTGACCGGCTCGATGGGCCAGCCCGTCAACGTCGCCGAACCCGCGACCCTCAAGGCCCTCCTCGCCCGCGCCACGGTCAAGCGCCCGACCGCCTACTCGGGAAAGATCACTTTTGGTGAGCTCTACAAGGTCTCACCGTGGTTCCGCGCCGCGCGGGAAGAAGCGTCGCTCGACCGGCAGACCGATCTCGTGATCAACTGGCGGCTGTTCCTCAACGCCGACCGGCTCCCCGTACGGCTGGCGACCTCGTACGCGGCCTTCGAGGGTGACCTGGTCTCCACGGTCGACACCAGCTACAGCGGCTGGGGCTCGAAGGTCACGATCGACGCCCCGCCCGCCGACCAGATCTCCACGCTGAAGGAGGTGGAGGCGAGATTCGAGGCCGACACGCCCATCCCGCTGCTCACCGTCAAGTGATCCTTCCGCGCTGATCGCACCCCGAACCACCCGAGCCGCGCCCGCGGGCCTCATCCGCCGGGCGCGGCTCACGGCGTTCTCCAGGCGCACGGAAACCGGCGCGTCGAAGGATTCTCCCGCCGCCGTTCTCCGGTCGCACGGGGTACGCCACCTTCAACGATTCTTGATCCGGTATTTCGGGATATAGGGAAGAATCTTCTTCCGCCCTCCGCGACGACGCGAGGACACATACGGGAGGACCCCCTCGATGAGGCGAATGATCGCCGCCCTGACCGGCGCCACCGCGGCAGCCTTGATCGTTCCCACGCTGGTGACCGTCGCCCCGGCGAGCGCCAGGACCACCCCGGCCGCCCAGTCCGCGGCGGCCGACCCGGTCTCGGCGCTGAAGCGCCACTTCAGGACCCACAGGGGCGTGAAGCTCACCGAGAACACGAAGATCGTCGGTGAGGGCAAGAAGAACAAGACGATCTTCACCCGGCGAAGCGGTGTGCTGGAGTTCGGCAGGACCGGCCTGGTCGCCTCGGACCTGACCACCGGCTTCAACCTGCCCGCCCAGAGCGGCGAGCTCAAGGGGCTGTTCGCCCCGTCACGGACGATCTCGCTGAAGGGCGTCTCCTACACCTCGGGCGGCATCTTCGCCGAGTCCATGCCCGAGGGCAAGAAGTGGCTGCGCACTCGTGGCGGCACGGCCTCCCTGGTCAGCGCCGTCCAGCAGATCATCAGCACCGTCGAGCCCGGCACGCTGAAGGCGACCCTGGCCCGCACCGGCGCCAGGCGTCCCGGCGGGACGTGGGACGGCACCCGGACCACGGTCCACTCGGGCACGATCACGCTGGCCGAACTCTTCAGGGTCTCTCCCGCGGTGCGCGCGATGCTGACCAAGAAGCCCACCGGCAGGTCCGCGACGCTCCCGGTGACCTGGAAGATCTACATCGGTTCCGACCAGCTGGTCCGCCGGGTCGTGTCGTCGTACACCGAGTCCACCCGGGGCCTCAACAGCACCGAGCTGACCTACGTCAACGACACCCGCTACACCGGGTGGGGCACCAAGGTCACGATCAAGGCGCCGCCCGCCGACCAGGTGGTCGAGTTCGACGAGCTCCTCGGCGACACCACCCAGCCGGAGGACCCCATCGGGGAGATCTTCAAGGGCTGAACCGGCCGGACCGGCCGGACCGGCTGATCCGTCCAGGCCCCATCGGGCGGATCAGCCGGAAGTCAGAGCTTCTCCAGCGGCGCGTACGCCAGCAGCAGGGTCTTCTCTCCCCCGCCACCAAAGTCGATCTTGACCTTGGTCTTCTCCGCGACGCCGTCCACGGACACGACCGTGCCCAGCCCGAACTGGTCGTGGGTGATCCGGTCGCCGGGGGTCAGGTTGGGGATCTGCCTGCCGCCGGGCTTCCTCGCCGGGGCAGGGCGGGAGTCGCGGCGGGTGGCGGCGCTCCAGGCGCTCTTCTCCGGGTCGCTGCGCCAGTC
Source organism: Streptosporangium oxazolinicum (assembly GCF_039537505.1). NCBI lineage: Bacteria > Bacillati > Actinomycetota > Actinomycetes > Streptosporangiales > Streptosporangiaceae > Streptosporangium > Streptosporangium oxazolinicum. Next base: position 5,195 of record NZ_BAABAQ010000001.1, read on the forward strand.
GACCAGCTCGGACGGGATCTCGGCGACGAACCGGGAGGCCGGGTTGAAGGCGGGGGAGCCCCAGGAACTGCGGACGGCCGCCCTGGAGACGTAGAGGCGCTGCTCGGCCCGGGTGATGCCGACATAGGCCAGGCGGCGCTCCTCCTCCAGCTCCTTGGGCTCGCCGAGGGAGCGCATGTGCGGGAAGACCCCGTCTTCCATCCCGGTGAGGAACACCACCGGGAACTCCAGCCCCTTGGCGGTGTGCAGCGTCATCAACGTCACCACACCCTGGCCGCCGTCGGCCGCCGGGATCTGGTCGGCATCGGCGACCAGGGAGACCTGCTCCAGGAACTCCACCAGCGTACCCTCGGGGTTGGCCTCCTCGAACTCGGAGGCGACCGAGACCATCTCGTCCAGGTTCTCCAGGCGGCTCTCGTCCTGCGGGTCGTTGGAGGCCGTGAGCTCCAGGCGGTAGCCGGTGCTCGCCAGCACCTCCTGGGCCAGCTCCGAGGGCGTCATGTCGTCGGCCTTCACCATGAGCTCGTCCATCAGCGCGACGAACTCGCTGATGGCCTTGAGCGAGCGGGTGGCCATGCCCGGCGCCTCGTCCGCCCGGCGGAGCCCCTCCCAGTAGGGGATCCGCTCCCTGGTCGCGAACGCCTCGACCATCGCCTCGGCCCGCTCGCCGATGCCGCGCTTGGGCACGTTGAGGATGCGGCGCAGCGAGACCACGTCGTTCGGGTTGGACAGGAAGCGCAGGTAGGCGAGCAGGTCGCGGACCTCCTTGCGCTCGTAGAAGCGCACCCCACCCACCACCTTGTACGGCAGGCCGGTCCGGATGAAGATCTCCTCGAACACCCGGGAGGCGGCGTTGGTGCGGTAGAACACCGCGACCTGGCCGGGCACGATGTCCTCGTCGTCGGTGAGCCTGTCGACCTCCTGGGCGACGAACATCGCCTCGTCGTGCTCGTTGTCGGCGACATAACCGATGATCTTCGCCCCGGCGCCCTGGTCGGACCAGAGGTTCTTGGGCTTGCGGCTCGCGTTGCGCGAGATCACCGCGTTGGCGGCGGACAGGATCGTCTGGGTGGAGCGGTAGTTCTGCTCCAGCAGGATCGTCCTGGCCTCCGGGTAGTCGCGCTCGAACTCCAGGATGTTGCGGATCGTCGCGCCCCGGAAGGCGTAGATCGACTGGTCGGCGTCGCCCACCACGCACAGCTCGGCCGGGGCGACCCCGCCCTCCCCGCCCTCCCTGACCGCGTCCCCGTCGGCGGTGCGCGGCTCGGGACGGCCCGCGATCTCGCGGATCAGGGTGTACTGGGCGTGGTTGGTGTCCTGGTACTCGTCGACCATGATGTGACGCCAGCGGAGCCGGTAGTGCTCGGCCACCTCGGGGAAGATCTGGAACAGCGTCACCGTCAGCATGATGAGGTCGTCGAAGTCCATCGCTCCGGCCTCGGTGAGCTTCCGCTGGTAGTTGCGGTACGCCTCGGCGAGCTTGCGCTCCAGGTGGCTGGACGCCTGGGCCGCCGCCGTCTCGTAGTCGATCAGCTCGTTCTTGAAGTTGCTGACCGAGGCGGAGAACGATCTCGGCGGGTAACGCTTGGGGTCGAGGTCCATCTCGCGGCAGACCATCGCCATCAGGCGCTGGGAGTCGGCCTGGTCGTAGATGGAGAAGCTCGTGGGGAAGCCCAGGCGCTTGGCCTCGCGGCGCAGGATCCGCACGCACGCGCTGTGGAAGGTCATCACCCACATCGACGCCGAACGCGGGCCGATGAGCCTGTCGACCCGGTCCTTCATCTCCCTCGCGGCCTTGTTGGTGAAGGTGATCGCCAGGATCTCCTGCGGCCGCACACCCCGCTCACCCAGCAGGTAGGCGATGCGGTGGGTCAGCACCCGGGTCTTGCCGGAACCCGCGCCGGCGACGATGAGCAGGGGGCTGCCGTGGTGCACGACGGCCTCGCGCTGCTGGGGATTGAGCCCGTCGAGCAACGGATGGGTCAGGGAAGAGGCTGGGATCGACACGTCCCCTAGGTTAGAGCGACCGACCGACAACCGGGTCCAGCCATCGCAAAGGAATGCGAGTGGACTCGCTCGCGGTTGTGATGACCGAGCGGTACGCGGAAAAACGAAAGGGCCCCTCCCATGCTTTCGGAAACCGACATCAACCGCGTACTGGCGGTCACCGCGCACCCCGACGACGTGGACTTCGCCGCGGCGGGCACGATGGCGCTGTTCACCGAGCGAGGCGTCGAGGTGACGTACTGCGTGGTCACCGACGGCGACGCGGGCGGCTTCGACCGTGAGCTGGACAACAGCGGCATGGCCGAGTTACGCCGGGCCGAGCAGTCCAACGCCGCCAAGGCCGCCGGCGTGACCGACGTGCGCTACCTCGGCCACCACGACGGGACCGTGGTGCAGAGCCTGGAGCTGCGGCGCGACATCACCCGGGTCATCCGCCAGGTCAGGCCCGACCTGGTGATCACCCACAGCCCCGAGCGCAACTACCGGTTCATCGCCCCCAGCCACCCCGACCACCGCGCGGTCGGCGGCTGCGCCCTCGACGCCGTCTACCCCGACGCGCGCAACCCGTACACCTTCCCGTCGCTGCTGCTCGACGAGGGACTGGAGGCGTGGACCGTCCGCGAGGTCTGGCTCAGCGGCGGCCCGGCGCCCGACCACCACGTGGACGTCACCGGCACCTTCGACCGCAAGCTCGCCGCCCTGCGCGCCCACGCCAGCCAGATCGGCCACCTGGCGGACTTCGAGAACTTCCTGCGGGGCCGCTTCTCGCAGATCGCCGCCGAGGCGGGCTTCGGCGAGGGCCGCTACGTGGAGGCCTTCCAGCGGGTCTCGACCGCCTGATCTTCTCCGGAGGCCCCCGAGCCCAACGGGAAGAGCCAGGGCCCCCGTTCCGGTCGCCGTCGGAGGACTGGAAACCTGGAAGGCACCCGATGGGAAGTCAGCGCCGTTGAACAGCATCCATCTGTCGATCGCCACCGCCGTCGTCGTCCTCCTGCTGGCCGCCGGAGCCGCCGCCGTCGCCTGGCTGGGCCGCCTCGGGCACGCGCGCGCGGTGCTCGTGGCGTCCCTGCGGGCCGTCGTCCAGCTCGGCGCGGTATCCCTGATCATCGTGTGGGCCGTCGAGCGCGCGCTCGCGGTGACGGTCTTCGTGCTGGTCATGTACGGGGTGGCGAGCGTGACCGCGGGACGCAGGATCACCTCGGGTCCCGCCGTCCGGTGGGCCGCGGTGCCCGTCGCGGCCGGGACCGTGCCGATCCTGGCACTGCTGTTCGGCAGCGGCGTCGTCCCGCTCCTGGGCATCACGCTGATCCCGATCGCGGGCATCCTGCTGGGCGGGTGCCTGACGGCCACGGCCCTCGCGGGGCGGCGGGCCCTGGACGAACTGGCCCACCGGCGCGGCGAGGTGGAGGCGGCACTCTCGCTGGGCTTCTCCGAACGGGACGCGGCGCTGGAGGTCTGCCGCCCGCCCGCGGCGCGGGCGCTGGTGCCCGCGCTGGACCAGACGGGAACCGTGGGCCTGGTCACGCTGCCCGGCGCCTTCGTCGGGATGCTCCTGGGTGGGGCCGACCCGCTCCAGGCCGGAGTGGTGCAGCTCGTCGTGCTGGTCGCGCTGCTGGCCGCGGAGGCGGTGGCCGTGGTCGTCACGATCGAACTCGCCGCCCGCGGCTACTTCGGCAGCGGTCCTCGGCTTGGGGAGGGCTCCTCCGGCGGGGCGAGGCGGGCGAACAGGTAGCCCAGCGAGTTGGTCGCCATGTGGAACATCGCGGGAGCCGCCAGGCCACCCCTCCCGCGCAGCCCGGTGAAGAGCACCCCGGCGAGGCCCGTCGTGACCACCGACCCGGCCACGACGCGCGCCACCTGCCACCCGGGCGCCCTCCCGGGGCCCCCGGGTGCGCCCTCACCCCCCGCGCCTCCCGTACGAGGGTCACGGGCGGCGGGAGCGCCGGGAGCGTCCGGGGCCTCCCCCGCGGCCAGGCGGCCCAGGGCGGGGTTGGCGGCCATCATGTCGACGGCGGGCAGGATGTGCCAGAGGCCGAAGAGGACCGAGGAGACGGCGGTCGCCGTACCGTGTCCGTGAGAGCGGGCGACGAGGGCGTGCAGCACCCCTCGGAAGCCGACCTCCTCCAGCAGGACCGTGCCGACCGGCACCTGGAGCAGGGCCTCCTCCAGCGCGCGGGCGCGCGACAGGGACAGGGCGCGCTCGTCGCGGAAGAACCGGCGGGTGGCCGGGACGGCGATGCCCACGGCGTAGGCCCCGGCCACGGCGGAGGCGAGCGCGCCACCGATCCGCAGGCCCCGCGAACGCCGGTGGAACCCCAGCTCGGCCCAGGAGAGCCCGGAACGGCGGGCCATGACGACCAGCGCGCCGGTGGCCGCGGCCGAGGTCAGCGGTGCCAGCCTCGGCGCCAGACGGTTGTTGAGCACGTTGGCCGCCACCAGCACCGCCACCGCGCCCGCCAGCACACCGGGCACCGCCCCGCCCACCGGTACGCCGGACACCGTCCTGCCCGCCAGCACGCCGGACACCACCTCGCCCGCCTGCACTCCGGGCACCGCCCCGGATCCGGCACGGGCGGCTCGTCCCGGCTCGCGCTCCATGCCCACGGCTGCCCACGACTCCCCCGGACGTCGTCTCGCGCCCCGCGTGCCGGGCCGCGCCGGGGACCGTGATCTTCAGAATCCCCGCGAATCCGGTTCGAGGCTACGCGACGGGGGCTCGGCCCGTGGCGGCCTGGCGCCAGCCGGAGGGGAAGCGCAGGCCGCGGCGTTCCCTCACCGTGAGGCCGCCCCAGATCCCCTCGGGCTCGGCCGCGCGGAGCGCGTAGGCGCGGCACTCCTCCAGCACCGGGCACCGCTCGCAGACCGCCTTCGCCCGCGCCTCGTGCTCGGCCGACGGCGTCAGCGGGAAGAACAGCTCGGGATCGCTCGTAGCGCAGGCACCCCGTGCGGCCCAGCCGATCTCCCGCACTGTCATCCGCATGCCGTCACCCCCTATGGCTCCCCGTCATCAGGGTAGGCGGACGGGGGCGGCGCGACATCAGCCTCTCGACGGATTCCCGCGTACTCATCACGGCGTACTCCGCTCGCCGCGCGTCCCCCTGGCCTCCTTCGCCCGTACGTGCGGCGAGGCCCCTGCGGGCGATCGGCCCCGGTCATGGCGCCCGTGGTCGTGGCCGGAGTGCGGCGGGATCTCCGGGACGGTGTGCCTCAGCAGGCGGTCGTCCCCTGGTTGTAGCCCTTGGCGAACAGCTCCTGGCGCTGCCCCGCCGTGCCGTGGGCGTCCGGGCGCAGCCAGTCGTCGGTGGGGTCGCCCGCCGCGGCGAGGTTGATCAGGAGCTCGTCCTCGTCGCCGGGCTCGGTCTGCAGCGAGCCGCCCTTGACGAGCGCCCCCAGGGTTCCCCCGGCGTAGCAGTCGGCCTGGAGCTCCTTCTCGATGCTCAGCCGGAAGGCGGTGTTCAGCTGTGCCTGCACCGCGTGCCCGAACTCGTGCGGGATGATCACGTAGACCGAGCCGTCGCCCATCCGCTCGTAGAGGCCGTTCATCCACTGCTCGTCGTAGGCGATGAAGTGCCCCACCGGGCAGTAGAAGGCGTTGTTCGGCACCGACGGCTGCCCGCCGCAGTCGGGTCCGTTCTCTCCCTGGTAGGCGGTGAACGCGGTGACCGGGCGGTAGGTCAGCCCGGCCGCGGAGAAGGTCTGCTTCCAGTAGGCCTCGGTGAGCTCCCTGGCCAGCTCGACGTCCGACTCGAACGTCTGCCCGCGCGCGCTCGGCGTGTCCTGCTCGACGGTGGGACCGGCCTCCGGTTCCGTACCCTCCCCCACGCTCCCGCAGGCGGTGACGGCTGCCAGGACGAGCACCAGGAGAAACGAGAACGCTTTCATGGGCCTATCGTGGCGGAGCCCCGCCCCCTCGCGCGAGGAATCGGTGCGACCGGTACGGGGACGTGGGCGGCACGGCGGGTTCCGGGGAGACGGGCGGGCCTCACGGGGACGGCCAGGTGTGTACGGGCTCGTTGGTGTGCATGTTCTCGATGTAGCGCAGGGTCATCCGGCGCAGCGCCTCGTGCCTGTCGAGGTCGCCGAGCGCGTTCACCGCGTCGATCTGCCAGCTCGCCCCGGTCGTGCCCGTCAGGCAGCGCCGTTCGACGATCCCCAGCAGCCGGTCCCGGGAGTCGGGGGCCACACCCCACAGGTCGAGTCCCTCGTAGGCGAGCGGCAGCAGGCGGCGCAGGACCAGCTCGGACGCGACCACCTCGCCGAGTCCCGGCCAGAAGAGCCGGGCGTCCAGGCCGTACCGGGCGGCGGCGTGCAGGTTGTCCTCGGCCGCGGCGAACGACATGCGCGTCCACACCGGGCGTTCGGCGTACGGGAGGACGCGCATGAGCCCGTAGTAGAAGGCGGCGTTGGCGGCGACGTCCGCCACCGAGGGGCCCGCGGGCAGCACCCGGTTCTCCACCCGCAGGTGCGGGGTGCCGTCCACGACCGCGTAGACCGGCCGGTTCCACCGGTAGACGGTGCCGTTGTGCAGGGTCAGCTCGCCGAGCTGGGGGGTGATCCCGCGCGCCAGTTCCTCGCGCGGGTCCTCCTCGTCGCACAGGGGCAGCAGCGCGGGGAAGTAGCGGGCGTTCTCCTCGAAGAGGTCGAAGACCGAGGTGATCCACCGCTCGCCGAACCACACCCTGGGCCGTACGCCCTGGGTCTTCAGCTCCACCGGGCGGGTGTCGGTGGCCTGCTCGAACAGCGGGATCCTGGTCTCCTGCCAGAGCCTGCGGCCGAACAGGAACGGCGAGTTGGCGGCCAGCGCCACCTGGGGGCCCGCGATGGCCTGGGCGGCGTTCCAGTTGGCGGCGAACGCCTCCGGGCTGACCTGGAGGTGGAGCTGGAGACTCGTGCAGGCGGCCTCGGGGGTGATGCTGTCGGCGTAGGTCTCCAGGAACTCGTCGCCCTCGATCGACAGGTGCAGGTCCTCGCCCCTGGCCGCGAAGATCTGCTCGTTGAGCAGCTTGTAGCGGGGGTTGGCCGACAGCGTGCCCTCGTGCACGTCGCTCTCCCGCAGCGTGGGCAGGATGCCGACCATCACCATGTGCCCGCCGACGGTGCGGGCCCGTTCCTCGGCGTGGTTGAGGCGGTCCCTGATCACCTTCTCCAGCCGGGCCGCGCCGTCCCCCTCCAGGGATTCGGGCAGGACGTTGATCTCCACGTTGAACTGGCCCAGCTCGGTCGCCCAGTCGGGCTCGGCGATGGCCTCCAGCACCTCGATGTTCTTCATGGCGGCCTCGCCGCGCTCGTCCACGAGGTTGAGTTCGATCTCCAGCCCGGCCCTGGGCTCGTCGAACTCGAACCTGGACTCGCGCAGCATCTGCGCGAAGACGTCAAGGCACCGGCGAACCTTGTCCCGGTAACGCCGCCGGTCCTCGCGGCTGAACACCATCGCCGGTACGTCGCGTCCCATATTTCGCAGAGTCGCACATAAGTAACTGCTCGTACAGAAGCCGGGAGGTACGGATGTGGAGCTTCAGACCAGGCGCCGCGCCGTGGCCCAGCGGGACAGCTCGTGGCGGTTGGAGAGCTGCAGCTTGCGCAGCACGGACGAGACGTGGGTCTCCACGGTCTTCACCGAGATGAACAGCTCCTTGGCGATCTCCTTGTACGCGTACCCTCGGGCGATCAGCCGCAGGACCTCGCGCTCACGCTGGGTGAGCGAGTCGAGCTCGGGGTCGATCGGCGGGGCCTCGCTGGAGGCGAACGCGTCCAGCACGAACCCCGCCAGCCTCGGGGAGAAGACCGCGTCGCCCTCGGCCACCCGGCGGATGGCGTCGGTGAGCTCGCGCCCGCTGATGTTCTTGGTCACGTATCCCCTGGCACCGCCCCGGATCACGCCGATGACGTCCTCCGCCGCGTCGGAGACCGACAGGGCGAGGAAGCGGACCGTGGAACCGGAGCCGAGGACCCGGCGCAGCACCTCCTGGCCGCCGCCGCCGGGCATGTGCACGTCGAGGAGGACCACGTCGGGCCCCAGCGCGGCGATCGCCTTGACCGCGGAGTCCACGTCCTCGGCCTCCCCGATCACCTCGATGGAGTCGCCCAGCTCGGCCCGCACGCCGGAGCGGAACAGGCGGTGGTCGTCGACGATCAGGACCTTCACCACGCTCATCGGACTTCCCCTCGCGGTCCCGGGGACCGCTCTCCGGCTCGCCGCGATCCCAGGGACGGGGTTCCGGCTCGGTGCGATCCTCGGTGCGATCCTACGCGCGGGACGTCGGCCCGCCGCGACCCCGGGGACCGCTCTCCGGCTCGCCGTGTCGTGGCTCGCTCGCTACTCACGCCTTCTCCAGCTTCATGGTCAGCATCACTTCCGTGCCCTCGCCGGGCTCGGTCCGCACACGGGCGCTGCCCCCGTGGCGCTCCATCCTGCCGATGATCGACTGGCGGATACCCATACGATCCTCGGGCACATCGCTCATGTCGAACCCGACCCCCCGATCCCGGACGAAGACGGTGACCTCATCCGGTTCCGTCTCGGCGTACACGGAGACGACCTCGGAGCCGGAGTATTTCGCGGCGTTGACCATCGCCTGCCTCGCGGCCTGCATCATCGCGGACAGTTCGGGGGTGAGCGGGCCGTCGCCGACGCAGACGACCTCGATCGGCACCCCGTGCGCGTCCTCCTCCTCGGCCGCGACCCGCCGCACGGCCGCGGCCACCGACGCGTCGGCGTCCTGCTGGGGCTGGTAGAGCCAGTTGCGCAGCTCCCGCTCCTGGGAGCGGGCGAGCCGCATCACCTCGCGCGGGTCCTGGGCGTTGCGCTGGATGAGCGTCAGCGTGTGCAGCACCGAGTCGTGCACGTGCGCGGCCACCTCGGCGCGCTCCTCCTGCCGGATGCGCTCGCGGCGCTCGCGCTGCAGCTCCTTCCACAGGGCGGCCAGCCAGGGCGCCGCGATCAGCGCGACGCCGCCCACGACCACGAGGGTGAACACGATGCCCGGACGGGCCTTGCCCAGCTCGTCGTTGGCCACCAGGAAGCCGATCGCGCCGACCACGACGAGCACGAGCCCGAGGAACGTGCGGACCCGGTTCCTGCGGACCTGCCCGACCGTGTTGCTCATCCAGCGCTGCCGCCGGTCGGGGTCGGCCTGCTGCCAGAGGATCAGCGAGCCGATGCCGCCCACGGCGATCGGCCAGGCCCCGATCCCGGCCCCCGAGGTGCCGGTGAGCCAGTCCAGGGCCGCCAGCGCCAGCCCGATCGCGCCGTACGCGGCGAGCTGGCTCCAGTCCCGCCCGGGTTCCCTGCCCTCGTACGGCTCACGCGGGGTGAACATCCACAGGGCGGCGTACGCCAGGGCGCCGAAGCCGTCCAGGACGGTGAGCAGCACGAAGGCCAGCCGCAGTACGACCGGGTCGAGCCGGAGCTGGGCGGCGGCCCCCTGGGCCACCCCGGCGACCAGCCGCCCCTCCACCGGTCGTACCAGACGGGGGAAGGGGGCGTCCTCGGGTGTCACGGGCGCCGCGTCGCGAACTGTCTGTCGGTCAGCCATAGCGTCAGCATCGTCACACGAACCAGCCTGCCACTGCATCAGGCGTTCCCCTGAAGCGACCCTGAGGGAGACCTCCCCCCTCCGGGACGACTCAGGGGTCTCCCGGATGCGTCACGGACCGGGAAGGGCCACGATGAGGACATGAACGACACCGGGCGGGCCCAGGATCCGGCGAGCTCGCCGTCCGCCTCCTCCCCCTTCGAGGAGAGCTCCGAGGAGCGCTTCGAGGAGCGTCTTGGGGAACGCTTCGAGGAGCGCGGGCTGAGGCGCGGCGACGAGGGGCGCATGCTCACGGGCGTCTGCGCGGGTCTGGGAAGATACACCCGGATCGATCCCGTGGTGCTGCGGGTCGGTTTCGCGGTGCTGGTGCTCGGCTCGGGCATCGGCATCATGCTCTACATCGCGGCGTTCCTGCTGATGCGCGAGACCGACGGCGGCCCCGGCCACCTGGAGCAGTGGATCCGGCGCGACTTCGACGGCGAGACGGTCCTGACCCTGCTGACCGGCCTGTTCGCCCTCGGACTGATCGTCAACGTCTCCTCGGACGGCATCGGCGGCGGCACGGTCGTGGTCGGCACGGTGTTCGCCATCGCCCTGCTCGCCGCCCACTCCCGAGGGGTCGACCTGCTGGCGGTGACCAGGTCGCTGCCCGACCGGCTGCGCAGGCGCCGCACCCCGTCCCCGTCCCCGGCCGGTCAGTGGCCCGGCTCGGCCGCCCACCCGTCCGACGCCGCCGGACGGCGTCCCGTCGGTGAACGGGATCCGGTCGCCCACGCCACCGCGCCCCCGGCCGCCGACCCCGCCGCGTACGCCGGATCCCCCGTGGCCGGACCCACCGGCGCCACCTCGGGAGGCGCCGCGCACACCGGACCCGGTACCGGAGGCGCCGCTCACCCCGCCGCCCGGCCGGGCGCCGAGACGGTCACGGAGCCGTACGCGCCCGAGGCCGGACCGGGATCCACGATCCCGTCGTCCCCCGCCCCCGGGACCCAGGCCGGGCACGCGCCGGGCATGCCCCCGGGCCCCGCCGCGCCACCGCCAGGCCCCCCGGGGGATCCCCGGGGCCCGTACCACACCGCCGCGAGGCCGCTGTTCGACTCCTCCGGTGAACCTTTCTCGCCGTACGGCCCCTACCAGCCTCTGGATCCCCGGCGGCGGCAGCCGTACTCCCCCTACGACCCGTCCGTGTACGGCGGGACGGTGGTGGCGCCGCCCAGGCCGCGGCGGCGCGGATCGCTTGTCGGAAGCATCACCATCTGTCTGGCCATGATCGTTGGAGGGATCATCGTGGCGATCCAGTCCGCCTCGGGAGAGGTCAACATGACGGTCGTCGGCGGCGCGGTACTCGTCGTCATCGGCGCCGGTCTGCTGGTCGCCACCTGGTTCGGCCGGGGAGCGGGGCTGGTCGCGACCGGCACCGTCCTGTCGATCGCCCTGGTCGCGGGGTCCACGCTGGGCGGCATGCCGAAGAAGTTCGGCGACTTCAACTGGCAGCCCGCCACCCTGTCCGAGGTGGCTCGCAGCTACTCGGTGGGCGTGGGAGAGGGCAGGCTCGACCTGGGCGACCTGGTCCTGCCGCCGGGTTCGCGGACCATCGTGGACGCCTCGGTCTCGGTCGGCGAGATACACGTGATCCTGCCCGCGACGGCCAGGATCGAGGTGAACGGCTCCACCAGGTTCGGCGACGTCAAGATCGACCATGTGGTGGAGGGAGGGGCCGACATCGTGCACAACAAGATCCTGGAGCCCGAGGTGCCCCCCAAGGGCGACGTGGCGACCATCGTGCTGAACATCAAGGCCGGCATCGGGGACGTGGACGTGCGCCGTGCGGCCTGACATCGACAGAACCGAGCGCCGCCGCGCGCACCGCACCGACTGGATGGCCCTGCTCAGCGGCGTGGTGTTCATCGCGGCAGGGATCGTCTTCATCAGCGATCCGTCCGTCCCGCCGCTGGTCATGTTCATCATCCTGGTGGGCGGCCTGGGCTTCTCGGGCCTGGTCGCCATCCTGGTCAAGGCCGTCCGGCGCTAGACGCACCGACCGTGAAGGGTGAGTGCGGCGGCGGGCGCTCCACGCGACGCACTGCTCCGACCTGTGGCGATGTGGGGCATACGCGAGACCTCACGGCAAAAGGTCGGATCAGGCGTTAGGGTCGGGGTATGTCGGCCCTGGAGTTCGTCAGCACCGTCCGCGCGACGCGGGCCGGTCTGACGGACACGCTCGCCGACGTCGAGGGCATGACCGCGTGGGGCCGGGCGCATGCCGCCGCGCTGGGGATCGACCCGGGCTTCGTCGCCTCGGAGGAGCTGCGGCGCGAGGTGGTGGAGCTGCGGCAGGCCGTACGGGCGCTCTTCGCCAGAGCCGTGGGGCCGCGCGCCGCGAGCGGAGCGGACGCGCACCGGCTCCCGGGGTTCGCCGAGTCACTCGACCTGGTCAACGCCGCCGCGCTCGCCGTACCGCTGGCCGCGCGGCTGGAGTGGCCCGCCGAGGGCGTCCCCCTGGCGCGGACCGTCCCCGGTGAGGGGACCACGGAGTCGGCGCGGATCCGGGCGGCCCTCGCGACGTCGGCGATCGAGCTGCTCGCCGGGCCACAGCGCGAACGGCTCCGCACCTGCCCCGCGCCGCGCTGCGTGCTCTACTTCCTCAAGGACCACGCCCGGCAGGAGTGGTGCTCGGTCGCCTGCGGCAACCGGGCCCGCGCGGCCCGCCACTACCACCAGCACCGCGACGACTGACCTCCCCCGGTCTCTTTCGGCCCCTCCCGGCCCCTCTGGCCTCGGAGTCGCGCGTGGATACGACGACTGACCTCTCGGAGTCCTGAAGCCCTTATGACGTGAGCCGTCACCGGCATCGGCGCCGGGACGGCCGGCCCCGCGCCCGCTCAGGTGATCCGCGACGACGACACCCACGCCGTGCCGTGCCATGTCATGTCGGCCTCGCGCCCGCCCAGGTGGATCTCACGACGGGCGTTCACCTGGGGTTCTCCCGGCTGTGATGCACGCCATACCTTTATAATGGGAAAAATAATGATTATGCGTTAGATTCATCCTGTAGGCCAATCTAACGGCATGAACCGTTAGGAAGCTTGACGGGAGCGATCAGATGACCTTCCAGACCGGCCACGTCGGCCTCAACGTCTCCGACCTCGACAGGTCCAGGGACTTCTACCTGAAGATCTTCGACTTCGAGGTCCTCTTCGAGTCCGGCGAGGCGGACCGCCGGTACGCCTTCCTCGGCCTCGACGGCACGCTCGTGCTCACCCTCTGGCAGCAGAGCGAGGGCCGCTTCGCCACCGGTCTGCCCGGTCTGCACCACCTGTCCTTCCAGGTTCCGGACATCGAGACGGTCCGCCGGGCCGAGGACGCGATCAGGGAGGCCGGTGCCACGCTCCACCACGGCGGAGTGGTGGCGCACCGCGAGGGCGCGTCCTCGGGCGGCGTGTTCTTCGAGGACCCGGACGGGATCCGGCTGGAGATCTACGCGCCCACCGGCGCCGAAGGTTCTCCCGTGCCGGTGACCGCCGCCCCCACCTGCGGCTTCTTCTAAACGATCATGGAGCACGCGGGAGAGCTCGCGGTTCAGCGGAGGGCCGGGGTACGCGCGGTGGCGCTGGGTTCGGCCAGGACCCGGCCGGAGATCCCGGCGGTGGCAGCCGAGTTCCTGGGGCGACAGCGGATGCTGCTGATCGGGGCGACGGGGCGGGACGGACTCCTGTGGGCGTCCGCCCTGACCGGACCCGAGGGTTTCGCCGAGGCCGTGGACGAGCGAACGGTCGTGATCGACGCGCTGCCGGGCGAGCACGACCCGCTGGCGGGGCTGGACGGCGGCCAGATCGGGATGCTCGCGATCGAGCCGATGAGCAGGCGCAGGATGCGGGTCAACGGCACGGTCCGGCGGGAGGGCGGACGGCTGATCGTCCGTACCGAACAGGCGTACGCCAACTGTCCCAAGTACATCCAGGCGCGAGAGATCGTCACAGAACCGGCGGAGCCCGCCACCCCCTCCCCCGGCTTTTCCGGCCCCGCCGACTCCCCGGAATCCCCCGGAGCCGCTGGAGTCGCCGAAGCCGCTGAAGCCTCCGGAGCACCCGGCTTCCTCGACTCCGCCGGTTTCTCCTCGGCGACGGGGACGGCGGCGACGGCGTTCGACGACGGCGACCGGGCCCGGATCGAGAACGCCGACACCTTCTTCATCGCCACCTCCGCGCCCGGACTCGGTGCCGACCTGTCACACCGGGGCGGCGACCCCGGGTTCGTCCGGGTGGTGGATGACCGGCGGCTGGTCTGGCCGGACTACGTCGGCAACTCCATGTACATGACGCTGGGCAACCTGGAGCTGGACGACGGCTGCGGCCTGCTCTTCCTCGACTGGGAGGGCGGCGACGCCCTGCACCTGACCGGGCGTGCCCACGTCGACTGGGACGCGGGAGACGTCCCGGGCGCGCAGCGGCTGGTCAGGTTCGAGGTGGACAGGATCGTCCGCGTACGGGGAGCCAGCCCGCTCCGCTGGAGGTTCGCGGAGTACTCCCGCCACAACCCGCCGGTCTGAGAGCGCGGCGCGGGTGGGCGCATCGTCCCCGCCATCGAGGGCAGTACCAAGGAACGAGCACGAATCCGGAGCGCGGACGCGGACCGCCGCAGGCGGCTCGGCCGGGCTCCGGGGCGGCATACTGGCAGTACGCCCCCGTGTAGTCGTAATGTCGCAACAGCGGCCGACCGACAAGGAGCGGAGCGATGGCGATGCGGTTCGAGCACGAGTTCACGGTTCCCGTGCCTGTCGACCAGGTGTGGCCGGTGCTGCTCGACGTCGAGCGGATCGCGCCATGCCTGCCCGGTGCCGCCGTGGACAAGGTCGAGGGTGACTCCTTCACCGGCCGGATGAAGATGAAGATCGGGCCGGTCACGGTGACGTACCAGGGCAGGGTCGCCTTCGAGAAGGTGGACGAGGACACCCACTCCATGACCATCAGGGCCTCCGGCAAGGAGGCCAGGGGGCCGGGCACGGCCGGTGCCACGGTCGTCGCGCGCCTGCACCCGGAGGGCCGGAGCACCCGGGTCACCGTCGACACCTCCTTCGACGTGACCGGCCGCCCGGCCCAGGTCGGCCGGGGCGTGATGACCGAGGTCGGCGGGAAGCTGGTCGACAGGTTCGCGGCCAACCTCTCTCGCCTGCTGGGCGAGGGCCCCGGCGTGGAGACGGCCGCCGAGACGGCCGGTGCTGGCGGCTGGAGCGCGCCCCCTAAGCAGGAATCGGCCGGTGACGTTCCAGCGATCTCGGAGTCCTGGGGCCCCGGCCCGGCACGTCCGGCCGGTTCGGAGAGCCCGGACGAACTTGTCACCGGCATGGGGCCGGGCGGCGCAGAAGGTGATTCACAGCGTCTCGGCTCGGCGGATCGGGACACCACGACGTCGGAGACGACCTCTCCAGGCCCGGCGGGCTCGACGGCCTCCGCCGGGAGCCCCGGCACCACCGGCTCGGCGTTCCCCGGCCCCGCGGGCTCGACGAACCACGGCGCGGAAACGGAGCCGGGCACGGCGGCCCCCGGTGGCGCGGACCCGGGCGCGGTGGCGTCCGGACTGGGCGGTCCCGGCGGCACGAACCTGGGTGCGGCGGCGTCCGGACTGGGCGGCCCCGGCGGCCCGGAAGGACTGAACGGCCCCCAGCTCCCAGGCGCGCCGGGACGTCACCTCAGCGCGGTGCCGACACCACCCGGCCTCACGATCGGCGAGGAGGCGGAATCCCGCCAGAGCCACCCGGCGGGCACCTCGCGCACCTCGCTCAGCCCCGACGAGGAGGCCCTGAACCTCCTGGAGGTGGCGGGCATGCCGCTGCTCAAGCGCATTGCCCCCCTGGTCGCCGCCCTGGCAAGCCTCATCCTGGTCGCCTGGCTGATCCGCCGCGCCCTGCGGCGCTAGTCCTGTTTTCCGCATGTGGCTGATTCTCAGCGGAGATCTCGCGGGTCCACGTCCAGGAGTTTGAGGAGATGGATCTGTACGGGAGTGGGCTGAGGGATGACCGGAGGTGACTGGCCGGTCCCGGGAACGATCCGGAAACTGGCCAGCGCCTGGAAGATCAGCCGCCCGGTGGGGACGGCGGGCCGGCCCGCGTACAAGCCGTTGACCTTGGTGGTCCCGTGTAGTGCGAGGGCTCGGCGGACCTGACGCTCGACCAGGCAGAAGACGAGCAGCGCCAGGCAGATCACGGTGATCAACGCACTGATGCGCCGGTTGTTCTTCAGATACAAGGTCGCCACTGCCAGCGAGCCCTTGAACGCGGAGTAACGGCGTTCGACGGCTTCCTGACCCTTGTACAACCTTAAGACCTCGGCGGCGTCGGCCTGATCAGGGCCGAGGGTGCTCAGCAGGGCGTACCAGCCGTCACCGGCGGCTTCGGCGTCGATCGCCGCCTGGTCGAACGTCCAGGTCAAGGTCGGTTTTCCGGTGTCGGGACCGATGCCGACCTCGGCGGTCAGGTAGGCGCCGACTCGGCGCTCCCGGCCGATCACGGTGAGCCGGTCGGTGACCTTCTCGGCGGTCGGGTAATGCCTGCCGCCCAGGCCGCGCTCCAGCCGTTGCAGGTCATCGCGGGCGACGTCAGCCGATTGGCGATCATCGCTTCGATGACCTGCCCGTGAGTGAGTTCGGCCAGGTCACGCACGGGACAAAGGGCATCGACCGTATCGGCGATCTTTAACTTCCGGCAGAAATCCGCCACCACCGGCAGCGCCCCGAGCATCTTCTCCACGCTCGGGGCACCGAACTGCGCGCGTTGTCTCACACTCACATGTCGTACCGGTTCCGGACCCCTCACTCAAATCCACGTCTCAAACACCCCCACGTGCGGAAAACGGGGGCTAGTCGTCGCGCGCTTTTCGGCGGATTTTGATCGTACGCATGTCCGTCACCGCGACCTGTAAGATCTCGTGCGCATACCCGTGCGTCTCCAGTGCGGCCAACGCATGTAGGGCGGCGTCGTCCTCATCGTCGTCTGGCCCGGCAGGCACCTGGCAGCGGAAGGTGAAGGCCGATACGCTCGCGTCGTGAGTGAACGTGCCCACTTCGGTGTAGGCGGCGCCGCTCCCCGCTAGCACGGCGGCCCGGCTGGCGTCGTCGAGCCCCTTGAACTTGCCTCTGATCGTCACTCTGAACACGGTCATTCCTCTCGTACGGCATAACCCAGGACTCGCTCACCGAGCAGGCTCTCCACGATGTCCAGCAGTTCGAGGACAACCTCGGCGATCGCGTCGGGACGCTCGCCCGCCGCCGTTCGCCTGCCGATCTCGGTCATGACCAGTGCGTGCAGGCAGCCGATGTGCCAGGCGACCGCGCGCGGCAGCGGATCGTACTCGGATGCGTCAGTCTCCTCGGCGAGCACAACCATCAGCGCGTCCGTCATCTGGCGGCCGAGGTCCTCCAGTCGGGCGGACAGCGTGGGCGCGGCTCGCATCATCTCCAGTACGCTTCCGAATCCGGCGCTCAGCCCGACGCGGTGCTCGCGGCCGCGCACCTCCTCCCGAAGGCGCGCCAGCACCGCGCCCGCCGCGGACTCCCCAGGCCGACGCTGGCGCACGATGTCGGCCAGCCGCTGCGGGGAAGCCTCCTCGGGCGGCAGGACGAGGTCCTCCTTGGCCTCGAAGTAGTTGTAGACGGTGTTGACCGACACCTCGGCGGCCGCCGCGACCTCGGCGATCGTCACGTTCTCGAAGCCGCGCTCCACGAACAGGCCGATGGCCACCTCGGAGATACGCTGCCGAGTTTGCCGCTTCTTGCGCTCCCGCAGCCCTTCCTGCATAAGAGGAGTCTACTGCAAAACTTAAGTCGATTGCATCTTTGCAATGGACTGTAGTTTCTGTCATGATCAACCAATGCATGTATCCCGATGCGAGCTGCTGCGCTGGCAGTTCGACTTCACCTGGTCGCTGTTCGATTACCACCTGGAGCGGCTGGAGCCCGCGGGCTTCCTGTGGGAGCCCGCTTCCCGCTGCTGGACTGTGCGTCCGGACGTCGAGGGAACCTGGGTGCCTGACTGGGCGGAGATCGAGCCCGACCTCGTCCCGGTTCCCACGATCGGTTGGGTGAGCTGGCATATCGGCTGGTGGTGGAGCGTGACTATCGATCACGCTCAGGGCCGGACACCGCGGGAGAGGGCCGAGATCGCTTGGCCAGGTGATGGAAGGACCGCCATCGAGTGGTTGCGCAGCCTCCGTGAGGACTGGTTGGTGGTGCTGGATCGCCTCGCCGACGCCGACTTGGATGCTACGGCCCCCGCCTTCCCATGGCCAAGGGACTCCAAGCACACCGTCGCCCATATGGTCGCCTGGGTGAATTCCGAGCTGATGAAGAACGTCACTGAGATTGGTCAGCTTCGGCTGTTGCGGGCCGCTTCGGGGTGAACCTTGTATCTGAAGAACAACCGGCGCATCAGTGCGTTGATCACCGTGATCTGCCTGGCGCTGCTCGTCTTCTGCCTGGTCGAGCATCAGGTCCGCCGAGCCCTCGCACTACACGGGACCACCAAGGTCAACGGCTTGTACGCGGGCCGGCCCGCCGTCCCCACCGGGCGGCTGATCTTCCAGGCGCTGGCCAGTCTCCGGATCGTTCCCGGGACCGGCCAGTCACCTCCGGTCATCCCTCAGCCCACTCCCGTACAGATCCATCTCCTCAAACTCCTGGACGTGGACCCGCGAGATCTCCGCTGAGAATCAGCCACATGCGGAAAACAGGGCTAGTCCGCGTCCGGCCCCAGCCGATCACCGCGGATCCCGCCCGGCCGGAGGCCGTTCCCACCGCCCACGTGGCGGGTGACGAACGGTAGGGGGATCCCCGGAGGATGTCCGTTCGGCGACCGGGGTCCTCTGTTCTCCCGTGCTTCTCAAGCTCACCGGCGAACCAGTCGACAAGCGCTCGTGCCGGTCTCAGCCGTATCGCTCGACGAGCGCGTTGCCGATCGAGGCCAGGTGGTCTCGCACACCCGGAGGGCCGGTCACCTCAAGCCATTCGACCAGCCCGGCAAGCTCGCCGGCGAGCGCGTACTCGTTGTGGCCGCGGATCACGACCTCGATGCGGCCGTCGGTCGTGGAACCTCCCACCTCAAGCCGATCGCCGAGCACCATCCGGAGCCGGCCTATCCCGTGCGGCGCGCATACCGCCTGCATCTCGGTGGGCGTTCGCCTGCGTTCGACCTCGTCGGCGATCTCGCGCCAGCTCTCGGCAAGGTCGAAGTCCTCGGGTCGGTGCACGGGATCGTCGGTCGGGTCGGCGGACGACACACGGTCGATCCGGAAGGTCCGCCGGCCGGCCTCGGTGTTGGAGACGAGGTACCACGACGGACCTTTGGCGACGATGCCCAGCGGGTGGACGGTTCTCTCGGTTTCGGCGCCTTCGCTGTCGACGTAGCCGAGCCGCACCTGGACGCCGCGGATCACCGCGTCTTGGAGTTCGTCGAGGAAGCGAGGTGGTCGGCGCTCGACCCGGCTCGTCCCCCATCGTTGCGGGTCCATGACCAACGACGACGCCGCTGCCTCGGCCTGCACCCGGAAGGGCTCCGGCAGGGCATGGACGAGCTTGCGCAGAGCTGCTTTCACGGCCGGTGTCGCAACCGACGCCTGGCCGGCGACCAGGAACAGGGCGCGGGCCTCACTCGCGGTCAACCCGGACAGGTCGGTGCGGGCGCCACCCACGAGGCGCCAGCCGCCGCCTCGGCCCTGCATGGAGTACACGGGCACCCCGGCCATGGCCAGGGCGTCGAGGTCGCGGCGGGCGGTGCGCTCGGAGACCTCCAGCTCTCGGGAGATCTCTGCTGCTGTCACCTGCTCGCGCCGTTGCAGCAGGAGGAGGATGGCCACCAGCCGGTCGGTTCGCACGCCAACAATATTTTCACCTAAACCGGTCATGGGGTGACCGGTTTAGGTCGGCAAGATGGCGACATGACCTCATCGACGAGGTCGACCGCAGGCGAACGCCACTCGGCCTATCAGGGGTGCGCCGACGCCATCCTCGGGGACCCTCGTCGCCCGATCAATCCGAAACGATATAGAGGAAATTCAATGCTTGATCCAGCCGATTTTCCCAAGCCCACCCTTATTTCGGTCAACGGCGTGGAACTCGAAGTCTTCGAAGCGGGCCAGAAGAATGCCGGAAAGCCCATTGTGCTCTGTCACGGCTGGCCGGAGCACGCCTTTTCCTGGCGTCACCAGGTGCCCGTCCTCGCCGCGGCGGGCTACCACGTCATCGTTCCGAACCAGCGGGGTTATGGCAATTCATCTCGTCCGGCCGAAGTGACGGACTACGACATCGAGC
This sequence comes from Streptosporangium oxazolinicum, assembly GCF_039537505.1. Classification (NCBI taxonomy): domain Bacteria; kingdom Bacillati; phylum Actinomycetota; class Actinomycetes; order Streptosporangiales; family Streptosporangiaceae; genus Streptosporangium; species Streptosporangium oxazolinicum. Next base: position 25,036 of record NZ_BAABAQ010000001.1, read on the forward strand.
ACCTGTCGGGTGATCTCGTCGCGCTTCTCGATCACTACGGGTACGAGGACGCCACCTTCGTCGGTCATGACTGGGGCGCGATGGTCGTCTGGGGGCTGACCCTGCTGCACCCCGACCGTGTGAACAAGGTGATCAACCTCAGCCTTCCCTACCAGGAGCGCGGAGAGAGGCCCTGGGTCGAGTTCATGGAAGCCGTGCTCGGCGGCGACTTCTACTTCGTCCACTTCAATCGGCAGCCGGGCGTCGCGGACGCCGTGTTCGAGGAGAACACCTTCCAGTTCCTTCGCAACCTGTACCGGAAGAACGAGCCTCCCAGGGAGCCTCGGCCGGGTATGGCGCTGATCGATCTCGCCAGAGCGGAAACACCGCTCGGTGAGCCCGTAATGAGCGACAGCGAACTGGCCGTTTTCGTCTCCGCCTTCGAATCGACAGGGTTCACCGGCAGTGTGAACTGGTACAGGAACCTCGACCGCAACTGGCACTTGCTGGCGGACGTGGACCCGATCATCCGGCAGCCCACACTCATGATCTACGGCGACCGGGATGTGATCTCGAAGTCCGAGAAGCTGGCGGAGTTCGTGCCCAATGTGGAAGTGGTCAATCTGGATTGCGGTCATTGGATCCAGCAAGAAAAGCCGGAAGAAACAAACCAGGCGATTCTAAAGTGGCTGGACCAGCGGGATGCCAACTAGATCGCTGATGTGAAATTCGGTGATTGGCCGCGGGCGTGACGAAGGGCGTCCATGGTCGGTGTGTGAAAACCGACTTGGACGCCCTTCTGACCGCGCTCTACGTCCTGCCTCTGGGCGCGCGTCAGCCAGCGCATCCTCGCCCTCAACGCCGCCATCTGGCACAACTGGAACACCGGCGCTCCCGTGAAACGGTCCCCGACCGCCTACGATCACCAACCCGGATTTCACCTCAGCGATCTAGCGGATGCACTCTTCCTTACCACCCAGTACGCACCCCTCGGGAATGACAGGCTCGTCATCGGTCCAGCCGAGCTGCCTGATCACGATGGACATGTACGGGGCGCTCTCCTGACCTGACGTCGAGACGGGCATGTGCTGGATCGCCAGCAGATCGCCCGTCTCCCTGTCGATGACGATCTGCTTCTCCGGCTCACCGTTCGCCCCTCCGCGCAGGATGGCCATCCCCGGCCGCCCCTCCTCGTCCCGGAACTCGTCCGCGACCCGGGCGCCGGGAAGTCCGGCGAGCAGGTGATAGGCGGCTGCCCGGGTTCCCGAGGTGATCGGAGCTTCCACCAGCAGGCGTTCACTCAATTCCCACAGCCAGTCGTCCTGGTTCGGGGCCTTCTCCTGGCCCGGCGATCCTGCCGGGACGTCCTTCATGGCCTCCCGTTCGGCCGGCCAGTACGACAGCAGTTTCTCCTTCAGCTTCCCCGGGCCACGCGGCAGGTCCTGGAGCTCCCGTACGCTCAACGTCACGATCCCCTGCCCGAAACCATCCTTGTACCCGCCCAGATATCGGGTCCTCCCCTTGGGAACCATGTCGTTCTCGCAGTCGGTGTCCGATCCGCAGAGCCGGGGCGAGCCCGCCTTCTCCCACTCCGCCCTGTCGGCGGCGGTGAAGGGGCGGGTATCGAGCCCGGTGAGCTCCATGACCGTGTTCCGGCCGAGCCCGTTCCACCGGACGTACCCGACAGGGTCCTCGACGACGAACTCGTGCCCCCCGACGCTGGTCCGTTCCCGGACGACCCGTTCCATCTCACTGCGCCAGTATCGGCCGTCGACCACCTCCTGCCGCTGGGCCAGCCGGTCGGCGGCGGCGTCGAGCACCTCCCTCGCACTCGTCTGGGTCACCGTGACGACCGGGCCGCCTCCCAGCCGGGGAACGACCACGACGGCGCCGATCACGGCCACGGTCGCGGCCGACGTGACCAGGATCCCGGTCCACACGGAGATCCGGCGGCGGCGCCCGCCGTTCAGCACCCTGGCCCTGACCTCGGCCGTCTTCGCCGGACCGGAGGCCGGAACGTCCGGCATCACGTCATCGACGAACTGGAACTCGTTCACTCAGATCTCCACTCCCAGCGACTTGTGCAACTTGGTCCTGGCCCGGCTGAGCCGGGAGGCGACGGTGCCGTTGGCGACCTTGAGCGCCTCGGCGACCTCGTCATAGGTCAGCCCGCCGTAGGCGATGAGCAGCACCACGTCCCGCTCGCCTTTCGACAACCCCGCCAGCGCCTCGGAAAGCCGTCCGACCGTCACCCCCGCCGCGACCCGGTCGACAATCCGCTCGTCATGGCCTTCGTCGTCGGGCGGCGGGCCCGTCCTGGCCAGTGCCCGGTAGCGGCGCACCTCGCTCCGGCGGTGGCGGCCGATCAGGTTGGTGGCTATGCCGTACAGCCAGGGGCGGACACCGCCCCGGGCGGCGTCGAACCTGCCGCGCTGCCGGAAGGCGATCAGGAAGGTCTCGGCGGCGAGGTCCTCGGCGATGTCGAGGTCGAGCCGCCGCCCGATGTAGCGGCGTATCTCCTCGTAGTGGGCGTCAAAGACGGTACCGAACCGCTCTGGATCGGCCACCGAGGCCGCCTCGGAAACAGTGGTCATGCAAGGAGCTCCCTTGCCGGAAGGACAAGACACCCCTTCTTGCCCGCCGGTCACCCCACCCTTCCGTGCTTTCTCACCCTCCCGCCGCGCTTCCTCGCGCATCCGTACCGGTTTCTTGTGTGGGGTTTCGGCCATCGTCCGGGGTGTGATGGGTCAGCGCACCGTCGACCAGACGGGCGAGGTTCGCCAGTTCGTGGAACAACCGGTGACGCTCAGACTCCCCCAGAGCCCTGATCGCCACTCTGATGTCGCCGGGATACACGCGGCCATGGACGGAAGTTTTGTGATCCTTGGATTCGGCGCACCAGATCCCGATGTTGTGTACGTAGAGACTCAACTATCCGGCCTGTACCAGGAACAGCCCGCAGCAATTCGCCGATATAACCTGGTATACGAAGATTTGCGAGCAAAGGCGCTGGACGCTCGCATGTCTCGCAATCTGCTGGCAAAGCTAGCGAAGGAAGTGTGAGCGTGACCGACAGCATCCCCGTGAGCGTCGAGGCCGAACTGTCGGCGACTGTCTGGCGCAAGTCCAGCCGTAGCAACGCCAGTGGCGACTGTGTGGAGATCGCCCGCCTGAGTGACAGCCGGGTTGGCGTGCGCGACAGCAAGAACCCTGGCGCCCCGGCCCTCGTGTTCGAGGCCACCGTGTTCGCCACTCTCCTGGAAGCCTTGAAGGCCGAAGTGCTCTGAGCAACGCCTTCGGTGATGATGCCTCCTGGACGATCGAAGTCCTTGAACCTGTCGCGGATGCGGTCGTAGTCGTCAGGAGAGAGCACCGAGAACCGTTACGGCCCAGGTCCGGCCCACGCTCGCCACTGGTGGGGTTGGGTAGGAGGCGATCATACGGGGTGGAGTGCCGTTTACGGGTGAAAGGGATTGACAGGACCTGGGGCGGGGAATTGTCACACCCATCAGCCATGATGGAACACATGTTCGGGACCGAAGAATGACCAAAAACCCTCACCCCGCCGGGCATGAACCGTACCCTGACCCCATGCCCCTCTCAGCCCACGCCATCGCCGCCGCCCTCCGCCAACGGCAACCCGGCATGGGCGTCAAAAAGCTCCACAAGCTGCTCTATTACGCGCAAGGCCACCACCTCGCCGCCTTCGGTCAGCCTCTGTTCAGAGAATCGATCTCCGCATGGGACATGGGGCCAGTCGTCGGACAGGTCTGGGGGGACGAGAAGTACGGTGCCCTCATCGAGGAGCCTCCCGAGCTGACGGAAGCCGAGTTGAACACCATCGGCTACGTTCTCAGCAGGTACGGCGGTTTAACCGCGACGGACCTGGAGAACCTCACCCACTCCGAAGCCCCCTGGCAGCGCGCCGACCGCGATCGGCCCCCGGGAGGGAAAGCCCGGATGGAGCTGGAGTCGTTGCAAGAGTTCTTCGCCAACCAGGTTGACGACGACGAAGACGAGCCACAGCCCGATCGCGCCCAGTTCGCCCGCATGCTTGAGGGCATCGAACAGCGACGAGCCGAACCGGCCAGCCCGGACAGCCCGGAGGACATTCGCGCGTGGCTGGCGGCCCGTGCCTGACTCCGCCCCCTACAAGCTGGTCAACTTACGCAACGCTCTGGATATCTGGGAGCTGAACGAGCCCGTGTCCGCAGCCCGCAAGGAGGTCCTCACGGCAGTCGTGGACTGGGCGTTGGATCGCCACACGGATCCCTATCAGGGGGCTGCCCGGGTGGAGGGTTTTCCCAACCTGTGGCGCAGCCGCGTACCAGATACGTGGCATGAGGGGCAGATGGTGTTTTGCCAGTTTTGGATTGAAGAGACCACACACACAGTCCGGTTCGACATGTTCTCCACGCTGAGCCTGCCAGTTTGACCGGCCAGCCGAGAAAAGAACCCTCCCGAATTCCCCGACGGATCTGGGTGGGCACATACAGGGCAAACACGCTAGATCTGTCTCTCGCATAGAGATCGAGTCCTACGTCGCCATCGGCGATCGCTCCGACGCGCTGGCCGGTCGTGGTGGTCCGATCTCCCAGTCACTCTTGTGTGATCCTCCGTCCGCATGAGCATCACAAACGTCCGGGCGGATGTTGTTTCCTCTGAGCGCCAACCCGTTGCCCATGCGCGCCGATCGAGTACGTGGCCGGGTTGGTGCGGGCGTCGGCGCTCCCGGGGTTGACTCCGTGGGCGGCGACGAAGGCGCGGGTGAGGTGTGCGGCGACGAAAGAACTCCATCGGGCCGCGATGGCGCGGATCGGCCGGTCGCCGAGGGCGGGGACGGAGAGGCCGTCGGCCGTCTCGCACTATAACTTCACACAACCCCAAAAACAGTGTCATCAGTGCACAAGTGGGACAACTGGCCACTTTTTCTCGGGAATACCTCAGATCGTGATCAATGTCCCGGAATGCAGCGTTGTGGTCATCACCTACAACGATGCCGCGCGGCTGGCCAGGGCCGTGCGGTCCGTGCTCCGGCAGTCCCTGCGCGACATCGAGGTGATCATCGCGGACGACGCGAGCACCGACGGGACGGAGAGGGTCGCCCGGGAGTTGCAGCGCCAGGACCCGAGGGTCCGCTACCTGCGCGGGGAGGTCAACAGCGGGGGGTGCGGGGTCCCGCGCAACAGGGGGGTGGCGGCGGCGCGGGCGCCGTACGTGATGTTCCTGGACAGCGACGACGAGCTGACGCGGCACGCCTGCAAGAGCATGCTGCTGGAGATCGAGCGGACCGGCGCGGACTTCGTCACCGGGCAGATCTCGCGGCTGTACGAGTGGACGGGGAAGACCGCGCGCTACTACCCCGCCCTGTTCGCCAGGCGCAGGACGGTCGAGGGGATCGCCCGGGAGCCGGAGATGTTCCTCGACTCCTTCAGCACCAACAAGCTCTACCGGGCCGAGCTGCTGCGGCGGGTGCCGTTCCGGGAGGACATGCACTACGAGGACCACGTCTTCAGCACCGCCCTGTACTGCACGGCACGGCGGTTCGCCGTGGTCCCCTGGGTGGTCTACCTCTGGCACCGGGCCTCGGAGGAGAGCGAGGCGCGGCTGTCGATCTCACTGTGCCTGACGGAGATGGCCAACGTCCGCTCCAGGATCAGGGCGGCCCGGCTGAGCGACGACATCCTGCGGGACAACGGCCTCGGCGACCTGGTGCACGAGCGGCAGCGCCGCTTCATCCGCCAGGACCTGCGGGTCTACCTCAACCCGCTGCCCTCGCGCGACCCGGCGTGGATCGAGGAGTTCGTCTCGGTGATCCATCCCTACCTGGCGGAGCTCGACCCGGCGGTGTTCGAGACGGTCGACCCGCTCCTGCGAGTCTGCTGCAGCTTCATCCTCGACGGCAGGCCCGACGAGCTCCTGGTGGCCGCCCGGTCGCTGAACAGGCCCAAGCCCCCGCCGCGCGTCGCCGTACGGGAAGGGGGGCGCACCTACTGGGGCACGGTCGCCGACGAGAGGCGGGAGATCACCTCGCTCCGGATGGCCGAGCTTCCCTACAGCGCCTCCCGGCTGCGCCACGAGGCGGTCGTCACCGGCGAGGGCACGCTGATCAGGCTGGCGATCACGACGTACGACCCGTTCGGGGTGCTCACCGCCACGCCCGGCTGGACCGCGTTCCTGCGGTTCAGGAACCATCGGGTACGACTGGAACCGCGCGAGCGAGACGACGGCGACGGCGGTTACCTGAGCGAGGCGACGATCGACCTCGCCGCGATCCGCCACGGCCGCCTGGGCTTCGACGGCCGCTACGACCCCGTGGTGGAGATCGTCAACCCCGACGGCCGGGTCACCTCCGACCGGCTGCTCGTCGACCCGTCCACCGCGCCGTGCGGTACGACCATCCTGTGGCACGAGGTCGTCGTCAAGGCGGAGGGGACCGCCGCGTTCCTGCGGGTGCTCTGGCGCCGCCAGGGGCTGCTGCGGCAGTTGCCCCGGCTCAAGCGGGCCGCCACCCGTCTGCTGCGCAAGGTGGACGTGCCCGAGGTGAAGCTCCGCGTCTACAAGGGGCTCATCTCCGTGCTGCCGCCGCGCGGGGACCTGGCCCTGTTCGAGTCCGACGTCGGCGCCGGGTACACCGGGAACCCGCGCTACATCTACGAGGAGCTCAGGCGGCGGAACGCTCCGCTGAGGGTGGTGTGGTCGGCCGTCGGCACCCGGGGAGACTTTCCCCCCGGTGTGAGGCTGGTGCGGCGGATGAGCTGGCGCCACATCTGGACCATGGCGCGGGCGGGCTACTGGGTCGACAGCCACGGCATGCCGCTCGCCTATCCGAAACCGCCCGGCACCCGTTACCTGCAGACCTGGCACGGACAGGGCATCAAGTCGGTCGGCTTCGACGCGCCCGACCTGCGCGCCGACTTCGACGGGCCGAGGGCGACCTGGCGGGCCGCGGTGGAGCGCTGGGACGCGCTGGTCTCGCCCAGCGCCGAGTTCGAGCGGGTCTTCGTGCCCTCCAACGGCTACCGGGGGCGGCTGCTGCGGCACGGCTCGCCCCGCTGCGACGTGCTCGTGCACGGCGACCGGGAGGCGGCCGGGCGGGCGAGGGAGCGGCTGGAGATCCCGCACTGGTCCAGGGTGCTGCTGTACGCCCCCACCTACCGCGACCGGGCCAAGGGGTCCGGGCAGTCGGTCAGGGCCGACCTGGCCGCGATGGCCGAGGCCCTGTCGGCCGACTGGACGGTGATCCTGCGGACCCACCCGGTCGAGCGGTTCGAGGTACCGGAGCACCTGCGCCACTTCGTCCGGCAGGCGGGATCGTATCCCGAGGTCAACGACCTGATACTGCTCTCGGACGCGCTGCTGACCGACTACTCGTCGCTGATGTGCGACTACGCGGTCACCGGGCGGCCGATGCTGTTCCTGATCGACGACTGGGACGAGTACCGCAGGGTGGAACGCGGGGTCTACCACGACCTGCCCGCGATCGCCCCCGGCCCCTGCCTGACCACGACCGAGGAGCTGATCGAGGTGCTGCGCGATCTCGACGGGACGACGGCGTCGTTCGCCACCAAGTACATCGCGTTCCGCAGGACGTGGTGCGCCGAGGAGAAGGGCCACGCCTCGGCGAAGGTGGTGGACGCCTTCTTCGAGCCCTTCCACACCCAGGCCCCCGACCCCGGCGAGGCGTGGGAACGCGCCCTGTCCGCGGCGCGGCACCCGAGCCGCCTGCCGCTGCCGGGACGGCCGCGGTGAGCGGCGGGCGTACGGGAACGGTGGTGTTCGCGTGCATGGACGCCGACACCCTGGGCGGCATCCAGCGCGTCACCCACACCATGGCGCAGGGCCTGGCCGAGCGGGGCCGCGAGGTGCACGTGATCGGGCTGCACCGGGCCGAGAAGCCGTTCCGGTACGTGGAACGGCCGCGCTACACCAGCCACGTGATCCACCGGGCTCCGGTGGGAAGGCTCTCCCGGCTGGGCAGGCGCCGCGAGCGGCGGGCACTCGGCGGGCTGCTGCGGGAGGTGGGGCCGGGGTTCGCGGTGCTCTCCTCGCCCAGCGTGGTCACCCGGATCGGGGGCCTGCTGCCCGAGCGGCTGCTGCCGATCGGGCAGTACCACGGGTCGTACGAGCACGCGCGGGGGTCCTGGCACCTCGGCTCGGTCACCGGCCACTACGGCGACCTGGAGAAGGCGGTGTTCCTCAGCGAGCAGGACGCGTGGCTGTTCTCCGAGCACGCGCTGCTGCCCAACGCCTGCTCCATCCCGAACCCGCTGCCCGTCTGGCCGTCGCGGACCGCGGAGCTGACCGCCCGGCGGGTGCTCGGGGTCGGCAGGCTGGAGGGTGTGAAGCGGTTCGACCGGCTGATCTCGGCCTTCGCGGAGGCGTGCGGACGCCCGGTTCCCGGGGGCGCCGGTGCTCCCCCGGATCTCGCGGCGGCCCGTCGCGAGGCGGGTGAGGGCTGGGAACTGCACCTGATCGGCGAGGGGGCCGAGCGAGGGCGGCTCCTGTCGCACGCCGCGGAGTGCGAGGTGAGCGACCGGGTGGTGTTCCGCGGCGCGGTGCCCGCCGCCCGGATGGCGGACGAGTACGTGGGCGGGTCGGTGCTCGCGCTGTCCAGCGAGCACGAGGGACTGCCGCTGGTGGTCGGCGAGGCGGCGTCCTACGGGGTGCCCTCGGTGGCGTTCGACGTGTCGAGCGGGCTCAGGTCGCTCGTACTGGACGGGCGGACCGGGGTGCTGGTGCCCCCGGCCGACGTGACCGCGCTCGCCACCGCGCTGGCCGGGCTGATGGCCTCGGCCGAGGAGCGGCGGCGGTTGGGAGCCGCCGCCCGCGCGCACGTCGAGGCGTTCCGTCCGGACCGCGTCCTGGACCGGTGGGAGGCACTGTTCGACCAGGTCACCCGCTGAGCGTCACGGGCCGGTGACGCTCAGCGGGTCACCCGCCGATTCCCACCGGCCCGCCACGGACCGGTCGAACTGACCCCGACGGGCTCGCCGCGGACCGGTCACCCGTTCACCCCGACAGGCTCGTTGCGCGGCAACGGCACGCCCGCCAGCACGATCTGGGCGGAGGTGAGCCGTGCCCCCAGCGGGTTCGGCTCGCGGAGCCGGATCAGCCGGTCGAACGCGACCCGCTTGACGCGGGCCAGCTTCCGCTTGGCCGCGGTCCGCTCGTAGGAGACCATCCGCGAGGTCTCGACCTTCGGCGCCCCGGTGAGCTCGTACCCGTACGTCTCCAGCCGGTCCCCGAGCACGCTCTCGCACAGCGAGATCTCGCCGGGGTCGAGCCGGTCGCGCCACGAACCGGTCCGCGCGGTGGTCACCTCGCCGAAGGTGCGCGCGTGCCAGGTCTTGCGGGCGGGTACGGCGATGTCGGCCACCGCGCCCGGGTCGCACATGGCGGGGTCGAAGTCCTCGCCGAGGAACTCGCACAGCCTGCGCAGGTGGGCCTCGGGCTCCGCGGTCAGGTCCTCGTAGCGCAGCTCGTGGTAGCTGCCCTCGGGAAGTTTCGGCGCGCCGTGCCGGGCGAAGTCGATCGCCTCGGCCCAGGCGGAGACCGCGCTGTAGACGCTCCCGTTGTACCAGGGCATCTCCTTCAGCGACGCCACGCAGTCGCGGCCGTCCCTGATCAGGTGCACGAACTGGGCGTCGGGGAAGAGCCGCAGCAGCACGTCGGTGTACTGGAAGTACGAGGGCCGCTTGTCGCCCCAGCGCGGCTTGCCGTGCCTGGCCGCGTACGCGCGCAGCACGATGCCCAGCGCGGAGCCGAGGGTCGGCGGCCCGTCGACGATCTGCTCCAGCACCTCGTCGCGGTTCAGGTCCAGCTCGTGGAAGCGCGACTGGCGCCGGTCGACCACCCACTCGCCCAGCTCGCGCCGGTGTTCGGCGTCGTTGAGGTCGCCGAACTGGAGCCGTCGCTGGTAGGTGGAGACCATGAACCGGGTCTCCGGCGGGATGGCGACGCGCGGGTGGGCGTGCATCATCAGTTGCAGCATCGTCGTCCCCGAGCGGGGACAGCCCAGGATGAAGATCGGGCGATCGGACTTCATGTCAGACCTTCGCAAGCTCGCCGAGTTGCCGGCTGGTGAGCCTCGCGGCCACCGGGCTCGGCTCGCGGAACCGGTTGACGCGGTCGCGGAACTCCTTGCGCCTGCGCGCCCAGCGCCGCTTGGACGCCGCCTTCGCGCACGCCTCGACGTGCGCCTTGCTCGCCTTGGGGGCGCCGCTCAGCTCGTAGCCGTTGGCGATGAGCCGGTCGGCGAGCACGGTCTCGCACACCGAGATCTCCCAGGGCTCCAGCCTGGCCTTCCAGGAGCCCGCCCTCGCGGTCGTGACGTCGCCGTGGGTGTTGCTGTGCCAGACCTTGTGCTGCGGGATCGCCACCCTGGCGACGTGGTACGGCTCGGTCATCGCCGGGTCGTAGTCCTCGCCGAGGAAGTCGCAGAGCTTGCTCAGCTCGGTCTCCGGGTAGGCCGTCAGGTCCTCGTAGCGCAGCTCGTAGTAGCTGTCGGCGGGGAGCCTCTTCGCGTGGCGGCGGCCGTAGTCGATCGCCTCGCTCCAGTTGACCGCCGCGTGGAAGACGTCCTTGGTGTACCAGGGCATCTCCTTCAGCGACGCCACGCAGTCGCGGCCGTCCCTGATCAGGTGCACGAACTGGGCGTCGGGGAACAGCCTCGTCAGCAGGTCCACGTGGTGGTAGTAGCTGGGCCGCTTGTCGCCCCAGCGGCTCTTGCCGTACTGCTCGGCGTACGAGCGGAAGGTGATGCCCATCGCCGACCCCAGCGTGGGCGGGCCCGCGACGATGTCGTCGATCAGCTTGTCCCCGTCGAGTTTGAGCTCCTTGAACTTGGTGTCCTTGTCGCTCACGATCCACCGGCCGACCCTCCGCCGGTTGCGCTCCTCGCCCAGGTCCCCGAAGGAGAACCTGCGGTAGTAGCCGGGTACCACGAACCGTGTCTCCGGAGGCACCGCGATGCGCGGGTGGGAGTGCAGCATCAGCTGCAACATCGTGGTGCCGGAACGCGGACAACCGATCACGAAGATCGGGCGGTCGGACTGCATGACAACGAACCCCCGTAAAACTTGGTCAAACAGATACGCGTGGCGCCTTCTCCACGAGCGGCAGGACGGGCACCACCCGGGCGAAGAGCCACATTCGGTAGATCAAAACGACCTCGTTCAGCAGAAGCAGCACCCCCGCCGCGACCGCGAGGGGCACCAGGGCGACCGTCCCGATCAACGGGGCGACCACGAACACCGCGGCGTGGAACTCGATACCGCTGATCAGGTGGGTCCGCACCCGGTGACGGGCCAGGAGGCGGCCGAACCTGCGGGGTAGCTTCGGGCGCCTGCCCTTCCGGGGGCCCTGCCGTCCGGCCCGGCCCTCGCCCCTGCCCTCGCCCCGGTTCTCTCCCCGGTTCTCGAACCCGGCGGCTCGCAGCGGCTCGCGGGGCGTGATGACCTCGGCGTGCCTGAGGTGTCCCGCGTGCCCCGCGGCCACCGGCGTCTCCCCGAGCCGGGGCGGTCCCACGGTCACCACGGGTTCGACGGACTCGACGGACTCGACGGACGTCAGGCGGCCGAGCCGGTTCTCCTTGACCACCTCGCGCACGCGCTTCATCTGGGGCGCGTTCACGTAGCGGAACAGGTCGAGCACGGCCACCCCGGCGCCGAGCAGGATGTAGGAGACGTCCCCCGTCGCCACGTACTGCCCGGACGCCAGCCCCGCGGCGCAGCAGACCACCCTGATCCGGTCGCCCACGTAGTCGAGCCAGAGCCCGAACGCGGTCCCCGTCCCCTTGAGCCGGGCGATCTTCCCGTCCATGCAGTCGACCATGAAGCTCACGTAGAACAGCAGGGCCCCCGCGACCAGCCGTCCGGACGCGAAGCAGATCGCCGAGCACATTCCGAGGATCAGGGAGAAACGGGTGAGCCCGTTGGGGGTGATGGACGTGTGGTTGGCGACGAGCAGGGTGAGCCTGCACGCCACCGGGTCGACCAGGAAAACGGTCCACCAGGAGTCTTTTCGTTTCCGGGTCGCGTGAACGTCGTCCAACGAATAGGCCCTCATGCGTTCCAGCATGGCCACGCGGAGTCTCCTCTCATCAACGCTCTGTAAGTACTAGAAGATCTCCATGCCACTTCTTGACCGACCCGCGCCACAGGGATCGGGCGCTTTGGGGACACGAAAGGCCGAGGAGGGCTTCCCCGGCCTTTCTCTGCGGCCCCCAGCCGCCTCACCCGGGCCGACCTGCGGCTTTTTCCACCTCTGCCCGCCGCTTTCCCGCACGGAACCGCCGTTTTCTCCGTGTCGGCCGATCGCTTTCCCTGGGTCGGCCCATCGCTTTCCCCTCGCCGGCCCGGCGTTCGCGGAGCTTTCCCCTCGCCGACCCGGCCTTCGCGAAGCCTTCCCGCGTCGGCCCTGCGTTCGCGAGGCGACCCGGCGTTCCCGCGTCGGCCCGGCGTTCGCGAGGTGAGCAGGCTTTCGCGGGGCGGGTGGCTACCGGAAGATCCGGTCCACGGCCCTGGCCGCCGCGCCGCCGTCCTCCAGCGGGCAGAACCTGGCGGTGAAGGCGTCGTACAGCTTCCGGTACTTGGCACGCACCTCGTCGGCGTCCCGCACGGCCGCCACGACCTCCTCGGTCGTCCGCAGCAGCGGCCCGGGAGCCTCGGCCTCGAAGTCGAAGTAGAAGCCGCGCACCTCGTCGCGGTAGCGCTCCAGGTCGTAGGTGAAGAAGAACATCGGCTTGCCGGTCACCGCGAAGTCGAACATCGCCGACGAGTAGTCCGTGATCAGCATGTCCGCGACCAGGTACAGCTCCTGGATGTCCGGGTACGCCGAGACGTCGAGGAGGAAGTCCGTACCGACCCTGGGCAGCCTGTCCGTGACGCTCGGATGCTTGCGGATCATGAGCACGTGGTCCTCGCCGAGCTCCTCGGCCATGGCCTGGAGGTCCAGGCGCAGGTCGAGCCGGTAGCGCCCCTTGCTGTAGAACTTGTCGTCGCGCCACGTCGGGGCGTACAGGACGACCTTCCTGCCCTCGGGCAGGCCGAGCCGCTCCCGGATCTCCCGGGTCCGCGCGGCGACCCCGGCGCGGCGCAGCAGGTCGTCGCGGGGCGAGCCGATCTCCAGGATCTCCCCCTCGAACCGCAGGGCGTCGTCCATGACCGAGGTGCACCAGGGACTCGGCGAGATCAGGTGACTCCACCGGGTGACGGCCCTGGCCAGCCGCTCGTGGTGGTCGGACCTGGCGAACGGCACCTTCTCGACGTCGAAGCCGATGCGCTTCAGCGGGGTGCCGCGCCAGGTCTGCAGCACCGTCTGGCCCTCCCTGCGCTCGAACCAGGCGGGCAGGTGGCTGTTGGTGACGATGTACTGGCAGCGGGCCAGGGCGTCGAAGAACTCCCGCCCGTACCGCCGGATCGGCGTCACCCCCTCGGGCAGCTCCACCTGCCCGTCCCTGACGATCCACATGAACTCCAGGTCGGTGCCCCGCCGCACGAGCTCCTCGTAGATCGCCTTCGGGCTGTCGGAGAACTGCCTGCCCCCGTAGCTGTCGAAGAGGACGGCGGGGCGCAGCGGCTCCTGACACCTCGCGGGGTAGAAGTCCTCGCGCAGCAGCCGCTGCTGCTTCGGCCTGCCCGAGGCGCGCAGGTCGTCGCTCACGGTGAAGACGGCCTCGTCCATCAGGTCGGTGTCGAAGGTGAACGTACGGGTGGCGGAGACGTGCTCCAGCGGTGCGGACAGCCGGAACTCCACGCGCATATCACCGGTGTCGGTGCGGATCGCGAAGCCGTGCGTGCCCGCGGGCAGCGGCAGCCACCCGCCGAGTGTGTCGCTCCCCTCGGGTGTCACCGTGGCGCTGCCGCCGACGAGCGGGAAGAGCCGCTCGCTGAGCCGGTTGCGCGAGGTGACGACGAGCCACGCGGGGCCGTCGATCGGGCGCATCGGTGCCCCGGTCACCCTGAGGTGACCCAGGTCGGTCCACTCCACCCGCTCCACGTAGAACGTCGGACGCTGCTCGCGCAGCACGAGCCCGCCCGCCTGTGTCCGGTCCAGCACCACATCGCGCCCGTGGAGCCGGTAGAGGCCGCGCTCCACGTCGCGGCCGACGAGCAGCGGCCGGGCCTGCCCCTCCCCGGGGACGACCTCGAAGTGCCACTCGGCCCCGGGGTTGAGCGCGCTCATCTCCAGGCTGGCCGGGTCGAGACCCGGCCAGCGCTCGGACAGCACCTCGTCGAGGTCGACCACCGCCTCGAAGGCGCCGTCCGAGACGGTCATCGGGTAGCGCCGGTCGCGGCCCCCCTGCGGCCGGGTCAGCCGCAGCTCCGGCGCGGCGCCGAGGTCGCCGTCACACCGGCCGCTGATCCTCAGCCTGCCCTCGGCCACCCGGTGACCGGTGACCCGGCCGCCGGGCCGCTCCACCCGGAGCCTGAACTCCTCGGCGGGCGTCCACTCCGTCCACGCCACGGTCCCCGACTCGCGCTCGGTGAACTCCAGCCGCCGCGCGGCAGGGCTCGGCTGGGCCAGCCTGCCTCTCCGTACGAGGCCCCGGGACAGCACGCCCAGGTCGATCCGCCAGGACGATCCGGCCGGAAGCGCGGCCGGGTCGACGGCGAGCCGGAACCCGCACCAGTCCTTACGCCTGCGCGGGCCGGTGTCGACCAGCGACAGGCCCCGCCGGATCGTGACCGGGAGCCGGATCCTGCGGCCGTGGCTCCCGGGGCCCTCGGGGACCAGCCAGGCGAGGACGTGCTGCTGCATCCGCCTGCGAGGACGCAGGTAGCGCAGCGAGACCCGTCCCTCGACGACCAGTTTGCCGTCCTTCCAGTCCAGGCTGTCCACCCGCTGCCGCAGGTCCAGTTCCTCGCGCATCCGGGTGGTCGACCGCTCGACCTGCACGGGGACGTTGAGGTGGTACCCGCGCAGGCCGCCGCCGACGACGCGGGCGGTGGGCTTGACCGTCCTGTCCCACTCCAGCAGCTGGACGAGGTCGTCCAGCCGGCGTTCCCGGACGAGAGCCCACTTCGCCCGGCGCTGCGCGGGGATGAGCGAGAGGACCTTGGGCCCCGCCTGGTCGATGTAGGCGCACGCCAGGTCGAGGAAGCGGCTCCGGAACTCCTCCCCCGCCTGGTCCAGCACCTGCAGGAAGTTCGGCAGGTCGCTGTCGAGGACCATCCGGTCCCACGCCTTCAGGTGTTCGGCCCTCCCGGTGTCGGCGAGGAAGCTCCGCACCGAGTTGACGGCGGCGAACCGGTCCTCGATCCCCTTGACGTGCCCCCGGTTCTGCGTGATCGAGACGCTCTCCCCCTCGCGTTCCCGCCACAGGTAGACCGGGGTGGACAGCACGTCCACCGCCCCGGCCAGGAAGTGGGCGGGCAGGGAGACGGCGATGTCCTCCCACAGGACCCCCTCGGGGAAGCTCAGCCCCTGCTCGTCCCAGAAGGAGCGCCGCCAGAGCTTGTTCGTGACCAGCCGGTCCTTGAGCAGGATCTCGTCGCCGGTCACGTGGGTCCGCCGGGCGGAGGTGGCGAAGATCACCTTGTGCATCGCCGACTGGCGCACCCCCTGGCCGCTGAAGCGCAGGACGTTGCCCGTGACGAGGTCGGACCCGCTCTCCGTCAGGCTGCACACCATCGTCTCGACGGCCGTCAACGGGAGCATGTCATCGCTGTCCAGGAAAGCGAGAAAATCACCGGTGGCGTGCCGTATACCGGTGTTGCGCGCGGTACCGAGGCCCCCGTTCTCCTGCCGGATCAGCCGGAACCGGGCGTCACGCTCGGCGAAGGCCCCGGCGATGTCCGCGCTGGAGTCGGGAGAACCGTCGTCGACCATGACGACCTCGATGTCACTCCAGGTCTGCGCGACCAACGACTCCAGACACGCCTCAAGGTACGGTTCCACGTCGTATATGGGCACGATGATGCTCACTGGGGCCACGATCGGTCCTCCGGTAGTCGAAAGCTCACAGTCCGGTCCGTCGGCGTCGACGCCGGACACGGCACGCGGGTGAAGATCCACTCATCGTGGACGACGTCACGGGCGCGCGGCGGAAGGCTCGGCGGTCGCCGGAAAGCGGCGGAAGGAGCCCGTGTGCCCGTCGACACAACCCGGCGGCCATGAGCGCGACGTAGACGTCACGTCAGCAGCATGGCTTCGCGCCGGGTCGGGCGAGCTCAAAATATGACCGCGATGGAGTGAGCTGACCGAGACTTGACCATCTCCCGTACATCTCCCTCGGACGGCCGGTCCGGACACGGGCCCGCGACGCGGCAACGCCTTCCCCAAGCCCAGGTCAAGGCTGGGAATGCACACGTCCTAGTAAGACGTAATGACCCTTCGGTCCCCCCTCGCCGTCCGACACGATCGTGTGACCGAGACGGGCGAGATCGCAGGAAACGGCATTCGCGGGGGGAAGCGCATGGATTCAACAGTGGTCGTGGGAGCGGGGCCCGCCGGGCTCACCGCGGCCTACGAGCTGGCCCGGCGAGGACACCCGTGTGAGATCTTCGAGGCCGACCGCGTGGTCGGCGGGATCAGCCGGACGGAGGAACGCGACGGCTGGCGCTTCGACATCGGCGGGCACCGCTTCTTCACGAAGGTGCCCCGGGTGGAGGAGTTCTGGAACGAGATCCTCGGCGAGGAGGATTTCCTGCTCCGCCCGAGGATGAGCCGCATCCACTACAGGGGCCGTTTCTACGACTACCCGCTCAGGGCGTCCAACGCCCTGCTCAACCTCGGTCTCCTCGAATCCCTGCGCTGTGTCGGCTCGTACGCCTGGGCCCGGATCAGGCCGCCCGCCGACCAGTCCACCTTCGAGGGCTGGGTCGCGGCCAGGTTCGGCCGGAGGCTCTACGGGATCTTCTTCAAGACGTACACCGAGAAGGTGTGGGGTGTTCCCGCCGCGAGCATCCAGGCCGACTGGGCCGCGCAGCGGATCAGGAACCTCTCCCTGGGAAAGGCCATCGCCGACGCGCTGCGGCCGGGCAGGAACCAGAAGGAGATCACGAGTCTCATCGAGGAGTTCCGCTACCCCAGGCTGGGGCCGGGCATGATGTGGGAGGCCTGCGCCGACCGGGTCCGCGAGCGGGGTTCCACCGTGCACCTCGGCACCCGGGTCGAGCGCGTCCGCCGCCACCACGGCCGCCTGGCCGTCACCGTCCGCTCGGACGACGACGTTCACTCGGACGACGACGCGAGCGCCGTTCGCACGGACCGCGGTGGGAGCGCCACCCGCGAGGTGCACTGTGACAATCTCATCTCCTCGATGCCGCTCAACGCCCTGATCCGCGCGTTCGGGCCGGACGTGCCCGACGTCGTCGCGGAGGCCGCCGCGGGGCTGAGGTACCGCGACTTCCTCACCGTCGCGCTGGTCGTCCCCGAGCGGTTCTCCTTCCCCGACAACTGGATCTACATCCACTCCCCCGAGGTCCGGCTCGGCCGGGTGCAGAACTACGGTTCCTGGTCGCCGTACCTGGTGCAGGCCGGACGGACCTGTCTCGGCCTGGAGTACTTCGTCAACGAGGGCGACGACCTGTGGCGCACCCCGGACGACGACCTCGTCGCGTTCGGCACCCGAGAGCTGGAACACCTGGGCCTGGTGACCCCCGGCTCGGTCCAGCGGGGCTACGTGGTGCGGATGCCGAAGGCCTACCCCGTCTACGACGCCGACTACGTCGGCAACGTCGAGGTGCTCAGGAAGTATCTCGACGTGGAGTGGCCGGAGATCCACCCGGTCGGCCGCAACGGCATGCACCGGTACAACAACCAGGACCACTCCATGCTCACCGCGATGCTGACCGTGGAGAACATCGTCGACGGAGCCCGGCACGACGTCTGGGAGATCAACGTCGACGCGGAGTACCACGAGGAGCACGCGGAGCGGAAGAGGTCCGCGACGGGCACCGGCCGTGACGCTCCCGTCCTGCTCGCCGACACACCCGCCTCGGCCTGACCCCCTCACGGACACGACCGCCTCGGCCCGAGGCCCCCCGATCGACACCAGCGATCCCATGACGCCTTGCCCGGCCTCCGCCCATCGGGGCGCGGGCCACCGCGGGTCACCGCGGGTCAAGGCTCTCCTCCCAGCCGCCCTGGAGTTGCGCATCATGACAGCACAGCGATACACGGTCCCGGACGTCAGCGTGATCGTCATCACCTACAACGACGCGGCCCGGTTACCCCGTGCCGTACGCTCCGTCCTCGGCCAGACGCTCAAGAACCTCGAAGTGATCGTCGTGGACGACTGTTCCGACGACGACACCCCCTCGGTGGCCAAGGCGCTCACCGAGGAGGACGACCGGGTCCGCTACGTACGGCTGCCCGCCAACAGCGGCGGCTGCGGCGCGCCGCGCAACGCGGGCATGGACGCCTCCCGCTCCCCCTTCCTGATGTTCCTCGACAGCGACGACGAGCTGCCCCGGCACGCCTGCAAGAGCCTGCTGCTGGAGGCGGAGGCGACCGGCGCCGACTTCGTCATGGGCACCGTGGAGCGCGTCGACGAGGCGACCGGCACCGTCACCCTCTGGTACCCCCAGCTGTTCGCGGAACGGCGGGTCGTGGACGGCATCCGCGCCGAACCCGAGCTCCTCTTCAACTGCCTGGCCACCAACAAGCTGTACCGGCGGACCTTCCTCGACGTCATCGGCATCCGCTTCCCCGAGGAGATCCACCACGAGGACATCGTCTGGTCGACGGAGCTGTTCTGCCGCAGCAAGCTGTTCGCCGTCGTACCGTGGCCGGTCTACCGCTGGCTGCTCGCCGCCACGCCCGTCACCAGGTCGATCTCGTCCCGGCGGCACGAGCTGGAGAACGTGCGCCAGCGCGTCACCGCCGCCGTCCTGAGCGACCACGTACTGGCGGGCACCCACTCCCTCGACCTCAAGGAGGACAAGGACTTCCGTTTCCTCTCCCACGACCTCCGGCTCTACCTGGGCGACCTGCCCCAGCGCGACCCGGCGTGGATCTCCGAGTTCGCCGACATCGTCATCCCGTACGTGGACACGCTCGAACCCGCCGCGATCGAGCGGCTCACCCGGGCGGAGCGGGTGTGCCTCCAGCTCGTCCGCGAGCGGCGCGGAGCGGAGGCGGCGCTCGCGGCCGTCGAGCTGGGGGGCAGGCACTCCGTCCCGCCCCGGGCGGTCACGGCGGACGGCGAGCGGGTGTTCTGGGGGACGACGCTCCCACGGGACGAGCAGGCCCGCAGCGAGCTGGACGTCACCGAGCTGCACCTGGCGGAGCAGCCGCTGTCCGGCGCGCTGCTCCGGCACGAGCTCGTCGATCTGCAGGCGTCGAGGGACCAGGTCCGGTTGCGCCTGCGGACCTACGACCCGGGCCGGGTGCTCGACGGCCGCACGCTGACCGCGTGGCTCCGCATCGGCGGCAGGAAGAGGATGATCACCTCGATCCCCGTCCAGATGGCACCCGTCGTGATCGAGACGCCGGGGGAACGGGAGGAGCAGGCCCCGAGGGGGCTCGAAGGACAGTGGGACCCGGAGGAACCGGAGATCAGGAGGATCCCTCGGATGACGGGGGCTCCCCCCGACGGGACGGGAATCCTGGAGGGGACGGTGACGATCTCCCTGCCCGACCTGGAGTGGCCGGACAGCGTCGTCAGGCCGCAGGCGGTCACGATCTCGCTCCACGAGGGCGAGCGCCGCAACCTCAGGCCCCTCCTCGCGATCCCGGGGCTGTCGTTCACCTCCGTGGGCACGGTGAACTCGGGCCGTCTGGTCCTTGAGGCGTCCGCCGACATCCCGTTCCGTCTCATGGCGCGCAGGCTCGGCACCGCGCCCAAACGGCGTTTCCCGAACGTGCCGGAACTCTGGCGGGACCTGCTGTCCGACCTCGCCACCCCCCGCAACCTGGGCCGTTTCTACCGGCTGGTCAGCACGACGGTGCCGGTGAACCGCCGCCTGGTGCTGTTCGAGTCGGCCGAGGGCACCGGCTACACCGGCAACCCGCGCTACGTCCACGAGGAACTGCAGCGGCGCGCGACCGGCCTGCGTGCGGTCTGGTCCCACGCGGACGTCCCCGAACGCTTCCCCGAGGACGTCGACCTCGTCCGGCGCGACACCTTCCGCTACGCCTGGACCCTGGCGCGCGCCGGGCACTGGGTGGACAGCCACAACCTCCCGTACTGCTACCGCAAGCGCGGCGGCACCCGCTACCTGCAGACCTGGCACGGTCAGGTGCTCAAGAAGATGGGACTGGACGAGCCCCGGCACCGGGCGCAGCCGTCCCTGGCCAAGAAGTACGCCGAGGCGGTGGCGCGCTGGGACACGCTGCTCACGCCGGGCCCCGACTTCCGCCGCGACTTCGCGGAGGCCAGCGGGTTCGAGGGCGAGCTGCTCCACGCCGGTTACCCGCGTACCGACGTGCTGGTACGGCACATGGAACCCGCGCAGCGCGAGCGGGCGCGACGGGTGAGGGAGTTCTTCGAGATCCCCGCGGGAAAGCGCGTGATCCTCTACGCGCCCACCTACCGCGACAGCAGGCGTTTCAGCGGTGACTCGATCCGGCTCGACCTGCCCGCCCTCGCCGGGGCGCTGCACCCGGACTGGGTGATCCTCGTCCGCGCCCACCAGTACGACCGCTTCGCGGTGCCCGACCCGCTCGGCTACCTCGTCCGGGACGCCTCGGCGTTCCCCGAGGTCAACGACCTCATGCTCGCCTCGGACGTCCTGGTGACGGACTATTCCTCGATCATGTTCGACTACGCCTGTCTCGGCAGGCCGATCCTCTACTACGTCGACGACTACGAGCGCTACGCCTCCTCTCAGCGAGGGGTCTGCTTCGACCTGGCCGAGGTCGCCCCCGGGCCGCTGCTGCGCGACCCCGAGGAACTGGCCGGGGCGCTGGAGCACCTCGCCGAGATCACCGAGAGCTACGGGCCGCGCTACGCGCGGTTCCGCGACCGCTGGTGCGGTCTCGACGACGGAGAGGCGAGCGGCAGGGTCGTGGACGCGTTCTTCCCGGAGGTCATGAGATGAGATCGCGTGACATCTTCTTCCTCAGCACCGACGGCGACTCGATGGGCGGGTCCCAGCGGGTCATCCACACCCTGGCCCAGGGCCTCGGCTCGCGCGGGCACCGGGTGACCCTGGTCAGCATCAGCCCCTCCCGGCAGCCGCAGACCTACGTCGCCGACCCCCTCTACCGGCACGCCACGCTGTACGACACGCCCGCCCCCGAACCCGCCGCCCGTTCGCTCCCGTGGCGCAGGGCCAGGCAGAGAAGGACCCCGGAGGAGGTCACCGCGGCCAGGCGGAAACTGCTGCGGCTGACGGACCGGGTCGACGGCGGCTACATGGTCATCGCCTCGCCCTGGGCCGCCCACTGGATCGCCGACCTGCCCATGCCGCACATCGCGAAGATCGGCCAGTACCACCAGTCGTACGCCGAGGCGGTGGACTCCCCGAACCTCAGGCTGATCAAGAAGCACTACGCGCACCTCGACAAGGCGCTGTTCCTCTGCGACGACTACGCCGCGTCCTTCACCACGCATCGGCTCGCCAACTGCGGGACCATGCTGAACCCGGTCAGCGTCTTCCCCGAGGAGGCGGCCCCGCTGCGCAACCCGCGGATCGTCTCGGCGGGACGGCTGGTCAGGGTGAAGCGGATCGACCTGCTCATCGACGCCTTCGCCGCCGCGGCCCCGGCCGTCGCCGAGCCGTGGGAGCTGCACATCATCGGCGACGGGCCGCTCCGGGCGGTCCTGGAGGCGCAGGCCGCGCAGACCGGGTTCGGCGACCGGATCGTCTTCCGCGGGCAGGTCGAGAACGTCGAGGCCGAGTACCTGGACGCCTCCATCGTCACCCTGAGCAGCGACTTCGAGGGGTGGGGGCTGGTGCTCGCCGAGGGCGCGGCCTGCGGGCTGCCCGCCGTGGCCTGCGACGCCTCGGCGGGGGTACGGACCCTGGTCGAGGACGGGGACAACGGCATGCTGGCCGAGCCGGGCGACACCGGGAGCTTCGCCGCCGCGCTGGAGCGCCTCATGTCCGACGCCGAGTTGCGCCGGAGGATGGGGGCGAGGGGCAGGGAACGGATGAGGAGGTACCGGCTGCCCCACGTCCTGGAACGGTGGGAGGCGCTGTTCGAGGAGCTCGACCGCTGACGGGCGGGCGCGCCCGGCACCGGGCCGCTCAGAACCGGGCGCGCCCGACACAGGGCCGTTCAGACCGAGCGCGCCCGGCACCGGACCGGTCAGAACCGGGCGCGCTCGGCACCGGACCGGCGGGACCATCGGGACCCGCGGGAGGTACGGGGGCGCGGGGACCGGAGCGGCTCCGAGGCTCGCTCATCGACGGGGCGACAGGGCCCCCACCTCCCGCAGGAGCAGCGGAACGAACAGGACACCGATGAAGATCGGCGACACCATGAACCGGAAGTCCGGCGCGGTGTTGGTGAGGATCACCCCGATCTGCTGCCCCGCGACCACGGCCGCCCCCGCGAGCGCCGCCCGGCTCCCCGTCCGCCACCACACGAGCGCGGCCGTGGCGTAGACGAGGTAACACCAGAAGGGCGCCCGCCAGAGCAGCCATTCGAGCTGCCCGGCCGTGCTCGCGTCCAGCGCGAACAGCCCGGCGGCCAGCAGCCCGGTGAGGATCGGCCGCTGCCGCATCGCCGAGGCCGCCGGGGTGCCCTCCCAGCCGTCGGGGAGCCGGGGATCCCCCAGGGAGAAGCGGTAGAGCTCACCGCCGGGTTCGCCCGAGGTCGAGCCGACCCGCCAGGCGAGCGCGGCGCGGCAGATCCGGGTGCTCAGGATCATGCCGGGCGCGCGGGCCAGCAGTCCCCGCCAGAGCTCCAGGACGTCGGAGATCCGCTGCTCGGCCCGCGTGTGGCCGAATTCGGGATCGAAGAAGACGCGCGCCATGGTCTGGCAGGTCGCCCCCTGCCGCCAGACGTCGAGCGGGGCGATCTCCGCCAGGAGCGCCCGCTGTTCTTGGTCGAAGAGCCGGGGCCTCTCCCCGTACGCCACGGCGAGATCGCCGAACACCGTCTGGTAGGCGAACGAGCGGGACGGTGCGGCGATGCCCATCGCCGGGTAGCCGACGCCCAGCAGGAGCAGGGGCGCCGCCACCGCCCCGGCCGCCAGCGCCGCGACCCATCGGCGGGCCCCCGGACGGCCGGACAGGAGCGCGACCAGCAGGGCGGCGGCGATCAGCGCCACGAGAAAGCCGTTGTTGCGGAAGAGCCCCAGCCCGAGCAGTTCGGCCCCGAGAGCGGCGAAGCGCGGATCCCAGGCCCACCCGCCACCCCCGCGCCCGGCCGCGTCCCGCCCCCGCCTCCGGCCCACACCCCGCGCTTTGGCCCCGTCCCGTGCCCCGGCCCCGTCCCGCGCCCTGTCCTCACCCTCCACACCCTCTACGACAGACCCGGCCGCATCCCATACCCGATCCTCACCCCCTGCGACAGCCCCGGCCACATCCCGCGCGCCGGACCGTACGCCGGACCACATGCCGGATCGGGTCGCGAGCCGCACGGCGGTGCCCGCGGCCAGTACGGCGCACACGGTGAACGGCACGTCCTTCCACATCGACACCGTGAAGGCGCCGAGCGGCGGCGACAGCGCCGCGCATCCCACCGCCACGAGCAGCGGGCGCCTCCGTCCCCCCAGTGGCCGGATCGCGCCCGCCAGATGGGCCAGCGCGGCGGCCATCGCCGCCGTCTGCAGGAGGGTGACCGCGGAGAGGCCGCCGGTCACCCTCAGGGAGAGCCCGAGCAGGGCGTCGTAGGCGACCGACTGCCCGGCCACCCAGGGGCCCGTCGTGACGTGCGCGACGTAGGTGACGGAGTCGGGGCTCATCAGCCCGGGATGGAAACCGAGCCACCAGCCGAGCAGCGCGAGCTGGGCGGTCGCGTAGCAGGCGAGCGTGAACCGCCGGTCGCGGGCCGCCGCCCTACGGATCGCCCTCCGCCCCTTCTCAACCGGTTTCGGGCTCACCGTACTGATCGTCATGGTTTTCCCAGCGTGCTCCGGCGGGGGGCCGATGCCATCATCGGGCACGCCCGGGGCACGCCCGGCCCGTTATACACACCCATGACCTGGGAAAACGTCAAGTTTGCGCTGGGCGATGCGCCGAGGCCCGGTCACGGGAGAGCGCGCCTTTCACAGGACATCGTGACGCTTCAGCCCCAGAAGGCATCAGGCACCTCGATAGGATGCCCACTCGACCGACGTCGATTTGACCCGGAGCTCCCCTCATGAAGTCTCCTGTCCGAATGCTGCTGGCCACATCCTGTGCGCTGGCCATGATTTCCGTTCCGACCACCGCGTGGAGTGCGGACCAGCCCAAGACGACGGCCACCGCGGCGGGCAAGGCCAAGCCCGCCCCCAAGGCCACGCCCACCCCCACCCCGAAGCCCGTGCCCGTGGACTGCGCGAAGGTGAAGTGCATCGCGCTCACCTTCGACGACGGCCCCGGAAAGTACGCGGACAAGCTGCTCGACACCTTCAAGAAGTACAAGTCCAAGGCGACGTTCTTCCTTGAGGGCCAGTACGTGAAGTCCCGCCCCGCGTTCGCCAAGCGGATGGTCACCGAAGGCCATGACATCGGTAACCACAGCTACAGCCACCCGCACCTGCGGGAACTGTCGGAAGACAAGATCCGCGAGGAACTGACCAAGACCCAGGACATCGTCAAGAAGTCCACCGGGAAGTACCCGACGACGATCCGCCCGCCCTACGGCGAGCTCGACGGGCGGGTTTCGGCGATCGCCGCCGAGATGGGCATGCCGATCGTCCTGTGGAACGGCGGTTCACGGGACTGGGCGACCAAGAACGAGAAGGCCATCTACGACGAGGTGCTCAAGAACGCCAAGCGTGAGGGGATCATCCTCATGCACGACTGGGTGGAGCAGACCGTCACGGTGATGCCGAAGCTGCTGACCGCGCTGCAGAAGCAGGGCTACCACATGGTGGCGGTCTCCTCGCTGCGCGGCGCCAAGGACACCAAGGCCGGAGACGTCTACCCCGTCGGCTCCGAGAAGGACGAGGACCTGCCCTCCGAGTCGCCCACCGGCGACCCGGACGACTTCGCCCAGTCGCCCTCGGACGGTCTCTGAACCGACCCCTCACCGTGCGTGGGTCACCGTGGGGAGGCGACCTCGCTGGTGGACGGCCTCCGGGCCAGCCGCCTGCCCAGCCGCTGCATGGGAAGCTCCACGTAGCGGTGGGTGAGCAGGCTCAGGCCGAGCACCACCAGCACGAACGCCGCCGACAGTGACAGCTGCACCACCTGCCCCGCGTCCCGTACGTCACCGACAACGGCGTGCGTGAGCCGCAGCAGCGGGTGGTGCAGCAGGTAGATCGAGTAACTGACCAGGCCCAGCCAGACGAGGAAGCGGGGCAGCCGTCGCTCGCGCAGGGCCATCGCGCCCGCGAACGTCACCCCGGCCAGCGCCATGGTCGCGAACCACGGCCCTGGCCGCACCCACCACCAGCCCGCCTGCCCGGACCAGACCGGGGCCAGCGCGACGAGCACGGTCGCCGCCGCCACGGGCCAGAGCCCGCCCGCGCCCTGCTCCCAGCGGCGGATCGCGGTCCCGGCGAACATCACCGCGAGGATCGCCGCCCCCAGCCACGGCACGAACCCCGAGAAGATCAGCAGCACCAGCGCCATCGCGCCGAGGACGTACGCGGCGGCCTTCTGGAACCGGCCGCTGATCAGGCACGCCAGGCCCGCGAAGAACACCACGCCGGACACGTACGCGGGCCAGGGCCCCTTCAGCAGCGGCGCCGTCAGCAGCAACCCCGCCACGACCGCGACGGCGCCGAAGCCCACCGCGAAGGCCCCGCTCGCGCGGTGCACCCCGCCGACGAACAGCGCGGTGACGACCAGGTAGAAGACCATCTCGTAGGAGAGCGTCCACATGGTGTCGGCCAGGCCGCCCAGGTGCACCACGTCCAGCAGCATCGTGGCGTGCGCGGACACCGACGACAGGTCCCTGGGCACCTGCTCGCGGACGGGCATCCAGATCGCCATCACCAGGACGGCCGCCGCGACCAGCAGGTAGATCGGGTAGAGCCGGAACACCCGGCTGATCCAGAACGCCCTGACGTCGCCGCGCCGCTCCAGCGAGACCGGGATGATGTAGCCGCTGACCAGGAAGAACACCAGGACGCCGTACATCCCGAGGTTGAACCAGTACGGTCTCAGCGCGGGCATGAACCAGGGCAGCAGGTGCTCCAGCAACACGGCGACCGCGCCGATGCCGCGCAACGCGTCGAGCCACGCCAGGCGGGCGACGGGGGTCTTGGGGGAGTCTGCGCCGCCGGGGGTGCCGATGGGGGTGGTGGAGGACACCCGCCCCAACTTACCTCCCGGCACCTCGCGAAACGGCGCCAACCGCCGGGGAGGCCCGCTCCCCGGCATCCGCGCCTACTCCCACTCGATGGTGCCCGGGGGCTTGCTGGTCACGTCGAGCACCACCCTGTTGACCTCGCGGACCTCGTTGGTGATGCGGGTGGAGATGCGGGCGAGCACGTCGTACGGGACACGCGACCAGTCGGCGGTCATCGCGTCCTCGCTGGAGACCGGGCGCAGCACGACCGGGTGGCCGTAGGTGCGGCCGTCGCCCTGGACGCCCACCGAGCGGACGTCGGCGAGCAGGACGACCGGGCACTGCCAGATCTCCCGGTCGAGACCGGCGCGGGAGAGCTCCTCGCGGGCGATGGCGTCGGCCTCGCGGAGGATCTCCAGGCGCTCGCGGCTCACCGCGCCGACGATGCGGATGCCCAGCCCCGGACCGGGGAACGGCTGGCGCCAGACCATGGCGGCGGGCAGGCCCAGCTCCTCCCCCGCCCGGCGCACCTCGTCCTTGAACAGCGCGCGGAGCGGCTCCACCAGCGAGAACTGGAGATCGTCGGGGAGGCCGCCGACGTTGTGGTGGGACTTGATGTTGGCGGTGCCGGTGCCGCCGCCGGACTCGACCACGTCCGGGTAGAGGGTGCCCTGGACGAGGAAGTCGACGGGGCCGTCGGCGATGATGGCGCGCTGCTCGTCCTCGAAGACCCTGATGAACTCGCGGCCGATGATCTTGCGCTTCTCCTCGGGGTCGGTGACCCCGTCGAGCGCCTTCAGGAAGCGCTCCTGGGCGTCGACCACGCGGAGCTTGACGCCGGTGACGGCCACGAAGTCGCGCTCGACCTGCTCGGCCTCGCCCTTGCGCAGCAGCCCGTGATCGACGAAGACGCAGGTCAGCCGGTCACCGATGGCCCGCTGGACCATGGCCGCGGCCACCGCGGAGTCGACGCCGCCGGACAGGCCGCAGATGGCGCGGCCCTCGGGGCCGATCTGGGCGCGGACCGCCTCGACCGCGTCCTCGACGATGTTGAGCATCGTCCAGGAGGGGCGGCAGCCCGCGGCGTCGAGGAAGTGCTTCAGCACGGCCTGGCCGTGCTCGGAGTGCAGGACCTCGGGGTGGAACTGGACGCCGTACAGGCCCAGCTCGGGGTGCTCGAAGGCGGCGACGGGCGTCTGGGCGGTCGCGGCGGTGACGGTGAAGCCCTCGGGGGCGGCGGAGACGCTGTCGCCGTGGGACATCCAGACCGACTGCTCGGCGGGCAGCCCCGCGAAGAGCACGCCCTGCCGCTCGACGGCGAGGTGGGTGCCGCCGTACTCGGCGGTGCCGGTCCTGGCCACCTCCCCGCCGAGCTCCTGGGCCATGATCTGGAAGCCGTAGCAGATGCCGAAGGTCGGCACACCGGTCTGGAACAGGCCCGCGGGGGCGGCGGGGGCGCCCTCGGCGTACACCGACGAGGGACCGCCGGACAGGATGATCGCCTTGGGCCTCTTCGCCATCATCTCCTCGACCGGCATCGTCGAGGGGACGATCTCGGAGTAGACGTGGCATTCACGCACCCTTCGCGCGATCAGCTGCGCGTACTGCGCGCCGAAGTCGACGACCAGGACCGTGTCGAACTCAGACACCAAGACCCCCAAAAGGAACAGAGCGGTGGGCCCAGTCTATCGGCGCCCGTCAGCGCGCCCGCTCGTAGTCGGGGAACGAGGGCAGCGCCCCCGAGATCAGGGCCTCGGTCTGCTCGCGCAGGGCCTCCGCGTGGCCGGGGTGGGTGAGGACCAGGAAACGCTCCTCGCGGATCGCGGCCACCGCCGCGAGCGCCACCTCCGCCGGATCGACACCCCCCTCCACCAGACCGTCGATGATCGCGGCGGAGACCTCCTCGTCCTCGGTACGCTCGGCGGCCACGAGGTTCTCCGGCCGGTGGCGGCCGGAGTGGTTGAGGTCGGTACGCACCCCGCCGGGGCACAGCGCGGTCACGCGGAGTTTGGAACCGGCCGTCGCGAGGTCCTGGGCGAGGGCCTGCGAGGCGGCGAGCGCGGCGTACTTCGAGATCGAATAGGGGCCGAAGTACGGGATGGCGAACAGTCCCGCGGCCGAGACGGTGTTGACGATGTGCCCTTCGGTGTCCTGCTCGATCATGCGGGGCACGAAGGCCCGGATCCCGTGGAGCATGCCCCACAGGTTCGCCCCGAGCGGCCAGGCGAAGTCCTCCGGCTCCCGCGTCCACATCCGGCCGCCCTGGAAGACTCCCGCGTTGTTGCACAGCACGTGGACCGCGCCCAGCTCGCCGAACGTGCGGTCGGCGAGGTGCTCGACGGCCACCGGGTCGGAGACGTCGGTGATCTCGGTGAGGACCTTGCCCCCGAAACCCCCGGGACCCTCGGAACCCCCGGGACCCTCGGGACCCTCGGGACCTCCGACGCCCCCGGAATTCCCAGCGCCTCCGAGACCACCGGAAGCCGCGACGCCCCCGAGACCTCCGGGTCCCCCGGAAACCCCGGTGCCCCCGGCGCCCCCGGGGATCCCGCCCTCCCCCGCGTCTCCCCTCGCCGCGTTCTTCTCCACCAGCGAGGCGGTCTCCGCGAGACCTCCCGGGTCGAGGTCGGCGAGCATGAGGGACATCCCCTCGGCGGCCAGGCTCAGTGCGAGCGCCCTCCCGATCCCGCTGCCCGCTCCCGTGACGACCGCTACCCTGCCCGACAGTTCACGCATGGCGCTCCCTCCAGCCCGATGGTTCACGCGTCGTGGTACCTCGGGACCGGCGGTTCACACATCGCACCGCTCCGCTTCGTGCCGTACCTAGCGACCGATTGGGCGCAAAGCTAACGTGAAGCCCATCACGAGTCGAGGAGGTAACCCGATGGCCGGTACCGGAGTCGTCGTCACCGGTGGGGCGTCGGGGATCGGGCGGGCCTGCGCGCTGGCGCTCGCCGAGGCGGGGCGCCCGGTCGCGATCTGGGACCTGAACGAGGCGGGCGCCAAGGAGACCGCGTCGTTCGCCGCGATGAAAGGCGTCAGCGCGGTCGCCGTCCCCGTCGACGTCACAGACTCCCCGGCCTTCCCCGCCGCGATCGCCGCCAGCCGCGACGCCCTCCCCTCGATCGGCGGCCTCGTGCACGCGGCCGGGATCGCGGCCCCCACGGCCGTCGGCGACCTGACCGAGGCGTCGTGGGACGCGGTGCTCAACGTCAACCTGCGCGCCCACGCCCTGCTGGTCAAGGCCCTGCTGGAGGACCTGCGCCGTCAGGAGGGCTCCGCGGTCGTCGGCATCTCCTCGATCGAGGGCCTGGTCGGACAGGCCTTCATCCCCGCCTACTGCTCGTCCAAGGCGGGGATGCTCGGCCTGACCCGCTCCATGGCCCACGAGCTGACGCCGATCCGGGTCAACGCCGTCTGCCCCGGCTACGTCGACACCCCGATGCTCACCGCCGCCACGGGCGGCGACCCGCGCTATCTGGAGTCCTTCACCCAGAGGTCGCTCTTCCGCCGCCTCGGCCGCCCCGCCGAGGTCGCGGCGGCCGTACGGTTCCTGCTGAGCGACGAGGCGTCCTTCATCACCGGCACCCACCTGGTCGTCGACGGCGGCGCCACGGCCGTCGACCGCTGACCCCGCGCCGACCGGTCACGTATCGGTGAGGGCGTGGCCGAGGAGGCCGAGGGGCGGGGAGCCGAGGTCGAGCATGGCGGTGTGGAAGCGGTTGAGGCCGAAGCCCGCCCCCCATTCGGCCCTGGCGCGGTCGCGGAGGTCGAGGATCTCCAGCTTGCCCCAGGTGTAGCGGCCGTAGGTGGGGTCGAAGGTGGCCCGCGCCGCCTCCGCCAGGGCCGCGGGACCGGCGAGGTGGGTGTCGGCGGCGAAGCGGCGGGCGCCTTCCTCGACGGTCATCGCGCCGGAGTGCACGCCGATCGCGCAGGCCAGCCGGGTCACCCTGATGAGCGCCTCCAGCCACACGCCGATCTCGAAGCGCGGGTCGTCGGGGGCGAAGCCCTCCTCGACGCAGAGTTCCTCCGCGTAGTGGGCCCAGCCCTCCGCGAAGGCGAGCGACATCAGCGTCCGCCGCACGTCGGAGGAGGCGTGGCGCAGCGCGCGGCCGTGGGAGAAGTGGCCGGGGGCGACCTCGTGCACGTTGATCGCGGGAAGCGTGGTCTCGCTGAAGACCTCCAGCCACTCCTCGATGTCGCGTTCGGGCCACGAGGGGTCGGGCGGGGTGACGTGGTACCAGGAAGGACCGTCGGGCTCACCGGGCGCCGCCCAGCTCAGCATGGCCATGCCCCACCGGCGCGACTCGGGCGCGATGCCGACCAGGCACTCCCCGTCGTGGTAGGGCACCAGGTCCTTCTCCCTGGTGAAGGCGATCGCCCTCTCGGTGCCGATCCTGGCCGCCTCGATCACGCCGTCGGGGTCGGGGTGCTGCCTGACGAGCTCGCGCGCGACCTCCAGCGGCGGCCGTCCGGCGAATCCCAGCGCCGCGCACGACTCCGCCAGCCGGGCCATCAGGCGGTCGCGCTCGGCGTCGGCGCGCTCGGCGAGCCGTCCCAGGTCGACCGGGAGGCCCTCACCGGCGCTCATGAGCCTGGCGAGACCTCCGGCGCCGAGGGAGGCGTCCGGGTCGCCGCCGTGCGCGGCCTTCTCGATGTGCTCCACCAGCCGGGCGTGGGACCTGAACGCCGCCTCGCGCACGCTCTCCTCGGCGTCCCCGGGCACCCCGGCGGCCAGGCCGCGCACCGGCCCGAGCAGGGCGGTCGCGACGGGGGCGCTGAGCAGGTCGAGCGAGGCGATCGCGCCGTCCACCGCCTCGGGCCAGCGGGCCAGGTGCGCGAGCTTGGCGGCGTTCCGCTCGGCCTCGGGGGCGTACTCGCGGTCGTAGGCGGCCAGGTCGAGGTTGCCCAGGTGCTCCAGGGGGTTGCGGCGGTGCAGTTCCAGCTCGCCGAACTGTACCCGCGCGGCCTCCTCGAAGATCTGCAGGTGCGCCGCGTCGTACGGGTCGCCGGGCAGCGGTCCCCGGCCCAGCGCGGCCAGCCCGGCGCGCACCCCCTCCGGCGACAGGTCCTGGATCAGGCCGTCGTACTCGTGCCGCCCGGCCATTTCCCGGACGCCGGAGACGGCGAGGTCGCACACCGCGCGAAGGCGGCCGTCAAGTTCGGTCATGAACGCGACGCTATATCAGGACAGGTCTTCCCAGGTCGGGAACGACACCCGCGCATTCGGGACGGGCCCGGGAAGCTCGCCAATCGACTCACTTCGGACGTTCCCGGGATACCCCGTTGATGCAACGTCACGGCGGACCGGAATTAACATATGGGAATATGAAATAAGCGCATTAAATGTACGGCAGACCACTCTCGCCGGGCGAGAAGTGTGTACTTTTACGTGGCGCATCCCATATCCCGCGTGTTTTCGTATTGCCCAGCGCCGACAGGCGGAAAAGAACGCGGCGGCCTCGCCGATCCCACATATGCGCGACCACCACGACGCCGTCCCGGTGACACGGGGCGGTGGCCACACCCCGTCTTGGTAACGCGGAGCGGTGGCCGCACCCCCGGCGGAACCCACGCCATCGGCGCGGCCCCCGGACGCGAAAACCTCGCGCGTTTCTCGCGTCCCTCCTACCCGCGTGACATGGATTCCCGATTAACCCGAACTTCCCGCATAACCCAAACTTCCCGCGTGACCTGAACTTCTCGTGTGACGTACTTCCCGTGTGACGTCGAACCGTGACAGCCGAAGGATGACCTCCCGTGCAAAGCCCACCGGGCGACAGCGCCCTCCTGCGTGACATCGCGATCGCCGAGATCGGACGGGTCCCGGCCCGCGACTGGTCGGTCACCGACGGGGAATTCTGGTGCCTGGTCGTTCCCGGCGGACACGCGATGCCCGCGCAGGGCTGGAAACTCCATGTCTCCGCGACGATGCTCTCCGCTCCGATCGTGCTTTCGCGGGTCGTACGAGTGCTGGCCGCCGAGGGGTGCGCCTTCAAGTTCCCCGCGCGGCTGGGTGACTACTGGGAGCTCCTCTCCCCCCACTGCGCCCGCGCCCAGGCCGGGAAGTTCGTCACCGCCTACCCGGCGGGCAGCGCCGAGGCGGCCCGGCTGGCGCCGCTGCTCGACCAGGCCACCCGGGGGCTTCCCGGTCCGGCGATCCTGTCGGACCACCCCTACCGGCCCGGCGGGATCGTCCACTACCGCTACGGGGCCTTCGGCGGGCACCGGGTGCTCGGCAACGACGGTTTCTACGAGATCCGGATCCGCACGCCGGAAGGGACGACGATCCGCGACGAGCGGCTGCCACGCTTCTCCCCACCCTCCTTCGCCACCTCGCCCTTCACCACCCCCGGCGCCTCGGGAGCGACGGACCGCGTCTCCGGGGTCTCCGGGACACCGGAGCGGCGGCCCGCCGTGATGCTGAACGGTCGTTTCGTGGTCCGCGAGGCGGTGCGACACGCCAACAGGGGCGGCGTGTACATCGCGGAGGACACCGAGAGCGGCGCCGAAGTCGTGATCAAGGAGGGCAGGCCGCACGCCTCGTCCGATCTCGGGGGCCGGGACGCGCGCGACCGGCTGGCGGCGGAGAGGTCCCGGCTGGAGGCCCTGGCGTCCAGCGGGGTCGTCCCGGCCGTGGTCGACTTCTTCGAGCAGGGCGGCCACGCGTTCCTCGTCGAGGAGCGCGTGCCGGGGACGACGCTGCGACGCTGGTCCGAGGGGAACGCCGGGCCCCTCGGACGCGACGGCTTCGGGAACGGTGCCGCCGAGGTCCGGCCGATCCTGCGGCGTCTCGTCGACGCGCTGCGGGCCGTCCACGACCTCGGCCACGTCTTCCGCGACCTCTCGCC
This sequence comes from Streptosporangium oxazolinicum, assembly GCF_039537505.1. Classification (NCBI taxonomy): domain Bacteria; kingdom Bacillati; phylum Actinomycetota; class Actinomycetes; order Streptosporangiales; family Streptosporangiaceae; genus Streptosporangium; species Streptosporangium oxazolinicum. The sequence continues at coordinate 58,149 of NZ_BAABAQ010000001.1, forward strand.
GGACAACGTGATGCTCCTGCCCGGCGGTGACCTGCGACTCGTCGACCTGGAGTACGCGACGGTGCCGGGCGCCATCGTCATGATCGGCGGAACCCCCGGCTACCTGGCCCCGGAGCTGGTGCCGCACACCGGCGAACTCCGGGCGGCGCCGGGAGAGACGGCCGACCTGTTCGGCCTCGGCGGGCTGGCGTACTTCCTCGCGACCGGCTCCGGGCTGGAGCTCCCCGAGGACGGCACGACGGGCCCGGCCCGCGGTCGGCGCCTCCTCGACCACGTCGCCGCGGTGTCCGGGGCCAACCCCACCCTCGCCCTCCTCCGCCCCTTGGTGGAGGGACTGGTCACCGAACCGGAGGAGCGCTGGTCACTGAACCGCTGCGCGAGGTATCTGGACACGCTCGCCCCGGCCCCCGCCACCGACCTCGTGACGGCGCGGGGGACGGGCAGGGCGGGCGGCCTCGGCGGTCCCGTCCTCTCGGGGATACGGGCGGACGGGGTACGACGGGCGGACCTCCTGGTGGCGGACGGGCTCGCGCGGCTGGTGGGGACCATGGACACCCGGCAGGACAGCCCGTCGCCATGGCCCAACGCGGTCGGCGGGGCCGGCGGGGCCGAGGCGGACCCGTGCTCGGTGAACGGGGGCGTACCGGGCATCCTGGCCGTCCTGACGCTCGACTCCCGCGCGATCACCACGGGCAGCGCGGTCACCGGCAACACCGTCACAGGCAACACCGTCACGAGCGACACCATCACAGGCAGCACCATCACAGATAGCACCGCCGCAGGCAGCACCGCCACGGGCGACACCTTCATAGACGACACAGCGGACGCGAGAGGCGCGGCGGAGGTCGCGGCCGGGTGGCTCCGCCGACGTCTCTCCGACGAGGACGTCTGGCCCCCCGGCCTGTACTTCGGGCGCTCGGGAGCCGTCTGGGCCCTCTACGAGGCGGCGGAGGCCGCGGGTGACGACGAGACGAGGGAGTTCGCACTGCGAGCGGCGGCCCGGCTTCCGGTGGACCACCCGAGCCCCGACGTGACGCACGGGCTGGCCGGGTCCGGCATGACGGTGCTGCGCCTCGCCCTGCGTTCGGGCGACCCCGTCCTCAGGAAGCGGGCCGTGGAGACGTTCGAGAACCTGCACGGCGCGCGGTCCTACCGGATGGGGCACCCTCGGTGGCCGACGCCGGAGTCGTTCGACTCCGGTCTCGCGGGCGCCGACCACCTCGGCTTCGCGCACGGGATCGCCGGGGTCGGCACGGCGCTGCTCTACGCCGCCGTCACCCTCGGCCGCCCGGAGTGGATGGCGACCGTGCGCGAGGTCGCCCGCGCCCTGTACGAGCACGCCGACGTCGACGGCGACACCGCCTGGTGGCCCACCCTCGCGGGGGATCCTCGGACGGTCCTGCCGCGTCGGCCGCACTGGTGCAGCGGCTCGTCGGGGATCGGCTCGTTCCTCGTCCGCTACTGGCGCGCCACCGGCGACCCGGACGCCCTTCGGCTCGCCGGTCAGGCGGCGGTCGCGGTGCACAGGACCCGCTGGCAGTCGGGGGCGGTGCCGTGCCACGGCCTGCCGGGCGACGGCGAGTTCCTCCTCGACATGGCCGGGTTCACGGCCGACGAGCGGTATCTGCGCTGGGCCGGGGACCTGGCCGGATGCCTGGAGGCCAGAGCCGTGACCCGCTCCGGCAGGCTGCTCGTGCCGGACCCCTTCTCGAAGGTCGTCCCGACGTTCCTCGGCGGTACGGCCGGGATCGTCGCCTTCCTCCTCCGGCTGCGCCACCGGCACGCGCGGCCGTGGATGCTCGACGACGTCGTGGGGGACGCCTGGCGTCCTCCCGTCCCAGGCTCGCCGCCCGCTCCGGGGCGGCGGAAGGAGAAGCGGTCCGCGCTCGGCGCGGCCACGAGATCGGCGAGGGGGTGAAATCGATGTCGTTCGACGTTCAGGACCTTCAGGGTCTGGAGGAGCGTGAGCCGGCCTCCAGCGAGGCGGGCCGCCTCACGAACTGCCGTATCCACATGTTCTGCACCGACAACTGATCACACGGGTCCCCTGCCCTCTCCGCGGCCGGGCAGGGGACCCTCGGCCGCCACGCGTCCTAGCTCCGCGACGATGACCTCCAGGGCGGACCGGGGAGCCCTGCCGAGCAGGTCGCGCAGGTCGCCGTCCGTCGCGTCCATGAACCCGTTCGCGATCGAGGAGTAGGTGCTCACCAGCATCGGGACCTGGAAGGGCGCCAGGCCGAGGGCGGTGAACGCCTCGCGGGCCCCGGCGAGGGTGCCGGGCTCGTACGAGACTGCGCCTCTGCTCACCGCGGTCACCGCGGTCACTTCGGCGGGCGGGGTGCCGGGTTCGTACGAGACAGTGCCTCCCGTGGCCCCGCTGAAAGCCTCGGCCAGCTCCGCGCCGCCGACCGCCTCCTCCCCGACCAGTTCGTAGGTCCGGCCCGCGTGCGCGGAGGCCCCGGTCGTGACCAGGGCGGCCACGTCGGCCAGGTCCTCGCGGGCCACCGCGGCCAGCCGTCCGGAGCCCAGCGGCGCGGTGATCCTGCCGTCCACGACGGGCGCGAGCGTCGCCAGCAGCTCGGCGTAGAGGCCGTTGCGCAGGATCGTCCAGCTCGCGGCCCCCTCGCGGAGCCTGCGTTCGGTCCAGCGGTGGGCGAGCGCGTAGGCCAGGTGGTCTCCGGCGGCGCTGAGGCTGGTGTAGACGATGTGCGAGACCCCGGCCTTCTCCGCCGCGTCGATCGCCGCGCCGTGCCTGGCGATCACCACGTCGTCCTCGCCATAACCCGCGGAGATCAGCAGGAGCGTGTCCGCCCCGGTGAAGCCCTCCTCCAGCGAGGCGGGATCCTCGAAGTCGATCAGGCGGGCCGGTGTCCCGGCGGGGACCGCCTCCGGGGCGCGGCTCCCGGCCACCACGTCGTCCCGCCCGGCCAGCCGCGCGGTGACGAGCCGCCCCAGCGCGCCCGTCGCCCCCGTCACCAAAATCATGGAATCTCCCCAGAGTGAGTGGTTCTCTTCGGTAACCGGGTCCATCATCGACAACCAGGACGCGTGACATAAGGAGGCACTTCGATGTCAGTGGGGCACACCGCGGTAACCACGGAGCCGGTCGTCTCCTGCGGGGGTGAGGACTGCGGCATCCGCGAGGTCCTCGACCGGATCGGCGACAAGTGGTCGGTGCTGGTGGTCGTGGAACTGGCCCAGGGGGTGCGCCGGTTCCGCGAGCTCCAGCGGGCCGTGCCCGGCATCTCGCAGCGGATGCTCACCCTGACCGTGCGCCGCCTGGAGCGCGACGGCCTGATCTCCAGGACCGTCCACGCCGTCGTCCCGCCGCAGGTCGACTACGAACTGACCCCGACCGGGCACAGCCTCACCCACCTGGTACGGGCCCTCGCCGACTGGTCGGCCGAGCACCGCGACGGCATCGCCGAGTCGCGCCGCCGCTGGGACGCCGCCCACCCCGACTCCGGGATCCACTGAGGCCCGCCGAAAACCGTCCCGGACTCCCCGGAAACCGGCCACCGCGCACCGGCCACACCGTCCAGCGAGGAACCGGCCACGGGGGTCCGGCCCTCCGGACGTGGGTTTCCCCCGCCACCGGCCACACCATCCGACGAGAAACCGGCCACGGCGAACCCGACTCCCCGGACGCGGGTTCACCCCGCCACCGGCCCCCGGACCTGGTCCACCTGGTCCACCTGGTCCATCTGCCGTAAACGAGGCCCTGCTCACCGGGGACCGGTCGTGGTCTCCGGTTCGGTGATCCGGTCGAGCAGCGCCTCCAGCGTCTTGTCGTCCGTGGCGGGGGCCATGACGGTGATCCGCAGGTGGCGGACCCCGCCGACCTCCGCCGAGGTCAGGTGGAAGGCGCCGTCGTCCATCAGTCGCTCGCGGATGCCCACCTGGTCGCCGGTGCCGTACCAGAAGCAGACGATGTTGCTCTCCGGCTCGTACGGGCACTCGAAGCCCGGCCGCTCGCGGGCCAGTTCCCAGAAGCGGTGCGCGGTGGCGTACTGGCTCGCGACGTACTCGCCCAGGCCTCGCTCACCCCGCCAGGCCAGGTTGAGGAAGATCTTCAGCCCCAGCTCGGCCTTGCTGCACTCCACGGTCCTGCCGATGAGGTCGAAGCCCTGCTCCCCGTAGAACAGGTAGCTGGCCCGCTGCCGGAAGGCCGCGTCCAGGTCGCCCTCGCGCCGGGTCAGGACCGCCGCGGCCAGGCTGGAGGTACGCAGCATCTTGTGCGCGTCCCAGATCAGCGAGTCGGCGAGGTCGATCCCGTCGAGCAGGTGGCGGTGCCCCTCGGAGAGCAGCGCGGAGGCGCCGTGGGCGCCGTCCACGTGGAACCAGACACCGTTGGCGGCGCAGAACTCCCCGATCCCGCGCAGGTCGTCGTAGAGGCCGGTCCCGGTCGCGCAGGCGTTCGCCACCAGGGCCATCGGCCGCCGTCCCGCCCGGCGCACCCGCTCCAGGGCCTCGGGCAGGCGGGCGACGTCGATCCTGCCGAGCGCGTCCACGTCCAGCGACATGACCGCGCGCTCCCCCAGCCCGAGGATCGCGGCGGCGCGGGTGAGCGAGTAGTGGGACGACACCGGGGCCAGCAGTGCCAGGTCACCGGGGACGCCCTCGGTCCACGCGCCGGGTGCGGCCGAGGCCCGCGCGGCCAGCAGCGCGGTGAGGTTGGCGAGCGAGCCGCCGTGGGTGAGGACCCCGCCGCCCGCCTCGCCGAAACCGGCTTTGCTCAGCATCCAGCGCAGGACCTCGAACTCGACCGTCGCCGCCGAGGCACCCATCTCGTAGATCGCCATCGGGTTGTTGTGCGCGCCGTGCACGAAGTCGGCGAGCGCCGAGGGGAAGTCGGGGGCGGCGACCTGATGCCCCAGCTGGGCGGGGTGGTGCAGCCGGGTGCCCTCGGCGAGGTAGACGCGGAGGAACTCCGCGTACCCCTCCGGCGTCATCCCGCCTTCGCGGATCCACCGCGCGAGCCCGAGCCGCCCGGCCAGCTCGCGCGGGGGTGTGCGACGGATGACGGGCGCCACTCCCCGCTGACTCTCGTCCACGTAGGCGGCCAGCTCGTCAACGGTCACACCCGCCGCGCGTACGAACTCTTCGACATTCCACATCACACCGGGATCCTGCCAGCCACGTCGTCCGGCGCGTACGAGGGCTCCGAGGGCTCCGAGGGTGACCTTGACGACCCCGGTGGCCCCGGGGTCCTCACTTCAGGTGGAGCGTCTTCATGATTTTGAAGGCGGTCGCGAGGGTGTCGGCGTACTTCTCGTACGCCATGCCGAGGATCGGCTCGAAGCCCAGCCAGGGCGCCTGGCTGGAGACGGTCTGCCCCTCGGTGTATCTCAGCAGCCCCTCGGTCCCGTGGCGGCGGCCGAGACCCGAGGACTTCATGCCGCCCATGGGCGCGTCGTAGGAGGCGTAGGCCGACCCGTAGCCCTCGTTGATGTTGACCGTGCCCGCCCTGATCCGGGAGGCCAGCGCCCGCCCGCGCGGCACGTCGCGGGTCCAGACGGAGGCGTTGAGCCCGTACGCGGTGTCGTTGGCCCGCTCGACCGCCTCGTCGTCGTCGCCGACGCGGTAGATCGCGACGACGGGGCCGAAGGTCTCGGCGCGGCACAGCTCCATGCTCTCGTCGACGCCGGACAGGACGGTGGGCTCGTAGAACAGCGGGCCGAGGTCGGGGCGGGCCCTCCCTCCGGCGAGGACCCGGGCGCCCTTCGCGACGGCGTCGTCCACGTGGGCGCCGACCGCCTCCAGCTGCCTCGGGGAGGAGAGCGAGCCCATCTGCACGTTCCAGTCGAGCCCGGCACCGAGCCGCATGTTCCCGACCTGCCGGACGAACCGCTCCACGAACGCGTCGTACACGGAGTCGTGGACGTAGAGCCGCTCGACGGACAGGCACAGCTGCCCGGCGTTGGTGAAGCAGGCGCGCAGCGCGCCCTGGGTCGCGGCGTCGAGGTCGGCGTCGTCGAGCACGAGCATCGGGTTCTTGCCCCCGAGCTCCAGCGAGCAGCCGATCAGCCGTCTGGCCGCCTCCTCGGCGACCTTCCGGCCGGCCCGGGTGGAGCCGGTGAACGCGATGTAGTCGGCGTCGTCGAGCAGCGCCTCGCCCACCTCCGAAGGGTCGCCGAGGACGACCTGCCAGATCTCGCGGGGCATGCCGAGGGAGACCAGCAGGTCGATCGTCCACAGCGTGGACAGCGCGGTCTGGGTGTCGGGCTTGTGGACGACGGCGTTCCCGGCGAGCAGCGCGGGGACGACGTCGGTGACGCCGAGCGAGAGCGGGTAGTTCCACGGCGAGACGAGCGCCACCGTTCCCCGGGGCTGGCGCGTCTCGACCGTCCTGGTGGCGACGGGCAGGATCCCGGCCCGCCTCCTCGGCTCCAGCAGGCCGGGGGCCCTGCGCGCGTAGTACAGGGTGCAGCCCGCGACGTCGAGGACCTCCTCGAAGGCGTGCCTGCGGGCCTTGCCGGTCTCCCACTGGACCACGTCGAGGATCTCCTCGCGGCGGTCGAGGATGGCGTCGTGCAGGCGCAGGAAGGGCTCGGCACGCTCCCGCGCGGGCCTGGCCGCCCACGCCCGCTGTGCCTCCCGCGCCGCGGCGTGGGCGGCGCGGACGTCGTCGGCGGTGGAGACGGGCAGCTCGGCGAGGACCTCACCGGTGAACGGCGCCGTGATCTCCCGCGTCTTCCCGCCGGAGGTCACGTGCCGTACGACGCGCTCGATCATGCGGGGGTCGAGAACCCGTGTCATCTCGGCCCGTGTCGTTTCAGGGGGAACGGCCATGTTCGCAGGGTAATCGCGGGAGGCATGCCATGACTACCAGTGAGTAGCGGGGTGTTGAACCGCGCGGCCCCCCGATCCGTCGTAGGGGCATGAGGACATCGATTCGTACGGCCGGCGCGGTCACCCTCGCCGCCGCGCTGCTCGCCACGGCGTGCACCTCGACGGGGACGAAGACCGCGGCGGGCCGTACGGCACCGGTCGATCTGGGGAACGTCAAGCTGGTCTCCTACAGCGGCTGTGACGACATGCTGGCCGGGCTGCGCGCGGCGACGGCGAAGAACGTCGGCCCCTGGGGCATCGGCGGCCCCGCGGTCATGTACGCGGAGGCGCGGTCGGACGCCGCCGCCAAGAGCACGGCCGGGGCGCCCGAGCACTCCACCACGAACACGCACGAGGCCGGGGTCGACGAGCCCGACCTGGTGAAGACCGACGGCGACCGGGTCGTCACCGTGAACCGCGGCGTGCTGCGGGTGGTGGACGCCGCGACCAGGAAGGTCACCGGCACGCTCAAGCTCGTGGACGCCGAGCAGGTGTGGGCCCCGGCCGACCTGCTGGTCAGCGGCGACAGGGCGCTGGTGCTGTTCTCCGGTGGCGGGATCATCCCGTACGGCGCGACGGCCAAGCGCGCGGCGAGCCCGGGACCGCGCTACGTCCTCGTCGACCTGTCGGGGAAGCCGAAGGTGATCGGCTCGCTCACCCCCGACGGCTCCCACGTGGACGCCAGGATGGTCGGCTCGACCGTGCGGATCGTGGTCCGTAGCCAGCCGAGGATCGAGTTCCCCGACGCCGGGCCCGACCTGTCGGACAACGAGCGCACCCGGCGCAACGCGGAGATCGTGGCCAAGGCGCCGATCGAGGCGTGGCTGCCGAAGTACGAGCTGACAACTGCGGACGGCGAGACCTCGGAGCGCACGGTCGACTGCGGGCGGGTCAGCCACCCCGCGGAGTACACCGGGACGTCGATGCTGACCATGCACAGCCTCGACCTGTCCCAGGCGCTCACCGAGACGGCCCCGATCAGCGTCGCGGCCGACGGCGACACCGTCTACGGAACGGCCTCCAGCCTGTACGTGGCGAGCAACCCGCGCTGGTGGTGGCCCCGGCCGATCGACTCGATGGTCGTCGAGGACACCCCGGCGACCCCGGCTCCCACCCCGGTGACCCCCGCGCCGTCCGGCTCCGTGAGCCCGTTCGCCACCCCCGCGGCGCCCGATCCCGCGAGCCCACCCGTGGCGCCCGGTTCCGCGAGCCCACTCGCCACGCCCGGTTCCGCGAACTCGCCCGCGACGCCGGAGCCGGTGCCCGCGACGCCCGCCGCCGCGTCGGGCCTCGACCCCGCTCCGAGCCTGCTCCCCGAGCCCTCGTCGGGCCAGACCGTCACCGTCACCCCGACCCACACCCCCGCGCCGTCCCAGAGCCTCAGCCTCCCGGCGTCCCCGATCCCCTCGCCCACCGAGACCGCCCCGCCGACCCCGACGGCCGAGGTGACCCCGGAGCAGCCGCCGGAGGAGACCGAGGTCCACCGGTTCAACATCACCGCGGCCGGGGCGCCCCGCTACGTCGCCTCGGGCAAGGTTTCCGGCAGGCTGCTCAACCAGTACTCGCTGTCGGAGTACGAGGGACACCTGAGGGTCGCCACCACCTCGACCGCCACGCAGAACGCCTCGGCCGCTCCCCCTACCGCTCCCCCGGACACCTCCAGCGCCGTCTACGTGCTCGACGCCGACACCCTGGTCAAGACCGGCGAGGTCGGCGAGCTCGGCCAGGGCGAGCGGATCTACTCGGTCCGCTTCATCGGCCCCGTCGGCTACGTCGTGACGTTCAGGCAGGTGGACCCGCTCTACACGCTCGACCTGCGCGACCCGGCGGCACCGAGGAGGACGGGCGAGCTGAAGATCACCGGCTACTCGGCGTACCTGCATCCGGCGGGCGACGGGCGGCTGATCGGCGTGGGCCAGGAGGCCAGCGAGGAGGGCCGCACGCTCGGCACCCAGGTGTCGCTGTTCGACGTGAGCGACCCGGCCAACCCGCGCCGCCTGTCGCAGATGTTCCAGAAGGACTCGGGCTCGGAGGCCGAGTGGGACCCGCACGCCTTCCTGTACTGGGCGAAGACGGGGATGGCGGTCCTCCCGCTGAGCTCGTGGACGGGTACCGAGCAGACCAACGGGACCGCCCTGGTCCTCACGATCGACGACTCCGCGGTCACCAGGACCGGCACGGTCGTCCACCCGAGGCCCAAGCCGGCGAAGAACACCGGCTTCGCCCCGTACGACCCGGGCATCCGCCGCTCGGTCGTCATCGGCGACAGCCTGTGGACGGTCTCCGACCTCGGTCTCAAGGTGAGCGACATGAAGGACCTCGCCGACCGGGCCTGGATCCCGTTCTCCTGAACCCCTCGCGACCTGGCGAACTCCCGCGTCCCCGGCCCGACCGCCGGGGGCGCACCCGTTTGCACGCTCCAAAGCCCCTATAACACTGACATATACACCTTTACAAGATCTTGTCATGACACTTGAATCGGTGTTACTTCTTGCGCAACACACGCGATCTGCGTGTGGCATGGCCGGCGACGGCCATATTTCGCAGGAGGATCGGTGTCGACCAAACCCTGGTCACGCGTTACCGTCATCGCCGCCGCCACCGCGGCGCTCGTCATTCCCCTGCCGGGGGTCGCCCAGGGCGAACCCGGCGGCCAGCCCCCCAAGGTCCACGACTTCCAGGCCGAACACGGCGCCAAGCCCGACCTGGACAACCGGCGCGGCAGCGTCGCGCCCCCGACCACACTCTCCAGGTCGGCGGCGGCGAGCATCGCGACGATCCGGTGGAACTCCCTCGGTACCCCGGCCGTCATCTCCGGTTCCGCTCCCCTCGCCGAGGGCCTGGACGCCGACCCCGAGCGGGCCGCGCGGGCCTACCTCAAGGCGAACGAGAACCTCTTCGGGCTCTCCGGCGAGGCCGTGGACGCGCTTGAGAAGATCGCCGCCAACCCCATCGGTGACGGGTACGCCGTACTGCTGCGGCAGAAGTTCGGCGACCTGCCCGCGGGAGTGGACGGGCAGGTCGTGGTCGGCGTGAAGGGCGGCAAGGTCCTCCACGTCACCTCGACCCTCTCCCGCTCCTCCGAGGCGCCTCCCGCCGCCAGGCTCACCGAGCAGCAGGCGCTGGAGATCGCGGCCAGGGACGGCGGGATCGACCTGGCCACGGCCAGCGTCAAGAAGGCCACCGCCACGGCGGTGCCCGCGCCCGACGGGACGCACAACGCGTTCCAGATCACCCTGATCGGCGGCGGCGAGGGCGAGCCCGCCGCGTACACGACGCACGTGGACGCGGTGAGCGGCGAGATCCTGACCCGCGAGAACCTGGTGGACCACCACAGCGCGCCGGACGACCCCAGGTGGAAGGCGTTCACCGCCAATCCCCCGGCCGACTACTCCTCCACCGACACCCGCGTGACGTGGTGCTCCAAGACCGGTCCCGGCTGCGCCGTCGTCGGGGCCGACCCGGCCACCGGCAAGGCGTGGGACGTCGACCACACCACGGACACCCCGACGAACACGAGCGTCGGCAACGCCGCCAAGACCGTGGAGAACCGCGCCAGCGGCGACGCGTTCTCCGTCGGCACCCGCAGCAACGTGGCCACGCCCAGCCGCGAGTACGTCTACCCGTGGACCAACAAGTGGTACACGGCCAAGTGCGACCCGGCCTCCCTGGACCAGCCCGGCGAGGCCGACCTCGAAGCCGCCATCTCCAACCTGCACGTCATGCACAACCGCATGCACGACTGGTCCTACCGGCTCGGCTTCACCGAGACCGCCTGGAACATGCAGAACGACAACGGCGAGCGCGGCGGCCTCGGCGGCGACCCCGAGCAGGGCAACGCCCAGGCGGGCGCCCGGGTGCTCAGCGTGCGCGACAACGCCAACCAGATCACCGGTCCCGACGGCGTCGCGCCCATCACCAACATGTACATGTGGCAGCCGATCGCGGGCTCGTTCTACTCGCCCTGCGTGGACGGCGACTACGACATGTCGGTGATCGGGCACGAGTACACCCATGCGATCTCCGGCCGCATGATCGGCGGCCCGAACGCCGGGTGGAGCGGCGCCCAGGCCGGGGCGATGAACGAGAGCACCTCCGACCTGTTCGCGATGGAGTACCTCTCCGAGTACGGCTTCCGCCCCGCGGGCGACACCCCGTACGTCACCGGCGGCTACGTCACCGGTGACAAGAAGGCGGGCATCCGCAACTACGACATGTCCGACTCCCCGCTGAACTACAGCGACATCGCGTACGACATCGTCGGCCAGCAGGTACACGCCGACGGTGAGATCTGGTCGGCGACCCAGTACGACGTGCGCAAGGGCTTCCTGCAGAAGTACGGCCAGGGCACCCCGGCCAGGCAGAAGGCGTGCGCCGACGGCACGACCCCGCTCGGGGAGTGCCCCGGCAACCGCCGCTGGGCGCAGGTCTCCTTCGACGCGCTGCTGCTGATGGCGACCGGCGCGGTCAGCTACGTCGACCACCGCGACGCGCTGCTCGCGGCCGACGCCATCCGCTTCGGCGGCGCGAACCAGGCCATCATGTGGCGCGCGTTCGCCGAGCACGGCCTCGGCCAGGGCGCGGCGAGCGTCGGGGCCAACGACCCCGACCCGACGCCGAGCTTCGTCGACCCGTCCGGCAAGAACGGGAAGATCCAGCTCAAGCCGCTGCTCGACGCCAAGGACGCCGCGCTGCGGCTCTACGTCGGCGACTACGAGGGCCGCGTTGTGCCGGTGGCCGACACCGACCCGGCGACCCCGCTCGGCGACACCGTCGAGATGACCCCGGGGCTCTACGACTTCGTGGTCGCGGGCAACGGGTTCGGGCACACCCGGGTGAAGTTCGCGGTGCTGCCCGGCCTGAAGCTGCCGCTGCCGCTCGCGATTCCGAAGAACCTCGCCTCGGCGGCGCTGGGCGCCACCGCGACCGGTGACGGCGTCAACCAGGCGAAGCTGATCGACGAGACGGAGGCGACGAACTGGGCCTCGCTGACCGGACCGGTCAAGGGCAAGGGCGTCACCGTGGACCTGGCCGGTACCAAGCCGGAGAAGATCCGCCGCGTGCAGGTCAGCGCGATGCTCCGGCCCCCCGCCGCCACCGACCCGGCCGACCCCGGCACCCAGAACCGCTTCAGCGCCCTGCGCGCCTTCGAGGTCCTGGCCTGCGACGCCACCAAGAAGGACTGCTCCTCCCCCGCGTCCTTCTCGGTCGTCTACACCAGCCCGTCCAACGCCTTCGACACGCGCAGGCCACGTCCTCGCGGCGCCGACCTGGTCATCGAGTCCTTCAAGATCCCCACGACCACCGCGACCCACCTGACCCTGCGGGCCGTCTCCACCCAGTGCACCGGCAACCCGGTCTACGCCGGTGAGCAGGACGCCGACCCCAACTCCGCCACCGACTGCGCCACGGCCAGCCCCGCCAGGGACCACCTGCGCGCGGCCGAGTTCCAGGCCTTCACCCGCTAGTCCTCCCGGAGCCCGTCAGTCCCTCCGGAGGAATCCCCGGGTCCCGAGCTTCTCGGGACCCGGGGCTTTCGGGTTTCTGGGGCTTCCTTCGGGTTTCTGGGGCTTCCTGAGGGCTCTCCGGGTCCGAGGGATCCGGTTTCTGAGACTTTCCGGGGCCGGGGGCACCTTCCGGGTGAACAGCACCGGGATTGCCGGAGGCTTTGGCATGCCCCTGGTCTTGTGGACCCGAAGCCTTCGACCCACCTGAAGATCCGAGGTCCATACAGGCCCTAGTTGGTTCCGGCGGTGAGCTCGCCGAAGAGCTTGTTCGCCGTGGGAGAGGTGAACAGGCGCTGCAGTTCAGCTCGGGCGACCTGCTTGCGGAACTCCCCTTCGTAGGAGGCGTCGCCGGCGTTGTGCATGAGGTCGGTGATCCATGAGGCGAACGCCTGGTAGTTCCAGATGTGGCGCAGGCAGTCCGGGGAGTAGCTGTCGAGCAGGCTCCGATCACCCTGCCGGACCTGGTGGATGACGGCGCGGGCGAACACTTCGGTGTCGTGGAGGGCGAGGTGGATTCCCTTCGCGCTCATCGGCGGGACGATGTGGGCGGCGTCCCCGAGCAGGTACAGGTTGCCGTAGCTCATCGGGTCGAAGACCACGCTCCGAAGAGGGACGATCCGCTTGTCGATGATCTGACCGGTCGATGGCGGGGTGCCGAAACGGGCTTCCAGTTCGCTCCAGATACGCTCGTCCGGCCACTGCTCGGGGGTGTCGTCGAGCGGGCATTGAAGGTAGAGGCGGGTGGCGTGGGCGCCGCGGTGGATCATTCCCGCGAGGCCGCGCGAGTGGATCGCCATGCCTGAGGGGCTGGTCGGTGCCGCGGCGAGGACGCTGAGCCAGGAGTATCCGTGCTCGTGGGAGTAGCGGGTCAGGGCGTCGGCGGGGATGGTCGCCCTGCTGATCCCGTGGAAGCCGTCGCAGCCGGCGATGAGGTCGCAGGACACGCCCCTCGCCGAGCCGTCCGCGTCGCGGTAGCGCACCAGGGGACGGTCGCCGTCGATGTCTTCGAGGGACACGTCGGCGGCCTCGTAGCGAAGGTCGCCGCCGTCGCGCAGGAACACGTCGGTGAGATTGCGGACGAGGACCTGCTGAGGGCAGAACATGCTCTCGTTGTCCTCGTCCTCCATGTCCATCGGCACCCCGTGCCCGTCGATGAAGAAGCCGCCCTCCTCGCGCGGGATGGGGTCGCCCTCCAGCACCTCCTGGAGTCCCCACTCGCGGAACATGCGTACCCCGAAGCCGTCGATGGTCCCGGCCCGCTGGCGCTGCTCGACGTAGGAACGGCTGTGCTTTTCCAGCACGACGCAGCTGACGCCGTTGCCCAGCAGGAAGTTGCCGAGCGTCAGACCGGCCACCCCGGCTCCGACGATGACGACCGTGGTGGTCTCGTATGTTTCGGCCATGAAGTCCCGACCCTCCTTGAAGAACACGGTGGTCGAACACGCCCGAGGCGTGAACGACGGCGCCGCGCCGGACGACGCGGCACGCGTTCGACCACTGTGGACCCGGTACGGAAAGGCAGCCAACCGTTAAATAGACACTGAATACCGGAAAACCGCCAACTGTCTCCTTCGCCCCATGCAGGATCGACAGGAGCCACCTCTCGCGCCCGGCGTCGTCGAGTGGCTACTTCGGGTCGTCGCGCAGACCTGCCTGGTAACGGCCGGGGGTCTGGCCGACGACCTCGGTGAACGCGTCGATGAAGCTGGACGGATTGGACCACCCGCACGCCATGGCGGTGTCGGTGACCGACAGGCCGTTGGCGAGATGAGCCAGAGCGTGGTGGATGCGCAGGGTGGTGCGCCAGCGGTGGAAGCCCATGCCGAGCTCGGTGTGGAACAGGCGGCTCAGGGTTCGCTCGCTCGCTCCGACGGCGCGTCCCAGCTCGGCCAGGGGGGCGGGCCGGCCGGGATCGGCATGCAGGAGATCGGTGGCGGCGCGCAGCCGGTCGTCGCGGGGTTCGGGCAGGTGCAAGGACTGCTCAGGGGTATCGGCGAGCTCGTCGACCGCCACCGCCAGCAGTCGCTCATAGGCGCCGGGCCGGAACCGCTGTCTGTCGGTCAGCGCCAGCAGGCATTCGCGCAGCAGCGGGCTGACCGCGAACACACTGGGATGAGCTACCAGCCCGCCACATAGCCCGACCGGGATGGTGAGGAGGCGAACGTCGGTCCTGCCGTAGAAGCGATGGGAGTGGACGAACCCCGGCGGCGTCCACGTCACGCGGTTGGCCGGGGCGACCCAGGTCCCGCGTTCGGTCGTGGTGGCCAGGGTGCCGGCGGCCGCGTACACCAGCTGGCCCTGGATGTGGGAGTGAGGGTCGAGGTGGTAGCCGTGCGGAAGCCATCCTCCACCGGAAGATGTCATCTCCCATGGTGTCGAGGACTCCGGGACAACGTGGCGGCTTTCCGGCATCAGCCGACAGTTTACCGGTGGCCGCGCGGCCACGGCATACGCGACGGTGGTTCCCATGATCGTGGTCCTCATTATCGACACAGCAGCGCGCGCCACGGGGAGTGGATAGCGATGGCAGCCAGGAACCGGCGTCCGCACCACCGGCGCATGCTGACGCTGACCGTCCGGGACACCGAGCGGATCAGCCCGCACTTCGTGGCCGTCACGCTGGGCGGAGACGATTTTCACCATCTGGAGCGGACCGGGTACGACCAGTCGGGCCGCCTGTTCTTCGGCGACCCCGGACAAGACGAGGTCGTACTGCCCAGCAGTGAGAGATGGATGCTCCAACGCACCCTGCAATCGGCTCGACAGCGTCCTCGCGTCAGGTCGTATTCGATCCGGCGCTTCCGGCCGGAGGCGTCCGCGTTCGACATCGAAATCTCCATCCATGGACCGCACGACCCGGCCGCCGCGTCCGGGACCACCGCGCCGGGGAGCGTCTGGGCACTGGCCGCCGAGCCCGGCGACGAGGTCGCCTTCCTTGACGAGGGCCACAGCTACCGGCCTGTCCCACAGGCGGCCTGGCAGCTTCTCGTCGGCGACGAGAGCGCGCTACCGGCGATTCTCGCCATCTTGGAGAGCTCCGCCGACGCGCTGCCCGCCGTGGTCTTCCTCGAAGTTCCCGGCAGCGAGGACATCCGTAGCGAGGTCACCGCGCCCACGGGAACGAAGATTCACTGGCTGCCCCGCGACGACTCCTCCGTCAGGCCGGGCACCCTCGCCCTGCGAGCCGTGAAGGACGCGCGACTGCCTCCCGGTCCCTTCTACGCCTGGGCGGCGGGCGAGTCCTCGCTGGCGGGCGGCGTTCGCAGGCACCTGGTCGGCGAACGCCACGTCTCCAGGTCCGACATCACTTTCCATGGCTACTGGAGATACGGCAGAGCCAGCCTCTGACCGCGTCGCGCCCTCACGCTCTGGCGTCGGAGCAGGGAGTCGCGCCCCCATGACGGCCGGCACCGGTGGGGCCGGACGAGGCGAGTTCACCTTCGATATCGACATCGAGGCCGAGCCGGCCAAGCTCGATGGCGGGTGGCGGTCGCCGCGCCCCACGCGGGTTACCGAGTCCGGATTGGCCCCGAAGCCGCGGGCGAAGGTCTGACGACCTTGGTGAACTCCGGGGCCGTCATCCCCGAAAAGAGCGACCGGGCGGCCAACCGTGAGACCCGCGGTTCCCAGGCTTCCCGGTTCTCGGGGACTACACCGGGTTCGTCTCGGGACTGGCCACCGGCACGATCTCCGGGGCGCCGAGGCGGATGGCGTCGGCCTCCTGGTCGGTGTCCTGCTCCTGGGAGAGGCGCTCGGACTCGACGCGCTTGGTGTAGTACTCCACCTCGCGCTTGATCTGCTCGGCGTCCCAGCCCAGCGGCTCGGCGAGGAGCTGGGCCGCCTCCTCGACCACGGCCAGCCCCCGATGGAAGGTCTCGATCGAGATGTGCGTACGGCGGGTCAGCACGTCGTTCACGTGCCGGGCGCCCTCGTGGGTCGCCGCGTAGACCACCTCCGCCCGGAGGTAGTCGTCGGCCCCCGTCAGCGGCTTGGCCAGCGACGGGTCCCGCTCGATCAGCGCCAGGACCTCGTCGATCATCGACCCGTACCGCTGGAGCAGGTGCTCGATCCTGGCCACGTGCAGCCCGGAGGACTGGGCCAGCCGCTGCCGGGAGTTCCACAGCGCCTGGTAGCCCTCGGCCCCGGCGAGCGGGACGCGGTCGGTGCAGGAGGGCGGGACCCGCTGGTCCAGGCCGTGCGCCACGGCGTCGACCGCATCCTTCGCCATAACACGATATGTCGTGTATTTTCCACCGGCCACCATGACCAGCCCCGGCACGGGGTGGGCCACCACGTGCTCGCGGGAGAGCTTGGACGTCTCCTCCGACTCCCCCGACAGCAGCGGGCGCAGCCCGGCGTAGACGCCCTCGACGTCCTCGCGGGTGAGCGGGACAGAGAGCACCTCGTTCACGTGGTCGAGGACGTAGTCGATGTCCGACCGCGACGCCGCCGGGTGGGCCCGGTCCAGCTCCCACCGGGTGTCGGTGGTGCCGACGATCCAGTGACGGCCCCAGGGGATGACGAACAGCACCGACTTCTCGGTGCGCAGGATGATCCCGGTGAGGGAGTGGATCCGGTCGCGCGGCACCACCAGGTGGATGCCCTTGGAGGCGCGTACGTGGATCTGCCCGCGCCCGCCGACCAGCTCCTGGATGTCGTCGGTCCACACGCCGGTGGCGTTGACCACCTGGCGGGCCCGTACGTCCATCTCCCTGCCGGTCTCCAGGTCGCACACCCGGACCCCGGTCACCCGCTCCCCCTCGCGGAGGAAGCCGACCACCTGCGCCCGCGAGGCGACATTGGCCCCGTACGTGGCCGCCGTCCGCAGCAGGGTCATGACATAGCGGGCGTCGTCGACCTGGGCGTCCCAGTACTGCACCGCGCCGGAGAAGGCCGTCCTGCGCAGCGCGGGCGCGAGCCGCAGCGCCCTCGTACGCGACAGGTGCCGGTGGCCGGGCACCCCCCGGGTGAGACCGGCGGAGAAGCCCATCGTGTCGTACATCACCAGGCCCGCGCCGACGTAGGGCCGCTCCCAGCCGAAGTGTGTCAGCGGGAACAGGAACGGCACCGGCCGCACCAGGTGCGGGGCGATCCGCTGCAGCAGCAGGGCCCGTTCCTGGAGCGCCTCCCTGACCAGCTCGAAGTTGAGCTGTTCCAGGTAGCGCAGCCCGCCGTGGATGAGCTTGGACGACCTGGAGGAGGTCCCCGAGGCGAAGTCGCGCGCCTCCAGCAGCCCGACGGACAACCCCCGGGTCGTCGCGTCCAGCGCGACCCCCGCTCCGACGACCCCGCCTCCGATCACCACCACGTCGAGTTCTTCGGCGCTCATCTGCGCCAGTGCGGCGGATCGCTCGGCAGGACCGAGCCGTCCGGTGCCCATTCGCGCCGTCATTCTGCAACCCCCTGGGGTACGGCTTGTCGCCTTACGTGAGGTATCTACCCATATACCCTAGGCATCATTACCGACCAGTAGGAAACGGCCGCGGTGATTCACGCCATACCCCCGTGAACAGCGAGAATACAACGAGCGACCAAAGGGAGGGCAACGCCGCGGGAACGCCTCGCCGAGATTGGTGAACTCCAGGCCGGGCACCCGCCGACCAGCCCACGGGAACGGAAAACCGGTCTCGGCACCGGCCGGAAGCGACGGACCGCACTTCCCGGCGTGATCTTGAGTAGGCGTGACCGCGTGAGGCCCCTCCAGATCTCACACGGCCACGCCGTCTAACGGGCGCTTCCGGACAGCAGCCCTGTCCAGATCGCCCGAGCTTCACCGATCGAATAGACGAAGGTGTCGTGGATTTCGGGACTGCGGTCGAGCTGGACGGTTCGCCGGATGAACGCCTTCCCACCGCCCTCGTACAGCTCGTAGACCGTGGCACGACACAGGCAGGTCCACCGCACCGAGCGAGCCCGCTCAAGCACCGAATCCGCGTACCGTCGCCGCCACTCCAGCCGCACGTGATCCCGCTGAACCATGGCCACGTGCGGACTCAGGCACTCGTCAAGCAGGATCACAACGCGCTCCCGCCGTCAGCTCGGACGGGGGATGGACCTCGCGCAGCTCCACATAGCGGAACGCGATCCGACGAGCGGCCTGGACAGCGTCCCCCGCCGGATGCCAGGCGTAGACGGGCCGGTGCCGTCGGGCGTCCCAGCCGGTACGCCACCAGTAACGATCGTCCTTGCACCAGACGACCAGCCCCACCCACACCGACACCAGCGCCAGCCCGTACCCGTCATGGACGTCGGCCACGATTCCCTGGCGCTCCAGTTGGATTCGGAGTTCTTCGGCGATGTCAAGCGAGGTTATCGAGGTAGAGCCGGAACCGGTCATTGACGGCTTCATGTACCCGACCCCCAGATGGTCACAGTGTGTGATGGTCCGCTAACCATCGGAAACAAGTGAACCGAAGCGGAAGGGATCTTTGAACTTCGCCGAAGGCCGTTGTGAGGACGTGTTGGCGACCATGAAAACGTCCCAAGAAGGGCTTGAAACGTCCCACAGGGTCCTGTCCACTGAGAGCGTGAACGAGCGCCTACGTACAGCGATGCTGCGTCACGGTGTCGCGCTGGAGGATCTGGCCAAAATATGCGGAGTCGAGCCCAAGACCGTCGAACGCTGGATCAACACCGGCCGGGTTCCGCATCGCCGTCACCGCTGGGCAGCGGCCAAACTACTCGTGGCCGACGAGACCTATCTATGGCCTGACGTGCTGCGACACAGCGACACTCGTAAAAGTGCAGCCAATCGCTCCGAACTGCTAGAAATCTACGCCGACCGGGCGAGCGTCCCGCGTGAGCTGTGGCTGCGTCTTCTCAGTGCGACCCAAGAACGCATAGACGTCCTGGTCTTTTCCGGGACGTTCTACGCCCAGACACAACCGAAGATAGCCCGCATGCTCACTGAGGCGGCTCAACGCGGCGTGACGGTTCGCCTATGCTTCGGCGACCCCGGCTCCCAAGCCGTCGAGATCCGCGACCGCGAGGAGGGATTGGGAGGCACACTCGCGGCGAAAATCCGTTCTTCTCTCACCTACTACCGTCCCCTCACCGACCTTGACGGGTGCGAGGTACGGCTCCACTCGACGACGCTATACGCCTCCCTTTTCCGCTACGACGACGAGATCCTCATCAACCCGCACGCTTACGGCGAGCCCGCGTCGGCTAACGCGACCTTTCACTTCCGCCGACTCGACGGAGGAACGGTCGCAGACCACTACATGACATCATTCGACCGAGTGTGGGCCGGGGCCGTGCCGTGGTCCGGCGCCGAGATCTGAGGAAGACCCATGGGACGAGTCGAGTTCTGGAACGACCCGAACGCGCCGAAGGCCAACACCCTGGTCCCCGCCTGCGGAACCGTCACCGTCGACGACACCGGCCGCATCCTCCTGCAACGCAGGCGCGACACCGGCCAATGGGCACTGCCGATGGGCAAGATGGAGATCGGCGAGACACCCTCGCAGTGCGCCGTACGCGAGACCGAGGAGGAAACCGGGATCACCGTCGAACCGGTGAGCATGCTCGGCGTCTACTCCGACCCCGGTCACATCGTCGCCTACACCGACGGAGAGGTTCGCCAGGAGTACGAGGTGATGCTGATCGCCCGACCGATCAGCGGTCAGCCAGGAGCCAACAACGAGGCCAGCGACGTCCGATGGGTGGCGCCCCAAGACCTCCCAGCCCTCGATATCCACCCGACGCAATGGCGCCAGCTCAACGACTACCTGAACGGCGCGTACCCGCACATCGACTGAGACCGTCACCATCACTGAAACGATGCTCGACCGGATACAGGGCATGGAGTCCGAACGCATCGCCGAACGGATCACCATGGTGGCCAACGCTCTGCGGCCCTTCGACGCCCGCGTGGTCGAAGAGTTTCCGACACGTGCCCTTGTAGCGTGGTGCCGAGATCAGGTATCCACGCTGGGAGTACGCCGCATGCGCTGGCAGGTCCACTCCGAAGAACCTCTCTACACCGATCCGTGGCTTGATGTCCGAGTGGCGGATGTGGAGCTGCCCGACGGCAGGCACCTGAACCACCGGCTGATCCGTACCGCGCCGGGGGCCGGGGCCGTCGTCACCGACGATCGGCAGCGGGTGTTGCTGATCTGGCGGCATCGCTTCATTACCGACTCGTGGGGGTGGGAGATCCCCATCGGCAAGATCGAGGACGACGAGGAGCCGATCGCCGCTGCCGCGCGCGAGGTCGAGGAGGAGACCGGATGGCAGCCCGGACCGCTCCGCCCGCTGCTGCGCGTCCAGCCAACGAACGGCATCTCGGACTCGGTCCACCACATCTTCCGCGCCGACAGCGCCATCTACACCGGCCCGCCGACCGAGGCGTGGGAGGCCGAGCGCGTCGAGTGGGTACCTCTCGCCGACATCCGCGACCTGGTCGGCAAGGGCGACATCGTGGGCGGCACCAGCATGGTCGGACTGCTCTACGTCCTCACCGAGCCGTAGAAGGCGAAGCGCTCCGTGCCTGATCGGAGGTGGCTGTCAGCCAGAGCCCAGATGATCACGCTCATGAGCCATCCGACGTCGTTCCCGCCACAAGATCCCGGCGCCGGGAGTGCCGGGAGCCGGTTTTCGCGGGGACCCGCGAGGATGGGGAGCATGAGCATCACACTCGCCGACGCCCGCGTCGTGACCCCCGAAGGTGTCCACGAAGGCTGGCTCACCATCGAAGACGGCCACATCACCCACGTGGGCCAGGGCTCGGCCCCCGGCGCCGGGCTCGGTCTCGGCGGCCGGTACGTCGTGCCCGGCTTCGTCGACATCCACAACCACGGCGGGGCGGGCGGTTCCTTCCCCACCGGTGACCCGGACCAGGCGAGCCGGGCCGTCGACCTGCACGCCCGCCACGGCACCACCACGCTCATGGCCAGCCTGGTCACCGCGTCCACGGACGATCTGGCCAGGGCCGCCGCCTCCCTCGCCGACCTGTGCGAGGACGGCCTGCTCGCCGGGATCCACTTCGAGGGCCCCTACATCTCCGCCGCCCGGTGCGGCGCGCACAACCCGGCGCTGCTGCGCGACCCCTCGCCGGTGGAGCTCACCGGGCTGCTCAAGGCCGGACGCGGCCACGTGCGGATGGTCACCATCGCCGCCGAACTGCCCGGCGCGCTGGACACCGTACGGGAGGCGGTCGCCAACGGCGTGATCGCCGCCCTCGGCCACAGCGACGCCACCTACGAGCAGACGGTCTCCGGCATCGAGGCGGGCGGCAGCGTCGCGACCCACCTCTACAACGCGATGCCGCCGCTGCACCACCGCGACCCCGGGCCGATCGCCGCGCTGCTCCAGGACGAGCGCGTCACGGTCGAGCTGATCAACGACGGCGTGCACCTGCACCCAGCCATGACGCGCCTGGCATTCGAGGTCGCGGGCCCCGGCAGGACCGCGCTGATCACCGACGCGATGGCGGCGGCGGGCATGGGCGACGGCGTCTACGGGCTCGGCCCGATGACGGTGAACGTCGTGGACGGGGTGGCCCGGCTCGCCGAGGGCGGCGCCATCGCGGGCAGCACCCTGACCATGGACGTCGCGTTCCGCCGCGCCGTGCGCGAGGTGGGCCTGTCGCTGGCCGAGGCGTCCGAGATCGCCTCCCTGACCCCCGCGCGGGTCCTCGGTCTCGCCGACCGCCTGGGATCCGTCTCGGTCGGCAAGCGGGCCGACCTGGTGGTGCTCACCGACGACCTGGAGGTCTCCGGCGTCATGCGCGGGGGCGCCTGGATCACCGAGCCCCGCTGACCCCGCTGACCCCACTGACCACGCCGACCACCTAGATCACCGTCCCCGCGCGGGGCCTCCGGCGCCCCCGATCCGGCGCTCTTGAACCCGCGCCCCGGACCCGTGTCCCGGACCCGTGTCCTGGGTGCCCTGGACCCGCGCCCCGGCCGGAAAGCCGGGGCCGGAGAGCTAGTGTCCTGCGCCAGAAATTCGTCGGCAATATCGGGCTAAGGATTCGAGGATCTCCTCGGCGGTCTTCTTCCAGACGAACGGGCGCGGGTTGTCGTTCCAGTCGTCGATCCAGGCGCGGATGTCGGCCTCCAGGGCTTGCACGCTTTTGTGCGCTCCGCGCCGGATCATCTGGTCGGTCAAGAAGCCGAACCAGCGCTCGACCTGGTTGATCCAGGAGGAGCCGGTCGGGGTGAAATGCATGTGGAAGCGGGAATGACGGGCCAGCCACGCTTTGATCGCCGGGGTCTTGTGCGTGCCGTAGTTGTCGCAGACCAGATGAACGTCCAAGTCCGCGGGGACGCTCTTGTCGATCGTGATCAGGAATTTCTTGAACTCGGCGGCGCGATGCTGGCGGTGCAGTTCACCGATGACGGTGCCGTCGGCGACATTGAAGGCGGCGAACAGGCTGGTGATCCCGTTGCGGACGTAGTCATGGGTGCGCCGCTCGGGCATGCCCGGCATCATCGCCAGCACCGGCTGTGAGCGGTCCAAGGCCTGGATCTGGGACTTCTCATCCACGCACAACACCACGGCCCGCTCGGGCGGGTTGTGATACAGCCCCACGACGTCGACGACCTTCTCCACGAACAGCGGATCACTCGACAGCTTGAAGGTGCCGGCCTGGTGGGGCTTGAGGCCGAAGTCACGCCAGATCCGCCCGATCGTGGACTTCGACAGTCCGCTTCGGGTGGCCATCGAGGTCCTCGACCAGTGGGTGGCGTTCTTCGGCACCTGCTCCAAGGTCGTCACCACCACCTGCTCGACCTGATCCAGGGTGATCGAGGGCGGGCGGCCGGGGCGTTGTTCGTCCATCAGCCCCTCCAGTCGCAGCCGGACGAACCGCCGCCGCCATTCGGACACCGTGTCACGGTGAATCCGCAAGGCGGCGGCGATCTCGATGTTGTCCAGACCGTCCGCGCACGCCAGCACGATCTTCGACCGCATCGCCAGGACTTGTGAGGACTCCGCACGCCGGGCCCAGCGTTCTAATGTGGCACGTTCATCAGCGGAAAGTGTCACCGGAGTCTTGGGCCGTCCCGTCCGCGCCATGCAGCCCATTCTAGACTTAGCCGACGAACTTTAGACGCAGGACACTAGGTCGGCGAAGGCGTCGTAATGGGCGGCGGCGTGCTTGCTCAGCCAGGCGACGTAGGCGGCGCTCTGGCGCCGGTAGGCCTTGATGGTGTTGGTCGCCAGCTTGCACCGAACCCATCTGCGGTCGGCGATCGCGCCCAGTCTGTCACCGATCAGGCCTGGCACCGAGATCGAAATTGATTTTAATTTTCATGTTTATAGAAATTCAGTACGGCATTGCGTTGATCTTCGATGCTCACGACTTCAGACGGTTCTGCCGGTGAAAATATATCCACCATATCCTCGGAAGTGATTTTCCTGTCTCGCCTAAGATGATAGGCGAATCTCCCGTCTCCCATCTGTCTGGCCATGCCGGAAGGAAAAACATCAGGCCTTGCCCCCTGGCAGCACAGGAGAATTCCTTTGCTTTCTAGATCCTTTCTTATTTCTATTAGGCACTCGAAGAGATCGACGCCATGGACTTCCCAGGCAGGTCTTTTTTCATGCGCCACCATGACTGTTAATGGAGGACGGTCTGGGATTTCCAGAGTTACATGTCCACGTAGGCCGGAGCTGTTTATAGTTGTTAGGGTAACTCGATCGGTCATAATTATCCCTTGAAGTTAGGGTTTGCGACCCACGATCCGTCAAGGAGTGTGCATCCTACGATATTGCACGGACTAACGGGTCCTGGAATCGCTATCTCTTTCTCGTGAGAGAAAGGATTGCCTGGAAATTCCTTGTTGACATCAACTCCGTCCTTGCCGCTGATAGTGTAAACATTTCCGCCTCGTCTAGCTGCGATCTTCTGTTCGGTGGTGGTGGAAATAAACCCAGAATCTTTAGACCAGCCCGAAGCGTGTTCCAGGACATCCATGTTGTTTCCGCGAGGCTCAAACCCATTAGTGAAAATCTCATCTGGGTCCCGAGTGTCACTGCGAAAAAGGTCATCACAGTCATCGTTGTGGACAAGGATGGCTTGTTCGTTTGCGAGGACATGGTAGGTGTGGATGTCATCGACGGTGAGGTTGTGGACGCGCCGGGTGGTGGTCCACTTCTTGATAGCGGCGATCTGAATGTACGTGCCAGCTGAGGTTTGCAGCCACATGCCGGGCTGAAGCTCGCCTGCGTCGGTCCACTCGCGCAGGGAGGGTATCCAGAAGGGGTGTTCGTCGGTCGCGGTGATCGGGGCGGTGGCGTCGCCTCTGTCGCCGTCGGTGTCCACGGTGATCTTGACGAAGTTCTTGGTGCCTTCGCCTGGGATTAGGACGGTGACAGCTCTGGCTTCGGTGCGGCCGGTTTCGGGATCGGTGGCGAGCACGTAGTCGCCGACCTCGACGTCTTCGATGGGTTTTTGGGTTCCGTCGCCCATCAGGACGAGGGTGCCGGCCACGAAGCTGTTGCGCTTGCATGCCTTGGCGGCTGTCTCCGCGCCCTTGGCGAGTTTGCTACCTACTTTAGCTGCCGTGGTGGCGATTTTTCCGCCGGGGATGAATCCGATCACCGTCATCGCGCAGCTGCCCAGGGAGGGGTTGGTCACGCAGTCGATGGCGTCCCCGACAAAGAAGTTGCACAGGAAATTACCTGAGCATCCGTCCGCAATGCTGGTCAGGAAGGTCGGGGGTTCTTCTGGACTGGTCGAGATCGTAGGCGAATCGGGCTGAGTGTCACTGACTGGTTTTACGGAGCTTGTTTCGCATGAGTGTTTGAAGCCGCCTTCGGCCACGTACGTTTTTCCAGCTCCGCAGATGCCTCCGCCGCCTCCGCCGCCTCCGCCTCCGCCTCCGCCTCCAATGATCTCAATGCCAACATGGCCTGGGTCGCTCGGGCACGGTCCTTGGGCGCATTGATAGGCAATCCACTCTTTTGGGGTTCGGTTCGAGCCAGGGCCCTTGTCGTGCGTAGCATTATTTTTATCGTTTTTGAATGCTTTGCTGTTCGGGTCCGGGTTCGGAGGGGTTTTGTTTCCCCCGCTGCAATTCTTAGTGCACTTTCCTGTGCCGGTTGGGTTGTTACTTCCGGGCCCCCCTCCGGTGCATTTTTGGACACACTGTCCGCCGCCGCCTCCGCTACCAGTGCAATTGCCTGTGCATTTTCCGCTTCCTCCACCGGAGCTACCGTTGCAGCCGCTTCCGGAACATCCGCTGCTGCTGCTACTACTGCTACCACCACTACTGCCTTTGCTATCGACGTTTTTGGGAGTAGTAGGCGGCCCCTGTGGAGCAGGCTGAGGCGGGGGCGGTGTGTTGTCGACTTTTACCGTTGTTGTCCCGTCACCTCCGTTATTAAACCAGCATCGAACATTAACCCAGCCGTACCATGCATCGCAGTCCCAGTGACCGCCAGGGTCAGTTCTCGTCATGGGATTCGCGCTTGCATACGTGTATCGGTTGAGGCGCATGGAGGACTGAGGGGGAAGGGTCCAGTCGTCGCGTGAGGTGAAGGTGCCGGTGCCGGGCTGGTACCAGCGAGCGTGCATGTTGACTTTGCCGGTATCAGGATCGGTGTATTCGCCCTGGTAGCCGAGAGTGCGCCGGGTGCCGGAGTGATGGATGACCTCGCCGAAGGGGTCGTAGGCGACCGAGTCGACCAGCGCGGTACCGGAGAAGGTGGCGACCACGTCATCGTGCAGGTCGGTCATGACGGCGAGGGCGGGGCCACTGCCTTCTTGCAGGCTGAGCAGGCCGCCGAAGGGGTCGCGGCCGTACTTGGCGAGGGCGGCGCCCGCTCCGTCGGTGACGGCGACGATGTCGTTGTCCAGCCCGGAGTAGGTGAAGCGCTGCTGATCGGTCCCCTTGGTGCGCGACATCATTCGGCCGAGCGCGTCGTAACCGTAGGTGGCCTCTCCGTCGGAGATCAGCCGGTCGAAGGCGTCGAAGGTGAGGTTGCGGGTGACGCCGTCCTTGGTTTCTGAGGCCACGGTACCGCGGGGGGTGTAGGTGTAGTCGGTGCCGCCACCGGAGATCAGCCGGTTACGCTCGTCATAGACGAAGGTCTTGTTCCCGGCTTTGGTGCGGTTACCGGAGTCATCCCATTCGTAGGCGGTGACGGCGCCGCCAGGGGCGGTCCAGGAAGTCAGCCGTCCGGCGTGGTCGTAGCCGTAGGTGTTGGTGCCGGCTCCGGCGGTGCCGGAGGTGGTTTTGGTGGTGAGGTTGTCGTCCTTGTCCCACCCGTAGACGATCTTCGACAGTTCGGTGCCGGAGCTGTTCTTCAGCGTGTGGGAGGTAGGCCGATCTACGGCGTCGTAGGTGTAGATCTGGGTGTTGACCGGACTGGCCGAGGTTTTGCTGGTGAGGCGGTCGGCGTTGTCGTAGCCATAGGTCCAGGTGCGCCCGGTTACCGGGTCAGCCGCTGTTTTCAGGCGGCTGGCATCGTCCCAGGTGTAGTTCGCGGTGCCGGTGGCATCCACGCGCTGGGTGGTGTTGCCCAGGGCGTCGTAGGTGTAGGCGGCGATCTGGTTGGTCGCCTTGGACGTCTTGGTCATCAGGCCACGGTCGTTGTAGTCCAGGGTGTAGTCGCCGATCGCGGTCAGACGCCCCACCTGGTCGTAGGTGATGTTTCGCTCAGGAGTGGCCACTGATCCGCCACTGCCGGTCTCCTTGACCACCTGTCCCAGGGGATCGAAGGTCCGGTCGATGCGTACCCCGCCGGGCTGCAGTGTGGAAACGGCGTTGCCTGCTGCGTCGTAGACGGTGGTCCAGGTCCGGTCGGCCGCATTAGGGTGGGCCGCGGTCGGCGGCTCGATGAGTGATTCGGGCAGGCCGAGGGTGTTGTAGCCGGTCCAGGTCGCGTTGCCGCGGCCGTCGGTGGTGCGGGTACGAGCGCCGACGGCGTCGTAGCCGAACGTCGAAGTGATCGACTTGCTGGCGGAGACCGGCTCGGTCAGCGCGGTCATCCGCCCCAGAGCGTCAAATTCCCTGCGGGTGATGTGCCCCTCGCCGGAGGTGCGGCTGGTCAGGTTGCCCGTCGAGTCGTAGCTGAACCCGAAGGTGCGCACGAGCGCTCCGGTGCTGGTCAGGTCCCTGGCGGCGATCTGGCGACCGGCCAGGTCGTATTCGGCTTCGGTGGCGTTGCCCAACGGGTCGGTCACCTTGGCGGTGCGGCCGAGAAAGTCGTATCCGACGGTGGAGGTCTTGGTGAGCGGGTCGGTGATGGCGGTGACCTGCCCGGCGGCGTTGACCGTGTAGCTGGTGGTCTTGTTACCCGGTCCCGGTGCGACGGTTTTGGTGAGGTTGCCCGCGGTGTCGTAGGTCAAAGTGGTGGTCAGGGCGACGGTGGTGGGCTTGCGCTCTATCTGGGTGGTGGTGATCCTGCGGCCAAGATCGTCGTAAGTGGCCTCCCGGCGCGCACCGGTGGGGTCGATGGCCGCGCGCGGCTCGCCCAGCAAGTTGTATTCCGACACCCATTGACCACCCGGCCCGGACGGGCCAGGATCGGTCACCCGGACTTGACGACCCAACGCGTCGTACTCGGCGGAGGTGACATGGCCTCGCTGGTTGGTGACGCTGATCACCTGGCCGGCCGCGTCATAGCCATAGCTGATCTTGGGAATCAGGGCGGTTCCGCCCGGCGGGGTGTAGGACGGCAGGGTGGTCGAGGCCAGACGGCCGACCTTGTCGAACGTCGAGGTGACCGTGCGGCCCTCCGCGTCGACAACCTGGGTGGTGAGCCCTGCACTGTTGTAGCCGTACTTCACCGTTGGGCGGCCATCGGCGACGGAACCAGCTTTGCTGATCTTCACCTGCGGGGATTTCGACTCCACGAGTTGTCCGGCGATGTCGTAGCGCAGCGTGGTGGTGAAGTCCGCAGGCGTGGCTCCGGCGGCGTTACCTCGCGGGTCAGTCGCCTCGACAGCCAGGCCGCGGTCGTCGTAGGTCCAGGTGGAGACCAGATCGTCCGCGCCGTTCTCCACGGTCTGCCTGGTCACCTGGTTCACGGCGTTGTAGGCATACAGGGTGGATTCGGTCCGGGTACTGCCCGCGCCGGTGAAAGCCTTTTTCGAGACGTTCCCGGCCGCATCGTACTCGTAAGCGATTTTGCGCCTAAGGGTGGCGGGGTCGAACGTGGTGGAGGTCACCTGGTTGGCGGCGTCGTAGACGTAGTCCTCGGTGACCTTACCGCCACCGGTCACCTGCCTGGTCAGGTTGCCAGCCGCGTCGTAGGTGTTGTCTTCCAGCACCACGTCGGTCGTAGCGGTGGAACCGTTCAGCCGGGCATCGTCGGCGGTGGCTTGGGATAGGCGGTTGTCGGTGAAGTATTTGTAGGTGGTCTTGCGGCCCATCGCGTCGGCCTCGCCCGCCAACCGGCCTGCCGGGTCATAGGAGTAGGACTCCAGCACCACGTCCTGCGGGGCCTGCGGAGCCACCGGACTACCCGTCCAGTTCTTGAGTGTCCGAGAGGCGAGCTCGCCACGCTTGGTGTAGACGTAGGTGTAAAGCGTCCCCCTCTCGTCGGTGAGACTGGCCTGGGCCCCCACCGTATTCCACGTCACGCGGGCCACGCCGCCCTCAGGCGCGGTGACCGTCTCCAGCCGGCCTCCGGAGTCGTAGGTGTAGGTGATCTTTCGCTCAGGGTCACCGCCGGTCAGGTCTGTGACCGTCTCGGTGAGCTTGTTGCCGTCCGGGTCATAGGTGTAGCTGGTCTTGGCAGTGTGGGTGACGTTGGTGACCTCGTTCTTCACCCCGGCGCCGGTATGGGTGATCAACCGGCCCAACCCGTCATAGGTGGAGGTGGTGACCACACCAGCGGGGTGAGCCTGCGAGACCTCTGTCCGTGAAACCACCCGGCCCAGCGCGTCATAGGCGAATTGGATCTTCAATCCCAAAGAACTGGTCTGCTCAACCTGATCACCAGTCGCGTTGTAGCGATACGTCGTCTCGCTGTTTCTGGCGTCCTTGACCGACTTCACCAGGCCTGCCGGGGTAGTACCGCCACCGACGGCGGGCTCGGTGCCATCGGTGTAGGTGGTGCTGGTCGAGCGGCCGTTCGGGAAGTCCGGGGTGGCTGGGGTGGTCTGCTTGGTCACCTCCCCTTGGGGGGTGTACTCCCACTTCGTGGCGTAGGTGGCGTCGAAGGAGTGGGCGGAGCGGGCGTCGCGGCTAGCGGTCACCTGGTCGTTGCGCGGGTCGAACTCATCGGCGCTGTTGCGGTAGAACTCCCGGTAAGTGCTCTGACAGTTGCCCGTCGCCCGGCAGGTTTTAACCTCGATCGGGTTGCCCTGCTCGTCGTTGACCTGCTCGGTGACGACGCCGTTAGGATCGGTGATCTTTGCTGTGAAGCCGCCGGTGTCGTACTCGTACTTAGTGACCTTCTCCAGTTGGTCCGTTCGGCTGACCGGGCGGTGGCCGCGCCAGGCGTCGTGGACGTATTTGAGGGTGTTGTTGTTGGGGTCGGTCACCGAGACCGTCATCAGCTCAGTGAAGTCGACCATGTCGAAGGAGTAAGCAGGTTCGCCGAGTTTCCAGGTGCCGCCGTGCTGGTCGACGTGAGTGGCGACCCGGTCGTTGGCCGGGTTGTAGGTGGTGGACATCCATTGGCGCCCCGAGGGCAGCGCGATCGCGTTCAGCTTGAACGGCGCTTCGGCGCGGGCGGCGTAGTGAGCGCTGACCTGGGCGGGACTGAGCACCTGGTCGTAGACGGCGACCTCGTCGATGGTCCCCTTGAAGCCGAATTCGGTGGGATTGGGGCGGCCTGCCGGGGAGCCGGGCAGTGATGAGTCGGCGGCGCCGCTGCCGATGACGGTGCTGCCCATCCAGCTCATCGACTCCACGCCCAGGTTGACCGAGCCGGCGGCGGCGCCGTCGACATACAGCTTTGTCACACCGGCACCGGCGGTGATCACCGCGTGGTGCCACTGGCCGTCGTTGACCACCTGCGGTGAGGTGACGGGGGTGGATGGGCCCTCCATCGTCGATTGCAGTTGCCCGCGCAGTTTGCCGTCGGTGCCCACATACAGGCCGGGAACCCCGTGCCAAGGCGAGCTGGGGTTCCAGCTGCCGCCCCCGGCCCAGAAGATGAAGCCCGAGTTGGTGGTCTTGAACCACGACTCCACCGACATGCTCTGGCCCAGCTTGGGAAACAGCCCCCACTGCTCGATTCCTGAGGAGGTGCCGCTGCCTTGGAAGTTGGCGGAGGCGTTCGTGGTCCCGCTCAGCGCGCCGGGCTTGCCGGTCTGCACCCCCGTAGGCAGGGGGTTGCAGCCGTTTTGGCCGCTCTCGTCGGGAAAACAGGTATAGCTCCATCCGGCGTCGTTGACGGTACGCACCTCGCCCATCCGCCAGTACCCCAGCGGGCGGTCATCGAGCACAACACCCCGATACCGCGATCCGGTGGTGTAGCCGTAGGAGGTGCAGTTAGGGGCCGCCACCGGGGCGCAGACCTGGCTCAGACGCTGTGCGTCGTAGATGTAGGTCCACGTCAGTGGCTGGCCGTTGACCGGGGCGGTGGACACGGCCGTGACGCGATCCCCGGTCCAGGTGAAGGCCAGGGAGCGTCCGCCGGTGGCGGTGACCGTGGTCAGCTTGCCACCTGCGTCATAAAGCAGCGTTTGTGCGCGGCCCCGGCTGTCGGTCAGCGTGGTCAAGCGCCCTTGAGCGTCGAAGAGGTAGGAGGTCGACGCGGAGTCCTTCAGCCGCCAGCCGCCACCGGAGACGGTGGCCAGCGTGGCGTTGATGCCCGGCGGAGGCTGAAAGGAGATGATCCCTCCGGCGGTGCGTTTGTGGGCGAAGCGGAGCACGCGGCCATCAGGGTAGGTCACCAGCAGCGACTGCGGCGTGCCGGCCTCCGGCTGGATTTTCGTGTCGAACCGGGTCGACCAGCCGGCCCCGAACATCCCGTCGGTGCGCGCGTCGAGGCTGTTGTAGGAGCGCACCACCGACAACGGCGGGCCCGCGGTGGGAATGGAGGCGTCGGTGAAGGTGGTGGTGTAGTTACCCGCGAGCTGGTGGAACTCCTGGCCGTTGGCGCCGCGGGTGGCGAGCTGGGAGCTCACCACGGGCTGACGCACCGCGGTCAGAAAGCTCAGATTCGACAGGGTGGCGGTCTCCTGGGTGGTGGTGTCGCGGATCGTCACCTCCCACACGTACGTCTTGCCCCACTTCAGCACGCCCGCCGGAACCTTCCACCCGGCCTCGGTGAAGTACCGCCACTCCGATAGCGTGCAGAGGCCGAGGTTGCCGTTCTCCAGCAACGGGCAGACCTTGTACCGGTACTCGTAATACGGCCCTCCCAATCCGGTGTTGTAGCCGTCGGCACGCAACTCCGGAGTGAGGGTGTCCACCAGGGACCGATCATCGGGGTAGTAGCTCGCGATCGTCATGCCCATCAACGACGCGCTGTCACGCGCCTGCGGCGACAACACCCCCGCACCCGGCTTACCCGGCGAGGAAAGGGTGAACTTCTTACCGGGCACAACGTCTTTGACATCAACCGACAACGACCCCGGAGGTCTTTTCCGGTCCTTGGCGGCGCCATCAGGGGCCACTTTCACCGTCGTCGCCGTGGCCGCCGAATCGACCAGCGACGGAAAACCCGCCGCGGAACCCGTCAACTGCTCAGGAGTGACCGGTTCGCCGTCAATGAGCACGACCGGCTGCACCGCAGCCGAAGCCGTAGCGGGGAGTGCCTGAAATAGCAGCAGGCCCGGCATCGCCGCGGCGATAACCGCCACTACTTGCCAGGCTCTGCGGCCGACTGGACGCGGTCGCGACAGACTGCGGCGCATACGCCGTCACCCTCCGAACAAGTCAGCGCGAGAGCCAACCGCCCCCGCGTTACCCCAGCCCGCCACCAGGCCCACAGCAGGGCCAGGTTCGACGGTTCGGAGCGCGCAACAAGCAAACGATCAGAAATTACCCATAGATCACTTAAGCGCGCAAGATCTACATAAGGAGCAAATAAAGGACACAAAGCTATGTTTGAGATGAAAGGATCATGTAAGCGTACACGAGCGACCCCCGTGGGTAACCAAACCGGAAAGTCTAAATTCAACGCAGAGGTGGTGTGCGGTGACGTTTCGCTCAAACAGTGAGGTCTCCGGCCTGCCCGAGCGAGACTATTCTCGGATCGCGTCCGACGGCGCTCATTTCGCGCAGGTCGCGGCATGTCCGGATGTGGACATGGGCGAGAACCTCTCGCGAGCCGGTACTCCCTGGATAAGTGACATTATCCAGGGAGTCTGAGTGTGATCTCCCCGGATAACCTCCGGGCGGCGTGTGACCTTCGGGGCTTGATGACCGGTAGTTTGCAGAACTATCTGGCAGGCTCGCGGTTGGTGGGATGCTCGCTGAGTGCAAGGGCGATCCGGCGTCGGGCGAGGTCGACTTCGATGATTTTCACGGCGAGGATGTCGCCTGTTTCTACGGTGCCGTCGGTCAGTTCGGAGGTGGGCAGGAGGCCCTCGAAGCCGTGGGCTGCGTCTTCGATGCGGACGAAGGCGCCAATGGGAGCGACCTTGGTGATGGGGCCGGTGACAGTCCGGCCGATCTGTTTTTGGAGATCAAGTAGTGGGTCTTCCTGGAGCGCTTTGAGAGAAAGAGATACGCGCCCGCGTTCGGTATCGATGTCGAGGATTTCGGCGGTGACCTCTTGGCCGACGGCGACAACGTCGCAGGGGTGATGGATGGGCCGCCAGGACAGTTCGGGGATGTTGATCATTGCGGTGAAGCCGCCGATGTCAACGAAGGTGACTCCGAAGCTGGCGATCTCGGTGACCGTTCCGGTGATGATCTGGCCTTGGTGCACTGTTCGGAGGAAGGCCGACTCGCGCTCGTTCAGG
This sequence comes from Streptosporangium oxazolinicum, assembly GCF_039537505.1. Classification (NCBI taxonomy): domain Bacteria; kingdom Bacillati; phylum Actinomycetota; class Actinomycetes; order Streptosporangiales; family Streptosporangiaceae; genus Streptosporangium; species Streptosporangium oxazolinicum. Next base: position 91,308 of record NZ_BAABAQ010000001.1, read on the forward strand.
ACCGGGTTCGGCATGTCATTACTCCTGGACCTTGGCGGGGGCGTCGGCGAGGTAGCGGTGCAGGGAGGTTTTGGGGATGCCGGTCTTGGCCGCGACTTGGCCCAGGGTGTTGCCTTGGGCTTTGAGCAGGCGGGCGTAGTCGATTTTGTCGGCTGGGTGGGCGACGGGGCGGCCGATGTGGCGGCCGGCGGTTTCGGCGACGGCGCGGGCGTGGGCGGCGCGCTCGGCGGTGAAGGTGCGTTCCATCTCGGCGAACAACGCGAGCAGCAGGAAGGCGATGCGACTCATGCCTTCGTCGGTGGTGTTGATGGGCAGCGGGTCGGCCAGGGAGCGTACGCCGATGCCGCGCTCGGACAGCTCGTGCACCAGGTTGAGAACTTCGCGTAGGTTGCGCCCTAGCCGGTCCAAGGTGTGGACCACGATGGTGTCGCCCGCTCGGGTGTAGGCGAGCAGGGCGGCCAGGCCCTCGCGGTCGATGCTGGTGCCGGTCTTCTTGTCGGTGTAGATCCGCTCGGCGGGGATGCCGGTCGCGTTCAGGGCGTCGAGTTGGCGCTCCAGGCTCTGTTTGGTGGTCGAGACGCGGGCGTAGCCGAGTTCGAGGCCGCGCGAGGGGTGATCGGAAGCCGATGCCATCGGCCAACCATACCGGAGGTCATCTCCGTACTACTGTTGTGGAACAGTTGTTGTGGAACGATTTCCGGAACGCTCCGAGGCTGGTTTTCGAAGCTTGGCGGCCGACACGGGCGGGGTGTTCCACTTCCAAGGTTGTGGAACAGCAAGCAGGCGATCATCGGGGCGGCGATTCTGACGGTATGACCTCACTCGCGGCGAACCAACCGGAAGATCCACCCCAGCCGCTCACCACGCCGCCTGCGCTGACTGAACTGACCGAGCCCCAGCGACAGTCGGCGATGGACCGCTTGATGATCCTTCGGCCTCATCTCGATGACGCCGTCCCGATCGTCCGCTTGGCCGAGACGGCGGGCATCCCGGAACGAACGCTGCGGCGATGGCTGAGCGCCTACCGCCGCGACGGCCTAACCGGTCTGGCCCGGCAACCGCGTGCTGACAAAGGCCGACGCCGGATACCGGATGAGCTCGTCCTGCTGATCGAAGGCCTCGCCCTGCGGCGGCCGCGGCCGAGCATCGCGACCGTACACCGCCACAGTGCCGAGGTCGCCGCCCAGCGCGGCTGGCCCATCCCCTCCTACGCCACCGTGTACGACATCACCCACCGCCTCGATCCCGCCCTGTCGGTACTCGCCCACGAAGGGACCGCCCGCTACCGGGAATTGTTCGACCTGATCCACCGCCGCCAAGCCGAGCGGCCCAACCAGATCTGGCAGGCCGACCACACCCAGCTGGACCTGTGGGTGATCACCCCTTCCGGAAAACCGGGGCGGCCCTGGCTGACGGTGATCGAGGACGACTACTCGCGAGCGGTCGCCGGCTACGCCGTCAATCTCAGCGCACCCTCAGCACTGACGACCGCGCTGGCCTTCCGCCAAGCGATCTGGCGAAAGGCCGAGCCCGACTGGCACGTGTGCGGCATCCCCGAGGCCTTCCACGTTGACCACGGATCCGATTTCACCTCGGTGCATCTGGAGCAGGTGATGGCCGACCTGCGGACCCGCCCTTTCTTCTCCCTGCCGGGGCAGCCGCGCGGCCGCGGGAAAGTCGAGCGCCTCTTTCGCACCGTCAACCAGCAGTGCTTGGCGCACCTGCCCGGATACGCCCCGCGCGGCACGCCCGACCGTGCCGGGCGGGCGCAACTGAGCCTGGCCGAGCTGGAGGAAGCCATCGGCCGCTTCGTCCGAGAGGTCTACAACCTCACCCCGCACAGCGAAACCGGCGCCCCACCGCAGCAACGCTGGGAATCAGGTTCCTTCCTGCCCCGTCTGCCCGGCTCCCTGGAGCAGCTGGACCTCCTGCTGCTCACCGTCGCCAAGCCGCGCACGATCCACCCCGATGGGATCCACTTTCAATCCCTGCGCTACCTGGACCCGCTGCTGGCCGCCTACGTCGGCGAGCGCGTCATCATCCGCTACGACCCCCGCGACATGGCCGAGGTCCGGGTTTTTCACCGCGAGCAGTTCCTGTGCCAGGCCATCTGCCCCGAGCTCGCCAGCCGCACGATCAGCCTGAAGGACATCACCGCGGCACGCAACGCCCGGCGTCGTGATCTGCGTTCTCAGCTTCGTGAGCGGGCCAGCGTGGTCGATCGCCTGATCGACGTTCATCGCCCATCTCCATCCGACCTGCCCCTACCTGAGGCACCCGCCGCCGACCCGGCGCCACCGGTTCCCGCGCGGCCGCGGCTCAAGCGATATCGAGAGGAATGACCACGACATGGACACCGCCCCGCCCCCCGAACAGAAACCTTCGCCAGATAATGAGCGGCCGTTCCTTGTAACCAAGGAGCACCGGCGATTCACCGAGTTCGCCGAGGCCTGCCGCCGCGAGCGCTACATCGGCCTGTGCTACGGACCTCCCGGCGTCGGCAAGACCCTGTCGGCCCGTCACTACGCGAGATGGGACCTCATCGAGCGCTACCTACCGCAGCGTTTCTGCGACGATTCGCCCCTTCCGCCGCAGGCGCTGGCCGTACGCACCGCGATGTACACCGCACCAGTCGTCGCCTCCCTGCGTCAGATCAGCTCCGAACTGCGCGGCATCAGCTCCCAGCTCAGCTCGGCGATCGAAGGCCACCTGTTCCCCGACCGATACACCAGCACCTACACACCCCACGCCTACACCGACCTGGTGATCGTGGATGAAGCCGACCGGCTCAAGACCACCGCGCTGGAGGTCGTCCGCGACCACTACGACCGAGCTGAGCTGGGATTGATCCTCATCGGCATGCCCGGCATCGAAAAGCGCCTGGCCCGCTACCCGCAGCTGTACAGCCGGATCGGCTTCGTCCACGAATACCGGCCGCTATCGCCCGACGAGCTCACCTTCGTCCTGCACCACCACTGGAACCGGATCGGACTTCCCCTATCGGTCGGCGACTTCACCGATACCGAAGCCCTGGCTGCGGTCTACCGGATCACCGTCGGCAACTTCCGCCTCGTACACCGCCTATTCGCGCAGATCACCCGCATCCTAGAGATCAACGACCTGCGTACCATCACCAAGGAAGTCGTCGAAACCGCCCGCGAATCGCTGGTCATCGGCACGCTTTAGCGCAACAGCGGCCAACCTCAGCGCGATGCCCACCGTCGAACAAAGCAGCCACGTCAGGCGAGCAAGAAAGAGGTGCCAGCGCTGTGAGCCGGCAACGTCCCGAGGAACAATTCGCCTTCGAGGTGGTACGCCACGTGCTGAACGCCAGGGTGGAGCACTTCGACACCGGCGGACGGCAGCGCGTCGTCGACGCGATGGTCCACTACCCGGACGGGCGGACCGCGGCACTGGAGGTCTCCTCTATCGGGTCACGCGACGAGGCGATCACCGGCTATCTGAACAGCAGAGGAAGCCGCCGAGCCATCTCCGGCCTGACACGCGTCTGGTACGTGCAGGTCCCACTGCAATTCCACCCCTCCGACCTGCGCCTGATCGACAAGATACTGCCACGCTGCGAGGCCCTGGGCGTCACCGAACTAGATCATGCAGCAGCACAGGATGCTGACGCCGCAGCACTGTTCCACAAAGGCGTGCGGGCCTTCGTCATCCCACCCCTGGCCGGGGCGACGCAGATGTCTGAGGCCCGAGCGTATGTCTGCGTCCGCGGCGTCGGTGGTTTCCTGAAAGAGGGCATCGAACCGCTGGTCGAGGAACTGTCGGCGGTCCTGAACACCCCGACGATGCAATCTAAGATCGACAAGCTCGCCGCGACAGGCCTTGAGGAGCGGCATCTTCTCCTCCACGTGCGTCCATCAGCATTCAGCTTCCCCGTCTACGACGGATTGTCTTTCGGTAGACCGCTCCCCAGCAGGTCCCCGCGACTACCCGACGGGCTAAGCCAGGTATGGCTGCTTAGTGGATGGAAAGCCGGCGGCGTAGTACGGGCCATCGCCAACGACAGATGGCATCGAGACCATCCATTCGACCCGCCCAGCCACGCCACCACCTGAAACGCCAGAAGATCACTAAGCAGCACAACGTCACCAGGCTGACGGCAGAACATGCCATTTACCAGCGAAGATCCTCTGCCAATGATCACTGAAAGTCACAGGGCGGCGGGACGGCTAACGCCGGAAAAACTCCCCGGATAATAAGGAGAGGGGTCCGGCGAGTGACCGCGAGCGCCGACAGCAAGATCAACAACGGTGGCGACGGCGAGACCGGCAACCAGGTTGACGATCACAATGGCGAGCGAGACGGCAGCCGAGTCGACAACCGCGTTGCCGATCAGGGTGGCTCCGGGGCGGGCAACGTGGTGCTGCTCCGGCCGGGCCGTGAGCCGGGGTCGGTGGCGGCCGCCGCGGAGATGGCGTTGGCCGCGTTCGGCACGCATCTCGATCGGTGCGCGCTCGCGAAGAACACCGTGACCGCCTACCGGCGCCAGGCGTTGGCCTACCGGGAGTGGTTGCTCGCTCAGGCGGCCGAGCACGCGGACGCGTTCGTCGACCTGGTCGGCGCCGAAGCCGCCGTCACCGCCTGGCGCCGCCACCTGCTGGCCGCGGGGGCGTCGCCAGCGACGGTGAACCAAGCGCTGGCCGCCGTCACGCTGCTGTATGAACACGGACCCGCACTGCGGCTGGCGGTCAAGCGCGCCCGGGTGCCCAAGCCCGGGGCTCCGGAGGCGTTGTCACGGGCGCAGGAAAACGCGGTCCGCCGCGCCGCCGACCGGCGCGGACCCCGCGACACAGCCCTCATTGCCCTGCTGCTCGGCGCCGGAGCCCGCGCCGAGGAATGCCAGCGCCTACGCGTCGGAGACGTTCCCATCACCGCGCGCAGCGGCACCGCCCGCCTGCACGGCAAGGGAGATGAGGTCCGCACCGTCCCGCTGCCCGTCCCGGCCCGCGAACGGCTGACCGCATGGCTGCAGGTGCGGGCCGAGCTGTTGGCCGCGCGGCCCGCCCTGGCGGAGACGGTCGAGGACGGGCTGTGGGTCGGCCAGCGCGGACGGCTGTCGGTCGATGGCGTCACCGACGTGGTCCGCGCGGTCGGCAAGGACGCCGGCTTGCCGGGTCTGCGCCCGCACCGGTTGCGGCATACCTACGCCACCCGGCTACGCGAAGCCGACGCCGACCACGCCCAGATCCAAGCCCTCCTCGGCCACACCTCCATCGAAACCACCGCCCGCTACTTCCGCGCCTCCCCCACCGAAGTCGCCGAACTGATCGACCGCGCCCCCGACTACTGATGGGTTACGCCGTAGATGCGAGAAGCAACAGGCAGAGCGTATTACCAGCATGGCGCGGGACTATCCCCGCGCTTGCGGGGAGCACGCCACCGGCAACGCCGACGACCCCAACACCGAGGGACCATCCCCGCGCGTGTGGGGAGCACACGCTTCATCTCAGTCAGCCACTCACGGTGCAGGGACCATCCCCGCAGGCACGGGGAACACTTCGAGTTGAAGGTGTTGTCCTTCCCGCCGAAGGGGCCATCCCCGCGGGCGCGGGGAGCACTCAACACTAGTGTCCTGCGCCAGAAATTCGTCGGCAATATCGGGCTAAGGATTCGAGGATCTCCTCGGCGGTCTTCTTCCAGACGAACGGGCGCGGGTTGTCGTTCCAGTCGTCGATCCAGGCGCGGATGTCGGCCTCCAGGGCTTGCACGCTTTTGTGCGCTCCGCGCCGGATCATCTGGTCGGTCAAGAAGCCGAACCAGCGCTCGACCTGGTTGATCCAGGAGGAGCCGGTCGGGGTGAAATGCATGTGGAAGCGGGAATGACGGGCCAGCCACGCTTTGATCGCCGGGGTCTTGTGCGTGCCGTAGTTGTCGCAGACCAGATGAACGTCCAAGTCCGCGGGGACGCTCTTGTCGATCGTGATCAGGAATTTCTTGAACTCGGCGGCGCGATGCTGGCGGTGCAGTTCACCGATGACGGTGCCGTCGGCGACATTGAAGGCGGCGAACAGGCTGGTGATCCCGTTGCGGACGTAGTCATGGGTGCGCCGCTCGGGCATGCCCGGCATCATCGCCAGCACCGGCTGTGAGCGGTCCAAGGCCTGGATCTGGGACTTCTCATCCACGCACAACACCACGGCCCGCTCGGGCGGGTTGTGATACAGCCCCACGACGTCGACGACCTTCTCCACGAACAGCGGATCACTCGACAGCTTGAAGGTGCCGGCCTGGTGGGGCTTGAGGCCGAAGTCACGCCAGATCCGCCCGATCGTGGACTTCGACAGTCCGCTTCGGGTGGCCATCGAGGTCCTCGACCAGTGGGTGGCGTTCTTCGGCACCTGCTCCAAGGTCGTCACCACCACCTGCTCGACCTGATCCAGGGTGATCGAGGGCGGGCGGCCGGGGCGTTGTTCGTCCATCAGCCCCTCCAGTCGCAGCCGGACGAACCGCCGCCGCCATTCGGACACCGTGTCACGGTGAATCCGCAAGGCGGCGGCGATCTCGATGTTGTCCAGACCGTCCGCGCACGCCAGCACGATCTTCGACCGCATCGCCAGGACTTGTGAGGACTCCGCACGCCGGGCCCAGCGTTCTAATGTGGCACGTTCATCAGCGGAAAGTGTCACCGGAGTCTTGGGCCGTCCCGTCCGCGCCATGCAGCCCATTCTAGACTTAGCCGACGAACTTTAGACGCAGGACACTAGGGCCGGAGGGATAGGGCCGGAAGGCCGGGCGCGGACGGGTCAGGGCCAGTCCCAGCGGATGCCGACCAGGCCGGGTTCCAGCGACCCGGCCACCAGGTGCACGGCGTTGTGGGCGTTGAGGGAGAGCTCACCGAGGTCCCGCTCCCCGGCGCCGGAGCCGTGGCGGGCGAACCGCCGGACGCGCACCGGGAGGGCCTCCGGGGCGAAGTTCACCCGGAGCACGTACTGCCCGGCCGGATACCGGAAGCCCCGCTCGTACTCGACGGTCTCCACCCCGCTCGGGTCGGCCAGCTCGTAGCGGATGATCTGCGTCTCGCCGATCCCCAGCACCCGGTCGAACAGCAGTTCCGCCACGACCAGGGCGGTCGGCCCGTCGCGGCGGACCCGGCCGACCCGGCAGTCTTCCAGGGCCCGTACACGCACGCGCTCCACGTCGCATCCCAGATCACCCCGGTAGACCATGATGTAGCGGTCGGTGGTCTCCTCCTGCGCCTGCACCACCTGGAGCGTCTCGCGCCGCACAGTGCTGCGGTCCGGACCGATCCTCAGCGTCTCGTACATCCCGGCGATGTGCAGGCGCCGGTCGTCGGCCACCCCGTTCAGGTCGTGGATCATCGCCGACAGCGTGTGGGAGGACTCCATGATCGCGGAGTAGGGCAGGGCGCCCACCGGCAGCTCCCTCGCGTCCCGCCCGCGCGGCCGGGGCGGGCCGAGAAGGGCCATGAGAGAGCGCGGCGGCAGGACGAGGATCTCCTCCAGGGCACGCACCGCGCGCAGCGACTCGGGGCGCTCGGGACGGCGCAGGCCCTGCTGCCAGTAGCTCAGGCTCGTCAGCCCGACCCGGAGACCGCGTTCCCCGAGATGCTGGCGGAGCCCGCTCAGGGTCATCCCACGAGCCTCCACCGCGGCGCGCAGCGCGGCGTGGAAGGGACCTTCCTTGAGGGCGACCCGGAGTTCTTGATCATTTGGCACGTATGAATGCTCACAGATTTCGTCCCGCACGTCATTTGGAAATCTCACCGGCGCGGGAGACGGCGAACACCCGGCCCGCCCGGCCGGGTGTTCGCGCACGAGACCTCGACCGGCCGGGCCGCGAGATCCGTCCGGCCTCGCAACAGCCCGCCCTCGCGCGACAGGGCCGGATCACGTGAGATCCGGCCCTGCCCCGCGAGGTGTCAGCCGATCTGCGGGGCGACGACGACCTCGACCCGCTGGAACTCCTTGAGGTCGGAGTATCCGGCGGTGGCCATCGTGCGCTTGAGGGCGCCCATCAGGTTCATCGAGCCGTCGGCCACCGAGGAGGGGCCGTGCAGGATCTGCTCCAGCGTGCCGACCGTGCCGAACTCGACCCGCTTGCCCCTGGGCAGCTCGTGGTGCTGGGCCTCGGACCCCCAGTGGAAGCCCTTGCCGGGAGCCTCGACGGCCCTCGCCAGCGGCGAGCCGACCATGACCGCGTCCGCGCCCACCGCGATCGCCTTGGCGATGTCGCCGGAGGTGCCCATGCCGCCGTCGGCGATGACGTGGACGTACCGGCCACCGGACTCGTCCATGTAGTCGCGGCGGGCGGCGGCCACGTCGGAGATCGCGGTGGCCATCGGCACCACCACGCCCAGCACCGTGCGGGTGGTGTGCGAGGCGCCGCCGCCGAAGCCGACGAGCACCCCGGCCGCGCCGGTCCGCATCAGGTGCAGCGCCGCGGTGTAGGTGGCGCACCCCCCGACGACCACGGGGACGTCGAGCTCGTAGATGAACTGCTTGAGGTTGAGCGGCTCGGCCCTGCCGGAGACGTGCTCGGCGGAGACCGTGGTGCCGCGGATCACGAAGATGTCCACGCCCGCGTCGATGACGGCCTTGTGGTACTGGACCGTGCGCTGCGGGGACAGCCGGACGGCCGTCGCCACCCCGGCGGCGCGGATCTCCTCGATGCGGCGGCCGATCAGCTCCTCCTTGATCGGCGCGTTGTAGATCTCCTGCAGCCGCCTCGTGGCGGGCTCGCCCTTGAGCTCGGCCACCTCCTCCAGCAGCGGCATCGGGTCGTCGTACCGGGTCCAGAGCCCTTCGAGGTCGAGCACGGCGAGACCGCCGAGCCTGCCGACCTCGATGGCGGTCTTCGGCGAGACCACGCTGTCCATCGGGCTCACCACGACGGGCAGCTCGAAGCGGTAGGCGTCGATCTGCCAGGCGATCGAGACCTCCTCCGGGTCGCGGGTGCGCCGGGACGGAACGATGCCGATCTCGTCGAGCGCGTAGGCACGACGGCCGTTCTTGCCGCGGCCGATCTCCACCTGAGTCATATGTCTGTCTTTCCCGTTCCGTGCGTGCACAGCGCACGCCGCGTTCCATGCGTGCGCAGCGCACGCCCGTTCCGTGCGTGCGCCATGCACGCCGCGTTCCATGCGGTACGGCCGGGCGCGCGGCGTCTCGTGCGTGCGGGGCGCACACCACGTTCTTCCGCGGGCGCGGCGCGCGCCGCCCTAGCGACCGTGGTAGTTGGGAGCCTCGACCGTCATCTGGATGTCGTGCGGGTGGCTCTCCTTGAGGCCCGCCGCCGTGATCGGCATCAGCTCGCACCGCACGTGCATGTCGGTGACCGTACGGCACCCGGCGTACCACATGCCCTGGCGCAGGCCACCGATGAGCTGGTGGGCCACCGCGGCGACCGGGCCTCGGTAGGGGACCTGTCCCTCGATGCCCTCGGGGATGAACTTGTCCTCGTTGCCGACGTCACCCTGGGCGTAGCGGTCCTTGCTGAAGGAGGCGCCGCCGCGCTCGCGGTTGCGGACCGCGCCGAGCGAGCCCATCCCCCGGTACGACTTGAACTGCTTGCCGTTGATGAAGATCAGCTCCCCCGGGGACTCCTCGCAGCCCGCCAGGAGGGAGCCGAGCATGACCGTGTCGGCCCCGGCCGCGATGGCCTTGACGATGTCGCCCGAATACTGCAGGCCGCCGTCGCCGATCACCGGCACCCCGGCGGGACCGGCGGCCAGGGACGCCTCGTGGATCGCCGTCACCTGCGGGGCGCCGACACCGGCGACCACGCGGGTGGTGCAGATGGAGCCGGGCCCGACCCCGACCTTGACGGCGTCGACCCCGGCGTCGACCAGCATCTGGGCGCCCGCGCGGGTGGCGATGTTACCGCCGATCACGTCGACCCGGCTGTTGGACTTGATCTTCGCGATCATGTCGGCGAGGCCCTTGGAGTGGCCGTGCGCGACGTCCACCACGATCACGTCGACCCCGGCCTCGATCAGCGCGATCGCCCGCTTCTCCGCGTCGCCCCCGACACCGACGGCCGCCCCCACGACGAGCCGGCCGTCGGCGTCCTTGGTGGCGAGGGGATACTGCTCGCTCTTGGTGAAGTCCTTGACGGTGATGAGCCCGCGCAACCGCCCCCCGGCGTCGACCAGCGGGAGCTTCTCGATCTTGTTCTGCTTGAGCAGCGCGAACGCGTCGTCGGTGGAGACCCCGACCGGCGCGGTGACCAGCGGCATCGGGGTCATGACCTCGCGGACCGGACGGTTCTCATCGGTCTCGAAGCGCATGTCGCGGTTGGTGACGATGCCGACGAGCACGCCGGTCTCGTCGGTCACCGGAACGCCGGAGATCCGGTACGTCGCGCAGAGGCGCTCGACGTCGGCCAGCGTCTCGTCCGGGGAGCAGGTGACCGGGTTGGTGACCATCCCGGCCTCGGAGCGCTTGACGAGGTCGGCCTGCTGGGCCTGGTCCTCGATCGACAGGTTGCGGTGCAGGACGCCGATGCCGCCCTGGCGTGCCATCGCGACCGCCATGCGGGCCTCGGTCACGGTGTCCATCGCCGCCGAGACCAGCGGGATGCGCAGGGTGATGCCCCGAGACAGCCGCGTGGTGGTGTCGGCCTGCCCCGGCTGCAGGTCCGAATACGCGGGAACGAGGAGCACGTCGTCGAACGTGAGCCCCGGCTCGGTGAACTTGGCCATCTGCAACCCTCCTGCCGCGGCGCTCTCATGACGGGGAAAGGCGCCGACCCCCGGATCACAGTTTAGAGTCTGGCGCCAAACCCGGTGGACCCGGGGGAAAGGCGAGGCAGGAAGGTCGCGGGGAGAGGGCCGAGGGAAACGGGGAGAGGGCCGAGGGAAGAGGCGGGTCCCGGGGGGCCCGGGGGAAAGACGGGCCCCCGAGGACCCGGGGGAATAGCGAGGGACCGAGCGGTCGGTGACCCGCTCGGCCCCTCGGATCACCGGCGTCGGCGCGGAGACGCCCTGACACCAACCGAACCCCCCTCCGCATCCGGATGGTGGTGTGATCCGCGCCTTGTGCCGACGCTGCGTCAAGGGTGCGTCACGATGCGTTCGCCTCGCAATGTCCAAACGTGCAATTGCACGAAGCTGCACACGACGGCGGGCGAGCGGAGGCCGAGCGGGAACCGAGTAGAAGCAACGCCCGGACAGGGATGATTCGCCGGGTTATCCTCGCCAGACCTCGTGTCACTTGCAGGAGTCCCTCACCGATGCGCACCGACACCCCCGCACTGCCCGATCCGCTGGAGACCCTGGGGCTCACCCCGGACCAGACGGCCCTCTACAACGCGGTCCTGCGCCTGCACCGCGCCACCTGCGCCGAACTCGCCCAGGCCACCAACGGCTCGCCCGATCTGCTCGGCCGCGAGCTGGCCACCCTGGTACGTCTAGGGGTGGTCGACGAGCAGGCGGGTGAGTACCTCGCCCGCCACCCGGCCGCGGCCCTCGGCCATCTGATCGCGGAAAGGCTGGACCGGCTGGCCGCCGAGAGCCGCAGGATCGACACCGTGCTCGGCTCGATCCGCGGCTTCATCCACCAGTACGACGCCGGGCGCGACTACCAGAGCGGCCAGTTCTCCGTGGACCTGGTCGGAGGGGCCGAAGAGCTCTACGAGAGCGTGATCGGCATGGCGGTCCAGGCCCCGCCGCTGAAGCTGCTGTCGGGCATTCCCGACAGGCGGACGATGAGCGACTTCGCGCACCGCTACGCCGACCAGTGGATCGGGGCCCAGCGCGCCGGTCTGCTCTCCTGCCGGGTCGCCATCCCGGTCCACACCCTGGAGATCCCCGGTCTGCGCGACAAGCTGGACCAGTTCGAGGAGGCCGGGGCCGAGGTGCGCACCCTCGACACGCTGCCGAGCTGGTTCCTCGTCGCGGGGGACGACGCCGCGGGCATGCCCGCCCAGTGGGGCGGCGCGCTGGCCGAGAACGCCTACAACTTCCACCTGGTCAGGGCTCCCGTCGTGGTGGCCGCGCTGCGCTCGCTCTTCGAGGAGCTGTGGGCCCGCGCGGCCCGCCTGCCCTGGACCTACCGCGACGACGGGGTGGTCCGGGTGCTGCGGCTCGCCGGCCAGGGCGTCCCCGACGAGATGATCGCCCGGCAGCTGGGCGTCTCGGTCCGTACGGTGCGCGCCAGGTTCGCCGACGCGATGGCCGAGCTGGGGGCGCAGTCGCGGTTCCAGGCGGGGGTGGAGGCCAGCCGGCGCGGCTGGCTCGTCTAGGGTCTCCCGCTTCACGGGGTCTCCGGCCTGGGGCCGAGCGGTGGTTCGGAAGCAGGAGGCGGAGATCTCCCGCCCCTACGAAGCCTCCGGCCTGGGGCCGAGCGGTGGTTCGGAAGCGGAAAGCGGAGATCTCCCGCCCCACGGGGCCTCCGGCCTGGGGCCGAGCGGTGGTTCGGAAGCGGGAAGCGGAGATCTCCCGCCCCCGTAGGGCCTTCGACCTGCCTGGCCCGCCCTGTAGCGTCCTACTTGTACAGTTCGCAACCTGTCTGTCACATCCAGGCCATAAGGTGGGAGCGTGCTCGACGATGTCCCTCGCGACCCGTTCGCGGATGACCCCGACGACCCGGCGGCGGCGCTGGGCGGTCCCGACGATCCCGAGCCGCTGACGACCGACGAGCGTGACGAGGCGATGACCGACCTCGCCGACGTGGAGGTCTTCCGCTCATTGCTTGAGCCCCAGGGCGTGCTCGGCCTGGTGCTCGACTGCCCCGAATGCGGGGAGCAGCACTACTTCGACTGGGAGCTGCTGCGCGGCAACCTGCGCCAGATGATCGAGAACGGTAAGCCCCAGGTGCACGAGCCCGCCTACCAGCCCAACCCCACCGACTACGTGAGCTGGGAATACGCCCGTGGTTACGTGGACGGCGTGATCGACACCGAGGAACACCGCTGATCCACGTCGTCGATCAGGGCCGCCAGCAGGGCGACCGCGGCGTCTGAGGTGGAGACGGGCGTCCTGCCCGAGAGCGCCTCCACGAGCTCGTCGGTCTCGGCTACCGACGGGTCCTCGTCCGGCCCGTATCTCCGAGCCGGACGTCGCGGGTGAACCGTTGTCATGATCGTTCTCGCTCCGGGTCGTCGCGAGCCCCGCCCCGCGGTTCGGGCTTCCGCTCGCGCCCCCTGCTCGACAGCTCCGCGGTCAAGCTATCGACTCCAGCTCCGCCATCGCTCGTAGCCGGGCCAGCGCCCTGTGCTGGGCCACGCGAACCGCACCTGGTGACATGCCAAGTACATTACCGGTCTCCTCGGCGGAAAGGCCCGACACCACCCGAAGCATGAGGAGCTCGCGCTGGTTGTCCGGCAGCCTCGACAGCAGCCGGCGGGCGTGCTCGGCCTCGATGTAACGCACCACGGTCTCCTCCGGCCCCGGCCCCTCGTCGGGCCCGTCAGGAAGGTCCTGGGTGGGCACGGCGGATCGCACGGAGCTGCGCAGCGCGTCGGCCACCTTGTGAGACGCGATGCCGAAGACGAAGGACGCGAACGGGCGCCCCATGTCACGGTAGCGGGGCAGTGCGGAGAGCACCGCTATGCATACTTCCTGGGCCACGTCGTCCGCGATGTGATACTGACCGGAAACCCGGCCCAGACGACCACGGCAATATCGGACGACCATCGGCCGCAGTTGCGCGATCAGAGATTCGATCGCGGTGCGATCCCCCTGAACGGCGAGGCTCGTCAGATCCTTGAGATCATCCCTATGGGCGACCCCATCGGACCTCGTCGCAAGCCTCACCCCATTTTTGGCGTCGGCGACGCATCCCTCGGTCACGTTAGGCATGATGCCCGCCCCGATAGTGACTGTCGTCATCGCAAACGGCTACGGATTGGTCACATTGAGGCGGAGATAACGGGGCGTAATCAAACGGCGACGGCGACGACTACAGAATGTGCAAATATTTCATTCGATTGCCAAATACGTCGGCTATTCGTTAGAACCGCGTTTGGTCTTCCGCCCGGCGGGACGCCTGAGATCGTTTTTGGTTTACCGCAAAACGCGAACGGCTCGCGCCTCCGGGGAGACGCGAGCCGCGCGGAACCGTACGGGGATCAGTGACCGTGACCGTGGCCGTGACCCTGGCCGCCGGCGGCCGGGGCCTCCTCCTCGGGCTTGTCCACCACGAGGGCCTCGGTCGTCAGCAGCATGCCGGCGATGGAGGCCGCGTTCTGGACGGCCGAGCGGGTGACCTTGACCGGGTCGATGACGCCCTGGGCGATCAGGTCGCCGTACTCGCCGGTGGCGGCGTTGAGGCCCTGGCCGACGGGCAGCTCGACGACCTTCGCCGTCACGACGTAGCCCTCGAGACCGGCGTTCTCCGCGATCCAGCGGGCCGGCTCGACGAGAGCCTTGCGGACGATGGAGACACCGGTCGCCTCGTCGCCGGTCAGGCCCAGGTCGTCGAGGACCTTGGAGACGTGGATGAGCGCGGAGCCACCGCCGGAGACGATGCCCTCCTCGATCGCCGCACGCGTCGCCGAGATGGCGTCCTCCAGGCGGTGCTTCTTCTCCTTCAGCTCCACCTCGGTGGCCGCGCCGACCTTGAGCACGCAGACGCCGCCGGAGAGCTTGGCGAGACGCTCCTGGAGCTTCTCGCGGTCCCAGTCGGAGTCGGACTGCTCGATGGCGAGCTTGATCTCCTTGACGCGGTCGGCGATCGCCGCGGCCTCACCGGCACCGTCGACGACGGTGGTGGAGTCCTTGGTGATGACGACGCGCCGGGCGGTGCCCAGCACCTCCAGGCCGACGTGCTCCAGCTTGAGGCCGATCTCCTCGCTGACGACCTGGCCCCCGGTGAGGATGGCGATGTCCTGCAGCATGGCCTTACGGCGGTCACCGAAGCCCGGCGCCTTGACGGCGACGGAGGTGAAGGTGCCACGGATCTTGTTCGTGACGAGGACCGCGAGGGCCTCGCCCTCGACGTCCTCGGCGATGACCAGCAGGGCCTTCTTCGTCTGCGCGATCTTCTCGAGCAGCGGCAGGAAGTCCGCGACCGAGGCGATCTTGCCCTGGGTGATCAGGATGTAGGGGTCCTCCAGGATCGCCTCCATGCGCTCCTGGTCGGTCACCATGTAGGGGGACAGGTAGCCCTTGTCGAACTGGAGACCCTCGGTGAACTCCAGCTCCAGGCCCATGCTGTTGGACTCTTCGACGGTGATGACACCGTCCTTGCCCACCTTGTCGAACGCCTCGGCGATCAGCTCGCCGATCTTGGCGTCCTGCGCGGAGATCGTCGCGACGTTCGCGATCTCCTTCTTGTCCTCGACCGGGCGGGCCGACTCGATCAGCCGGTCGCTCACGGCCTTGGCCGCGATGTCGATGCCGCGCTTGAGGGAGAGCGGCTGCGCTCCGGCGGCCACGTTGCGCAGACCCTCGCGGACCATGGCCTGGGCCAGGACCGTCGCGGTGGTGGTGCCGTCACCGGCGACGTCGTTGGTCTTGGTCGCCACTTCCTTGGCCAGCTGGGCGCCCAGGTTCTCGTACGGCGTCTCCAGCTCGACCTCGCGGGCGATGGTGACGCCGTCGTTGGTGATGGTCGGCGCACCGAACTTCTTGTCGATGACGACATTGCGGCCGCGCGGGCCCAGCGTCACCTTGACCGCGTCCGCGAGAGCGTTCACGCCGCGCTCGAGAGCTCGGCGCGCGTCCTCCTCGAACGACAGGGTCTTCGGCATGACAATCCTCTCTATAAGTACGTCGGCGCATCAAAGCCCCGGGCGCTGCTGCGACCCGGGGCTCGATACGTCATCTTTGTGAAGCGAGAACTACTTCTCGATGATGGCGAGCACGTCACGGGCGGAGAGCACGAGATACTCCTCGCCGTTGTACTTCACCTCGGTGCCGCCGTACTTGCTGTAGAGGACCACGTCGCCCTCGCTGACGTCGAGCGGAATCCGCTTCTCGCCTTCCTCATCCCAGTTGCCGGGACCCACCGCGAGGACCTTGCCCTCCTGCGGCTTCTCCTTGGCGGTGTCCGGGATGACCAGACCGGAAGCGGTGGTCTGCTCGGCCTCAAGCGGCTGGACCACAATGCGGTCGCCGAGCGGCTTAACGGGAACCTTGGTGGCGGTCGTCACGTCGGACCTCCCCTTCAGATTTGAATGATCTAGAAGAGGCGACCAGCGGTCTGCCGTCGCGGGTGTCAGACCTGCCTCGTCGCATGTATTTGGCACTCTCACCGGGAGAGTGCCAATACGGAACAGTATGCAAGGTGGCCTTGACAGTCAACACGAAGCACCCCTTCTCCGCTTCACGCGAACGTCAAACCAGGTGGAAGCCCCTCGCGAAGCCCTACGGCCGAGGCGGTAGCGTCGGCCGGTGTGAATCTCGACGCATTCCGGGAGCTCCTGACCCCGCGCGGCCAGGAGGCCCTGGGCGCGGCGGCCGAGACCGCCGCCGACGACCCGGTGGCGGCGGTGACGAGGCTAAGGAAGATCTACGACGCGGACCTGACCTCCGCGGCGCTCACCCAGGCCACGCTCCGGCTGCGCGCGCGGGAGAAGTTCGGGGCCGACGCCGACCTCATGTACTTCACCCGGACCGGCCTGGAGCAGGCCACCCGCCGCGAGGTCGCCGACCACAGGGCGCGGCGCGTCCCCGCCGGGTCGCGGGTCGCCGACGTCTGCTGCGGCATCGGCGGCGACCTCCTCGCCCTGGCCAGGGCCGGGTGCTCCGTCGAGGCCGTCGACACCGACCCGCTCACCGCCGCGATCGCCCAGGCCAACGCGGACGCCCTGGGCCTCGGCGACCGCGTCTCGGTCCGCGCCGCCGACGCCTCCACGCTGGACCCGGCCGCCTTCGACGTCCTGTTCGCCGACCCCGCGCGCCGTACGGCGCGGGGCAGGACCTTCGACCCGATGGGCTACTCCCCGCCCTGGCCCGCCGTGCTGGAGATGGTGGCCCGAGCCGGGGTCGCCTGCCTGAAGGTCGCCCCCGGGATCCCGTACGAGTTCGTCCCCGAGGGCGCGGAGGCCGAGTGGGTCTCGTACAGGGGCGACGTCAAGGAGGCCGTGATCTGGTGCGGCACGCTGGCGGGCGAGACGGCGCGCAGGGCCACGATCCTGCCGTCCGGGGCCACGATGACGCCCGACCCCGCCCTCGGCGAGCCCGGCACCGGCCCCGTGGGCCGCTACATCTACGAGCCGGACGGCGCGGCGATCCGCGCCCACCTCGTCGCGGAGATCGCCGCGATGGTCGGCGGGCGCCTGCTCGACCCGCAGATCGCCTACATCACCGGCGACACCGCGACGCCGACACCGTGGGCGTCGCGGTACGAGGTCCACGAGACGCTGCCGTTCTCGCTCAAGCGGCTGCGGGCGGCGCTCCGCGAACGCGGCGCGGGCAATGTGACGATCAAGAAGCGCGGCTCCGCGGTGGACGTCGACCGCCTCAGGAAGGATCTCCGGCTTTCCGGCGGCGAATCCGCGGTGGTCATTCTCACCCGGATCGGCGACCGGCCGTTCGCCTTCGTGTGTAGTCCCGGCTAACCGGCGAATCAGCCCGGTCTGACCAGCCAAAATAGTCAATTCTTCCGCACAACCGACAATTCCTCTCTTTTAATCTCGCTGTCGGAAAACCTTGATCCAGGGGCTAAGGTTGCCGGGCGGGAGTTCTCTCTCGACTGCGGTTTCATCTCGTTCATCAGCGAATACCATCAAATCCAACCGCGCGGCTGAGCGTCGGCGAGCGAAGGAGCTCTCGTGGATCACTCCGACCACACCCTGCTCCAGGCGGGCAGCCAGACCGCCATCTCCGACCGGATGCGCGAGCTCCTCGCCCGCGCGGCACAGGACCACGTCTACGAGCAGCGGACCCAGGGCGCCGTGCTCGACGAGATCCGGCAGCGACTGGAGGGCATGGAGTGGCTGCTGCGCGAGGTCAGGGAGCGTGAGATCGGCGGGCTGAACGGCACGCTGGAGTCCGTCCACGGGCGGCTGGACGACATCGCCGCCCGCCCGCCCTCCTGGGCCGAGGGCCTGGCCCAGCACGTCGAGGCGGTACGCGACCACGTCGACACCGTCGGCGAGCGGATCGACTCCCTCGGCCGCCGCGTCGACACCGTCCGCGACCGGGTCACCCCCCTCGGCGAGCTGCCGAACCTGTGGACCGACCTCGGCGCCGTGGGCGAGAGCGTGGACGAGGTGCTCACCCGCCTGCGGGCGATCTCGGACGGCACCCAGGGTCTCGACGAGCAGGTACGGGAGCTGGCCGAGCACCTCGGCAGGCTCCAGGCCGACATGGGCGTCGCGGCGCACCGGTTCAGCCGCCTGGACAGGGCCGTGGCCGACCTCTCCCAGCGCACCGGGCGCGTCGAGGCGGGGATGCTCGACCTGGCGGCGAGCCTCCAGCAGACCGTCGGCACGGCCACCGACCGGATGCTCGCCGCCGTCGAGCAGGTCAACGGCAAGGTGGACCTGATGAGCGGCAGGATCGAGCAGGTGGGCGCCAGGGTCGACCTGGTCGTGCCGAGGATCGACGAGCGCGCCGCCGCCGTCGAGAGCCGCATCGACAGCCGCATCGACCGGCTGGACGGCCATCGCATGGCGGCCGGAGGCCGCTTCGACACCCTCGACGAGCGCCTCGACGACATCGAGGGCCGCCTCACCGGCCGGATGGACGTCATCGACTCCCGGCTGTCCACGCTGGACGGGCACGCGGAGAAGTCCGCCGAGCGCCTGGAGAGCCTGGACGAGCGCCTGGAGGACCTGCCGGTCGTCCTCGGCGTCGGCGCGCTCATCGGCGTTCAGACCGACGAGCAGCGCGAGCGCTTCGACTCGCTGGACGAGCGCGTCATCAGGGCCGAGGCCGCGCTCGCCCCCCTCGCCGAGACGCTCCGCACCCTGCCCGACCGCGACCAGCTCTCCGAGGCCCTGAGCGAGACCGTGGAGCCCGCGCACACCGACCTCACCCGCCGCCTGGGCGCCCTGGAGGAGACCATGCTGGCCCTGGCCGAGGCGCTGCTCCGCCCCACCAGGGCCGACAAGGACTGACCCGGCCTCCCTCGTACGGGGCGCGGACGCCGTTCAGCCGAGGCGCGCGGCGCCCACCGGGTGACTCCCCGGCCCTCCCTCGTACGGGGCGCGGACGCCGTTCAGCTAACGCGCGCGGCGCCCACCGGGTGGGCCTCCGGGCCTTCGACGACCCGCGCCTCGCGGCACAGGTTGTCCCTGACCACGGTGAGCAGGGACGACAGCTCGTCGGTCTGCGCGGCCGTCAGCCCCTGGGTCATCCGGTGGTGCATCTCGGCGAGGACCCGGTCCACCTCGGGGCGGAGCGCGTGTCCCCTGGGCGTGATGTCGACGATGCTGATCCGCCGGTTGGCGGGGTCGGGCCTGCGGCTGACGAATCCGCTGCGCTCCAGGCGCTGCAGGGTCTTGGTCATGGTGGACACGTCGATGCCGACGATCTTCGCCAGGGCGTTCTGCGACTGGGGGCCGTTGTCCCACAGGGCGCCCATCACGCGCTCCTGGCCCGGGTAGAGGTCGATCTCCCCGAGGAGGCTGGCGAGCAGCACACGGTGGCCGCGAGTCGCGTAGGTCATCAGACAGTTGAGGCCGCTGCCGTACTCGACGCAGCCCTTGACCGTCTCATCGTCCGCGGCGCCTCCTTGGGGCGCGGGGCACGCCTCGGTCGCGTCGCACTCTTCGTCGATCAGCGGCTCCGCCATGGTCAGGTCCTTCCGTTCTCCCCCCGAGACTACCCGCTTGCATGTTGGCCGACCAAGTTGTAGAACTACTTATTGGCTAGCCAAGTTGGCCAGCCAATAAAGGGAGTCACCATGCCGTTCTCACCGTTCACGCTCGCCGGTCTCCAGTTGCCCAACCGCCTGGTGATGGCGCCCATGACACGCTCGCGGTCCTATGTCGACGGGATCCCCTCGTCGCTGACCGCCCTCTACTACGCCCAGCGGGCCTCGGCGGGCCTGATCGTCACCGAGGGGGTGCAGCCCAGCCAGGCCGGACAGGGCTACATGAACACCCCGGGGCTGCACACCGACGAGCAGGTGGCCGGGTGGCGCGAGGTCACCGACGCCGTCCACGCGGCGGGCGGCAGGATCTTCGCCCAGATCATGCACTCCGGCCGGATCGGTCACCCCGACAACACCGGCGCGCTGCCCATCGGGCCGTCCGCCGTACGACCGGCGGGCCAGATCTTCACGCCCTCCGGCCTGCAGGACTACCGGACCCCGCGCGAGCTGACGACCGCCCAGGTGGAGTCGACCATCCAGGACTTCGCCGACGCCGCCGCGCGCGCCGTGGACGCGGGCTTCGAGGGGATCGAGCTGCACGGCGCCAACGGCTACCTCATCCAGCAGTTCCTGTCGCAGAACGCCAACCTGCGCGAGGACTACTTCGGCGGTTCGGTGGAGAACAGGATCCGCTTCGCCGTGGAGACCGCGCGGGCGGTCGCGGACCGGATCGGCGCCTCCAAGGTCGGCATCCGGCTCTCGCCCGGCGTCGGCGCGGGCGACCTGGTCGAGGAGGACCGGCACGAGGTCTACCCGGCGCTGGTCTCCGAGCTCGCCGGGCTCGACCTGGCCTACCTGCACCTGGTGACGGGTCCCTCCGACGACCTCAACCAGGAGATCCGCAAGTCCTGGCCGAACGCCCTCATCGTCAACGACCCCTCCGTCGCCGACCCGGCGACGAGGATCGCGCGGTCGCTGGAGCGCGGCGCCGACCTGGTCTCACTGGGCCAGTCGTTCCTGGCCAACCCCGACCTGCCGGTCCGCCTGCGCCTCGGCGCCGAGCTCAACCAGGCCGACTTCGCCTCGGCCTTCGGCGGCGACCACCGCGGCTACACCGACTACCCGGTGCTGGCCCTGCACTCCGCCTAGGGGAAGCCCGAAGAGCCCAGGGGAAGCCCGAAGGAGGCCCCCCGAAGGAGGCCGCCGGGAGGAGCCCGCACAGCCGCCGCCCGACGGGGGCGCGACGGCCGGCGGGCACCCGCGGAGACGCGCCCCGGACAAGGGCCCGTCAGACGTTGACGGTGGTGACGGGCATCGAGGAGTCGGCGGGGATGTCCGGCCGCGAGGGCGCCACACCGGCCGCCACCAGGTCCGACCCCAGGGCCGCCACCATGGCGCCGTTGTCCGTGCACAGCACGGGGCTGGGAACCCGCAACCGGACCCCGGCCGCGTCACAGCGCTCCTGGGCCATCGCCCGCAGCCGGGAGTTGGCCGCCACCCCGCCACCGATCAGCAGGTCCTGGACGCCGTGCTCGGCGCAGGCGCGCAGCGCCTTGCGGGTCAGCACGTCGACAACGGCCTCCTGGAACGATGCCGCCACGTCGGGCACGTGGATCGACTCCCCCGCCTTCTCCCTGGCCTCCACCCACCGGGCCACGGCGGTCTTCAGGCCGGAGAAGGAGAAGTCGAGCGTCCCGTCGTCGTACTTGCCGCGCGGGAACGCGATGGCCGCGCCGGAGCCGTCACGGGCCACCCTGTCGATGTGCGGCCCGCCGGGGAAGGGCAGGCCGAGCACCCTGGCCACCTTGTCGAACGCCTCGCCCGCGGCGTCGTCCACCGTGGACCCCAGCGAGATGACCTCCCTGGCGACGTCGGGCACCAGCAGCAGCGACGAGTGCCCGCCGGAGACCAGCATCGCGATGCAGGGCTTGGGCAGGGCCCCGTGCTCCAATTGGTCCACCGCGACGTGGGCGGCCAGGTGGTTGACGCCGTACAGCGGCACGCCCAGGCCCAGCGAGTACGCCTTGGCGGCGGCGACGCCGACGAGCAGTGCGCCGGACAGGCCGGGCCCGGCGGTGACCGCGATCGCGTCGACGTCGGCGAGACGCAGGCCCGCCCGCTCCAGTGCCCGCTCCACGGTCGGGGTCATCGCCTCCAGGTGCGCCCTGGAGGCGACCTCGGGCACCACCCCGCCGAAGCGGGCGTGCTGCTCGACGCTGGAGGCGATGGCGTTGGCCAGCATCGTGTGCCCCCTGACGATGCCGATCCCCGTCTCGTCGCAGGAGGTCTCGATGCCCAGGACCACCGGTTCGTCACGCATGGAGATCCTTCCTCATCATGATCGCGTCAGTGCCGTCCTCGTAGTAGCGGCGGCGCAGGCCGATCCGCTCGAACCCGAACCTGTCGTAGACGGCCTGCGCGCCCAGGTTGTCGGCGCGCACCTCCAGGAAGACCGACCCGGCGCCCCTGCGGGCGGCCTCGGCCAGCAGCTCGGTCAGCATGGCGCCGCCGACCCCGCTCCCGCGCCACTCGGTCAGGACGGCGATGGTCTGCACGTCTGCCTGGTCCCCCGCCGCAGCGAGGCCCGCGTAGCCGACGATCACGCCGTCGACCAGGGCCACCACGTAGTGCCTGGTCCTCGGCTGGTCGTTGAGCTCGCCGCGGAGCATGCCCTCGCTCCAGGCGTCGGCGGGAAAGGTCTTGCGCTCGACCTCCATGACCGCGGGCAGGTCGTCGGCGGTCATCTGGCGCAGCACGGCGGTCATGTGGAGACCTTCTTGGGCGCCGAGGGCACCGTGGCGTCGGGGCGGCGCAGGTAGATCGGGCGGGGCGGGCCGAGCACGGGATGGGCACCGCTCTCCACGGCCTCGCGGACGCCCGGCTCACCCAGCCACCCGGCGGCGAGCGCCGCCATCGCGCCCGCGTGGGGATACTCCGGCGCGTCCGGCAGCCGGGAGGCGCCGACGACCTCGGCGTACATCCGCGCGCCCGCGCCGACCAGCGGGAGCTCCCCGGGCAGATCCTGGGGCCTGTCCACCGCGGGACCCGACAGCCGGGTGTGCGGGTCCCCGTAGTGGGCCCAGAACACCTCCTTGCGCCGGGCGTCGGTGGCCACCAGGAACGGCCCGGCCAGCCCGCTGCCGTACGCGAGCGCGTCGAGGGTGCACACGCCGTACGCCGGGACGCCCAGCGTCGTCGCGAGGGCCTGGGCGGTCACCAGGCCGACCCGGAGGCCGGTGTAGGGGCCGGGTCCCGACCCCGCGACGACGGCGGTGACGTCGCGGAGCGAGGCTCCGGCCTCCCGCAGGACCGTCTCGATCGTGGGCACGAGCAGCTCACCGTGGCGGCGCGCGTCAATCGTCGTCGACTCGGCGAGGACCCTCTCACCGTCGTGCAGAGCTGCGGTGACGGCGGGGGTGGCGGTGTCAAAGGCCAGGACCAGCACGAACAGTTAGCCTATCCCGTCCCGCGAGGGCTCAGGCGCCATACCCCGGCGCGATCCAGAGCTGGGCCGCGCCAGGATGGGTGAGCGGAGCTCAGGTCTTGACCAGGGTGGCGTAGACGATGAGGTTGTCACGGTACTCGTTGCTGTCCCAGTCGAAGGCCCCGCCGCAGGTGATCAGCCGGAGGCCATCCTCCAGATAGACCTTGTCGGCCGGGAACCGGTTCTTGCTGATCTGCTCGACCGTGTCCACCCGGTACTGGGCGATTTTGCCGTCGCTGCGCACGACCTTGATGACCTGTCCCTCCCGCATGTCCTTGAGCTTGTAGAAGACCGCGGGCGCCGTCTTGGTGTCCACGTGTCCGAGGATCACCGCGGACCCCTCGTCGCCGGGGACCGCGCTGTCCTTGACCCAGCCCGCGACGTTCGGCTTCTCGTACGGCGGCAGGTCGACCCGGCCGTCCGTCACGCCGAGCTTCATCAGGGGCGCCTTGATCCCCAGGGACGGGATGTCGATGCGGCTGGGCGCGATCGAGGCGCGGGCGGGCGCCTTCTCCTTCTCGACGTCGCCGCCCCTGTTGCCGAACGCGACCATGACGGCACCGGTGATGACTCCGGCCAGGACGATCCTGGACCAGCGGGTGGAATCGGCCATCGGGAACTACGAACGGCGGCGACGCACGATCGCGATGCCGATGCCACCGGCCAGGGCGGCGGCGAGCAGGACGCCCGTCGTGCCGATCGGAGCGCCCGAGTCGTTGGGGCCTCCGGCGGCGGTGCCGCCGCCGCCCGTACCCGGCGCCTCGGTGCTGATGATCGTCCTGGTCGGCCTGGAGGTGGGAGTGGAGCTCGGCTCGGTGTCGGCCACGATCCTGAGGTTGGCCTTGCCGGTGTCGTTGGTCCCCTCACACCTGGCGTTGACCTCGTGGACCCCGGTGGCGGCGCCCTCGGCGACGGTGGCCTGACCGCGGACCCACGGGCGCGGCGCCGGGGTCGCGGTCGAGGCGGGGTCGGGCGTGGGCGTCGCGAGGATCGGGTCGAGGGTCACCGGGGTGCGGAAGATCCGGGAGGACGCGGTGCCGCGATGCTCGGGACCGCCCTGCGGGATCGGGCAGTTGGCCAGGATCCACACCTTCTGCCCGGCCCTGGCGCGGGCCGGCTGGAGCTGGACCTCGATGTCCTGCCGGCTGATGCCGGAATCAGGCGGGGTTGGGGTGGGTGTGCCCGACGGGTTGGCCGATTCGGCGCCCGCCGAGCACCCGACCAGTCCGAAAAGGACGATAGCTCCCAGAACCGCGACACGCTTGACGCTTGGCACCGTCGAACTCCACTTCGCCCTCCGGCCGACGACCCTCGCCCGGCACGATTTCCCACCTGTTCCCCATTAAACATGGGCAAACCCGCCAGAGTCGATCATCACGCCTGACGATCTAGACCAATGGGGAGTAGTGCCAGCGTGCCAGGATTTTCCCGTCTTCGTAGGCACATCAGAGGACCCCGTGCCAACGCGGTCCGACTCCCCGGAGGGTGACGGTCCGCTCCTCGCCGGGCTCACCGGAGGCGCTCCTGCCGATGAGGATCTCCAGCCGGTCGTCGGCGAGCCCCTCCACCAGGCCCTCGCCCCACTCCACGACCGTCACCGACTCCTCCAGCGAGGCGTCCAGGTCCAGGTCGTCGACCTCCAGATCGCCCCCGAGGCGGTAGGCGTCGGCGTGGACCAGTGCCGGGCCTCCCGAGAGCGAGGGGTGCACCCGGGCGATGACGAAGGTCGGCGAGGTGATCGGGCCGCGCACCTTGAGCCCCTCGGCGATCCCCTGCACCAGGGTCGTCTTGCCCGCGCCGAGCGGGCCCGTCAGCACCGCCAGGTCTCCCGGGCGCAACAGCGCCGCCAGCTCCTCGCCCAGCTCCCGCATCTCCTCGGCGGTCGCCACGATTCTCACCGCTTCGTCACTCCTGTTCGATACCTCTCGACTGTTTCGACCTCACCCCGCGCCGTACGCGTGCCCCGGCTCACTGGTCGGCGTCGCCCGCGTCCGCCCGCTTGAGCAGGTCGTGCAGGGCCTCGTTGACCACGGTAGGACGCTCCAGCTGGACCAGGTGCGAACTTTCCGGAACCTCGGTGAACCGGGCAGTGGGCAGCGCCGCCGCCATCGCCCTGCTGTGCTCGACGGGCGTGAGCCAGTCCTTGTCGCCGACCATGATGGCGGTCGGGACGCGGTCCAGGACGCCCAGCGCGCTCAGCTTGTCGTGCGACATCAGCGCCGGGTAGAACTCGGCGATCACCTCGAAGGGGGTGGAGCGGATCATCGACTCGGCGAAGTCGACGACCGTGGGGCTCACGTTCTTGGAATCGCCGAAACCCAGGTGGCGCAGGGCGAGGAAGGCCACGTCGTTGCCGACCTGGCGGCTCTTGTCGACGAGTGCGCCACCGCGCCGCAGGATCGACACCGTGCCCGGCGTGGCCTTGTGCACCGCCTTCGACAGCAGCGCGGGCAGACCCAGGGAGATCTCGCCGAGCTTGCCGGTGGAGGTGGAGATCAGCGCGACGCCCCTGATCTTGTCGCCGAACAGCTCCGGGTGCCGGTCGGCGAGCGCCATGATCGTCATACCGCCCATGGAGTGGCCGACGAGCACGCACGGGCCGGGCACCAGCGCCTCGATGACCTCGGCCAGGTCGTCGCCGAGCCGGTCGATCGAGCAGTCCTTCATCGGGATGCGCGGCGAGCGCCCGTGGGAGCGCTGGTCCCACAGGACCAGGCGGTGCGTGCCGCCCAGGTCGCGCCGCTGGTAGTGCCAGGAGTCGAGGTTGAGCGTGTAGCCGTGGCAGAACACCACGGTCAGCGGGGCCTCCTCCGGGCCGTCGACCTCGGCGTACAGGGGAACGCCGTCGGAGGTGGTGACCGTGGTGGGGCGGCCGCGCAGCTCTCCGAGCGGCTCGCTCGCCTCCAGGTCCGGGCGGAGCCTGATGCGCCCGACGGCGTACCGCTTGGCGAGGGCCCCGGCGGCCACTCCCGCCGACGCCACACCGACGATCGTGCCCGCGATGCCGACCCTGCGCCGTCTGGTACTACTCATGCGACCCCCTGAGCTGCCTCTCATCGGTAAACGCGCGGGACCCGCGAACCGATCCTGGTCACGATCTCATGCGTGATCGTGCCGAGGGAATCCGCCCACTCCTGAGCGGTGGGCTCACCTCGCGATCCGTCACCGAACAGGATCACCTCGTCACCCTCCGCCAGCGGATCGTCTCCCACATCGATCATGAACTGGTCCATGCAGACCCTGCCCGCGATCCGCCGCCTGCGGCCACCGGCCAGAACCTCCGCCAGGTTGGTGGCGTGCCGCAGGACCCCGTCCGCATACCCGAGGGGGACGAGGCCAAGCGTCGTCTCCCGATCCGTGACGTACAGGTGTCCATACGACACGCCCGATCCGGCGGGCACCCGTTTGACCAGCGCGATCCGCGCGGCGAGCGTCATCGCGGGACGCAGCCCGAAGTCTCCGAGCCGGGGCACGGGACTCAGCCCGAAGGTCGCGATCCCCGGGCGGACCAGGTCGTAGCGCGCTCGCGGCAGGGTCAGGATGGCCGCCGAGTTGGCGATGTGCCTGATCACGTGGGAGCCCCCCGCGCCCGCCTTCTCCGCGATGAGCAACGCCTCGTCGAACGCGGCGATCTGGGCCGCGACGGACGGGTCTCCCGGGATGTCGGCGCAGGCGAAGTGGGACCAGAGCCCGACGATCTCGACCGTGCCCTCGGCCCGGTGCCGCAGCGCCCGGTCGACCAGGGCCGACCAGTCCGCCCCCGTCGCGCCGCCGCGCGACATGCCGGTGTCGGCCTTGAGGTGCACCCTGGCCGTCCCGCCGGTCCTCGCGGCGGCGTCGGCGATCGCGTCGATCCTGGCGACAGAGCCCGCCGACAGCTCGACGTCGTAGCCGACGGCCCGCTCCAGCGGCTCGCCCGGGGGGATGATCCACGCCAGGATCGGCGCGGTGATCCCTGCGGCCCGCAACTCCAGGGCCTCGCGGACGTAGGCGGTGCCCAGCCGTGTCGCCCCGGCCTCCAGGCAGGCGCGCGCGACGGGAACCAGCCCGTGCCCGTAGGCGTCGGCCTTGACCGCGACCATCATCTCGGCGCCGGGGGCGTGGCTCGCCAGCAGCGCCAGATTCTCGCGAATCGCCGAGAGGTCCACCCGTGCCTCGGCGGGAGTCATCGGGAAACTCATGCCCCCAGTTTGGCAGGTGGGAAGGTGTGCCGGGATCCGTCGACCAGGGAGCGCACCACCTCCGGCAGGGCCTCGGCGACGCCGGTGGCGGTGAGAGGGCCTTCCCTACCGGCGATCCCGTGCAGGTAGGCGGCACAGGAGGCCGCGTCGTACCCGCTCAGCCCGGCGGCCAGCAGCGCGCCCGCCAGACCGGCCAGCACGTCGCCGGTGCCGCCGGTCGCGAGCCAGGGGCTTCCGGTGGGGTTGATCCTGACCGGCCGCTCGTCCTCGGCGACCAGCGTGGTCGAGCCCTTGAGCAGCACGGTCACGCCCAGCTCCGCCGCCGCCCGCCGTACGTTCTCCAGGCGCCGCGCCTCGATCCGCGCCCTCGGCACGTCGATCAGGCGGGAGAGCTCGCCCGCGTGCGGGGTGATCAGGACCGGCGCGGCGCGGCGGAGCAGCGACCTGTCCTGGGCCACCAGGGTGAGCGCGTCGGCGTCGACGAGCACGGGGACCGCGCTCGACAGCACCGAGCGGGCGATGGCGCGCGCCTCGTCGCCGGTGCCGAGGCCGGGGCCGAGCACCCACGCCTGGACGCGGCCCACCTCCTCGATCCCCTCGCCGGGGGCGAGCGTGGTGATCACTGCCTCGGGCCAGCGGGCCCGCACCTGGGCCACCGGTTCCGCGACCCCCGCGTAGCGGACCATGCCCACCCCGGCCCGCAGCGCCCCGCCCACGGCCAGCACCGCGGCGCCGGTGTAGCGCTCGCTGCCTGCCGCGATCCCGACGACGCCCCGGCGGTACTTGTCGGAGGAGGCGCCGGGCCTGGGCAGCATCGCGGCCACGTCGGCGGCCGTCGGCGCGGCCGTGTCGGGGTCGGGCAGGTGGGGGCCGAGGCCGATGTCGACGAGTTCCGCACGGCCCGCGTGCCCGGAGCCGGGATCGACGAGCAGCCCGGTCTTCCACGCCCCGAACGTGACGGTGGCGTCCGCGACGACCGCCGGGCCCTCCGTCCGGCCGCTGCTCGCGTCCACACCACTCGGCACGTCCACCGCGAGGACCTCGCCGGGCGCGTCGTTCGCGAGCCTCGCGAGGGTCGCGTACGGCTCCCTGAGCGCCCCGGCCCCACCGATCCCGAGCATCCCGTCCACGATCAGGTCCGCCGCGTCGAGCAGGGCGCGGACGCGCGCTCCCGCCGGGTCCTCCGCGGGGCCGTGGCCGGAGTTCGGGTCGGGGCGCAGGCCGGTCGCCCGGCCGCCCGCGCGGCGCAGGGCCTCCAGGCCCGCCGCGTGGACGCGCGTCCCGGCGAGGAGCGCGTCGACCCTGGCTCCCCTGGCCGCCAGACGGGCCCCGGCGTAGAGGGCGTCGCCGCCGTTGTCACCGCCGCCGACGAGCAGCACGACGCGGGAGCCGTACACGCCGCCGAGCATCCTGGCGCAGACCACCGCGAGCCCGGTGGCCGCCCGCTGCATCAGGGCGCCCTCGGGCAGCGTCGCCATCAGTGCCGCCTCGGCCGCCCTGATCTGATCGGAGGTGTACGCGGTCCGCATTCCACCGAATCTATCCCTCGGCGATCACGTAGGCGATGGCGACGCCCCCGTCATGGGTGAGGGAGACGTGCCACCGGGTCACGCCCAGGGCCCTGGCGACGTCCGCCACCCGGCCGGTCACCCGCAGCTCGGGGCGTCCGTGCTCCCCGCTGATCACCTCGGCGTCCAGGTGCCGCAACCCGGGAGGGGCGCCCAGGGCCTTGGCGACGGCCTCCTTGGCCGCGAACCTGGCGGCCAGGGACCTCGGGGCCAGCGTGCTCTCCCCCTCGGTGAACAGGCGCCCCCGCAGCGCGGGCGTCCGCGCCAGCGTCGCCTCGAACCTGGCCACGTCCACGACGTCGACGCCGATACCAACGATCACCCTCCCAGGCTAGCCAGGCCAGAGGGGACGGGAGGTCAGAAGCCGCCGCGCTGCCAGGGGCCCCAGATGGCGAAGCTCGTCCCCTTGGACGACTGGACGTTGACGTAGAGGGTGTGGCCGCCGGGGCCGAAGGTCGATCCGGCGAACTCGGCGCCGGAGTCGCCGTCGACGGGGACCAGGCGGGAGAAGTCGAAGATCTCCCCCTTGCGGGTGAGGCCGCGCAGGTAGTTGTCGCCCGAGCCGTCCTCGCAGAGGACCAGGGTACCCCGGGGGCTCGCGGTGACGTTGTCGGGCAGGTCGAGGGTGACCGAGCCCGGCGACTCGTAGACGAGCCTGAGCCGCCCGCTCCACGTCTCGTACGCCCACACCTGGCCGCGTCCCTTGCCGAAGCCGCTGGGCGGGGTGTCGCCGGACGCGGTCGCGCCGCCCTGGGTGGAGACGAAGTAGATCGTGCCGTGGTGGTTGATCGCGCCCTCCAGCCGGGAGAAGAGCGCCGCCCCCTTGGCCCTGCCCTGGTTGCCGACGGCCTGGACGGCGACGTCGTTGGCGGGGGTGCCGATGAAGGCGGGATCGGGGTCGTCGATGTCCACCCAGGTGGTCGCGTACGAGGCCCCCTTGGGCTGGCCGAGCGAGAGGTCCTTGCCCGGGGCGCCCCGTACGGCCAGCATCTGGAGTTTGCCGCCGTCGAGGATGCGGCCGGCCGTCAGCGGGTTCTTCGGGGGCAGGTAGCGGTAGAAGCCGGAGGCGAAGCCGAAGTTGTCCTCGGTGAGGTAGATCGCGCCGGTGAACCCGTCGAACGCGGCCGACTCGTGGGCGAACCGCCCGGCGCTCCTGATCGGCCCCCTCGCCCTGCCGTCGATCGGGACCTCGAAGATGTAACCGTGCTTCTGGGTGAGCTTTCCGTTGTCCTGGCCGCTGAAGTCGTTGCCCACGTCCGGCCCGTTGACGGTCTCCTCGCAGCTCACCCAGGCGCCCCAGGGCATCGGGCCGCCGGAGCAGTTCATCTGGGTGCCGGTCAGGCTGGGCGCGGACTTGAGCACCTTGCCGTAGCGGGTGACCCGCAGGGTCGAGGTGCCGCCGCCCGCCGCCGGGTCGTAGGCCCTGGCCGGGTCGCCGAACGCGCCGACCGGGCCGTTGACCTCGTGGTTGCGCACCAGGATCGCGGTGCCTGAGGGGCCGCGGAAGGCGGCCATGCCGTCGTGCCGGGAGGGGACGGCGGATCCGTCGCCGTACTTGTCACCGGCCGAGCTGAAGGACCTGTAGTGGAAGCCGTCGGGCAGGTGGAGCCGCACCACGCCGTCCCGCTCGTCCTTGGCGGGCTTCAGCGGCCCGTATCCGGCTCCCGGGAGGATCTCCCCGTTCGCTCCCGCCCGTGCGACACCGGCGAACGGGCCGGCCACCCCCAGGGCGGCCAGCGCACCGCCTCGGGCGAGGAAACGACGACGATCCATCTTGCGGCTCCCTTGGGTCCGGTGGATTCACGCCACGTTAATCCGCCCCAGTAAACCGCCATATGGCATATATAGACAATTAATCGGGCACGAGGGCGGGCAGCCTCCATACCCACTTGTGGTTGTGATTAATCCATAGACTTTATCCACAGGCTGTGGAGAACTCCCGGGGAGGGCTTACTCCACCGTGACCGACTTGGCGAGGTTGCGGGGCTGGTCGACGTCGTGCCCCTTGGCCGTGGCCAGCTCACAGGCGAAGACCTGGAGCGGCACCGTGGCGACCAGCGGCTGCAGCAGGGTCGGCATGGCCGGGATGTGGATCAGCGTGTCGGCGTACCGCCCGACCGTGAGGTCCCCCTCCTCGGCGATGACGAGGGTCCTGGCCCCCCGGGCCCGGATCTCCTGGATGTTGGACACGATCTTGTCATGGATCACCCGCTGGCCGGACGGCGAGGGGACGACGACCACGACGGGGAGCCCCCTGTCGATCAGCGCGATCGGGCCGTGCTTCAGCTCCCCCGCCGCGAAGCCCTCGGCGTGCATGTACGCCAGCTCCTTGAGCTTCAGCGCCCCCTCCAGCGCGACGGGGAAGCCCACGTGCCGCCCCAGGAAGAGCACGCACCGCTCGTCGGCCAGCGACCTGGCCAGCGCGCGCACCGGCTCGACGGTCGAGAGGACCTCGCTCACCTTGGACGGCGTCTCCGCCAGCCGGTCGACGATCTGGGTGATCTCGTCGCCGAACTTCGTCCCCCTGACCTGGGCGAGATAGAGCGCCACCAGATAGCACGCCACCAGCTGGGTGAGGAACGCCTTGGTGGAGGCCACCGCGACCTCGGGACCGGCGTGCGTGTAGAGGACGGCGTCGGACTCGCGGGAGATCGTGGAGCCGTTCACGTTGCAGACCGCCAGCACCCGCGACCGCTGCCCACGCGCGTGCCGTACCGCCATGAGGGTGTCCATCGTCTCGCCCGACTGGCTGATCACGATCACCAGCGTGTCGCGGGTGAGGATCGGGTCGCGGTAGCGGAACTCGCTCGCCACCTCGACCTCGCAGGGCAGCTGGGCCCAGTGCTCGATGGCGTACTTCGCGATGAGCCCGGCGTGGTACGAGGTCCCGCAGGCGACCAGAATGATCTTGTTGATGTCGCGCAGCTCCTGGTCCGACAGCCGCATCTCGTCCAGCACCAGCCTGCCGTCGGGGCCGATCCTGCCGAGCAGCGTGTCGGCGAGGACCCGGGGCTGCTCGGCGATCTCCTTGAGCATGAAGTGGTCGTAGCCGTCCTTCTCGGCGGCGGAGGCGTCCCAGTCGACGTGGTAGTCACGCGTCTCGGCCGGGAGCCCCTGGAAGTCGACGACCGTGATCTTCGAGGGACGCAGCTCGACCACCTGGTCCTGGCCGAGCTCCACCGCCTCGCGCGTGTACGCGATGAAGGCCGCCACGTCCGAGCCGAGGAAGTTCTCCCCCTCGCCCCTCCCGACGACCAGCGGCGAGTTGCGCCGCGCCCCCACCACCACGTCGGGCTCGTCGGCCGAGACCGCGAGCAGGGTGAACGCCCCCTCCAGCCGCAGGCAGACCCGGCGCATCGCCTCCATGAGGCCCCCGGCGGCGAACTGCTCCAGCAGGTGCGCCACCACCTCCGTGTCGGTCTCGGAGACGATCCGGTGCCCCGCGTTCTCCAGCTCGGTCCTGAGCGCGGCGAAGTTCTCGATGATCCCGTTGTGGATGACCGCGATCCGCCCGTCGCAGTCGGTGTGCGGATGGGCGTTGCGGTCGGTGGGGGCCCCGTGGGTGGCCCACCGGGTGTGCCCGATCCCCGTGGTCGCCGCGGCCTGCGGCACGGGCCGCGAGACCAGAGCCGCGCGCAGGTTGGCCAGCTTTCCCGCCCGCTTCTCCACGACCAGGCCGTCCGCCCCGACCAGGGCGATCCCCGCCGAGTCGTACCCCCGGTACTCCAGCCGGCCGAGCCCCTCGACCGCGACCTCGATCGCCTGCCGCTGTCCGGTATATCCCACTATTCCGCACATTGTCATACCCCCTCCCTGAGAGATCGTCCGCAGCGTCTATGGAGAACCCCCAGGACAGACCAAGAATCCCGCCCGGAACCCGTTCTCGACGGACCAACACCCACCGGGAACCCGCCCCCGACAGACCAACACCCACCGGAAGCGGGGCCCCGACGGACCAACACCCACCGCAAACCCACTCCCCGACGGACCAGCACCGGCCAGGAGCCGCTTCCCAGCCGACCAACACCCGCCAGGAACCCGCCCCCGGCGGATCAGTAGGCTCTCTGAACATGGCCAACGGTTTGGACACCGCGACACCGTACGTGCAGCTCAGCCGGGCTCAGTGGAGCGAACTCCGCAAGAACACGCCCCTCACGCTCACCGAGGACGAACTGGAGGAGCTGCGCGGCGTCGACGATCCGATCGACCTGGCCGAGGTCACCGACATCTACCTGCCGCTCACCCGGCTGCTCAACCTCCACTTCACCGGCGCCAGGCAGCGCAGCGCGGCGCTCAACACCTTCCTCGGCGGCGGGCAGCGGACGGCCCCGTACGTCCTGGGCATCGCCGGGAGCGTCGCGGTCGGCAAGTCGACCACGGCCAGGCTGCTGCACACCCTGCTGGCCCGCTGGCCCGAGCACCCGCGGGTGGACCTGATCACCACCGACAGCTTCCTGTTCCCGAACGAGACCCTCACCGCCAGGGACATCATGCACAGGAAGGGTTTTCCCGAGAGCTACGACCGGCGGGCCCTGGTCAGGTTCGTCGCCGACGTCAAGGCGGGCCTGCCGGAGGTGACGGCCCCGGTCTACAGCCACCTGGAGTACGACATCGTGCCCGGCGCGACCCAGACCGTGCGCCGCCCCGACATCCTCATCGTCGAGGGCCTCAACGTCCTCCAGCCCGCCCCGCCCGCCGCCCTCGCGATCAACGACTACTTCGACTTCTCCATCTACGTGGACGCCAAGGTCGAGCACGTCCGCGACTGGTACGTGGACCGCTTCCACAAGCTCCGGCGCACGGCCTTCGAGGACCCCAAGTCCTACTTCAAATACCTCGCCGACCTGTCGGAGGAGGAGGCGACCGACTTCGCCAGGAACGTCTGGCGCGACATCAACGAGCGCAACCTCGTCGAGAACATCGCCCCCACCAGAGGCCGAGCCGACCTGGTCCTCCACAAAGGCGCCAACCACTCCATCCAACGCATCCGCCTCCGCCGCATCTGACCTCCTTCGGCGCTCCGCACTGTGTCCCGTGGGGCTCCGCCCCACACCCCGGACGAAGGGCCTCCCGGCCCCTCGCGCTCCCCGGCCAATAGCCGGTTGCTCAGTTTCGAGGCATACCGACCCAATCTGATGTACCCGCAGCCACCCGCCGGACCTCCCGGCCGTTTCGGGCGGGGGCGCGTGGATAGTTTCGGGGGCAGGAGCGGGTGAGGTTCGGGAGCGGGTGAGGAAGGCGGGTGGCGTGCGCGAGACGGTGAGCGATCGGGTGATCGTGAAGGTCCTGGGCCCGGAGGAGGCCAAAGCGATCACCGAGGAGGTCGGCACGGCGTACCGGGAGTCGTTCGGCGCCCCGCCCAACAACGAGGGGGCCGCCGAGTTCGCACACCAGCGCGCCTCCTACGCCGACCTCCTCAAGCGGCGGGGGTTCCGGCTGTCGGTCGCCCGGCGGGACGGGCTGCTGGTCGGCTTCGCCTACGGGGCATTCCTGCGGGAGGGCGGCCGCTGGTGGAACGGCATGCGGGACCCGCTCCCCGCCGGGTTCACCGACGAGTCGGGGTCCCGCACCTGGCACCTGGTGGACCTGGGCGTGCTGCCGGGCCACCGCGGGCGCGGCGTCGCCAGACGGCTGACCGAGGCGGCGCTGGCCGGGTGCGGGGCGCGGCGGGCGGTGCTGGCCGTGGAGCCTCGGCTGGAGGGCAACCAGCGGCTCTACCGGTCGTGGGGCTGGCGACGGGTCGGGACCGTGGACGCCCCGGCGTCGTCCGTCAACGACGTCTACGACATCTACGTACTGGAAGACCTGCCCGCGGGCAGACCGTAGGAGCGCAGCCGCTCGTCCAGGCGCACCACGGGGTCGGCGTGGTTCCAGGGTGACAGGGCCTGGCGGGCGTCGGCGGTGGCCGCGACCAGTCGCGGGGACCGGTTACGACCGGCGAGCTCGGCGGCTCGGGCCAGCTCCGCGCATGCCTGGTCGATCTCACGTTTCTGGGCGAACGCGCGGCTGAGGTACAGGTGACCGAACGCCAGGTTGCGGGGGAAGGCCGTCCCTATCGAGGTCATCGCCTCCCGCGCGCAGGCGATCGCGCTGTCGGGTTCGCGCATGTCGAGGTGGCACAGGGCCCGGGTCAGCGTGAGCATGGCCGGACCGAAGAAGTACGTCAGGTTCCGGCCGGGGTCGTCCTCCGTGGAGTCGTCCAGCCCCGCGCGGGCGGCCGACAACGCGGCACGGCACCGCGCGCGGTCCTTGGCCCGGTTCTTGTCGTTCTCGCGGCGCAGGACTCCCGCGTAGGCGCGGGCGCCGACGTCGTTGGCGTAGGCGATCAGGATGGGACTGCCGCCTCGCTGTGCCCAGGCGAGTGCCCCGAGGGCGTGCTCGACCCCGAGGCGCGGGTCACCCGACCAGGTGGCCAGGTGGCTCCACTGGGCGAGCACGTAACTGGACATGAGGTCGTCGTCGGCTTCGTGGGCGGCACGCCTGGCCTGGCCGTAGTAGTGCTCGGCTCCGGCGAAGTCACCGGAGTTGAACAGCAGCCACCCGATGAAGCGGGATATGTCAGCCAGCAGCGACATCAGCCGGTGCCGCAGATCCTCGTCCGCGGTGCCGGTCAGAAGTCGGCGGACCAGCCCGTGCTGCGCCAGAGCCGTCTCCAGCACGGCCTGGGGACCCAGGATGTCCTCCTGCCTGATGGCGTGGTGAAGGATCGTCTCCACGTGCCCGACCACCTCGCCGTCGACCCGCGAGGGCGCCCGGGAGGCCAGCGTCAGGCGTTCGAGGGCGTCGCGGTCCAGGTGGGCGAGGAGAGGAGAGGCGTGCGCCGTGGCGGCCGCGGAGGCGATCACGGCCAGGAGGTCGCGGCGTTTCATCCCGTCCGCCCACTGGGTGAGAGCGGCGACCAGGTAGCCGAACTCCTGCCCCCGCAGATCCGCGACGGCGAGGACCCGATCGGCCTCGTCGCCGGGCGACCGTGTCGGTAACCCGCCCAGAAATGAGGCGATATCGGTAACGGTGAGTACAGGCCGGGGAGCGGGCTCGTCCGTGGCCGCCGGGCGCCTGCCGGCGCGGTCGTCGTCACGGCTGTGGTCCTCCCCATGGACCAGGTCCCCGGCCCGGCACTGGTAGATGCGGGCCAGGCGCTCCAGGCCGGAGATGGGAGGCTCGTTGCCGGTCACCGAGGGCCAGGCCTCCCACGCCCCGAGCCGGCGTTCGCTGAGCACGTCGTCGGGCCAGCGCAGATTCCATAGTTGGACCACCTTGGACTGCGTGTATCGGTGTGCCTCGCGGAAGCCGCGCAGCGGATTGAGCTTGAACCGGAGCTGGTAGTCAGCGGCGATCTGGCTCCACGTCGCCCCGTGCTCGCGCATCTGGGTCGTGAGAACGTCCATCTGCCGCTTGAGGCTGCGGGGTCTGGGTGGCATCGCTCGCCCCTTCCGGGCGTCAACTCCCCCGAGGCGGTGTGTTGTTTTGCAAACGCTACGGCATCGCTTACGCCAAGTGACGGCCGATTCAAAAACCGGCGACCAGATCGCCGATTTTGGTCACGGGGGTGCCGGACAGGTGATGGCACTCGCCGGAAACCACGGCCGCACGGCTCGACGCACTCGCCGGGGCAACCTCTGCGTCAAGGTGGCCCCGGCGTCAGGGGCTCCGGCATCACCACCGCCCGGTGTGATCCGTTGCGGGCGGGTCACCGGAAGGCGTCGGCGTTGCGGCGCGCCCAGTCGGCGAAGGCGCGGGGGGCGCGGCCGAGGATCCGTTCCACGTCGGGGCTCACCCGCCGTTCGGCGGCCGACGGCTCGCCCAGGATGGCGAGGGTGCCGTCCACGACCGGCTCGGGCATGAACCGCAGCATCTGCTCCCGGGCCTCCTCGCGGCTCTGCTCGACGAACCGCACCGGCTCGCCCAGCGCGTCCCCGATCGACTGGGCCCGCTGACGCGGAGTGGTCGGTGCCGGGCCGGTGATCTCGTACGTGTGGCCGGAGTGCCCCCTCTCGCGCAGGACCACGGCCGCGACCTCGGCGATGTCGGCCGGGTCGACGGTCGGCAGCCCGACGTCGCCGAACGGCGCGGCGGCCGTCCGCCGCGAGCGGATCGTCTCCGCCCACGCGAACGCGTTGGAGTCGAAGCCTCCCGGCCGCAGGACGGTCCACTCCAGGCCCGACCGCCGGACGGTGTCCTCCAACGCCCGGAGGGGTGAATGGGAGCCGGACTCCGGTCGCGTCCCGGCGGCCTGGGAGGACTGCAGGACGATCCGCCGGACCCCGGCCGCCTTCGCGACGTCGAGGATGCCCCGCGGGTTCAGGTGCTCACCGGCACCGGCGACGAGGAGGAACAGCGCGTCGGCCCCGTCGAGGGCCGGTTCGAGGCTCTCCGGGTCGGCCAGGTCGGCCACGTGGTGCGTCACGCCCTCCGGCATGTCCGAAGGCCGTCGCGAAACCGCCGTCACCCGCTCTCCGGCCTCGGCGAGCGCCCGTACGAGCACCCGTCCGACGTTCCCGGTCGATCCCGTAACCACGATCATGAAAGTTCCGTCCGTCGTTTATGAGTTAGTCAACTGACTAAATAGACCATAGCCAGCCCTCGCGTCGGCTGTCTACACTTGTCAGTGAGATGACTGACTCAGTTGAAACGAAGCGGGGAAAGAGGGAGCGGCTGGTGGCAGCCGCGTCCCGGGTCCTGCACGAGCAGGGTGTCGAGAAGACGACGCTGGCCGACATCGCCCGCGTGGCCGAGGTCCCCCTGGGCAACGTCTACTACTACTTCAAGACCAAGGACCAGCTCGTCGAGGCGGCGATCGACGCGCACGCGCTCAACTTCCACGCGATGACCGCCTCACTCGACCTGCACACCGCCGCCCCCCGGGACCGCCTGAAGGCGCTCCTGCGCGGCTGGGTCGAGCAGCGCGAGCTCACCGCGCGGTACGGCTGCCCCACCGGCACCCTCTGCTCGGAGCTCGACAAGCGCACCGACGGCCTGGACCGGGTCGCCGCCGAGGTCATGCGGTTGCTGATCGACTACGCCGAGCGGCAGTTCAGGTCGATGGGCCGATCCGACTCCCACGAGCTCGCGATCGCGCTGGTCGCCGCCTACCAGGGCATCTCGCTCCTCACCAACACCTTCAGGGACCCCGAGCTCATGACCGGGGAGTGCCGTCGCCTGGAGCGCTGGGTCGACTCACTCGCCTGAAAGGGCCCCGGTCTCCTATCTCTGACCCACGGCGCAAAGTAGGCCGCTGGGCTTGCTGACGGTCCCGTTGCTTCGCGTCCGCCTCCTTCGTCAGGCCGAACGAGTAGTCGGCGGAGGGGCGGGAGCGTTCATGCGGCGGGAGTGGTCCCCGGAA
The DNA here is from genome assembly GCF_039537505.1 of Streptosporangium oxazolinicum. Taxonomy (NCBI): domain Bacteria; kingdom Bacillati; phylum Actinomycetota; class Actinomycetes; order Streptosporangiales; family Streptosporangiaceae; genus Streptosporangium; species Streptosporangium oxazolinicum. The sequence goes on from NZ_BAABAQ010000001.1 coordinate 129,569, forward strand.
GACGTGGTGGCGTGCTGGACACCAGTGAGCGGTGACTGGGACCTGGTCGCGAACGCCCGATACGTGTTGGCGCCGAAGACCATCTGCTGCTCCTCGCCGTACAGGGCGAGGCGGTGGTCGAGCAGCTCGGGTCCTTGCTTGCCCCGGTAGCCGGTCCAGCTGCCGCCGGCGGAGCCGTAGCCGTCGAGGCCGGAAAAGACATCGAAGGTGTAGGCAGCGGTCATGATGCCCTCCTGAAGTGCGATTGATCGCCAGCACATGGGAAGGGTTCATTGCCGCCGTCCATGCTGCGCGGACAGCTAGGACGGCGACCACATGAACAAACCGCCCGAAAATGCCATGTCACGTCGTCAAGGACGACCCTGTCTAATTCGCACGTGCCGCGGTGCTCGACGACGGCGCCGACGAGATCGTCCGGTGTGACGCCACACGCTGCGGGCCGGGCATCAGCATCCGGACCCACCGGATTGCGGGCGGCTTCACTAGCGGCGCACCTTGAACCTCAGGTGCAGCACCCGGTTGCCCTGGATGACCACGTGGGGATCCTCCAGCAGCTGCTGCCCGTCGAAGCTACCGAAAAAGCGCTTGCCCGACCCGAACACCACCGGCACCACGTCCATCGCCACCTCGTCCACGAGGCCGGCGGCGAGGATCTGGCCGCCTACTTCGCCGGCGCTCACGGCGACGACCCGGTCGCCGGCGAGCTCCTGGGCCTTCTCGATCGCGGCCTTCACGCCATCGACGAAGTGGTACGGAGCCTCGGGGTGCCAGCCCTCGGGCTTGGGCCGGTGGGATACCACGACCACGTGGTCGCCCGCGGGCTGCTGGCCCTCCCAGCCGTTCACCAGGTCGAACTGGTGGCGGCCCATCACGATCACGCCGATCGAGTCCCACATCGGCTGGACGTACGCCGCCGAAACACGCGAGAGCTTGAAGCCGCCTCCACTCTGGGAGTGGTCGTAGTCCCCGCCCCCTGCACCGGTTTTCGTGAGCTGGGTGTCCCCACTGAAGTACCAGTCGTGGAGCGGCCCGACTCCGTCGTTCTTGTCGGCAATGAAGCCGTCCACCGACACCACGTTGTGCATGATCACTACGCCCATGGGGGTTTCCTTAAGTCTTCTGGAATGGTCACCTCCGATTGTGCTGGCCCCGGAAAGGGCTGCGCTTGTAGAAAATCAAGGAGCAGGCATCGGACCGTCGTCCGGCGGGAACTCCCGCTCGGCCGGCATCCGGCGTCTCAGCGCCAGGTACTCCGTCGGGGTGTGGCCGGTGAAGTCCTTGAACTCCTTGCTGAAGTGGGCCTGGTCGAAGTAGCCCGCCACGAGAGCGAGCTCCGACCAGTCGACCGGGCGCAAGGCGTCCACGGACCTGATCAGCTGCGCGAAGCGGTATATCCGAGCCACCTTCTTCGGAGTGACCCCGACGTGCGCCTTGAACTGCGTGGCCAGGGTGGTGCCGCTGACTCCGGCGGCGTCGCTCAGCGCACCGACAGGGATCGCACCATGGGAGGTCTCCAGCCACCCGCCGACGTGCTGGACCAGGTCGAGCCCGCGCGACGGCGCCTCGACCAGGCGCGAGCGCAGCTCCTCCTCCAGGATCCGCAGCGTCTCGGCGGCGGACGTGGCCTCGCCGACCCTGTTGCGGATCCGGTCCACGGACCCTTGCCACACGGCGTCGACGGGCACCCACCGGTCCCGCAGATCGGTCGCCGGCATGTCGACAAACGCCGCCATCCCCCAAGGCTTGAAGTGCACCCCGACGAGCCTTGCCCGCGTGGGGTACTCATAAAGGAAACGCCTGGTCCACAGACCCACGAACCACCCGTCCGACACCACTTCCGGAGGCACCGAAGGGTCGGAATCCCACAGGCGGGCAGGTTCGCCCAGGTTGATGACCAGGTGCGCCGACGGCATCGGCGGGACAACCATCCGACGGTGACCAGGCACCCCGGTCAGGCAGTAGATGTCGTCTATGAACCGGTCGAGCGGCGGGGCGGGCACCCGGCCGACATACTCCATGGACCCAGTATCGCCGACGAGGGTTCGGCCCGCCTCAGGCGATTCGCACCCACCGCAGGCGTCAACGACCGGAGGCGCGGGTGAAATTCGTACCTGGGCAGGGACCCCGGCTGCCGTCCGGCGGGCTCACACCGGCAACTACGACGCTCAGTGGCCAACCGGAACGCTCAGTCACACCGAGTCGCCGAGGCCGGGGTGACCCGGGTCTTCTCGGAGAAGATTTCTACCCGGGCCGCGCGGCGCCCCGATCTGGAGGCCGCCGTGAAACTCGCCGGGGAGATCCGTTCCTCCGGTGTCGCCGTCACCCTCGTCGTTCACGAGCACAAGCGGCTCGGTCGCGGCATCGAGCTGGCCATGCTCGCCGAGGAGCTGAAGGCCAGCGACGTCGGCCTGGAGTTCCTCACCGGCGAACTCAAGGGATCGCACGACCCCTCCGGCATCGTCTTTACCGTGCTCGCGGCCATGTCCGGCATGGAGCGCGAGTACATCCGCGACAGCACTCTTGAAGGCCACGAGTCCGCCCGCAAGCGCGGCAAGACCATCGGCGGCGCCGGCGTCACCGACCCCGACATGCTGTCCATGGCCCTCCACCTGCGTGACCAGGAGATGAGCCTGCGCGACATCGCCAAGCGGCTCGTCATCACCACCGGCGCAAAGAAGGGGCAGCACCCCTCACCCGCCACCGTCACGCGGATGCTCCGCGAGCACGACGAGCAGACTGCGGTCTCGACGAGCGCATGACCTCGGTCTCTACTTTGCACCGTGGGTCAGGGATAGGAGGCCGGGGCCGAAAGCCGCCGTCGAACATGCCGGACGCGGCACCGGTCCGGCGCCCAAGGTCACGCCCGAGGTCACATCCGAGGTCACGTCCGAGGTCACGTCCGGGGAAGAACCTCGTTCAGTCGGCCCGGCGGGCGACGTACAGGATCCGGTCGTGGCCGTCCTCGTCGGCCGGTTCCCGCGCCGACGTCCCCACCAATCCGCAAGTGGCCACGACGCGCAGCCCGGCCCGCTCGGCCACCCGGCGCACCGTCCGGTCGGAGTGGTGCCGCTGCACGTGCCGCATCGACACCCGCTCCCAGCCCGCGCCGGCCCGCTCGAACAGGTCGAACTGGGTGACCACGACCGCGTCGGCCTCGATCCTCGGGGACACCGCGAACCACGCCACGTACCGGTCACCGCGGTCGGCGACCGTGGGGACGCCGAACGCGCGCCGGTAGTAGCCGATGGTGCTCAGGTCGAAGACCAGCACCCCGTCCCCGGCGAGCTGGTCGCGCGCCGACGCCAGCGCCCGCCGCAGTTCGTCCGTGCCGGTCAGGTACGCCATCGGCAGGTCCACGCAGGCGACCACGTCGAAGCCGGTCAGCCCCGGCGGGGGTTCCTGCAGCCGTCCCACCAGGAACCGGACGTCCTCGGCTCCGGGCCTGCTCCTGGCCATCGCCACCATCGCCGGGGACAGGTCGTAGCCGGTCACCTCGAACCCCCGTGCACGGAAGGCCACACTGCTGCGGCCGGTCCCGCACCCGGCGTCCAGCAGCCGCCGCCCGCCCGTACCGTACCGGTCCGCCATCTCCACGTAGCGGTCCACCAGGGTGGCGGTGTCCATCCGCGCGTTCAGCTCGTCGTACCGGGCCGCGACGCTCTCGTACGCCGCCAGCGTCTCGTCCACATCCGTCATGGGCGCCTCCTGTGCGCGGACGTCCCGTCGGGGCCGCGCCGGGCCGTCGGGCCCGGCGCGGCCGGGGGGGCGAAGACTTACCAGATGAACCACGCCTGCCGGTTGACCCGGCGGCCGGTAACCCGGCGCAGCAACTTCCTCACGGAGTTCACCTCCTTTCCCGGTGGCCGCTGGCGGTCAGGGTCTGATGGGGGTCCGGCGCAGCTGGAACGGGGGCGGGGTGATGATGCCCGCGACGTGGGGGCGCCCGTGGCCGCCGCGTACCTCCAGGCGGGCGCCGTCGGTCACGGCGGTGAGCAGGCCGGTGGCCAGGGTCTGGGCGACGGCGGCCCCGGCGCAGGTGAACGGGCCGCCACCGAAGGGCAGGTAGGCCCCGCGGGGGCCGGGGCCGTCCCACCGGCCGGGCCGGAACCGGGCGGCCTGCGGCCAGTGCCGGTCGTCGCGGTGCAGCAGGTAGACGCAGACCGACACGCTCTCCCCCGGCTCCAGCCGCACGCCGCCGATCCGGTGGGCGCGGTGTACCGGCCGGCCCAGCAGCCACGCCACCGGCCACAGCCGCAGCGACTCCCGTACGGCCGAATCCGCGGGCACGTCCGCCAGGTCGACGCCGTGGGTCGCGGCCGCCAGCAGCGCCCAGGCGACCACGTGGCCCACCGGCGCCACCGAGGTCCGGAACAGCAGGAGGTACACCTGGGCGACCTGCGCGGCGGGCGTGTCGGGCGGGGTGGACCCGAGCACGGCGTCCAGCAGGTCGCCGGTTCCGCCGGGCCTCGCACGAATCCTCCGGGCGCGCACCTCACCGGCGACGGCCCGCACCACGCGCACCCACAGCGCCGTCCGCGCCACGCGTGCCAGCCGGCCGCCGGGACGGATCAGCACGTCGCGCTCCACCACCCGCGCCATCAGCTCCCGCAGCGCCGGAGAGCTGTCCGGGCGCAGCAACATCCCGGCCAGGAACCGGTGCACGGCGGCGCGCCCGGCCGACGGCCACTCGCTGACCTCCCCCAGCCCCGCCACGACGGCGGGCAGCCGCTCGCGGTGGGCGGCCAGGTGGGCGCGCACCGTCGCCCGCGCCGCGCGCCCGATGGCGACCTGCGTCTCCCTCGGCCCCAGCCGTCCGCCGCGGACGTGGAAGAAGTCGGACACCTCGTCGTAGTGGCCCTCCTCGTTGTGCAGCACCCGCAGGGCCTCGACCGGGTCGGCCACGCACAGCGACCCGTCGTCGGGCAGCCGGAACACCGGGCCGTGCTCGCGGGCCGCCCGCTCGACGAAGCCCAGCGGGTCCCGGCGGTACCGGCGCGCCGCGCCGCCGGAAGCGGTCCGATCCGATTCGCCGGTTGTCGCCATCCCACCCCCATGCCGTCCGTGACCTCGGGTGCACGCGCGGGTGGTGCCGCCCGCCACCTTCGCCGGGCGGGCGACCGGGCCTTCGGGCCCGCCGGTACGCGGCGACGACGGAAAGGGCGACACCAAACCAGGAACAGCGGAAGCCTATACCTGCGAACCATTCTCGATGGTCATTAAGTGAATGGTGGGGAATATCAGTGTTTTATTTGCAGAATTGGCTGGATAAACGTTGCGGAGATATCCCCGGAATAGGTCGTCCGTTCCCGCCCCGATGAGATGGGAGCGCACGCCCACCCCTTCCCCGAAACCGCGCGACGAGACGCGACTGGTAACCGTCCGGTTACCAGTCGGCACGTCAGGGCAATGATCGCGACGCAGCGGACCCTTGGCGTAACGCCCCGTTACCTTTCCGGCCCCCGATTCGGCCGATCACCCATCGGAGGTAAAAGACTTCCCCGCCTGCGGTTATGCATGCCGTAACAGCGCCAAGTCCCGGCCAGTGGGGTGAATTAGTGTCTTATATGTGAGCATCTCATCCCATGGTCCGCTGAGGCTGAGTGTTGGCGCGAGCACCGGCATGAAGATCGGCGCCATCCTCCTGGCCGTTCCCTTCGTCGGTATTCCGCTGTTCGCGATCTCGAAGCTCGAACGGGCCGCCGAGCTGTCCGCCGGAGGCTCCGCCCTCGAATCCCAGATCCTGATGGTGCCCTTCGTCGTCATCCTGACGGTCTTCCTCGTCGTCCTCCTCGGCATCCTCCGCTTCCGGGCGGAGATGGAGGGAAGCGTCGTGGAGGTCCACGGCGCGTTCACGACGCGCAGGGTGGATCTCGCGCGGGCCCGCGTCTGGCTGGACTCCTTCCCCGAATGCTCACGGGCCCGTGACCTGACCGGCCACCGGCTCCCGTACCTGTACCTGTACGCCCAGGAGCGGGGCGGTCGCAAAGTCCTGCTGCGGCTGCGCGCGGCGCGCGCCTTCCTGCCGCCGCCCGAGCTGGCGGTCCTGGCGAACGCCATCGAGTCGGATCACCGGACCGGCCAGGACGCCGAGCGGGCCTCCCGGACGGCCGACCTGCTCCGGCGGCTGAGCGCCGACCCCGCCATCAGGGTCCCCTGAGGCATGTCGGCAGGGGACCGGCGCGAGACGGCGGCCAGGCGATCCCGACCTCCCCGAAACCTGACCCGGGGCGCCCTCCGGCCGACGGCGAGACCGGCTTCGACAAGAGGCTTCGGGAAGGCGGGCAGCCGCTCGACCGGCGTGCGGCGTGCGGCGGTGGCCCACCGGGGGTGCCGGATCGGGATGCTCCCCCCGGGACGGATCCCCAACCGGGGCACACGTCTAAGGTTGGCCCGTGCTGCATCTACGTGTGATCAGTCCGCCGGAGCTGTCGGACAAGGTGCTTGAGGTGCTCGACGGATGCGTAGGCGTCGTCAACATCGTCGTGTTCCCCGGTGCCGCGCGCTCCCCGGCCGGGGACCTCGTCCAGTTCGACATCGCCCGCGAGGCCGCCAACGAGGTGATCGAGCGGCTGCAGGAGCTCGGCCTGCACACGGAGGGCTCGATCGCGGCCGAGCAGATCGACCTGTCGATCTCGGAGGTGGCCGAGCGCGCCCAGGAGGAGGCGCCCGGCGACAGCGAAGACGCCGTGGTCTGGGCGGAGTTCGCCCAGCGGGTCGACGACGACACCCGGCTGACCTGGGCGTTCCTGGCGTTCCTGGCGATCGCCACCCAGCTCGCGGCGATCGGTGTGATCGTCAACTCGCCGATCCTCATCATCGGCGCGATGGTGCTGGGGCCGGAGTTCGGCGCGATCGCGGCCATCTGCTTCGGCCTGCTCCGTACCGACCGGGGCCTCATCGGCCGCGCGGCCAAGGCCCTGGTCCTGGGTTTCGCCGCCGCCATCGCGATCACCTTCGCCTGCGCGCTGGTCTCGCGGGGGCTCGGCTGGATCGACGTGGGCACGCTGACGACCGGGCACGAGGAGATCGAGTTCATCGTCAAGCCCGACAGGTGGTCGTTCATCGTCGCGCTGCTCGCCGGGGCCGCCGGGGTGCTCTCGGTCACCGCGGGCAAGTCCTCGGCCCTGGTCGGCGTCTTCATCTCGGTCACCACGGTCCCGGCCGCCGGATACTTCGCGGTCGCCGCCGCGCTGTCGCGCTGGGACGACATGGCCGCCTCGGCCGTCCAGCTCGGGGGGAACGTCGCGGGCATGGTCATCTCCGGTGTGGTGACGCTTCTCGTGCAGAAGGCGTACTGGTCCCGGTTCGGCATGCGGCTGCCGCCTCGCCCGGGTGGGAGTTAGGGACTGAAGAATTGCCCTTTCGGACGAGGGGCGACTCCTTCGCATGACGGAGGTACGCCCCGGTGGCGACGGATAGTGTCCGAGCATGACTATCCTCGCCACCGAGGGACTAACCAGACGTTTCCCCCGGGTGACGGCGCTCGACCAGCTCACCGTCACCGTCGGCCCCGGTGTGACCGGCCTGGTCGGCGCCAACGGCGCGGGCAAGTCCACGCTGATCAAGATCCTCCTCGGTCTGCTCGAACCCAGCGCGGGCAGTGCCCATGTCCTGGGCATGGACGCGACGACCCAGGGCGCGGAGATCCGCCGGACCGTGGGCTACATGCCCGAGCACGACTGCCTGCCCCCCGACCTGTCCGCCACCGAGTTCACCGTGCACATGGCCCAGATGTCGGGCCTGCCGCGCACCGCGGCCCGCGAGCGCGCCGCCGACGTCCTGCGCCACGTCGGGCTGTACGAGGAGCGCTACCGGGCGATGGGCGGCTACTCCACCGGTATGAAGCAGCGCGTCAAACTGGCCCAGGCCCTGGTGCACGACCCGCGCCTGGTCCTGCTGGACGAGCCCACCAACGGCCTCGACCCCCGGGGCCGCGACGAGATGCTCTCGCTGATCCGCAGGATCGGCTCAGAGTTCGGCATCAGCGTGCTGGTCACCTCCCACCTGCTGGGCGAGCTGGAGCGGGTCTGCGACCACGTCATCGTGATCGACGGCGGCAAGCTGCTGCGCTCCTCGTCCATCGGGGAGTTCACCCAGATCACCCAGACCGTGACCGTCGAGGTCGAGGAGGGCCAGGACGCGCTGGCGGCCCGCCTGACCGAGCTGGGCGAGACCGTCACCCCGCACGGCAGGATGCTGCTCGTCCAGGTCCGCGCGCCGGAGACCTTCGACGCGCTCCGCGACGCCGTCTGCGAGCTCGACCTCTGCCTCGTCCGCGTGGAGCAGGGCCGCCAGCGCATCGAGGACGTCTTCAGGGAGCCCGTCAATGCCTGAGCCCATCTCCGAACCCATCTCCGCGCCCATCTCCGAGCCCACGGGTGTCATCCACGACATCGGATACCGCCACTACGAGGGGGCGCGGCTCGGCCGCGGCCACGCCACCGCCGCGCTGACCCTGCACAGCCTGCGCGGGATCTTCGGGCTCGGCCGCACCGCCCGCTCGAAGATCATCCCATTCGCGCTCCTGGCCGTCATGCTCCTGCCCGCGGTCGTCTCCATCGCGATCATGGCGCTGGCCAAGGAGGAGGGGATGCGCTACACCGAGTACGCCGTCATCATGCAGGCCGTGCTCGCGATCTTCCTGGCCTCGCAGTCGCCGTACGCCGTCGCGCCCGACCTGCGCTTCCGGGTGCTGCCGCTCTACCTGTCGCGCCCGGTGACGATCTGGGACTACATCGGGGCGAAGCTCGCGGCGATGACGACCGCCATGTTCCTGCTGCTCGCGGCCCCGCTCACCGTGCTCTACATCGGCGAGATGGTCATCGACCTGCCCGGCGACGCCCACACCGCCGAATACCTCACCGCCATGGCCGGCGCGGCCTGCTACGCGCTGCTACTGGCCTGCCTGGGCGTGGCCATCGCCTCGTTCACCCCCAGGCGCGGCCTGGGCGTGGCCTCCGTCATCGCCTTCTACCTGCTCGCCTCCGCCGTGTCGACCGTGCTGTTCGCGACGCTGGAGTCGATGGGCGACGACACCGCCGCCGCCTGGGCGTGGCTGATCAACCCCTTCTTCCTGGTGGACGCCGCCGTACACGTCGGGCTCTTCGGGGCGGCACCCACCGCGGGCGTCGTCTACCCCTCGGACGGCGGCACCCTGGTCGCGGGAGCGATCATCATCGTGCTGATCGCCCTGTCCCTCACGGCCCTGATCGCGCGCTACCGTAAGGCGGCCTCCCGATGAAGATCGAACTGGCCCAGGTGTCCCGCTGGTACGGCAACGTGGTCGCCGTCAACGACATCACCATGACCGTCGGCCCCGGCGTCACCGGACTGCTCGGCCCGAACGGCGCGGGCAAGTCCACGCTGCTGCACATGATGGCCGGGTTCCTGGCCCCCTCGGGCGGCACCGTCACCCTCGACGGCGACCGCATCTGGCGCAACCACCAGATCTACCGCTCCATCGGCCTGGTCCCCGAGCGCGAGGCCGTCTACGGCTTCCTCACCGGCTGGCAGTTCGTGCTGTCCAGCGCCAGGCTGCACCGCCTCCCCAACCCGGACGACGCCGCGCGCAAGGCACTCGCCCTGGTGGAGATGGAGAGCGCCAAGGACCGCAGGATCGAGACGTACTCCAAGGGCATGCGCCAGCGCGTCAAGGTGGCCGCGGCCCTCGTCCACGACCCGCAGGTCCTGCTGCTCGACGAGCCGTTCAACGGCATGGACCCGCGCCAGCGCCTGCACCTGATGGACCTGGTCCGCGCGATGGGCACCGCGGGCAAGACCATCCTGTTCAGCTCGCACATCCTGGAGGAGGTGGAGCGGGTCGCCCAGCACATCGAGGTGCTGGTCGCCGGGCGCCACGCCGCCTCCGGGGACTTCCGCGAGATCCGCCGCCGGATGACCGACCGGCCGCACCTGTTCAAGGTCCGCTCCAGCGACGACCGCCGCCTGGCGTCCGCGCTGATCGCCGACGCCTCCTCGGGCTCGGTCTCGCTGACCGAGGCGGGCCTGGAGGTGCACGCCGTCGACTTCCGGCGCTTCACCCGGCTGCTGCCCAGGGTCGCCAAGGACGCGGACATCCGGATCCTGCAGGTCTCCCCCGCCGACGAAGACCTGGAGAGCGTCTTCTCCTACCTGATCAACAGGAGCAGCTGACCATGAACGGTGTCATCGCCGGAATCTCCTACCGGGCGCTCCTCGGCCGCCGCCGGATCTGGCTGCTGATCATGCTGCCCCTGGTGCTGATCGCCATGGCCGCGCTGCTGAGGTTCATCGGCGCCGCCGACGAGCGGACCGCCGTCGTCCTCATGCAGACCTTCGCCATCGGCACCATGCTGCCGCTGCTCGGCCTGATCGCGGGGACCGGGGTGATCGCCCCCGAGATCGACGACGGCACGATCGTCCACCTGCTGTCCAAGCCGATCTCCCGCCCGGTGATCGCCCAGACCAAGTTCGTGGTCGCCGCCTCGATGCTCGCGCTGTTCGCCGCCGTGCCGACCTTCGTCGCGGCCTACCTCCTGGTCAACCTCGAATCCGGTATCGCGTACGGCTTCGCGCTCGGCTCCCTCATCGGCGGGATCGCGTACGCGGCGGTGTTCATGCTGCTGGGCGTGCTGACCCGGCACGCGGTCACGATCGGCATCGTCTACGCGCTCGTCTGGGAGGGCGTGGTCGGCAACTTCGTCCCCGGCGCCCGCAGGTTCTCCATCCAGCAGTGGGCCCAGACGATCGCCGACCAGCTGTCGTCCTCGGCGTTCTTCTCCACCGAGATCACCCTCGGCTTCGCCGTCCCCGCCCTGGCCGTCGTCACCGTCGGCGCGGTCCTCTGGGCGGGCAGGCGCCTGCGGAGCTTCTCCCTCACCGGCGACGAGTAGCCCGGGGCGTCCGGTCGCCCTCCCTTCGGGGACCGTCGGCCGGGACAGCCGGGAAGCACGGAAAAAGAGCGCGGCCCGCACCTACAGGTGCGGGCCGCGCTCTTTCACATGCTCCGACGGCCCGAAGACCTCCGGCTCAGACGCAGGCCGTACGGACGACCTCGGCCAGCCGACCGGCCAGCTGCTCGGCCTGTTCCGCCGACGCGGCCTCGACCATGACGCGGATCATCGGCTCGGTGCCGCTGGGCCGGATCAGCACGCGCCCGGTCTCCCCCAGCTCCGCCTCCGCGGCGCTGACCGCGGCGGCCAGCTCGGGAGCCGAGGCCTTGGACCGGTCGACGTCCTTCACGTTGACCAGGACCTGCGGCAGCCGGGTCATCACCGAGGCCAGCTCGGCCAGTGACTTCCTCTCCCGCGCCACGACCGCCAGCAGGTGCAGCGAGGTCAGCAGGCCGTCCCCGGTGGTGGCGTGGTCGAGCATCAGGACGTGGCCGGACTGCTCGCCACCGAGGTTGTAGCCTCCGGCCCTCATCGCCTCCAGGACGTAGCGGTCGCCCACGGCGGTCTCGACGACGTCGACACCGGCGTTCTTGAGCGCGATCTTGAAGCCCAGGTTGGACATGACCGTGGCCACCACGGTGTCACCGGCCAGCTTGCCCTCGGCGTGCATGGCCATGGCCAGCACGGCCATGATCTGGTCGCCGTCGACGATCTCGCCGGTGTGCGAGACGGCCAGGCAGCGGTCCGCGTCGCCGTCGTAGGCGATGCCCACGTCCGCGTCGCGGGAGACCACGATCTGCTGGAGCCTGTCCAGGTGGGTGGAGCCGACCCCCGCGTTGATGTTGAGACCGTCGGGGCGCGCCCCGATCGTCTCCACGGTGGCCCCGGCCCGCAGCAACGCCTCGGGAGCCACCATGTGGGCGGCGCCGTGGGCGCAGTCGAGGACCACGTTCAGGCCGTCGAGACGGCCGTCGACGGTGGACAGCACGTGGGACACGTAGCGGTCGGCCTCACCGTACGCCTCGCGTACGCGGCCGACCGAGGCACCGACAGGACGCTCCCACTTCTCGCCGAGCCGCTGCTCGATCTCGTTCTCCACCGCGTCGGGCAGCTTGTAGCCGCCCCGGGTGAGGAACTTGATCCCGTTGTCGGGGGCGGGGTTGTGGGAGGCGGAGATCATCACGCCCATGTCGGCTCTGAGAGCCGTCGTCAGGTAAGCGACCGCCGGGGTGGGCAACACGCCGAGCCGGAGAACATCCACGCCAGACGACGCGAGGCCGGCGACCACCGCGGCCTCCAGGAATTCTCCTGAAGCCCGAGGGTCCCGGCCCACGACGGCGACGGGGCGGCCTCGCCGCCCGACGCTGGCGTTGAACGCCCCGGCATCGCCGAGGACATGAGCCGCGGCCACGGACAGGTCCATGGCGAGCTCGGCCGTGAGGTCGCGTCCCGCGACCCCACGTACCCCGTCGGTGCCGAAGAGGCGCCCCAACGCTTAACGCTTGCTGTACTGCGGAGCCTTGCGGGCCTTCTTGAGGCCGTACTTCTTGCGCTCGGTGGCGCGGGCGTCACGGGTCAGGAAGCCGGCCTTCTTCAGCGGCGGGCGGTTGACCTCGACGTCCAGGACGGTCAGCGCGCGGGAGAGACCCATGCGCAGGGCACCGGCCTGGCCGGTGACGCCGCCACCGTTGATGCGGGCGATGACGTCGAACTGGTCCTCGGCGCCGAGCACCACGAAGGGCTCGTTGACGATCTGCTGGTGGACCTTGTTCGGGAAGTAGTTGTCGAGCGTACGACCGTTGATCGTCCACTTGCCGGTGCCCGGAACGATGCGCACGCGGGCGACGGATTCCTTGCGGCGGCCCGTGCCGTACGAGTTGCCGGTGGTGATGGGCTTGCGGACGGCGACGTCGCCGCTGGCAGTGGACTCGGAGGTGTACTCGGAGGGGAACTCCTCCGCGGAGTACGCTTCCTGCTCGCCCTCGACGGGCGTCTCGACACCGGTGGGCTCAGCCACGGTTCTCCTCTAACTTTCCTACTCGGCGTCGGCCGTCGGCCAACGCTGCTGGCGACAAGCAGCTAGTGACTACTGGGCGATCTGGGTGAGCTCGAAAGACACCGGCTGCTGCGCCTGGTGCGGGTGCTCGGAACCGGCGTAGACCTTGAGCTTCTTGATCATCTTCCGGCCGAGGGCGTTCTTGGGCAGCATGCCCTTCACGGCCTTCTCGACGGCGCGGTCGGGACGCTTGTCCATGAGCTCGCCGTAGGTCATGGAGCGCAGACCGCCCGGGTAACCCGAGTGGCGGTAGGCCTTCTTCTGCTCAAGCTTGTTACCGGTCAGCGCGACCTTGTCGGCGTTGATGACGATGACGAAGTCACCGGTGTCGACGTGGTTGGCGAAGGTCGGCTTGTGCTTACCGCGAAGCAGGATCGCGACGTGGCTGGCCAGCCGGCCAAGCACGATGTCGGTGGCGTCGATGATGTGCCACTGACGCTCGACTTCGGCAGGCTTGGGTGTGTACGTGCGCACGGTCGTATGCCTTCTTTGGTCGCGTCTTCGGCGCTGTCGGAGAGGACAGCAACATGGTCGGTAGGTGCGGGCACACGACAGCCCGGACCTTCCGTCTCCAAAAAAGAGGAGATGACGCCGGACGCGCCGCGTATCGGTCTGCGAGAGGAGACCAATTCGCACACAACGAACTAGCAGGATACCGGCGCGGGAGAGTGCTTGCAAAACGACAGGACTCTCCGCCGGTACCCCAGGCAGTCTACCCGCCGCCGGGCAGTGCCCGGGAACCGCCACGCGCGGGGGCCACCCGATCCCCCGCGATCTCCGGCCTCGCGGCCCTCACCCGCGCGGGACACGGGGATATCGAGGATGTACGGGACCGCCGGTCCTCACGTGCGACGTACGTCAGCCGAGGGGATTCGTACAACGCCGCGCCGGCCCTCACGCGGGGTACGTCAGTCGAGGGAATTTGGCGCGCGTATCGCGTACAACGCCGCGCCGGTCCTCACGCGCGGGGCACGGGATCCACGGCCGTCGGAAAAGGGCTCACCGAAGGGGCCTCACCAGGGCGGGGAGCCCTCAGGCGCGGGGCCGGGCCACGGAGGCGCGGCACCCTCGGCGGGGGGCGCCGGACGACGATCTCGGGAACGCCATCCCGGAGGCTTCACAGAACGGTTCCAATATGTTCTCAACATTCCCTTCTTCCTCACCGCAAACATCTCTATCTTTGATAGCGGTATGTGGCAGCTTCCTCACCCCGGGCATACCCAGCGAGCGCGTCTGCGTCGCATGGGGGTGTTCGCGTGTCTGCTCGCGGTTCTGCTGGTCGGTTTCATCATCGGCCGGGGCAGCCGCGACGAGGAGGCCGCCGACCAGATCTACCTGAACGACACCGGTCCGGCGAGGCCCACACCCAGCGGCGCCCTGGCCGGGCAGGTCGAGCGCGCCCCGCTCGCCCGGGTCGCCCGATCCACCCCCACCCCCGCCCCCCAGGACCGGCGCTCGCGCTCCACCCCGACCCCCGGCACGTCGCTCGGCGGCTCCGGCGACGACGGCCCCTCCCGCTACCTCCTCAACGGTGACGGCGACGGCGCCACCTCCGCGCTCGGCGCGATGGAGCGCGAGGTCGTCCGGCTCGTCAACGTCGAGCGCAGGCGGGCCGGGTGCGCGCCGCTCCGGATCGACAGGAGGCTGACCGTCTCGGCCAGGAGGCACTCGGCCGGGATGGCGTCCTCCGGCAGCCTCTCCCACACCTCCGCCAACGGCACGTCCCCCTGGGAGCGGATGGAGGCCACCGGCTACCGCGACGGCGGCGCGGAGAACATCGGGCGCGGCTACACCTCCCCCGACGACGCGGTGCGCAGCTGGATGGGGACCAGCGGCCACCGGCGCAACATCCTCAACTGCGAGCTCAGGGCCACCGGGGTCGGTGCCGTACAGGGGGCCGACGGGCCCTGGTGGACCCAGGACTTCGGATACTCCTGAGCCAACCGGCTCCGATACCGGGCTACGCTCGGCGCATGGGTTTTCCCGTGGAGCCGCCGCGCCGCCAGCCTTACAACCGGCCTGACGCGTCGCCGCCCGCACAGGGCCGGCAGCAGGGCCAGCACTGGTTCGACGCCTCACCGAACAACCGCGCCCCCGAGGCTCCCGAGCCCCTTCCACCGGCCTCCCAGCCCACCAGGCCGCAGGGACGGCCCTCGGAGCCGCCCAGGGAACGGCCTCGCCAGGAGAGGTGGAGCCCGTACGACGAGGGGCCCCGCTCACGCCGCCCGATCTTCATCGCGGCCGGGGCGTTCGCCGCGCTGGTCGCGGCGGGCGTCGGCCTGGCCGTGCTGGCCAACTCCGACCCTGCCCCGGTGCCCGGCGCGACGGGCCCCACCGCCGCGGCCCCCCTCCTGCCGCCCGCCAACATCTCGGAGGGCAAGTTCGGCTTCGCCTCCTCCCGTGCCACCGACCCGCACGCCCTCACCTTGAACGAGGTGTTCAAAAACAAGAAGGTGAAGATCGGCGGGCAGACCTACCTGATGACCACGCGCAGGACCGACGAGAAGTGCGACAAGGCGGTGGTCGGGACCAAGCTCCAGAAGGCCCTCACCTCGGCCAAGTGCACCCAGCTCCTGCGCGCCAGCTTCCGCGACGCCTCGGGGAAGGTCATCGGCACCGTGGGGGTCGCCAACCTCAAGACGTCGGCGGGAGCGTCCAAGGTCGTCTCGGTCGGCTCGGGCAAGGAGCGGGAGGAATACATCAAACCGCTGCCCGGTAAGGATAAGGTCACCAAACTTCTCGGCACCGGTGAGGCCTTCGTGGGCGAATGGCGCCACGGACACTACGCGGTAATGGTCTGGTTCCAGTACAAAGACGGCCATCTACCGAAAAAGACCGAGGCCAAGAAGCTGAACCAGGCGGCCTTCGGCGCGGCGGACGCGACCATCACCCCCGCCCTGGAGGCACGGTCGCTGACCGGAAAACGCCCCTGACCATGGGGTCACAATTACGCTTTAAGGCATGAATCCGACAGACGATACGGCCATACTCGCATGACGATCTCCGACGGTCGCTAGGCTGCGTCGTATGCGTGGCCAGGAATCCGGGTCCGAGCACCAACGTGAAGCCGAGGGTTCGGCAGCACCGGCGACGCCGCCGCCGAGTTTCGGCCAGCCCTCGCCCCACGTGCTGCGGACCGATCTCACAGGTGACGAGCAGCTCCACAGCCCCTCCGCGTGGCCGGAGGTGACCCCGGGGGCGGCTCAGCCATGGACGGTCCCCGGCGACGGGGCCCCCTATGACTGGTACGCCCAGCCGGAGGCCGACCCGCCCGCCTCCTGGTCCGGCCCCGCGCACTCCGCGCCCCAGCCGGGCCCGCTCCCGTACCCGGAGCCCTCCGGCCCCCCGGCGCCCGCGTTCCCTCCCGGACCCGGCTTCCCGCCCGGCCCCCCGGAGGCCACCAGGCCGGACCTTCCCCGCGACCCCTCGGGCCCGCGACCCGAGTTCCCACCGAGCCCCCCGGGTGCCGCCCCGCCGGATCCCTCCCGCGACGTTCCGGGCCCACGGCCCGATCTCTCCCCCGGGCCCGCCGATCCCGCCCGTCCCGGGTTCCCGCCCGGCCCCCCGGGAGCCTCCCTGCCGGATCCCTCCCGCGACGTTCCGGGCCCACGGCCCGGGTTCCCGCCCGGTCCCCCGGGCCCCACCTGGTCCGAGTTCTCCCGGCCGGAGCCGGCCCCTCCGGCGTGGATCAACTCCCCCACGCCCCCGGAGCCCTCCCCTCCCGCCTGGCCCACCGCGCGGAACCCGACCGGTCCCACCGCCCCGACCGGCCCTTCCGGCCCGTCCTGGCCCGGTGCCCCCACCACCTCGGACGCGACCTCCCCGGCCTGGCCGGTGGAACCGGCCGTCCCCCCACGGCCCGGAGGGACCGGCGAGCGCCACGAGCCCGCAGGCCCCGCGCCGAGGGACGAGCAGACGCTGTCCACCGCGCCCATCGTGCCGGGGGCGCCGCCCTGGCAGCCGCCGCCCGCCTTCACCGCCGCGGCGGCGGGCATGCAGGTCTGGCCCTCGTCCGGCCAGGAGGCCCCCTGGCCCGCCGCGACCGGCGAGCCGGTGTGGACCGACCCCGAGGAGAGCGCCGCCCGCCCGGGAGAGCCCGGCGACGTCGCCGTCTGGCCGCCGGACGCCACCCCCCAGCAGGAGCCGGACGAGACCGACGACACCACGGCCGACGTCCGCGCCGCCGTTCCCGGCGCATCGGGACGATCCGCGCGGGGGGACCTCCTGGAGCCCGACCACGTCCCCCCACCCCCGCCGCCGGTGCAGGCCCCCCAGCAGGCTCTCCAGCAGACCCCGCCGCCCCCGCCCGCCGGTCCGCGGGACGAGACCGTCCCTTCCGGGCCCGCTCCGGCGGCCCCCATGCCCGCGCCCGTGACCCAGCCCGTCACGCGACCAGAACCGGAGCTGATCTCACAGGTGCCCGCGCCTCCCTTCGAGCAGGACACCCGCGACAGGACACCGCCCCAGGCGGCCGGTCCCGGCCCGGCGGCGCCGCCCTTCCCCCCCTCGGACCAGGAGACCCCGCCCGGCGGGATCCCCGTCGTCACCGGCCTCACCGGCGCCGCGCCGTCGTTCCCGGTTCTCCCGCCCCCGCCGGTGACCTCACCGGCGGGCTCACCGGCGGGCGAGCCGTCGGCACCCCCCGGAGGCGGACCGGCGGCGACGCGCGGGGCGTTCACCCCGCTCTCGGAGTTCGTCCCCGAGCCTCCGCCCCCGCCCCCCGTTCCGGCCCGCAGCAGGGCCAGTACGACGCTGCTCGCCGCCGTGGTCGCGGTCGTGGTGGTCGGCATCGGCACCGGCGCCTTCTTCGCCTACCAGTCCTTCAGCGCCAAGCAGTCGGCGAACGCGACGGATCCGATCCCCAGCTCGGGAACCCTCGACCCCACCGACGACCTGGACATCACCGGCGAGCCCGAGCCGATCAACACCACGATGCTCAACTCCGAGAAGACCGACCCGGGCACGATGACCGTGGCCGACGCCTTCGGCAAGAAGGTGTCCGTGGCCGGGACGACGTTCAAGCGGGTCAAGACCAACGTCACCGAGCAGTGCCAGAAGGCCGCGTCCGGCAGGTTCGCCGGCACCCTGCGCAGCCAGGAGTGCCGCCGCGTGCTGCGGGCGACGTACGTGGACAGCAAGCGGAAGTACGCCGTGACCACCGGGATCGCCGTGCTGCCCACCCGCGAGTCCGCGGTGGCCGCCGACAAGGCCAAGGACCTGAACGACAACCTCTGGTTCCGCGGCCTGCCCTCCGCCGCCGGCACCGGAGGCGAGCGGGTGCACATCGCGGGCGGCTACGCGGCCGGGATGGTGTGGGGCCGCTACATCGTGTTCAGCTACGCCACCTTCAGCGACGGCCACACGCCGACCGCGAAGGAGAAGTCCCTGGGCAAGGTCAGCGGCGCCTTCCGCGACCAGACCGCGAAGGTCGTGGAGCGCCGCGTCACGAACTGAGCGTCCGCACCCGGCGGGTCTCCGCGGCCCGCCGGGCGAGCTCCTCGACGCCGGGGTAGCGCACCTCCTCCAGGCAGAGCCCGTGCGCGGGCGCGACGTGCACCCCCGAGTCCCGTACGGCCCGCGCCAGCACCTCTCCCGGCCAGCCGACCGGGAGCCGGCCCTCGCCGACGGGCAGCAGCGATCCGACGAGCGCCCGGACCATGGAGTGGCAGAACGCGTCGGCCATCACCGTCGCGACGACGAGCCCCTCCTCACGGGCCCAGTCGAGCCGCTTGAGCTCGCGGATCGTGGTCGCGCCCTCGCGTCGCCTGCAGAACGCGGCGAAGTCGTGCTCGCCGAGGAGGGCGGCGGCGGCCGCGTTCAGCCTGTCCACGTCGAGGGGCCTGCTGTACCAGACGACCTCGCGGCGGCGGAGCGGGTCGACACCGCCCGGGGCGTCGGAGATCCGGTAGGCGTACCGCCTCGACAGCGCCGAGAACCGTGCGTCGAAGCCCTCAGGAGCCACCGTGACGCGATGAACACGGACATCTTGCGGCAGGACTCCGGCGAGCCTTCTGCGCATGGCAGAGAGCCTCTCGTCGAGCTCCCCCGAGGATCCGGGCTCCGGACCCCCCTCCGTGGCCCCTCCCCGGCGGGCGCGGCCGTCCAGCGCGGCGAGCGCGCCGGGATCCAGGTCGACGTGGGCCACCTGGCCGCGGGCGTGCACGCCCGCGTCGGTCCGCCCGGCCACGGTCAGCGCCGGAGACTCGGGAAGCCGCAGGATCCTGCCGAGCGCCTCCTCGATCTCCCCCTGGACCGTACGCCGCCCGGGTTGCCTGGCCCAGCCGGAGAAGTCGGTGCCGTCATAGGCGAGATCCAGCCTCAGCCGTACCACGATGGTTCCTTTCGGGGATCACGAGCTCTCCGTGGCCTTCTCCGGAGGTTTCGGAGGTGGGAGAACGGAACGGGCCCGGCGCCCCCGCAGAGGGGGTGCCGGGCCCGTTCACGGGGCCTGGGAGATCAGGCGTTGTCCTTCTTGGCCTCGGTCTCCTCGGCGGGAGCCTCGGTCGTCTCCTCGGAGGCCTTCGTCTCCTCGGTGGTCTCGGCCTTGGCCTCGTCGGCCTCGGTCTTCTCGACCTTGGCCTCCTCCGCCTTGGTCTCCTCCGCCTTGGGCGCGGTGGCCTGGGCGGCGGCCGGGGTCTGGCCGACCTTGACCGTGTTCAGCGGCTCGGACACCAGCTCGATCACGGCCATGGGGGCGGCGTCGCCCTTGCGGAGGCCGATCTTGGTGATCCGGGTGTAGCCACCGGGACGCTCGGCGAAGGTCGGGGCGATCTCGGTGAAGAGGTGGTGGACGACGCCCTTGTCCTTGACGATCGTCAGCACCTGGCGACGGTTGTGCATGTCGCCCTTCTTCGCCTTGGTGATCAGCTTCTCCGCCACCGGACGCAGACGCTTCGCCTTTGCCTCGGTGGTCTTGATCCGGCCGTGCTGGAACAGCTGGGTGGCGAGGTTCGCCAGGATCAGCCGCTCGTGGGCCGGGCTGCCGCCGAGACGGGCACCCTTGGTGGGCCTAGGCATAACGTTCTCCTTGGGAGTAAACCCGCCCCGGCCGTACGAGGTACCGGGGTCGGGCCGGGGGCCGGAAGGGCCCCCGTCATCGTGAAACTCGGTGACACACGACGTGACGGTGAGTCACCCGGTGTCACGGAACGCCATGAGGCGTCCCGGGACTCAGTACTGCTCGGTCTCGGCGTAGGCGCTGTCGTCGTCGTCGTAGCCGCCGCCGGCCACCGCGCTCGGGTCGAACCCGGGCGGGGAGTCCTTGAGCGCGAGCGTCATCTCGTGCAGCTTCTGCTTGACCTCTTCGATGGACTTGGCACCGAAGTTTCTTATGTCGAGAAGGTCCTGCTCGCTGCGGGCCACGAGCTCACCCACGGTGTGGATGCCCTCGCGCTTGAGGCAGTTGTAGGAGCGGACCGTGAGGTTCAGCTCCTCGATCGGCAGCGCCAGGTCGGCGGCGAGGGCCGCGTCCGTCGGCGACGGGCCGATGTCGATGCCCTCGGCCTCGACGTTCAGCTCGCGGGCGAGACCGAACAGCTCGACGAGGGTCTTACCGGCGGAGGCCACCGCGTCGCGGGGCTTCATGCACGGCTTGGTCTCGACGTCCAGGATCAGACGGTCGAAGTCGGTGCGCTGCTCGACTCGGGTCGCCTCGACCTTGTAGGTGACCTTGAGCACCGGGGAGTAGATGGAGTCGATCGGGATGCGGCCGATCTCCTGGCCCGGCTGCTTGTTCTGCGCGGCGGAGACGTAGCCGCGACCGCGCTCGACGGTCAGCTCCATCTCCAGCTTCGCCTTGCCGTTCAGGGTGGCGATGCGCAGCTCGGGGTTGTGCACCTCGACACCGGCCGGGGGCGCGATGTCGGCGGCGGTGACGTCACCGGGGCCCTGCTTGCGCAGGTACATCACCACGGGCTCGTCGTGCTCGGAGGAGACGACCAGGTCCTTGAGGTTCAGGATGATGTCGGTGACATCCTCCTTGACGCCCGGCACGGTGGTGAACTCGTGCAGCACGCCCTCGATGCGGATGCTGGTCACGGCCGCGCCCGGGATGGACGACAGCAGCGTGCGGCGCAGCGAGTTGCCGATGGTGTAGCCGAACCCCGGCTCCAGCGGCTCGATGATGAACTTGGACCGGGTCTCCTCAAGGGATTCCTCAAGGAGGGAGGGACGCTGAGCGATCAGCATGTGAAAATCTCCCTTGCGTGGCGACGCCCGCTATTTGACGCCGCTCGAACAACAGCATAGGTGCCGTACGGCGAATCGCCGCACGGCACCTGAGGAGCCGCTACTTGGAGTAGAGCTCGACGATCAGCTGCTCCTGGACCTGGGTGTCGATCTGCTGACGGACCGGGAGCTGGTGGACCAGGACGCGCAGCGCGTCCGGGACGACGCCCAGCCACGCCGGGTACGTCTTGTCACCGGCGGTGGCGCGGGCCACCTCGTAGGGCAGGAGGTTGCGCGACTTCTCGCGGACCTCGACGATGTCGTGCTCGCGCACGCGGTACGACGGGATGTCGACCTTCTTGCCGTTCACCAGGATGTGCCCGTGACGGACCTGCTGGCGGGCGGCGTCGCGCGACTCCGCGAAACCGGCGCGGTAGACCACGTTGTCGAGACGGCTCTCCAGGATCTGGAGGAGGTTCTCGCCGGTCTTGCCGGTCTTGCGGTTGGCTTCCTCGTAGTAGTTGTGGAACTGCTTCTCGAGGACGCCGTAGATGCGGCGGGTCTTCTGCTTCTCACGAAGCTGGAGCTGGTACTCAGACTCCTTGGGACGGCCGCGGCCGTGCTCACCCGGCGGGTAAGGACGGATCTCGATGGGGCACTTCGCGGACTCGCACTTCTTGCCCTTGAGGAAGAGCTTGGTCTTCTCCCTGCGGCAGAGCTTGCAGTCCGCACCCGTGTAACGAGCCATTTTCTATCTTCTCCTGGGCGTCAGACGCGGCGGCGCTTGGGCGGGCGGCAGCCGTTGTGCGGCACGGGGGTGACGTCCTGGATGGACCCGACCTCGAGGCCGGTCGCCTGCAGCGACCGGATCGCGGTCTCACGGCCGGAGCCGGGGCCCTTGACGAAGACGTCGACCTTGCGCATGCCGTGCTCCATGGCGCGGCGGGCGGCGTTCTCCGCGGCCATCTGCGCCGCGAACGGGGTGGACTTACGGGAGCCCTTGAACCCGACGTGGCCGGCGCTGGCCCAGGAGATCACGTTCCCACTCGGGTCGGTGATCGAGACGATCGTGTTGTTGAACGTGCTCTTGATGTGGGCGTGCCCGTGAGCGACGTTCTTCTTTTCCTTGCGACGCACCTTCTTGGGTGCGCCCTGGCGGCTCTTAGGAGGCATTCTTTGCCTTCACTCCTGAGGTCTTCGGTCCTGCGGCTACGCGGACTACTTCTTACCGGGCTTCTTCTTGCCGGCCACGGTCTTCTTCTTGCCCTTACGGGTGCGCGCGTTGGTCTGCGTACGCTGACCGTGCACGGGAAGGCCACGGCGGTGCCGGATGCCCTGGTAGCACTGAATCTCGATCTTGCGACGGATGTCGGCCTGAACTTCGCGACGGAGGTCACCCTCGATCTTGTAGTTCGCCTCGATGTAGTCGCGCAGCGGCACCAGCTCTTCGTCGGTCAGCTGGTGAACCCGCAGGTCACCGCTGACGCCGGTGGCCTTGAGGGTTTCGAGCGCACGGGTGCGGCCGATTCCGAAAATGTAGGTGAGAGCGATCTCCAGCCGCTTGTCGCGGGGGAGGTCTACACCAACCAGGCGAGCCATGGTCGGGCATTCTCCTTCGTTGTGGCGGAGGTCCTGCGCCTCACTTCCCCTCCCCATGCCCGGGGTGAGGGCCCCGGCCTCCGACCGGGGGTCTCCTGCGGGGTACGGCGCGAGCCGCCTGCGCAGGTGTGAGACACGATTACGTGAAAGCCCCACATGGATCGAGTCCGCCTCTTGGAGCGGACTCTTACGGGGCCTTGTTTGGAGCGACTAACCCTGACGCTGCTTGTGGCGCAGGTTGTCGCAGATCACCATGACGCGACCGTGCCGGCGAATCACCTTGCACTTGTCACAGATCTTCTTGACGCTCGGCTTGACCTTCATAGTCCTATTCGTCCCTCAGACGCGCTTACTTGTATCGGTAGACGATCCGCCCACGACTGAGGTCGTAGGGGCTCAGTTCGACGACAACCCTGTCGTCAGGAAGGATCCGGATGTAGTGCATCCGCATCCGCCCGCTGATGTGGGCCAGGACCTTATGGCCGTTGTCGAGTTGCACCCGGAACATCGCGTTCGGGAGCGACTCAACCACAGTGCCCTCGATCTCGATGGCGCCGTCTTTCTTGGCCATGTCCCTCGCGTTTCACTGATCGGTCGTCTGAGGCTTCGGAACACTAAGCAGCCGCGACCCAGCGCTTCGATGAGAGCGGCGGTTGCGACACCGCCGATGCGCAATGGTCATAGTGAACCGAAGAAGGAGTGTACGGCACCGGGCGAGGAAATGCGAAACACACGGCCGGCACCTTGACACAACCGCTACAAAGGATACCGCAGATCCCGAGCGGGACGGGCGAGACGGCTCGACGTGCGAATACTCGTGCCCCCATTGTGGCATGTCCGGCCAGGTCAGGCCAGCATCGCGGCGGCGGGGCCGACCGGGTCGGGCCGTCGCTCCCCGCCCCGATCGGGCCCGTCTACCGCCCGCCGCGTCCCGTCGCACCCGCGACACGGAAAGGCCCCCCGGCGACCCGGCGCCGGGGGGCCTGTTCGGCCAACCTTATCGATCATCGTTCGTCGGCCGGTTTTCCGTGATCGAGACTTCTCGATCGACGTTCCCCGCCCGACACTCCTCGGTCACGTCCCGCCGAAGTCCCGCCGAAAGGGTCACCTCCCGCTGAAAGGCCCCCCCGCCCTCACCGGGCCTCCCTTCCGGCGGCCGCCGGAAGGCCTCAGAAGGCGTCGCCCCAGCGGCCGCAGTCGTCGAACCTGTCGGTGCCCTCGCAGACCCGGATCTTGAAGTCGTCGAAGCCGCTGCTCTTCTTGAACCCGCCGAACTTGTTGAAACCGGAGTTGCCGAAGGTGTTGAACACCTTGGTGTGCGAGCCGAACCTGTCGTGCCACTTGAACCACACGTAGCTGCGCTGACGGTCACGGTCACGGTCGAACAGGTCGCCGTAGAACCAGTAGCGGCCGCCGCTGCTGGTCCAGTAGCCCTTGAAGTAGGAGCGCTTGCCGAAGCTCTCGCCACCGCCGAAGCCCGAGTAGTACGGACCGAAGAAGTGCTTGTTCGACGCCTGGGTCTCCTGGACCGCGGCGGCGGACCCGGCCGAGGCCATCGCCGACGGGGCGGCGACCACACCCGCGGCCAGCGAACCCGCCAGGGCCGCTCCGACCAGGGCTGTACGGATCTTGCTCATGGGATCTTCCTCCTGTGAAACGGGGTCTCGCTGTTCGGACACCGCTCACGTTAGGAAGATTCGACGCGCCCTTCTGTGGAGGAATGCACACTCAACGCCCAGGGTGCACTATTACCGGTTCTTCTCCCGCCCCTGGCCGCCGGCGATCGTCGACACCAGCAACACCACGCCCCAGGGGCCCATGACCCACAGGGGCCACGGATAGGGAAAGTCGTCGCCGGTCAACCCGATGATGAGCCAGATCATCCAGTTGACGCCGCTGGCCATCGCCCAGACGGCCCAGGCCTCCGACAGCTTCTTGTTCCCCGCCTCCTTCCCCGCGCCCGCCCTGGCACGCTCAGGGGCGCGGGAAGGGACCTCTGGGAGCAGGCGCAGGTCGACGTCGGGAAGATCGGAGGTCAGCACGGCGAGCTCGCCGTACGTCTTGCTGGTGTAGAGCTGTTCGAGGCGCTCGTCGAACTCCTCCGTGGTCAGGCGGCCCTGCGCGTAGTGCTCCCTCAGGACCGAGGCGACCTTGTCGCGATCTCCGTCGGAGGCTCGCATCTCCGGACCAGCCGCCATGTCAACCACATCCGCTCGCCGGCGGGCCCGGACTAGCCCGCGTCTCCCAACAGGTCGGCAAGCCGCTCTCTTCCCCCGTCAAGGGCGGTCAGTACCCAAGGACCATTATGTGTCACGGCGACGCTGTGTTCGAAGTGCGCGGAGACCTTCCCGTCGATCGTGACCACGGTCCAGTCGTCGGCCAGCACCTTGGTCCTGTCCGTCCCGAGGTTGACCATCGGCTCGACGGCGAAGCACATGCCCGGCTCGAACTTCGGGCCCCGGCCCGGCTTGCCGTGGTTGGCCACCCACGGGTCCATGTGCATCTCGGTGCCGATGCCGTGGCCGCCGTACTCCTGCGGGATGCCGTAGCGCCCCTGGGAGCGGACGTACTTCTCCACCTCGTGCCCGATGTCGGACAGGTGGCGGCCCACGGTGAGCGCGGCGATGCCCCGCCACATGGCCTCCTCGGTCACCCTCATCAGCTCGGTCAGCGTGGGATCCACCTCACCCACCGGGACCGTGACGGCCGAGTCGCCGTGCCAGCCGTCCAGGATGGCGCCGCAGTCGATCGAGATGATGTCGCCCTCCTCCAGCGGACGGCGATCACTCGGGATGCCGTGGACGACCTCGTGGTTGACCGAGGCGCAGATCGTCGCGGGGAAACCCTGGTAGCCCTTGAAGGAGGGGATCGCCCCCTCGTCCCTGATCGCCTTCTCCGCGATCGCGTCGAGGTCCAGGGGCGTCATGCCCGGCTGGACGCTCTCGCGCAGGAGCTGCAGGGTACGGCCGACCACGAGGCCGGCCGCCCGCATCTTGTCCACCTGCTCGGGCGTCTTCATCTGGATTCCATGCTTGTTCTTCTTGAACACGTGCACACCCCCTGGGGGTTCAACGGGCGGTTCGGGACCCCAATTCCCCCGATTCTGCCCTAAATGACAGCACGCCACCCATGGGAAACCCACGGGTGGCGTGCACTACCTGCTATCGCTTCGCTAGTCGATGAAGGGGTTCAGAGCCTCCATCGCGCGCTGGGTGACCTCTTCCACCGGACCGGTGGCGTCCACGCCGACCAGGATGCCCTCGTCGGCGTAGAAGGAGACCAGAGGCGCCGTCTGCTCCTGGTAGACCTCCAGGCGGTGCCTGACGGTCGTCTCCTTGTCGTCGTCCCGCTGGTACAGCCGGCCGTTACAGGCGTCGCAGATGTCGTCCTTCTTGTCGTCGAAGTCGACGTGCCAGATGGTGCCGCACTGGCTGCAGGTCCGGCGACCCGCGAGCCTGCGGACGACCTCCTCGTCTTCGACCACGAGCTCCAGGACGACGTCCAGACCGACCTCGAGCTCAGCGAGGATCTTCTTCAGGATCTCGGCCTGCGGCACGTTCCTGGGGAAGCCGTCGAGCAGGAAACCGTCCTGCGCGTCGTTCTCGGCGAGACGGTCGCGGACCATCGCGATGGTGACCTCGTCGGGCACGAGGTCGCCGCGGTCCATGTATTCCTTGGCAAGCTTGCCGAGCTCCGTGCCGCCCGAGACGTTGGCGCGGAAGATGTCCCCTGTCGAAATCTTCGGGATCGACAGGTTCGATGCGACGAACTGGGCCTGTGTCCCCTTACCCGCTCCGGGGGGCCCGACCAGGACGAGGCGCACTACTTCAGGAAGCCTTCATAGTTGCGCTGCTGCAGCTGGCTCTCGATCTGCTTCACGGTGTCAAGGCCGACACCAACCATGATCAGAATGCTCGTCCCTCCGAACGGGAAGTTCTGACTCGCGCCGACGAGCGCCAGCGCGACGATCGGCACCATGGAGATCAGGCCCAGATACAGCGCGCCAGGAGCGGTGAGTCGCGTGAGCACGTAGTTCAAGTACTCAGCCGTCGGGCGACCCGGGCGGATGCCCGGGATGAACCCACCGTACTTCTTCATGTTGTCGGCGACTTCAACGGGGTTGAAGGTAATCGACACGTAGAAGTACGTGAAGAAGACGATAAGCAGGAAGAAAGTGATCATGTACGTCGGGGTGGTCCCGCCGCCGCCGAACTCCTGCGAGATCCACTGGATGATCGGGTGCGGCTCTTCCTGGGTGTTCGTGAAGAGCGTCGTGATCAGCTGCGGGAGGTAGAGCAGCGAGGAGGCGAAGATGACCGGGATGATGCCGGCCTGGTTGACCTTCAGCGGGATGTAGGTCGACGTCCCGCCGTACATCCTGCGGCCGACCATGCGCTTGGCGTACTGCACCGGGATCCGGCGCTGTGCCTGCTCCACCATCACGACCAGGGCGATCATCGCGATACCGACGACGATGACCACGGCGAAGACGAAGCCGCCCTTCTGGCGGGCGATGTTCAGCAGCTCGGACGGGAAGACCGCGATGACCTGCGTGAAGATCAGGATGGACATGCCGTTGCCGATGCCGCGATCGGTGATCAGCTCGCCCAGCCACATGACGACGGCGGTGCCGGCGGTCATGGTCAGCACCATCGTGACGATGGCGAAGACGTTGTCCTTGTCGAGGAGGATCTCCTCGCGGCACTGCGGGAACAGCTGGCCGCTGCGGGCCAGGGCGATGAAGGCGGTCGATTGCAGGACCGCCAGGCCGACCGTCAGGTAACGTGTGTACTGCGTGATCTTGGTCTGCCCGGCCTGTCCCTCCTTCTTGAGGGCCTCCAGGCGCGGGATGACCACGACGAGCAGCTGAAGAATGATGCTCGCGGTGATGTACGGCATGATGCCGAGAGCGAAAACGGAGAGTTTCAGCAGGGCGCCGCCGCTGAACAGCTGCACCATTCCGTAGATGTTGCCCGCGTCCCCCGCCTGCGCCTGGGTGAGACAACGACTGATGTTCTCGGTATGCACACCCGGAGTCGGCAGGACCGACCCAAGTCGGAACAGCGCGATGATGCCCAAAGTGAAGAGCAGCTTCTTACGCAGGTCCGGCGTACGGAACGCTCGGGTAAATGCGGTCAGCACGGTCCCTCCTGCGCGCCTGAAAGGCGAGGTCGGTCAGCGATGGTGCGGGGGTGTTCCATCTTTGCCATATCCAGTCAATGAGCCCAAGGAAATGAGTCGAGGCCCACTGTCCAGCGAACTCTAACGCACTACGGGCGCGGGAGCCCATTACGAGCCCCCGCGCCGCGTGATGATAGCGCCTACAGCTCGGAGACGGAGCCTCCGGCAGCGGCGATCTTATCCTTGGCGCTCGCCGAGAAGGCATGCGCCTCCACGTTCAACGCCACGGAGATGTCACCGGTTCCCAAAACCTTGACGAGCTGGTTCTTGCGAACCGCGCCCTTGGCGACGAGCGCCTCGACGGTGACGTCGCCACCGTCGGGGAACAGCTCGCCGAGCCTGTCGAGGTTGACGACCTGGTAGGTCGTCTTGAACAGGGCGTTCGAGAAGCCCTTGAACTTGGGCAGGCGCCGCTGCAGCGGAACCTGGCCACCCTCGAAGCCGAGCGGGACCTTGTTCCTGGCCCTCGTGCCCTTGGTGCCACGACCCGCGGTCTTGCCCTTGGACGCCTCGCCGCGACCCTTGCGGATCTTCGACTTGTTGGCGCCGGGGGCCGGACGCAGGTGGTGGATGCGGAGCGGAGTGTTCTCTGCCATGTCTAGTCGACCTCTTCCACGGTGACGAGGTGCGTCACCACGGTGACCATGCCGCGGATCTCCGGGCGGTCCTCCTTGACGACGACGTCGCCGATTCGCTTCAGACCGAGCGAGCGCAGCGAGTCACGCTGGTTCTGCTTGCCACCGATCTTGGAACGGACCTGGGTAATCTTCAGGCGTGCCATGAACTAGCTCACCGCCTTCGCGGCCGCGGCCTCCGCGAGGCCCTCGGCGCGAGCCTTGAGCATCCTCTTGGGGGCGACGTCCTCGATCGGGAGGCCACGGCGGGCCGCGATCTCCTCGGGGCGGCTGAGGCCCTTCAGGGCCGCCACGGTGGCATGCACGATGTTGATCGGGTTGTCCGAGCCGAGCGACTTGGACAGCACGTCGTGGATACCGGCGCACTCCAGCACGGCGCGCACCGGGCCACCGGCGATGACGCCGGTACCGGGCGAGGCCGGGCGCAGGAAGACGACGCCCGCGGCCTCCTCCCCCTGCACGATGTGCGGGATGGTGCCCTGGATGCGGGGCACCTTGAAGAAGTGCTTCTTGGCCTCTTCGACACCCTTGGCGATCGCCGCGGGCACCTCCTTGGCCTTGCCGTAGCCGACGCCGACCATGCCGTTGCCGTCACCGACGATGACGAGGGCGGTGAAGCTGAAGCGACGACCACCCTTCACGACCTTGGCGACTCGGTTGATCTTCACAACGCGCTCGATGTACGAGACGCCCTTGTCAGCGTTTCCACCGCGGCGATCGTCACGACGACCGTCACGCCGCTCGCCACCGGCGGCGCCACCGCGACGCGGTGCTCCAGCCATTAGTGGTTCCTCTTCTCATTCGTAAGACGGGCCATCGGTTGCGATCCTGGATTGCGATCCTGGGACGGAGTCATCAGAACTCCAGTCCGCCTTCGCGTGCGCTGTCCGCCAGCGCCGCGATGCGGCCCGCGTAGCGGTTGCCACCCCGGTCGAACACGACCGCGGTGATCCCGGCTGCCTTGGCCCGCTGAGCGAGAAGCTCGCCGACCTGCTTGGCCTTGTCGGTCTTGGCGCCCTCCGCCGAGCGCAGGGAGGCGTCCATGGTGGACGCGCTCACCAGCGTGTGGCCCTGGGTGTCGTCGACGATCTGCACGAAGAGGTGCTTCGTGGAGCGGTTGACGACCAGGCGCGGACGCGTGGCCGTACCGGCCACCTTCTTGCGGACTCGGCCGTGGCGGCGGGCCCGCGAGACGGCGCGGGCGGCCGTGTGCTTGCCGAACGCAGTCTTGCCAGCCATGCCTACTTACCAGCCTTTCCGACCTTGCGGCGGATAACTTCACCCTGGTAGCGCACGCCCTTGCCCTTGTACGGGTCGGGCTTGCGCAACTTGCGGATGTTCGCGGCGATCTCGCCGACCTTCTGCTTGTCGATGCCGTCCACGTGGAACAGCGTCGGCCTCTCGACGCGGAAGGTGACACCCTCGGGGGCGTCGACGATCACCGGGTGGCTGAAGCCGAGAGCGAACTCGAGCTGAGTCGGGCTCTTGGCCTGCACGCGGTAACCGACGCCCACGATCTCCAGGGTCTTCGAGTAACCCTGGGTCACACCGGTCACCATGTTGGCGACCAGGGTGCGAGACAGGCCGTGCAGCGCGCGGACCTTGTTCTCGTCGTTGGGACGGGTGACGTTCAGGTTGCCGTCGTCACCCTTCGCGATCGCGATCGGTTCCGCGACCGTGTGTGAGAGCGTGCCCTTGGGGCCCTTGACCGTGACGTCCCGGCCGTCGATGGCGACGTCCACTCCGTTCGGTACGGGGATGGGCAGCCGTCCGATTCTTGACATGCTGTTCGTTCTCCCCTCTTACCAAACGAAGGCGAGGACTTCCCCGCCCACTCCACGCTTGCCGGCCTGCTTGTCCGTCATGAGACCGCCGGACGTCGAGATGATCGCGACGCCCAGTCCGCCCAGGACTCGGGGCAGGTTGTCCTTCTTTGCATAGACCCGCAGGCCGGGCTTGGAGACCCGGCGCAGGCCCGCGAGGGACCGCTCACGGGTCGGCCCGAACTTCAGCTCCACCACGAGGTTCTTTCCGACCTTGGCGTCTTCGACGCTCCAGGACTGGATGTAACCCTCCTGCTGGAGGATCTCGGCGATGTGCGCCTTGATCTTCGAGTACGGCATCGCCACGCTGTCGTGGTACGCCGAGTTCGCGTTTCGCAGACGCGTCAGCATGTCTGCGATCGGGTCGGTCATCGTCATGGCCGGTGGCCTTCCTCACCGCGGTTTCCACAGGGGACCTACGGTGCGGTCGTGGGCGCCTGTGATCGGCGCCCGGTGAATACGACTATCTATGTGCGGCCGGTGCCGCGCGCGGGCCCGTGATCGCTCACGGGGCCGCGCGGAGGGCTACCAGCTCGACTTGGTGATGCCGGGCAGCTCGCCCCGGTGCGCCATCTCGCGGAAGCAGATGCGGCACAGGCCGAACTTCCTGTAGACGGCGCGGGGACGACCACAGCGCGAGCACCGAGTGTACGCCCGGACCTCGAACTTGGCCTTGCGAGCAGCCTTGACCTTGAGCGACGTCTTCGCCATGATCAGGCCTCCTTGAACGGGAATCCGAGCTGCTTCAGCAGCGCCCGGCCCTGGTCGTCGGTCTTAGCGGTGGTCACGACCGTGATGTCCATGCCACGCTGGCGGTCGACCTTGTCCTGGTCGATCTCGTGGAACATGACCTGCTCGGTGAGACCGAAGGTGTAGTTCCCGTTGCCGTCGAACTGCTTGGGCGACAGACCGCGGAAGTCACGGATGCGGGGCAGCGCCAGCGAGAGCAGCCGGTCGAGGAACTCCCACATGCGGTCACCGCGCAGCGTGACGTGCGCGCCGATCGGCATGCCCTCGCGCAGCTTGAACTGGGCGATGGACTTGCGGGCGCGGACGACCGCCGGCTTCTGGCCGGTGATCACGGTGAGGTCGCGGACGGCGCCTTCGATGAGCTTCGAGTCGCGCGCGGCCTCGCCGACGCCCATGTTCACCTTGATCTTGGTGATGGTGGGCACCAGCATGATGTTCTCGAACTCGAACTGCTCGTTCAGCTTCGCGATGATCTCTTCGCGGTAACGCTGCTTGAGGCGCGGGAGGGCCCGCTGTCCGGTCTCGGTGGTGTTAGCGGTCATCGGTTGTCCTCACCCGTCTCCTCGGAGGCGGCCTCGGCCGACTCCTTCTTGGCGGGCTTGTCGTCCTTGGCGGGCTTCTCATCCTTGAGCTTCTTGACGTTGCTCACGTGGATGGGGGCCTCCATGGTCTGCACGCCACCGGCCTTGGCGCCGCGCGGACCCTGGTTGGTCTCCTTGGAGTGCTTCTTGACCATGTTGACGCCCTCGACCACCACGCGCTCGTCGCGCGGGTGGGCGGCGATCACACGACCCTTGGCACCCTTGTCCTTGCCGGCGATGACCAGGACGAGGTCACCCTTCTTCACATGAAGCTTCGGCATTACAACACCTCCGGCGCGAGCGAGATGATCCGCATGAACTTCTTGTCACGCAGCTCACGTCCGACGGGACCGAAGATGCGGGTGCCCCGGGGGTCACCGCTGTCCTTGATGATGACGGCGGCGTTCTCGTCGAAGCGGATGTAGGAACCGTCGGGACGACGGCGCTCCTTGACGGTGCGGACGATGACGGCCTTGACCACATCGCCCTTCTTCACGGTGCCGCCGGGGATGGCGTCCTTGACCGTGGCGACGATGATGTCGCCGATTCCCGCGTAACGGCGGCCCGAGCCACCGAGAACACGGATGCAAAGGACTTCCTTCGCACCGGTGTTGTCGGCGACCTTGAGCCGCGACTCCTGCTGGATCACTTGAACTCCTGTTTGTCTCGCCGGTTCTCACCCGTCGCTCCGTGGGTGAGCCTTGCGGAACCTGCTGGTCTTTTTCCCCCGGCGACAGCCCGTCTCAGGACCGCCGCCGCAGGCGGGGCGAAGATCGCTTCGCCCCCTTGGACGCCGTCATGGGGGGTGACGGTGTCACCCCCCACGAGGCGCGTTGCCTACTTGG
This sequence comes from Streptosporangium oxazolinicum, assembly GCF_039537505.1. NCBI lineage: Bacteria > Bacillati > Actinomycetota > Actinomycetes > Streptosporangiales > Streptosporangiaceae > Streptosporangium > Streptosporangium oxazolinicum. Next base: position 162,076 of record NZ_BAABAQ010000001.1, read on the forward strand.
CCTTCTCGAGGATCTCGATGACCCGCCAGCGCTTGCTGGCGGACAGCGGCCGGGTCTCCATCAGGAGGACACGGTCGCCGACACCGCAGGTGTTGGCCTCGTCGTGCGCCTTGTACTTGGTCGTCCTGCGGATGACCTTGCCGTACAGGGGGTGCTTGACGCGGTCCTCGACAGCGACCACGACAGTCTTGTCCATCTTGTCGCTGACGACCAGACCCTCACGGGTCTTGCGGTAGTTCCGCGTCTCGGTCGTGGTTTCCGTGGCCTCAGCCATCGATCGACTCCTTCTCTACCGTGACGATTCCGAGCTCCCGCTCGCGCATCACGGTGTAGATACGGGCGATCTCGCGGCGGACGGCGCGCAGCCGCCCGTGGCTCTCCAACTGGCCGGTCGCTGCCTGGAAGCGGAGGTTGAACAGCTCCTCCTTGGCTTCCTTCAGCTTCGTGACCAGGGTGTCCTGGTCTTCCACCCGCAGCTCACCGGCGGTCAGGCCCTTAGCCATCACGCCTCACCCACTTCACGCTTGACGAACCGGCACTTCATCGGCAACTTGTGCATCGCACGACGCAGGGCTTCGCGAGCCACCGGCTCGGCGACACCCGACAGCTCGAACATGATGCGGCCGGGCTTGACGTTGGCGATCCACCACTCCGGCGAACCCTTACCGGAACCCATGCGGGTCTCGGCGGGCTTCTTCGTGAGGGGGCGGTCCGGATAGATGTTGATCCAGACCTTTCCGCCACGCTTGATGTGACGGGTCATCGCGATACGAGCCGACTCGATCTGGCGGTTGGTCACGTAGGAGTGCTCAATCGCCTGAATGCCGAACTCGCCGAACACGACCCTGGTGCCACCCTTGGCGGCGCCGTGACGGTCGGGCCGGTGCTGCTTGCGGTGCTTGACCCTGCGCGGGATCAGCATGGTCAGCTCCCTTCAGCACCCGGCTGCGCAGCCGGGCCGGTCTCGGGGGCAGCCTGCGAGGCCGCCTCGTTCCTGGGGGCGGCGGAGCCGCCGGCACGCTCGCCACGACCGGCACCGGCGCCACGACGGGCGCCACCGGCGCCGCCACGACGGGGACGGTCGCCGCCACCGGCACCGGGGCCGCGACGGTCGTCGCGGTCACGACGCTGGCCGGCGCGAGCACCGGCGGCGGCCGCCTCGCGCTCGGCGCGGCTGGTCGGAGCCTCACCCTTGTAGATCCACACCTTCACGCCGATGCGGCCGAAGGTGGTGCGGGCCTCGTACAGGCCGTAGTCGATGTCCGCGCGGAGGGTGTGCAGGGGCACGCGGCCCTCGCGGTAGAACTCCGAACGGGACATCTCGGCGCCGCCGAGACGACCGGAGCACTGCACCCGGATGCCCTTGGCGCCGCTCTTCATCGCCGACTGCATCGCCTTGCGCATGGCACGGCGGAACGAGACACGGCTGGACAGCTGCTCGGCCACACCCTGGGCGACGAGCTGAGCGTCGATCTCAGGGTTCTTGACCTCGAGGATGTTCAGCTGGACCTGCTTCTTGGTCAGCTTCTCGAGGTCACCGCGGATCCGGTCCGCCTCGGCGCCGCGGCGGCCGATGACGATGCCCGGACGGGCGGTGTGAATGTCGACCTGTACCCGGTCGGTGGTCCGCTCGATCTCCACCTTGGAGATGCCGGCCCGCTCCATGCCCTTCTTGAGCATGCGGCGGATCGCCACATCCTCGGCGACGTACGACTTGTAGAGCTTGTCGGCATACCACCGGCTCTTGAAGTCGGTCGTGATGCCGAGGCGGAACCCGTGCGGGTTAACCTTCTGACCCACTAGCGGGTCCTCCCCTTCGGCTCGCGGGACTCCACGATCACGGTGATGTGGCTGGTCCGCTTGTTGATCCGATAGGCACGACCCTGAGCACGGGGACGAAACCGCTTCAGCGTCGGGCCCTCGTCGACCCAGGCACGGCTCACGAAGAGCGTGTCACGGTCGAGTTTGAAGTTGTGCTCCGCGTTGGCAATGGCGCTCGAGAGCACCTTGTACACGGTCTCGCTCGCCGACTGGGGAGCGAACTGCAGCACGGCCTGCGCCTCCGAAGCGGGCAGCCCGCGAATGAGGTCCACCACACGGCGGGCCTTCATGGGCGTGTGGCGCGCGAACCGCGCCTGAGCCCTGGCTTCCATCGCTTACTCCTCTTACCCTTCGTTTCGGTCGAGTCCGTCTCTCGACGTCCTCTTCCTGAGGCGCTTATCGCCGGCTGCGGCGGTCTTCCTTGACGTGGCTGCGGAAGGTTCGCGTCGGAGCGAACTCACCCAGCTTGTGGCCGATCATCGACTCGGTGACGAACACCGGGACGTGCTTGCGGCCGTCGTGAACGGCGATCGTGTGACCGAGCATGTCGGGCACGATCATGGAGCGCCGCGACCACGTCTTGATGACGTTCTTGGTGCCCTTCTCGTTCTGGACATCCACCTTCTTCTGAAGGTGGTCGTCCACGAAGGGACCCTTCTTAAGGCTACGTGGCATTTTGGCTGCTCCTACCGCTTCTTCCGCTTGGTACGACGGCGGATGATCAGCCGGTCGCTGGCCTTGTTCGCCGCACGGGTACGTCCCTCGGGCTTGCCCTTGGGGTTGACGGGGTGACGACCGCCGGAGGTCTTACCCTCACCACCACCGTGCGGGTGGTCGACCGGGTTCATCGCGACACCGCGGACGGTGGGGCGCTTGCCCTTCCACCGCATGCGTCCGGCCTTACCCCAGTTGATGTTGGCCTGCTCGGCGTTGCCGACCTGGCCGATCGAGGCCCGGCAGCGAACATCGACCTGGCGCATCTCACCGGAGGGCATACGCAGCGTGGCGTACTGGCCCTCCTTGGCGAGGAGCTGGATCTGCGCGCCGGCGGACCGGCCCAGCTTGGCGCCACCGCCCGGACGGAGCTCCACCGCGTGGATGAAGGTACCGGTCGGGATGTTGCGCAGCGGGAGGCAGTTACCCGGCTTGATGTCGGCCGTGGGGCCGTTCTCGATGTTGTCGCCCTGCTTCAGGCCGGTCGGGCAGAGGATGTAGCGCTTCTCCCCGTCGGCGTAGTGCAGCAGCGCGATGCGGGACGTGCGGTTCGGGTCGTACTCGATGTGAGCGACCTTGGCCGGGATCCCGTCCTTGTCGTGACGCCGGAAATCGATGATCCGGTAGGCGCGCTTGTGGCCACCACCCTGGTGACGGGTGGTGACTCGGCCGTGGACGTTACGGCCACCCTTGCTGTGCAGGGGTGCAAGCAGCGACTTCTCGGGCGTGCTGCGCGTGATCTCGGCGAAGTCCGAGACGCTGGCGCCGCGGCGACCCGGGGTCGTCGGCTTGAGTTTACGGATGCCCATCTTTTTCGTTCATCCTTCGTCGGTTAATCCGGTCGAATGCCCCTCACCAGACGGTGAGGGGCGTTCTCCCTGTACTTACTGAGCGAGCGCGTCAGCCGATCTGGCCGAAGATGTCAATCCGGTCACCCTCGACCAGGCTGACGATGGCTCGCTTGGTGGCCGGGCGCTGGCCGTAGCCGAACCTGGTCCGCTTCCGCTTGCCCTGGCGGTTGATGGTGTTGACGCTGGCGACCTTGACACCGAAGATCTTCTCAACGGCGATCTTGACCTGCGTCTTGTTGGCCGTCTTCCGCACCAGGAACGTGTACTTGTTGTGCTCGTCGATCAGGCCGTAGCTCTTCTCGGAGACAACCGGCTTGATGATGATGTCGCGCGGGTCGGCGATCTTCTCCATCAGGCGTCTTCCTTCCCGCTCTTGCCCAGGCGCGCCACGATCTGGTCGTACGCGTCCTGAGTGAAGACGACGTCGTCGTAGCAGAGCACGTCGTAGGTGTTGAGCTGCCCGGCGTCCAGGAGGTGGACCTCGGGAGCGTTGCGCAGGCTCAGCCAGCTGAGCTCGTCACCCTCGTCGACGACGACCAGGACGCTGCGGGCCTTGGTGATCCTGCGAAGCGACTCGAGAGCCGCCTTGGTCTTCGGGGTCTCCCCCTCGACCAGACCGCTGACCACGTGAACGCGGCCGCCGGTCGCCCGGTCGGACAGGGCCCCGCGCAGGGCGGCGGCCTTCATCTTCTTGGGAGTCTTCTGCGAGTAGTCCCGCGGGACCGGGCCGTGGACGGTGCCACCGCCGGTGAACTGCGGGGCGCGGGTCGAACCCTGGCGGGCGCGGCCGGTGCCCTTCTGGCGGTACGGCTTCTTGCCGCCGCCTCGGACCTCACCGCGGGTCTTCGCCTTGTGGGTGCCCTGCCGGCGAGCGGCGAGCTGGGCCACGACGACCTGGTGGATCAGCGGGATGTTGACCTTCGTGCCGAAGATGTCCTCCGGCAGGTCGACGGTGCCGGCCTTCTCACCGCGTACGTCGAGGACGTCAATGGTGCTCACTTGGCAGCCCCCTTCTTGGCGGCGGTGCGGACCAGGACCAGGCTGCCGTTGGCGCCGGGGATCGCACCCTTGATCAGGATGAGACCCTTCTCGACGTCCACGGCGTGAACCTTGAGGCTCTGGACGGTCGTGCGGACGTTGCCCATCCGGCCCGCCATGCGCACGCCCTTGAAGACGCGGCCGGGGGTGGCGCAGCCACCGATGGAACCGGGCGAGCGGTGCTTGCGCTGCGTACCGTGCGAGGCGCCGAGGCCCTTGAAGCCGTGGCGCTTCATGACACCCGCGTACCCCTTGCCCTTGCTCTTGCCCGTCACGTCGACGAACTGGCCGGCCTCGAAGGTGTCGGCGAGGAGCTCCTGGCCCAGGGTGTAGTCGCTCGCGTCGTCGGTGCGGATCTCCGCGAAGTAACGGCGCGGGGTGATGTCGTGCTTGCGCAGGTAGTCGCCGAGCGGCTTGTTGACCTTCCGCGGGTCGACCTGGCCGAAGCCCAGCTGGACGGCGGTGTAGCCGTCCTTCTCGGCGGTGCGGACGCGGGTCACGACGCACGGGCCAGCCTCGACGACGGTCACCGGGACCATCCGGTTGTCCGCGTCGAAGACCTGGGTCATGCCGAGCTTCTTGCCCAGGACGCCCTTGATCTTGTTAGCCATGTCAGTGCGTTCCCTCAGAGCTTGATCGAGATGTCAACGCCGGCGGGAAGGTCGAGTCGCATGAGCGAGTCGACCGTCTTCGGCGTCGGGTCGATGATGTCAATCAGCCGCTTGTGCGTGCGCATCTCGAAGTGCTCGCGGCTGTCCTTGTACTTGTGCGGCGAGCGGATGACGCAGTACACGTTCTTCTCGGTCGGCAGCGGCACCGGGCCCGCGACCTTGGCGCCAGTCCTTGTCACCGTCTCGACGATCTTCTTGGCCGAGACGTCGATGACCTCGTGGTCATAGGCCTTGAGCCGAATGCGGATCTTCTGTCCCGCCATAATGGCCTCGGTGTCCTTCACTGTCGTCTGAAAAAGTTACGTGCGGCCTGTTGCCGCTGTGTCATGGCCGGGCCCGTCTGGACGGTCCCGCCACGTCGTGCCGGAGCACGTCTCGCCCGGGGGGCGGCGTTCTCCGCACATGCCCCACGTAGCAGACGCTGTGAGTCCGCGCTTTCTTCCGTGATCTGGCAATTAGTTCGGTCATCCTTCGGCCGAACCAACTGCGAGATCACGGTTCGTGGGGTCCTGCCAGGCCCGCGCCCTGCGGCGCGGCCCTCTCGTGAGGCGGCGGCCGGCCCTGCTTCGAGGGCCGACCGCCACTCCGCGATCGTACTACTTGATGATCTTGGTCACTCGACCCGCACCGACGGTGCGGCCACCCTCACGGATGGCGAACTTGAGACCGTCCTCCATCGCGATGGGCTGGATCAGCGCGACGTTCATCTCCGTGTTGTCGCCGGGCATGACCATCTCGGTGCCCTCGGGGAGGTTCACCACGCCGGTCACGTCGGTCGTACGGAAGTAGAACTGCGGGCGGTAGTTGTTGAAGAACGGGGTGTGGCGACCGCCCTCGTCCTTGCTCAGGATGTAGACCTGGGCCTCGAACTCGGTGTGCGGGGTGGTCGTGCCCGGCTTGATGATGCACTGGCCGCGCTCGACGTCCTCGCGCTTGATGCCGCGCAGGAGCAGACCGACGTTGTCGCCCGCCTGGCCCTCGTCGAGGAGCTTGCGGAACATCTCGACACCGGTGACCGTGGTGGTGGTCTTGGTCTCCTTGATGCCGATGATGTCGACGGTCTCGTTGACCTTGACGATACCGCGCTCGATACGGCCGGTGACGACCGTGCCGCGACCGGTGATCGAGAAGACGTCCTCGATCGGCATCAGGAACGGCTTCTCGGTCTCACGGGTCGGCTCGGGGACGTTCTCGTCCACGGCGGTCATGAGCTCGATGATCGAGTCGCCCCACTTGGCGTCGCCCTCGAGCGCCTTCAGCGCCGAGACGCGGACGACCGGCAGGTCGTCGCCGGGGAACTCCTGGGCCGAGAGAAGCTCGCGGACCTCGAGCTCGACGAGCTCCAGGATCTCCTCGTCGTCCACCATGTCGGACTTGTTAAGGGCCACGACGATGTAGGGGACGCCGACCTGGCGGGCCAGGAGGACGTGCTCCTTCGTCTGCGGCATCGGACCGTCGGTGGCGGCGACCACGAGGATCGCACCGTCCATCTGAGCCGCACCGGTGATCATGTTCTTCACGTAGTCGGCGTGACCGGGGCAGTCCACGTGGGCGTAGTGGCGCTTCTCGGTCTGGTACTCGACGTGCGCGATGGAGATCGTGATACCACGAGCCTTCTCCTCGGGCGCCTTGTCGATCTTGTCGAACGGGGTCGCCTCGTTGAGGTTCGGGAAACGCTCGTGGAGCACCTTGGTGATCGCCGCGGTCAGAGTGGTCTTGCCGTGGTCGATGTGCCCAATGGTGCCGATGTTTACGTGCGGCTTGGTCCGCTCGAACTTGGCCTTGGCCACTGCTCTCTCCTTAGAGATTCTGACGTGACTTGCGTCTTCATATTCGGGCTTGGGGAGGCCGATCCTCTCGGAACCGGCCGACGAGAAAGCTCGCCCCGCACCCCTCCGGTGGCGGGGTGACGATCTCTCGCTCCCCGCACCCGGAACGGTGCTGGACTGCTCGCCCCGCACCCCTCCGGTGGCGGGGTGACGATCTCTCGCTCCCCGCACCCGGAACGGTGCTGGACTGCTCGCCCCGCACCCCTCCGGTGGCGGGGCGACGATCTCCTCGCCTCCCGCACTCGGAACGGTGCCGGACTTACTCGCCCCGCACCTTCGCGACGATCTCCTTGGCGATGTGCGCGGGCACTTCCGCGTAGGAGTCGAACTGCATGCTGTAGCTCGCGCGCCCCTGCGTCTTGCTACGGAGGTCTCCCACGTAGCCGAACATCTCAGAGAGCGGCACGAGCGCCTTGACGATCCGGGCGCCGGAGCGCTCGTCCATCGCCTGGATCTGCCCGCGGCGACCGTTGAGGTCACCGATGACGTCACCCATGTAGTCCTCGGGCGTGGTGACCTCGACGGCCATCATCGGCTCCAGGATTACGGCGTCCGCCTTGCGCGCGGCCTCCTTGAAGGCCATCGAGCCAGCGATCTTGAAGGCCATTTCGGACGAGTCCACCTCGTGGTAGGCACCGTCCTGCAGGGTGACCTTGACCCCGACCATGGGGTATCCAGCGAGGACACCGAACTCGGCCGCCTCCTGGGCGCCAGCGTCGACCGAGGGGATGTACTCCCTCGGGATGCGGCCACCGGAGACCTTGTTGGAGAACTCGTAACCGTCGTTGCCCTCGCCCAGCGGCTCAATGTCGATGATGACCTTGGCGAACTGGCCGGAACCACCGGTCTGCTTCTTGTGGACGTAGTCGACCTTCTCCACCTTGCGGCGGATGGTCTCCCGGTAGGCCACCTGAGGCCGGCCGATGTTGGCCTCGACCTTGAACTCGCGGCGCATCCGGTCGACGAGGATCTCCAGGTGGAGCTCGCCCATACCCCAGATGACCGTCTGCCCGGTCTCCTCGTCGCGACGGACCTGGAAGGACGGGTCCTCCTCGGCCAGACGCTGGATCGCGGTGCCCAGCTTCTCCTGGTCACCCTTGGTCTTGGGCTCGATGGCGACGCTGATGACCGGCGCCGGGAAGTTCATCGACTCCAGGACCACGGGGTGGGCCGGGTCCGACAGGGTGTCACCGGTGGTGGTGTCCTTCAGGCCCATGACGGCGACGATCTGACCGGCGACGGCCGACGGGCGCTCTTCGCGCTTGTTGGCGTGCATCTGGTAGATCTTGCCGATCCGCTCCTTGCGGCCCTTCACCGAGTTGACCACGGCGGTGCCGGTCTCGAGCGTGCCCGAGTAGATGCGGATGTAGGTGAGACGACCGAGGTGCTGGTCGCTCATGATCTTGAAGGCGAGCGCGGAGAAGGGCTCGTTCACGTCCGCGTGACGCTCGATGACCTCCTCCTCCTTGCCGACCGCGTGGCCCTTGAAGGCCGGGATGTCGATCGGGGCGGGGAGGTAGGCGACGATCGCGTCGAGCAGGGGCTGGACGCCCTTGTTCTTGAACGCGGTGCCGGTCAGGACCGGGTTGATGGCGCTGGACAGCGTGGCGCGGCGGATCGCCGCGACCAGCTGCTCCTCGGTGGGCTCGACGCCCTCCAGGAAGAGCTCCATCAGCTCGTCGTCGTTCTCGGAGACCGTCTCGACGAGCTTGTCACGCCACTCGCGAGCGATCTCGGCGTGCTCGGCCGGGATGTCGACGGTCTCGTACATCTCGCCCTTGGCCGCCTCGGCGCTCCAGAGCAGACCCTTCATCTTGACCAGGTCGATGACGCCCTTGAAGTCGGCCTCGACGCCCCAGGGAAGCTGGATGACGGCGGGGGTCGCGTTCAGGCGACTGATCATCATGTCGACGCAGCGGTGGAACTCCGCGCCGACCCGGTCCATCTTGTTGACGAAGCAGATCCTGGGCACTTCGTAGCGGTCGGCCTGACGCCAGACCGTCTCGGACTGCGGCTCGACACCGGCGACGCCGTCGAACACGGCGACGGCACCGTCGAGGACGCGGAGCGAACGCTCCACCTCGATCGTGAAGTCCACGTGGCCCGGCGTGTCGATGATGTTGATCGTGTGGCCGAGCCATTCGCAGGTCGTGGCAGCGGAGGTGATGGTGATACCACGCTCCTGCTCCTGCTCCATCCAGTCCATCGTGGCTGCGCCCTCGTGGACCTCACCGATCTTGTAGTTGATACCGGTGTAGAACAGGATGCGCTCGGTCGTCGTGGTCTTGCCCGCGTCGATGTGGGCCATGATCCCGATGTTACGGACCTTGGCCAGGTCAAGAGCGGTCGTGGTGGCCACTTCTCTCGCGTCCTCGTCGTCTCGTCGAACCCGCTGTTACCAGCGGTAGTGGGCGAAGGCCTTGTTGGACTCGGCCATCTTGTGGGTGTCCTCGCGCTTCTTGACGCTTGCGCCGAGGCCGTTGCTGGCGTCGAGCAGTTCGTTCATGAGGCGCTCGGTCATGGTCTTCTCGCGGCGGGCGCGGGAGTACTGCACCAGCCAGCGCAGGGCCAGGGTGGTGCTGCGCGCCGCGCGCACCTCGACCGGGACCTGGTAGGTCGCGCCACCGACACGGCGGCTGCGGACCTCAAGGGTGGGCTTGACGTTGTCCAGCGCGCGCTTCAGGGTGACGACCGGGTCGTTGCCGGTCTTCTCCTTGGCACCCTCAAGGGCGCCGTACACGATGGACTGGGCGATCGATCGCTTGCCGTCCAGGAGCACCTTGTTGATGAGCGCGGTGACCAGGGGCGAGTTGTGAACCGGGTCAGCCATGAGCTGACGACGGCCAGGAGAACCCTTGCGAGGCATTCCTACTTCTCCTTCTTCGCGCCGTAACGGCTACGAGCCTGCTTGCGGTTACGGACACCCTGGGTGTCGAGCGAGCCACGGATGATCTTGTAGCGAACACCCGGCAGGTCCTTCACACGACCACCACGGACGAGCACGATGGAGTGCTCCTGGAGGTTGTGGCCGACACCGGGGATGTAGGCCGTGACCTCGATGCCGTTGGTGAGCCGGACACGCGCGACCTTGCGGAGGGCGGAGTTCGGCTTCTTCGGGGTCGTGGTGTAAACGCGCATGCAGGTGCCGCGTCGCTGAGGGCTGGCCTTGAGCGCCGGGGTCTTGGTCTTGGTGACCTTGTCCTGGCGGCCCTTGCGGACCAGCTGCTGAATCGTGGGCACCGCGTCTCCGTTCGTGCTAGCCGGTAATTCGAATGTGATGCATTTTGCAGGTGCTGCCGGTGTCATGACCTGCGATTCTTTCAGCCCCTCCGACCCACGCGGTCGGGCGTGTCGCGCACGTTCCGCGCCACATCCCGGTTAAGGCCGGTCCGGTGGAGGAGGCCACGCGGCGCCTCTGTCAACTCCACAGCGGGAACCTGTCGACGCGCACGCATGAAGGCCCATGAAGACATGGGCACGAAGGAAAAGACTACCCAGCCCAACGCAACACGTCAAAACGGTTGCACTCGCCAGGCGCCGACGTTCGTGTCATGACTCCCGCGATCGGTTTCCGACCGACCGCTTCTGGGTCCGTGACGAGTTTACCCGCCGCGGAGCACTTCTCCGGCCGTTCTCCGCATTAACGTACGGCTTTCGCCGCAACATTCCGGTCAAGAAAGGTCCACATCCCCAGCTACCGGGCCTGCGGGAGGGAGAAAACGACGGCGCGGGGAGACGACCGCGGGGAGGAAAGGAAGGAAGGGAGGGCGGCGGGAAAAGGCGACGGCGCCCGGCCCCCTTCCGGGGACCGGGCGCCGTCCGTGACACTCAGCCGTTCGTGGCACTCAGCCGTTCGCGACCACTCAGCGGTTGTACTGACCGAAGTCGTACTCCTCCAGCGGCACGGCCTCACCGGAGCCCGAGCCGAAGGTGTAGTCGGCCGCGGAGCCGTCGTAGCCGCCGACGGTGTACATGGCGGCCTTCGCCTCCTCGGTCGGCTCGACCCGGATGTTGCGGTACTGGGGCATGCCCGTACCGGCCGGGATGAGCTTTCCGATGATGACGTTCTCCTTGAGGCCGAGCAGCGAGTCCGACTTGGCGTGGATCGCCGCGTCGGTGAGCACTCGGGTCGTCTCCTGGAAGGACGCCGCGGACAGCCAGGACTCGGTGGCGAGCGAGGCCTTGGTGATGCCCATCAGCACCGGGCGGCCGGAGGCCGGCGTGCCGCCCTCCGCCACGCACTCGCGGTTGATCCGCTCGAAGCGCGGCCGCTCGACGAGCTCGCCGGGCAGCATGTCGGCGTCGCCGGACTCCAGCACGTTCACGCGCTTGAGCATCTGCCGCACGATGATCTCGATGTGCTTGTCGTGGATCGACACACCCTGCGAGCGGTAGACCTGCTGGACCTCCGCCACGAGGTGCAGCTGCACGGCCCGGGGGCCGAGGATGCGCAGCACCTCGTTGGGGTTGACCGCACCGGCGATCAGCTGCTGGCCGACCGTGACCCGCTGCCCGTCCGAGACCAGCATCCGCGACCGCATCGACACCGGGTACGCGACCTCCTCGGAACCGTCGTCCGGGACGATCACGATCTTCCGCGTCTTGTCGGTCTCGTCGACGCGGACCCGGCCCTCGGCCTCGCTGATCGGGGCGACGCCCTTGGGGACGCGCGCCTCGAAGAGCTCCTGGACACGGGGCAGACCGTGGGTGATGTCGGCACCCGCCACACCACCGGTGTGGAAGGTACGCATCGTCAGCTGGGTGCCGGGCTCGCCGATCGACTGGGCGGCGATGATGCCGACCGCCTCGCCGACGTCCACGAGCTTGCCGGTCGCGAGCGAACGGCCGTAGCAGGTGGCGCAGACACCGATCTTGGCCTCGCAGACGAGGGCGCTGCGGGTCCTGACGGTCTCCACCCCGGCCTCGACCAGCGCGGTGACGTGGATGTCGTTGATGTCGACACCCACCGGCGCGATGATCTTGCCGTCCACCTCCACGTCCTCGGCGAGGATGCGGCCGTGCACGTTGCTCTCGGCGTTCTCCGCCTTGACCAGGTTGCCCTGGGCGTCGCGCTCGCCGACGTGCAGCGGGACGGCGCGGTCGGTGCCGCAGTCGATCTCGCGGACGATGACGTCCTGCGCCACGTCCACCAGACGACGGGTCAGGTAGCCGGAGTCGGCGGTCCGCAGCGCGGTGTCCGCCAGACCCTTCCGCTGGCCGTGGGTGGAGATGAAGTACTCCAGCACCGACAGGCCCTCGCGGAACGAGGCCTTGATCGGACGCGGGATCGTCTCACCCTTGGTGTTGGACACCAGACCGCGGATGCCGGAGATCTGCCGGACCTGCATCAGGTTTCCTCGGGCGCCCGACTGGACCATCATCCAGACCGGGTTGGTCTTCGGGAACGCCTGCTGCATGTCGTCGGTCACGTCACTGGTCGCGTGCGTCCAGATCTCGATGAGCTCCTGGCGGCGCTCCTCGTCCGTGATCAGACCGCGCTCGTACTCACGCTGGACCTTGTCGGCCCTGCGCTCGTACGTCTCCATGATGTCGGCCTTGTTCGGCGGCGCGATGACGTCCTCGATGGAGATCGTCACACCGGCCCTGGTCGCCCAGTAGAAACCGGCGTCCTTGAGGGCGTCGAGCGCCGCGGCGACCTCGACCTTGGGGTACTTCTCGGCGAGCTCGTTGACGATGACCGACAGCTGCTTCTTGCCGACCTGCGAGTTCACGTACGGGTAGTTCGCCGGCAGGGTCTGGTTGAACAGGCACCGGCCCAGGGTGGTCTCCAGGCGGTAGCTGTCACCGGCCTCCCAGCCCTCGGGACCGGCCCAGCCTCGGGGCGGCGGGACGTCGCCCTTCATCCGGATCTGGATCAGCGACTGGATGTCGAGCTCTCGGCGGTCGAAGGCCATGAGCGCCTCCGACACCGAGCCGAAGACCCGGCCCCTGCCGACACCGTTCTCGTCCTCGTCCTTGAGCGTGGTCAGCGAGTAGAGGCCGATGATCATGTCCTGGGTGGGCATGGTCACGGGCTTGCCGTCGGCCGGCTTGAGGATGTTGTTCGTCGACAGCATCAGGATGCGGGCCTCGGCCTGCGCCTCGGCCGACAGCGGCAGGTGCACGGCCATCTGGTCACCGTCGAAGTCCGCGTTGAACGCGGTGCAGACGAGCGGGTGGATCTGGATGGCCTTGCCCTCGACCAGCTGCGGCTCGAAGGCCTGGATGCCCAGGCGGTGCAGGGTCGGCGCGCGGTTGAGCAGCACGGGGTGCTCGGTGATGACCTCTTCGAGGACGTCCCACACGACCGGCCGGGCACGCTCGACCATCCGCTTGGCCGACTTGATGTTCTGCGCGTGGTTCAGGTCGACCAGGCGCTTCATCACGAACGGCTTGAAGAGCTCCAGCGCCATCTGCTTGGGCAGACCGCACTGGTGCAGCTTCAGCTGCGGGCCGACGACGATGACCGAACGGCCGGAGTAGTCGACTCGCTTGCCCAGCAGGTTCTGGCGGAACCGGCCCTGCTTGCCCTTCAGCATGTCGCTGAGGGACTTCAGGGGGCGGTTGCCGGGACCGGTGACCGGGCGGCCACGGCGGCCGTTGTCGAACAGCGCGTCGACGGCCTCCTGGAGCATCCGCTTCTCGTTGTTCACGATGATCTCGGGGGCGCCGAGGTCGAGGAGACGCTTGAGGCGGTTGTTGCGGTTGATCACCCGGCGGTACAGGTCGTTCAGGTCCGAGGTCGCGAACCGGCCACCGTCGAGCTGCACCATCGGGCGCAGGTCCGGCGGGATGACCGGGATGCAGTCGAGGACCATCCCGTTGGGCGAGTTGCGGGTGTTCAGGAACGCCGACACGACCTTGAGACGCTTGAGCGCGCGGGCCTTCTTCTGGCCCTTGCCGCTGCGGATCGTCTCGCGCAGGTTCTCGGCCTCAAGAGCGAGGTCGAAGTTGGTCAGACGCTCCTGGATCGCCTGGGCGCCCATGCCACCGCGGAAGTAGCGGCCGAAGCGGTCGCGCATCTCGCGGTAGAGCAGCTCGTCGCCCTCCAGGTCCTGGACCTTGAGGTTCTTGAAGCGGCTCCAGACCTCGTCCAGCCGGTCCAGCTCGCGCTGGGCCCGGTCGCGCAGCTGCCGCATCTCACGCTCGGCGCCCTCGCGGACCTTGCGGCGCTGGTCGCCCTTGGCGCCCGCGGCCTCAAGCTCGGCCAGGTCGGTCTCCAGCTTGCGCTGGCGAGCCTCGATGTCGGCGTCACGGCGCTGCTCGATGTGCTGCCGCTCGACGGAGATCTTCGCCTCCAGCGACGGCAGGTCACGCTCACGCATTTCCTTGTCGACGTGCGTGATCATGTAGGCCGCGAAGTAGATGACCTTCTCCAGGTCCTTCGGGGCCAGGTCGAGCAGGTATCCCAGGCGGGACGGGACACCCTTGAAGTACCAGATGTGCGTGACGGGCGCGGCCAGCTCGATGTGGCCCATCCGCTCACGACGCACCTTGGCGCGGGTCACCTCGACGCCACAGCGCTCACAGATGATGCCCTTGAAGCGGACGCGCTTGTACTTACCGCAGTAGCACTCCCAGTCGCGGGTCGGACCGAAGATCTTCTCGCAGAAGAGTCCGTCCTTCTCGGGCTTGAGCGTCCGGTAGTTGATGGTTTCGGGCTTCTTCACCTCGCCGTGCGACCACTGGCGGATGTCGTCGGCGGTCGCGAGGCCGATCCGAAGCTCGTCGAAGAAGTTGACGTCGAGCACTATGTAATCCCCTCCTCAGCTTCTAGATCAGACCTCTTCGACACTGCTCGGCTCGCGCCGGGACAGGTCGATGCCGAGTTCTTCCGCGGCGCGGAAGACGTCTTCGTCGGTGTCGCGCATCTCGATGGACATGCCGTCGCTGGAGAGCACCTCGACGTTCAGGCACAGCGACTGCATTTCCTTGATGAGGACCTTGAACGACTCCGGGATGCCCGGCTCGGGAATGTTCTCACCCTTGACGATCGCCTCGTAGACCTTCACGCGGCCGAGGACGTCGTCGGACTTGATGGTGAGCAGCTCCTGCAGGGCGTAGGCGGCGCCGTACGCCTCCAGGGCCCAGACCTCCATCTCACCGAAGCGCTGGCCACCGAACTGGGCCTTACCGCCGAGCGGCTGCTGGGTGATCATGGAGTACGGGCCGGTCGACCGAGCGTGGATCTTGTCGTCGACCAGGTGGAGCAGCTTCAGGATGTAGATGTAGCCGACGGAGATCGGGTGCGGGAACGGCTCCCCGGAGCGGCCGTCGAACAGCTGGGCCTTTCCGTTCGCGCCGACCATGCGCCCGCCGTCCCTGTTGACCAGGGTGTTGTCGAGCAGACCGATGATCTCTTCCTCGTTGGCACCGTCGAACACCGGCGTGGCCATGTTGGTGCGCGGGTCGACCTCGGCGAAGCCCTTGTCGCGCAGCCGCTCGGCCCACGCCTCCTGGATGCCGGAGATGTCCCACCCTCTGGCGGCGATCCACCCGAGGTGGGTCTCCAGGACCTGGCCGACGTTCATTCGGCCGGGCACGCCCAGGGGGTTGAGGATGATGTCGACGGCGGTGCCGTCCTCAAGGAACGGCATGTCCTCGACCGGGAGGATCTTGGAGATGACGCCCTTGTTGCCGTGACGGCCGGCCAGCTTGTCGCCGTCGGTGATCTTACGCTTCTGGGCCACGTAGACGCGGACCAGCTCGTTGACGCCGGGGGGGAGCTCGTCGCCCTCCTCGCGGCTGAACACGCGGACGCCGATGACCTTGCCCTGCTCACCGTGCGGCACCTTCAGGGAGGTGTCACGGACCTCGCGGGCCTTCTCACCGAAGATCGCGCGGAGCAGGCGCTCCTCGGGGGTGAGCTCGGTCTCGCCCTTGGGCGTGACCTTGCCGACGAGGATGTCGCCGGGGACGACCTCGGCGCCGATGCGGATGATGCCGCGCTCGTCGAGGTCGGCCAGGACCTCCTCGGAGACGTTCGGGATGTCCCGGGTGATCTCCTCGGGGCCCAGCTTGGTGTCGCGGGCGTCGACCTCGTGCTCCTCGATGTGGATCGAGGAGAGGACGTCGTCCTGCACCAGACGCTGGGAGAGGATGATCGCGTCCTCGTAGTTGTGACCCTCCCACGGCATGAACGCCACGAGGAGGTTCTTGCCCAGGGCCATCTCGCCGTCGTCGGTGCAGGGACCGTCGGCGACGACCTGGTTGACCTCGATCCGGTCGCCTTCCTTGACGATCGGCTTCTGGTTGAAGCAGGTGCCCTGGTTGGAGCGCTTGAACTTGGCGACCCGGTAGGTCGTACGGGTGCCGTCGTCGTTCATCACCGTGACGTAGTCGGCGGAGACCTCCTCGACCACACCGGCCTTGTCGGCGGTGATGACATCACCGGCGTCGGTCGCGGCGCGGTACTCCATGCCGGTGCCGACCAGCGGCGCCTCGCTCTTGAGCAGCGGCACCGACTGGCGCTGCATGTTGGAGCCCATGAGCGCGCGGTTGGCGTCGTCGTGCTCCAGGAACGGGATCATCGCGGTCGCCACGGACACCATCTGGCGTGCCGAGACGTCCATGTAGTCGACCTCGTTGGCGCGCAGGGACTCGAACTCCCCGCCCTTCCTGCGGACGAGCACGCGCGGCTCGACGAACGTCCCGTCGGGACCGACCGGCGTGTTCGCCTGGGCGATGACGTGCCGGTCCTCCTCGTCCGCGGTCAGGTAGTCGACCTGGTCGGTGACCCGGCCGTCGACGACCTTGCGGTAGGGGGTCTCGACGAACCCGAAGGAGTTGACCCGGCCGAAGGAGGCGAGCGAGCCGATCAGACCGATGTTCGGTCCTTCCGGCGTCTCGATCGGGCACATGCGGCCGTAGTGCGAGGGGTGGACGTCACGGACCTCGAAGCCGGCCCGCTCACGGGACAGACCACCGGGACCCAGCGCGGACAGACGACGCTTGTGCGTCAGGCCCGCCAGGGGGTTGGTCTGGTCCATGAACTGCGACAGCTGGGAGGTGCCGAAGAACTCCTTGATCGACGCCACGACCGGGCGGATGTTGATCAGGGTCTGCGGCGTGATCGCCTCGACGTCCTGGGTCGTCATCCGCTCGCGGACGACACGCTCCATGCGGGCCAGGCCCAGGCGGACCTGGTTCTGGATGAGCTCACCCACCGTGCGCAGACGGCGGTTGCCGAAGTGGTCGATGTCGTCGGTCTCGACGACGATCGCACCGTTGGCGCCGGGCATCTCGACCTCGCCGGCGTGCAGCCGGACGATGTACTCGATGGTGGCGACGATGTCGTCCTCGGTGAGCGTGCCCTGGGTGATCTCGCTGTCGACCCCGAGCTTCTTGTTGATCTTGTATCGGCCGACCTTGGCGAGGTCGTAGCGCTTGGAGTTGAAGTACAGGTTCTCCAGCAGCGTCTGCGCCGACTCCTTGGTCGGCGGCTCGCCCGGACGCAGCTTGCGGTAGATGTCGAGCAGCGCGTCGTCCTGGCCGGCCGTGTGGTCCTTCTCCAGGGTGGCGCGCATGGACTCGTACTGCCCGAAACGCTCGAGGATCTGCTCGCTGGTCCAGCCGAGCGCCTTGAGCAGGACGGTGACGGCCTGCTTGCGCTTGCGGTCGATGCGGACACCGACGCTGTCGCGCTTGTCGATCTCGAACTCAAGCCAGGCGCCCCGGGAGGGGATCACCTTGCATCCATAGAGGTCCTTGTCGGAGGTCTTGTCGACGCTGCGGTCGAAGTAGACGCCCGGGGACCGGACCAGCTGGGAGACGACGACACGCTCGGTGCCGTTGATGATGAACGTGCCCTTGCCGGTCATGAGCGGGAAGTCGCCCATGAACACGGTCTGGCTCTTGATCTCACCAGTGGTGTTATTGATGAACTCCGCCGTGACGAACATCGGGGCGGAGTAGGTCATGTCCTTGTCTTTGCACTCATCGACTGAGTACTTGGGCGGCTCGAACCGGTGATCACGGAACGACAGGGACATGGTCCCGGAGAAGTCCTCGATGGGACTGATCTCCTCAAAGATCTCTTCGAGGCCCGACTGGGCCGGAACGTCCTTGCGCCCGGCCTGGCGAGCCGCCTCGACCCGCCCCTTCCACTTCTCGTTGCCGAGCAACCAGTCGAAGGACTCGGTCTGAAGAGCGAGAAGATCAGGAACTTCTAGCGGCTCCTGGATTCGTGCGAAAGACACACGACGGGGACCGGCGGGTACGGCGAAGGCGTTGCGCGAGGCTGCCAACAGATGTCCTTCCGAGGGCTCGCGGCGGACTGACTACACGCACGCCAGACGACCATGCATCAGAGCACCAAAAGAAGCGGGTCGTCAAAGGGCAGCGCAAAGGGGCAGTGTAGCCGAACGGCATACACCTGTCCACTTCAGTCTCGCTGCAAGCTCCACGTTGGTCGCAGCATCGCCCGTCAGAGCCGAAACGTCAAGCCCGGGAGCTGACATTTCGGCCGGGGAATAGCCGAGACCCTGGGAGTTTTCCCACCGGGTGACCTGCGTACACCACAAGGCCGGAGACGATGTCCCACCTGCTGTGGCTGACGCTGAGTCACGCGGCGGATCGAACACCAGCCGAGGGATCGACTGACGATCGACGCTGCCATGGTCGATGTACCCAACCGCGAACCCAGCCTAAACCGAGGCTTTGCTAACAATTGGATATAGCGACGCGCCGATCACGGGGGCGGGGGGTCTCCGAGCAGCGTGGAGAGCTCCGAGACCAGCCAGCGGGTGTCCTTCTTGACCATGATGAACCTGGCCCGGTTCTGGCTGACGACCCGGCGGGGCTCCTTCTCCCCCTCGGGGGTCCTGACCGTGCTCATGCTCATGAAGAGCAGCACCTCGACCCGGCCGGAATCCCCGGACTCCACCGACTCGACCCCGGCCCCCGTCACCGCGGCCTGCTGCACCGTCTTCTGCTTCCTGGCCTGCGGAGCCATGCTCCTGGCCAGCTGCCGGTAGTGCAGGCTGAGCGCCCCGGTGGTGTATCCCCCCGCTCTTGCGAAATCCTGTTCGATCGTACGATAGTCGTACGACAGCATGTCGGGGGCGACCGAACGGGCCGCGGCGAGCGCCTCCCGTCCCGCCGTCTCGTCCGCGCGCAACCGGCTCAGGTCGGTGAACATGATCCAGACAGCCGCCGCGAGCGCGAGCGCGACGGCGACCATGAGCCCGATCGCCAACCGGGAGGCACGCCTCACAGCACCAGCTCCGCCTTGGACACGAGCCAGGCTCCCCCCACCTTGGTCACTTCCATGTTCCACCGGTAGAACCGCTCCCGAGGGGCGTCCTCGCTCCCGTCCCGCCGGATCACCGCGTCGCCCACCACCATCACCTGGGCCGTGCTCCCCCTCAGCGAGACCAGCCCCGAGGCCCGCAGCGCGCCCGTCTGGAGGATCTTGTCCTTGACCGTGCTCCTCTTGAGCTCCGCGGCGGTCCTCGCGTACTCGGCCCTCGCCACCCCCGTCGAGGTGCCGAGAATGCGCCCGATGTCCTCGTCGACGCTCCGGTAGCCGACGGAGAGCAGATACACGGCATGCGCCCCCGCCGCCCGCAACGCGGCCTGCCGGTCGTCAGCGGCCGTCTGGGCGTCGCGCAGGGTGGCGCCGACCCAGAAGGCGGCGGCCACCAGCACCACGATCAGCACCCCCAGCACCGGCCCCGCGATCCTGAGCGGACGGCGGGAGCGACGCGAGCGACGGGAGCGAGTGGCGTGCACTGCCATGCGTTCTCTCCCATCGCACGGTCCGCGGAACGCGGGCCGGTGAGCGCGGCCACCTCGCCACGCGGGACGGCATGCTCCCCGACCGCCGGATCATAACCCGCCGCGCGGATCCACATAACGGCCTTCGCGCACATGCCCCGGGCCATTTCGCCCGGCTCCTCACCCCGTTCCGGGAACGACGAGGCGTCCGGCCCCGTGACCGCGGTCCCCCCTCGCCACCGCCGCGCAACCCCCGACCAGCCGCTTCCGGCCCCCACGCCGGTCTCACCCGCATAGGAACCGGCGTACAAGCCGGCGTACGAGCCGACCGGGCGGTGAAAACCCAAAAGACGTCGAAAACACAAAAAGCAGTGGAAACACGAAAAGAGCGGGCCACCGGCACCAGGTGGACCCGCTCTTTCCGGTGAGACGAACTACTTGACGGTCACCGAAGCGCCGGCGCCCTCAAGGGCGGCCTTGGCCTTCTCGGCCTGCTCCTTGTTGACCTTGCCGTCGAAGACGGACTTGGGAGCGCCGTCAACGAGGTCCTTGGCCTCCTTGAGGCCCAGGCTCGTCAGGGCGCGGATCTCCTTGATGACCTGGATCTTCTTCTCGCCGGCGGCCTCGAGGATGACGTCGAACTCGTCCTGCTCCTCGACCTCTTCGACAGCGGCCGCACCGGGGGCGGCGGCGGCGACGGCGACGGGGGCAGCGGCCTTGACGTCGAAGGTCTCCTCGAAGAGCTTCACGAAGTCGGACAGCTCGAGGAGAGTCATCTCCTTGAAAGCGTCGAGCAGCTCGTCGGTGCTGAGCTTCGCCATGATGGTTCCTCCATACGGATCTGAACTACTAAAGAAAGATGGGACCGCGGTTTGCGTTAATCCCCTGTGACCGCCTGCGCGGACCTACTCGCCGGCGCCTTCGCGCTTGGCGCGCAGGGCCTCGGCCAGCTGAGCCATGTTGGTGGGCAGCGCGTTGAAGACGGCGGCCGCGTGGCCCTGCTTCGCCTTCAGGGCACCGGCCAGCTTCGCGAGGAGAACCTCACGCGACTCAAGGTCGGCAAGCTTGCTGATCTCGTCCGGCGTCATCGACCTGCCGTCGACGACACCGCCCTTGATGATCAGGAGGGGATTGGCCTTGGCGAAGTCACGCAGACTCTTGGCAGCCTCGACCACGTCGCCGTTGACGAACGCGATCGCCGACGGACCCGCGAGCAGGTCGTTGAGCTGGTTGAACCCGGCCTCGGTGGCCGCGATCTTGGTCAGCGTGTTCTTCACCACGGCGAACTTCGCATTCTCACCGAGGGAAACGCGCAGCTGCTTGAGCTGGGCGACGGTGAGACCGCGGTATTCGGTCAGAACGGCAGCATTGGAGCCGTCGAAGCTGCTCTTCAGCTCAGCGACAGCCGTTGCCTTTTCTGCCTTCGCCATGGGCCTCCTTCCAGATGTGCCGCCGGGGCAAGGGTCCGGAAAAGCGAACAAGCCCCGGCGCAGGCGCACGGGGCTCACATGAGGAGGTTAGTCCAGATGAAAACTCACATCACAACCTACGCGGGCCGTCCACTGATGTGGATCCTTAAGTCATCAGGCCATGCGGCTTGACGACGACCGGCGGTCTTCGGCGTTGACAGCATACGTGCTGCCGCCACGAATGCCAACTCGGCGCGCGCCCGGGGTAAGACGAAATGCCGGGGTTTCAAACCCCCATGGCGTCGACCCCGGAGCCGTCCCGCGTACGACACCGGTCCGGAGCCCTCCCTGACGGACGGCCCCGGAAAAGGCTCGCGCCCCCGGCCACTCGGCCGGGGGCGCGGATCTCCGGGGAAACGGTCAGTTTCCGCCGCGGTGCTCGGGCAGGTCGCCCACCTGGTCGGCGGGCGGGGCGGTGATCTCCACGGGCTCGTTGAACCCCTTGAAGAGCGCCGTCAGGTTGAACGTCGCGTCCTTCTCGGAGCCGCTGAGCGTCACCTTGCGGGGCAAACTCTGGGCGTCGGCCCAAAGGTCGAACTTCACGTTCTTGGCCTGCGAGAGCTGCTCCTGGAGCCGCTCACGCTTGGCCGGGTCGATCAGCTGGGCGGCCTCGGCGACCGGGAAGGTGCCGCTGTAGTGGGTCGTGTCGACCCCGCCGACCGTCTCGGTGCCGACCGCCTTGACGTCCTTCGACGCGGTCAGCAGCTTGACGGTGCCCGCCAGGTCGAACTGCTGGGCCTGGTCCATGAACTTCCTGATCTCGGACTGCCCCTTGGCGTCGAGCTCGCTGAGCGACACCTTGGTCCACGGCTTGTCGGTGCCGGCGAACCTGTTGATGAGCTCGGACTTCACGTAGACCGTGTCACCCGACAGGATGGCGCGCGCCCCACCGGGCACGTTCTGCCCGCCGAAGGTGATCGTGTCGAGCCTGATGTCCGTCGCCAGCTGGGGCTTGCTCTGGTAGAGCATGCTGCCCTGGACCTTGCCGCCGCCCTTCTCGCCGCCGCTGGCGTCGAGAACCACGTCCGCGGAGTAGGAGGTGACCTCCTCGGCCTTCTGGGCGCTCTGCTGCACCGCGTCCGCCGCGGCGAGTTTGACGTTTCCGAGGGAGCTGGTGCCCTGCGCACCGCATCCCGCGACCGCGACGAGCGCGGCCGCTCCCAATGCGACTACGGGAGCCAATCGGCGCATTTCGTCTTCTCCCTTTCGTTCCCCGATGATCCTGACTAAGACACTACGCGTCGGCAAAGCCGGACGCGTCGTCCGGGAGAACGAAGAAAGGCCTCAACCGAATGGCCATTCGGTTGAGGCCTTTCCCAAAAGGCGTCTGGTATCAGGCGTCGAGCTCGGCGGTCAGCGCCCGCGTCTGGTTGGGGTCGACCTGGATGCCGGGGCCCATGGACGTGGAGAAGACGACCTTCTTGACGTAGCGTCCCTTGGCCGCGGACGGCTTGAGACGCAGCACCTCGTCGAGGGCGGCGGCGTAGTTCTCGATGAGCTGGCGGTCACCGAAGGACACCTTGCCGATGATGAAGTGCAGGTTCGCGTGCCGGTCGACACGGAACTCGATCTTGCCGCCCTTGATGTCGGTGACGGCCTTGCCGACGGCCGGGGTCACGGTGCCGGTCTTGGGGTTCGGCATCAGGCCACGGGGGCCGAGCACGCGGCCCAGACGGCCGACCTTGCCCATGAGGTCCGGGGTGGCGACGACGGCGTCGAAGTCGAGGCGGCCCTTGGCGACCTCGTCGATCAGCTCGTCGGCACCGACGATGTCGGCACCCGCGGCGCGGGCCTCCTCGGCACGGTCACCGGTCGCGAAGACCAGGACCCGGGCGGTCTTGCCGGTGCCGTGCGGGAGGTTGACGGTGCCGCGGACCATCTGGTCGGCCTTGCGGGGGTCGACACCCAGCCGCAGGGCCACCTCGACGGTGGCGTCGAACTTGGCGACGTTGGTCTCCTTGGCCAGCTTGGCCGCCTGGGCCGGGCTGTACAGGGTCTCGCGGTCGATCTGCGCCGATGCGGCGCGGTGTCCCTTGCTGCGCTTCATGTGATCACTCCTGGATCCGAGTGTTCGTGGTGCGGGCCAGCGCCTGGCCCCTCCACCTACTTCGAAAACTGTCCTGGCGGACGTCGCTCGTACTCCGCCCGTTGCCGGCCCCTCGACGGCCACGCGAATCGTCTCTCGCGCCCGCGGGGGCCTCGTCAGCCGTTACGGCTAGTCGACGATCGTGATGCCCATCGACCGGGCGGTGCCGGCGATGATCTTCTCGGCGGCCGCGACGTCGTTGGCGTTGAGGTCCTGCATCTTGGTCTCGGCGATCTGGCGCAGCTGCTCCTTGGTGAGCTTGCCCACCTTGTCCTTCTGCGGGACGGCCGAACCCTTGGCGACACCGGCGGCCTTCTTGATCAGCTCAGGCGCCGGGGGCGTCTTCGTGATGAAGGTGAAGGTGCGGTCCTCGTAGATGGTGATCTCAACGGGGATGATGTTGCCGCGCTGGGCCTCGGTGGCAGCGTTGTACTGCTTCACGAATTCCATGATGTTGACGCCGTGCGGACCGAGGGCGGTACCGACCGGCGGCGCGGGCGTGGCCTGGCCGGCGGGGAGCTGGACCTTGACCAGCGCGGCGAATTTCTTCTTAGGAGGCATGTTTCTCTCCGGGTCCTTGCTTCTCTGAACGGTGTTCCGGATCCCCGCGCACGCGGGGTCCACGGCGGTTGTACGTTGACCGGCGCCGCGAATTTCGGAACCATCCCCGCGACCGCGGGGCAGACTGATGAAGTCTACGCGACCGGTTTAGATTTTCGAGACCTGGTTGAACGAGAGCTCGACCGGGGTCTCGCGACCGAAGATCGACACGAGCACCTTGAGCTTCTGCGACTCGGCGCTGATCTCGCTGACCGTGGCGGGCAGCGTGGCGAACGGGCCGTCCATGACGGTGACGGACTCGCCGACCTCGAAGTCGACCGTGGCGGCGGAGGCCTTCGCGGTGGACTTCTTGACCTCTTCCGAGGGCTCCGGCGCGAGCAGCTTGGCGACCTCTTCGAGGCTCAGCGGGCTCGGCTTGTTGGAAAGGCCGACAAAGCCGGTAACACCGGGCGTGTTACGCACCGCGGACCAGGACTCGTCGGTGAGCTCCATCCGGACCAGCACGTAGCCGGGCAGCACCCGCTCCTTGACCAGCTGGCGCTTGCCGCTCTTGATCTCGGTCACGTGGTGGGTGGGCACCTCGACCTGGAAGATGTAGTCCTCCATGTTGAGGGACTGCGTGCGGGTCTCGATGTTCGACTTCACGCGGTTCTCGTAACCGGCGTAGGAGTGGATGACGTACCACTCGCCGAACAGGCTCCGCAGGTGCCGCTTGAACTCCTCGACCGGGTCGACGTCGGGAAGGACGTCACCGTCCTCGTCGACGGCGCCGGCCGGGGCCTGCTCGGCCTCGGTTTCGGCGTCGGCGTCGGTTTCGGCGTCGACATCCTGCCCGTCGGACTCGTCAAGCGAATCCTCGGTGACGTCGACGGCCTTCTCCAGCTCGTCCTCGCGCTCTTCGCGGGACTCGCCGGCCGACTGTGCAGACTCGGACACGGTGCTCTTTCTCTTTTCGTCGATGGCTTGTGGACTCCGCCCGCAGGACTGTCTCGCCCGCAGGAGACCGCGGCTCAGGCTCCGCCGAAGACTCTCAGCACGCCCTCGGTGAACAGCGCGTCCAAAGCCGACACGATCCCGACCATGATCAGAACGAAGACCAGGACGATGATGGTGTACGAAATGAGGTCTTTGCGCGTAGGCCAGATGACCTTACGCAGCTCGGCGACTACTTGCCGGTAGAAAAGGGCGGGAGAAGTGCGCTTAGTCTTCTTCTCACCGCTCGGCTTGTCTGCGGTTTCGCCGCGCGTGTCGATCGCCACAGTCCTCACCTGAATCCATCGAGTCCAACGCACATAAGCGGCGCGCTGGACGCCTGATGCGCGGACCGCTCCTAGCAGGGCACGAGGGACTCGAACCCCCAACCGCCGGTTTTGGAGACCGGTGCGCTACCAATTGCGCTAGTGCCCTAAGACATGAACCACCATACATCGGTTGGACCGAAGTTTGTCCGTGGCTCACGGTCTTGACCGCCGGTTCACGCATGCGGCGGGAAGAACATGCCGGAGTCTACGTGTGAATGGCCATCACGTCGAACCGAGGGACGATCGTCCAGCTCAGGGGCTTTTTCCCGGTGTTCGCGCGGCTCGCGGGGGTGGTGACCACATGGGCGACCACATGGTGGATACCCGGCGGAAACATCGGCACAGGTCTGTAACCATGGAGGCATGACCCGTCCTCGCATCTCAGCGCGCATCTCAGCGATCTCCGAGTCCGCCACGCTCGCCGTGGACGCCAAGGCCAAGGCGATGAAGGCGGCGGGCCGCCCGGTCATCGGCTTCGGCGCCGGTGAGCCGGACTTCGCGACCCCCGGCTACATCGTCGAGGCGGCCGTCGAAGCGTGCGGGAACCCCAGGTTCCACAAGTACACCCCGGCCGGCGGCCTTCCCGAGCTGAAGCAGGCCGTCGCCGACAAGACGCTCCGCGACTCCGGCTACCGGGTGGACGCGGCCCAGGTCCTGATCACCAACGGTGGCAAGCAGGCCGTCTACGAGGCGTTCGCCACGCTGCTCGACCCGGGCGACGAGGTCCTGGTCGTCGCCCCGTACTGGACGACCTACCCAGAGGCGATCAAGCTCGCCGGTGGCGTCCAGGTCGACGTGGTGACCGACGAGACCACCGGCTACCTGGCGAGCGTGGAGCAGCTGGAGGCGGCGCGCACCGACCGCACCAAGGTGCTGCTCTTCGTCTCCCCGTCCAACCCGACCGGCGCGGTGTACACCCCCGAGCAGGTCGCGGAGATCGGCCGCTGGGCCGCCGAGCACGACCTGTGGGTCGTCACGGACGAGATCTACGAGCACCTCACGTACGGCGACGCGACGTTCGCGAGCATCGCCACCGTGGCCCCCGAGCTGGGCGACAAGGTCGTGATCCTGAACGGCGTCGCCAAGACCTACGCGATGACCGGCTGGCGGGTGGGCTGGCTGATCGGCCCCAAGGACGTCGTCAAGGCCGCGGCGAACCTGCAGTCGCACGCCACCTCCAACGTCTCCAACGTCGCCCAGGCCGCCGCGCTGGCCGCCGTCACCGGCGACCTGTCGGCCGTGGCGGAGATGCGCGCCGCCTTCGACCGGCGCCGCCGGACCATGGTCCGGATGCTCAACGAGATCCCGGGCGTGGTCTGCCCCGAGCCGCTGGGCGCGTTCTACGCCTACCCGTCGGTCAAGGCGCTGCTGGGCAAGGAGTTCGGCGGCAGGCGCCCGGCGACCTCCGCCGAGCTGGCCGAGATCATCCTGGAGGAGGCCGAGGTGGCGGTCGTCCCCGGTGAGGCCTTCGGCACCCCGGGCTACTTCCGCCTGTCCTACGCCCTCGGCGACGACGACCTCGCCGAGGGCGTGAGCCGCCTCGCCAAGTTCCTCGGCCAGGCCGGCTGAGCACGACGGTTTCCCGCCCGGTCGAGTGCGGTCTCCGTACGCGCCGGGCGGGTTTCAGCTTCGCAGGGCGTAGGCGACGGCGGCCTCGAAGTGGGAGGCCGAGCCCTCGTTGAAGGCCCGCGCGTAGGCGGTCTCGCCGATCAGGCACGTGGCGCGGGCCCCGACGGCCTCGCGGAGCGCGGTCATGGTGTCGGCCGCGGTGGCGGGCGGCCCGAAGGTGGTCCAGACGCGCTGCGCGGCACCCAGGAGCCAGGCGGCGCGGTGGCCGTCGCCCTCGGCGGCGGCGATCCTGGCGAGCTGGTCGATGGCGAGGACGCCGCCGAGCGTGTCCCGTAGCCGCCGTTTGACCTCCAGCGCCGCCCTGGCCGCCGCGGAGGCCTCGGCAATGTCACCCCTGCCGAAAAGGGCCAGGGAGAGGACGTAGTCGTCCATGGCGCGCTGTGACAGCTCCCCTCGCGCCTCGTGACCCGGGCGCGCCTCGCGCAGGATCCTCACCGCCTCGTCGAAGTCGCCGCCGAACGTGGCGGCCAGGGCGAGGAAGGCGGGCAGGAAGAACGTCCCGGGTGAGTTGGGTCGCAGCCCGGCGGCCACGCGCAGCGCGTACGCCCGCGCGCCCTCCGGGCTCAGGTCGCCGCTGAACAGGCGGGCTTCGGCGAGGGCGAGGAGGGCGTGCGCCTCGGCGTCGCCGTCACCGTGCCGCTGGGCGCTCTCGACGGCCTCCTCGGCCCGGCCGCGTGCCAGGGACATGTCTCCCTGGATGAGCGCGAGGTGGGCGGCGACCCAGAGCGGCTGGGACCTGGCCCGGTCGGGGGCGGGCGCGGCGGCCAGGGCACGGTCGAGGTAGTGGCGGCCCTCGCGGACGAGCCCCAGATGGCACCAGAGCACCCACAGGGCCCCGGCCAGCTCCAGGGCGCCGCGGTGGTCGCCCGTGGTGAGGCAGCGGTCGAGGGCCGCGCGGATGTTGGGCAGCTCCCTGTGCGCCCAGCAGGCCCATTCGAGCTGGTGCGGGCCACACCATTCGGCGCCCATGCGCCGGGCGGTGGACAGGTAGTGGTCGCGGTGCCTGCGGATCATCAGGCCGGTCTCGCCCAGCTCGTCGAGCCAGTCCCGCCCGTAGTCCCTGATGGTGTCGAGCAGGCGGTAGCGGTCGTCCACGCGGGCGACGACGGATTTGGCCGCGAGCGCGGCGAGGACGCCGGGGACGTCGGGCAGGCGCTCGTCCTCGCACACCCCGCGCGCCGCCTCGGTGTCGAAGGCGGCGGGGAAGATCGACAGGCGTGCCCACAGGAGGCGTTCCGCGGGGGTGCACAGCTCGTGGCTCCACCCGGCGGTGGTGCGGAGCGTGTGGTGGCGGACGGGGATTCCCTCGCCGTCGGCCGGCGGCTTGAAGTGGACGTCGAGCTGGTCGGCGAGCTGGGTCGCCGACAGGCCGCGCATGTGGCTGGCGGCCAGCTCGATGGCGAGTGGCATGCCGTCGAGCCTGCGGCAGAGCCTGGCGACGGCCATCATGGCCCGATCGTCCGTGCGCAGCCCGGGGGCCACGGCCCTGGCGCGGTCGAGGAAGAGACTCGGCGCGTCGTGGTCCGCGAGGTCGGCGGCCTCGGGCGGGGGGACGGGGAAGGGCTCGACGACCATGACGACCTCCAGCGGCAGGCCGAGCTCCTGGCGGCTGGTCACGATGATCTGGACGTCGGGCGCGCCGGTCAGGACGGCCACGACCATGGCGGCGCAGGAGTCGACCAGGTGCTCACAGGTGTCGAGGACGATGAGGAGCCGCCGGTCGGCGAGGTGCTCGACGAGGGACTCCAGGGCGGGGCGTTCGGCCGGGGTGTGCAGGCCGAACACTCCGGCGACCCCGTGGATGAGCAGGCCGCCGTCGGTCTCCGCGGAGAGCTCGGCCACCCAGACGCCGTCGGGGTAGTCGTCGCGGAGATTGCGCGCGGCCCGCAGGGCCAGGCGTGTCTTACCGACGCCCCCGGGGCCGCGCAGGGTGAGCAGGCGCGTCCGGGTGAGGAGTTTCGCGATCTCGTCGAGCTCGGTGACGCGGCCGACGAAGCTGTTCATCTCGGCCGGCAGGTTGCCGCAGCGCGTCAAGAAAGGTCCCCCTGGAGTGCGTGTTCCACGGCGTCATGCAGGCTGATCGAACCTCCCCGCGCCTCCAGCCGGTCGAACTCCGCCCTGCCCATGCGCCCGCGCAGCCTCAGCTCGGCCGCGTGGAGCTGGGTCGCGATCATGGGTGAGCGGCTGGGCGGGACGTCGGCGTTCTTCCACGCGGCGCGGGACGCCCCGAACATGGTGGCGGCGAAGATGTCGTCGGCGCACGACTCGGCGATCACGACGAACACCTCCAGCGCCTCCATGAGGGAGATGCTGTCGCCGAACAGGCGGGCCCCGTTCAGGGAGCCGCAGGCGGACTCGATGGCGGAGGCGGTGTCGCCGAGGGAGTGCTCGGCCTGGGCCAGGAGGAGGTCGAGGCGGATGAGGGTCCAGTAGTCGCCGCAGGACTCGCAGAGCTCGCGTCCCTCGCGCAGGACGGAGACGGCCTGGTCGTGGTGGTTGGCGAGCATCATGGCGGTGGCGACCACGGTGTAGGTGGGCAGGAAGCCGGGGAAGACGTTGCCGGTGGAGCGGTGGCGCACCCGGGCGTGCTTGATGAGCCGCAGGGCCTCGACCACGTCGCCCCTGACGACGGCGAGGTGGGCCTGGAACTGGCTGACATAGGCCGTGGCGTAGCCGTGGGCGTCCTCCGCGGCGCATTCGGTGAGGATGCGCTCGGCGCGTACGAGGTCGCCACGCTGGATCGAGACCCAGGCGTGCACCCACAGGGCCTTGACCCGCTCGGGGCTGGGGGTGTGGTCGAGGTCGAGGCCGCGCTGGAGGAGGTCGTCGCCGGGTGCCTGCATGCCGCAGCACGCCCACAGGAACCACAGGTTGCCGACCAGGTCGAGGCCCCTGCGGTATTCCTGCGGCCGGGAGTAGCAGTATTCGATGGCGCCACGCATGTTGCCGCATTCGAGGACCAGCCTGCGGTACCACTCAAGCTGGCGGCCCTGCCAGCTCATCTCGGCGCGGGCGGACAGGGCGAGGAAGTGGTCGCGGTGGCGGCGCTGGATCTCGTCGGTCTCGCCGAGCCGGTCGAGCCAGACCACGCCGAACTCGCGGACGGTGTTGAGCAGGCGGTAGCGGACCCCGCCCTCGCCCTCCTCGCGGACGAGGACGGACTTGTCGAGCAGGCCGAGCAGCCCGTCGAGGACGTCCTTGACGGCGAGGGCGCCACCGGCGCAGACCTCCTCGGCGGCCTCGATGTCGAAGGTGCCGGCGAAGACCGAGGCCCGCGCCCACAGGAGGCGCTCCTGCGGGGTGCAGAGTTCGTGGCTCCAGCCGAGGGCGACGCGCATGGAGCTGTGCCGCCGGGGAGCGGCGGCCTGCTCGCGCGGGGTGGCGCCGGCCCTCTCGGCGTGGATCTCGCGCTCGGCGGCGGGGATCGTACGGCCTTCGAGGGCCGCGGCGAGCTCGTCGGGGGAGGTCACGTGGCCGTCGAAGGCGGCGAGGCCGGCGGTGGAGATCAGGCGGCCGTCGAGGGCGGCGGCGAGTCCGTCGAGGGTGCCGGGGCTTCCGAGGGTGTCGTCGGCCACGGCGAGCCGGATCGCGAGCGGCAGGTTGTCGAGGCGCTTGCAGAGCTCGACCGGATCGGTGTCGCCGAGCCTGTCACCGGCGAGGGCGGTGATCAGACGGACGGCGTCGGCGTCGGGCAGGCCGCCGACCGGGTAGAGGTGCTCGCCGGGCAGGCCCAGCCGCTGCCTGCTGGTGCTCAGGACGCGAAGTCCCTCGACCGAGCGCAGCAGCAGCCCGACCAGGATGCCCGTGGCGCCGACGACGCGGTCGCAGGTGTCGAGGACGAGCAGGGTCCGGCGCGTGAGGAACTCCTCGACCAGGGCCCGCAGCGCGGGGACGCCCGGCCCGCGGTGGGCGCCGATCGCGTCGGCGAGCGTCTCGGCCAGGGAGTCGAGGTCGGTGGGCGCCTCCGACAGCTCCACGACGTGGACGCCGCCGGGGAACGCGGGTTCGAGGGCGCGGGCCAGCCGCAGGGCGATGCAGGTCTTCCCGACCCCGGCGGGGCCGGTCAGCGTGACGTGCCGGACCCTTTCGAGCAGCGCGGAGACGTCGGCGAGTTCTGTTTCCCTGCCGACGAAGACGTCTGCTTCCATGGCAGCCCCAGCGTCCTGACAACGTGTGCCTCTACGGTCGCACGGAGACACGGTCCTCTGAAAGCCCGTTTCCTAAATTTCCTTGATATAGCGGTGGATGGAATATGGGTGGGTGTGCCCTGTCCCCGGAGGCACTCGCCCGAAATAACACCCGAAACCCCATAAATGGCTAATTGCGAAAAGCCGTGTGAAACGTTGGGAGGGAGGTGAGCGTGGGTTCGGGCGGCCTCCCCGGCTCTCCCGGCTCCGGGCTCCCGCCTCTTGTCTCCTGCCTCCGGCTCCCCCGTTCCCCGGATCTCCGGCTCCCCGGATGGCCTCCCTCGCGCTCCCGGCTCCTCCCGCGCTCCCGGCTCCCCCGCCTCCCGGCTCCCCCGCCTCCCGCGCGACACGGGAGCTCCTCGAAGGCCACCTCGTCCCCCATCGTCATCGGCGCGGCCCCCCTCCACTCTCCCCGCCGCGCGAACGGACCGTCAGGTTGACACCAAAAACCCCGGGGCCGTCGATCGGTGCCGTGGAGGGTACGGCACCATATTGAAATGCCACGTCCCCTCAGCGAACTGCCCAAGGCTCACCTGCACCTGCACTTCACCGGCTCCATGCGGCACTCGACCCTCGTCGAGCTCGCCCGCGAGCACGGGTTACACCTCCCCGACGCGCTTGAGGAGGACTGGCCGCCCCAGCTGCGCGCGACCGACGAGCGGGGCTGGTTCCGCTTCCAGAGGCTGTACGACATCGCGCGCTCGGTGCTGCAGCGGGAGAGCGACGTCTACCGGCTGCTGCGCGAGGCGGCCGAGGACGAGGCGGCCGAGGGGTCGGGCTGGTTGGAGATCCAGATCGACCCGTCGGGGTACGCGTCGAAGTTCGGCGGGCTCACCTCGGCCATGGAGCTGATGCTCGACGCGGCGCGCAGGGCGGCGGACCACGCGGGGGTGGGGATCGCGGTCGTGGTGGCCGCCAACCGCACCCGGCACCCCCTCGACGCCAAGACGCTCGCCCGCCTCGCCACGCACTACATGGACCAGGGCGTGGTGGGGTTCGGGCTCTCCAACGACGAGCGACGCGGCCGGGCCCGCGACTTCGACGGGGCCTTCCGGCTGGCCAAGCGCGCCGGGCTGCTGGCCGTACCGCACGGCGGGGAGCTGCTGGGCGCGGCCAGCGTGGCCGAGTGCGTCGACGTGCTGGACGCCGACCGGGTCGGGCACGGGGTACGGGCGGCCGAGTCGCCGAGGCTCATGGAGCGCCTCGCGGACCGGGGGATCACGTGCGAGGTCTGCCCGACGTCCAACGTCGGCCTCGGGGTGGCCGGGCGCGCCGAGGACGTACCGTTGCGGCGCCTGTTCGAGGCGGGGGTGCCGATCGCGCTGGGCGCCGACGACCCGCTGCTGTTCGGCTCCAGGCTGCTGCCCCAGTACGAGCTCGCCAGGCAGGTGTACGGCTTCTCCGACCCGGAGCTGGCCGAGCTGGCCCGCCAGTCGGTACGGGCGTCGGCGGCTCCGGAGGACGTGCGCAAGGAGCTCCTCCAGGGGATCGACGACTGGCTGGCGTCGGCGGGCTGAGCGGGCGATCTCCGGCCCCGACGCGTCGGCCCACCTCAGGCGCCCGACGGGCGTCAACCGACCAGGTGACCTCCGGCCCCGACGCACCGACCGCCTCAGGCGTCCGACCGGCGTCACCGGACCGAGCGGGTGACCTCCGGCCCCGCCGGTCGGCCACATCGGGTGCCCGACCGGCGTCAACCGACCAGGTGACCCTGCCCCGGCGCGTCGGCCGCCTCGGGTGCCCGACCGGCGTCAGCGGACCGAGCGGGCGATCTCCAGGGCAGGGCCGAGTTCCTCGACGCCCTCCAGGCGCAGGCCGACCCTCCCCCGCTGCCAGATGAGGGTGGGCCCGGCCGGGCGGGGGCGGACCGCGGCCTCGCCGCCGCCCCTGGGCAGGTAGGTCAGGCCGTGGTGGGCCGGGATCCACTGCGCCTCCGCGGCGCCCACGCCGGTCTCCTCCGGCCAGGGCGGGCCCAGGTCCTTGCGGAAGACGAGCTGGAGGCCGCCGTCGTACTCGTCCAGCCTGAGACCGGGCCAGAACAGCGACACCACCCTGCCACCGTCACTCACCCTGACCTCGGCGGGATCGCCGAGCGCGGCCGGGATCGAGATCGGGAACGCCACCTGTTCCCGTGCCCGCTCCAGGGTGACCCGTCGTTCGCCGGGCAGCGGTTGGGGGACCCCCGACGGCAGCGGCCCGGGACCGCCGATCCTGAGCTCGACCCCCGCGAAGCGCAGGATCTCCGCGACCGCCGCCCTTCCCGCGGGCGTCGCCCCCAGGAACAGGGCGACGAGGATCGCGACGACGGCGACCACCGCCCGCCGCCGCGCCCGGCCTCCGTCCCGCAGCGCCTCCCACGCGCGCCGGAGCGCGCCGGGAGCGCCCGGGACGGCGGGCGCCTCGGGAACGCGGGTCTCGGGAGCGGGGCTCCCGGGGGCCGGTACTGGGCTTCCGGGGGCCGGTGCCGGGGTCTCGGGGGCGAGTCGCGGTTCGAGGCGGGCCCGTACGGACCGCGCGACGTCGGCGGGGGGCGGGGATGGGACGTCGAGGGACTCGCCGAGGGCGAGGAGCCGGGCTTCGAGGTCGTCAGGTGAGGTCACGGGCCACCTCCTCGCGCAGACGGGCCAGGCCGCGGGAGGTCCGCGACTTGACGGTACCGACGGGAAGGTCGAGCACCTGGGCGGTCTCGGCCTCCGACAGCTGTAGGAAGTACCGGCAGACCACGGTCTCGCGTTCCCGTTCGGGCAGCGTACGCACCGCGTCGAGGAGCCGCGCCCGCCGGTCGGTCGCGACCGCCGCCTCCTCGGGCCCCTCGCCCGGTGGGGGAACGGCCTCGGTGAGCCGCGCGGTCAGCCTGTCGCGGCGTCCACGGGAGCGGGTCAGGTTGTGCGTCTCGTTGGCCACGATTCGCAGCAGCCAGGGGCGGAAGTGCGCGTCCCTGCGGAAAGAGCCCAGGTGGCGGTACGCCTTGACGAACGCCTCCTGGACCACGTCCTCGGCCTCGTCGGCGGCCCCGAGCATGGCCGCGGTGCGGTGCGCGAGCACGCTGTAGCGGGCGACCAGCACCTCATAGGCGTCCAGGTCACCGGCGAGCGATCGGGTGATCGCCTCGTCGTCGTCCGTCGGGGGGCTCCTTCGCGAATGTCGTGAGAGATTCCACCGCATATGAGCCCTTTGTGAAAACCCCTGTCCTCGGGCGCGCTCGAAATCCCCTGCCGGGGTGCCTTGTCAGAACCTTCAAAACCCTCAGGCGCCTCAGGGGCTTGAGGACTTGAGAGGCTTCAGTGGAGGGCGTAGGCGACCGCCGCGTCCGGGTCGGCCTCGTAGCCCTCGGCGAAGGCCGCGTCGTAGGTCTCGTCGCCGAGCAGTTGCCTGGCCGTCCGCTCGGCGACGGTCCTCGGCTCGGACATGCCCTCCGAGCCGAAGCCCTTGAGCCCGAAGGTGGCCCACAGCCGTACCCCCGCCCCCTGGAGCCTGGCCGTGCGGCGGCCGTCGCCCTCGACCGCGGCGATCACCGCGAGCTGGTCGACCGCCTGTGCCACGCCGGTGGCGTCGCGCAGGCGCCATTTGACGTCGAGCGACTGCCGGGCGGCCTCCGCGGCCTCGGCCACCCGGCCGAGACCCAGCTGGGCGATGGACAGGACGTAGTCGCCGCAGGCGCGGGCCCAGCGCTCGCCGCGCGCGTCGCAGAGCCGCTGCACCTCCTTGAGCACGGAGACGGCCCTGTCGAACTCGCCGCGCCAGGTGACCGCCATCGCCGCGGTCACCAGGGCGAGGGGTTCGCTGACGGTGGCGGCCTCGGCGCGGCGGAAGTACTCGCGTACGAGTTCCACGCAGGGTTCGACGTCCTCCAGGGCGCCGGAGCACAGGGAGCTGCAGGCCAGCCGGAGCTGGGCGTGCCCGGCCGCCGCGTAGTCGCCCCAGTCGAGGGCCGCGGACAGCGCCGCCTCCGCCCGGCGGCGGCCCACCTCCACCTCCCCCTGCGCGATCGCCACGCAGCCGTCGGCCCACAGGAGCCTGGGCAGCCCGGGGTCGGTGACGGGGGCCGCCTCGATCGCCCGCGCCATGTGGTAGCGGCCCTCGTTCAGCCGGCCCAGGCAGAACCAGAGGATCCAGAGCGTTCCCGCGAGCTCGACGGACGTCGGGGAGGCGGGGTCGAGGGCGAGGCGGAGGTCGGTCATGGAGAAGGCGAGCCTGGCGGCCCACTCCTCCTGCCCCGGGCCGTACCAGTCGGCCTCGGCCCTGCGTGCCAGGTCGAGGTAGTGGTAGCGGTGCCGCCGCGCCAGCCGGGCCCCGTCGCCGAGCAGGGCGAGCCGCTCCCTGCCGTAGTCCCTGACCGTGGCGGGCTGCCGGTAGCCGCCGGGCACGGGGACCAGGAGGAACCTCTTCGCCAGGCTCGCCAGCAGGCCCGGTACGTCGCCCAGCCGCTCGTCGCCACACACCCGCTCGGCGGCGGCTACGTCGAAGCCTCCCGCGAAAACCGAGAGCCTGGCCCAGAGCAGGCGCTCTTCCGGGTCGCACAGCTCGTGGCTCCAGCCGATCGCGGCGCGCACGATCCGGTGACGGGGCGTCGGCGTCCGGCCGTGTGGGACCTCGAAGCGGTCCTCCAGGTGGTCGGCGAGCCGCTCCAGCGGCAGGGACCCCAGCCATCCGGCGGCCAGCTCGACGGCGAGCGGTACGCCGTCCAGCCGCCGGCAGATCCTGGCCGAGGCCGCCATACCGGCCTCGGTCGTCTCCAGGCCGGGCAGCACGGTCCCGGCCCGGTCGAGGAAGAGCCGCAGCGCGTCGTCCTCCTCCGTGTCTCGTGTCCCCGTACCGTCCGGGGCCGCGTCTCTCGTCCACTCGAAGGGCTCGACGGGGAGCAGCGCCTCCTGCGGCAGCCCGAGCGGCCTTCGGGAGGTCGCGATGATCCGTACGCCGGGCGCCGCCGCCAGGATCTCCGTGACGAGGGCGCGGCAGGCGGGCAGGAGGTCCTCGCAGGCGTCGAGGATCAGCAGGAGTCTCCTGCTCGCGAGGAACTCGACGAGCGTCCCGGTCTGCGACCGCGCGGACCGCTCCGGGAGCCCGAGGACGGCCGCGACCGTGTGGGCGAGCAGATCGCCGTCGCGCTCGCCGGAGAGCTCCACCAGCCAGGTGCCGTCCGGGTGGTGTTCCTGGCCCTCCCACGCGGCCCTGACCGCGATTCGTGACTTGCCGATGCCGCCGACACCGGTGACCGTGGTCAGCGGCGTGTCGGCCAGGAGCTTCAGCAGCCGTCGCACCTCGCTTTCCCTGCCGATGAAGCCATTTGTCTCCGCGGGCAGGTTCCCGCGCCACCACTGGGTCTGTTCCATCGATTCGCGCTCCTTTTTCCACTCACCGGAAATCGCACCCTTTCCATATAACGAACCTGCCGGACCGCCATTTCCGAGGGGGTTTTCCTTGTCCTCCGGTGCAAATCTCACCGCCGGATCGAGGTCGAACTTCCTCCGTACGGCGTGAAGCGTGGAAATGCTGGTGCTTTATGGCTGATTCGGCGGAGCCGGTAATCGGGGGGCGTACCACCTCCGCCGCGTCCTGTCGGTGCTCGTCGTGAACCCGCCGTGAGAAGGCCCATCGCGCGGAGGCGGCAACGGCCGTGAAGCGTTTAAGGGGTCGCCGTGAGGGAAGCGCCACTAGACTCTGGCTGTCCCTGGCCGTGGCCTCGCCCCGGCCTTTCCGTAAGCGAGCTGGACGGAACCGCATGTCTGGGTATGACCGCGTAGTGCAACCCGCGGCCGGTGACGAGGCCCTGGAGAACCACCTGGGTGGGGACGAGGCCAAGAACTACCGGCAGTACGAGCTCGACATGGTCGCCCCGCACGTGGGCCGGTCCATGCTGGAGATCGGCTCCGGGCTGGGCCACTTCGCCGAGGCCTTCCTGCCCCGCCTCGACCGGCTGGTGGTCAGCGATTTCGACCCCTACTGCGTGGAGCAGCTGGAGAAGCGTTTCGAGGGCCGCGACGACATCGACGTGCTCCAGTTCGGCCTGCCGACCGAGATCCCGATCGGTGAGAAGGTCGACACCGTCGTGATGATGAACGTCCTGGAGCACATCGAGGACGACGTCGAGGCCCTGCGCTCGCTCGCCAGGGTCACCCTGCCCGGCGGCCGGATCGTCATCTGGGTGCCCGGCTACATGCAGCTGTACGGAGACTTCGACCGCAAGGTCGGCCACGTCACCCGCTACACCCCCGCCACCCTGCGCAGCACGGTCTCCAAGGCGGGCCTGGACATCGACGTGCTCAAGCCGATCAACTTCCTGGGCGGCATCGCCTGGTGGGCCGCCGTCCGCCGCGGGGGTGTCGGCTACCCCGACCCCCGCCTGGTCAAGATCTACGACCGTACGGTGGTGCCGCTGACCCGCTTCATCGAGCGCTTCGTCCGCCCGCCGTTCGGGCAGACCGTCTTCTGCGTCGCCCGCGTGCCCAAGTAACCCCTTCTGCGTGGCCCGTGTGCCCAGGTAACCCGCGACACCCGCGTCAACCCGCGCGGTGCGGCTCCCGGATCTCCGGGAGCCGCACCGCGCGCGGCTTTTCCTGGCCTTATGGTCGAGGCTCTCATGGCCGGAGCCCTCATGATCGGGGCTTTCATGAGCGGGGTTCTCACGGTCAGGCGTGGCCGGGGCCCTCGTTTTCGGGGTTCTCATGGAATTCCCAGGGTCCTCCTTCGGAGATCACAGCCCGGGGCGATTGCCTGATCGGCGTCTCCCCTTCGGGAGGCGTTCCCGGAAGGACAACCATGAAGAGGAAACTGGCACTCGGCGTCACGGCCGTCACGGCGTCGATCATGCTGACGGGCGCCACCGCCTGGGCGACCGGCACGACCGCCCCGGTTCCGACCGGCGTGACCGCCGTCGCCGACCAGCCGCCCAAGTCCGATTCCACACTTCGCGGGCAGAAGCTGCGTTCCTACCACAAGCTGCGGGCGGTCGGCATCCACGGGCGGGCGACCGTCAGGGACAAGAAGACGACCTTCACCGAATACACCTGGCAGCGAGGTGTGATCACCGCCAAGGGCGAGAACAAGCTGACCGTCAAGAGCAAGGACGGCCTCGCCTGGAACTGGAACCTCGACACGTCCACGAAGATCCGCAGGCTCGGTGTCCGCGCCGACCTCACCAAGCTGGTCGTCGGCGACGAGGTCTTCGCGATCGGCGTCCCCACCTCGACCGACCCGAAGGCCGCCGCGGTGTTCGTACCGCGTGACCGCGCCCTGCCGGACCCGCCGTCCGCCACCCCGGGAAGCTGACCGGAACCCCGAGGTCCGGCGGAAACCGACCGTGAGGCGGTGGGATCACCGAGATGCGCCGGAATCCCACCGCTTCGCGGCGGCCTCCCATTAAGGATTAACAGCTACGAAATGGCACGAAGCACAGATCAGTAGGCGAGAATGGGGCCTCCATGAATGAGAGCACCATCCTCGTCGTCGAGGACGACCCCAACATCCGTGACATCGTCGAGGTCGCCCTGCGCTTCCACGGCTTCGAGGTGAGGGGCGTGGCGACCGGCGGGGAGGCCCTCGCCTCGGTGAAGGGCGTTCTCCCCGCGCTGATCGTGCTCGACGTGATGCTCCCCGACATCGACGGTTTCGAGGTGTGCCGGAGGATCAGAGCCTCGGGCCTGCACACCCCGGTGATCTTCCTGACGGCCAGGGACACCTCCACCGACACCGTGCGCGGCCTCACCCTGGGCGGCGACGACTACGTCACCAAGCCCTTCTCCGTCGAGGCGCTCGTCGCCCGCGTGCGGGCGGTGCTCCGCAGGACGACCGTCTCCGACGACCCGGGCGGGACGCTCCGGGTGGCGGACCTGGAGCTCGACGAGGCGCGCTGGGAGGCGCGGCGGGCCGGAGTCGCGCTGGACCTCTCCCCCACCGAGTTCCGGCTGCTCGCCTTCCTGATGGAACATCCCGGCCTGGTCCTGACGAAGCGCCAGCTGCTGGAGCACGTCTGGGGGTACGGGGGGTCGTCGCAGGTCGTCGAGACGTACATCTCCTACCTGCGCCGCAAGCTCGACCCGCTCGGTCCGCCGCTGATCCACACCCAGCGCGGGGTCGGCTACGCGCTGCGCCCGCCCCAGAGCACCTGATGTCGCTCAGGGCACGACTGCTCGCGGGCCTGCTCGCGGTGAGCACGGTCCTGCTGGTGATGCTGTCCATCGTGAGCGTCCTCGTCCTGCGCGGGCACCTGATGGAAAGGCTCGACGGGCAGCTGCGGGCGGCCACCGCGACCGCCGCCAAACGGATCGTCGCCGCCCCCGGCGGCCAGCTCGCGCAGACCCTGACCGGGTCCACCTACGCCGTGGCCGCGATGAACCTCGCCTCGGGCCGGGCCAGGCTCGTCAACGGGGACGCGCCCGCCGCCGCGACCGTACCGGAGCTGGTGGAGGCGCTCGGTGTCGCCCGGTTGAAGGCCCAGGCCGAGAGCGAGGAGGCGTTCGCCCTCGACACGGCGGGCGACCAGCGCATGATCGCGCGGGTGGCCGAGGCCAGGCAGGGCAACCGGCTGGTGATCGTCGCCGTCCCGCTGGAGTCCGTCGATGCCCCGATCCGCCGGCTCGTCATCGCCGAGCTGCTCACCGGCGGCGCGCTGATCCTGGTGCTGGCGCTCGCGGGCCGCGCCCTGATCACCAGGGGCCTCTCCCCACTCGCCAGGATCGCCGGGGCGGCGTACCACATGGCCGGGGAGGGCGACCTGTCGGTCCGCATGCCCGAGGGCCCCTCGGAGGTCGGGCGGATCGGCACGGCCGTGAACCTGCTGCTCGACCGGATCGCGGGCGCCTTCAGGGATCGGTGGGCGTCGGAGGAACGCGTCCGCCGCTTCGCCGCGGACGCCTCGCACGAGCTGCGGACCCCGCTGTCCACCATCCGGGGGTACGCAGAGCTCTACCGGACCGGGGCGCTGCGCGCCGAGGACATGCCCAGGATCATGGGCAGGATCGAGGACGAGGCCACCCGGATGGGTGATCTCGTCAGCCAGATGCTCGACCTCGCCCGGCTGGACAGGAACGCCGGGCTCCAGCCCGCCGAGACCGATCTGGCCTCGGTGGCGCGTGACGTGCGCGCGGACTGCACGGCCATCGAGCCGGAGTCGCTGATCGTCGTCGACGCCCCGGAGTCGCTGACCGTCATCGCCGACGAGGCCAGGATCCGGCAGATCCTGGTCAACCTCCTGGCGAACGTACGGGCGCACACGCCCGCGGGGACCACGGCCACCGTACGGGTCACGCGGCGGCCACACGGCGGCGCGCTGATCGAGGTCTCCGACGACGGTCCCGGGATGTCCGCCGAGCAGGTGGACAGGGCCTTCGACCGCTTCCACCGGGGCGGGGAGCGGCTGCCCGACGGTGCCGGGCTGGGGCTGTCGATCGTCAAGGCGATCACCGACGCGCACGGGGGCGGCTGCTGGATCACCTCGGCCCCCGGTGAGGGCACCAGCGTTCACGTCGAGCTTCCCGAGCGTCCCGCCCCGGCGGGACCGGCCGGTTTCGCCACCTGAGATCAGCTGTTTCGCCGTGGGAGTCCCGAGGGGACCGGCCGGTTCCACCGGGTGGGTCCCGGCGGGATCAGCCGCTTTCGCGGTCCGAGCTCGGGTGAGATCAGCTGTTTCGCCAGGTGATCACCGTCGGTCTCACCGGTCCTGCGCGGCCCGGAGGCGGCGGCGAATAAATGGGTTGCACGCCTCAGCGGGGGCGTCGTAGGTTCATCCGCATGTGGATCAACTCCTAAGAGCCAGCGTCGATCAGCCCTCGCTGATCCGCCCGCACTCAGCCCTCTGGCCCCGTTCGTCTGACGCGGCAGCTGAGTTTTCCGACCCGGGATCGCACCGCGTCGTCACATTCCTCAAGGAGTCCATATGCGAATTCACCTTGCGCAAAAGCCGGTCCAGAAGTCCGCTCAGAAGCGTGGCGGGAAGTCCAGGACCGCCAAGACCGCCAAGCCCCGCACCCCGCTCCCCGAGCACGTCGTGCCCGCGGCGCCCCGGCACATGCCGATGCCCCCGACGCCGATGAGGCCGACCCAGCAGCCACGCCGGATCCCCGGCAAGGGTGGCCGCTGACCGGCGGGCCCCTTCGAGGAAACCCCCGGCCCTGGATTCCCAGGACCGGGGTTTCCGCACCTCGCGGCACCTCACGGGCCCTCCGGACCCCTGGGCGCCCCATCGGCCCAGACCGTCCCGGGATCGGGGCTTCCCGCACCTCACGGGCACCCCGCACACCCATCAGACCCAGACCGTCACGGGACCGCGGCTTTTCGTACCTCGCGGACCCTCACGGGCACCCCGCACACCCCGGGTGCCCCATCGGCTCAGGTCGTCGCGGGCACCGGTGTCACAGACGCTCGATGATCGTGACGTTGGCCTGGCCACCGCCCTCGCACATCGTCTGCAGCCCGTACCGGCCACCGGTCCGCT
Source organism: Streptosporangium oxazolinicum (assembly GCF_039537505.1). NCBI lineage: Bacteria > Bacillati > Actinomycetota > Actinomycetes > Streptosporangiales > Streptosporangiaceae > Streptosporangium > Streptosporangium oxazolinicum. Next base: position 203,382 of record NZ_BAABAQ010000001.1, read on the forward strand.
CCAGCTCGTGCAGGAGCTTGGTCATCAGGATCGCGCCGGTGCCGCCCAGCGGGTGGCCCAGGGCGATCGCGCCGCCGTTCGGGTTGACCTTGGCCGGGTCGGCGCCCAGGTCGTTGATCCACGCCAGCGGGACGGGGGCGAACGCCTCGTTGATCTCGGTGACGTCGATGTCCTCGATGGACAGGCCCGCCCTCTTCAGCGCCTTCCGCGTCGCCGGGATCGGAGCGGTCAGCATGTAGACCGGGTCGTCACCGGTGAGCGCCAGGGTGACGATGCGCGCCCTGGGGGTCAGGTTGTGGTCGCGGACGGCCCGCTCGGAGGCGATCAGGAGCGCTCCCGAGCCGTCGGAGATCTGCGAGGAGGTGGCGGCCGTGATCACGCCGTCCTCCCTCAGCGTCTTCAGCGACGCCATCTTCTCCAGCGTGGTGTCCGGACGCGGGCCCTCGTCGTCCTCGACACCGTTGATCGGGGCGATCTGGTCCCTGAAATAGCCGTTCGCGACGGCCTTCGAGGCCCGCTGGTGGCTCTCGTACGCGAACCGCTCCAGTTCCTCGCGCTTGAGGCCCCACTTCTGGCACATGAGTTCCGCGCCGCGGAACTGGGAGATCTCCTGCTTGCCGTACCGCTCCACCCATTTCTCCCCGAAGGGGAAGGGCATCCCCTTCTCCAGGGCGGTGGTGATGCTCGACCCCATGGGGACGATGCTCATGGACTCCACTCCGGCGGCCACGACGAGATCCTGGGTGCCGGAGAGCACGCCCTGGGCCGCGAAGTGGATCGACTGCTGGGAGGAGCCGCACTGGCGGTCGATGGTCACCCCGGCGACGTTCTCCGGGAGGCCCGCCGACAGCCACGCGTTGCGCGCGATGTCCATGCTCTGCGGGCCGAACTGCATGACACAGCCCATGATCACGTCTTCGACCGCGGACGGGTCGACGCCGGTGCGCTCGACGAGCGCGCCGAGGGTGTGCGCGGCCAGATCGGTGGGGTGGACGGTGGACAGACCGCCCTTCTTCTTGCCGACGGGGCTGCGGACCGCCCCGACGATGTACGCCTCTGCCACAGTGCCTCCTGCTTGCGGAACCGAACCGTCTGCGGAACCGAACTGCCTGTGAAACCGCGCTGCCCGCGAAACCGAGCAATGTTCGGTCATTAGGAGGTTACAACAGAACCTTTGTCCGCGTCCTGACGGGAACCGTCCGTACGTGGCACGGGACACGGGAACCGTCCGTACGTGGCACGGAAGCCATCCGACGAAAGCCGTCCGTACGTGGCACGAGAGCCGCGCCGCTCAGGCCTTCCTGGTGCTCGTCATGGTCGCGTAGGCGATGACGTTGTCGGTGTAGTGACCGGTCGAGCGGTTGTAGACGCCGCCGCACGTGATCAGGTGCAGCTGCGGGGTCGGCGACCGGCCGTACACCCGCTGGGTCGGGAACACCGACTTCTCCGCCTGCTCCAGCCCGCCGACGGTGTAGACGGCGACGATCCCGTCCTTGCGGTGCACCTCGATGACGTCGCCGTTGCGGATCTCGTGGAGGCGGCTGAACACCGCGCTTCCCGAGCGGGTGTCCTTGTGCCCGAGCATGATCGCGGGACCCGCCTCGCCGGGGGTGGGCCCCGAGCGGTACCAGCCGACCAGGTTCGAGTCGCTGACCGGCGGCACCTCGATGGCGCCCTTCCTGTCGAGCCCGACGGACTTGACCGGCGCGTTGACCCCGAGCCGAGGGATGACCAGGCGCACCGGGGAGGAGGGCTGCATGGCCGGGGCCGCGGGCAGGCTGGGCAGCGGCGGCGGCACGGTCGGGGGCGCCTGGAAGTAGGGGTTCGCCGGTGCCGCGGCCGCCAGGTCCCGGGGCGGCAGGGTGGTGCGCTGGTCGGCCAGGCCGTACTCCTCGGGCGCGGCCAGCATGTAGAGCAGGCCCACCAGCACCGTGACCACCCCGGCGATCCCGGCCAGGATGAGCACCGACCGCATCACCCGGCCGCCGCCGAGGGGCTCCTGTCCCTGGGGCCACTGCTCGTACGGCGGGCCGTACTGCTGCTGGTGGCCCTGCGGCGGGTACGGCGGCTGGACCGGGACCTGCCGGTAGTGGGGCGCCGGCCCCTGGGGATGCCCGGCAGGCGGCCAGCCGCCCGGAGGTGGGGTGGTCATCCGGCCACCCCGATCAGCCGCGACCGGCGGTGCGACGCCTCAGCACGAGCCCGCCGATCCCGGCGATCCCCACCATCAGCACGCCGCTGAGCATGATCATCCGAGCGTCGGGGCCGGAGTCGCCACCGCCGCCCGTGGAGGCCGCGCCCTTGGGGGTCTCGTCGATCTGCTCGTTGGGATCGGGGTCCGGGTCGGAGGTCCTGGTCCGGGTGACGGTGAGCGTCGGCGTCGGCCTGGGGGTCGTGACGGTCGGAGTGGGGGTCGGGGTCGTCGGCGTGGGGCTCGGGCTGGTCGACTGGCTGGGAGTGCCCGTTCCCACGGTCACCCGCAGCGCGGCGGTGGAGGCCTGGGCGGACGCCTGGGTGTCGGCGAGGAGGTTGCACACCAGCACCTCGACGTCGGCGGACGTGGCTCCCGCCGCGGGCCCGAAGAGCAGGGTGAAGGAGTCGGGCTTGAAGGCCACGACGCCGGTCGCGCTGGGAGTCACCGTGACCATCAGCGTCGGCAGGGTGATCGGCTGGCCGGACGTCATCGCCGCGGCGGGAGCGGTGGCGGCGACCGGGCGAAGCTCGGAGGGGACCGCGAGGACCCCCGCGGGGGTCGCGTCGATCTGCACGTCGGCGTCGAGGATGAGGGACAGGGCCGCGGGGATGGCCGTGGGCGCGACGACGGAGCCGGTCGGGGCGACCTTCCACGTCGCCACGACGGGGGAGTTCGTCACCGCCGCCGTCGGGCCGGTGAGGTCCATGTTGAACGTGTACGTCGCCGACGGTGTCACCGCACCGGGGACCGTGCAGCTGTACGCGACCGGATTGGGAGAGGCGTAGATGGAGGCGAGCGCGGGGAACGCACCGAAGATGACTGCGCCCGCCGCAGCGATCACGGCTGTCTTGACCGCGACGCGCAGCCGCGTCTTGGACTTCAGCACAGTTTCTCCTCGTTCCAGACTGATCGACCGGCACACCGGCCGCCGAGGCCTACAGATTGTGGTCAAGGTTCGGCATAGATCCTACGAACAGAGACCGGGACACGCGAGCAAGTCGGCTAAACGGACACAAATTCCCATCTATCCCACAGCAAACGACACCGTACATCGGTAAAGCCCTCCGTGGTGGGTCGGGCGGGAGCCTTGTCGGCCCCCGGACGGGACGAGGACGTCTCCCGGAATCCGGCCGAGGAGCTCGCCGCGAACCCGGCCGTCCGGCGGACCGGCGGTCCGGCATCGGCAATCAGCGTCTGGATATATAGAAAAGACCAGGTCAAGACTGGTGATACCAGTCCTGGAGATCACCATCCACGAAGCATCGTCGGGCAGGCTGGAACCTGCGGTGAGCCCAATTCGGACGCTCCGAATACCCCCTGGGCCGCTGAAATATTTCATCGACACGGACACGGTGATCATCGGCCCGGTCGCTCGCGCCCCGCGTGACGCGGGTCACGGTGACGACCATCCCCGGGCTCCCCCGGCAGCCCTCCCCCGCCCGGCCGCGAGCCCTTCCCGGGACTCGCTCCCGGCGGACGGATCAGCGATCTCCCCTGAGATTTCCCCACCGGAAGGATTGAGATGAGCACGCCGGTTGCATCGCAGGCGCGCGGCGGGCAGGTGCCCCGCCGGCGGATCCCGGCGAGATGGATCGCCGTCGCCCTCGCGGCGGCCCTCCTGGCGGCCATCGGGTTCAGCACCCAGTACCGCCCGGTGGAGTCGATCACGACGGGTCCCAGGCGGTTCGACCCGGCCGTGTACGGGGCGCGGACGTACGAGGACAAGGTCGTGCCCACGGTCGAGAGGAAGGCCGTCGAGCTGCCCGTGCTGGTGAGGGCGATGACCGACGACATGGAGGGGGCCGGGAGGCAGTACGGCGTCCGGCAGGGCAACGGCCCCTACAACTTCGCGGTCAAGGGCACCGGAACGGCCGGGACGGTGGAGTCGGGGCTGATGCCCGTGACCGTACGGGGGCTGCCTCCCCACACCCGGGTGTCGCTCCAGGTCGGTCCGGTGATCAACGGCACGGCACTGCGGGACGTGGTCGGATTCATCACCTTCGAGCAGTTCCTCAACCAGGTGGAGTACGCCGACGCCGCCACCGCGCTGAACGACCAGATGCGGGAGAAACTGCTGAGACACCTGGACGCGCCGGGGCTGAAGGGCAAGAAGATCTCCTTCGTCGGAGCCTTCAGCTTCCTCACCCCCTCTGTCGTGACCATCACCCCGGTCTCGATCAAGGAGGTTTCGTGAGGACCCCGGCCGTCACCGTCCTGAGCGCCCGCGACGTCACCAAGGTGTACGGGGACACGCCCGCGCTCAGGGGAGTCGACTTCGACGTCGCCGCCGGCCGGGTGACCGCGCTGTTCGGCGAGAACGGGGCCGGCAAGTCGACCCTGATGAGCATTCTCTCCGGGATCGAGCGCCCCACCACCGGCCATGTCGAGCTCGACGGCGAGCCCGTCAGATTCGTGTCGCCCCGCGACGCCGCCGACCGGGGTGTCTCGATCGTCCACCAGGGGCTCAGCCTCTGCCCCAACCTGAGCATCCAGGACAACCTGTTCCTGGCCCGGGAGATCTGCGGGGGCCCCTGGGTGATCGACCGCTCGTCCCAGCGGGCCACCACCGCGGCGATCCTCCACAGCCTGGAGGAGTATCTGGATCCCGGCGTGCTGGTCGGCGACCTGACGCCGGGCGAGCAGCAGATCGTCGAGATCGCGCGGGCGCTCCTCCAGGAGGCCCGAGTGCTGATCATGGACGAGCCCAGCCTGGCGCTCACCGCCTCGGAGATCGAGGTCCTGTTCCGGGTCATCAGGGAGCTGACCGCGAACGGGGTGGCGGTCGTCTACGTCTCCGCGCACCTGGAGGAGGCGCTGGAGATCGCCGACGACGTCGCCGTCCTGCGTGACGGGCGGCTGGTCGCCACGGCGGACGCCGAGAGCGTCGACGTCCGGTGGATCGTGGAGCGGACGACCGACCGCGACCAGGACGACCTGTTCCCGCACCACACCCCGGCCACCGGGGCGGAGGTGCTGGCCCTGCGCGGCCTCGTGGTGGCCGACCCGGCCAATCCCGGCCGTCTCGCGATCGACGACCTCTCCCTGACCGTCAGGGAGGGCGAGATCGTGGGGATCTACGGTATGACGGGCTCGGGCCGCACCGAGTTGCTGGAGGCGCTCGCCGGCCGGATCCCCTCGCAGTCGGGCGAGATCCTGCTCTCCGGCGTCCCCCTGGAGCACGCGGGGATCCGCGACCGCATCGGCCTGGGCATGGTCCTGGTCCCCGGGGACCGGTGGCGCGACGGCCTCGTCCAGACGATGTCGGTCGGGGAGAACCTCTCCCTGGCCGGGCTGGGCAGGTTCGTCCGGCGGCTGCTCGTCTCCCGTGACCGCGAGCGGGACGCCGTCAACCAGATGATCACCGGCATCACGGCCGGGAGGGACGGCACAAAGGCGCCCGTCGCGTCGCTGAGCGGCGGCGACCAGCAGAAGGTGGTCATCGGCAGGGCGCTGCTGACCACTCCTCGGGTACTCCTGCTGGACGAGCCCTCCCGCGGCGTCGGCACCGACGCCAGGGCGGACATCTTCGAGCTCATGGCCGCACGGGCGGAACGCGGCCTGGCCGTCGTCTTCACCACGTCGGACGCCGAGGAGGCCCTGCGCGTCCCCGACCGGCTGCTGGTGCTCGCCCGCGGGACCCTCGCCGGCGAGTTCCGGCGCGGCGAGACAACCCGGGAGGAGCTGATGAGGGTGTCGGACGGCACCGCCATCGACACGGACGAGGAGGGAGCGGGGTGATACCTCGGGAGACGTCCCCCGCACCGTCCTCGCCCGGCCACTCCCCGCCGAAGCGGTCCGCGGCCGAGGCACGCCGCCTGTCGCTGGTGAACGGCCTGTTCGAACTGCGGGCGCTCATCGCGCTCCTGATCGTGGTCGTGGTCTTCGGCCTGCTGTCGGACACCTTCCTCACCCTGCCGAGCCTCATCACGATGACCAAGCACGTCGCGATCAACGCGGTGATCGCGCTCGGCATGCTGCTGGTCATCCTCAAGGGCGGCATCGACCTGTCGGTGGGCTCGATCGTCGGGCTCTCCGGGGTCGTCGCCGGTGAGTTGCTCGAAGGGCTCAACCTCGGGTTCGCCGACGCGGTCGCCTACCCGCCCGTGTGGGGCGTGATCGTGCTCTGCGTCGCGATCGGCATGTTCGTCGGCCTGGTGAACGGCATCGTCATCACCCGCTTCAACGTGGCGCCGTTCATCGCGACGTTCGGCATGCTGTACGTGACGCGGGGAATCACGCTGCTGATCTCCGGTGGCTCGACCTACCCCAATCTGGACGGCAACCCCGACCTCGGCAACACCGGCTTCGAGATCCTCGGCAACGGGCGCCCGCTCGGCATCCCGGTGGCGATCTGGATCATGATCTTCCTCGCCGCCACCGTCACGCTGGTGCTCACCAGGACGCCGTTCGGGCGGTGGCTGTACGCCGCGGGCGGCAACGAGCGGGCCGCGGAGCTCTCCGGGGTCCCGGTCGAACGCGTCAAGACGGCCGTGTACGTGATCTCCGGCGCCTGCGCCGCGCTCGCGGGCCTCATCATCGCCTCGCAGCTGACCTCGGCGACACCGCTGGCCGGTGAGATGTACGAGCTCAACGCGATCACCGCGGTGATCCTCGGCGGCGCCGCGCTGAGCGGAGGGCGCGGCACGGTACGGGGCACCCTCGTCGGGGCCTTCGTCATCGGCTTCCTCTCCGACGGCCTGGTGCTCGTGGGCGTGTCGCCGTTCTGGCAGATCACCATCAAGGGGATCGTGCTCGTTCTCGCCGTGATGCTGGACCAGGGACAGCGGCGGTTCCAGCGGCGCGGGGCCACCGTGTCGGCGATGGCCGCCGACAGACGACCGGGCTGACCCGCCCCGCCATCCGCCCTGTCACTCGCGCCTCGCCACCCGGCCGATCTCGGGCCGTTCAGCCCAGGGTCCGTGCCGGTCTTGGCGCCCCTTTAGCTCCCCGTGATTCTCGAAGCGGCAGGATTGCCGCTTCTTTTGGATTTTCAGATTGATAGGAAATCCACCCCTCATCAGGGAATTGACAGGATAAACACATGGCAGTCGAAGCGTTCGGCAGCGACGTCACGCTGCGCATCAACGGTGTCGACCACTCCGTCTCCCTGGACAACCGGGTGACCCTCCTGGACGCGCTACGGGAGCATCTCGGGCTGACCGGGACGAAGAAGGGATGCGACCACGGGCAGTGCGGGGCGTGCACGGTCCTGCTGGACGGCCGCCGGGTGAACAGCTGCCTGACGCTCGCCGTCACGGCCGCCGGGCAGGAGATCGTCACCATCGAGGGGGTGGCCGGTCTGGCTCGCCCGGACGACCTGCACCCCGTACAGCGGGCGTTCCTCGATCACGACGGCTTCCAGTGCGGCTACTGCACGCCGGGGCAGATCTGTTCGGCCATCGGCGCCCTCGACGAGGCGGAACGGGGCTGGCCGAGTCACGTCACCGAGGACGTCGCCGCGGGCGTCGCCTCCAGCGGCGCCCTGGACGCCGAGGAGGTCCGCGAGCGGATGAGCGGCAACCTCTGCCGCTGCGGGGCGTACGCCGGGATCGTCGAAGCCGTCCTCGACGCGGCCGGTGGGGAAGGTCAGGAGCCGGTTCTCTCCGGGTGGGATCGCGGAGGCGCGCGATGAGGCCCTTCACCTACGAGCGCGCCACCGACCCCGCTGCCGCCGCCACCGCCCTCCTCGACGGCACCGACGCGATGTTCCTGGCCGGTGGCACCAATCTCGTGGACCTGATGAAGCTCGGCGTGGCCAGGCCCGCGAAACTGGTGGACGTCACGCGGCTGCCGTACGACCGGATCGAGCACCGGGCCGACGGGAGCGTGCTCATCGGCGCGATGGTGCGCAACAGCGATCTGTCCGGTGACCTGGGCATCAGGCGGCGTTTCCCCGCGCTCTCCCAGGCGGTGCTGGCCGGGGCCTCCGGGCAGCTGCGGTCGATGGCCACCACCGGCGGGAACCTGCTGCAGCGCACACGCTGCCCGTACTTCCAGGACGTCACCAAGCCGTGCAACAAGCGCGACCCGGGGACCGGCTGCTCGGCGATCGACGGCGACCACCGCGACCTGGGGGTGATCGGCACCTCCGCCGCGTGCGTGGCCACCAACCCCTCCGACATGGCGGTGGCGATGGCCGCCCTCGACGCCGTGGTGCACATCAGGCTCGCGGGGGGCGACGAGCGGGCGGTACCGCTCTCCCGCTTCTACCTGCTGCCCGGCGACACCCCGGACCGGGAGACGGTGCTGGAACCCGGTGACCTGATCACCGGGGTCGAGCTGCCTCCGCCCCCGGACGGCGCGGTCATGCTGTACCGCAAGGTCCGCGACCGCTGGTCCTACGCGTTCGCGGTGGTCTCGATCGCGGCGGTGGTGGCGACGGAGCCCGGCGGTTCGCTGCGGGAGATCCGGCTCGCGCTGGGCGGGGTGGCCCCGGTGCCGTGGCGGGCCCGGCAGGCCGAGGAGGCGCTGACCGGTCACAGGCCGACCAGGGCGCTGCTGCTGGCGGCCTCGGAGGCGGAGTTCGCGGCGGCTCGCCCCCTCCCACGGAACGAGTTCAAGATCGGACTCGCCGGCGACCTGATCGCGGCGAGCGTGCGCGATCTCACGACACCGACGGGGTCCACCGGGCCCACCGGGTCCACGGGGAATTTCACACGGGAGGAGCGGGGATGACCACGCTCGACAAGGTGGTGGGCGGGGCACCGGCCAGGATCGAGGGACGCGACAAGGTCACCGGCGCGGCCCGCTACGCGTCCGAGTACCCCGTACCGGACGCCGTCTACGCCTGGCCGGTGCAGTCCACGATCGTCCGGGGGCGGGTGCGCGCCGTCCGCGCCACCGCCGCGCTGGCCCTGCCGGGGGTGATCGCCGTGCTGGACAACCGCAACGTCTCCCGGCTGCGCCCTGTGCAGGACGCCGAACTGGCCGTCCTGCAGTCGGCCGACGTCTCCTACCGAGGGCAGATCGTCGCCGCCGTGGTCGCGAACACCCTGGAGCAGGCCCGCGAGGCGGCGTCGGCGGTACGTGTGGTGTACGAGGGAGAGGAGGGGTACGACGTCGTGCTGGATCCCGGCGACCCGCGCATCCTCTCACCGCGGAAGGCCAACGCGGGCTTCGAGGGCACGGTCGACTGGGGTGACGTCGAGGGCGCCCTCGCGTCGGCGCCGGTCGGTGTGGACGCCGTCTACACGACCTCCACCGAGCACGCCAGCCCGATGGAGCCGCACGCCACGATCGCGTTCTGGGAGGGCGAGAACCTGACGCTCTACAACGCCGACCAGGCGCCGTGGATGTCGGCGACCGCGATCGCCGAGCTGTTCGGCCTTCCCGAGAACGCGGTGAACATCGTCGCGGACCACGTCGGCGGCGGTTTCGGGTCGAAGGCGGTGCCGCGCCCGCCGACCGTGCTCGCCGCGCTCGCCGCCCGCGCCGTCAGACGACCGGTCAAGGTGGCGATGACCCGGCAGCAGATGTTCGCGCTCGTCAGCTACCGGACGCCCACCGTGCAGCGCGTACGCCTGGGAGCCGAGCGGGACGGCACGCTGACCGCGGTGTGGCACGACGCGCTCCAGCAGAGCTCGAAACTCGTCGAGTACACCGAGCAGACGGTCGCCGCCAGCCGGATGATGTACGCGACGCCCAACAGCCACACCGCCCACCGGCTGCTGCGGCTGGACGTGCCAACCCCCTCGTGGATGCGCGCCCCCGGCGAGGCTCCGGGGATGTTCGCCCTGGAATCGGCGATGGACGAGCTGGCGTACGCCCTCGGGATGGACCCCGTCCAGCTGCGGATCGTCAACGAGCCCCCGGCCGATCCCGAGTCGGGACTCCCGTTCAGCAGTCGCAACCTGGTCGCCTGCCTGCGTGAGGGGGCGGCGCGTTTCGGCTGGGCCGGGCGCGACCCCACGCCGGGCGTCCGCGAGGAGGGCCGCAAACTCGTCGGGACCGGCGTCGCGTCGTCGACCTACCCCGTCTTCACCATGGCCTCCACCGCGGCCGCCTACGCCGAGCCCACGGGCAGGTTCGTGGTCGAGATCGCCGCGGTCGACATCGGCACCGGGGCCCGCACCGCGCTGACCCAGGTGGCCGCCGACGAGCTCGGGGTGCCGATGGACCGGGTCACGGTCAGGGTGGGCCGCAGCGTCTTCGGTCCCGCGCCGTTCGCCGGGGGGTCCATGGGCACCTCCTCGTGGAGCTGGGCGGTGAGCAAGGCGTGCCGCGCGCTGGTCAAGGAGCTCGACGAGCGGGCCGGTGTGGTCCCCCCGGAGGGGCTGGGGGTGCGAGCGGACACCACCGAGGACCTCGCCGCCTGGAAGCACTTCTCCCGCCACTCGTTCGGGGCCCAGTTCGCCGAGGTCACGGTGGACGTCGACAGCGGGCAGGTCCGTGTCGAGCGGCTGCTGGGGGTCTTCGCGGCCGGACGGATCATCAACGCCAGGACGGCGCGCTCGCAGTTCCTCGGCGGCATGACGATGGGGATCTCCATGGCCCTGCACGAGGCCCTGGAGATGGACCCCCGGTTCGGCGACTTCGTCAACCACGACCTGGCCGGATACCACATCGCGGCGAACGCCGACGTCCGCGGGATCGAGGCCCACTGGATCGACGAGCAGGACGACGAGCTCAACCCGGTCGGCGCCAAGGGCATCGGCGAGGTGGGGATCGTCGGCACCGCCGCGGCGATCGCGAACGCCGTCTTCCACGCGACCGGCTTCCGGCAGCGCGACCTGCCGATCACCCTTGACCGGGTACGGGCGGCCATGCGCGCCGGTTGACGGGGCCGCCTTGGCTCAGCCCGCTCCCCCCAAACCGGGTCCGTTCAAGCCAGTCTCGCTCAAACCGGGTCCGTTCAAGCCGGTCCCGCTCGGACCGGTCCCGCTCAGGCCGGGCGGATGGCGCGGACCGTGGCGGTGGTGATCGGAAGGTCGAACTCGCCGCTCGCGGTCTCGGGGGTGGAGCGCAGGTAAGCCGTGACCCGGTCCGTCAGCCTGGTCCGCTCGGCCTCGGAGAGGGTCAGCACGTGCGAGTGCGTGCGGATCGTCGCGACCATCGACTCCACGGTACGGCGCTGGCTGTGCGGGAACCGGGTGTGCTCGATCACCGGGAAGAGCGGCCCCTCCCTGAGAATCGACTCGGGACGCCACCGGCGGAACGACACCGGGCTCTTCGAGACCTCCTTCAGGCCGTTCACCCAGGGAACCTCGTCGTCGTCGAGGTTCCACACGCCCGCCAGCACCCCGCCCGGGGCCAGGACCCGCGCTATCTCGGGCAGGGCCCGATCGAGGTCGAACCAGTGCAGTGCCTGCCCGACGAGGACCGCGTCGACGGACCCGTCCGGCAGCGGGATCTCCTCCGCCGTACCCGCCATCGCACGGGCACCGGGCAGCAGGCGGCGGAGCTCGGCGAGCATGGCCGGGTCGGGTTCCACCGCGACGACGTCGGCGACGTACCGCAGCAGCACGGCGGTCAGCTTCCCGGTCCCCGCCGCCAGATCGAGGACACGCAGCGGCTCGCGCCCACGGACCGGCTCCAGGGCCCACAGCACGGCGGCGTCGGGGTAGTCGGGCCGCTCCCGCGCGTACGCCTCCGCCTCGCTGCCGAACGAGGAGGCCCGCATCGCGAGGACCTCGGGATCGACGTCCTGGAAAGGAGATGAACCGTTCACAGGCCCACGGTAGTCCGCGATCGCCGGGCCGCCGGGGCCGGGGGACCGTCCGTGCTTCCCGGTGGCCCGGTGGTCTTCGCACCGCGACGACGGCCGGTCTCGCGCCACGCGCCCCCGGGCCGGCGCGTCAGCCTCCGCCGCGCAGCCGTTCCCGTACGGCACACGCCAGACCGGGATCGTCGGCGATGACTCCGTCCACATTGAGGCTGTACAGGCGCTTCAGCCACTTCCTCACCTCTTCGGCGGCGCGCCCGCCGGAGGTGTCGCCCCTGAGATTCGCCCGGAGCCGTGCGGCGAGCTTGCGGACCGTCGTGGCGTGGACCAAAAGCCCTTCCTCCTGGGCGCTCCTGACGAGCGTGGCGGGTGACACCGGTCTCCCGTCGAGACCTCCGGGATCGCCGGGACCGATCCGTTTGGTGACCACCCCGATGGCGTCGGCGTACGTGGCGACCTCCCGCAGCCCCTCCGGGGTGACCATGTCGTCGTAGGTGAGCGGGTCACCGGTGCTCTCCAGGTCGTACGGACCGCCGGTCGCGCCGACGAACTGGACGAGCCGCAGCCGGGTCAGGGGACGCAGCCGCTTGAGGTTCCCCGTCTCGAAGGACTGGATGAACGCCGGATCCCGCTCGTCGTCCCAGCCGTACCGCGCGAAGGTCTTCAGCAGCGGCTCCTCCAGCGGCAGCCCGATCGAGGCGAAGTAGGTGGGGAACTTCGTCTCGGCGTAGACGCCCACCCCGTGCTTTCGCGCGAGCCGGACCACCTCGTCAAGCGTCGGGATGCGCTCCACCCCGTCGTACGCGGTGTTGTCCTGCCGTTCCCTGGGGAAGCGTTCCCTGGCGCGAAGGGTACGCAGCTCCTTCAGGGTGAAGTCTTCGGTGAACCAGCCCGTGTGCCGGATGCCATTGACGACCTTGGATGTCATGCGGTCGGCGAACTCGGGGTGTCTGGCGATGTCGGTGGTCGCCGAGAGCTCGTTCTCGTGCCGTGCGACCAGCACGTGGTCCTTGGTCGAGACGAGATCGGGCTCGATGTAGTCGGCGCCCATCGAGATGGCGACCATGTAGGCGAGAAGCGTGTGCTCGGGCCGGAAGGCGCTGGCTCCACGATGCGCGATGACGATCGGCGCGACCTCGTGGCGGCCGAAATGCCGGGCCTCCGGGTTCGACGGACGCCCTGCCGCGGAGCTCACGGACCGTCCTTCCGTGGAACTCGCGGGCCGTCTGGCCGCCGAATCACCGGATCGTTCGTTCGCGGGGCTCACGGGTCGCGTACCCGTCGAATTGGCGTGGTGGAGGGCACCGATCGCGGCCATCCCTATGAGTACGGCCAGCACACCGGCCCGCCCCCTGCTCACCTGCGTACCCCCTCGCTCCGTGTTCAGCGGGGGAGACACACTCGCATAAACGGCTATACCCGGACGGACATGCGATTAACAATCAGAAGCGATTCTCCCTTAGATAACGCCACATGACCGCTTCATGGGGTATTTCAATTTATATGTCTCGGTTCATAGGCAACAAAAAAAGAGTGAGCGATTAATCACTCACTCCACCGCGAAGGGAAAGGGAAACACGAGTCAATCGACGGCCAGGCGCTCCCCGCCCTCGTTCTCTCCGCCTCGTTCTCGGCCTCGGCCCGCCCGCGCGGGTCTCGGACGATCAGCCTCGGGCCGCCGTGCGGGTCTCGGACGGCGATCCGGCATCACGCGGCCTCGGACAGCGAACCGGTGTCACCGGATCATCGCCCGCGCTCGCGCCATGGCCCGCCTCCCCGGCCCTGCCGGCGCCGCATGCCGTGCCTGGCCCACGTCGGCCGCCCCTACCTCCCGGTCCCCGTTCCGCCAGGCGTCAGGGCCGTGCCGTCCGAACCCGTGACCCCCGCGCCATCCGGTCTCAGGGCATCGCCGCCCGAACTCGGATCGCCACGCTCGCCATCCGGAGCACTCCGCCCGAACCCGGACTCCTCCGGCTGTGCTGACTCCCGGTCCCTCGAACGCCCGAGCCCCCACCCGTCACCGCGCCCTCCGGCTCCGGACCTGCCCTCGCCGTATCGCTCGAACGCCGGGTCCTCCGGCCGCCCGTAGTCCCAGCCGTCACCGCTCTCGGCGTTCGAGTCCGGCCGCCAGAAATCTCGTTCCCTCTGGCGTCCGAACCTCCACTCCTCATTGCGCCCGGACCCCGGGTCACGCCGCCAGAACCCGCGATTCTCGTGGCGTCCCCACCCCGGATCCCGCCGATGCCCCTCGCCGTTCGAGTACCTCACCCGCGCGGGCCCCCAGTTTCCGCCACGCTTGATGGTCGTCTTCGAGCGCTCGGCCGTCCGTCCCCCGTTGCCCCAGTTCTTGGTCGTCCAGCCCCCGGCGTGCTTCGGCGCGGAGTGCGCGTGACGTTTGGCACCCCAACCCGAGGATCGCTCATGTCCCGACTTCGGATGCTGGACCGCACCGACAGCGGCCACCCCTATGAGTACGGCCACCACCCCGGCCCGCACGATGCTCACCTGGGCACACCCCCGCCTTCTGATCGTTCGGGGGGTTGTCGCCTATGTAGGGCTTCCTACCCGGATTGCCGGGGAGGCTAACGATCGGGAGCGAGCCCACGGGCCGGGCACGGTGCGCTCAGGCGCGACGGGTCTTCGACAGGGTCGCGTAGATGATGATGTTGTCGGTGTAGTGGCGGGTCTTGCTGTTGTAGACACCGCCGCAGGTGATCAACCGCAGGGTCGCCTCACCGGTGTTGCCGTAGACCCGCTTGGACGGGAAGGCCGCCTTGCTGACCTGTTCCACGCCGTCGACCGTGAACTCCGCGAGACTTCCGTCGGACCGGGAGACCTTGATCTTGTCCCCGCGCTTGATCTCCTTCAACCGGCTGAAGACGGCGGCCCCGCTCTTGGTGTTCACGTGTCCGAGAACCACCGAGGGCCCCTGCTGCCCGGGGATCGGGCCGTGCTTGTACCAGCCCGCCTGGTTGGGCCTGCTCAGCGGAGGCGTCTGGATCTCCCGCTTGGAGTCGACACCGAGCGCCATCAGCGGGGCCAGCACGCCGATCTTGGGGATGGCGAGCCGCCGTGGCGTCACACCGTCGCTCTTCAACGGCTCCGGAGGCATGGTCACCGGCAGCGGCGGCGCCGCCGTGGGCGCGGCGGCCGTCAGCGGGGCTTCCAGCCCGCCCGGCCCCACCTCGGGCGTCTGCCCCGCCGCGAGCTGCTGTCCGGCGGCCGGGACCTCCTGGATCTGGACGTTGCTGCCCGCCGCCTGCGGCACGGGCGGCCCGTACGGTTCGTCCTCGACCACCGGGGCCACGTACGCGAGCAGCCCCGCCATGATCGCGGCCACCCCGCCGAGCGACCCGGCCACGAGGAGCCCGGCCATCAGCATGCTCCCCTTGGGCTTGGGGGCCGGGCCGCGACCGTTGTAGGGGTCGGGACCGCCCTGCGCGGGTCCTTGATACATCCGGCGCCTCCTCAGCTATCCCGCTGGCCGCGCGCGTGTGCCGCTCGCCGCCTCATCAAGGCCACACCGCCCAGTGCGCTTCCCGTCACCATCGCCGTGCCCGCGCCGAGAAGCCCCAGTCCGGAGCCCTCCCCTGGAGCCTCACCCGTCTGCGCCCCGCCGCTGGGCGTGATGAGCACCTGCGGCGTGGTGGGGGTGGGCCTGGTGGGGGTGACGGTGGCGGTCACGGTCAGGGTCGGCTTGGGCGTCGATGTGGTCGTGCTGGTGGTGGTGCTGGTCGTCCCCGACTGCTGGCCGTTCTGACCGCCGTTCCCACTCGGGGTGACCGTAGGCGTAGGCGTGGGGGTGATCGTGGGGGTGACAGTGGGAGTGAAGGTGGGGGTGACGGTGGGGTCCGGGGTCTGGGAGATCGTCGGGCTGGGCGGAGGGGACTCACCCGGCTCGGAGATGGTGACGTTCACCGAGACCGGCGCGCTGACGAGCGAGCACGTGGCCCGGTAGTCGGCCGGCGGGTTCGCCAGCTCCCTCGTGATCACCCGGAAGGCGTCGACCTGGGCGAACTTCCCGGCCTCCAGGTTCGTGACCTGGATGGTGTGCTCGCCGTACCTGAGGCCGTTGAACCTCCACAGCGTGAGCCCGCCCCGGTGCGCGGCGTTCGTATCCGTGCCGTCGGGGTTCTTCGAGGCGTCGATGGAGGACGGCGTGGCGTCCTGGCCGTCGATTTTGAAGCCGACCTGCCCCGCCTCCGTGCTGCGCCGGGCGATGTACTCGATCCCGGTGCCGGTGAACGTGAAGGTGGCGAAGGAGTTCACCTTGTCCGTGCGGTGCAGGTCACGACCGTAGTCGCCGATGCTCTGCGCCTGGTCGTTCAGCTCGTACCAGTCGGTCGCCGCGTGGTAACTCACCTGCGGGTCGTCGTTGTTGACCATGACCTCACCGGCCGGGGGCATGAAGTCCACGAACAGCTTCCGGGGGCTGACCTTGAGCGTGCCCGCCCGGTCGGTGTGGGCGAAGTCGGAGATCCCGTCGGGGAGCCTCAGCACCTTGCCCGGCTGCAGCTTGCCGGGCTGGTCGATGAGGCCCTTCGGCTGGAGGACACCGGTCCAGCTCCCGGAGAGCTGCACGTTCCCGGTGACCAGGACCTTGCCCCCGGGACCGAAGTAACCCGGTGAGCCGAACCTGGCCGGGTCGCCGTTCTTGTAGTTGAGGGCCCAGCCGATGTTGAGCGGCTCCCCGACCGTGAGCGTCGTGGGAATCGACACCTTCGTCCGGAGGTTCACCACGCTGCTTCCCAGGGCGATCCCCCCGGTACAGCTGTAGTCGACCACGAGTTCGGCGTTGCTGGCACCGGACGCACCGGTGGGCAGCACGACCACAGCACCGCCGAGAAGGCACAGGGCCGAAACCGCGAGAGACCTACGGAGCCCAGATCGCCACCGAACCACCACACACTCCGATCACGAAGGCTGCCGCGACGGGCATACCCATAGCACACCGAGGGTAGATCGTACGGTTTCCACCATCTTCGGCGCAGCGAGATCACGGGTGGATCCGAAGACCGTGGCGCACTTGTGATCTGGACGTACCTCCGCATACCTCGGCACGTCGTACTAACGGCACGAGACCGGCTGTACCTGGTAGTAACAGAATCGTATTCTGTGTACACGAGCCGGCGCGAGTCGTCACGAGTCCCTGGGAGGCACACTATGCGGCGAGACCTCTTCGAGGAGGAGCACCAGCTCTTCCGGGAGACCGTGCGTGAGTTCCTGGCCCGCGAGGTGGCGCCCCACCACGACCGGTGGGAGAAGGACGGCATCGTCCCCCGCGAGGTGTGGAAGAAGGCCGGAGAGATCGGGATGTTCGGCTTCGGGGTGCCCGAGGAGTTCGGCGGAGCCGGGATCACCGACTTCCGCTACAACGCCGTGATCGTCGAGGAGGTCATGGCGATCGGCGCGACCGGCCTGGGCTACTCGCTGCACAACGACGTGATGGCGCCGTATTTCGTGGACCTCACCAACGACGAGCAGAAGGCCCGCTGGCTGCCCGGGTTCGTCTCCGGCGAGCTGATCACGGCGGTCGCGATGAGCGAGCCCGGCGCGGGCAGCGATCTGCAGGGCATCAGGACGACGGCCGTACGCGACGGCGACCACTACGTGGTCAACGGCCAGAAGACCTTCATCACCAACGGCGTCAACTCGGATCTGGTCGTCGTGGTCGCGAAGACCGACCCGGGCGCGGGTGCCCGGGGGATCTCCCTGCTGGTCGTCGAGCGGGGCATGGAGGGCTTCAGCCGGGGCCGCAACCTGGAGAAGATCGGCATGCACGCCCAGGACACGGCGGAGCTGTTCTTCGACAACGTCAGGGTCCCCGCGGCCAACCTGCTGGGCCCCGAGGACGGACAGGGCTTCTTCCAGCTCATGGCGAACCTGCCGCAGGAACGCCTGTCGATCGCGGTGATGGCGGTGGCGGCGGCGGAGACGGTCCTGCGGACGACCATCGAGTACTGCAAGAGCCGCACGGCCTTCGGCAGGAACCTCGGCAGCTTCCAGAACACCCGGTTCGTCCTGGCCGAGCTGGACACCGAGGTGGACATCGCCCGCCTCTACGTGGACAGGTGCATCCTTGCCCTCAACGCCAAGGAGCTCACCGCCGTGGACGCCGCCAAGGCGAAGTGGTGGACCACGGAGCTGCAGACCAAGGTCATCGACCGCTGTCTCCAGCTGCACGGCGGCTACGGCTACATGATGGAGTACCCCGTGGCCAAGGCCTGGATCGACAGCCGCGTCCAGACCATCTACGGCGGCACCACCGAGATCATGAAGGAGATCATCGGCCGCTCCTTCGGCTTCTGAGCCCGACCTCGGCTGCTGAGCTCGACCCTCTTCTGAGCCCGACCTTCCACAACTCCTGGACCGGCCTTCCGAGCTTCCGAGACCGGTCTTCCAAAACTTCCGGGACCGGTCTCCTCCGACCGGCCTCCGGCACACCGCACGGAGAACCGCCGTCCGCGCCCCGCGAGACGGCGGTTCCCCGTGATCGGCCGAGGCCCTCACCCCTCGGTGATGTCCTCGACCTGGGTGGCCACCCCGTCCTTGATCGTCACCTTGGCGAACAGGGTGCCGCCCTTCTTGATCGCCGTCTGCAACTGCTCCATCGAGCAGCTGTACGGGGCCTCGCCCTCCTCGCAGACCAGCCCTCGTGCGTCGCGCACGACCGTGTACGGCAGCAGGAGGGCCTTCACCTGCTCGTCGCTCCCGGAGGTCACGGTGATCCCGTCCACCCCGCGCAGGGCGATCTGCCCCCTTATCGTGGCGTCCACGTCCCGGCTCCCGGGAATGCTCACGGACGGCGACGCCGTGACGAGGGCGTCGACGTCCACCGACGCGGAGGGCGTGGGGGTTGGGGAGAGCGTGGCGGAGGCCACGGGGGACGGGGTGGCGGAGGCGGTCACGGTCACGGTGGCCGTGGCGGTCGCCGACGCGCCGGACGCTCCGGGCGCGCCACTTCCGCCCGAACATGCGGAGAGACCTGCGGCCAGAGCTGCCACCAGCAGGGCACGCGTTACCTTCGATGTCCTGTTCACGAAAGGTACGATCCCATGGGTTGGGGATTGCCTTTACCAACCGCGCGAACGCCCTCGGCGACGCATACTGGTCAGCGGAGACTCCCCGAGGTGGTGACGATGGACAGCGGGCTGATTCTGCTGATCTTCCTGGCGTTCCTGTTCGCCTGGGGCCTGAACCGGGTGCGGCGCGCCTTCCGGCTCGGCCCGGTCGCGTACGTCGGCGTCATGGTCGTGTTCGTCATCGCGATGCTCGCCATCTGGGGACAGACCGTCCGCTGACCCCCGTCGGCCCCGGACGTTCCGACACCGGGCACGGCGCCCCGGGCGCGCCCGCCCACCGAGACTTACCGGGACGCCCTCAGCAGCACCCCGGCCACCAGCTCGGGATCGTCGGTCATCGGCAGGTGCCCGCAGCCCCGGAGCAGCTTCACCCGCTGCCCCGACCATCTGGCCGCGCGGATGGCCTGCCGTCGCGGGAGCAGCCGGTCGTGCTCACCCCAGGCGATCGTGACCGGTGCCTTCGGCGGCGCGGGGGGCATCAGCCCCGCGAACGAGGCGAGGGTCTCGTCGAAACCCGAGGCGTCCCCGAGCGCCTGGAGGGCGGCGAGCAGCGCCTCGGGCGAGAGCCTTCCCGGATGGGCGACCATGACACCGGCGCACAGGACGCGGCCCAGCGGATCCTCCGCGAGGGCGGCGGCCCGTCCGGGGGGAAGGTGGCGGGCGGAGGCCCTGGTGGCGCGGAGGACGGCTCGTGCGTACGCGAGCTCGCTGCGGTTCCAGAACCCGACGGGAGAGAGCGCGGTGGCCGACCGGACCACCCCGCGCGAGGCCAGTTCGAGGGCGACGTAGCCGCCCAGGGAGCTGCCCGCCACGTGGGGGTCGCGCAGGCCGAGCACCCCGAAGAAGGACTCGATCGCGTCCGCCAGGCTCTCGGCCGTGTACGGCGTGCCGGACGGCAGCGGCGGTGAGATGCCGAAACCGGGGAAATCGACGGCGATCACGTCTCGCTCGGCGGCGAGACGGTCGAGCACCGGCAGCCATGCCTGCCAGTGATGCCCGACGCCGTGCAGCAGGACCAGGGGAGAGCCTGTCCCGCGCCGTTCGAACGCCAACTCCATGCCCCGAGTCAACCACCGATCGGGGACGCGTTCCAGCTCTGCCGGGGACGGCTCAGCGTGACCTGGTGGGGATCTCGAACCAGACGGCCTTGCCCTCCTTGGTGGGGCGGGAACCCCAGCGCCTGGCGAGCTGGTCGACGAGGTAGAGGCCCCGTCCGCCCTCGTCGTTCTCCCCCGCGCTGCGGATGCGCGGCAGCCGGAGGTCCTGGTCGAAGACCTCGACCCAGACCGACTCCCGGCCCCGGCGGAGCCTGAGCGTGAACTCCTTCTCGTTGACGATCTCGTCCTCGAAGCCGGGGACGTCCCAGGACTCGTCGAACGGCAGCGGAGGGCCGTCCATCGTCAGCTCCCTGCGCGGGATGCTGGCGGTGGCGGCGTGCAGCACGACGTTGGTGACGACCTCGGAGACCAGCAGGCAGGCGAGCTCGGCGCGCTCCTCGGGGACGTTCCAGCCGACGAACGCCTCCGAGGCCATCCGGCGCGCCTCCCCGACCATGATCGGCTGAGCGGGGAAGGTGCGCTCCTCGACGGCGAGGTCCTCGGAGGCGGACCTGAGCACGAGGATGGCCATGTCGTCGTCGATCTCACCGGGCACCGCGACGGTGGCGGCGTCGGCGAGGCGCTCGACGGAGGCGTCGCTGCTCTCGATGAGCTTGCCGCAGAGCTGCGCCAGCGTCTCCTCGACGTTGGGCGGCCTGCCGTCGGCGTCGCGGATGGGGCGGCGGTCGACGAGCCCGTCGGTGTAGAGGAGCAGCGCGGCCCCGGGGGGCAGCGTCCGCGTCTCCTCCTTGTAGACCAGGTCGGCGTGCATGCCCTTGGCCCGCACCCCCAGCGGCTGGCCGACCTCGCGGATGTCCAGCTCGGTGCAGGTGTTGCCGATCAGCAGCAGCGGGGGGGCGTGACCGGCGTTGGCGAACGACAGCTGCCGCGACCAGGCGTCGTACACGAGGTACTGGCAGGTGACGATGGGCGGGACGCTGATGTCGGTGCCGCTCTCGTCCTGCTCGGGGGTGGCGATGATGCGCGTCCACTCGTCGAGCCTGGCGAGGATCTCCGCGGGCGGCTTGTCGTCCTGGGCGAAGGCCCGCAGGGCCGCCCGCAGCTGCCCCATCACCGCCGCGGCCTTGGCTCCCCTGCCCTCGACGTCGCCGATGACGATGCCGACCCGGCCCGCCGACAGCGGGATGACGTCGTACCAGTCGCCGCCGACCTGGGTCTGGATGCCCTGCCCGTGGCTGGCCAGGGGGGCGGCCGGGTAGTAGCGGACCGCGATCTCCAGCCCGTCGAGCTGCGGCAGCGCGCGAGGCAGCAGGTGCTTCTGGAAGGACTCCGCGGTGTGCCGCTCCTCCTCGAACAGCAGGGCGTTGTCGACGGCGAGGGCGACCCTGGTGGCGATGGCCCCCACGAAGTCGCGGTCGAAGGCGTCGTAGTGCGGGCTGCGCCGGTCGGTCAGGTTGGACAGCCCCAGGTACATCAGCCCGAGGGTCTCGCCGCGCACGCACAGCGGCGCGACGATGGCCGAGGTCATGCCGATCTCGGCGGCGAGGCGGGTGTTGGCCTCACCCGGGCTGGGATAGTTCGTCTGGGAGAAGTCCTCGACGAGGATCGTCTCCTGGCGGCGCAGCGCGATCTCGGCGTAGTGCCCCACCGGGTAGCGGATCTCCGCCCCGAGCGGCGCCCAGGTGTCGGGCGGCGGGCTCCAGCCCTGGACGTGGGTGGAGACCCTGCGGGTCAGCCGCCCCTCCTCCATCAGCTCGATGAAGCAGTGGTCGGCGAACTGCGGGACGAGCATCTCGGCGACGCGCTTGAGCGTCTCCTCGACGTAGAGCGATCCGGCGAGGCGCTCGCCGATCCGTTCCAGCAGGCCGAAGCGGTCTTTCTCCCGCTCGTTGCTGCGCATCGCCTCGCGGGCGGTGATGACGATGCCCGTCACCGCTCCCGAGGGATGCCGCAGCGGCACGGCCTGTGCCCGTACGTAGATGATCGTCCCGTCCCCGCGCCTGACGTCGAACGTGCCCTCCCAGACGCCGCCCTTGAGGACGTGCTTGGAGAGCTCGACGGCGAGCGGGTGATCCTTCTCCATGATGCCCAGGGAGAGGGACTGGTCGCGGGGCCCCGAGGTGCCGGGGCGTCCGAACAGCCTTTCCGCGAAGGGATTCCAGTAGAGAAGGTTGCTGAATCTGTCGGTGACCACCACCGCCATCTCGGCATGCTCCAGGACGGAACCAGCCGTAAGGTGATCAGCGGCGTCCTGGGAAACATCCCCCCACCGCTTCATCCGGTGACCGCCCCTCGTGGGCGGGTATGTGCAAAGCGAACCACGGTTGCTCCTGCAGTCTCGGCCTGGGAGCGGAGGGACTCCCGAACGGGATCCAACCGAGCTAAGGGGCCTCGGTCAGCGTGTGGAGACGAAAACGTGCGCGGCAATCTCTCGCGGGAGATCCGCAAGAAAATTGTCCGCCTCGTCGTCACCTGTCACCCGCACACCGTCGTCGCTCGCCGCGAGCGTCACCTCGCGTCCGGGTTGTATCCCAACTTGCTTGAGTTTAAGCATCACAGCCGGATCGCTTTGCACTTGTTCGCTAATTCGACGCACGACAACGGGTATATCTCTGGGTCCGGCCATCGCGGCCATCGACGGCAGCGACTCCAGCCCCACGGCGGGAGGGCCGACGACGCCGAGTTCTTCCAGGCCGGGGATCGGATTGCCGTGCGGATCCTCCGTGGGATTGTTGAGCAGGCTGACGAGCCTGGCCTCCACGGATTCGGACATCACGTGCTCCCAGCGGCACGCCTCGATGTGCACCTCCTCCCAGGGCAGGCCGATCACCTGGGTGAGCAGGCACTCGGCGAGGCGGTGCTTGCGCATGACGCGGGTCGCGAGGGTGCGCCCCAGGTCGGTCATGGTCAGGTGGCGGTCGCCCTCGACGCGGACCAGGCCGTCGCGCTCCATCCGGGCGACCGTCTGGCTGACGGTGGGACCGCTCTGCTGGAGGCGCTCGGCGATGCGGGCGCGCAGGGGGACGATGCCCTCCTCCTCCAGCTCGAAGATCGTACGAAGGTACATCTCCGTCGTGTCGATCAGGCCATGTGCGGTCAAGGTTCCTCCCGTCCTCTCTCGATGCTACGTCCATCGCGCGGTGCTCCCGGGAGGGCGGCGCGGGACCTCGGAAGTCTGAGAAGACGACCCTATTGGGAGAACAGCCCACGATGACAAAGGACGGCAACACCGGAGGGCGCCAAATCCTTCCCTAGCTGCTCAAACGCTACGCGCGAGCGGGCGATATTTTCTGAAGGCCGGGACGGCCAGCCCCACCGCGACCACGGCCACCGCGCAGGCGAGCCCGCCGCCCACCCAGGCCCACGTGGCGCCGAACCACGAGGCGGTGCCCCCGGCCCGCAGATCCCCCAGCCGGGGACCTCCCGCGACCACCACCATGAAGACCCCCTGCATCCTCCCGCGCATGTCGTCGGGCGCGTGGGTCTGCAGGATCGTCTGCCGCCACACCGCGGAGACCAGGTCGGCGGCCCCGCCGAACGCGAGCAGGGCGACCATCAGCCACAGCTGGTCGGCGAGCCCGGCCGCGGCGACGGTGAGCCCCCACGCGGCGATCACGTACGTGAGCGCCAGTCCCTGGCGCCGGACCCGGCCCACCCAGCCCGACAGCACGCCGCCGAGCACCGAGCCGATGGCGATGCTGGCCGACAGCCAGCCGAACGCGACCAGGGAGCCGCCGAACCGTTCGTCCACGATCTCCGGGAACAGCGCCCTGGGCAGCGCGAACGCCATGGCGATGAGATCGACGACGAACGACATCAGCACGACCGGGTGCCCGGAGACGTAGCGCAGGCCGTCCACGACCGATCGCAGTCCCGGGCGGGTCACCTCGCCGATCGGTTCGAGCCTCGGCAGCCTCACCGCGGCGTAGAAACCGGCGCCGAACAGCAGCGCGTCGATCAGGTAGGCGGCGGCGAAGCCGCTCTGGGCGAGCACGATCCCGCCGAGCAGGGGGCCGATGACGGTGCCGAGGCCGCCCACCAGGAAGTTGAGGGTGTTGGCCGCGGGGATCAGGTCGGCGGGGACCAGCCTGGGGATGATCGCGCCCCTGGTCGGCCCGGTGATCGCGAACCCGGTGGCGTGGACGGCCACGGTGGCCAGCAGCAGGCCGACGCTCGTCGAGCCCAGGGCGGCCTGGACCAGGAGCGCGAGCGTCCCCGCCCAGGCGATCAGCGCGCCGACCAGCAGGAGCCTGCGCCGGTCGACCGCGTCGGCGATCGCGCCGCCCCAGAGCCCGAAGACGATCAGGGGGATGAGGTTGGCCGGGCCGAGCATGCCGACCCAGAAGGACGACTTCGTGACGTCGTAGATCTGGGCGCTGACGGCCACGGAGGTGAGCTGGAAGCCGATGAACGACACGCCCTGACCGGCCCAGAGCCGCCGGTACGCGGGGATGGCGAGCGGACGCGTGTCAGCCGTGTGCCTACGAACGAAATCCCCGAAACCCACCCTCAACCTCTCTACCTGACATACATGGATATACCAGTAAATAAAGGGCAGGTTGTCAGGGGGCGAGCCGTTCGATGATCCAGGTGGCGCCGGAGCGCCGGTAACGGAGGCGGTCATGCATACGGTCGGTGCGCCCCTGCCAGAACTCCACCTCGGACGGCACCACGCGCAGCCCGCCCCAGAAATCGGGGATCGGCGGGTCCTCGGGCCAGCGCTCCGCCAGCTCCGCGTACCGGGCGTCCAGCTCGTCCCTGGAGTGCACGACCGCCGACTGCCGCGACGCCCACGCGCCGATCCGCGACCCGTAGGGCCGGGACCTGAAGTAGGCGGCCGACTCCTCGCGCGGCAACCGCACCACCGACCCCTCCACCCGCACCTGACGGCGGATGGAGTGCCAGGGGAACAGCAGGGCGGCACGCGGGTTCTCCGCCATGTCCCGTCCCTTGCGCGACTCGTAGTTGGTGTAGAAGACGAACCCGTTCTCGTCGTAACCCTTGAGCAGAACCGTCCTGGCCGTCGGCCGCCCGCCCGCCGAGGCGGTCGCCAGCACGGTCGCGTTCGGCTCGGGAAGCCCGGCGTCCACGGCGTCGCCGAACCAGAGGGCGAACTGCGAGAAGGGGTCGGGGGCGAGGTCTGCCTCGATCAGGGGCAGCCCCTGGTACGTGCGGCGAAGGCCCGCCATCGAAGGCGGTCGCGAGGTGGCATCCACGGGAAGGTATTCTCGCGTGCCGAGCAGGAAGCCCGTGCGGCGCCCCCCACCTGGGGCGATCGCGTTCCGGCGGGTCCGGCGGCACACCGCCTCGACCCAGGGGGTTGAATATGACCCGCCGGTATCTCGACATCAAGGCTTTGACTTCAAGAAAGGGAGGCAGCCGAGAATGTCCGACTTCAAACCCGGGCTCGAAGGCGTTGTAGCTTTCGAGACGGAGATCGCGGAACCGGACAAAGAAGGGGGCGCCCTTCGTTACCGGGGCGTCGACATTGAAGAGCTGGTCGGCCGCGTCTCTTTCGGACACGTGTGGGGCCTGCTCGTCGACAACAAGTTCCAGCCGGGCCTGTCCCCGGCCGAGCCCTACCCCATTCCTGTCCATTCCGGTGACATCCGCGTCGACGTGCAGAGCGCGCTGGCCATGCTGGCCCCCGCGTACGGCTTCAGGCCGCTGCTCGACATCGACGACGCGCAGGCCCGCGCCGACCTGGCCCAGGCCAGTGTGACCGCCCTGAGTTTCGTCGCGCAGTCCTCGCGCGGCCTGGGCAAGCCGATGGTCCCCCAGAGCGAGGTCGACAAGGGCGAGAGCATCGTCGAGCGGTTCATGATCCGCTGGCAGGGCGATCCCGATCCCAAGCACGTCAAGGCCATCGACGCCTACTGGACGTCCGCCGCCGAGCACGGCATGAACGCCTCCACCTTCACCGCCCGCGTCATCGCCTCCACCGGAGCCGACGTCGCCGCGGCGCTGAGCGGTGCGGTCGGCGCCATGTCCGGGCCGCTCCACGGCGGTGCGCCCGCGCGCGTGCTGCACATGATCGAGGGCGTCGAGCAGGTCGGCGACGCCAGGAAGTACGTCCAGTCGGAGCTCGACAAGGGGCAGCGCCTCATGGGCTTCGGTCACCGCGTCTACCGTGCCGAGGACCCCCGGGCACGCGTGCTCCGCCGTACCGCCAAGGAGCTCGACGCACCGCGTTACGAGGTCGCCGCGGCGCTGGAGAAGGCCGCGCTGGAAGAGCTGCACGCCCGCAAGCCCGACCGGGTGCTCGCCACCAACGTGGAGTACTGGGCGGCGGTCATCCTCGACTTCGCCAAGGTCCCCTCCTCCATGTTCACCTCGATGTTCACCTGCGCCCGTACCGCGGGCTGGGCCGCCCACATCCTGGAGCAGAAGCGCACGGGCAGGCTCGTCCGCCCCAGCGCCGACTACGTGGGTCCGCCCCAGCGTTCGGTCCAGGACGTCCCCGGAGCCACCGAGGTCGTCCACCCCTTCTGAACTCCCCCTCCCGTACGGCTGTCGCGCGGCGTCTCGCGCGGCAGCCGTTGCCGGTTCCGGCCCCTTCCACGTCCCGGATCACCCCGCCCTGCCCGCGTGACCACCCCGCCCCGACCAAAACCCCGCCACGGCTCGTCTCAAAATCCGGACCCCGTCCTGGATCGATCGCCGGGCTCAGTAGGCTGGTCAGGTGGCTGACATCGTGATTCCCTCTGACATCAAGCCCGCCGACGGCCGTTTCGGCTGCGGGCCCTCGAAGGTGCGCCCCGAGCAGCTCTCGGCTCTCGCGGCCTCCGGCTCCGGTTTCCTGGGCACCTCTCACCGCCAGAAGCCGGTCAAGTCGTTGGTCGGACGCGTCCGCGCGGGGCTTTCCGAGCTGTTCTCCCTCCCGGAGGGGTACGAGGTCGTCCTGGGCAACGGCGGCACCACCGCGTTCTGGGACATCGCCGCCTTCGGGCTGATCCGCGAGCGGTCCCAGCACCTGCACTTCGGTGAGTTCTCCTCCAAGTTCGCCTCCGTGGCGGCCAAGGCCCCGTGGCTGGGCGACCCGACCGTGATCAAGTCGGAGGTCGGCAGCCACCCCGAGGCCCGGCTGGAGGAGGGCGTCGACGTCTACGCCCTCACCCACAACGAGACCTCGACCGGCGTCGCGATGCCGATCAGGCGCGTGGGCGGGGAGGACTCGCTCGTGCTGGTCGACGCCACCTCCGGCGCCGGCGGCCTGCCCGTCGAGGCGAGCGAGTTCGACGTCTACTACTTCGCGCCGCAGAAGAGCTTCGCCTCCGACGGCGGCCTCTGGATCTCCCTGATGTCCCCGGCGGCACTGGCCAGGGTCGACGAGATCGCCTCCAGCGGGCGCTACGTCCCCGAGTTCTTCAGCCTCCCGGTGGCGATCGACAACTCCTCCAAGGACCAGACGTACAACACCCCGGCGGTCGCCACGCTCTTCCTGCTCGCCGAGCAGATCGAGTGGATGAACGGCAACGGCGGCCTGGCCTGGACGACCGCCCGCACGGCCGACTCGGCCCAGCGCCTCTACACCTGGGCGGAGAAGACCTCCTACACCACCCCGTTCGCGGCTCCGGAGTTCCGCTCCAACGTGGTCGGCACGATCGACTTCTCCGACGACGTCGACGCCGCCGCGATCGCCAAGGTCCTGCGGGCCAACGGCATCGTCGACACCGAGCCGTACCGCAAGCTCGGCCGCAACCAGCTGCGCGTCGCGATGTTCCCCTCCATCGACCCCGACGACGTCGAGGCCCTGACCACCTGCGTCGACTACGTCGTCGAGCGCCTGTAGTCCCCTCCGGGAGCCGGGCCGGCCGTCCTCGCCCGACCGGCGGCGACGGCCGCCCCGGCTCCCGCTCCCGTCCCGGAAGCCGGATTCCCGGCTCCCGGGGCGGGAGCTAGGGCAGCGTGCTCGGGGTCCCGTTCGGCTCCGGGGTGTGCGCCCGCTCCCCCGCGCGCCGCGCCAGCTCGTGCAGCAGGCGCAGGGCGTCGTCCGGATCCACCCCCTCCGCGAACCGCGAGAGTACGGGGGCCCGGTCGGGACTCCCCTCCAGGGCCGCGAGCATCAGCCCGGCCACGTGTTCGTCCCGTGAGCGGCTGGCGGTGTAGCGAAAGGCGTTGCGTGCGGGCGCCCTCTCCAGCAGGCCCTTCCTGACGAGGCGCTCGGCGACGGTCTGCACGGTGGTGTAGGCCAGGCTCCGTTCGGCGTCCTGATTCAGCATGTCCTGCACCTGGCGAACCAGCAGTGGCTGCTTGCAGCCCCACAGCACGTCCATGATCGCGCGTTCCAGGGATCCCAGGTTCACCCGCGGCCACCTTTCGAGGGTCGCGCCCGGCTGTGATGGCCCTGGAACATGTACGGGCACGCGGCCAGGCAGGTTCACACATGAAATTTTGTCACATTGTCACTTAAATTAACCGATGCATCCATAGCTAATGAATTCCGGCAGGATCTTCTGCTGCGCGATCGCGGGAGAAAATCCCGCGGAATGCGGCCGACGCGAACTCTCCGGTACCGGGTTCGGCCGTTCGGCACGCCGGTCGCGTCATCCGGGCATCCGCTGTCCCCCGCCAACGGAGGAGACCCCGGATCGGCCCTGTCGCCCCTGGAGGCCGCGAGCCGCCCGGTCCGGCTTCCGGGGATTCCCGAGGTGCTATGAAGCGCCATATAGCGCCCACAGCCCCGTACAGCACCCTTTCTCCGGTGAAGCCCCATGAGTCAGACGACGACCGGCCCTTCGGAGCGGCGAAGACCCCGCGTCGGCGGACGACGGGGTCTCGACGGGCGAGGGCCGTACGGGCGGAACCCGGCGGGTCCGGCCCGGCGCACGGAATTCAATGGGCGAAATGGGCGAAATACGAGAATTCAGCGAACGGGCGGGCCCCGATGTCCGGAGGTCAGTAGGCGGGGGCGACGGCCCGGCGGCGCCTGCGGCGCACCACCCAGGCCGCGATGACGCCGCCGACCAGACCGAACAGGTGCCCCTGCCAGGAGATGCCCGCCTCACCGGGGAGTACGCCCCAGATGATCGAGTAGTAGGCGATCGCCACACCGACACCGATCACGATGTCGAGGGCGCGACGGTCGAACAGGCCGCGGGCGACGACGAAGCCGAAGTAACCGAAGACCAGGCCGCTGGCGCCGACCGTGATGGCCGTCGGCGAGCTGGTGAACCAGACGCCCAGGCCGCTGACCAGGACGATGATCAGGCTGGCCGCCAGGAACCGGCCGATCCCGCGCAGCGCGGCGAGGAAGCCGAGGATCAGCAGCGGCAGCGAGTTGGCCATCAGATGACCGAATCCGGCGTGCAGGAAGGGCGCGAGGAAGATGCCGCCCAGGCCGTCGGGATCCCAGGACCGGATGCCGTAGACGTCGAACTCCCCCGGCAGGACGTAGTCGGCGACCTCGATCACCCACATGGCACCGACCATGAGAACGTTGATGATGGCGGCGCCCAGCGCGCCGGCGGCCAGATTTCCCGCCCTGCGCTTCAGGAGGTCGCTGGAGGATCGGCCGGTGGGGGTCATCCCGGTCGCGTGGTCGTTCATGCACTCTCCTGGCCTTGGAGCGGCGGCGTGAATACGCAAGTGCCCTCGTCGCACTTGCCCACACCTTTACCGTATGCACTCCTTGCCGTGAATGCGCCGGGTGCGATCCCTGGGATCGCACCCGGCGCGCGAATTTCTTCCGGTTTCTTCCGGTCCCCGGGGGCTACTCGCCCTTCCAGCGGGGGGCGCGCTTCTCGGCGAAGGCCGCCGCCCCCTCCATGGCGTCCTTGGAGGCGAACACCGGACTGATGATCTCCCCCTGCCTCGTGAACATCTCGTCGCGGCTCCAGTCCGCCGACTCGACGATCACGCGCTTGGTCGCGGCGAGCGCCAGCGGGGCGTTGGCGGCGATCCTCTTCGCGAGCTCGACGGCCGTGGCCAGCGCCTCGCCCGCGGGCGTGACGTGGTTGACCAGGCCGAGTTCGTACAGCCGGGAGGCGGGGAAGTGGTCGCCGGTCAGGGCGATCTCCATGGCGATGTGGTACGGGATGCGCCTCGGCAGCCGCATCACGCCGCCCGCCCCGGCGACCAGCCCCCGCTTGGGCTCGGGGAGCCCGAACACGGCGTCCTCGGAGGCGATGATGATGTCGCAGGTCAGCGCCAGCTCGCAGCCCCCGGCCAGGGCGTACCCCTCGACGGCGGCGATGAGCGGCTTCTTCGGCGGCGCCTCGGCGACGCCGCCGAACCCCCGGCCCTCCACGACCGGGAAGTCCCCGGTCAGGAACCCCTTCAGGTCCATGCCCGAGCAGAACGTGCCGCCGGAGCCGGTGAGGACGTAGGCCGCCACGTCCCCGCGCTCCTCCAGCTCGTCCAGCGCGGCGGCGATGCCCCGGGCGACCGCGCCGTTCACGGCGTTCCTGGCCTTGGGGCGATTGATCGTGATGACGGCCACGCCGCCGTCGACGTCGACCAGAACCTCGTCAGACACCGGGTGACTCCTACTTGGGCTGGAAGCGGATACCGCCGTCGAAACGGATCGTCTCGGCGTTCATGTAGTCGTTCTCGATCAGCGAGCGGACCAGGTGGGCGAACTCGGCGGCCAGCCCCATGCGCTTGGGGAAGACCACCGGGGCCACGAGCTTGGCCTTGAACTCCTCGGCGTTGGCCGCGAAACCGTAGATCGGGGTGTCGATGATGCCGGGGCAGATGGTGTTGACGCGCACGCCGATGGCGGCGAGGTCACGCGCGGCCGGGACGGTCATGCCGACGATGCCGCCCTTGGACGCCGAGTAGGCGACCTGGCCGGTCTGCCCCTCCAGCGCCGCCACCGAGGCGGTGTTGATCACTACGCCGCGCTGGCCGTCCTCGTCGACCGGCTCCGTCTTCGCGATCGCCGCGGCGCCGATGCGCATGAGGTTGAACGTGCCGATCAGGTTGACCTCGATGACCTTGCGGTACGAGGCCAGGTCGTGGGGCGAGCCGTCACGGCCCACGGTCCTGCTGGCCCAGCCGATGCCCGCGCTGTTCACCACGACGCGCAGCGGCCTGCCGGTCGCCACGGCCGCGTCCACGGCCGCCTGCACCTGCTCCTCGTCCGACACGTCGGCCTTGACGAAGACGCCGCCGAGCTCGTCGGCCAGTGACTTGCCGCGCTCCTCGTTGAGGTCGGCGATGACGACGGTGGCGCCGTGCGCGGCGAGGTCGCGGGCCGTGGCCTCGCCGAGGCCACTGGCACCGCCCGAGATGATTGCTGCTGCTCCGTTCAGGTCCATGAGCGGACTTTAACGCGCGGACCGAATGAAGTTCTACTCAGGGCGGGGTAAAAGTCGCCGACGCTAGATCTCCCCGACGGCGCTGCTCACGTCGGGATAGACCTTGATCCGCCGGTCGAGCCCCGTCGTGCGGAGGATCCGGGCCACCGGCGCCTGGGGGGCCGCCAGGGAGACCCCGCCCCCCTCGCCCGTGGCGAGCCGCCACGCCTCGATCAGCACGGAAAGGCCGCTGGAGTCCATGAAGGACAGGGCGGTGAGATCGAGAACCAGCCGCGAGCCGTCCAGCTTGATCGCGTCGCGGACCTCGTCTCGCAGGAAGGGAGCGGTGAACAGGTCGAGCTCACCCTCGACAGCCACCACCACGGCGTCCCCGACGGCGCGGCGAGCCAGCCGTAGCTTCATCAGTCCTCCTCGCGCCCGAAGGGCAGACCCACTTTACTTTGCTGTCACTCCATGTGAGGTCATGCGCGATTGTTCACAGGAAGTTCGCGCCCCGCGCGCCACGCGCCCCTCGGGGTCCGGGACCCCGGAACCGGAGGCCCGACATCGGGAGGCGGCGTCGGGGAGCGGTGTCAGGAGACGGTGTCAGGGGGCGGCGAAACCGTACGGCAGTTCGAGCCGGTGCGCGGCGAGAAGGCTCGCGTCGGCGAGGAGCTCGCGGGTCGGCCCGTCGGCGGCGATGACGCCCCCGGAGAGGATGAGCGAGCGTTCGCACAGCTCCAGCGCGTACGGCAGGTCGTGGGTGACCATCAGGACGGTCACGTCGAGCCCCCTGAGGATCTCGGCGAGCTCGCGCCGGGAGGCCGGATCCAGGTTGGAGGAGGGCTCGTCGAGCACCAGGATCTCCGGCTCCATCGCCAGCACCGTCGCCACCGCGACCCTGCGGCGCTGACCGAAGGACAGGTGGTGCGGCGGCCGGTCGATCGTCTCCAGCATGCCCACGCGCTCCAGCGCGTCCCTGACCCGCCGCTCCAGTTCCTCGCCCGCGACCCCCATGTTGGCCGGGCCGAAGGCCACGTCCTCGCGGACGGTCGGCATGAAGAGCTGGTCGTCGGGGTCCTGGAAGACGAGCCCGACCCGCCTGCGGATCTCCTTGAGCGAGCCCTTGCCGACCGGCAGCCCCGCCACGGCCACCGTGCCGTGCCCGGCGGTCAGGATGCCGTTGAGGTGCATCACCAGCGTGGTCTTGCCCGCGCCGTTCGGACCGAGCAGCGCGACCCGCTCACCGCGCTCCACCCGGAGGTCCACGCCGAACAGCGCCTGCGTGCCGTCCGGGTACGCGTACGCCAGGCGGCTCACCTCCAGCGAGGGCGGCGGAGGCGGCGGGGACGAGGCCGGAACGGGCCGTGAGGACGACGAGGACGACACGGTCACGCGAACCCCCAGCTCCCGAGCAGCACGGCGAGCGCCGCACCCGGCAACATACCGGCGGCGAGCCACTGCCGCGAGGCGGCGGAGAGGTCCTGGATGACCGGCATCGAGCCGGTGTAGCCCCGGCTGAGCATCGCCAGGTGCACCCGCTCGCCCCGCTCGTACGAGCGGATGAACAGCGCCCCCGCGGACCTGGCGATCACCGGGATGTGCCGCACGTCCCTGGCCACGAACCCGCGCGACTCCCTCGCCACCCGCATCCGGCGCATCTCGTCCAGGATCACGTCCATGTAGCGGAGCATGA
This sequence comes from Streptosporangium oxazolinicum, assembly GCF_039537505.1. Lineage (NCBI taxonomy): Bacteria > Bacillati > Actinomycetota > Actinomycetes > Streptosporangiales > Streptosporangiaceae > Streptosporangium > Streptosporangium oxazolinicum. Next base: position 236,313 of record NZ_BAABAQ010000001.1, read on the forward strand.
ACATGGCGATCTGCACCAGCAGCGGCGGCAGCCTCAGCCGCTGGGCGCCCAGCAGGATCAGCCTCGGCTCGGTGGTGGCCGCGAGCAGCACACTCGCGACCACGCCCAGGGTCGCCTTGGCCAGGATGTTCCAGGCGGCCCACAGCCCGGCGACGCTGAGCGAGAGCCCCATGAAAGTCACCCTCTCGCCGAGCCCGATGAACGGGATCGCCAGCGCGAACACCACGAACGGGACCTCGACCGCCATCCGCCGCAGCACGAACCCCGCCGGGACGCGGGCGAGGGCCGCCACGGCGGCCAGGAGCACGGCGTACAGCCCGAAGGCCCAGAACCACTCGCGCGGGGTGGCGACCACCACCAGGGCGAACCCGGCCACCGCCACCAGCTTGCACTGGGGCGGCAGCCGGTGCACGAGCGTGTCGCCCGGCCGGTGGAGCTGGTGGTGGTGGCCCGATCCCACTAGACGGAGACCTTCTTGTCGCTGTCGTCGCTGCCGGTGCCGTCCCCGCCGTCACCGCGGCGGCGCACGGCGTAGAACACCCCGCCACCGACGGCGAGGGTCACCCCGACGCCGATCACCCCGGCCACGCCCACCGGGATGCCGCCCACGTCCCCGTAGTCGGCGAGCGGCTGCTCGCCCAGCGAGTGGTCGGTCGCCTGGCCGATGAAGCCCTTGTCCTCGGCGACCGACTCCAGGCCGTCGGGTGAGGAGGAGGCGTAGAAGCTGACGACGCCCGCCAGCAGCGCCGCCACCGCGATCCCGGCGGGCAGGAACCAGCCGGGACGGCGGGCGGCCGGCGCGGAGGACCTCGGGGTCTCGGGGGTGACGGTCACGTCGCCGTCCGCGCCGCGCAGGACCAGCGGCGCGACGAGCTCGCGGGCGCCGTAGACCAGGTCGGGCCGGATCGCCAGCACGGTGCTGACGGTGACCGCGGTGATCAGGCCCTCGCCCACGCCGATGAGCAGATGCACGCCGCCCATCGCCGCGGCGACCGTGCCGATCTCGATGGGCGCGGTGCCGCCGATCCAGAACAGCAGGGTGAACGCGAGCGCCGAGGCGGGCACCGAGACCAGCGCCGCGACGAACGAGGCCGCCACCACCGCACCCCTGTTCCGCACGCTCCGGGTGATCAGGCGGAAGACGCCCCACCCGACCAGCACGGCGACGAGGCCCATCAGCGTGATGTTGACGCCCAGCGCGGTCAGCCCGCCGTCGGCGAAGAAGAACGCCTGCACCAGGAGGACCACGGCCACGCACAACACCGCTGTGTACGGGCCGACGAGTATCGCGGCGAGCGCGCCCCCGAGGAGGTGTCCGCTGGTGCCCGCGGCGACCGGGAAGTTGAGCATCTGGACCGCGAAGATGAAGGCGGCGACCAGGCCGGCCATGGGGGCGGTGCGGTCGTCGAGCTCGCGGCGGGCGCCGCGCAGGCAGACGGCCACCCCGGCGGCGGCCACCACTCCCGCCGACACCGAGACGGCGGCGTTGAAAAAGCCATCGGGTACGTGCACAACAAGCCTCCGAGATGCGGATTTGCCCCTAACTTTAGGCCATGGGCTTGTAGTTGCAAGAAGGTGGCATTAACGCACGATACGTCTGATGAAAGTTCTGGGGCCGAGGGTCCGGACCACTGTGCTGAGCCGCCCCTTCCCCGCCGTGGCGTAGGGCCTGACGCTCCACCGGATCGCGCCGCGCCACCACGTGCGCGGATGCTCGATCACCTCGGGCACCGCCTCGATCCTGAAGCGGGCGGGCGGCCCGCCCAGATCGAGCTCCAGGTAGGCGTCCCAGGTGCCGGGGCCCAGCCGCCCCATCGCCTGGGAGGCCGTGAACCTGCCGCCCTCGCCGACCGTGACCGGCTCGCGCCGCTCCCGGCTCGACTCGCGCTCCCGCCAGACCAGGTAGCGCACCGTGTCCGCCGCGGGGGCCTCCGCGCCCACGCTGACCTCGCCGTCGAGCACCAGCCGGTGCCCGGCCGCCCAGCGGGCGCGCACCAGCCTCGCGCCGCCCGGCACCGCGACCACGTGCCCGCCGATGTCGAGGCTGAGGTTGCCGTACGGGTGGGTGAAGTACGGAAGCGCGACGACGTCGCCGACCACGCGCGGCGCGGGCGGCGCGATCAGCCCCTCCCCGTCGGCGCCCAGGCGCGCGAGCCGGGGGACGCCCTCGAAGGCGACGCTCACGTGGACGTCCCAGATGCCGGAGGACAGGGTGGTGACGTCGACGGTGCCGGTGAACCCCGCGCAGTCGCCGGTCACCGGGACCACGACCTCGTCACAGGGGCCGGGGACGGCGTGCCGGCGCCGCAGCACCAGGGCGAGGTCCCCACCGGTGATCTCCGGACGGTCGTAGCGCTCCAGCGTGCTCAGCGCCACCTTGCCCGAGATCGCCAGCCTCCCCTCCCTTTCCCGTCCCTCTTCCCTTTCCCTTCCCCTGTGCCTTTCCCGCTCCCGCTCCCAGCGGAGGGCGGTGAGCTCCCGGCGGACCGAGGCCGACTCGATGTGCGCCAGCCGCACCAGGCGGTCGATGTCCTGCAGCGCGGCGATCCGGCGCCGGTCGATCGCGGGGAGCCGCTCGCGGACCCCGTCGGTCAGCCACCGCTCGCACATGTCGGTCACCTCGGCGACGATCTCCTTGCGCTGGACCTCCCCGGCGTCCAGGAAGGGCCTGCCGAGGTTGCCGAAGGCGTCCATCCGGAAGTGGCGCCGCAGGAGGTGGTCGCGGAGGTCTCCCGGGCGTACGTGGGTGAGCATCAGCTCGATCGGCCGCTTGATCATCCGCAGCCAGGAGACCGGGTCGCGGCTGCCCGGCCGCTGCATGATGCTGGTGCCGTCCGGCCGGGCGACCAGGTGGTAGCAGTCGTAGTCGGCGACCACCGAGATCACCTCCGCGTGACAGTAGGCGTGGGTGGTGAAGACGACGTCCTCCCCCACCAGGAGCGTCTCGTCGAAACGGATGGCGTGCCGCTCCAGCATCTCCCTGCGGAACAGCTTGAAGCAGCTCAGGCTGTTGTAGACCGCGCTGTCGCCGAGCGGCACCCGCTCGGCGTTCTCCTTGAACATCGAGATCGGCACCTTGCGGTCGTGCCCGACGATCTTCCCGAGCACGATGTCCGAGCCGTTGCGGTCGGCCATCGCGAGCATCCGCTCCAGCGCCTGGGGGCCGAGGTAGTCGTCCGCGTCGCAGAAGAAGACGTATCTGCCACGTGCGTGGGAGAGCCCGACGTTGCGCGGGCGTCCCGCGCCGCCGGACGCCTCCTGCCTGACGACACGGATCACGCCGCGGTGGCAGGAGGCGTACAGGTCGAGCAGCGCGGCACCGCCGTCGGTGGAACCGTCGTCGACGACCACCACCTCCAGGGCGACGCGCTGGATCAGCAGCGAAGTCAGGCATCTGTCGAGATAGGGCCCGCAGTTGTGAAGCGGGACGATCACGGTGACGTCGACGTCGGACCGGATCGCCTCCTCGCTCGTGATGTCGCTGCCGCCCCGCTCCACGCTCGTGATGTCGCAGCCGCCCCGCCCCGTGCGGACTCGCTGGAGGATCGTTACTGTCACCGCCGCGCCCCTCGTCGGTCACTTTCCGCTTATCTAGCGTCTCAGTATGTGACGAAGGGGCACTCGTACGGGGCGAATCCACAGGGTTGCCTCCCCGATCCACCGATGCGAGAGCCCACGCGAGGAGCGAAACACCCGTTTCGTACGCCTTGACCGGCACTCCCGAACCTCGCCGCCGCGACTCGAAGTCGGCGAACGGCACGTCATACCCGTTCACGACGACCTTCAGGCCCCGGGGGCGAAGAAGTCACGATGGACGGTCCCGGCGTTGCCGACGGTGGCGGTGAGTCGATGGACCCGCCCGCCGTCACCGGGATCCCGGACGCCCCGCAGCCCAAGATATCCTCACTCAAGGTAGTCATTTGACCACAAAGAACGCGAGGCCCGGGAGGAGGCGTCGTACCCGCGCCCGCGGCTCCCCCGGCCCTCGTCATCGGCCTGGTGATCACGCTGTCGCGAGCATGACGCGCGGGGAGGACCCGGGATCAAAGGGTCGATCCCCATCAACCGTCCGGTGGATTTCGAAAGCACCGTCCGCCGATGATTCTCAAGACATGACAGTCATTGAGATCGACGGCCTGAGGAAGAGCTACGGGAGCGGCAAGGCGGTGGACGGCGTCTCCCTGAGGGTGGAGCGAGGCGAGATCTTCGGCATCGCCGGTCCCAACGGAGCGGGAAAGACCACGATCGTGGAGTGCGCGTCGGGGTCGCGGCGGCGAGACGGCGGCATCCTGCGGGTGCTGGGCCTGGACCCGTGGGACGACCGGCGCGAACTGCTGCAGCGCATCGGCGTCCAGCTGCAGGAGGCCGCCCTGCCCGACGCGATCAAGGTCGGTGAGGCGCTGCGGATGTACGCCTCCCTCTACGACAGGCCCGCCGACTGGCGGAAACTCATGGACGAGTGGGGACTGGCGGACAGGAAGGGCACCCGCTTCGCGCGCCTGTCCGGCGGCTGGAAGCAGCGGCTGTTCATCGCACTGGCCCTGGTCGGCAATCCGGAGGTCGTCTTCCTCGACGAGCTGACCACGGGCCTGGACCCCTCTGCCCGCCGGATGACCTGGGGCCTCATCCGCGACCTGCGCGAGCGCGGGGTCACCGTCGTGCTGGTCACCCATTTCATGGACGAGGCCGAGGCGTTGTGCGACCGCATCGCGATCGTCGACCGGGGCCGTGTCGTCGCCGAGGGCGGCCCGCGCGAGCTGATCGAGAAGGGGCGATCCGATTCGCTGGAGAACGCGTACTTCGCACTGACCGGACGGGAAACGGCATGAACGGCATGAAAGTCATAAAAAGCATGAAAGGCATCACGCGCGTCATCGCGGTCGAGCTCAAACTGATCGTGCGCGATCCGATGTCGGGGTTCTTCGCCCTGGCCTTCCCTGCGATCATGCTGGCGGTCAAGATGCGCAACGGCGGCCTCCTGCCGGGCGGGCTGCCGGTCATCGACGCCATGGTGCCGATGCTGAGCGTCTTCGTCATCGGCCTGGCCGGGCTGGTCGTCCTCCCGGCCACGCTGGCCCAGTACAGGGAACGCCGGATCCTCAAGCGGCTGCGCGCCACTCCCGCCTCGCCCGCGATGCTGTTCGGGGCCCAGTGGGCCGCTCACACACTGCTGGCCGCGATCGGTACGGTGCTGCTCATCGCCATCGGGCTGGTCGCCTTCGGGCTGTCGGCGCCCGCCGACGTCGCGGGCGTCCTCCTGGCGTGGGCACTCGGCGCGCTGAGCCTCGGCGCCATCGGCCTCCTCATCGGCGCGCTCGTCCCCAGCGGCCGCACCGCGACCGTGATCGGGCTGAGCGTGTTCTTCCCGATGGTCTTCCTCTCCGGCGCCATGATCCCCCGCGAGACCACGTCCGGCTCGATGCGCGCCATCGGCGACCTGACCCCGATGGCCCCCGTGGTCGAGACGATCCGCGGCGCCTGGGAGGGCGACGCGATCTCCCCGGCCACCCTGGGAGTCATGGTGGCGATCTCCGTCGTCGCCGGTGGCGTCGCCGTCAGGGTGTTCCGGTGGTGACCGCCGCCGACCTCGACACCTCACGCTGGGATCGTGCCCGGCCCTACCTGCCGTACCTGTTCATCCTGCTTCCGACGGTCTTCGCCCTGCTGCGGGACTGGAGACCGGAGGTGCTGGCCCTCGCGGTGCTCGCCGGAGCCTGGCACTGGTTCATGGTGACCTCGCACCCCACCTGGACCGAGCGGCCGGTGGTGATGGTCGCCTACTTCGCCGTGATGCTCGCCGCCATCGGGACGCTGACCGGAATCGACGCGCTGTTCACGGTGACCGGCGTGGGAGCGTTCGTCCAGGCCTTCGCCCTGCTGCCCGGACGGTGGGCGTACGCGGGGGTGGCCGCGACGGCCGGCGTGCTGGTCGCCGTCCCCTCTCGGCCGGGCCGGACCCCGGGCGAGACGCTCTACGCCTTCCTCGTCGCGATGCTGATCGCCTCCGCGATCGGCCTGCTGACCCGGACCATCTCCGAGCAGAACGACCAGCGCAGGGCGATGATCGTTCAGTTGCGGAAGACCGGCGCCGAGCTGGCCGCGCTCGCGGAGGAGAACGCGAGCCTGCAGGCCCAGCTCCTGACCCGCGCTCGTGAGGCCGGTGTGCTCGGGGAGCGGCAGCGGATGGCCAGGGAGATCCACGACACCATCGCGCAGGGCCTGACCGGCATCCTCACCCAGATCGAGGCGGCCGACGACGCGATCGACGACACACCCGCCGTCCGCTCCCGCCTGAACACGATGCGCATCCTGGCCAGGGAGAGCCTGAACGAGGCCCGGCGATCGGTTCAGGGGTTGCGTCCGGCACCGCTGGACGAGGCCCAGCTCGCCACCGCCCTGCGCGACGTCGCGGCGACATGGTCGCGGACCACCGGCACACCCGCCTCCGTGTCGGTCACCGGTGACCCCCGGCCGCTGCACACGGAGGTGGAGACCACTTTGCTGCGGGTGGCGCAGGAGGCACTGGCCAACGTTTCCAAACACGCCGCCTCGGCCACCCGGGTCGGTCTTACCCTGTCGTACATGGAGGATGTCGTGGTGCTGGACGTGCGCGACGACGGATGTGGCTTCACCCCGGGGGCGGCGGACTCCTCGGGCGCGAGCGGTTTCGGCCTCATCGCGATGCGTCAGCGCGTCACCCGGCTGGCCGGTGAGTTCGTGATCGAGACGGCCCCCGGCCAGGGAACGGGGATCTCCGCCACCGTTTCCGCCATCCCCGCCGACGTGGATCCCCGACCCGGCCACCACGAAGCCGACGCGGCTCCCGGACCGTCCGGCCACCGCGAAAACCCGGGGTGAGACATGCCGATTCGTATGATCATCGTCGACGACCACCCCGTCGTCCGTGACGGGCTGCGCGGCATCTTCACCGGCGACGACGCCTTCGAGGTCGTCGGCGAGGCGGCCGACGGGCCGGAAGCGCTCGTCGTCGCGCTGCGGACCAGCCCCGATGTCGTGCTCATGGACCTGCGCATGCCGAAGATGAGCGGCGCGGAGGTCATCCGCCGGCTACGCGAGCAGACGCCCGGCATCCACGTGCTGGTCCTGACCACCTTCGACAACGACGCCGACGTCCTGCCCGCGATCGAGCAGGGTGCCACCGGCTACCTGCTCAAGGACACCCCGCGCGCCGACCTGCGCCGCGCCGTACGGGCGGCGGCCCGCGGCGAGACGGTCCTGTCCCCCTCCGTGGCCGGCGTGCTGGCGCACAGGGTGCGTACGCCGGAGCAGCGGACGCTGAGCCGCCGGGAGATCGAGGTGCTCGGCCTCGTCGCCCGTGGCGCGACCAACCGCGAGGTGGCCGCGAAACTGTTCGTCACCGAGGCGACGGTGAAGACGCATCTGCTGCACGTCTTCGCCAAACTCGGCGTCAACGACCGGGCGGCCGCGGTCGCGGCGGCCTACGAGACCGGCCTGCTCAAACCGGCCGCCAACGGCTGATCCACGAGCACGGTCCGCCGGCCACCGGTTCCGGGCTACGCGGTTCCTGAGCGGAGGTCCGAACAGCCGTCCCTTGACCCTGGTCGAGGAGAGCACCGCGACCTTCATGGGTAGACCGGGGCGGATAACTCCGCGGCCGCGGGGCAGAGAGGTGCGCATGGTGAACCCTTTGGACATCGTGCTGGTCTTCCTGCTCGTCGCCGCCGCAGGTCTCGTCCTCCGCCACTACACGCGACAACGCCGTTGAGGCGGTGAAGCCCCCGCCCCTGGGGGGGGAGCAGGCGCGCCGCGTGGATCGGCGACGCGGCCGTCAGGGGTGGCGGAATGTGCCGGTGGAGCCGACCGGAACGTGACAGACGGGAAGATCAGGCCCGCCTCAGCCACCTACCGCTCTCACGCCGGACGCACGCTCTTCCTGCGCCCGCGCGCGATGAGCCAGAGGATCCACGCCTGGAGCAGTCCGGCGAGGGGGTACATCAAATGAGAGATCATCGGGTGGAGCGAGGCGGTCGGCAGGAAGATCAGGAGCTGCGAGGCCGGGGCGGTGACCGCGAACAGCACCAGCGCCTCCAGGCCCTGGCTGCCCGGTTGGCGAGTGCTGATCTCGACGTAGATGGTCGCGGCGACGACGAGCAGCGCGTAGAAGCCGGCGATGGCCAGAGCGAAGGTGCCTCGGTCGTATCGGGCCACATAGCGCTTCACGGCTCGTATTGGTCGCATGATCCAAAGTCTGCATCATCTGGGAGGTGTGGGCTTGAGTACGGATACTCAAGTGTGGTGCGGCTGATCGCCGACGCCCCTGACGGTCCGATCATGCTCGTACCACGGCCTTGGCGTGGTGGGGGCTACCCGGCGGGAGATGGGCCGGTGACCGCCCGTAGAAGCCGCCGAAGAGCCACCGGGTCGCCCGTGGTGACGACGCTCCCGTCGGACACGAAGGCGTCGAGGGTGGCCGGGTCGCCAAGCAGAGTGTTCAGCGTCCTGGGGTCCGTGCGAAGGGAGGCGGCCGCTGCGGCCGGCTCGCCGGGCTGGATGTCGATCTGGCCGGACGCCGACCGGACGGTCCACACACGGTCGTCGAGTTCGAGGCGGTAGGTGGTCGCCGGCGCGGCCGGGTCGGGGCGCGCGGAGGCGCGCAGGAAGAGCAGGACCGAGGTGGCGCTGAGCGTGGTCGGCTCGGGGGGCAGCGGGACGCGAATGCCCCAGCCGCCCAGGGCGAGCACGATCGGCTCCAGCTCCCGCCCCCGGTCGGTCAGCTCGTACACCCGGGAACCGGCCGGGGCCGCGAGCTTGCGGCGGCGGAGCACGCCACGGCCTTCGAGCTCGCGGAGCCTGTCGGCGACCAGGTTCGAGCTCGCTCCGGGCAGGGCGCGGCGCAGGTCGGAGAAGCGCCCCGGCCCGAGCAGCAGCTCGCGCACGACCAGCAGCGCCCATCGTTCCCCCACGACATCGAGGGCGCGGGCGATCCCGCAGGCGTCCCCGTAGCTACGGCTCGTCGGCATGATGGGCTCCCTCCACATTCTGGTTCGAAAGTACAACTCCATGGTTGTTTTAAACAACTTGACTGTGTACGGTCCCGGATATCCGGCCAGAACGGAGAGGAATCACCATGGGGCAGCCAGTTGTGCACTTCGAGGTCATCGGGACCGACCCGGCGAGACTCCGCGGCTACTACGGCGAGTTGTTCGGGTGGGAGTTCGACACCGGCGGCCCCGTCGCGCCGGCGGTGTCCCGGCAGGGCGAGTACGGCTTCACCGACACCGGCGCGACCGGTATCCCGGGCGGCGTCGGCGGAGGACCGGGCCACGAAAGCCACGTCGTCTTCTATGTCGGCGTCCCCGACGTCGAGGCCGCGCTGCGGAAGGCGGAGAGCCTCGGAGGGATCCGCCGGATGGGCCCCGAGCGGGCCCCGGGCAGGGATCTCGCGGTCGGCCACTTCACCGACCCCGAGGGCAACCTGATCGGCCTTGCCGGTCCGGCCTGACCGTCCGACGCCTGACGAGACAACAACGACGGGCACCGGCCGTCCCGCCGCACGCCGATCGACACGAGCGGACGTAGCGGCTCCCTCTTGACCCCACGGTCACGGACGATGCGCAGGGGAATCGACTCCACGGGCCTGCGGGGGTACGGCTACACCACATATGTGGTCTCGTCCACGACGAGAATGCCGAAGCGGATCGTCTCGCCTTGGACACGCGACTCAAGCGGCTCGGCCTTGGGACGGTTCGGCATGCTGACGTGGAGCGCGGTCAATGTGGTGAGTACGCCGTCTTCGCGGCCTTCCTCGGCTTCGCGGACGCCGGCCATGTTTCCCGGGAGGCGGGCGGTCAGTTGCTGTAGATCCGGGCCGGGTCAAGCAGGACGACCGTGCGACGTTGCTCGGCCATGGTCCGGTCGTACTCGTCCCAGTCATCGTGGCTGCCTCCGGCCGCGGTGAACACCTCACGCAGCAGCAGCCGCAGGCGCTCACCGTCGATGCCGGAGACCGGATCGTCCGGCCCCACCAGGCTGGTCGTGCCTTCGATGGTGGCCCAGTCCCAGCCGGACCGAACCGACACGGTCGCCCGGGGGCGTGCCCGCAGGTTGGCCAGCTTCACCTTCCCGTAGGTAACGAACCCGAGCACCGGAACGCCGGTGAGCGGGTGGGGCAACAGGCCCGCGTTCACCAGCGACGCCTGGATCGTGCCGTCCGCCCGCAGTGTCGAGACGACGACGAGGCCGTGTTCCTTCGCCGCCAGCGCGGCGAATTTGTCCAGCTTTGTCATACTTTCCCCTGTCTCTCACCGGTGACCTTGGTGGACAATCTCGCCGAACGAGCGGTGATCCGATATGACGGCGGGCGCGACGGGCTGCCGGGAAGCCCCCGCGGAGCACCGCGAGGAGGGACGGCGGGATGAGAGGTGACGCTCGGCACCGGTACGGGGCACGGCCTTCCTCCACCGGTTCGATTTACAGACTCACCCTCTGCGCTACTGTAGCAGGGTGAGTCTGGATAGCGAACCAACAAACCTGGGAGCTCCCCGGGTCTGCCCCATCGCCGATGCGCTCGAGGTCGTGGGCGAGCGCTGGACCCTGCTCGTGCTCCGCGAGCTGGGCTTCGGCGTGCACCGGTTCAAGGACATCCAGACCAACACCGGCGCACCCCGCGAGACCCTCACGCTGCGTCTACGCAAGCTTGAGGACGCCGGACTCATCGAGCGCCGTCGATACTCGGAGCACCCGCCCCGCGACGAGTACCTGCTCACCGCCGCCGGCGAGGACATCGCCCCCGTCCTCCGCTCCCTGCGCCACTGGGGCGAACACCACGCCGCCCCGCTGCTCCGAACGTCCTGAAACGGCACTTTCGCCCCGGTCCCGCCCACCGCGACCGCCAGGGTCCGCCCGAGGCCGGGACCGACGGGAAACAACGACATCCCGCCCATCGCCATCCTCACCGGCATCGGCGCCCGGCTGTCGAGGCGGCGTGCTCAGGAACCAGGGACGAAGGGGACGTTCTCGGGTGCGGCCTTGCGAGCCGCGAGGATCGCGGCGGCCGTGTCGCCGACCGGCAGGCGCAGCGGCGGCGCGTCGAGTTCCGCGGCGTCGGCGACGGCGCGGGCGACCTGCTCCGGGGTGAGGGAGTGGCCGCGGTTCATGCTGTCGGCGGCCAGCGCGGTGTAGGGGTCGTCGGGCAGCCGGTAGGTCAGCGGGGCGTCGAGCGCACCCGAGCTCACCGTGCCCGGCTCCAGCAGGGTGGCGTGGATCCCGTACGGGCCGGTCTCGATGGCCGGCGCCTCGACCAGCGCCTCCAGGGCCCACTTGCTGGCCGAGTAGGCGGCGTTCCCGGAAAAGACGATACGGCCCACCACGCTGGACACGAACAGCAATCGCCCGGCCCGGCGCTCGCGCATCCGCGGCAGCAGGGCCTGCGTACGCGCCTTACCAAGGTACAGCCATACCCCGGATCACCCTGGAGCGCCGTCGAGATACTCCTGCTACCGGCCAGAGGGATGGGAGCAGCACCCGCTCGGTGACCCCGAATGTGGCCAAGCCGGTCAAGCTGGAAGCGGGTAAGCGGCCGAAGGGCTCGGTATGATCACAAACGTCCTTGATCACGTCAGGCAGGTAGGCTGCTGCGGTCGCCCGCGACGGTGAGGGAGCCGCCAATGACCACCGACCCGACGATGGCCCGGATCGGCCAGGGGGTGGAGCTGCATCACCATCGAGGTCAGCGTGAGGCCGCTCGCGACTTGTTCGCGCAGATCTGGGACGACATCGGCGGCGAGCAGGGCGACCCGCTGCATGTTTGCGTACTTGCCCATTCGATGGCCGACGTGCAGGACGATGTGCGCCAGGAGCTGATGTGGGATCTGCGAGCGCTTGCCGCCGTCGAGCTGGTCACCGATGAGCGGGTGGGCCAAGCCGGAGTGCCGCTCTCAGTGGCCGGCCTGTATCCGTCGTTGCACCTCAATGTGAGCGAGTGCTATCGCAAGCTGGGTGATCTCGGCCGCGCCCGTGAGCACCTCCAGCAGGCGCGAGCCGGGATCGGCGCACTTGGCGACGACGAGTATGGGCGGCTCATCAAGGATGGCCTGGAACGGCTGGCCGAACAGCTGGACGACGCCACCTGACCGCGCTCCGGCGAATTCCCCGCACCAGCCGTTGATCTTCTTCGCAGATGCTTTGAGGCGGATTGTGATTCTCTCGGCTCGCCTCGGAGTCAGGAACTACTGTCGCGGGCATGGTCGAACACGATGTCCTCAGTGCCACCCGCGAGGCCTACGACGCCGCCGCATCCCTCTACGCGCAGCTGTTCCGCGACACGCTGCGTGACAGTCCCCTGGACCGCGCGTTCCTGGGTGCCTTCGCCGAGGTCGTCAGCGCGGGTGGGGGCGGTCAGGTCGCGGACCTTGGGTGTGGTCCTGGCCATATCACCGCTTATCTGGACGAGCTGGGGCTGACGGCGTTTGGGGTTGACACCTCTCCCGCGATGATCGAGTTGGCTCGACAGGCCTATCCGGGCCTGCGGTTCGACATGGGCTCAATGGCCGCGTTGAACATCGCCAACGGCGTGCTGGGCGGCGTACTCTCACGGTGGTCCATCATCCACACACCGCCGCGGGAACTCCCCGTCATCCTGGCGGAGTTTCATCGTGTGCTGGCACCCGGCGGCCACCTTCTGATCTGCTTCTCGGCGAGCGACGATCCGTCTCACCCGACGCAGGTCTTCGATCACACGGTCGCACCGGCCTATCGGTGGTGGCCTGATCACCTCTCCGCGATGCTGCGCGAGTCCGGGTTGGCCGAGGTGGCCCGGATGATTCGCGAACCTCAGCCCACCGACCGGCGGCAGTTCCAGGAGATCCAACTGCTCGCCCGCAAAGCCGGGGCAGGGGCTGCCTGAGCGCGTCCAACCTGCCCCGTACGGGGAGCCGTCGGGCTCGGGCAAGGTGACAGGCAAGACGGCCACGAAGAAACCCAGTGGCACGCGGGTGGCACGAAAGAGCGAGAAGCCCGCTTAACGAGCAAAGGGCCAGGTCAACCGGATGCCGGTTGACCTGGCCCTCCACAAGCGAGCCGACGAGGGGAATCGAACCCCTGACCTACAGTTTACAAGACTGTTGCTCTGCCGATTGAGCTACGTCGGCGTGGTCGCCAGACGAGTGTAGTCGGCTTACTCCCCGTGCGTCACCGAGGTATGCCCTGCCGATTGCGAACCGTTAGGAACGGCGGTGGCGGGCGACCTCGTAGAGGGCGATGCCCGCGGCGACCCCGGCGTTGAGGGACTCGGCGGCGGCGTGCATCGGGATGCGGACGACCAGGTCACACGCCTCGCGGACCAAGCGGGACAGACCCTTGCCCTCGGAGCCCACGACGACGACCAGCGGGCCGTCGAGGAGGTTCGCCTCGCCGATGTCGACCTTGCCCTCACCGTCCAGGCCGATCACGAACAGGCCCGCCTCGCGGTACTCCCGCAGGGTGGCGGTGAGGTTGGCGGCGCGGGCGACCGGCAGGTTGGCCAGCGTGCCCGCCGAGGTCTTCCAGGCCCCGCCGGTGACCCCCGCCGAGCGGCGGGAGGGGATGACCAGGCCGTGGGCGCCGAAGGCGGTGGCCGAGCGGGCGATGGCCCCCAGGTTGCGGGGATCGGTGACGCTGTCGAGAGCGACGATCAGCGGGACCTCCGCGGCGTCCTGGGCGGCACGGACCAGGTCGTCGGGGTGGGCGTAGTCGTACGCCGGGATCTGCAGGGCGATGCCCTGGTGGATCCCGCCCTCGGTGAGGCGGTCGAGCTTCTCCCTGCCGACCTCCAGCATCGCGATGCCCCGGTCGGCGGCGATGCGGACCGACTCCTTGACCCGGTCGTCGTTGTCGATGCGCAGGGCCACGTAGAGCGTGCTGGCCGGGACCCCGGCGCGCAGCGCCTCAACGACGGGGTTGCGCCCGCCGATGTGCTCGGGCGCGTCGTCGCTCCGCCGGGTGCGGACCGGGGTGCGCGGGGAGGAGGGCCTGCCGGTCTTCTCCTCGCGCTCGATCCGCTCGGCGCGCGCCTTGTCCTTGTGCCAGTGCCGCATGTGCGCCGGCGGGGTGGCTCCCCTGCCCTCCAGGCCACGGCGGACGTTGCCGCCCGTGCCCTTGGTCGGACTCTTCTTCTTCGCGGGTCGCCCGGACCCTTTACCCCCACCAGCCATGGTCTATAGCGTACGGCCTGGTTTCACCGCGAGAGTTCCCAGCGCGGACCCTGGGGGGTGTCCTCGACGTGGATGCCCGCATGGGAAAGCTGGTCACGGATGCCGTCGGCCGCCGAGAAGTCCTTGCGCGCCCGCGCCGCCTGCCGCTGCTCCAGCGCGACGGCGACGAGCGCGTCGACGGTCGCCCGCATGCCGGTCTCGCCGCCCGAGGAGCGCCACTGCTCCGAGCGCGGGTCGAGGCCGAGGACGTCGAGCATGTTCTGCGTCTCGGCGAGCAGCCTGGCGACCTGCTCCTTGTTGCCCTGGGCCAGCGCGACGTTGCCCTCGCGGACCACCTCGTGCACCACGGCGAGCGCCTGGGGGGTGCCCAGGTCGTCGTCGAGGGCGTCGGAGAAGGCCTGGGGAAGCGGCGCGTGCGCGTCGACGTCGTGGATGACCTCGGCCGCGCGGGTGACGAAGCCCTCGATGCGCTGGTACGCCGAGGCGGCCTCGAACAGCGCCTCCTCCGAGTATTCGATCGAGGAGCGGTAATGAGGGGCCGCCAGGTAGTAGCGGAGCTCGACCGGGCGGACCTTCTTGGTCACCTCGGGGACCAGCAGGGAGTTGCCGAGCGACTTGCTCATCTTCTCCGCGCCGATCTTGAGCATGCCGTTGTGCATCCAGTAGCGGGCGAAGCCGTCGCCCGCCGCCTGGGACTGGGTCAGCTCGTTCTCGTGGTGCGGGAAGATCAGGTCGACGCCGCCGCCGTGGATGTCGAAGGTGGCCCCGAGATACTTGGTCGCCATGGCGGAGCACTCCAGGTGCCAGCCGGGGCGGCCCCGGCCCCACGGGGTCGGCCAGGTCGGCTCGCCGGGCTTCTCGCCCTTCCAGAGCGCGAAGTCGCGCGGGTCGCGCTTGCAGGAGTCGGTCTCGGTGTCGCCCGCGGCCCGCATGTTCTGGAGCTTCTGGTTGGACAGCGAGCCGTAGCGGTCGACGTAGGACATCACGTCGAAGTAGACGTCGCCGCCGGAGGCGTAGGCGTGACCGGCGGCGATCAGCCGGTCCATCAGCTCGATCATCTCGGGCACGTGGCCGGTGGCCCGGGGCTCGACGGTCGGGGGCAGGCAGCCCAGCACCTCGTAGGCCCAGGTGAAGGCCCTCTGGTTGCGCTCGGCGACGGCGAACCACGGCACGTTCTCGGCTGCGGCGACCCTAATGATCTTGTCGTCGATGTCGGTGACGTTGCGGCAGAAGGTCACCTCGTAGCCAGACCTGATCATCCAGCGGCGGAGCACGTCGAAGTTGACGCCCGAGCGGATGTGCCCGATGTGCGGGGGAGCCTGCACGGTGGCACCACACAGGTAGATCGAGGCCCGGCCGGGTTCGACCGGGACGAATTCGCGGACGGTGCGTACGCTGGTGTCGTATAGCTGCAGGCTCACGAAGGCAAGGCTAATGCCTCACCTCGCCTCACAAACCGAGTTGCGGGACGTTGAAGACACTCAGCAGAGTGTTTTATGACCATTAGCGGCGAATGTCGCCCAACTAGTCCGACGAAACGGCGCCGTGATAGACCACGCGGCCGGGGACGATCCTGACGATCATTCTCTCCACCTGGGAATTCTCCTCGACCCAGTCCTCCCCTCGGTATTTGCGCGACATCTCCTGGATGAGCGCCCCGTCGGGATCGTCGGTCAGGGTGACCGTTCCCCGCACCTCGACATAGCGGTACGGGTCGGCGGGGTCGAACACCACGATGGTCGTCCGCGGGTCTCTCGCGAAGTTGTCGCTCTTACGCCTGCCCTTGACCGTCGAGAACACGATGTCGTCCCCGTCCGTCTTCGCCCAGACGACGCTCGCCTGCGGGCTCCCGTCGTCGTTGAGACTCGTCACGGTGGCGAAGTTCGCGGCGTCGAACATCTCGCGTACGGGATCGGACAGTTTTGACATCTCTTCGCCTCGATCACTCTGTCGCCCTCGGAAAACTTCCCCGATCATGCCAGATGCCGATTCTGTAGGCTCAAAGGGCCATGGACGTCAAATCCCCCGGGGCGGCAGGCTCGATCTCCCGCCCGTTCCCGCCCCCGCCCCTGACCATCGCCGCCACCGAGCCGAGCCGGGTGGCCGTCGCCCTGCGCCGCGCCGGGATCGCCGTCACCGGAGTCGGTGTGGCCGCCCTCACCGCTGCGGCCTGCGTGCTCTCCTTCGAGGACCTGCGCGCCCTCGCCATCGCGGGCCGGGCGCCCGCCGGCCTCGCGTATCTCTACCCCGCCGCCTTCGACGCCCTGCTCGTCATCGCGATGATCGGCGTCCTGCTGTTGCGGGGCGGCTGGTGGCCGGTACGGCTGCAGGCGGGCGTGGTCCTGACGCTGCTGTTCGCCGGCGCGGTCGCCGCCGAGGTGTCCACCGCCATGCGAATGACGATGGACGAGGGACGCGCGGCCGTCGTGGTCGCCGTCGCCCCCTGGGTGATGCTCATCCTGGCCCTGTGGCTCTGGCTCCTGTTGATCAAACACGCCGCCGCCCGGAGGTCCGCGACCGACGCGGCCCTGTCCGGCCCGTCGGCCGGGCACGACATCGTGCCGTTCCCCGAGGCGATCCAGGCGTCCCCGGAGCGTCCCGGTGCGCCCGGACCCGGAGAGCGGTGGCGGGGACAGTCCCCACCGGCCCACCCCGAACCCGTCCGTCCCGGTCACGGAGACCATCCGGGTCACCCGGGGCAGCTGGTGCACCACCCGGCGGCCGAGATCGTGCTCGACCCGCATGCCGCGCCTCCCCTGGAGGCCGCCCCGCACCACGACCTCCCAGTGGGCGAGCCGGTGATCGGTCCCACCGCGGCACCGGAGACGCCGGAGGTCAACGACATCCCGCAGGACCCGCCACCCGCGCGGGAACCGGCCGCTTCCCAGCCCGGCAAGCCGATGCGCTGGGGCGACCTGGTCAGGCCCCGCCAGGGCGACCTGCTCGTCCACCCGCCCCGTCCCGCCGGACAGGCGCCGCGCGAGGAACCCGAGCCGGAGAGCGGGAACAGCGGAGACAGTGGGGGCAGGGTCAGCGAGCGGGTGGAGACCTGGGACAGCGACACCGACCTCCCTCGGGAGCGGACGGCCGGGACGGGCAAGGCTGAGGAGCCCGGTACGACCGGGGAGGGCCCGCGCACCACGGCACGGCGCGGTACGGCCAAGAGCACGGCGAAGGCCGGCGGCACGACCAGGAGCACGGCGAAGGCCAAGGGTACGAGGGAGGCCGGGAGCGCGGCGGAGGCCGGGGTCGCGGCGGCAGATGGACGCGGCGCGAACGAGGTGAGCGAGCGTGACGCCGACACCCAGCCGATTCTCGCCGTGAAGGACCGTCCGGCGAGTGCCCCGCCCGGGACCGCCAAGGAGAGGACCGCGAGGAAGCCCACGGAGAGGACCGCGAGGACGGCCAAGGGCGCGACCCCGGAGACAACCTCGGAAACGGCCGTGGAGGCGCCTGTGGCGGCACGAGGGACGCGTACCAGGGCCAGGAAGGCCGGAGAGGCTCCCGACCCCGCGCACGGCGCCGAGGCCGCGGAGACCGGGGAGGAGGCCATCGCGCGGTCGTACGACGACGAGGACGGCACCGCGGCACCGCCCTCCGGACGGATGCGCAGCACGCCCGTACCACCGGGCGAGTGAGAGACGGAGGCGAGCCCGCGCCGGGAACCGGGCGGGCGAGAGGCGAGGGCGAGCGGAAGCCGGAAATCCAGCGCGTGAAGAGCGACGGCGGACGGAGCCGGGAACCGGGCGGGTGAGCCGGGTGGGGGGAAGCCGGGAGCCGGGCGGGTGAGGGAGCCGGGTGAGGGAAACCGGGAGCCGGGCGCGTGAGAGAAGCGGGCGGGTGAGATCCCGGTCGTACGCCCGTCGGGTCAGCTCCGGGGCCTGGGAGGAGCTGACCCGGTCTTCGGGCCGTCGGCTCAGCCGGATCCTCCGCGGAGAGCGCGGAGATCGCTGAGCTCGGCTACGTGGTCGGCGCCCGTTCGGCTCCGCCGTACGCGCTGGAGACCCAGACACGTCTGAGAACCACGTCTTCGGAGTGGTGGACAAGCAGGTGGTGGACAAGCCCTTAGCGGGCGAGCTGTAGCGGACGAGCCCGTAGTAAGCGGGCCCGTAGTGGGCGGGGCCGGTGGTCCGGGACGTCGTCGTCCGGGAGAGCGCACCGTCCGGGCGTCCGAGAGAACGCACCGGCTGAGCGTCTGGGAGAGCGCACCGTTCGGGCCGGTCCCGGGGCGGTCCACCACTTCTTCGGGGTGGCTCCGCTCGCGGTGCCGGGATCGGCCCGGCCGGTACCGCCTGTCCAGATCCCGTCGCCCGGATATCCGAAATATCTGGATATCCGGGCGGCGGGACCTGAACCTCACCTCTCGGGTGAGACTCGGGCTCCACCCGGGCGGGACCCGAGCGGAACCCGAGTAGAACCGGGCGAAACCGGGGTGGGACCAAACGACGGTCTTTCGCCGGGACCGCCGTTCGCCACCCGGTGTTGGACCGGCCCGCAGCTATTCGCTCACACATGTGTGAGCGGCGCCCCGCTGCGGACCGGCGATTTGCTCCTCCGGGCCCGTGTCAGGAGTGACCGGAAGCCGGTCCGGCACGCCGCCGAACCGACCCGGAACGGCCGAGACCCGCTCGGCATGCCAGATGGAACCGAGCGGGTCTTCTCCTGGAGCACGGTGACATCGTGCGCGTCACCGCGAGTACCTCCGGACCGGAGGGGGTCCAGTCGAGCCTTCGGTGAGGTCTCCGGGCTGGTTCACCCGGGTGTTCGTCAGACCCTGGAACGCTTGAGACCGGCGACCAGGCCGACACCGACGATGGCCAGGCCCACCTGCATGACGAGTTCGATCCAGTCGATACCGTCCGTGGTGGCGACGCCGAGGACCTGCGCGATGGCGGTACCGATGAGCGCGGCGACGATGCCGACGACGACGGTCAGGATCAGTCCGATCGCCTGCCTACCGGGAAGCAGGAGACGGCCGAGGGCGCCGATGACCGCGCCGATGACGATTGCCCCAAGAATGGACGCGATAGTCATTTCAACCTCCCAGTGAGCGTGAGACCTTCACTCTCACGAGAAGGTGGCTACCCCCTACGTCACGGTTATTCCTACAGGCGGCAAAAAATCCTTCAGTGCGTCTTTCTCGCCTGCATCTGGACGACGAGGAGGACCCCCAGCACCGCGAGCACCAGCTGGATGATGTGCTCCCACCAGTTGATCCCTCGCGTGTGGGTCAGACCGAGCGCTCCGGCGATGAGAGTGCCGATGAGCGCGGCGACGATGCCGACAATGAGCGTCAGGCCGATGCTGATGTTCTGGCGGCCGGGAAGGATGAGGCGCGCCAGGGCACCGATGATGGCGCCGATGATGATTGCGGAGACAATCGAGACGATCATGTCTGGCTCCCCCTGTTACGAGACACGGTCACCAAGGGGTTACCCAGCGCAATCACTGATCACGCTAAACACACCAAAAAGGGGTGGCCCGTACCGCGCCAGTAAACGGGCCACCGCCTCGATATGGATCGACGAGCATTCCGCACCGCCCGCCGGAACGTTCTCCACGTTCCGTATAGGAGACGTCCGGCACCCTCTACAGGTTCACCACGATCGCGGTCGCGACCGCGGCCACACCCTCGCCTCGGCCGGTGAGGCCCAGCCCGTCGGTCGTGGTGGCGCTGACGCTCACGGGAGCGCCCACGGCGGCGCTGAGCGCCTTCTCGGCCTCGACGCGCCGGGGGGCGAGCTTGGGGCGGTTACCGATCACCTGGACGGCCACGTTGCCGATCTCGAAGCCCGCGGCGCGCACCTTGCGGGCGGTCTCCTCCAGCAGGGCGACACCCGGGGCACCGGCCCATCGGGGGTCGGCCGTGCCGAACAGGCCGCCGAGGTCACCGAGACCCGCCGCGGACAGCAGCGCGTCACAGGCGGCGTGGGCCGCGGCGTCACCGTCGGAGTGACCGGCCAGACCGGTCTCACCGGGCCAGTGCAGGCCCGCCAGGTGAAGCTCGCGACCAGAAGCGAACGGGTGGACGTCGACCCCGACGCCCACCCGTGGAAATGTCTTGTTCAGGAGTTGAGAACCTCGTCCAGCAGGGCCTCGGCCTTGTCCTCGTTGGTCTTCTCCGCGAGCGCGAGCTCGCTGACGAGGATCTGCCTGGCCTTCGCCAGCATTCGCTTCTCTCCTGCGGAGAGTCCGCGCTCCCTGTCTCGTCGCCACAGGTCGCGAACGACCTCGGCAACCTTGTTGACGTCGCCGGACGCCAGCTTCTCAAGGTTCGCCTTGTAGCGTCGGGACCAGTTCGTGGGCTCTTCGGTGTGAGGCATTCGAAGCACGTCAAAGACGCGCTCAAGGCCCTCTTGTCCGACGACATCGCGAACACCCACGAGCTCTGCGTTGTCTGCCGGCACCTGGACGGTAAGGTCGCCCTTGTCGACCTTAAGAACCAGGTAGGTCCTTTCCTCACCCTTGATGGTTCGGGTCGTGATCGCCTCGATCCGAGCAGCCCCGTGGTGGGGGTAGACGACAGTGTCGCCGACCTGGAAAGTCATGTGACAAGTACCCCTTCCGCTGTACTCAAGAGTACCACGTATCCACAGCCTCCCGGAACAGTGAAATCACCATAACTGCAGGTCAAAGCCGCATCTTATGGCTTGACAAGTGGCCAAGTGTGTGAATCAGAGGGGCAAAAAGCACATATGACCTGCGTTCCTCGCCTTCGGATGATGAGGCGGGTCGGCGCGAAAGGACGGGGCGGGTCGGCGGGAAACCCGGTAAACGTCGCCGATAGGGTTGCCCTTGCCCTATCTCACGCGTGACAAGGAGAACTCGCACCGTGACCCGCAACATCCGCCACCGGGCGATCGTCGCCGCGGCGTTCCTCGCAGCCGCTCCGGCCCTGGCCGGCTGCGGTGCCGGATCCGACGCGATCACCAACAAGCCCTACTCCCCGACCGAGGCCCTCGCGGTCAAGGAGAAGGGCATCGACATCTCCCAGGCGTTCTTCCTGGGGCCCGACTCCGGCGCCACGCTCCCGGCGGGAGCGGCCACCCCGCTCTACCTGTCGCTGGTCAACACCAACCCGGGCTCCGACCAGCTCGTCGGTCTGGGCGTCGACCCCGCCCTCGGTACGGCGAAGGTGAGCGCGCCCGTGACGCTCCCCCAGAACCAGCGGGTGAGCGTCGGCAAGCCGACCCCCACCGTCCTGGTCGAGGGGCTGAAGAAGCCGCTCAGGGGCGGCGAGGGCCTCAAGGTGCAGCTGCAGTTCGCCAACGCCGGGATCGTGCAGCTCACGATCCCGGTGATCACCCGCAGCCGCGAGTTCACCGCCTACCCGCAGCCGCCCGGCGCCTCCGCGGCCCCCACCCCTGCGCTCAGCCCCTCCCCCACCACCACCGGGGACGAGCACTCCGCCGGTCACTGAGGCCACCGACCCCGGACCCGGTGACGGCCTCCGGACACGCCGAGGGGCCGTACGGCGCGGGCACGCCGTACGACCCCTCGGATCGTCCGAAGGCAAGCGTCCGAAGGCGAGCGATCTCCCGAGGGCGAGCGATCCCCGAGCCGATCCCCGGAGAAGGGCGATCCTCGGAGGTGAGTGATCACCCGGAGACGGGCGTCGTCGAAGCGGGCGTCGCGCCCGGGGCGGGCGAGCGCCCGGAGACGGGCGGGGAGGCTCAGACCTCCGCGGGGTCGAACTTGTAGCCCAGCCCCCGGACGGTGAGGATGCAGCGCGGGTTGGACGGGTCGGACTCGACCTTGGCCCGCAGCCGCTTGACGTGCACGTCCAGGGTCTTGGTGTCGCCCACGTAGTCGGCGCCCCAGACCCGGTCGATCAGCTGACCTCGGGTGAGCACCCGCCCGGCGTTGCGCAGCAGCACCTCCAGCAGCTCGAACTCCTTCAGGGGCAGCTGCACCGCCTCACCGCGTACGGCGACGATGTGGCGGTCG
Source organism: Streptosporangium oxazolinicum (assembly GCF_039537505.1). Taxonomy (NCBI): domain Bacteria; kingdom Bacillati; phylum Actinomycetota; class Actinomycetes; order Streptosporangiales; family Streptosporangiaceae; genus Streptosporangium; species Streptosporangium oxazolinicum. Next base: position 258,431 of record NZ_BAABAQ010000001.1, read on the forward strand.
ACGTCCATCCGGACGGGACCGGCGGCCAGCACCGCCGACTCCAGCTCCTCCACGTCGCCCTGGCGGCGCAGCACCGCGCGGATGCGGGCCACCAGCTCCCTGGAGGAGAAGGGCTTGGTGACATAGTCGTCGGCGCCGAGTTCGAGCCCGACGACCTTGTCGATCTCGCTGTCCTTGGCGGTGAGCATGATGACGGGCACATTGGAGCGCTGGCGGAGGGAGCGGCAGACCTCGGTACCCGGCAGGCCGGGAAGCATCAGGTCGAGCAACACCAGGTCGGCGCCGTTGCGATCGAAGGTTTCCAGCGCCTCTGGCCCGGTGGCGGCCACGGCCACCTCGAAGCCTTCCTTGCGCAGCATGTATGACAGAGCGTCGGAGAACGATTCCTCGTCCTCGACAACGAGCACGCGAGTCACTGCGCGGCCTCCAGGGGGATCGTGGTTGTGACTGGTTCCGTGACCGCCATGCCGCCGAAGGCGGGCAGGCGCAGGGTGAATGTGGAACCGGAACCTTCCTTGCTCCACACCGTGACCGCCCCGTTGTGGGAGGCGGCCACGTGCTTGACGATGGCCAGGCCGAGGCCCGTGCCACCGGTCGCCCGCGAGCGGGCGGCGTCGACGCGGAAGAACCGCTCGAAGATCCGTTCCTGGGCGCTCTCGGGGATGCCGATCCCCTGGTCGCTCACGCTGATCTCGACGGATTCGGTGTTGGGACCCGCCGCGCGGGCGCTGACCACGACCCGGGTGTGCTCGGGGCTGTAGGCGACCGCGTTGTCGATGAGGTTGCGCAGGGCGGTGACGAGGAGCTCGTCGTCGCCCCATATCCGCAGGCCCTCGACTCCACCGGCGACGAGGGTGATGTCCTTGGCCGCCGCGGTGGTGTTGCAGCGGTCGATGGCCTCGTGAACCGCCTCGTCGATCAGGACCGGGCCCGGGGTGGGAATGGGCTCGGCGCCCTGGATGCGGGAGAGGGTGATGAGGTCCTGGACGAGGTAGGTGAGCCGGGCCGCCTCGTGCTGCATGCGCCCGGCGAAGCGGGTGACCGCCTCGGGGTCGTCGGCGGCGTCCTGGATGGTCTCGGCCAGCAGCGACAGCGCGCCCACCGGCGTCTTGAGCTCGTGGCTCACGTTGGCCACGAAGTCACGGCGCACCGCCTCGACGCGGCGGTGCTCGGTCTGGTCCTCGGCGAGGACGAGCACCTGGCCGTGGGAGCCGAGCGGGGCGACCCGCACCGCGAAGTTGGTCGACTCCTGGCCGAACTTGTGTCCGGCCACCTCGATCTCGCTCTCGCGGATCTCGCCGTCCCTGCGCACCTTCCTGGCCAGCGCGAGCAACTCGGCCGCCATCAGGTGATCCCCCTTGACCAGGCCGAAGGCGCGTGCGGCCGAACTGGCCCGCAGCACGCGATCCTCCTTGTCGAGCACGACGGCCGAGGACGGCAGCACGGCCAGCACCGACGCGACCCCCTGCGGCAGCGCGCCGGGCTCGATGCCGTCCACCGGTGTCATCGCTCTCCGCTGTCCCTGGTTCTGGCGGACGACCATCACGGCCAGCGCTCCCACGACGAAACCGGCCAGTGCGGCCAGGCTCGCCATCAGCTCACTCACGTGGTCCTCCCGTAGGCTTCACGTCCTCGATGGTAGGTGGGGGTTTTCTCGTTGGGGACGGCCAAGGGGGCATGACCAAGGCCTTTCCCATAAAGTTCACTTTACGGTCGAGGTTCGTTCACCGTTACCGCCCTACGGTGAGTCTCATGCGCGACGCCTATCACGAAGAACTCGACGCCCTCACCGGGCGGCTGGTCGAGATGACCCGGCTCGTGAGGTCGGCGATATCGCGGGCCACCACCGCCCTCCTCGACGCCGACCTCCACCTCGCCGAGAGCGTCATCTCCCAGGACGAGGAGGTCAACCGGATCTTCGCGGAGATCGAGACCACGATCTTCGACCTGATGGCCAGGCAGCAGCCCGTGGCCGTGGATCTCAGAATGATCATCGCGGCGCTGCGGATGGGCACCGACCTGGAGCGCATGGGCGACCTCGCCGAGCACGTGGCCAAGATCGCCAGACTGCGCCACCCCGACTCCGCGATCCCGCCGGAGGTCCGCTCCACCATCCTGGAGATGGGCCAGATCGCCGAGCGCCTCATCACCAAGACCGGCAGCTGCATCGCCTCGCGCGACGTGGAGTCGGCCCTGGAGCTGGAGTCCGACGACGACGCCATGGACAAGCTGCACCGGCGGCTGTTCAAGATCCTGATGGTCCCCGACTGGAAGTACGGCGTCGAACCGGCCATCGACGTGACGCTGATCGGCCGCTACTACGAGCGCTACGCCGACCACGCCGTCCGCGTCGCGCACGACGTGGTCTACCTGGTGACGGGGTCCAGGCCCCAGGACATCTCCGCGTCCTGACCCTCGGGAATCCCCACGGATCCTCGTGAAACGAACACCCATGGAAAGAGGGAGGGCCCGCCGGATCCGGCGGGCCCTCCCTCTTTCCATACGTCGTTTCCGTACGTCCCTGGACGCCGGGACTACTTGCCCTGGTTGGCCACGGCCTCGATGGCGGCCTCGGCGGCGGCGGGGTCGAGATACAGACCGCCCTTGGTGACCGGGTGGAAGTCGGCGTCCAGCTCGTACCGGAGCGGGATGCCGGTGGGGATGTTGAGCCCGGCGATCTCGTCGTCGCCGATCCCGTCCAGGTGCTTGACCAGCGCGCGGAGCGAGTTGCCGTGCGCGACGACCAGCACGCTCCTCCCCGCCGCGAGGTCGGGCACGATCTGGTCGTACCAGTACGGCAGCATGCGCTCGACGACGTCCTTGAGGCACTCGGTCCTCGGCATCAGCTCGCCCGGCAGGAGCGCGTAGCGGGCGTCGCCGACCTGGGAGAACTCGTCGTCGTCGGCGATCGGGGGCGGCGGGACGTCGTAGGAGCGGCGCCAGAGCATGAACTGCTCGTCACCGAACTCGCTCCGCGTCTGCGCCTTGTCCTTGCCCTGGAGGGCGCCGTAGTGGCGCTCGTTCAGCCGCCAGGACCGGGAGACCGGGAGCCAGAGCAGGTCCGCGGCGCCCAGCGCGAGGTTGGCCGTCTGGATCGCCCTGGTCAGGAGGGAGGTGTGCACCACGTCGGGACGCACCCCCGCGTCGAGCAGCAGCCGCCCGCCGCGCCGCGCCTCCTCCTCGCCCTTGGCCGAGAGCCCCGCGTCCACCCATCCGGTGAACAGACCCTTTGCGTTCCACTCACTCTCACCGTGCCGAAGCAGCACCAAAGTCGACATGCCGACAAGCTTAGTGGGCGCTTGCTTGGCGTCTCCTGCGCTCCGCCCACCCCGAAACCACCCGGAAACCGCCCGGCGCCCCGGCAGGCCGGTGAGCCGACACCCCGACCACCCCGGCCCACTCCGGGACCGCCCGGCGCCCCGATCGCTCCGGCCCACCCCGGGACCGCCCGACCCTCAGGGCCGGGCCCCAGTGCCCGGATGCCGGATCCCGGTGCCCGGCTCCCGGTGCCCGGTGCGGCGTCCTCAGCGCTCGGGGTCGGCGAAGCGGGCGAACGCCTGGAGGTTGGCGAGCGACTCGCCGCGCTTGGCGCGCCACTCCCACTCGCGCCGGATCGAGGAGGCGAAGCCCAGCTCCAGGGCGCGGTCGAAACCCTCGTCCGAGTAGGTGAGCACGCACCCGAGAAGGCGGTCGATCTCCTCGTTGGTGACCGCGTCCAGCGGGACGCGGCCCACGAGGTAGACGTCGCCGGTCGGGTCGAGGGCGAAGTGCACCCCGTACATGGAGCCGTTCTTGGTGAGGAGCCAGCGGTAGAACTCGGCGTGGTTCTCGTCGGGCTGTCGGCAGAAGAACGCCTCCACGTGCAGGGCATGGTCGCCGACGATCAACCAGGCCATGGTGGCGAGCTTGTGCTGGCCGGGGAGCCTCACCAGGAAGGCCCCCGGCCGGGGCTGCTCGTAGGAGGCGTCCGCGCTCTTCAGCGCCGCCTCGATCACTTCGCTGATCACTTCGCTCATGGGCCCAGCCTACGAGCGGGCCTCACGAACAGACCGCCCCCGCTCCACGCGCGCCCCGCGAGCGGGACCCGCCGACCGGCCACACTCGTCCCGCGAACCGGGACCCACTGACCGGCCGCACCCGTCCCGCGAGCGGGATCCAGGACCGACGGCACCCGCTTCACGAGCGGAACCCGGAGCGGGTGGCACCCGCCCCGCGAGCGGGATCCGAAACAGGCGGCACCCGCTTCACAAGCGGGACCCCTAACCGATGGGCCCCCTCTCGTGAGAGCGGGTCTCAGTGGTTGACCGCGATCGGGAGCCGGTGCAAATTCGCCATCGCTCCGGCGTAGACGTCCGCCAGCCGGGCCGCGGTGGCGGACCAGCCGAAGGCCGCCGCGTGGGCCACCGCGCCCGCCGACAGTGTCTCCCGCCAGGTGGGCTCGTAGACGAACCGGCGGAGCACCCGTGCCCAGTCGTGGGTGTCGTGCCCCTCGACGAGCACCCCGGACACGCCATCGCGCACGGCGGTGCGCAGCCCGCCCACGGACGCGGCGGCGACCGGGGTGCCGCACGCCTGGGACTCCAGGGCCACCAGGCCGAACGACTCGCTGTGGGAGGGGACGACGGTCACGTCGGACGCGCGGTACCAGTCGACCAGCTCGTGCTGGGGCGCGGGAGGAACGATCCTGACCACGTCGGAGATCCCCAGCGAGGCGGCCACGTCGGTGAGGTAGGAGGGCCTGGCCAGGCCGTTGCCGCTGGGGCCTCCGACGCAGGCGACGACCAGCCTCGATCTGAGCGAGGGGTCGTCGATGAGCATCCTGGCCGCGGCGCGCAGCAGCACGTCCGGGGCCTTCAGCGGCTGCACCCGGCCCACGAACAGCAGTACGTGGGCGTCCTGCGGCAGCCCGAGCCGGTGGCGGGCCGCGCCCTGGGAGGCGGGCTGGAAGACCCTGAGGCTCACGCCGGGGCTGACGACCTCGACGCGGGCCGGGGCGGCCCCGTACAGCTCGACGAGTTCGGTCGCCTCGGTCGGGGTGTTGGCCACCAGGCGGTCGGCGATGTCCACCACCTGCTGCTCGCCCAGTACGCGGGCGGGCGGCTCGGGCCTGTCGTCCTCGGCGAGCAGGAGGTTCTTCACCTTGGCCATGGTGTGCATGGTGTGCACCAGCGGCAGGCCCCAGCGCTCCTTGGCCAGCCAGCCCACCTGGCCGGAGAGCCAGTAGTGGGAGTGGATGACGTCGTAGCGGCCCGGCTCGTACATGGCCTCGGTGCGCAGCACGCCCGACAGGAAGGCGCAGAGCTGGCCGGGCAGGTCGCCCTTGTCGAGCTCCTCGTACGGCCCGGCGGTGACGTGGCGGACGGAGACGCCCGGGACGAGTTCGGTGACCGGTGGCAGATCCCGGGATGTCTGCCGGGTGAAGATCTCCACCTCCACCCCGAGTTCGGCCAGGCGTTTCGCCACCTCGACGATATAGACGTTCATCCCGCCCGCGTCCCCGGTCCCCGGCTGGTCCAGGGGGGACGTGTGCATGCTGATCGTCGCGACCCGGTTGACCCGCCGTCGCCTCACCGACACCACCTCCGAGGGCCTCAACCATCGGGCAATCCGCAACATTCCCGTCACATAGCCACATCGGGTCCGTGCGGGGCGATCATGGCGGCCCCTGGCAGGATGGGGGGTCATGAAGAGGACAGCTGTGGTGACAGGGGCCAGTAGCGGGATCGGCGAGGCGACGGCCCGCAGGCTCGCCGCCGAGGGCTTCGACGTGGTGGCCGGGGCGCGGCGCAGGGAGAGGCTCGACGCGATCGCCGCCGAGGTGCCCGGTATCCGCCCGGTCACCCTGGACGTGACGTCGCAGGAGTCGGTGGACGAGCTGGCCGCCTCGCTCGACCGCTGCGACGTGCTGGTCAACAACGCCGGGGGCGCGATCGGCCTGGAGCCCGTGGCGAGCGGGAAGGTGGCCGACTGGCAGCGGATGTACGACGTCAACGTGCTCGGCACGCTCCGCGTCACCCAGGCGCTGCTCCCCAAACTGGTCGAGTCGGGCGACGGCGTGCTGCTGATGCTGACCTCGGTGGCCGGGCTCGTCTCGTACGAGGGCGGCGGCGGCTACAACGCGGCCAAGCACGCGCAGACCTCGATGACCGAGGTGCTCAGACTGGAGCTGGTCGGCGAGCCGGTCAGGATCGTCGAGGTCGCCCCCGGGATGGTCCACACCGAGGAGTTCTCGCTGAACCGCTTCCGGGGCGACTCCGCCGCCGCCGGACGGGTCTACGAGGGCGTGCCCGACCCGCTCTCCGCCGACGACGTGGCCGACGCCATCGCCTGGTGCGTGACCCGCCCGGCCCACGTGAACATCGACCGTCTCGTCATCCGCCCCCGGGCCCAGGCCGCCCAGCACAAGGTCCACCGCGTCTGACCGTGCCGAAGCCAGTGGGAAAGCCGACAGGGAAGCCGATCGGAGAGGTCACCAGGGGGACCACGGGGCACAACCGCCTGCGCCGGGCCGACCGCTGGGTGGTCGCCGCGCACGGCCGCTCGCTGCGCTCCGCCACCCGCCCGCTGGTGGTCGATCTCGGGTACGGGGCCTCGCACACCACGACCCTGGAGATGTTCCTCCGGCTGCGCGCGATCTGCCCCTCGGTCGAGGTCGTCGGCGTCGAGATCGACCCGGCGAGGGTGGCGGCGGCCAAGCCGTACGAGCGGCCGGGGCTGTCCTTCACGCTGGGCGGGTTCGAGCTGCCGGTGGCGCGGCCACCCCTGCTGGTCAGGGCGTTCAACGTGCTGCGGCAGTACGGGGAGGCGCAGGCGTGGGGGTACTGGGCGATGCTCTCCGAGCGGCTCGCGCCGGGCGGGATGATCGTCGAGGGCACCTGCTCCGAGGTGGGCCACCGCGCGGTCTGGGCCGGGCTCGACCGCTCGGGGCCCCGGACGCTCACCCTCTCGGCCCGCTTCGACTCCTTCGAGCGCCCCTCGGACCTGGCCGACCGGCTGCCCAAGGCGCTCATCCACCGCAACGTCCCCGGCGAGCCCATCCACGCCTTCCTGCGTGACTTCGACCGCGCCTGGGCGGTCAACGCCCCACTGAGCTCGTACGGCTCCCGGCAGCGCTGGATCGCCGCCGCCGAGACGCTCGCCGGGACCTGGCCGCTCGCCGAGCGGCCCCCGCTGGGCGGCCGGTCGCGCTGGCGGCTGGGCGAGATCACCCTTCCCTGGTCCTCGGTCGCCCCGGAGTGACCTCCGGCTTCGGTACGGCACCCGGGCGCCATGCGTGATTCTGTGAACGGCCCTGCCGTCGCCCCGGAGTGACCTCCAGCTCAGGTAGGGCAAACGGGCGCCGTGCGTGACCTCGCTGTCACCCGAAGATGACCCCCCAACTTTGGTTAGGCAAACCTAAGTTGGGTGCATATATTTGATAAAGTCCACGTATGTCAGAACTGCGGTTCGTGGTGGATCCCGACCTCACCCCCGAGCTCACCGGCGAGCTCATCGGCTGCTGGACCGACGTGGTGAACGCCGGAGGGTCGGTGGGCTTCGTCCCCCCGGTCACCTCCGACGACATCATGGAGACGGCGACCGCCACCTTCGCCGCCTGCGACACCGCTCGCGGCGGCACCGACCACCTGCTCGTCGGGTTCGACGGGGAGGACCGGGTGGCCTGCTGGCTGGTCCTGGGCGACGGGAAGTCGTGGCTGCGGGCCCACTGGCGCTGGGTGTGGCGCGTGATGGTCGATCCCAAGCACCAGGGCAGGGGCTACGGGACGCTGCTCATGCGCGCCGCCGACGACGCCGCCCGCGCCCTGGGCGTGGAGGCACTGCACCTGACGGTCCGAGGCGGCACCGGGACCGAGGGCTTCTACGGCCGCCTGGGCTACGTGGAGGTCGGCCGGATCCCGAGGGCGATCCGCCTCGCCCCCGGCGACGACCGGGACGAGATCTACATGGTCAAAAACCTGTGACACACGTCACTCGACAACCCGTAGTACTACCCCTCGTGGTGCGGGAGTTAGGCTTGGATGCGTGAAGGGTCTCGGCGAGCTTGAACGCAGCATCATGGACATCATCTGGGCACAGCCATCCCCTGTGACGGCGCGGGAGGTCGGGCGTCTGATCGCCGACCGCGACCTGGCGCCCACCACCGTGATGACCGTGCTCGACCGGCTCACCCGCAAGGGCTTCCTGCTCCGCACCCGCGACGGGCGCGCGTGGCGGTACGCACCGGCGGAGAGCCGCGACGCCTACGTCGCGGAGCTTATGCTGGAAGCGCTGGATTTGACCGGTGACCGGTCGGCGGCCCTCACCCGGTTCGCCCAAGCCGTCACCGGCACCGAAGCCGACATCCTGCGCAGGGCCCTGACGGACCTTGAGGGGGAGCTGGAGGACGAGTAGATGACCGCGGCAGCCCTGGCGACGCTCGCCCTGGTCTGCGCGGTCGGCGCCTGGCGGTTCACCCGGGCGCGATGGACCTACCGCGCCCCGCACGTGGCCATCGTCCTGTGGCAGGCGCTCGGGGTCACCTGGGGCCTGGCCGGGACCGGCGCCCTGCTGGGTTACGCGCTGGAGCCCTACGGCGAGGGCGTGCTGCACGGCCTGCACGAGTTCGCGATCTCCGCGTTCGGCGGCGGGCGGGGGCTCCCCACGCCGTACGACCTGCCGAGGGTCCTCGCGCTCGTCGCGGGGCTGACCGCGCTGGCCGTGCTGATCCTGGTGCTCCTCGCCGCGGGCGCGCAGACGCTCCGCGCCCGCCAGCGCCACCGCACCCTGCTCGCCCTGATCGCCAGGGAGGACCCGGTGGTCCCCGGCGTGCGGGTGCTCGATCACCCGGGCGCCACCGCTTACTGCGTGCCCGGCCTGCGCTCTCAGGTGGTGGTCAGCGAGGGGGCGCTGAAGCTGCTCTCCGCCGACGAGCTGAGCGCGGTGCTCGCCCACGAGGCCGCCCACGTGCGCGAACGGCACGACCTGGTGCTGCTGCCCTTCGCCGCGCTGCGCAGGGCGCTGCCCTGGTCGCGCGTGGTCAGGGACGCGCAGGGCGAGGTCGGGCTGCTCGTGGAGATGGCCGCCGACGACGTCGCCCGCCGGGGCTGCTCCGCGCGCCGCCTGGCGACCGCGCTGCTGCGCTTCGGCACGGCGGGTGCCGTCCCGGCCCCGCACGGCGCGCTGGGCGCCGCGAACTCGGCAGCCGCCGTGATGGCCAGGGTCGAGCGCCTGGTGAACCCGGGCCCGGTCCTGCCGCTCGGGATCCGCTACGCCATCGTCGCCTTCTCCGTCGTCCTGACGTCGTCGGCGCCGCTGCTCTGGCTGGCCCCGTACTGAGGGTGCCCCCGTTGACCCGCTTTGAAGACGTTGACCCCCCTTGAAGATGGGGCCGGTCCGCATACCGAAGCCTGGCTCCGCTCCGGAGATTTAGCCGGTTTCATCCAGGTTTAGCCAAAATCACCCCAAAGTGCTTGCAAGTGTTAGCCAACCCGTTTGCAATTGCAAGCAGGGTGGGGCAGACTCGAAACATGGCACTACCGAAGGTCGGCTCGATCGGTGAGTACATCCGCGAGCAGCGCACGCACGCGAAGATCTCTTTGCGGCAGCTCGCCGCGGCGGCGGGGGTCTCCAACCCCTACCTGAGCCAGATCGAGCGCGGGCTGCGCAAGCCCAGCGCCGAGATTCTGAACCAGATCGCCAAGGGCCTGCACATCTCGTCGCAGGCACTCTACGTCCAGGCGGGCCTCATCGAGGAGCGCGAGCCGGACAGCGACGTGCTGAGTGCGATCAGGGCCGACCATCTCATCACCGAGCGCCAGCGCCAGGTGCTGATCGACATCTACGAGTCGTTCCGCAAGGAGAACCAGCAGGCCGAGGCCCCGGACGACGAAGCGCAGACCTCCCAGAAAGCGCCTCTCGCACCGGAGCCCCGGCGAGGTGACGCGGGCTCCTCGCCTGACGGCGAGATGCCGTTCCCCGGGGAATACCTCACCGCGTTGAAGCCCTACGCGGCCCCCCCGAGCAACGGCCACATCACCAAGGAAACCAAGGAAGGTTAACCCATGCCCATCACCAACGAAGTCAAGAGACTGGCCGAGTCCAAGCCGTTCTACGCCTTCGCCGGGGCCGGCGACTTCGCCGTCGAGAAGCTCCTTGAGCTTCCCGAGCACATCCAGAAGCTGCAGGGCCGTCGCGAGGAGATCCGCGAGGCCGCGAAGGACCTCCCGGTGAGGGCCAGGCAGCTCGCCGGGAGGGCCGAGGGCTACGCCAAGGACTTCCCCGTGAAGGCGCGCGACTACGCCGACCAGATCGCGGGCCGGGCCAACGAGCTGTACGAGGAGTTCGCCACCCGTGGCCGCAAGGTCGTCTCCAAGACCAGCGGCGAGATGGCCCTGGAGCTGGAGGAGGTCTCCGAGGCCGCCGAGCCCGCGATCGCCGCCGCCCGGACGCCCAGGAAGGGCACCCGCACCACGAAGACCGGCACGACCAGCAGGTCCACCACGACAGGCAGGTCGACCACGACCAGCAGGTCCACCGCATCCGGCAGGTCCACCACGACCGGCAGATCCACCACGCCCAGGAGCTGAGCGGGCCCCTCGTGAAACCGGCCACGGCCACCCGCGGACCCCGCCTCCAAGGCCCGTCCCTCGGGGCGGGCCTTCCGGTGTTCGGGGATCGGTGTTCGGCGAACACGAGCGAGCGGGACCGGGCGCGGCCGGATGCGATCGGACGTCATCGGACGTGATCCAGCGTGGGCGGACACAGCCCGGTTGCGATCGGACGTGATCGAGCATGATCGGACGTGATCGAGCGCGGGCGGACACAGCCCGGTGCGATCAAGCGCGGCCGGGCGCGGGCGGGTGTGATCGGGTGCGGGAACGGGTCGCCAACCTCGGCCGGTACGGGCCGAGGGCGACGCGAACGGGACTTTCGGCATTAGGCTGAGGGCGACCGGCGAGGCGAACGTTCTGGAGAGACGATGATCGAAATCCACGGTGCCCTGGACCTGGTCTTCTGGATCCTGGCCGTCGGAGTGTTCGCGCTGTCGGGGTGGGCGCTCGTCCACGCGGTGAAGACCCCGGCGCGGGCGTTCGCGGTCACCGGCAAGCAGACCAAGAATCTGTGGCTGGTCATCCTCGGGCTGGCGGCGCTGTTCGGCTTCGCCGCCGCGGTGCAGTACCTCAGCGTGCTGAGCATCTTCACGATCGCCTCCGTCATCGCCTCGGGCATCTACCTCGCCGACGTGCGTCCCGCCGTCCGGGAGATCGGCAAGGGCGGCGGCAACCAGGGGCCGTACGGACCCTGGTGACCGGTCGGATGCGCTCGGGCCGACGTCGAGCGTGCGGACCTCGGCGACAGGCGTTATCCGGGCTGACGTCCCGGGCGACGGGCGACCGGGGACCGTGCGGACCCCGATGACCTGCCCTCCGAAGCGGGCCCCGGGTAATCGGCTTGCCTGGCGGGATCCCGGCCGATAGACACGCCGGATGATGTTCGCGCGCAAGCCCACGCTCCCCGGAGAGCACGTGACGCTCCGGCCGGTCGGCCCCGAGCATGTGGACGGCCTCTGGGAGCTCGTCAACGACCCCGAGACCGTCCGGCTGACCGGCTCGCACGGCAAGCCCGACTACGAGGCGCTCAAGATCTGGTACGGCTCCCGGGGCGACCAGGACGACCGGCTGGACCTGGCGATCTGCACCATCGACGACGACGCCTACGTGGGCGAGATCGTGCTCAACGATCTCGACGCCGACAACCTCTCCTGCAACCTGCGCGTCGCGCTGATCGGCCCCCGGGCGTACGGGAAGGGCTACGGCACCGAGGCGATCCGGCTCGTCCTCGACCACGTCTTCCGCACCACGCCGTTGCACCGGGTGGGCCTGGAGGTCTACGCCTTCAACGAGCGGGCCGCGCACGTCTACCGCAAGGTCGGCTTCGTCCAGGAGGGCGTCCGCCGCGACGCCCTGCGTCTAAACGGGGAATGGTATGACTCCGTAATCATGTCGATACTTGCCCCTGACTGGGTTGTCAGGGAAATTTGACATACATATGGTGATTTTTCGGAAACATCTTTTGACACTCCCGAAACAATGCTAGGTTCAGTGGGAGCGCTCCCACCTGTGCGGCATCTTGGTGTGGAGGAAGTTATGACCGATCTACCCACACTTGCCCAGGTCGCAGCAGAGGCAGGGGTCTCCCCCGCCACCGCGTCCCGGGTACTCACCGGTTCAGTCAGAGTCAGCACATCGACTCGTAGGCAGGTGCATGACGCAATATCGCGTCTCGGTTATGTAAGGCATCGCGCTCCCCGTGGCGGCTCCGGCCGCCGATCCGACCAGGTCGTGGCCATCGTGGTCTGCGAACCCGCGCACCGGCTGTTCACCGAGCCGTTCTACGCGCGGATGATCACGGCCGCGGAGGAGGTCCTCACCGGGCACGGCGTCCCCCTCGCCGTGATGACCGCCACGGCGGCCACCTCCACCATCGCCACGCCGCCGCTCGTCGCCGGAGGCATCGACGGCGTCCTGCTGATCGCGGCGCGCGACCGGCATCCGCTCGTGGTGACCCTCGCCGCCTCGGGCATTCCCGTACGGAGTGCGGGCCGTCCCCCGGACGGCATCGACCTCCCCCACGTCGACATGGACAACCGCGACGGCGGCCGTCAGGCGGCGGAGCACCTGCTGCTCGGCGGCCGGAGGTCCATCGGCGTCATCGCGGGCCCACCCGCCCTTCCGGCCGCCCGCGACCGGCTCGACGGGTTCCTGCAGACCCTCGCCCTGGCCGGGATGACGGGCGTGCCGGTCGCGTACGGCGACTTCGGCCACGCGTCGGGCGTGCACGGCATGCAGTGGCTGTTGCGCAGGATGCCGCACGTGGACGCGGTGTTCGCCGCCTCCGACGTGATGGCCGCCGCCGCGTTGCAGACCCTGCGCCGGGCCGGGCGCCGGGTGCCGGAGGACGTGGCCGTCATCGGGTTCGACGACTCCCCCGCCTCCCGGCGGACCTCACCCACGCTCACCACCGTCCGCCAGCCGGTGGAGGAGTTCGCCGCGCTCGCCACCCGGCTGCTGCTGCTCTCGATGAGCTCGGCCGGTGCTTCCCGCGACAACCCCGTACTCCCCACTGAGCTGGTGGTCCGTGAGTCCGCCTGACCAGGTCGGACTTCGCGCGGGAGACGTGCTCACCCGCAGGTACCTGTTGCTGGAGCGGATCGCGTGGGGTGGCATGAGTGTCATCTGGCGTGCCTTCGACCAGTCGCTCCAGCGGCTGGTCGCCGTCAAGCTGCTGGACGGCGAGCTGGGCGTCGACCTGGGGGAGCGCGAGCTGATCCGCAGGGAGGCGCGTGCCACCGCGCGCCTCATCCATCCCGACGCGATCGAGGTCTACGACTACGGGGAGACCGTGACCTCGCACGGCCGCCTCGCCGCGTACGTGGTGATGCGCCTGTTGGAGGGGCGCCCGCTCGCGGACCGGATCACCGAGGGCCCGCTGCCGTGGGCGGAGGCGGCGGCGATCGCCGCCAGGCTGGCCACCGTGCTGGCCGCCGCCCACGAACGGGGCATCGTGCACCGGGACGTCACCGCCGAGAACGTGCTGCTCACCTCGACCGGTGCCAAGCTGCTCGACTTCGGCATCGCGGCCTTCATCGGGGAGGACGAGGACGACCGGGCCTCCGACTACGGGACCCCTCCCTACGTGGCTCCGGAGCGGCTGACCGGCGCGGTCGCGGATCCGGCGAACGACGTCTACGCGCTGGGCGTCCTGCTGTTCGAGATGCTCACCGGGGATCCCCCGTACCCGGAACGTACCTGGGAGGAGATCGAGAACGTCCGCAGGGAGGGACCGCCGCCGGTGGCGGAGGTGCCGGGGATGCCCGCGCGGATCGGCGCGCTCTGCCAGGTGTGCCTGTCGCACCGGCCCGAGGCGAGGCCGAAGGCGCAGGAGGTGGCCGACGACCTGCTGGAGGCCCTCACCCCGGCCCGTTCGACCGGCAGGAAGGGGCTGGTGGGCTGGACGGTGGTCGCGACGGTGGCGGCGCTGCTCGCGGGGCTCCTGGTGTGGAGCCTCATCCCCGTCCCCCGCGACGATCACGTGGCGGGTCCGCAGGGCCGGGGGACGACTCCGCCCACGGCCCTCGATCCCACCACCGCCTACCCCGAACCGGGCCCCTCCCCTTCCCCTTCTCCCTCCACCACCGTCACCGTCACCGTCACCCGGAAGCGGGGGCACGTGGCGGACCCGGTCCGCTCCTACGACCCGAACCTCAACCAGAGCGTACGGCGCTTCAACGCCGTGCTCACGAAGGGGGAGAACGAGGGCAGGATCCGCTCGGACGTGGCCCTGGACCTGCGGCAGGTGCTGGCCAACAGCGTCTGGGGCTCCCGCGACCTCACCCCGATCCGGGGGAAGATCGCCGACCGCAACCGGGAGGGCACGCTGCCCGACGACTTCCGCCACGCCCTGGAGGCCCAGCTCCTGCTCGTGTCGGTCGCACTGACCGGGTAAACAGGAAGGGGCTTGAAGAAAAAACAAAACCTCTGATGTGAAAAGTACCCTTGACGCGGCTTTGGTTTATCCCCGAAAAGCCCAACCCCGCAACTCAAGGGTACTTTTCCATACAAAAATGCTCAGAGTTAATGGCTACTGTAGTTGATGGTCAGAATAGCCACGACAGCATGGGCGTCCCCTTCGGGGGAAGTTTGATACTCATCGTTATATTGATAGTCAATACGAGCGTAGCTACTGACCTCATAATGCACGGTACGCGACCATCCAGTTCCCTGCGGCTTTCCCGCCTTACCTTTGAGAATGGTCGTCTGCCCCACCGCCGGAGGTTTTCCGGGCTCCTGAGACACATGATCCCAGAACTGTTGAGCCTGCTGAATTCCTACTCGATCAGCCAGCTGCTCGTAGTGGCGAAAGAATTTCCGGTGCACGAGCACGCGATATTGCGGGGCCGTGAGTGGACGCCCTCCCGGCCGCTTGGCCGGCGCATGCGGTCGATACGCGCTGGTACTCACTGAGGCTCGCTGACCTCAACGAAGTCTTCCGCAGCACGCTTGCCCATCAGCACGGAACGACGCAGAGGGTCCTCGATTTGGCGAGCAGTGACGCGCCAGCCTCTAATGCATTCGTCAAGAGCCGTGGTGTCCTCGTCGGAGTGAGCGGCGATCAGGGCATCATGTAGATCTTCTACAAATTCACGAAGATCGTCCGCGTCAAAAACCCGTAACCAGGCGAGATCGCCCAAGTCTCCGACGTTCAGGGTGACGTCTCTGCGAAGCAGCTCGTCAAGCCGCATATGGGCACGAGACCACCGGGCGATCTCCTCCAAGAGGCGCAGGCGCCTCTCCGGGAGCATTACGAGGCTGGTTCCGTCCTTGTCGCGCACACGAGCCAAACCCTCACGCGCCGCGTCGAGCACTTCGGTCCGCTTGTTGGCGAGATCAGAGGATTGGAAGATCACATCAGTCATGGCGTCCTCCTCTTGCCAGGATCATACATAGGATCGTACCCGCTAAGATGACGCCTCGGGGTAACCGCCAGGTAAAGATCTAAGCGGAGGTGATCGTGGACGAGGAGAGTCGCCCCTTCGACGCACGCAAAACGCTGATGTGTGAGGACCAGGCAGCACCGCGCACCGAGTGGCAGACGTCGAGCCTCGTCTGCGAGATGCAGGAGACCCTGCGGTCCCGCCTCTCTCTCGACCGGGAGGAACGTGCCAAACAGCTTCACCGGTTCGACCTCGCGTCACAAGAACTCACCCGGCGAGGCCTGGACGCCGAGTCTCTCGTGCGCTACGGCATGGCCGCTGAGATCTTGGGACCGGTGCTCGGGATACTCCTGATTCATCAGATCCTTCCCGAAAGCGACACGAACGCATATCTTCGCGAGGCCGACGTTGACGTCGAAGGATGGCGATCCCTCCTCAAGATTCCAGTCGCGACAGATAAAGTGCAAGCCTCCCCGCACCTCCAAGAGCTTGTGGTGGAAATAAACCGTGAGGTTCTCCATCCGCTTCTTAGCTGGATAAGGAGCGCCGAGCTAAATACACTGGTACGACTGGATCTTCCAACTGAAGAGCAATTCTGGTCAAAGACCGAAAGCGTGGCGGACGACGCGTCACTGCGGCATCGGTACAAATGGCTGATCGAACGGTTCACCGAAACCTATCTCGCCAACTGGTCTCTTCCAGCCCTTCATCTGGAGTATCGCTGGCAAAAAGATATCGACCCAATCATGTTTCCGATCGGGATAATGGAAGGTCGTATCATCCCCACCGGTGAGCTCGCGGCAGAGATCGCACATCGAACAGTTCTCGATTCAAACGTCCTGTCCGACTCCGCGCCATCGACATTGTTCTTGATGAACAAACTGAAGAGCCACGCCATAAGCCTGCTGGGTGACGGAAGGCACCGCGAAGCCGCTGCACTGTTCACTTTTGCCGTTCAACAATGGCCCAACGACCCCAGCGCCCAGAACAACCTGGGTTTCTGCCTGCTGCCAGAGAACGCAACGCAGGCTCTGGAACACCTAAACAGTGCGGCCCGCATGGGCTATGAGCCCTATGCGATAAATGCATACAACAGAATGTGCTGCTATCTTGAGATGCGTCACCCAAGGACAGCTTTGGCCATAGCCAAAGATTTCTGGGAAGAGCGGCCCGATGAAGCCGACACGACAAGTGTACTCTGGAAACCGGTCAACGGTGAATGGCAGCTGGCGCAGAACATATACATCCGCGCCACCATGGCAGAACTCGCCGCCCGTATCGCACATGCCCACGGGTGGGAAGACGAAGAGCGCGTATGGAGAATTAGAGCCGAGGCTTGACAATGATCGTCAGGGTCCACCAACGCCGAGCATTCGCGAGCGAGATGATGGCGCACCGCCGTGGCGTGCCAGGCTTGGGCGAGGTGTCGCCTTGGCTGACGGGGACCGTGGCCGTTCCTGCTCCGGTGACCGTCCGTTCCTAGAGGACTCCGAGGGCATCGACACCTCCGCCTGGAAGCTGGCCGGGACCTCGGTCTTCAGTCCGCCGCGATCGTCTTGGTCTACCGCCCGACCGCATGACAGTCATAAGCCCATCGCCGAAGCCTCCACGCGGGGATCACGTCCCCGCGTGGAGGCTACCGTTTATCAGGCGACTGTTCCGGATCGGGGCGTCCTGCGCGGGCGGCACCAGCTCGGCGGCGAGGCCACCGGCCGGGCCCTCGACACCGCCCATACACGCCGAACCCCTGGCTTGGACCTCCTTCGACGGGCTGCTGGAGGGGGCCTAGTCGAACTCGCCGTGCCTCACACCGCCGACGAAGGCCGCCCACTCGGCGCGGGCGAAGACCAGCGCCGGACCGGACGAATCCTTGCTGTCCCGGACCGCCGTACGATTTCCGGACAAGTCAGCGACTTCAACGCAATTGCCGCCATCGCCACCGGACAGTGAGGACTTACGCCATTTGGCGCTGGCGAGTTCGTTGGTCATCTCCATAGCTCGACCTTCTCCTTAATCAGATGAGGAGGCGCGGGTGAGCGGCTGGCACATCCTCGGCGACATGGCGACGCGGTGGGACAACGGGCGGGACGTCCGGATCACGAAGGGAGACTTCCCCAGCATCCAGGCGGCCATCGAGAACTGGGAGGCCGGGGAGCGGGCGCGGCAGGCTCGCGACCTGAGGGAGATGGGCAGGCTCGTGGACAGCGCGATAGCCCGGTTGCAGCGTCACCTCGACGCCGAACGCCGTGATCCTCCCCGATGAGCCCCGGACGCCCCAGAAACCCATATAAAAAGTACCATCTCTCTTATACGCCCAGATAACCACACAATAAAATATCCCGCATGTCGCATAACCCGTACGACACCGCCGATTAGTAGAGTCAGCAGAAATGGCGCATCATCGGCAATGCGCCTGGACGGAGAAATACCCAAAGAAAAGGACAAAGTTGTGACAGACATTGGTCACTCCTATATTGCTCAGCGAAGTACCGTCCGCTCCTGGCTGACGGGGGCCCTGACCGTCGCGGTCGCGCTGGGCTGCGTCGCCGCGATACCGCACCCCGCGAGCGCGGCGTACGAGACGAACGCGGTGAACACGACGAACACGACGAACCCGACACCCGGCACGAACGAGGCGACGCCGGTGCCGCTCGGCACGGCGACGAACTTCGCGGTGCTGGCGGGAACGACGGTCGCCGAGACCGGCGCCACCGTCGTCACCGGCGAGCTGGGGGTGAGCCCGGGAACGAAGGCCACCGGCTTCCCGCCCGGCGTCGTGGCGGGCGCCATCTACGCGGCCGACTCCGTCGCCGCGCAGGCCCAGATCGACCTCGCCACCGCCTACGAGAACGCGGCCAGGCGGACCGGCACCGCCTCCCTGCCGCAGCAGCTCGGCGGACTCACCGTGAAACCGGGCGTCTACAACTCCGTCGCGGGTGCCTTCCACATCACCGGGGATCTGACCCTCGACGGGCAGGGGAACCCGAACGCCGTCTTCGTCCTCAGGGCACCCGCCCTGATCACCGCGCCCGCCAGCACGGTGAAACTCGTCAACGGCGCCCAGGCGTGCAACGTCTTCTGGCAGATCGGCGGCTCGGCCGCGCTGGGAGCCGGTTCCACCTTCGTCGGGAACCTCCTCGCGCTGAACTCGATCACCACGGCCAACGGCACGACCGTGAACGGCCGCCTCCTGGCCCGCCAGGGCACCGTCATCCTGAACAAAACCACCGTCACACGATCCGCCTGCGCGGTCCTGCCGTCGAGGCATACCTCCACCAAGCTGGCCGCGTTCTGCGATCCGGAAGCGCCGGGTCATCTCACCCTCGTCGCGACCGTCACGTCCTCGGGGGCGGCCCCTCCGACCGGACCGGTCGAGTTCTTCGCCAACGGGGTGAGCCAGGACAACTCCCAATCGGACGCCGCCGGTCAGGCGAAACTGATCGTTTCCCAGGTCCCGATACGAACCCATGAGTTCGTCGCGGCCTTCGCGGGGACGAACCGGCTCGACCCCAGCACCTCACCGGTGCTGGCCGTGGCCGTCGGCCCCAAGGGGATCTGCCCGGCACCACCGGCGAGTCCGGCCACCGCGGGTGGCGGCACCGGTGACACCGCCGGTGCTCCCCCTGCCAACGCCGCCGGTCCCGGCAACAAGAAGAATCGGAACGCCATAACGTACCCGCCCCGGAGAAAGGCGTTCAAGGCGAGGAACCGGGAACGCCACCGTCACCACCATCCACGGTTCAGGCACCATCGCCACCAGCGCTGAAAAGGCGGGCCGGAAAACGGCTCCCCGGAGCATGGAGAGGTAAAGCGGCCGTCCCGGGGTCCGAGAGGTCAGTGGGTTCAGGTTCTGGTTCCGGTTCCGGTTCCGGAGAGACATCGTCCGGGAATTCCGGGGTGACGCGGAATCACATCGCGTTCCGCACCGCGTTTCGCACCCTGTTTCCGCGTCACCGTCACCGTTTCCGCGTCACCGTCACCGGCCGGGGTGGCGGATGAGCCCACCCGCCCGTCCACCCGTTCGTCCGGCGCCGCCGGTGAATCCCGGGAATCCGGTGGACCTGGTGAATCCGCCCCGTCGGCCGTTGGCCGGTGGGGCGGAGCGCCGGGCCGGGACCCGCGCGGATCGGACGGCCGCCTTGGGGACGGGCCCGGCCCCCGGAGCGTACTCACAAGCAAGCACTCGACCGGGAAGATCGAGGATTCTGAAACTTTCATGGTTCGCGAAAAAGGCCACCGGGATCGCAGCAGCCTGACGGCGTGGGTCACGAAACATCGGTGTAACCAAAGGCGCCTGCCATTGACATCCCGTTCGCCGTCTCCAGAATCCCTTATGGGAGCGCTCCCACCCCCTCTCTCCCCTGCTTGATCTGATGCGGTGCCACCACCAGCGGATTCGCATCGATCCCCACTCACGGAGGCCCATTTCATGCATCTGTTCCCCTTAAAAGCGGGAGCGCTCCCACAGCTCCGGAAACGCTGCCGGAGAAGCTTCCGGAGACGGGTCGCCGCGCTGGCGCTGATCAGTCTGGCGGCCGGGACGACCACCGCGCTGGCGGCCTCCCCCGCCCTCGCGGCCGTCGCCTGCGACGTGACGTACACCACCAACGACTGGCAGGGCGGCTTCACCGCCAGCGTGTCCGTCAAGAACCTGGGCGACCCGCTGACCGGATGGACCCTCGGGTTCAGCTTCCCGACGACCACCCAGCGGCTCAGCCAGGGCTGGAGCGCCACCTGGGCGCAGAGCGGCCAGGCCGTCACCGCCAGGAACCTCGACTGGAACGGCAACCTGGCCACCGGCGCCTCGACCAGCATCGGCTTCAACGGCACCTGGTCCGGCTCCAATCCCAAGCCGACCGCCTTCACGATCAACGGCACCACCTGTGCCGGGACCGCGCCCGTCAACCAGCCGCCCACCACGAGCCTCACCAGCCCGGCGGCCGGGGCCACCTTCACCGCGCCCGCGACGGTGGCGATCGCCGCGAACGCGGCCGACAGTGACGGCACCGTCTCCAAGGTCGACTTCTTCAACGGCAGCACACTGCTGGGCACCGACACCACCGCGCCGTACGCCTATAACTGGACGAACGTCGCGGCCGGAAGCTACTCCCTCACCAGCAGGGCGACCGACGACAAGGGCGCGGCCACCACCTCCGCCCCCGTGGGGATCACCGTCACCGCCAACGCGACCCCCGCCGTGCTCGTCACCCCGGCCACCATCGCCGTCCCCGAGGGCGGCACGGCCGACCTCGCGGTCAGGCTCTCCAGGGCCCCGTCCGCGAACGTCACCGTGGCGACCGCGCGGACGAGCGGCGACACCGACCTCACGGTCTCCTCCGGGGCGTCGCTCACCTTCACCACCGCCAACTGGAACACGGCCCAGACGGTACGGGTCGCGGCGGCCGAGGACGCCGACCAGACCTCCGGCAGCGCCGAGTTCACCTCGACCGCCACCGGCCACACCTCGGCCAGGGTGACCGCCACCGAGGTCGACAACGACTCGAACGGCGGCGGCAACGAGTACGTCCAGCGCTTCACCGCGCTGTACAACAAGATCAAGGACCCGGCGAACGGCTACTTCTCGCCGCAGGGCGTGCCCTACCACTCCGTCGAGACCTTCATGGTCGAGGCGCCGGACCACGGGCACGAGACCACCTCCGAGGCGTACAGCTACTACCTGTGGCTGGAGGCGGCGTACGGCAAGGTGACCGGCGACTGGACCAGGTTCAACGACGCCTGGGCCTCGATGGAGAGGTACATCATCCCGGCCACCGCCGACCAGCCGACCAACTCCTTCTACAACCCGGCCAAGCCCGCCACGTACGCCGGTGAGTGGGACGACATCAAGCAGTACCCGTCCAGGCTGGACAGCGGGGTGAGCGTCGGCGTCGACCCGATCGCGAACGAGCTCAAGACGGCGTACGGCACCAGCGACGTCTACGGCATGCACTGGCTGCTGGACGTGGACAACACCTACGGCTTCGGCCGCTGCGGGGACGGGACCACCAAGCCCGCGTACATCAACACCTACCAGCGCGGCCCGGAGGAGTCGGTCTTCGAGACCATCCCGCAGCCGTCCTGCGACACCTTCAAGCACGGCGGCCCGAACGGGTTCCTTGACCTGTTCACCGGGGACAGCTCCTACGCCAAGCAGTGGAAGTACACCAACGCCCCCGACGCCGACGCCCGCGCCGTCCAGGTCGCCTACTGGGCGCACACCTGGGCCACCGAGCAGGGCAAGGCCGCGCAGGTCTCGGCGACGGTCGCCAAGGCCGCGAAGATGGGCGACTACCTGCGCTACGCGATGTACGACAAGTACTTCAAGAAGCAGGGCTGCACCAGCACCTCGTGCCCGGCCGGGACCGGCAAGGACAGCTCCGCGTACCTGCTGAGCTGGTACTACGCCTGGGGCGGCGCCAACGACAGCTCCGCCGGATGGGCCTGGCGGATCGGCTCCAGCCACAACCACTCCGGCTACCAGAACCCGATGGCCGCGTGGGCGCTGTCCAGCGTGGACGTGCTCAAGCCCAAGGGCGCAACCGCCGTACAGGACTGGACCACCAGCACCAAGCGGCAGCTGGAGTTCTACCGCTGGCTCCAGTCGACCGAGGGCGCGATCGCCGGTGGCGCCACCAACAGCTGGCAGGGCCACTACGCGGCCCCGCCGTCGACGCTGCCCACCTTCTACGGGATGGCGTACGACTGGCAGCCGGTCTACCACGACCCGCCGTCCAACCAGTGGTTCGGCTTCCAGGCGTGGTCGATGGAGCGGGTCGCGGAGCTGTACTACGCGACCGGCAACGCCGACGCCAAGCTCGTGCTGGACAAGTGGGTGAAGTGGGCCACCGACAACACCACGATCAACGCCGACGGGACCTACCAGATCCCCTCGACGCTGGTGTGGACCGGCCAGCCCGACACCTGGAACCCCACCAACCCGGGCACGAACGCCGGGCTGCACGTGAGCATCAGGGACTACACGACCGACGTGGGCGTGGCGGGCTCCTACGCCAAGGTGCTCACCTACTACGCGGCCAAGTCCGGCAACGCCACGGCGAAGAACGTCGCCAAGGGCCTGCTCGACGGCATGTGGCGCAACAACCAGGACGCCAGGGGCGTCTCGGTCCCCGAGACCAAGACCGACTACCGGCGCCTCAACGACCCGGTCTACGTGCCCCCGGGCTGGACCGGCAAGATGCCCAACGGCGACACGATCAACTCCAGCTCGACCTTCATGTCCATCCGGTCCTTCTACAGGAACGACCCGGACTGGCCGAAGGTGGACGCCTACCTGAAGGGCACCGGCCCCGCGCCGACCTTCAACTACCACCGGTTCTGGGCGCAGGTGGACGTGGCCGTCGCCCTCGCCGAGTACGGCCGGCTCTTCCCCTGATTCCCCTCCTCGGGCCCGGCCTGGTTGAGCCGGGCCCGAGCCCGACGAGCCCGACCCGCTGAGACCTCGGGGCGTGACGGCATCCCTGACCCGCCGTCACGCCCCGAGCACCACCTCGCACCATCTCCGAGAGGCGCACCCCCCGATGAAGAGAACTCTCGCGGCGCTCGCGCTGCTGGCGCTGGCCGCCGTGCCGGTGACGGTGCCCGCCACCGGCGCCCAGGCCGAGGCGCCCGCCTTCGCGTACGGCGAGGCGCTGCAGAAGTCCATCTGGTTCTACGAGGCCCAGCAGTCGGGGGCGTTGCCGAGCTGGAACCGCGTCGGCTGGCGCGGCCCCTCCGGACTCGGCGACGGCCAGGACGCCGGGCTCGACCTGACCGGCGGCTGGTACGACGCGGGCGACCACGTCAAGTTCGGCCTGCCGATGGCGGCGAGCGCGACGATGCTGGCCTGGGGCGCGGTGGAGTACCGCGACGCGTACGCCTCCTCCGGGCAGCTCACCCACCTGCTGAACAACCTCAAGTTCGTCAACGACTACTTCATCAAGGCCCATCCGTCGGCGAACGTGCTGTACGGGCAGGTCGGCAACGGCGGCAGGGACCACGCCTGGTGGGGTCCGGCCGAGGCGATGCAGATGGAGCGGCCCGCGTACAAGATCGACGCCTCGTGCGGGGGGTCGGACCTGGCCGGGGAGACGGCGGCGGCGATGGCGGCCTCGTCGATCGTCTTCCGCCCGACAAACCCGACTTATGCCGACACGCTGGTGACGCACGCCAAGCAGCTCTACACCTTCGCCGACACCGTGCGGAAGAAGTACAGCGACTGCGTCACCGACGCGGCGGGCTACTACCAGTCGTGGAGCGGCTACAACGACGAGCTGGTCTGGGGCGCGATCTGGCTGCACCGGGCCACCCAGGACGCCTCCTACCTGGCCAAGGCGGAGTCGTACTACGACAACCTCGGCACCGAGCCGCAGTCCACCGTCAAGTCCTACAAGTGGACGATCGCCTGGGACGACAAGTCCTACGGCGCCTACGTGCTGCTGAACAAGCTGACCGGCAAGCAGAGGTATCTCGACGACGCCAACCGCTGGCTCGACTTCTGGACGGTCGGGGTCGACGGGCAGCGGGTGCGATACTCCCCCGGCGGCCAGGCCGTGCTCGACCGGTGGGGGTCGCTGCGCTACGCGGCCAACACCGCGTTCGCGGCGCTGGTCCATTCGGACTCGATCACCGACGCGACACGTAAGACGAGATATCACGACTTCGCGGTCAGGCAGATCAACTACGCGCTCGGCGACAACCCGCGCAACTCCTCGTACGTGATCGGATTCGGCGCGAACCCGCCGAGGAACCCGCACCACCGCACCGCGCACGGCTCGTGGACCGACCAGCTGACCAACCCGGCCGAGACCCGCCACACCCTGTACGGCGCCCTCGTCGGCGGCCCGCCCGACCCCAACGACGCCTACACCGACCGGCGCGACGACTACGTGATGAACGAGGTCGCCACCGACTACAACGCGGGCTTCACCAGCGCCCTCGCCCGCCTCTACCGCGAGTACGGCGGTCCCCCGGCCGCGAACTTCCCCGCCGCCGAGACCCCCGACGGCCCGGAGATCTTCCTGGAAGCCGGGGTGAACGCCTCGGGCTCGACGTTCACCGAGATCAAGGCCATCGTGCGGAACCAGTCGGCCTGGCCCGCGCGCCCGCTGACCAACGGCTCGTTCCGCTACTACTTCACCCTCGACGGCACCACGACCGCGAGCCAGGTCTCGGTGACCTCCGCCTACAACCAGTGCAAGGCGCCGACCGGGCCGACCCTGCTGTCCGGGAAGACCTACTACGTCACCATCGACTGCTCCGGGACCTCGATCGCCCCGGCGGGCCAGTCACAGCACCGGCGCGAGGTGCAGTTCCGGCTCGCGAGCACCGGGACGTGGGACCCGTCCAACGACTGGTCGTACACCGGTGTCGCCACCACGCCGGGCGCGACCCCGGTGCGGGTGCGGAACATCACGCTCTACGCGGGGACGACGAAGATCTGGGGCAACCCGCCCGGCGACGAGCCCCCGCCGCAGGAGGACACGACCGCGCCGACCCGGCCGGGCAAGCCCGCCGTCTCCGCGATCACCGGGAGCGGCGCCACCCTGACCTGGGCGGCCTCGACCGACAACGTGGGCGTCAGCGGCTACGACGTCTACCGGGGCACGACGAAGGTCGCCACCTCCACCGGCACCTCGTACGTCCTCACCGGGCTGACCCCGGCGACGGCGTACACCGTGTCCGTGGTGGCCAGGGACGCGGCGGGCAACTCCTCCGCCGCGTCCGAGAGCACCGCGTTCACCACGACGACGGCCCCGGCGGGCGGTTGCACGGCCACGTACACGATCGGCAACAGCTGGCAGGGCGCCTTCCAGGGGAACGTCACCGTCACGAACGCGGGCGCCTCGGCGATCACCGGCTGGACGGTGACCTGGAGGTTCCCCAACGGCCAGACGATCAGCCAGCTCTGGAACGGCACGCACACCCAGACGGGAGCGGACGTGTCGGTCAGGAACGTGAGCTGGAACGGCGCCCTCGCCCCGAACGCCTCGGCCTCCTTCGGCTTCAGCGCGAGCCAGAACGGCACCAACGGCGTCCCGGTGCCGGTGACCTGCACCGTCGGCTGACATCCCGCTTCGACCACTCGTTCCGGTGGTTCGTTCCGACGGTTCACGGCGGTCCGCGCCGTGAATCGGCACCCGCTTCCCTGTCCGGGCGTCCGCTCCTCCCAGCGGACGCCTCCTCACCCCGGCCGGGCGCGACGACCCCTCCGCCCGGCCGGGCACTCCCCAACCGAGGTAGGCCATGCGCACCAGACTGGCGCTGCTCGCGGCGCTCCTTCTCCCGTTCCTCGCCCTCCCGTTCCTCGTCTCCGTACCGCCCGCCCACGCCGCCGTCGGCCTCCACGTGAGCGGCACGCGAATCCTTGAGGCGAACGGCAACGCGTTCGTCATGCGGGGCACCAGCCACCCGCACGCCTGGTACCCGACCCAGACCGGCTCGTTCGCGAACATCAAGTCACTCGGCGCGAACACCGTCCGGGTGGTGCTCAGCGGCGGCCGGTGGACCGCGAACGGCGTCTCCGACGTGGCGAACATCGTCTCGCTCTGCAAGCAGAACAGGCTCATCTGTGTCCTGGAAAATCATGACACCACCGGGTACGGCGAGCAGAGCGGCGCGTACACCCTCGACCAGGCCGTGGACTACTGGATCGGCGTCAAGAGCGCGATCGTCGGCCAGGAGGACTACGTCGTCCTCAACATCGGCAACGAGCCCTTCGGCAACACCGCGACCACCCCGGGCTGGACCCAGGCCACCTCGGCCGCGATCACCCGGCTGCGGAGCAACGGGTTCCAACACCTGATCATGGTGGACGCGCCCAACTGGGGCCAGGACTGGGGCTTCACCATGCGCGACAACGCCGCCACGGTCTTCGCCGCCGACCCGCAGCGCAACACGGTCTTCTCCGTCCACATGTACGGGGTGTTCGACACGGCCGCCGAGGTCACCTCCTACCTCCAGGCGTTCCAGACCTCGGGACTGCCGCTGGTGGTCGGCGAGTTCGGCTTCGACCACTCCGACGGCAACCCCGACGAGGACACGATCATGGCCCAGGCACAGGCCAGGGGTGTCGGCTACCTCGGCTGGTCGTGGAGCGGCAACGGCGGCGGCGTCGAGTATCTCGACCAGGTGACCAACTTCGACGTGACCGCCCTCACCAGCTGGGGACAGCGCCTGTTCAACGGCGCGAACGGCATCGCGCGGACCTCCGTCGAGGCCACGGTCTACGGCGGCACCGGCACCCCCGACACCCAGGCGCCGACCAGGCCCGGCACCCCCGTCGCCTCCGACGTCACCGCCACCGGCGCCCGGCTGTCCTGGACCGCCTCCACCGACAACCGCGCGGTCACCGGCTACGACGTCCTGCGGGGAACCACCAGGCTCGGCTCCTCCGCGACCACCTCCATCACCCTGACCGGCCTCACCGCGCAGACCGCCTACACCGTCACCGTCGTCGCCCGCGACGCCGCCGGGAACACCTCGGCCGCCTCCTCGGCGACGACCTTCACGACCACCTCGACCCCGCCGAGCGGCTGCACCTCGACGTACCGGACGACCAACTCCTGGCAGGGTGGCTTCCAGGGCGAGGTCACCGTCCGCTGCGCCTCCGCGGTCACCACCTGGCGGACCGTCCTCACCTACCCCTCGGGCGTGAACATCAGCCAGTCGTGGAGCTCCACCCTCTCCTCGGCTCCCCCGGTCTTCACCTTCACCAACGCCGCCTGGAACGGAGCCGTCCCGGCGGGGGGATCCACCACCTTCGGCTTCATCGGCACCTGGTCCGGCACGGGCACCCCGCCCGTCCCCGCCATTTCCTAGCCGTACCCGGTGGCCGTCTCCTGGTCGTATCGAACGGCCGTCTTTATAGAACGTCTTTTAGTTTTACCCCGGTGCCTCACCGCCCCGCGCGACCGTTTCCCGTCGTACGCCAAGCGGTGAGGCCGCCGTCACCGGCGGCCTCACCCTGCCTCTTCCCGTCGTACGCAGGCCGGTGAGGTCGTCCACCTGCGGCCTCACCGCGACCCCGTGGCCGGTTCACACCGGCCACGGGGCTCCCTCGCAGCGCGCCCGGATCGGGGCGCGGGCGTGGTCCGGCGATCGGGAGACCCGGTCAGTCGTCGTCGAACCCGAAGCCGCCGCTGCGGTTCCTGTTCTCCAGGCGGTTGAAGTTGTTGTTGTTATTGTTGATCCGCACCTTGAAGTGCTGGCGGTGGTGGTGTCGGTGTCCGCCCCAGCCACCCCAGCCGCCGCCGCCACAGCAGCCGCGACCACAGCCGCGGCCACAGCCACCGCCGCCCCAGGTCGGGAAGGCCGCGGCGGTGACCGTGGCGGTCGCCGCGCCGGCGCTCGCGACCGTGGTCGCCGCACCCATACCGACAGCCCCGCCGGTCAGCGCCACAGTGAACGCGAGTCCTGCGATAACACTCTTGAACTTGGGCATTGCTTTTCCCCTCGAAAGGTTCAATTACCCCGATTCCCGGCATTTCTGGATCGGCCGGAAATCACTAGAGGTGGCCAGATATGAGCCATCCCCGCTTGTCATGATTTCCTGCCATGTCTGCCCATAAACGGTAATTCAATCCTTTTGCACTACGATTGTCCGCTTATGGTCGTCATTAAACTTCTACGGGGCGGTTTGTGTAGAAATGTCCTTTATGTTCCACGAGGAGAACGCGGGTCGATGCCGTGCTTGTGCAGCGTGGAAACCATCCAGCGTGAGAGGCGCACGTGGCCGACGAGGGTGGGGTGGACACCGTCGGGCAGGACCGCTCCGCGACCCCAGCCCCGGCCGTGCGGGCCGAGGGGTTCGAACGGGTCGAGGAACGGCACCTCCTGCCGGTCGGCGGCGAGCGCGACGGCCTCCCGCACGCCGTAGGCCCACCGGGGAGCCTTGGTCATCCAGATCGGGCCGACCAGCACGATCCTGGTGTGCGGCCACCGCCGCCTGACCAGCTCCACCAGGTGGACGGCCGCGCTCTCGATCCTGACGGCCTCGATCCTTCGGTCGTTGCGCCCCCCGGAGATGATGAGCATGTCGGGTTCGGGACGCCAGGAGAGCTCCTTGACGAAGGAGTCCCGGAAGGTCCGGCCCACCCTGCCGGGGTTGACGAAGCCCGTTCCGGCGGCGCCCGCGGTGATCAGCTGCCAGCCCAGCTCACGCGCGACCCGGGCCGCGTAGCCGTCCCATCCCCGTACGGGACCCGACCCGACCGTGAAGCTGTCGCCGACGATCATGACGAGCGGGGCCTGGGGCTGCCGGGTGGACGGGGGTTCCGTACCGGCGGACATCGGCGTGGTCGTGCCGTCTCCGGGGCTACATCCCGAAATAAGGCAGGAAATCGCTACAAGAAATGCGACCGTGAACGCCCACGGTCGTCTACGTACGGGCGCGCGCATGCCACCTCGGGAAACGTCGGGCTCCCGACATGATTGCAGATGTCCCCCGACGCCCGTGGCGACTCCGTCCCACGAACACGACCGGCCTCGCGGGTCCGGCCCGGCCCATCGGATCGGAGCGGCACCACCGACCCGGAACGGCACCGTTCACACCGCGACCGCACGGCCCACCCAGCCCGGCGCCGCCCTCCACACCGCGACAACCCAGCCCGGCGCCACCGTTCATATCGCGAGAACCCGGCCCGGCATTACCGTGCGCACCGCGACCGTCCGGGTCACCACCGGACCGAGGTGACGCCGTGGGACGGGGACGGGTCAGCTGACCTCGGAGGGGCTGACGGACCAGGTGTTGCAGTAGGCGATCCTGGCGTACTTCCAGCCCTGGTGGAGCCAGGCGGCGTAGTGCTCGCCGCTGCCGTGGTCGCGCCGGGTGCCGCCGTTCTGGTCGTCACCGCGCCCGAACTCCGTGCGCAGCACCTCCTGCCAGCGCGCGTTGGTGACCCCCAGCGGGACCCGTACGGTGCGGACGAAGGCCCCGGAGAGGCACTGCGCCTGGAGCTCGTGGCGGCGGGAGTGGGCGTCCTGGGCGCTACGGGACTTGTTGGAGACCTCCCACCACCAGGCTCCGCCGATACCCGCCATGCTCTGCACGTGGTGCGCGTACTCGTGGGCGAGTACGGCCAGGTAGGGCACGTGGTTCCTGGCCGGATCGACGTCACCGCTCTGCTCGATCACGTGGCTCAGGCCGACGTACATGCCCCGGTTGGACGGACAGTAGTAGGCGGAGGCGTTGGCGTCGGGGTAGGTGCCGCAGGGCCCGCGTCCCGGACGGGACCAGTAGACCTTGCGCGCCGGGAGGAAGACCGCTCCGGCCTGGGAGAACTTCGCCGACCAGGCCCGTTCCAGGCAGTCGGTGACGGCGTTGAGGTAGGACAGCATGTCGCGGGGCTGGGTCGAGGGCCTCGGGGCGCGGCACGACGTGGGGCGCATCAGGCCCGTGCCGTACAGCGGGTTGCGCTTGAGCCGGGCCGCGGTGTCCGAGCGTCGCATGTAGCGGAGGTCGACGGCCAGGTTCCGCCGCGCGGCGACCGGCGTGATCTCGACGTCGCCCAGCGAGCCGAGGTTCAGCTTCTCCGGCGGGGTGAAGTCCGGCGTGGTGATCTCGGTGTCGCCCGTCTGCTGGGGGATCGCGCTCCTCGTCGCCACCGGGGCGGTGCCGGGACCGGCGGGAACCTCGGTCTCCTCCCCACCTGCCAGGCCCGCGATCACCACGACCGCGGCGAACGCCGTGGCGAGAACGCCGAGCACACCGAAGGCCAGCGGGTTCGACCCCCGTGGGCGCATGCGACCGCCTCTCCAAAGAGTTGATCTCCGGGCGGCAATCTAGCGGATGCAACCACATATGGGTTTATGAGTGGGAAAAAATGGATATGGGGTCGGCCGTCACGGGCCGGTGGATCTCGCTAAGCTCCCGACACATGGCGGCATCTTCCTCGCACCGAGCGGCCCTCCCGCATCGAGCGGCCCTCCCGCGCCGAATGGTTCTCCCGCGCCGAACGGCCCTCTCCCGCAGGGTGGCTCTCTCCCTCCGAGCTGCCGGGAGTCTGGCCTCGGTGGCCGTCCTCGCGCTGGCACTCAGCGCGTCCCCCGTCCTCGCCTCCCCCGCCCTCGCCTCCTCCACACTGGCGAGCGGCCCGACCGGCGCCGAGTCCCCCCAGGCGGGGCGGGCCGGTGCGGGGACCTCCCAGGCCGTGCAGACCACCCGGGTCGCGCAGGGCGCGCAGGCCGACAAGGTGACGAGCACGACGGTCCAGCTGGAGCTCCGGCAGGACGGCGTGCTCCACGTCAAGGAGGAGGTCGTCTTCGAGGGTGACGCGCCGTCGCGCGCCCTCGTCGACCGGACCCGCTACGACGACGGCAGCGACCGGCTCTACCGGGTCACCGACCTCAAGGGCGACGCCACGCTGACCGGCGAGACCATCACCCTGAAGGGCACGGGAAGCGCCACCCTGGAGTACGACGTCCAGGGCGCCGTCACACCGTTGGCCGACGCCCAGGAGCTGCGGTGGTACGCGGTGGGCGCCTGGTCCGTCCCCGTCGAGCAGGCCAGGGTCAGTGTGAGCGGACCGGCCGCGATGCAGAGCCTGTCGTGCTTCGCCGGTCCCCTGACCTCGGCGATCGCCTGCACCGAGGCGTCCATGGACCACACGGGCGTCACCGCCGAGTTCGGGCAGCAGGACCTCGGCGCCGGTGAGGTGCTCACCGTGGTCGTCGGCTACCCCACCGGTGCCACCAGGGGCGTGCCGGTCCTGGAACGCCGCTTCG
Source organism: Streptosporangium oxazolinicum (assembly GCF_039537505.1). Lineage (NCBI taxonomy): Bacteria > Bacillati > Actinomycetota > Actinomycetes > Streptosporangiales > Streptosporangiaceae > Streptosporangium > Streptosporangium oxazolinicum. The sequence continues at coordinate 289,623 of NZ_BAABAQ010000001.1, forward strand.
AGCTGTCCAACGCCTTCACCCTGAACGCCGTCACCGGCGGCGCGCTGGCCGGACTGCTGATCCTGATGCTCGGCGGCCTCGCCCTCCTCTACTGGACCCGGGGCCGCGATGCCCGCGTGGTCGGCCACGAGTCGGGTTCGCTCAGCGGCGTCGAGAACGGCCACTTCGCCCCGCCGGACGGCGTCCGCCCCGGCCAGATCGGCACCCTCATGGACGAGCAGGCCGACGTGATCGACGTGACCGCCACGATCGTCGACCTCGCCGTCCGGGGCTACCTCAGGATCGACGAGCAGCCCCGGCAGACGTACGAGACCCCCGACTGGAGGCTCGTACGGATGCCCACCGCCCAGGTCGCCTCGCTGATGCCCTACGAGCGTGAGCTCTACGACGCCATCTTCGACGGCCGTGACGCGGTGCTGCTCTCGGAGCTCCAGGGATCGTTCGGGGCCAAGCTGGGCAAGGTCCGCGAGGCGCTCTACCGCGACGTGGTCACGCAGGGCTGGTTCGCCCGCCGCCCCGACACCGTCCGTACCCGCTGGACGACCGTCGGCGTGGCCCTCACCGGCCTCGGCGTCCTCGCCACCGTCGGGCTGGCCTGGTTCACCACGTACGGGGTGCTCGGCCTGGCTCTGATCATCGCCGGGGCCGCCCTCGCCGTGGGCGGCCAGTACATGCCCGCCAAGACCGCCAAGGGCGCGGGCGCCCTCGCCCACACCCTCGGTTTCAGGGAGTACCTGTCCGGCGCCGACATCGGCGGGGACGTCCCGGTGGCCCAGCGGGTGGAGCTGTTCTCCCGCTACCTGCCCTACGCCGTGATCTTCGACAGCGTCGACCGCTGGGCCCGCGTGGTCTCCTCGGTCACCGGAAACGGCGAGCAGGCCGACCACCTGTACTGGTACCACGGCCCGGCCGAGTGGGACCTGTCCAGGTTCGCCGACTCGATGCGGACCTTCACCATGACCACCTCGGGAGCGATCTCCACCACCCGCCAGTTCCGCTCGCTGTAAAACCTCTTAGCGACCGTCGTACGCGGGATCCGTGGCGGCTACCGTACGCGGATCTCGCCCACGGGACGCCCCCCGCCGAGCAGGACCCCGGCGGCGAGCTCGCCGAGCCCGGGGGCCTCGAAGCCGAGAGCGGTCAGGGCCGCGACGGTGACCGGGACCCGGGCGCGCTGGCCGCCGTCCTCGACCTTGACGGTTCCCGAGCGCCCGTCGGTGAAGACGAAGGCGTCGAAGGCCTCGGCCCCGGCCTTGACCAGCAGTCCGGGGACCGCCCGCATCAGCCGGGCCTCGGGGCGGGTGGTCCCCGACGTCCACTCGGGGTGGGCGCGGAAGGCGTCGGCGACGCGGCGCTCCGGGGTGTCCTCATCGGCCCGGACGAGGGCGCGGAACGCCCGCGTCACGCCCAGCATCGAGACGAAGAACAGCGGGGCGCCGCAACCGTCCACCCCACTGGCGGCGACGCGCTCGCCGGTCAGTTCCTCGACCGTGGCGCGCACGGCCCGCTGCAGCGGATGCGCCGGGGCGAGGTAGGTCTCCAGCGGCCAGCCGTTGGCCACGCAGGTGGCGAGCATCGCCGCGTGCTTGCCCGAGCAGTTCATGTAGACCCTGGCCCGGCCCCCTCCGGAGCGCAGCACCTCGTCGCGGGAGGCGACGTCCTCCGGCAGGTCCTCCGGGCAGCCGAGCGCGCTCTCGTCCAGACCGGCCCCGGCCAGGATCCTCCGTACCCCGTCCACGTGGAACGGCTCCCCCGCGTGACTCGCGCACGCCAGCGCGAGCAGTTCCCCCTCCAGCGGGAGCCCGGCGCGGACCATGGCGAGCACTTGCAGGGGCTTCATGGACGAGCGCGGCGACACCAGGGCGTCCACCTCCCCGTGGACCCTCACCAGCGACCCGTCGGCCGCCACCGCGAGCATCCGCGCCCGATGGGTGGACTCCACGAACCCCGAACGGACAACCTCGACGAACAATGACTCAGCAGACACCTTTGTCTCCTTTCGTCCGAAGTCTAGGGATGCCCGGGAGCACGGGATGATGGGGGCATGCGTGCGGTCGTACAGCGGGTGAGTTCCGCGTCGGTGGTGGTGGACGGCGTGACGGTCGGGGCGATCGACGAACCGGGGCTGCTGGTCCTGGTCGGCGTGACCCACACCGACACGCGCGCCGAGGCGGCCAGGCTCGCCGCCAAGCTCTGGGGCCTGCGGATCCTCTCCGGCGAGAAGTCCTGCTCCGACATCGGCGCGCCACTGCTGGTGGTCAGCCAGTTCACCCTGTACGGCGACGCCCGCAAAGGCCGCCGCCCCACCTGGCAGGCAGCCGCCCCGGGGCCGGTCGCCGAACCGCTGGTGGAGGCGGTCTGCGCCGAGCTGCGCGGGCTGGGCGCCCGGGTGGAGACGGGGGTGTTCGGCGCCGACATGAAGGTCGGCCTGACCAACGACGGCCCGATCACCCTCGTCCTGGACATCTGAGCCCCCTCCGGGGCCGTACGCCTCCCGGAAAACCGGAGTGGCCCGGAAGTCACGGCATCCGGGGAAGCCGGGGTGCCCAGATCGGGACGTGCCCGGGAACCGGGGCGGTGCCTGGGAGCCGGGGCGTGACATCCGGGCATGCCGGAGTGGCCCGCCCCGGACGCGACACCGTCAGATGTCGTCAGCGGATGCGGCGGCGCAGGCCCGGGTCGATCTGGACGTTGCGCCCGGCGTCCGGCGGCACGATGATCTCCTGGGACGCGGCCACCCCCCCGGCCTCCAGCGTGGCGTCCACCGGCACGGTCCGCTTCACCACGGCCAGCGCGACCGGGCCCAGCTCATGATGGCGCGCCGAGCTTCCCACGAAACCGACCTCCGCGCCGTCGAGGGTCACCGGGGTGCCGTGCTTGGGCAGGGTGTCGACGCTGCCGTCCAGGTGCAGGAAGACCAGGCGGCGGGGCGGGTGGCCCAGGTTGTGGACGCGGGCCACGGTCTCCTGGCCCTTGTAGCAGCCCTTGTTGAGGTGGAGGGCCGAGCCGATCCAGCCCACCTCGTGCGGGATCGTCTTGTGGTCGGTCTCGAAGCCCAGGCGGGGACGGTGCCCCTCGATCCGCAGCGCCTCGTACGCCCAGAGCCCGGCGAGCCCCAGCCCGAGCCGACCGGCCAGCAGGTCGCGCGGGAGCAGGACGTCCCGGCCGACGGCGACGGCCCCCTCGGGCAGGTCGGGGCGCGCCTCCCCCGCCACGGAGACCACGGCGTAACGATCCGTCACGTCGGCGACCTCGACCCTCAGCATGAACCGCATCTTGTCGAGGAACGCGGCCACCTCCGCGCCGGTGCCCGGCTCGACGTGCGCCCACACCGCCTCGCCGTCGTCGACGAGGACGAGGTGGTGTTCCACCCTGCCCTGGGCGTCCAGCAGCAGCGTCTCGGTGGGCTGACCGGGTTTCAGGTCGTCGAGTTTCTGCGAGCTGAGGCTGTTGAGCCAGCTCAGACGGTCGGGTCCGGAGATCCGGACGACCTCGCGGTTGCTCCGGTCGACCATCGCCTCTCCGGCGAGCAGCGCGCGCTGCTCGGCGAACGGGTCGCCGTAGTGTCCGGCGACGTCGGCGTCGGGGGTCTCAGCCGCGACCGCGCCGGGAGTGTCCAGCAGAGGGCTTCGCATACCCACAGCCTACGAGGCCCCGCCGATGCGAACGGCAGCGGCTCCGCCCGATCTTCACGTGCTTCGAGCAGGGGCGCGGTTATTGTGTGGATCCGCTCCGTCACCTCCCATACAGTCGCCGCAGCGCGACTTCGTCACCGGGAGCAGATCATGCGAGTGCACTATCCCCGCACTCCTCACCTGCCCTGGTCTCCGGGAGCCGCCTCGGACGACGTACGCGCCGGGAGCCTGTCGGGGCTGGTGGGCCGGGAGGTCGTCGTCACCGAGAAGCTCGACGGGGAGAACACCACCCTGTACCAGGACGGGACACACGCCCGTTCGCTGGACTCGGCGCACCATCCGTCCCGCGCGTGGATCAAGGCCCTGCACGGCAGGATCGCCAGGTTCATCCCGCCGGGATGGCGGGTGTGCGGCGAGAACCTCTACGCCCGGCACTCCATCGAGTACCGGGACCTGGAGAGCTGGTTCTACGCGTTCTCCGTCTGGGACGGCGACCACTGCCTCGACTGGGACAGGACGGCGCGCCTGGCCCGGCGGCTGGGAGTCCCGGTCCCGCCGGTGCTGTGGCGCGGCACCTTCGACGAGCGGGCGCTGCGGGCCTTGCGCCTGGACACGGCGCGGCGGGAGGGGTACGTCGTGCGGACCGTCGCCGGGTTCCACCGGGAGGAGTTCCCCCACCGCATCGCCAAATGGGTGCGTCCACGCCATGTCCAGACGAGCGAACACTGGATGCTCGCGCCCGTCGTCGAGAACGGTCTGAGCCCGGTCGCCGCGCTGTGGGACGTGCGGTCGGGAGCCGATCCGGACGTTCAGGCGCTCCTCGCCGCGACGGGGGTGACGACCGGTGACCTGGCGGGACACGCGACACCGGCCGCCGGTGCCCACGCCGCCACCGCGACACGGGCCGCCGACACCCCCGCCACCGCGCCGTCCGGCTGGGGAACGACGACCGGTGGCCTGGCGATGTCCGGTGACCCGGCGATGCCTGGCGGTCCGGCGATGTCCGCACCGCCGGAGGCCGTCGCCGTCGAGCGTGCCGGGGCGGTCGTGGCCGACGTCTCCGCCAGGCTCGACCTGCTGGGCCGGACCGGGGACGCCCGGCTGATGGGCGTCCTGGCCGCCCTGTTCCGGGGCACGCGCCGGTCCTGGCTGGCGCCCGCCCTGGTGGCCCCCCTCGGCATGCCCCTGGCGCGGCGGGTCGCCGACCTGGTCGAGCTGCACCCCCGCCTGCACCGCGACTTCCCCGACGAGGCACGCAGGACCGGCCTGGTGCGGCTGGCCGTCGCGGCTGATGTGGGAGTCCTGCACGCGGTGGCCGCCGCCGCGCTGACCGGAGGCGCGGACGGCGACGCCGCCGACGCGCGCGAGCAGGTCGCGTGGTCGGAGCTGCACGCCGACGAGGCCGGTCTGCTCGGCGAGGCGCCGCTGGAGCCGCTGCGCCTGGGCCTGCGCCGGGCACTCGGCGACTGTGACCCCGAGGTGGCGGACCGGTGCTGGGCCGAGACCCGGGAGGCCTACGCGCTGGGCCGGATCACCACGGCCGAGGGGGGCCTGGCGCTGAGCCGACGCCGGCGGTCCGGCGGGTTTCCCCGGCTCGTCGTCATGGTCGGCCCGTCGGGCAGCGGAAAGAGCACGTTCGCCGGAAACCTCACGGACACCGGCGCCGTCGTCGCACTCGACGACCTGCGCCAGGCGCGTGGCTCCCGGTCCGACCAGCGGGCCAACCCGGCGATCCTCCGCGAGGGCCTGCACCGGCTCGACGCGCTCCTCGCCGTCGGCGGAACCGTCGTGTGGGACGCCACGGCCCTGAACCGGCACCAGCGCTCCCTGGTGCACACCGTGGCCCGGAGGCGCGACGCGCTGACGACGCAGGCGGTCATGCTGGTCCCCGGCGACCTGCTGGCCCGGCGCAACGCGAGCCGTACGCACCCGGTGCCGCCGGAGGTGCTCTCGGCCCAGCTTCGCCGCTTCTCCCCGCCGTACGCGGGAGAGACGCACCGTACCTGGTACATCGGGCCGGAGGGGACCGTCCTCGACGTCGCCGGGGCCCTCGACGGCGACGGAGCCTCCGAGGGAGCCTTTGAGGGCGACGGAGTCTTCAACGGCGATGAGGGATGAGCATGCGGACGAGCGAGGAGATCTTCCACCGGATCCGCTGGGATCCGCGGTTCGACCCGGCGCGGTTCGTCCTGGGGATAAACATGCGCGGGGCGGCGCCCAAGCGTGTGCCGCTGCCCGCGTTCGTCCCGGGGGGTGACATTCCCTGGCACCGGATCCTGTTCGTCGAGGCCGACGGTGAGAGGGTCTGGGACCGGGCGGCGGACCTGGATCTCATCGACTCCTCCCAGGCCGGGCGGGTGCGGGATCCGCGCAGGCTCCGGGAGCCGTTCTTCACGGCCAGGACGCCGTTCGCGTGGGATCCGGTCGCGGGCTGGCGTCCCGCGCCACCCGTACCGTCCATGTCGGCCGGGTACGCGCCGACGGCGACGCGCCTGCGCGTGCTGACCTGGAACACCCTGTGGGACCGTTACGACAGTGACCTGCTGGACACCGCGCGGCGCCGTCCGCTGCTGCTGGAGGAACTGGAGCGGGCGGACGCGGACGTCATCGCGCTCCAGGAGGTCGAGGCCGAGCTGCTCGGCATGCTGCTGCGGACCCCGTGGATCCGTTCCGCGTACACGCTGAGCACCGATCCCACGGGCCGGGACGTCGACGACAACGGGCTCCTCCTGCTCACCCGCCTGCCCGTGCTGGAGGTGGGCGCGCACGCCCTCGGCCCGCACAAGGCCGTCACCGCCGTCACGGTGGAGTCCGCCGCCGGACCGATCGTGGTGGCCGTCACACACCTCAGCAGTGACCACTCCGGCAACGGCCCCGCCCGGCGTGGTGCCGAGCTCACCCGGATCGCCGAGGTGCTGCTCGGCGTGGACGGGGACGTGATCCTGCTGGGCGACCTCAACGACGGCGGGAGCGGGCCCGCCGAGGTGCTGGGCCTGCGGGACGCCTGGACCGAGATCCACGGCCCCGGGGACCTGACCGCCACCTTCGATCCGGGAGTCAATCCGCTGGCGGCCCTCTCCTCGCTCTCCGGCCGCGCGTCCCGGCTCGATCGCGTACTGCTGCGCGGCCACGACCTGCGGGTCACCGCCGCGGCGCTGCGGGGCGACTCCCCGACGGCCGACGGCCTGTTCGTGTCGGACCACTACGGCGTCGTCGTGGACGTCGCCACCGGCGAGAGCGGGCACGACTCCTCCGGCGCCCCCCGGCCCTCCGGGGGCACCCGGCTCCTCCAGAATCCGCGGCCCAGCAGGGGCATCCGACTCCTCGGGGGCACCTGACTCCTCCAGGGGCCGCGGTTCGGCGGGGACACACGGCTTCTTCGGCACCCACCGCTCCTCAGGAACCCCCGGCGTATCCGGTGTACTGGACGCGCGGCCGACGGCGCGGACGGCCCTGGTCTGGATCCCCCCGGCCGAACTCTGGCCGGAGATCCAGGAGATCCGCCGGGAACACGATCCCCAGAGCCGCCGATGGCCACCGCATGTCACGGTGATGTTCGGTTTCGTACCGGAGTCCTCCTTCGAGGAGGCGGCTCCCGTCCTGGCCGCCGCCACGGCCTCGATCCCCCCGTTCACCGCCCGGCTGCGGGGCGTGCGCGCCTTCACCCATCGTGACGGTTCCACGGTCTGGCTCGACCCGGCATCGGGCGGGCCGGAACCCTGGGCCGCGCTGCGCGCCGCGCTGGAGCGCGGTTTCCCGAACTGCCAGGGCCGCTCCGACGGCTACACCCCACACCTGGCCCTGGGGAAGGTCCGGGATCCCGAACGGTTCACCGCCGACTGGGAGACACGGCTGGGCGAGGAGACGGCGCCGGTCGGTGAGCTGGTCCTGCTGTCACGCCGGGGCGAGGAGCCCATGCGGCCCCGGGCGACCGTCGCTCTCGGAGCGGGCGAGGTGCGCTGGCTCGACCACGGGACACACCCGCCCGGCTCCCCGCCGGATCCGGCGCGTACCCCGGAGGACGGCCACGGCGAGGACGATTCCGGGGAGGCTCGCGCCCGGGAGGTCGTGGAGCGGCTGCGGTCCTCGCTGACGGAGGGGGTCGTCCATGTCGCCGGTTCACGGCGCCTGGGCTGCGCCCTGCCCGGCGCGGACCTGGACCTGGTGGCGGCGCTGCCCTCGACGGCCGACCTCACGGATCTCACGGCTGTCGAGGCACGGGTGAGGACGGCCCTGCCGGAGGCGACCGGGTTGCGACGCGTGATCGGCGCCAGGGTGCCCGGCCTCCGGTTCCGGGTCGGTGACCTGGACGTCGATCTGGTCGTCATACCGGTCACAGCCGCCACGACGGCCACGGACACCACAGGGGACACCGAGGGCACGGCGGTCACGGGCGTCGCGGGGGCCGTGAACGTCACCCCCGCCGAGGCCGTGTCGCGCCGCGTCGAGCTGGGCGAGGCTTCGGCGATCGCGCTGAGCGCGGTCAGCGACGCCGACGCGGTGCTCGCCTCGGTCGGCGAACACCGTGCCGCCTTCGCCGGACTGGCCCGGAAGGTGAAGGCATGGGCGAGGGCGCGCGGGCTCGACTCGGCTCCGTTCGGTGGGCTGCCAGGTCTGGCCTGGACCGTCCTCGCGGCTCGTACGGTGCGCGAGGCCGGTGATCTTCCGCCGGGCGACCTGCTTCGCCACTTCTTCGGCACGTGGGCCGCGTGGGACTGGCACCGGCCGATCAGCCTCGGGCCGGAGGCTCTCATCCCCCGGACGGAAGGCACACCGACCATCCCTGGGACGGAAGGCACACCGACCGGCCTGGACAGCCCGGTGACCGATCCGGGCGAACCGCCGATCGGGGCGAAGGGGTCGCCTGAGGGATCGGACGGACCGGCGAGGTCGGACAGATCAGCTAGGTCGGACAGATCAGACGGGTCGGGCAGATCCTCGGACGGAAGGCCCGGCGCGGCTGTGTCGATCATGACCCCTACGGCCCCCGTCCGCCTGTGCAGCGAGCAGGTCGGCAGCGGTGGGCGAGACCTCCTGGCCCAGGAGTTCTACAACGCGTGGGAGATCGTGGAGGCGGCGTCGGAGACCGGCCGGGACCCCCGGCCCGAGTTGCTGTCGGCACCGCCGTCGCACCGGCGGCACGCCGCGTGGGCGGTGGTGACCGTGCGGGCGGGACGGTCCGAGGGGTTCGAGGTGACGCTGGGCCGCGTACGAGGCCGGATGCGCGCGCTGCTCACCGCCCTGGAATACGCGAGGGTACGGGACGCACACGCATGGCCCCGGCCGTTCGAGACCGGCCCGGGAATCGCCAGGTACGCCGTGGGACTCGGCCGCACGCCACCGGACGCGGCCGGGCTGACCGAGATCACCGCTCCGTGGGCGGCGGGGCTGCGCGGAGTCGGCGTCGAGTGGGCGGAGGGCGGCGAGGTGCCCACACTCGACTGATCACGCTCCGGCCCAGGTGGCGCGACCGAAGGTGAACCCTCGTCCTCGCCACTGGGGATCACCCTCCAGCGAGTGCTCTCCGACCCCCATATCGGTGCGTACGGGCGTCATACCCCTCGGCCCGATCGCATGCCGGTGGTGAGCGTCGCGCCCCTCAGATCGAGGGTCACGCCTCAGCCGAACGTCACGCCTCAGGCCGGGCGTCAGTCGCGGCAGTTGCGGCAGCGGCCGAAGACCGTCAGGTGGTGCACGTCGGTGAGGAACCCGAGCTTCTGGTCGAGGTTGCCGACGAAGTTCTCCACCAGATCCGGGCTGACCTCGCTGATCTCCCCGCAGCCACGGCAGACCAGGTGCACGTGATCGGCCTCGGACGTCAGGTGGTAGGTGGGGGCGCCGTGCCCGAGATGGGAGTGGGTGACCATGCCGAGCTCCTCGAGGAGCTCAAGGGTCCGGTAGACGGTTGATATGTTCACCCCGCGCGCGGTCTCCCGCACCCGGGTGCAGATCTCCTCTGGAGTGGCGTGCTCGCAGGCCTTGACCGCCTCAAGCACCAGCTGGCGTTGCGGAGTGACCCGGTAACCGCGCGCCCGCAGTTCCTCATGCCACGACGTCTCGGTCATATCCAGAGTCTATGAGCACCGGGACGCTCCTCGCCCTCCTACGGCCCGAGAGACCGGAGGGTACGGCCGGCTTCGGGGGGCGGCGGCGGGCCGGGAAAAAACATTTGCCCCGGGGGTGCGGAGTTTCATAACGTACAGGCACGCCGAAAGGAGGTGGTCCGAACGATGGTTGATCATAGTTGGGCTAGCGAGGTGGCTGTCCGCTAGGACGCCGCGACCGGACTCTGTCCGGGCGTCTGCGACGTTCGGCGAATCCACGACAATCACCGGAACCCCGGGCCGCCGGAGGCGGGCGATCCCGCCTGTAGTCCACCGGCCCCCCTGCCGAGCAGGGGGAAGTGGCCCGGGGTTCTTCCCTTTCCAGCATCTCTCTTCCCACGGATCCCGCTCCCGCGAAGCCGCCTCACCGGGAGTCGCCTTGCGGTGAAACCTGCTCACGCGGGCACGTCGGCCGTCACTCCTGGAAGTCGGGGTTGGCGCAGTGCAGCGGGCGCTCGCCGCCGAGGATCCTGACGATGTCCTCGCAGATCATCCGGGTGTGGTTGATCTCGGTGTCGTAGGTCCCGGAGCCCAGGTGCGGGGTGAGCACCACGTTGTCCATGTCGGCGAGCGGGTGGGCCGGGTCGAGCCACTCCCCGGCGAACCGGTCGAGGGCCGCGCCGCCGAGATGCCCCGCCCTCAGGGCTCCGACGAGGGCGTTCATGTCGTGCAGGGCCGCGTCCGCGGTGTTGACGAAGATCGCTCCGGGCTTCATCGCGGCGAACTCCATCGCGCCGACCAGCCGGCCCGCCGACGCGGAGGCGTGTACGGAGACGACGTCGGCCTGGGCGAGCAGGACGTCGAGTCCGTACCGGTTCTCCGCCGCCTCGGGGTCGTGGACCATGACGCGCATGCCCAGCCCCTTCATCCGCCAGGCCACCGCGCGGCCGACCGCCCCGTAGCCGATCAGGCCGACGGTCCGGCCCGCGAGCTCCCACGCGCGGTGCCGCCGGTAGGAGGCCATGCCCCGCCGGACCTCCCTGTCTCCAACCGCCACCCGGCGGGTCACCGCGAGGATCAGGGCGAGGGTGAGCTCGGCGACCGCGTCGGCGTCGCGGCCGGGGGCGCAGACGACGGGGATGCCCTTCGCCGTGGCGACCGGGAGGTCCACGTTCCCCGCCTCGCTGCGGGCGCAGCCCACCACCAGCAGGGGAAGCTCCAGGACCGGCCCCGCGACCTCGTCGGACTCGGTGATGAGGATGCGCGCGCCGGTGTCCGCGAGTTGCCGGGCGAGCTCGGCCGCCTGATGGGGACGGTGGTCGGCCGGGTCGTAGTGGACGTCGATCAGCTCTCTCAGGCGGTTCCACTCCTGACCTCGCATCGGCGCCAGTACGAGTGCTCGTGGTTTCACCGCGCCTCCTTTTTCAGGAAATTTTGGTATCTGGGAGCTTTCCACGAACGTCCCGATCGGTCTCGACAGTGACCGGACCGTCACCAACCGGCCCGCAGGCTCCTCCCGTCTCTCCGGTCGAGAAAAGGAGCTTCACGGCGAATGCCGACCGGACGGCATTCGCCGTACGAGATCACCGTCCCCGCCGAACCCCGCTCGGCTCCCGCTCGGGGGCGTGAAGGCGACAGAGGAGGAATAGGGCTGGAGAACCGCGGGCGTGTTTCGCGCGAAGCCCGGCCGGTGGGCGGGATCCGCCCGGCGACGTTATCTCGTACGGCGATCAGTGCTCGCCGCGAGCGGGGACACCGAGGGCGGCGCAGGCGTCACGGTAAAGGCGGACGACCTCCGCGCGGACCTGGGCGCGTTCGGTCAGCGTGGTGCTCCAGGGAACGCGGACCGTGACGTCCCGCCCGCCGACCACGGCGGCGAACTCGATCGCCTCGGCGTCGACGCCGGTCGTCGTCGCGCCGGTGGCCTCGGGCTGCCCACCGAGGCCCCTGCAGATCAGCAGCGCGTCATCGGCGTGGTCGTCGTTCATGTGGCGCTTGATGGCCTCGACCACATCGGGGGTGAAGGGAGTGCTCATGCCCCCAGAGCGTAACCAGCCCCCCGCCCGACTCGCTCGCGGGCACCGCGCGGGGAACCGGCCTCACCCGGCGGCGGGTGCGTACCGAAGCATCCCACCCCGCGGCCTGGCCACCCGGCGGCAGGTGCGTACCGAAGCGTCCCACCCCGGCCTGGCCACTCGGCGGCGGGTACGCGGCTGGTCACGGGCACCGGCCCTGCCCCCACCCAGCACCGTGACGTCCCGGCTCATCCGCCGTCGGCCACGGACCTCACTCGGTGTCGGGTACGAAGTCGCCGGCCCTCTTGAGCTCGGCCGAGATGTGGGACTGGAGCGGCTGCCCCATGGAGGCCATGTCGTACGCCCACATCAGGTTGCCGTTGACCAGGCCGTAGAGGCGGTGGCCCGCGGTGTACTCCTTCGCGGTCGCGGTGCGGGCCACCACGTCGGTCTGGAGCTCGATCTTGTTGAAGACCACCTCGCCGACGTAGATCTCCACGATGCCGGTGGGGTGTGACAGGCACACCTCAAGCTGGCGGCCGGGGAGCTGCCGCCAGAAACCGGTCTCGGTGCCCAGCGGGCGCACCTTGTTGCCCGCCTCGTCGAGCAGCCAGGTGCGGCTGGTGTAGGTCAGGAACGGCTTGCCGTTGTGACCGAAGACGATCTCCTGGCCGAAGTTGAAGCTCTCGATCGTCGGATATCCTCCGACCCCGGCGCCTTCCCATCGGCCCACGAGGAAGGCGATCGGCTCAAGATCGGGATGCAGTTCGGGAACGTCCATGGAAACGAGCCTAGAGCCGCTCCGGTATGGTTCGCGCCGGTGACACCGGGCCACATAGGCTGCCAACATGGCACGATCACTGGTGATCAAGGTTACCGCAGGCGAAGATTCACCTGAGCGCTGCAATCAGGCGTTCACGGTGGCCGCGGCGGCGTTGGCGAGCGGGGTCCCCGTCTCGCTCTGGCTGACGGGCGAGTCCGCCTGGTTCGCCCTTCCCGGCCGGGCGAAGGAGTTCACCCTCCCGCACGCGGCCCAGCTCGGCGACCTGCTCGACGCGGTGCTCGCGGGCGGCACGGTGACGCTGTGCACGCAGTGCGCGGCCCGGCGGGACATCACGGTCGACGACGTGATCGAGGGCATACGCATCGCGGGCGCCTCCACCTTCGTGGAAGAGGTTCTGGGCAAGGGCGTCCAGGCCCTCGTCTACTGAGACCTGAAGCCCTGAGGTCCTAAGAGCCTGAGGTCCTTAGACCTGGGCCCGAGGCCATCGGAACACCCGCCCGTCGAGCCCTCGGCGTCGAGTCACCGGCCGCCCGGCAAGACCGGGCAGCCGGTTTCCCGCGCCGATGACACACCCCGCCGATAAGACATCCCGCCAGTGAGACACCCCGCCGATGAGATGTCCTGCCGGTGAGATGTCCCCATCGACAGGACGCCTCCGTCAGCGGGGCCGCCCCCGTGATCAGTGAGGCAGCACCGCGGCCAGGCGCTCCTCGCGGAGACGGTCGAACCAGGCGTCGTCGATCGGCGGCAGCTGGGCACCCACCGCCCAGGTGAGCAGCAGGTCGGCGAGGCCGGGGTTGCGGGCGAGCGCGGGGCCGTGCAGGTAGGTGCCGACGATCTTGCCGGTGTAGCAGCCCTCGGTGCCGTCGCCGTTGCCGACGCCGACCGCCGTACGCGCCAGCGGCCGGATCCCGGCCCCGAGCCGGGTGACGCCCATGTGGTTCTCGAAGCCGGTCAGCGTCGGGATGCCGAGCGCCGGGTCCGCCTCCCCCGCCAGCTCGCCGACGGCCCGGCCCTGGCCGCGCCCGCTGGAGATGTCGATCAGGCCGATGCCGTCGACCGGCTGACCCTCCTCGCCGCCGAACGTGGTGCCCATGATCTGGTAGCCCGCGCACACGGCCAGCAGGGCCGCGCCCCGCTGGATGGCCCGGTGCAGGCCGCCGTCGCGCCGGAGCCGCTCGGAGGCCAGGATCTGCGGCCGGTCCTCACCGCCGCCGATGAGGTAGATGTCGCCGCTCTCGGGAACCGGGTCGGCCGAGCGTACGTGCACGGTCTCGACCGGAATGCCCCGGCGCTGGGCGCGCTGCTCCAGGACCAGGACGTTGCCCTGGTCGCCGTACGTGCTCAACAGGTCCGGATAGATCCAGACAAGGCGCAGGGCGCTGTCAGACTGCACGACCGAACTCCGATCGGATCTGCTGGAAGGCGGTGTAGTTGGCGATCACGTCGACCTTGCCCGACGGCTGCGCGGCGAGCGCCTGTTCGAACGAGTTCGCCAGCTGGAACGGTACGTCGGCCACGTCCAGCCGGAGCGCGAGGTCGAGCCGCCGCTCACCGGTCACGAAAACCGGCCTGCCGCGTAGCACGCGGTAGTCGACGTCCCACAGCCACGAGGTGTCGCGGCCGTCGGGCCCCTGGGCGTTGACCGAGAGGATCACCGGAAGCGAGGCGTCGAGCACGTCGAACGCCTCCAGCCATCCGGCCGGGTTCTTGGCGAGCAGCAGCCGGGCGTGCCGCCCGTCGCGTTCCACCGTGGTGTATCGGCCGGCGACCGACCTGACCTCGCGCAGCCGGGGCAGTGCCCGCTCGACCGGCAGGCCGAACACCTCGGCGGTGGCCAGCGCGATCGCCGCGTTGGCCCGGTTGGCGCGCCCGGGGAGCTGGATGTCGAGCACCCAGCGCTGCCCGCGCGGGTCGATCACCGCGTCGTCGTCGAGGATCCAGGACGGCTCGGGCCGCCGGAAGGTGCACTCGCGGCAGGCCCAGTCGTTCTCCCCCGCGCCGGAGGGGGCCCCGGAGCCCATGCTGCCGGGCGGGACGTACTCCATGCCCTTGCGGTCGAGGGGGCCGCCGCACTGGGGGCAGCACCAGGAGTCTTCCTTCCACGGCTGCCCCGCCGAGACCCAGGTGACCGAGGCCGCGGTGGAGGCGCCCCAGGTCACCAGCGGGTCGTCGGCGTTGGCGATCACGTGGGTGTTTCTCCCCGCCAGCGCCCGCCGCCACTTCTGGGCGAGCAGCCAGATCTCACCCGCCCGGTCCATCTGGTCGCGGCTAAGGTTCATCAGGCAGATGACCCCGGCACCGGTGGTGTCGATCACCTCGGGCAGGTACTTCTCGTCGACCTCCAGCACGCCGTACGGGGCGTGCTTGGCCGACGACAGCGCCGAGACGTGCCCGGCGGGCATGTTGGCGCCGAAGGCGTTGGTGGCGACGTCGCCGAGCTCCGACAGCGCGGAGGTGATCAGACGCGTCGTCGTGGTCTTGCCGTTGGTCGCGCTCACCAGCGCGAGCTTGCGGTCGTGCGCGAGCTTGCGCAGCAGGTCGGGCTCCAGGACCAGGCTGACCCGGCCCCCGATCACCGATCCGTCGCCGCGCCCGGTGACCCGGGACAGGGTCGCGGCCGTCCGGCCGAGAGCGGTGGCGAGCTGCGCCCGCAGCGGAAGCTGAGTCATGCCGTCTCCTCGCTTGGCGACCCGTCGCGGGACGACCCGGCGGCCGACCGGCCCGGCCGCGGGACCGGAATCACCGAATCGTTCATGCCGCAGATCTTAGCCTTGCTTCGGCACCGTCACCCCCGGCGGCACGTCACACGCACCCCCCGGTGACGGTGAGGTACGAAAGCCCTCGCATCCGGTGCGAATGCCCCGGGAAGATCCTGGACAAAGCTCACGGAGAAGCCTCACACACAGCTCACGGAACGCTCATGGGAGACTCGCGGGAAGCCTCACGGGAACGCTCACAGAACACTTGGAAACGCCCACGGGAAACTCGCAAAAACGCTCACGAGAGACTCCACGGGAACGCCCACGGAGCGAGCCCTCACCGCCGGGAACACCCCGGTCGAACCGTCCTCACTGCTCGGCGAAGGCGAGTTCCGCGGGCTCCGGCGAGTCGGCGTCGAAGGGCAGCACGAACCGGTGCGGCCACGACAGCACGCTCTCCAGCCAGCCCGCCCCCATAATCTGGGACACGTGCCGGAGCCGGTCGGCCGGGTCGACGCCGATGGTGACCGTGAGGATGTCGCGCTCCACGCTCTCGCGCTCGTCGTCACCGAGGATCACCCGCCAGGCCAGCTCCCGGTTCCTGTCCACCTCCATGGACAGCGGGTGGTGGCGGAGCGCCTTGGCCCGGTGGCCGAGCAGCTCGGTGCCGCCCGGGGGACGGTTGAACAGGGCGTACTCCATGATCGGCGCGGAGCCGCGCGGGTTGGGGGCGGGCTGGCCGTGGGGGAAGAGCCTGTCCACCTCGTGCAGCCACCGCACCTGCGGGATGACCCAGGCGGGCCCGGGGCGTTCGCCGGGGTCGCGGTCGGGGCCGAGCAGCCTGGTCGCGACCGCGGCGACCTGCTCGGTCAGCTTGGCCGGGTCGCTGACGGTCCGCAGCGACCACGCGCGGCGGCCCACACAGCGTTCCACCGCCGTGGCCAGCAGGCACTCGCGCCGCCTCGGCGGGAGCTCCGCCCAGAGGTCGGCCAGCGCCCTGGGCACCCCGGGCAGCGACCGGTTGGTGCAGAACGCCAAGACCAGCGTGTCGGCCCAGATCCGCAGCCAGGCCCAGTCGGACGCCCCGGCGAGCAGGTCCGCCTCGCGCAGCTCGACCAGCGTGCACGCCCGGCCGCTACGGCACTCCTGCCCGCAGGCCGCCGAGCGGCGACCGCAGATGGGCGGCATGTGGCCGGGGACCGGACGCTCGCGGTCCTCGCCCAGCGGCACCTGGATGCGCAGCGGCCGGTCCATGCCGTCGGCGAAGACCGCGGCGACGCCGGGCGGGAGCGAGACGACCTGCCGGGACTGCTCCTCGCTCAGGTTCGTCGCCGCGCCGACCAACTGGCGGTCGTCCTCGGCGGGGAGCCGGTGGATCACCTTCAGCGCGGTGTTCTTCACCACGTCGGAGACGAGCTTCGTGGGGATCTGCTCGGCGACCACGATCCCCTCGCCGTACGCGCGGATCTCGGCGAGCATGCCCGCGAGGAGTTCGACGGCGTGTGTGCTGGCCCGTCCCGCGCCCCGGTCGCGGAGCAGCCGGTGCGCCTCCTCGATCACGATGACGTGCTTGAGCCCGCTGCTGCGCTCCTTCCTGGCCCGCATCCGCAGGTGCTCCACGATCCGGATGATCAAGGTGCCCATCAGGAACGCCTTGTCCTCGTCGTTGGCGACGTCCTCGATCGCGAGCACCACGTTGCGCTGGAGCAGGTCGCCGATGTCGGCGGGGTGCCCGCCCTCGAAGAACCGGCCCGCGGAGCCCACCCGCAGCGACCGCAGCCGCAGCGAGATGAAGCCCTCCACGTCGGCCTGGACCTCCCGGCCGTAACCGATCTCCTTGATCACGTCCATCGCGTGCTGCTGAAGCTGTTCGAGGGTCGGTACGGCGGGCCGGACGGCGGCCCCCGGCGCGGCCCAGCCGGTGACCACGTCCCAGCCGTTGGCCTCGTACACCCGCTGCAGGGCGAGCGACATGATCTGCGGGAACGGCTCCTCGGCGTCGAAGGCCGCCATGAACAGCGCCCGGACCATGTCGATGTGGGCCTGCACCGGGTAGCCGGGCTCGGGGGCGAGCGGGTTGACGCTGAACGGCACGCTCTCCGGGGCCGACGGGTTGATCACGGTCACCGGGGCGAGGTGCTCGATCCGGCCGCCCATCGAGGCGTACTCGGACTTGGCCGGTTCGATGGCCAGCCACGGGATGCCCGCGCCGGTGAGCTGTTCCAGCAGGTGCCTGACGGTCTGGGACTTGCCGGAGCCGGTGGCGCCGGTGATGAACGCGTGCCGGTTCAGGGTGGCCAGCGGAACCCTGAACGAGCCGACCGGCCTGTCCTGGCCGTCGAGGATGGACCCGAGCTCGACGGTGAGCGCGCCGGGCACGGTGTCGGCCTCGCTGGTCACGTCGAAGAAGCCCGCGTCGAGGACCCGTACCCCCGGCACCTCCCGGTGCGGCAGCCCGGCGAGGGCGGCGAGCGCCCCGGCGGTGGCCGCGAACGGGGAGGCCGCGCCGTCCGCCGGGTCCTGCAGGGTGGTGGCCAGCGCCTCGGCGAAACCGTACACGGGGCCGGACAGCGCGCTGCGCAGGCGGTAGGGGTGGTGGCTCATCTCGGCGGAGCCGACGAGCACCGGGGCGATCTGGCGCAGTTCCTCGGGCCCGGCGGCCCCGGCGAGCACCCGGACGTTCCAGAGCCCGGCCTCGCGGAAGGCGTCCAGCTCCTGCATGCGCCGCTCGGCCCGCTCGGCGTCGTAGCGGGAGCGCTCGGAGGCGTCACCGTACTGTCGCAGCACGTTGAGCTGGGTGCGCAGGTGCGCGACCTCGGCGTCGAGCAGGTCGGTCTGCTCGGCCACCACCAGCCAGGCGAACGGCCGGGACATGAGCGTGACCAGCGTCGACTCGAAGAGCGTGGGCCGCCTGATCTCGTCGGCGTCCGGCTCGCGGCGCCCGCCGAGCGGCGGGGCCTGCCGTCCCGGGCAGACGGTCCAGGCCAGGTCGGACAGGTCGCGGAGCCACTCGTCGCCGATCCGGACCCCCCGGGCACCGCTGGGGAACAGCAGCGGCTCGGGACCGCCGGGCGCGTGCTCGACCTCGGTGGCGGCCCTGCGGGGCGGGCGCGGCGGGGTGAGCGGCCCCGCGTTGGTGATCAGCTCCAGCGGGGCGCCCGACCCCCGCGAGAGCCAGCCGACCACGAAGGGACGGTTGCGCTGAGCCGTGGAGAGTACGGCGGGCAGAACGGTGACGAAGTCCCACTCGGCGGAGGAGCTGCGCGAGGGCGCCGTGATCGCCTGGATTCGGTACCAGGGACCGGTCAGGGCGTTGGGCGGACGGGACACACTTGGCTGCATTTGGTCTCCACCCGGGGGACCCGGCTCCAGGCCGGAGGGTTGACGCTTCACGGATCGCTCCGTCGTACCGGCCGACGCATGATCGAGATCGAGGGTAGGTCACCCCCGCGACCACGGTCGAACCTGACTCGGGGCTCGCACCCCGGCATTGACCATCCCATTACGACATGCGGACGCCTCATTGACCCAACCGGCGAAAACACCCCGGCTCGAACCATCCTCACCCGAGTCTCCGTCGGCCGAACCTCCCCGGCCGGAACCCTTACCACCCGAGTGCCGATCACGGAGGACCCCGCCATCCGAATCTCCGCCGGGATCTTCATCGCCCAGGTCCCCGTCCCCCGGTTCTCCACCACCTGGGTCCCCCGGTTCTCCACCGCCTGGGCTCTCACCGGCGGCGTGGGCCGGGCGCTCATCAGCGACGGCGCCAGTCGAGCCTGGCCGGGGGCGGGCCGAGGTTGGGCGGCGCGTCCTCGAACGCGCTCGACACGCGCGGCTCCACCTTCTTCTCCCGTACGTGGTCCAGCGCGGCTTCCTTGATCTCGTCGAACTCGCCCAGCGTCGTCTTGGGGAAGGTCAGTATGGCCGGGTTGGCATCGGCGAGACGGACCCTGCGGCCCTCGGCGGTGGCGTCGGTGACGATCACCGAGGTGGTGGGAAGCTGCTGGAGCTGGTGAGGCTCGACGAGGAACTCCCTGGAGCGGTGCAACACCCGCTCGGTCTCCCCCATCGCCTTGGTCGCGCGGCGGCCCCACTCGGTGGACTCGGTGATGTCCTCCTTGAGGTCCGTGTGGCTCACGTCGCGTTCCTCGTCGCCCTCCTCGGCCTGGCCGACCGTGGAGACGTACCCGCCGTCCATCCCGGCCCCGGCGGCGCTGATCGTCTCGGTGAGCTGGGCGAGCTCCAGGCGGTGCTCGGTGCCGACGTGCTCGCTGGCGATCCGGGCGTCCTCGGCGTTGCCGAGCCGCATGAACGTCACCGCCGCGTGCCCGCGCCCGAGCCGCTCCCGTACGGTCGGGGTCAGCGAGCGGTAGGTGAGCACGAGGCCGGTCCTGGAGGTCTCGCAGGCGTCCATCAGCCGGTCGAGCACGTCGCCGCGGAGCTTGTCCGCTCCCGCGACGATGATCGTGTGGTACCACGGCCGCTCGGAGGCGGGCGACTGGCGCAGGATGTGGGTGAGCGCGGTCGCCACGTACGTACCGAGGACGCGGTTGCCGAACACGCCCGCCTGGCGGTCCATCGACACGACCCGCAGGCGCGCGGGCGGCAGGCGCACCGCCTCCGAGCCGAGGGTCTCCAGCTTGCGCAGCTGCGACTCCAGCGCCCACGCCCGCTCGATCACCACCCGGTCGCTGACGCCCCGGCCGAACAGCGTGCCGATCCGCTCCAGCTGGGTGGCGGTGATCAGGCCGAACCGCAGGTCCTCACGGGGGTCGCCGACCTGGGCCAGGGCACGCAGGGCGGCGGTGACCTGGTTGATCGTGGCGCTCTCGCCGAGGACCTCCAGGACCCGCTCCAGGATGGCGTTGTCGAACGACAGATCCCTCGTCGTACGGTGCTCCTCGCTGACGCTCACGACGTGGGCGAGGACGTCGGCGAAGGCCTCCGGGGCGAGCGTGGCGCCCAGGTCGAGCCGGGGCAGGTCGACCGGCAGCACCCAGACCAGCGGATCGTCACCGCCCCTGCGCGCCAGCTCGATCAGGTCCTTCGCGATCGCGCCCTCGGACAGGTCGAGCACGGTCAGGTGGCCGCCGCTGTAGAGGCGGGTCGCGCCGAGCAGGGTGATCAGCGCCGACCAGCCGGGCAGCGTGCCCCCTGCCACGTCGATCCGGTCGATCTCGTCGGGCACCGCCACCGCGTACCAGGTCAGCTGGCGGTCGTGGCGCTCCTTCTTCTCCGCCCACTCCCGGTAGCGGGCGGCGTGCTCCTCCTGGGCGAGGAAGAGCTCCCTGTCGCGTTCCTCCCGCAGCCGGTCACCGGCCACCTCGCGCTCCCTGATGCGGCGGCGTACCGCCCGGTCGCCCTGGTGGACGGCGTAACTACAGAACGCCGCGATGCCACCGGCGGCGATCACCCCGACGGCGGCGAACGACCAGCTGAGCATCTCGGTGAGACCGAGGACGAGGATCAGGGTGGCGAGCGCCGTCATGAACGCACGGACGATCTTGAGCGGCCGGTTCAGCAGGTCCTCGTTGAGGCGCTCCCTGCGCACCCACTCGGGGTCGATCGGCTCGGGAGGATTCTCGACGGGCGAGGGTCGCTTGGGAGCCGGACCCGGATCAGGGTGCAACAAGGCGTACTGCCAGCCCAGGTAGATCCGGTCCGCCTGGAGCTGCGCATGCTCGGGATGCACGTCCGCCACGGAACCTCCGCCATCGGGCTCATCGGAAGCCTCGGAGACAGCGTAAGAGTTCGTCATCATATTCGGGCAGCGTTCCCGTCAATCCGCTGTATTTTCCCCAGGTTTACCAGTACTTAAGGGACAGATGAGTCAGATGAGACGGACGTCAGCGATTAACATCGTGTCTCATGACTGCCCCTCCCGAGGGTCCCACCAGACGGCGCCCCATCGCGGTCCCGCTCGCCGCTCTGGTGACGGCCGCCGGTCTGGGAGTCACCGCCGCCCTCGGCGGCTTCGCCACAGCCCCCGAGAAGCCTCCCAAGCGGCTGGGTCAGGGCTCGACCGTGGATCAGGAGCAGTTCACGACCACGTTCGTCGGATCCCGCACCACGAGTGAGCCGGGCCTGTTCGGCAGCCCGGCCAAGCGTTTCCTGGAGATCGAGTTCCGGGTCGTCAACAAGGGCGACGAGACCGCCGGTATGGGGTTGCCCTACGAGAGTGGTCTGGGCGGCGGGTCCTTCGGCTCGTCCCTGCTCAAGATAACTCCGGCGATCAACGGCAAGTACGGCGCGTCGGTGTTCACCCCCACCGGAGGGGGCGAGAGCAGCCAGCTGCACCCGGCCCTGCCGACCAACGTCGTGGTCCGGTACGAGCTGGAGGACAGGCAACGGCCTCCCAAACAGCTGACGATCGACGTCGGCACGTACGAGTGGCGTGACGGGGTCACGCTGGCACCGGGCTGGTTCGTGGTGACGGAGGAGGACGGGGGCGAGAGGAAGCCCGTGGTGACGGCCCAGGTCACGCTTCCCGTCGTGCCGGGGGGAGCACGCTCGTGAATGTCTCCTCCCGCCCCCAGCCCGAGGCCCGTTCCCAGCCTTCCGAGGCCCGCCCCCGACCCGAGGCACGTCCCCTTCCCGAGGAGCGCCTTCGGTCCGGGACGCGTTCCCAGTCTTCCGGGACGCGTTCTCGGCCTGGGAACCGCTCCCGGCCCGGGACGCCCGCCCGCCGCAGAACCGCGGCGCGGCCGAGCCGGTGGCGCGCCGCCGGTGCCGTGCTGGCCGGGATCGCGCTGGCCGCCGCCGTGGGGCTGCAGGCCTTCGGCGCGGGAATCGCCGACCACGACGCGCCCCTCACCTCGACCGGCGCCGTCAACGAGGAGGTCACCGGCTCGCGGATCTCCGCGCGGGTCAGGGCGGTGCACGCGGCCAAGGCCATCGCGGCCCCGAAAAGCGGCGGTGAGCGGGAACGCGTGACCGCCAAGGGGATCTTCATCATCGTCGAGGTGTCCGCCACGGCGACCTGGGAGCCGCAGCGGTTCGGGCCTCCCCGCTTGCTGACGGACAGCGGGCGCCGTTACGTGGCCTCCGACAGGGTGGACCCGATGTCGACCATCACCCATCCCTACATCCAGCCGGGATGGTGGACCGAAGGAGTGGCGGTCTTCGAGATCCCGCCCGGGGAACTCCCTGACTCCCGGATCCTGCTCGCCCCTTCGTCCGGTTTCATCGTCGAGCCCAACGGACCCGAGATCGAGATAGACCTGGGCCTGGACGAGGCGGCCGCGCGACGACTGACCTCCACCGCGAAGGACGTCTACGAGTTGGCGAGCAGGAACTGATGGGGACGCCACATCGGGGAGGTCCCGAGGACGAGCGGGGCCGCGACTGGTTCGCCTCGCGGGAGGAGCGGCCCGCGCACGAGGAACGGCCCACGCGAGGAGAACAGCCCGCAGAAGACCGGCCCGCATGGGAGGACCGGCCCGCGCGGGAGAGCCAGCTCGCGAGGGAAGACCCGTTCGCGAGAGAGGACCGGCTCGCGCGGGAAGATCGGCTCGCGCGGGAGAACCGGTCCGTACGACGGGATCGGCCCGCTCCGGAAGGTCATCCTTCCGCCCCGCCTCCCGATTCCTACCGAGGCAGCCCCTGGCCCGCCACCCTCGGCACCTGGCCGGTGCCTCCCGGCGCCCTCGGCGGGCCGGGCGCTCCCGATGGGCACCCGGCACCGCCCTCCCCACCGCCTTCCGGCGCTCCCGGTACTCCTCCTGTCGGTCCCGGTCCCGGTGCTCTCGACGCCCCCGCCAGGCACCCGGCACCACCCGGTTTCGACGACGACGCGCCCACGCAGCCTCGTGGACGTCACGCGGAACCCCCCGCGCCCCAGCGGACGCGTACCGGGCAGAACCCGGAACCTCCCACTCCCCAGCCGCGCACCGGACAGAACCCGGGACGGCCCGCGCCGCCCCGGGCCAGGCGGCTGACCCCGCCCGAGCCGGGAAACCGCCATACCGGGCAGAGGGTCTCCCCACCGGGGTCAGTCGCCCCACCGGCGCCTCCCGCACCGTCCGCGGATCTCCCCGCCGCGTCCCCCGCCCGTGCCCGGAGCCGTCCCACCCCGCCCCAGCGTCGACAGTCTTCGGGCGGCGGCCAGTGGACACCCGGCCCTATGCGGATATTCCCGGACGAACAGGTCTGGCCTCCCAAGCCACCCGTGGAAGAACCAGGGGAAGAGCCACCGGGAGCCTCGACCCAGCCGTTCCCCTCCGTCCCCGGACCCCCGCTGCCCAGGCCGTCCGCCACCGGAGCCGGGACACCGACGGCCGCCCCCGCCGCCGTACCGGCCGACGCGCCTCCCGGAGAACGTTCCGCACCGGCCGCGGAGGAGACCCCGCCGAAGCGGGGGCGCCGTACGGCACTGCGGATCGGTGGGGCGATCGTGGCCGTGGGGCTCGGCATCGCGGTCTCCACGTGGAACGGCTACAGCGTCTACAGGACCGGCAACCCCGCCGACAGGATCCACACCGTCGCCGCCGGGGGCGCCATGACGCTGATGCACGTGTCGTGGAAGACCTCGGTCGAGCAGGTGGACAGCCTGCCCGGCCAGAAGCCCCTCCAGGCCGACCGCCAGTGGCTGAAGATCAAGGTGACGAGGACCTCGCTGGACGCCGAGGGCGTCAGCCGGCGTGGTGACCCCGAGGTCGAGGTCAGGCACTCCGACGGCCGCGCGTGGAAGGTGCTCCCCGAGAGCGACGACCTCCCGGACGAGGTCAAGGACCACCGGGTCGGTACCGCCTACTCCTACACCATGGTCAGCGTGGTCCCCAGGAACGTGGCCGGGCAGGTCGAGGTCCACGTCCGCCCCGCCACGTACCGCGTCGTGGAGAACGAGTCCGTCACGGACACCTTCAAGAGAACCGCGAAGGAGAAGGACCCCGCCCAGGACCAGGTGCTGCGCTTCAGGCGGTGAGCGTCTCCCCCGCCTCACGGCTGCGGGTGGCCGCGATGTCGAACGTGGCCGCCAGCAGGCAGACGGTCAGCGTCAGCACCAGCAGGTCCCTGACGAAGCCGACCGGCCCGCCCAGCGCCACCCAGACGAACGGGTCCTCGTTGCCGATCAGCATCCGCACACCCCGGTCCGCGTAGTCGGTCACCACGCGGATCGCCACGTAACCGAGGCAGAAGAGGCCGAACAGCGCGGGGCCACCCCGGGCGGCGAGCCGGAAGGCGTTCGCCGGGGGAACCCAGCGCTCCTGGAAACCGGCCGTGGCACGGGTCATCGTGCTCTGGGTGAGGTTGTGGGTCCGCTCCATCCGGGTGGCCACGTCGTCGAGCCTCGTTCCCCGTACGACGGCCCGGGTGTCCTCGGCGAAGGCGCCGTAGACGAGCGAGGCGACCGTCAGCCAGGTGAGCGGGACGATCAGGCCGTCGACCACATGGGGCCAGACATCACCGGCCGCGTCCCAGAAGGACTTCCACCACGGCAGGGCCTCGCCCGCCTCCTCGGCCCAGCCCCTGACCGTCATCACGACGGTCCGGTGGTCCAGCCAGTCCGCCCGAGCCTCGGCGAAGGCGAACAGGGCGTTGAGGCTGTAGAAGGCGAAGGCCAGCTCGAAGAAGGTCGCGAACACGCCGCTGCCCCTGACCTTGCCGTTCACGTGCCACCAGCCGAACAGCGTCTTGAGCAGGTACGCGACCACGGCGACCCCTATGGAGACCCGCACGTCCAGCGTGGAGAGCCCGGTACCGCCCTCTATCTCGTTCCCCGCGAGACTCGCCGCGAAGTCCTGGTCGACCCGCCTGGCCGTGTCGACGGCGATGAACTCCCTGGCGTCCGCGTTCTGGAAGCTCCAGGCGAGGTAGATGGTGGCGAAGACCAGGGTGGCCCGGTTCAGCGCGCCGAACATGCTCTCGTCCGCCTCGCCTCCCTCCCGCCGCACCCGGATCTCCCGGAGCGCCCCGCGCACCGAGTGCAGCATGCCGACCATGACCACGAGCTCGTTCAGCACGATCAACGTGAAGACGAACATCGTGACGACGAGCCGTACCTGCCGGTGGTCACCGTGGGAGACCTCGCTGGCGGCCACCATCAGCAGCGCCCGGACCACCCTGCCCACCGAGAACCAGAGGATCAGCGTCAGGGCGCAGGCACCGAAGATCCTGAGCGTGTGCATGGGCAGCGAGGCCGCGGAGAGCGAGGCGGGCCTCCGGCCGACTGCCGGCGACTGTGCGGGCATAACAGGCGTTTCAGGCACCCGACGCATGCTAACGACTCCCCTGACGGAACGCAGCCCGACCGGTGAGACGCTCCCGTCGTTCCCGGCGTGCTCCCGCCCCTGCCAACTGTCGCCGACCGTCGCCGCCCCTCGTTCACCCTGCCGGACCCCCACCACGTCTCGAAGGCGCCGAGACGGCGACCGCTGCCGGTTCCCCAGGTCTGTCACCGGCATCGATCCAGGCCGGAGTACCCGTCGAATAAACGACCGACCCCGTTTGTTGCAGCGGCAATGAAGCGCATGGAAGTCTGGGCCGACATGGCCTGCGCGTGGGCCTACATCGGCAAGCGGCGCCTGGAGCAGGCGCGACTCGGCGAGGACGTGGAGATCGTCTGGCGCCCGTACGTCATCGACCCAATGGCCCCGGTGCCGTCGGAGCCCCTGGAGGAGGAGCTTCGCGACCAGGTCGCCGAAGGCGCCCTGCGAGCCCTCCACCCGGCCCCGACCTCGGCTCCGGCTTTGGTCTCGGCTCCGGCCGGGGACCGGTCCGGTGACGGCGGGCGGGGCGCCACGTGGCGGGCGAACACGTTCGACGCCCACCGGGTGGTCGCCCTCGCCTACGGGCGGGGCGGTGCCGCGCTCCAGGACGCGGTCGTGGAGCGGATCCTGCGCGCCCACTTCGTCGAGGGTTCCGACATCGGGGACCGCGCCACCCTGGCGGCGCTCGCCGCCGAGGCCGGTCTGGACGGCATGGCCGAGGCCCTCGACCGTGGCGACGGCGCGGACGAGGTCCGCTCCTGGCTGCTGCGCGGCAAGGCCGAGGGCATCGCCACCTCACCGACCTTCGTGGTCGGCGACACGGCGGTCCCGGGCGCGCAGCCTCCCGAGGTCCTCGCCGATCTGGTACGGCACGCCGTTCCCCGGCGGGAACTCCCCGACGAGGTGAGGTGGCTGCGCCAGGCCGAGACCCTGCTGGATGCCCGGGACCCCCTCGGCGCGCTGCGTACCCTGCGTCCGCTGCTGGCCGATCACGGGGACGACCCCGCCGTACGGCTGCTGGCGGCCCGCGCCTACTTCGGCTCGGCCCAGCTCGGCAGGGCGAAGGAGACGCTGGAGTCGCTTCTGGAGCGCACCCCCGGCGACCACTACGCCCGGTTCCTGCTCGGCAGGACCCTCGAACGCGCCAACCGCCACCCCGAGGCCCTGCCGCACCTGCGCCTGGCGGCGGCCATGTCACCGGAGCCCGACTACGTCGATGCCCTCGACCGCGTCGAGAACCGTCTGGCGGACCGTCTCACCGTCTGACGCGAAAAGACGGAGACACCGTTCCGACGGACCTCCGGGACCGCCAAGCCACCAAGGCGGCGAGCCTCCGGCGCATCCGGCACAACGGAAAGGACCGGCCTCCCCTGCGGGAGTGCCGGTCCTTTCCGTTGTACCAGTTCATACAAGTTCGTACTGGTCGTTCAACCCGTCGGCCCGCTGTGGCGAGGCCGGACTCGAAGGGTCAGACGGCCACGGCGAGCTGGGTGACCTCACCCAGGCGGGCCTGGGCCGGGATGTCCTTGGTGACCCCGCCGCCCGCGATGATGCGGACGGTCCAGTCACCGGGGGCGGCGAAGAAGCGGAAGATGCCCTCGTCGGACACCACGACCTCGCCGGTGAACTCTCCCGCGTGGTCGAGCAGGCGGGCGTATGCCGTACCCGCGCCCGAGACCACACCCTGGATGACGGCCTGGCTTGAAAGGTCGATCCCGGCCGGAAGAGCAACGGTCTGTTCCGGAGCAGCGCATCCCTGAGTCATTATCGGGCCTCTCCCAGTTCGATCGGCACGCCGACGAGCGAGCCGTACTCGGTCCACGATCCGTCGTAGTTCTTGACGCTGGCCTGGTCGAGGATCTCGTGGAGGACGAACCACGAGTGCGCCGAGCGCTCCCCGATGCGGCAGTAGGCGATGGTGTCCTTGGAGAAGTCGACACCCTCGCCCTCGTAGAGGGCCTTGAGGTCCTCGTCCGTCTTGAAGGTGCCGTCGTCGTTCGCGGTCTTCGACCACGGGATGTTGCGGGCGGTGGGGACGTGACCGCCGCGCTGCGCCGCCTCCTGCGGAAGGTGGGCGGGCGCGAGCAGCTTGCCGGTGAACTCGTCGGGGGAACGGACGTCGACCAGGTTGAGCTTGCCGATCGCGGCGACGACGTCGTCACGGAAGGCGCGGATGGACAGGTCCTGGTCCTTGGCCTGGTAGCTCGTCTCGGGACGCGCGGCGACGTCCTTGACCAGCTCGCGGGAGTCGAGCTCCCACTTCTTGCGGCCGCCGTCGAGGAGCTTGACGTTCTCGTGGCCGTAGAGCTTGAAGTACCAGTACGCGTAGGCGGCGAACCAGTTGTTGTTGCCGCCGTAGAGGACCACGGTGTCGTCGTTGGCGACGCCCCTGGCCGACAGCAGCGCCTGGAAGCCCTCGCGGTCGACGAAGTCACGACGGACCGGGTCCTGGAGGTCCTGCTTCCAGTCGATCTTCACGGCGCCACGGATGTGGCCCTTGTCATATGCGCTGGCGTCCTCGTCCACTTCAACGAGGACGACACCGGGAGTGTCGAGGTTGGCCTCGACCCAGTCAGCGTCGACCAGGACGGCGGAGCGGCTCATTTTGATCCTCCAGGATCATCGTGCGGCGGGTAGTAAACGGCGAATGATCAAAAACATCTCGCAGCCGAGACAGAAACCAAAAGCGGCATTGAGAAAAGCGGCGAAAAGTGCCGCCGCGACGGCGCCGAGGGCCAGCGGCGTGATCTGTGCGACGTATCCGACCAAGCCCGCCAGAGCGAAGGCGAGTCCGACCCCCTGCGCGAAGCGCGGCGGGGCGGCATCCTCCAGTTCCTTCGGCGGGCTCTTCACTATCCCTTTGAAAATCATCCCGTACGGCGAGAGACCAAGAACGCCCAGCGCGAACGCGACGGCCTGCGCGGCCAGCAACCATGCGCTGCCCGTCACGAGGACGAGTGCGAGCACGACGGTGGTGACGGTCGCCGTAAAGCGGAGAGCTCGGGAATCAACCTGCATCGCCTGATGCTCCTGAAGGGTTGTGCAGATCGGTGCGGCTCGACGGCCGCTTGAGATCGCCCTTAGGAAATGCGACAGAGAGCGGTGGTCACGCGGCAGAAATCAACCGCGCGCCGCTTCGTGAGCAGCTCTGTCGTGGAGTTCATGTCCACGACATTACCCCGGCGTCCCGCCATCTGTCACATCCCTGTCCAATTTCTGAGACATGATCGTTCAATGAGCGATAAGGTACGCCGCTCATTCGCCGACCGCCAGGCCGAGGGCGCCGATGACGTCGGCTTTCCTGGGCTGGCCGGAGGCACGTTTCACGATCCGCCCGGACGCGTCGAGGACGAGGACGGTGGGGGTGCGCAGGATGTTCAGTGATCGGACCAGGTCGAGGCGGGACTCCGCGTCGACCTCCACGTGTGCGACGCCGGGCACCATTCCGGCCACCTCGCCGAGGATCCGCCGGGTCGCCCGGCACGGCTGGCAGAAGGAGGTGGAGAACTGCACGAGCGTGGCCCGCTCCCCCAGCTCCGCGTGGATGTCGCCGGACGTGAGCCGCTCCACGTCGCCCCTCACCTCTCGCGCCACGCCGTTCCGCCGCCGCATCACCACGCCCACGAGCGTGGCGAGGGCGAGGGTGACGATCACCACCGTCAAACCGGTCACGGAACACGACAACAGGCGCGCGCCCCGGCCCATTCCCTCGCCCCTCAAGCCCTTCCCTGCGATGCCGGTGAATCCAGCGGATCGCCGGACCAGCGGACCGGCGGACCGGCGGACCGGCGGACCGGCGGACCGATGAACCGGCGGACGGATCGAGTGGACGACTCGGCGGGACGGATTCACGGAGACGGAACCGGATCCGGCGGCCGGAACCACCGGACGGGACGATCTCAGCGGGTGGGGATCGTGAGCAGCACCCGTCCACCAGCGGTAGTGATCTTGAATGCCGTGATCCGCTCCGGCGGGATCGTCGTGGTGGCCGTGAAGGAGCCGGATTTGTCGTAGGCGGCCCGGTTGACGACCCAGTTGCCCGCCGTCTCCCTGAGCCCGCCCTCCCCGATCACCTCCAGCCGGCAGCGCGTGCCCTTGGCCACCCCGGTGAGCACGACCTTGACCGTGGTCGTCCCCTCCCCGGCGGAGGCGGTCACCACCGCCCGGACCGTGCCCGTGCTGTCCGACTTCTCGAACCGCAGCTCGCCCGGGGCGAGCAGGATCTCCGGGGCGGGACTGGAGATGGGGGACCGGGAGGACTTGGCCCTGGCGCTGGTGTCGGGCGCGGTCGACTCCGAGAAGGACTGGGCGCTCTCCTGATGGCCCCCGGCGTCGGCCGGAGCCCTGTCCGACTGGGCCGACGCGGCAGGCTGGGGCGCCGACGCCGTGGTGGCCTCGGGAGCGGACCGGGTGACGGCCCACAGGGTTCCGCCGCCGAGCCCGACCACCAGGACCGAGGCGGCCAGCGAGAGCATCAGGCGGTTCGTACGGCGCCGCCTGACCTTGGCGCTGAGCAGCCGGTCGAGCACCGCCGTGGGCGGGCTCGCCACCTGCGCCACGTCACCCTCGGACACCCTGCCGAGGAACGTCGCCACCCCGGCCAGCTCCTCCAGTTCGGCCCGGCACCCGGCGCACTCGGCGAGATGGGCCTCGACGAGCACACGCTCGTCCGGCTCCAGGGCACCGAGAGCGTAGACCCCGAGCGACATCCGTACTTCGTCACAGGTCATCATCATGGCGCGAGCCCCCGCTCCTCCAGCGCCAGCTTGAGCGCCCGAAGCGCGTAATACGTGCGCGATTTAACCGTTCCGACGGGGATGCCGAGTGACTCGGCGGCCTCCTTGACGGATTTCCCCTGGTAGTAGACCTCGGCCAGCACCTCGCGGTGCTCGGGCCGTAGCGCGGCCAGCGCCTCGGCGATCGCCCACGACTCGACGGCCCGTTCCAGCTCGTCGTCGGCGGGCACCACGGCGAGCGCCTCGTCGCCCGTCTCCGGGGGACGCGCCTTGCGCGCGCGGTGCTGGTCGACGACGAGGTTGCGGGCCACCGTGAACAGCCACGCGCGGATGGAGCGCCCGGCGAACGCGTCGGGATGACGCCAGGCCCGCAACAGCGTTTCCTGCACGACATCCTCCGCCCTCCCCGAATCGCCCGTCAGCCGCAACACGTAGCCGTACAGTGGCCCGCCGTGCTCGTCGAAGAGCGCCCTGACGAGTTGCTCGTCGGCGGTTCCGGCTTGGCTCACATCCTCACGACGTACGGCGGGACGATCCGGTTCAGGCACGGGGCACGTTCAGCCTCGGAGGGGCACGTCGGAGGCCTCGCCCGAGATGCGCAGCCCCTCGGGAACGGCCCTGACGTCGGTCAGCTTGAGGTTGTACGGCAGCTTCCCGATCGGGATGCGGTAGTTGATGAACCGTTCGGGATCGGGCACGGGGATGCCTCCGCCCAGGGTCACCTTCCCGGGGACGAGCCGCAGGCCGCCCTCGACGATCTCGACCTTGAGATCCGCCTTCACGGGCACCTTCTGCCCCAGCACGGTGATCTCCCCGCTGACGTTGAGCGCGTCACCCGCGACGCCGACCTTGATCCCGTCAGGCGCCCTCTGGTTGATCGTCTCCATCGGGACGACCACCGTCCCCTCCACCCGCTCGGCGCGCATGTCCACCTGCTGGGGACGGAGCACCAGGTCCTCCAGCGGGGCCGTGACGCCGTACAGGGTGAAGTCGACGCTCGACAGCCGGACACCCGAGACGGTCATCCTGCCCGCGGCGACCCTGACCTCCTCGTAGCGCCCGGCGATCGCCTGGGTCAGGAAGGGGATGCCCTCGATCGTGACCTCCGGCGGGGTCGCGAGGTCGTACTTGGCCGTCGCCTGCGTGGCGATCTCGCGCTGGACCCCCGCCACGGCGACCCTGTCGAGGATCACGGCGAGAACGAGAAGCACGAGGAGAAAACCGATCAGCTTGCGCATCCGACTCCCTGTTCGCTCTCCAGCCCGAGGGGGGCATTGGCGTGACCTCCCCCGGTAATCCTGTCCGAAACGCCGTGCCGGTGGTAGCGCTCACCCGGCCCAACCGCCCGCGATTCACCGGGCTCAACCGCCCGCGGTCCACCCCGCTCAGCCACCCACGATTCACCGAGCTCAGCCGCTCACGGTCCACCCGGTTCAGCCGCCTGCGGTCCACCCCGCTCAGCCGCCCGCGAAGGGTGGGAGCACCTCGATCGTCGCCCCGTCCGTCAGGACGATCGTCTCGTGGGCCCTCCTGCCCACCGGATCCCCGTTCACCAGGAACGACGAGAGGCTCACCACGCGAGCCAGCCCTTCACGGTTCGATGTGATTTTCGTCATCAACTCGGCAAGGGTGGCGGCCTCGGAACGCTCCTCCGCGACTCCCGCCGCTTCCTTCGCCGCGGCCCAATATCTGACAATGACCGTCGCCATCAGTGAATCAACTCCCCAAATACACGTAGAGTTACCGCGCCATTACGGCGAATTCACATGGAGAACGGGTGTTCACCAGGTGGACGTTCGCTGGACGCTGAAGCCTCGTGGGTTATCCTCACCTACTACGGGACCTGGGCAACGTAGCCCCCGGGTCCTTACGTGTTTGTACGGCTATCGCCGACATGACGCGGGAAGGAGGCATCGTGAGCAATCTCCTGCTGCTCACCAACGCCCTCGAGCCCTCAACTGAGGTGCTCCCGGCGCTGGGGCTACTGCTGCACTCGGTACGGGTCGCGCCCGCGGAGGCATCCGCCCTGCTCGACGCCCCGCCCGCCGACGCGATCCTGGTGGACGCGCGCCGCGAGCTCGTCCAGGCCAAAAGCCTGTGCAGGCTGTTGCGCACCACGGGCGTCGCCTGTCCCCTGGTGGTGATCGTCACAGAGGGCGGTCTCGCCGGGCTGACCGCGGAGTGGGGTACCGACGACGTCATCCTCGACACCGCCGGGCCCGCCGAGGTCGAGGCGCGGCTCAGGATGGCCGTGGGCAAGCTCAACCTGTCCGCCGCCGAGGAGGTGCCGGACGAGATCCGCAACGGTGACCTGTCGATCGACGAGGCCACCTACACCGCCAGGCTCCGCGGCCGCGCGCTGGATCTGACCTTCAAGGAGTTCGAGCTCCTGAAGTACCTGGCGCAGCACCCCGGCAGGGTCTTCACGCGCGCCCAGCTCCTCCAGGAGGTCTGGGGGTACGACTACTTCGGCGGCACCCGCACCGTGGACGTCCACGTCCGGCGGCTCCGCGCCAAGCTCGGCGCCGAGTACGAGGCGCTGATCGGCACGGTCCGCAACGTTGGCTACCGGTTCGTCCCCGAGCGCGGCAACGAGCCCGTCGAGGAGCGCGAGCCCGCCCGCCGCTAGGCGTCCCCTCCCCCGAGAGCTCTCAGGGCTCCCGGGAGTCACCGGGAACAGTCGTGGCACGTTCCCGTCCCCGCGGCGGTTCCCACGCGAGGGCGGGGACGGGGTACGCCCGCGTCCGGGCACACTGCGTGGCACGCATGACGCCGAACGCACCGACCGGGCGCACTCACCGGACGCGCCCACCGGACGACGAGCCGAGCGTGCCCAGTCTCGAACGTCCGGGGTCTCCGAACGCCCAGGACGCCCCGGAGGTCCAGGGCGGTCCGGGTGTTCAAGGCACCCCGGGTGCTCCGGCCGTCCCGGGTGTGACCAGCCCCGACTCGTAGGCGAAGACGACGAGCTGCGCCCGGTCGCGCGCCCCGAGCTTGGTCATCGACCGGCTGACGTGGGTCTTGACGGTGGCGTGGCTGATGGCCAGGTGCCCGGCCATCTCCGCGTTGGACATGCCGGTGGCGACCAGGGCCAGGATCTCCAGCTCGCGGCCGGTGAGGCGTTCCAGGCCGGGTCCCGCGACGGGCCTGGGCGGTGTGGACACGTACTCCTCGATCAGCCGCCGGGTCACGGAGGGCGAGAGCAGCGCGTCACCGGCGGCGGCCACCCGGACCGACCTCAGCAACTCGGCCGGTTCGATGTCCTTGAGCAGGAAGCCCCCGGCCCCGGCACGCAGCGCGGCGAACACGTACTCGTCGAGGGCGTAGTTGGTCAGGATCACCACGCGCACCGCGTCGAGCTCGGGGTCGGCGCCGATCCTCCTGGTGGCCTGGATCCCGTCGAGCAGCGGCATCCTGACATCCAGCAGCGCCACGTCCGGCCGCAGCGCGCGGGACATCTCGACGGCCTCGACGCCGTTGCCCGCCTCCCCGACGACGGTGATGTCCCCGGCCATGTCGAGCAGCGCCCGGAAGCCCGCGCGGATCAGCGCCTGGTCGTCGGCGAGCAACACCCTGATCACGATCGCCCCGCCAACACCCGGCCACAAACCAGCGGCATCCTAATCACGACCACCCCACCGACACTCGGCCACAAACCAGCGGCACCCCGATCACGACCACCCCGCCAACACCCGGCCACAAACCAGCGGCACCCCGATCACGGCCACTCCACCGACGCCCAGCCCCGAACCAGCGGCACCCCGGTCACAGCCACCCCGCCAGGGGCAGCTCGGCCCGGACGGCGAACCCGCCCTGCGGACGCGGTCCCGCGGTGAGCGATCCTCCGGCGGCGACGGCGCGCTCGCGCATCCCGATCAGCCCCATTCCGTACCTCGTGACCTCCGCGGACGACTCCCCGTCGTCCTCGACGCGCAACACGATCATTTCAGGCCGGTACTCGGTCGTCAGCGTGATCGACGCGGGCCCGGCGTGACGGAGCACGTTGGTGAACGCCTCCTGCGCGATGCGGTAGGCCGCCCGGTCGACGTCCGGGGGAAGATCCCGGCGCTCTCCGACCACGAGGACCCTGACCGGCAGCCCCACCGCCTCCGCCCTGGCGACCAGCCGGGGCAGCCGGGCGAGGCCCGCCCCGGGATCGTCGGGATCGGCCTGCCTCAGCACGCCCAGCGTGGCGCGGAGCTCCCGCATCGCCTCCCGCCCCGACTCCTTGATCGCGGCCAGTGCCTCACGGGACATCGCGGGGTCGCGGTCGAGCAGGTGCATGGCGACGGAGGCCTGGACGTTGATGACCGAGATGTTGTGGGTGAGGGTGTCGTGCAGCTCCTGGGCGATCCACAGCCGCTCCTCGTCGGCCCTGCGCAACGCCGCCTCCTCACGGGTGCGCTCGGCTTCGACCGCCCGCCTCTCGACCTCGTTCAGGTACGCGCGACGGCTCCTGGTCGTCTCCCCGAGGACCACCATCGCCACCAGCCAGCCGCTGAGCAGCGTGAAACCCCCGTCGGGGGCGGGGTCGACGTCGGACAGCGCGATGAGGCCGTAGATCCCCACGCTCATCGCGACGGCCAGCCAGACCGCCAGGCGACGCCGTCCGAGCGCCGTCGCCGTGTAGATCGACATCAGGGCGGGCGCGGCGGCGAAGATCCCCGGGTACCGCCAGGCGTAGTAGGCCACGGCGCAGGCCACCGTGATCGCTCCCGCCTGCGGCGGCGCGCTCCGCCGGAACGCCAGCGCTAGCGACGCCACCGTGATCAGCGCCAGACCGAGCGTGTCCAGTGGACGCTCGGGGGAACCCGAGCTGGACAGCCCGCCGTAGGTGCCCCCGACGATCCCCGTCAGCACCCCGGCCGCCACCAGCGCGTCGGTTGTCCGGGTCCTCACCCCTGACACGGTAGGTCACCGTATCCACCGCGCCGACCCCCGCGAGAAGGAGGTCACCCGTACATCCCCGGCCGTACACCGGCCTCCCTCGGACCGCGAACACCACCCCCGGCGTACGGGCGTGACACCACCGAGGCACCCCCCACGGCACATCGTGACACCACCGAGGCACCGCTCCGACGTACGGCGAGGCGTCACCGGCACCCTGGTCGCCGACACTCCGGCCGCCGGTCCCCCAGGCCCCCAACACGAGAGGCCCACCGGACGTGTCCGATGGGCCTCTCACACATGTCACGCCTCACGACGTACCACGATCTCCGCGTACCGCGATCTCCGCGTACCGCGATCTCCGCGTACCTCGGCCACCGCGGCGTGGCGCGCCTTTCGCCCGCGTTACGGAACGACCGTGATGTGGTTGGGCACCGGGGGCGTGATCGACGGGTTCGCCGCGAAGTAGGCGGCGAAGGCGTCGATGTCCAGCGGGCCGCTCCACAGGTCGGTGCCGTCCTTGAAGGCGAGGAAGGCGTCACCGCCGCCGACGAGGAAGTTGTTGGCCGCGACCCTGATCGTCTGCGTGTCCGTCACGGCGACACCGTCGATCTTCATCTCGGAGACCTTCGAACCCCACGGCGCGCTCGCGCTGTAGGTGTAGGTGAAGTTCGACGACGGCTGCAGGATCTTGGTGAACGCCTGGGCGTTGGGACCGCCGACGAACTGCTGCTCCAGAACGGTCTTGAGCTGCGCGCCGGTGAGCGTGACCACCTGCATGAGGTTGTTGAACGGCTGGACCGTGAACGCCTCGCCGTACGTCACCACGCCGTCGCCCTCGCCGGCGGGCGAGCCCGCGTAGGTGAGGCTGGCCCGCACGCCGCCCGGGTTCATCAGGGCGATCTGGGCGTTGCCGCCGGTCTTCGTCGCGGCGAGCTGGCCGTCCGCGATGAGGTTGCCCAGGGGGGACTCCCCGGAGGCCACGGCGGTGTTGGTGATGTCCGCGGTGATCCTGCCGATCGGCCTGTTCGCCACCGTCGCGACGCGGTCCTTCCACGTCTGGACGAACGTGGCGATCTCCGGGTCGGGGGTGACGGTCCTGGTCACGACCTGGTTGTCGGCCACGACCGAGGAACGCACGACGTCGCGGGTCTTGACGTCCACCTGGAAGTCGACCTTGGTGATGACCCGGCCGAAGGAGCCGCCCTGGCTGTAGAGGCGGGTGCCGCCCTTGGGGTCGGCCACCGTGCACAGGTACGCCTGGTGGGAGTGACCGCTGAGGATCATGTCGACCTCGGCGTCGACCTGCGTGGCGATCCGGTTGCCCGCGCCCGGCTGGGCGCTGCACGCGTCGGGCGACTGGCCCGCGGTGACCTGGTCGCCCTCGTGCACGAGCACGACCTGGGCCTTGACGCCGACGATCTGGAGGAGCTTGGACGCGACGTTCGCGGCCTTCACCTCGTCGATGAACTCAAGGTCCTTGATGCCCTCGGAGGTGACGATGTTCGGGGTGGTCTGGGTGACCAGGCCGATGAAGCCGACCGGCACGCCGTTCATCCAGCGGATCGCGACCGGGGGCAGCGCGGGGATGCCGTAGCCCTTGAGGAGGCTCAGCAGCAAGCTGCTGTTCGACCCGCCCAGGGCCTCCAGCGCCTGCTTCTCCGCGCCTCGCGCCGGGCGCTTGAAGATGACGTTCGCGCCGAGGTAGCTGAAGTCCGCGCCCTTCCACTTGCCGGCGGGCGAGCAGCCGTCCACCGGGTGGCAGCCACCGTTCATGATCCGCTTGAGCTCGGCGTACCCCTCGTCGAACTCGTGGTTGCCCACGGCGGAGGCGGTGACGCCGACCTTGCCGAGAAACTCCACCGAGGGCTCGTCGTGGTAGGCCGCGGAGATCAGCGGGCTGGCGCCGATCAGGTCGCCCTGGGCGACCTTCAGCGTGTTCTTGTCGGAGAGCTGCTTGAGGTGGGTGGCGGCGTACGCGGCACCACCCGCGTCGACCGTCGCGCCGGTCTCGTCGACCATGCGGCCGGAAGAACCGGTCGGCGGCTCAAGGTTGCCGTGGAAGTCGTTGAGGGAGAGCAGGCGGACCGGCACCGTCTTGGCGGGCTTGGAGGGCGTGGCGGGCTTGTTGCCCGCCTGGGCCGGTCCGATCGCGAGCACGAGACTGGCCCCGGCGAGCACGCTCGCCATGGCCAACCGCTGGAAGGAACGAGACATCATGAACCACGACACTAAAGGGACTACCTGTGCAAGGAATGACCGAGAGGTAACGATTCACCCGATGGGGACATGGCGCCTTTTGCCAGTCCCCGGTGAGCTCTGGGAATACGTACCCGCTTAGAGTCCACACCATGAACGTGCGTGTGGAGTACCGAGGGCCACTCGGCGAACAAGAGGTGTCCGACGTCCTCGCGGTGGTGGAGGCGGCCACGGAGGCCGACGGGGTCAGACCACTCAACGAGCATGTCATGCTGCACCTGCGCTACGGCGGCGACGAGCGGGCCGGAGCCGTGCTGCTGTACGCCGGGGACGACCTCGCGGGCTACGCCCACGTCGACCCGACCGACCCCGTCGAGGGCCCCAGCGGGGAGCTGGTCGTCCATCCCGCGTTCCGCAGGAGGGGGTACGGGCGGCGGCTGCTGGAGGCCGTGCTCGACCACACCGGCGGGCATCTGCGCCTGTGGGCGCACGGCGGGCATCCGGCCGCCGAGGCTCTCGCCCGGTCGGCGGGCTTCGACAGGGTCAGGTCCCTGTGGCGGATGCGCCGCTCCCTGTCCTCCGACATCCCCGGCTTCGACCTTCCCGAGGGGGTACGGCTGCGCACGTTCGAGCCCGGCACCTCCGACCGGGAGGCGTGGGTGGCACTCAACGCCAAGGCATTCGCCCAGCACCCCGAGCAGGGGGCGTGGACGATCGAGGACCTGGAACGGCGCGAGCGGGAGCCCTGGTTCGACCCGGCCGGATTCTTCCTCGCCGTACGACCGAGCGGCGACGGTGACGGCGACCGGCTGGTGGGCTTCCACTGGACCAAGGTCCACGGCGACGGCGACCACGCGCACGAACCCCTCGGCGAGGTCTACGTCGTCGGCGTCGACCCCGCGGAGCAGGGAGGCGGCCTGGGCAGATCGCTCACCCTCGCGGGCCTGGCCCACCTGCGGGCACGGGGCCTGAACCAGGTGATGCTGTACGTGGACGAGAGCAACCCCTCGGCGATCCGCCTGTACGAGAGGCTGGGCTTCACCCGCTGGGACGTCGACGTGATGTACCGGAAGTGACGCACGTGAAGCAGGACGCGCCGGACCGGGTTCGTCCCCGGTCCGGCGCGGTCGTCCGGTAACCACGTCCGGCGCGGTCGCCCTGGAGCTACTCGACCATCCAGTGGAGCGCGAAGTAGGACAGCGCGGCGACGAACGCGGCGGCCGGGATCGTGAGGATCCAGGCGGTCACGATGTTGCCCGCGACGCCCCAGCGCACGGCCGACAGGCGCTTGGTGGCACCGACGCCCATGATCGCGCTGGTGATCGTGTGGGTGGTCGAGATGGGGGCGCCGAAGCCGATGGCCGCCGTGTAGAGCACGGTCGCCGCGGCCGTCTCCGCGGCGAATCCCTGCGGTGGATCGAGCGCGATGATCCGGCGTCCGAGCGTCCGCATGATCCGCCAGCCGCCCGCGTACGTGCCGAGCGAGATGGCGGTGGCGGCGGCGAGGATGACCCACTGGGGGATCGGGTCACCGTCGTTCTGGTAACCGCCGACCACGAGGGCCAGGAAGATGACCCCCATGGTCTTCTGCGCGTCCTGGAGGCCGTGGCCCAGCGCCATCGCGGCCGCGGACACGGTCTGCGCGTGGCGGAAGCCCCGGTTGGTCCTCGTGGGCTGGGAGCGCCGGAACCCCCAGAGAATTCCGATCATGATGAGCCCGGCGAGGGTGAAGCCGACCAGCGGGGACAGGATCATCGGGATGACGACCTTCTCCACCACCCCGTCCCAGTGGACGGTGCTCGCCGAGGCGAGCGCGGAGCCGACCAGGCCGCCGATCAGCGCGTGACTGCTTGAGGAGGGGAGGCCGAAGTACCACGTGACGAGGTTCCAGGTGATCGCGCCGACCAGGCCCGAGCCGACGATGACGAGGCCGTGGCTTCCCTGCGGGGCGTCGATGATGCCCTTGCCGACGGTCGCCGCCACCTGCGTACCGAGATGCGCACCCAGGAAGTTCATGGCCGCGGCCATGAACAGCGCGGCCCTCGGCGTCAGCGCGCGCGTCGAGACGGAGGTCGCGATCGCGTTCGCGGCGTCGTGGAAACCGTTGGTGTAGTCGAACACCAACGCCACGACCACCACGCCGATGACGAGTGCGAGCGTGAGATCCACTTAGCTTTCCTTGACCGCGATCGACTCGATCGTGTTGGCCACGTGCTCGAAGGCGTCGGCGGCCATCTCCAGCTGATCGATGACCTCCTTCATCTTGAGGACGGTCAACGCGTCGTACTCGCCGCCGAAGAGCTTGGCGAGAAGGCGGCGGTAGACCTGGTCGGCCTGGTTCTCCAGCCGGTTGATCTCGATCCAGTACTCGTTGAGGTTCTTCATCGAACGCAGCCGTGGCATGGCCTCGGCGGTGAGCTCCGCCGCGCGCTCCAGGACCTCGACCTGCCGGACGACCTCCTTGGGGAGGTGGTCGATCTGGTACAGGACGATCAGGTCCGCGGCCGCCTCCATGTAGTCCATCACGTCGTCGAGGTTCGAGGCGAGACGGTAGATGTCCTCGCGGTCGAAGGGCGTGATGAAGCTTTCGTTGAGCCGGTTCATGATCGCGTGAGTGCGCTCGTCACCGGCGTGCTCACATGCGCGCATCTTCTCGGCCAGGGCTTCTCTGTCCGATCCGTCACTGATGATCTCTACCAGCAGACGGGACGCTGTGACGAGGTTGTTCGCCGAGTCGGCGAACAAGTCGTAGTAGCTGTCCTCACTAGGTGTGAGACGCAGGCGCACGTCGTTCTCCAGATGTGCGGGGATGGTCCGCAGAGAAGGGTACGGGTTACCAGCGGAAATGCGAACTTCACCCGCTAGACGCGCACTCTTCGTGATGTCGTTACCCGGCGGGTACCCGGCGACACACAGCTTGAGGCAGTCTTGCGGGCATCTTTCCGGTGACCGTTTTTGCTAGTTTTCGGCCACATTATGCCGAAGACAGGTCACGTATGGGACTCTCTCCCCCGGACCACCGTCCGGCATGCTGCCCGCGCTCCCCTTCGAAGCCTCTTGGAAGCCCGGCTCCCACGACGTTCCTCCGAGATCCACCAAGATCGAAGAGATCGATGACCTGCGCGAACAAACAGGGTGATTTCCATCACGACCTCTCACTAAACCGCGTTCAGGCCCCCTCCCACCGGGGATCGCGAAGATCAGATGGGGGTCCGGTGGAAGTTGAGGTACGAACGGCTCGGCGTCGGCCCCCGCTGCCCCTGGTAGCGCGATCCGTACTTCTCCGAACCGTAGGGATACTCCGCCGGGGAGCTGAGCCGGAACATGCAGAGCTGGCCGATCTTCATACCGGGCCAGAGCTTGATCGGCAGCGTCGCGACGTTGGAGAGCTCCAGCGTGACGTGCCCGCTGAACCCCGGGTCGATGAACCCCGCCGTCGAGTGCGTCAGCAACCCGAGCCTGCCCAGCGAGCTCTTGCCCTCCAGCCGCGAGGCGATGTCGTCCGGCAGCGTGACGACCTCGTACGTGCTCGCCAGCACGAACTCCCCCGGATGCAGGATGAACGGCTCACCCTTGTCCGGCTCGACCATCCGCGTCAGATCGGGCTGCTCGACCGCCGGATCGATGTGGGGATACCGGTGGTTCTCGAAGACTCGGAAGTAGCGGTCCAGGCGTACGTCCACGCTGGACGGCTGGATCATCTCCGGCTGGAAGGGATCGATCCTGACCCTTCCGGCCTCGATCTCAGTGGCGATGTCACGATCGGAAAGCAGCACGTGTGGAACCTACCAACGCCGGACTCGTGAAACCCGCTCCCCGGAAGGACCCACGAACCTTTCCCAGAGGGAACGCACACCCAGAAAGGACGCACGAATCCCAGAGGGAGCACACGGATCCCAGAAGGGACGTACGCATCCCGGAAGGAGCACACAGATCCCGGAAGGAGCGCACGGATCCTGGAAGGAGCGCACGCTCCCTGCTCCCTGCTTCCGGCGAGGGCGCGCGGATCTTGCCCCTCACGAATCTTGCTCCCCGGAGGGACGAGAGTCGCCCAACTTTCCGCTAGAGTGGTGACGCGCGGCACGCCGCACGCGGGTGTAGTTCAATGGCAGAACATCAGCTTCCCAAGCTGACAGCGCGGGTTCGATTCCCGTCACCCGCTCCACATACAAAGGCCCAGGTCAGGATGCAAATCCCAGCCGGGGCCTTCGTTGTTTCCGGAACCTCTTCGATCTTCCATGCCCGTTACGTGCCCGATCCCGATGGTTCTTCCCTCTTAAGAACGGCTTCGGTGAGCTTTCCCATGCCACCGGCGATCATCTGACCCCGGCAACTGCGGTTACACGGGTGGGGCCCTGCACACGCCGGTCCTGCTGCCTGCCGGGACGTGATCAGACGCGACGGGGCAGCGGTAACGCTCTTCGGCGCCCTCCGCACCAAAGGGCACCACCCCGCCGCGCCCGCCTATCGACCGACGTAGTCGGCCAGAACCTGGGCAGCGCCCGCCACGTCGCCGATCGGGTGGCGCTTCTCGACCGACTGCCAGGAGGAGAAGGCACCGCCGTAGCCGACGAACACCCACACCGGCAGGCCGACCTGTGGACGCGGGATCATCAGCGCACTGTCGTTGTCGCGCAGTTCGGCCCGTACGCCGAACCGCAGCAACCCGTTTCGCAGCCGGGTGAGGGCATGCGCCTCCTTCTGCTGGCGTTCCTGCCGAAGGCAGGCCGCAGCGGTCTGCATGATCGGATTCATCTCACGTTCCTTTCGACCCGGCCGGTTGCGAGGCAGTCGAGACATTCCTGTTCTCCCTGCGTCTCGGGATCACCACCGCTCTCGCCGACGAGAAGGGCACGGCGCGAGCTGCACAGCTTGGTTCCACGTCCCCGGCACGTGGGGCAGGGGCGTGTCTCGCTGGTCTCCTCTGGCCGGGTCACCGTCGCCATCTCCTCGGATGTGATCCGCGTTCCCTGCGGCGGAAAGCGGGCTGACGTACCGTGTTGCTTGATGGCAAGTCCACCGGCAATCCAAGAAGGACAGGACCCCCAAACGGCCCCCCTGAATCCCCCCTCTTGAGCCCCCAGCCGGGAGGAAGGCCCCAGATGTCCGACAACATCCCCAACGTCCAACTCCGGGCTTGGCGTAACGAGCACCGTCTGACGCGTGCCGAACTGGCCAACCGGATCAACGCGACGCCGATCGGCATCAGGGAGTCTCTGGCGTGCGATGAGGAGCGCATCCGGCGCTGGGAAGCCGGAGGGGTCAGGTGGCCCCATTCTCCGTACCGGCTCGCCATCACCCAGTTGACCGGACTTCAACCCGAAGACCTGGGATTCCGGCCGAACAGACGCGGGGCCGGCCAGCTCGTTGAAGCCACCAGCATCATCCCCATGGACGCGTTGCGAGCCGAGGCCGACCTGTACGGCACCATGGAACTCGCCCAGCAGCTCCAGGCATCCGACGTCGGAACCGGGACGCTCGAAGCCCTCGCCGAGGCCGTCGATCTGCTTTGCCGCGCCTACCCCGTCGTTTCGGCCGCCACATTGCGCGATCGGACCCAGAAGCGCCTCCCTCAGGTCAACGGCCTACTCGGTGGACGGATCACCCTCGCCCAGCACCGCGAACTCCTCGTCATAACCGGATGGCTGACGGCCCTGCTCGGGTGCGTTCACTACGACCTGGGAGAACGCGAGGAGGCCGAGACCGCCCGCCGCGCCGCCTACGAGATGGGCCGCCAGGTCGGCCACGGTGAACTCATGGGCTGGGCACACGAGATGTCAGCGTGGTTCGCTCTGGTCGAGGGCCGCTATGAAGGCGTGGTCACCTCTGCCCGCATGGGCCAGGCCGTCGCCGGCCAATCCAGCGCTCAGGTTCAACTCACCCTGCAAGAGGCCCGCGGACTGGCCCGAATCGGCGACCGCCGCGAAGCGGACAAGGCCCTCACCCGAGGAGCTGACGCCCTCGCCAAGCTCCCACTTCCTGGGAACCCAGATCATCACTTCGTGTTTGATCACGCTAAGCCGCGGTTGCCGCGCCGCATCCTGGTGTCTTCCGCGACAATCAGCACCGTGATCGATCATTACCGCAATCTGTTCGACCGGCACCAGTGGTTAGAGGGCGCGCTTTGCTGGACTGTGGTGCAACCCCTCGACGAAGAGATCAGTGCGGAAGACCTCCTGCGGCGGCTGAACGGAGGCCGGGACCCCCAGCAACGCATCATGGAATATCCCACGGAGGAGGCCTGGAGGGAGGATCTGCCGGTGCTCTTCGCCTTCGGGGGCGAAGGAACCTACGGCTTCCTGGAGTTCAGCTACGGCTATGCCACACCCGATCACATCCTCGTCGAACTCAGCAAGACGTCACGGGTCTGGATGACGACCTGGCACACCAACGGGGGATACACGATCCTCAAGGCGGCCGACGGCCAGATCAAGGCACGGATGGGCTACTTCATCTTCGCTGAGCACCGCATCCAGGAGGGCGACCCCAACATCCTGGCCGATTTCCTGCCCATGCTCGACAGCCTCGACCAGGAGGACTACCGCGGCAAGCTCAGCGCGGCATTCGCCTTCATCGAGGCATCCACCGGCATGCGCCTTGAGAGCGACTGGCTGGATGTAGAAGAGGCACCCGTCATCATCCTCGACAACTGAAATGAGGACTGAACGCAGCTGACCGGACATAGCGCTGGTGACCCTCAAACCCATGCCTCCGGCGGGGGCGCTCCGACTCCGGGATCATCGCCGCGTCCGCTGTCTGAGCCGTAGGTGGCGGAGGTGGAAGCCTGATCATCCCGTCCGCCATCGACCCGGGACAAGCCGAGCAGACCAGGGCCACGGGGTCAAGGTCGTTCGTCCGGTGGGGCGCTCCACCTTGACCCCGTGGCCCTGGCCCGCTTCCCCTTCGGGCGGGTCGACGA
Organism: Streptosporangium oxazolinicum; assembly: GCF_039537505.1. Lineage (NCBI taxonomy): Bacteria > Bacillati > Actinomycetota > Actinomycetes > Streptosporangiales > Streptosporangiaceae > Streptosporangium > Streptosporangium oxazolinicum. The sequence goes on from NZ_BAABAQ010000001.1 coordinate 333,755, forward strand.
CAGACGGGATGATCAGGCGGCCGGCGTGTGCGCGTCGCGCGAGAAACACCAGGTCGCGGGCTGATCGTCGTGACATTAGCGTGCCATTAAGGGCGATAACGAGGGGGCAACTACGGTCACTCATGACCGACCGCAGACCCAGGTCAACGCCCCTACAAGCCAAGATCCTTACAATTCCCAAGCTGACAGCGCGGGTTCGATTCCCGTCACCCGCTCCACCTCAGGAAAACGGCATCTTCCGAACGGCCGGATAACCCACATGCTCAGGCTCATGCCGTGATGTCACACTGTCGCGGTGTCCCGAACCGAGCTCAGCGATATCGAGTACCTACGTCACATCGAGCACCTGGCACGCGAGATCGTCAACACGGCAGACAACGAGGGATGGCTCACTCTTGCCACCATCTCCGATGAGGCCACGCCACTTCAGCGAGCAGTGATCGAGACAGCCCGCCGACTCCGTCACCATCACTTCGACGGGGACGGGTGTCTCGACGAGGACCTTCCGCTGATGAAACTCGCCGGGGTGGTCATCCTCCGGCCGGACGCCCTTCCCGTCGGCATGGAAGAGAGCTACAGCGAGATCTGCGCCCGCCTGGACGTCGAAGCCCGACCCGAAGGGTGGGCGATCTGGAACACCTGGGCCAAAGACGGCCAGTCCATCTCGATCGTCTTGATCGACTCCAGCGGCACTGAAGGACTGCTCATGAACTGGGCACAGGGCATCGAGGTCTACCCGGTCACCCCTCTCCCGGCCCAAGTGGTCCTGACACGGCAGGGATGGGTCACTCCTATGCCCCTGTCCCCTGCCAGTGCCCGGAAACCGGAGACGATTCGGCCCATCCGTACTCAGTGATCAGGAGATTTCCGGAAAGGTCAAGTGACCCTGCAGCATCGCTGCTGAGTCCGCTCCGCACCCCCTCCAGAGCTTCGACCGTCGGGCCATTAGCGGGCCATTAACCAGGGTGACGACGGGTCAACCACGGTCACCCACGACCGGCCCAACACCCAGGTCAGCCGCTTCACAACGCGTGATCGATGCACTTCCCAAGCTGACAGCGCGGGTTCGATTCCCGTCACCCGCTCCAAGAGCGAAAGCCCAGCTAAAGAAGTGACCTAGAGCTGGGTTTTTTTCGTTCCCCTGGCGCTGACAGCTCCCGAGCAAGCCTGTCGCGGCCGAAGACTGTTACCGCAGAAAGAGCAGCGGAAGCCTACAGACTGAGCCTCGAAGTTGCCGCCTGCAACTTATGCGTCCGCGAGCTGTCGGTGATGCACCGTTAGGGGCTCGATTTCTGTGGTGTCGTCGTCGACGACGAGCTCGACGCGGAACCGAACCCCCATTGCCGCACCGAGGCGCAGCAGCGTCGCTATACCAGGAATGCCACCACCGCCCTCGATGCGAGACAGGGCGGGCTGGGACATCCCGGAGCGCTCCGCTACGACCTTCTGAGACAAACCTCGGCGCTTACGGATCTCACGCAACTGGTCTCCAAGCTCCAGGTCACGGCCCGCCTGCTCGTACTCGGAGTGAGGCTGCGCATCCACCTCCATCTCGCGCAGACGCTTCGCCTTGTAGGTCTCCCAACGACTGTGACCCATCATGCGCTCCTCTCGAACACGTGCGTGGTGGTTAGGTCGTGCTCTGCCTCACACCGCTTCTTAGCAGCGATCGCTCGGTCGATGTCGGTGGTCTGTGTCCCATCCTGTATCTTGCGGAAAACCGTCAGGATCACGATCACCTTGTTGGATGGCTTCCAGAAGGTCAACCGCCAGGTCGTACGGTCGAGAGCAACACGTAGCTCGTGCACCCCTTTGGCATCCTTCAGCTTCTTCACGTGATCCCCATCAGGGATGCCACCGGTGACGAGGTAGTCGTCCACGTTCCGCATGACTCGCTGATAGAGCGGGAAGGAAAGTCCGTCCAGCCAAGACTCCACCTCCGGCTCCAGGTCGATCTCCCACTGAGACATACCATCAATAGTATATGCATTCGATGGTAACCCACAGCGGAGATGAGCACCAGGCCTGACCTCGTGTCCACTCCTCGATCTTGATTGCCATCCCAGACCAGCCGCTATGCCCTTGGCTTAGCTGAGGCGATAGTTGGTCCCGCCAGCCGTCCACTAGGCCTGTATGGGGTTGAGGTCAGGGAGCTCGCCTATGTGGTGGTTTGCCGTTCTGGTAGACCATCGCCATGGCACGTGGAGATCACCGATCACGCTGGCGCATGCCCCCGTGCCCGTTACGTGCCCGTCAGCAGAGGGAGCAAGGGGAACTCACGAATCACGGGTAGCCGAAGCACTCCCCACAGGTCAACGCTTCCCCAGCTCAGAGGCCAAGTGCGTTAGAGACTTCCCAAGCTGACAGCGCGGGTTCGATTCCCGTCACCCGCTCCACGCTTGAAGACCCAGGTCAGGACATGAATCCAGACCGCGGTGTGCGGATAGATCAGCGCGGCCCGTGTGGTCAAGCGGCGGTGCCGTGCGCCGCCGTACGCCTCGCCGCGCGTCTCCGCGCCACGCATGCGACCTGGGGGCCGTTCACAGCGCGAGCGCTGCGCGAGGCATCGCCGTAGTGGCCCGCGCCACACCCAACACCGCGCTGATCACAGGCACACCGTCGCCTACCCAAAACCGCCGAACTCGTTCACGGCCTGTTCAACGGTCTCGCGAAACTCCAACCGCTGGTCTAATCTTCCCCGCCGAAAACGCTCCCTGAGATCAACCGGAGTCGCCGCGATAAGCAGCCTTCCGCCAGCCGTCATGACCCGCTTCGCCGCACCGATGACGGCCCCGACCCCATCGTCGTCCCAGGCGGCGACTCCCCCCAGGTCGAGAACCAATCGCGGAGGACCATCCACCTTCAGACTCGCTATCTCGCCTTGGAGAAGCATTGCTGGAGCAGCGTCCTGGGTGAACGCACCCTTCACATGCAGAACGGTGCACTCATCGTGGTGCCCCAACTCCAGCGTGGTTCCAGGTTTCTTACTCGGCATGGCGCACCCGCCTTCTGTCCCTACTCGCCGGTGCCTCAGCCTCATTCTGCCTCTGGCGGGGGGTTCGGCTCCGGGACAATCGAATCGCAAAACCGAAGAGTTGTAGATGGCTGAGGTGAGGCCGGATCTTCTCGCCTGCCACGTTCCAGGCAAGCCCAACATCTCGACTCCCCCGGCTCAAGGCTGTCTGTGACCGTTGGCATTCAATGACCGGGGAACGTCTACCGGCCGACGTACACACGAGACGACCTTGCCCCTCCGGGGTGGGACGAGGCAGACGGGAAGATCTGGTGGGCTCGGTGTGCGCATGAGGTTCTCGGGCTGCGCCATTCGCGACTGGTGGCCCGACATTGAGACCGGTACCGTGCCACGGTGCTCACCATCCGGATGAACGAAGCAGCGGCGTCCGCGCTTCGACCGCTGACGACTGTCGATCCGCCACCCACCGTTCCCGCCCTCGGCCAGGAGCTTCGTGACAAGTTCACCGAGGGGCTCACCTACAACGACGGCGCCTGGATATTCACTGAGCACATCGGTCAATGGGCGGGCGCGCCCGCTTCCGCTTCGGCGGCGATCACGAAGATGGGCTGGAAAAATCTGTCCGGTTACGAATGGAACGTCAACGCCTTCCATCTGGAAGATTACACGCCGGTACATAGGGAGAATCTCAATGGGCGACCTTGGATCAGTCACGAAGACCAGGTCATGCTATTGAAACTCGGCTTGGTTGTGGCCGACAACGTGTTCGGTCTCGTCCGAGCGCTACCGGAGCCGATCCCCGTCCGATGTGTCATCGGCGCGAACGACACCTGCGTGGTGTTTCGCTTTCACCAGATCCGCTGCGGGGACGAGTGGATCGATGAGGTTCCGAAGAAGCCGGACGACCCAGACATGATGGCCGTCGTTGACCGTCATCCTTGATAAGGGATCAGTTTTCCGGCGGCGTGCTCGTTGTGTGCCCGTCAGTAGGGGGAGCAAGGGAAACTCACGGGGAACCGAAGCCCTCCCCCGCAGGTCAGCATCTCCCCAGCTCAGCGACCAAACGCGTTGGAGACTTCCCAAGCTGGCAGCGCGGGTTCGATTCCCGTCACTCGCTCCAACGGTACTGAAGTTCACCTCGGCTCTTTCTGGATATCGGTTTTCTCCTCGTCCTCATCAAGGGGGGCGAGGAGACCACAGGCTCCCTCAATACCTCCCGAGGAGATCAGGTCGCGGATCGCCGCCACCATGCTTTCGAACCCGCCGTCCCTGATGATGATCAGGTCCGAGCAGCAGAAGTAGCGGCCACCAAGAGACTCGCCCGTACGCGCGTTCTTGTCCATGATCCGTCTGACTACGTCCAACGTCATGAAAGTCGCATATCGCCGGGAGCCGTCGGGGAAGGTGATCGTCGCATCAGCCTCCTCGGCGGTCTCAGGTGCGTGCCCTTCCCATTGGGGGATCAGCATCTCGAAATCGGACTCGCTCACACGGTAGAAAGGACCGACGATCTCGATCATGCAGTTCACTCTGTCTCCAGCCGCCAGGTACTGCAAGCTGTCGATCGCGCCTGACGTGATCACGGTAGAGAAGCGGCCAAGACCTTGATCGCGTGCCAGATGCGTGCGAGAACAGACGGGGAACTACGGTGACTCGACCTGCCCTGACCTGCACCCCTGTTTTCCCAGCTCAGGGCAGCCAGATCAGCAGGTGATTCCCAAGCTGACAGCGCGGGTTCGATTCTCGTCACCCGTTCCACTTCGGAAAATGGCACTTTCCGATGGGCCGGATGACCCATGTGCTCAGGCTCATGCCCTGATGTCACACTGTCGCGGTGTCCCGAACCGATCTCAGCGGGATCGGACTCAGTGATCATGAGGTCTTCGGAGACATCGGGCGACTCCGCACCGTCGCTGCTGTGGCGATCACCCGATCCCGGTTCTTGACCTCGTGTAGATAGATCATCGCGGCCTTCGCGCCGGAGCGACCCATCCGCGACATCGGTTCCTTGAGCGAGACCCCGGCGGTCATCGCCGTCAGGGTGTTGCCCGTGTGCCGGAGATCATGAACCTGCGGATCGGGGACGCGCTTACCACCTGAGTGATCAGCCAGCCGGTGTAGACGTGCTTTTCGTCGGAGGTTCGCCGTTTGGTACGGGCTCGGCTGGGGCGGGGCGGTCGTAGATCCCGACGGCCCACCTGCCTGGTTGTTCACCGATCTCGGCCAGCAGACGTTCGCGCACTTTGGGACTCTTCAGCGCGTAGGACTGGGCCGCCTCGTCACACCCTTTCGACTTCCGGATCGGCTCGCAGCCCGTGACGGCTTTCGCCACCTCCCCGACCGGGGCGTCCGCCGGGAAGACCCAGACCTGCAGGGACTGCGGACGCTTCAGCCAGTTGGAGGGCGCCGAAAGCCGGTCGTGCTGTCCGCCCACCGAATCCTTGCACCGTCCGACCGTACCGCCCGGTTCGCCGCTCTTGAGCTGCTGCGCGATGACAACCCAGGCACGGGGATCGGTGCAAACCACCTTGTACCCGGTGGAGGTACTGCTCGGAGTGAAGGTCACCGTCCAGGTGACGCCCTCCGTCTCGAACCGCTGGGAGTGGATGAGGGGGAGATCGATTTTCTCGGCTCCCAACACCACGGGAAACTCTTCGGGGAGCTCCGGTCCGGGATCCACTTGGACCGAGTCCACAGGACGTTGGGCGACCGTCGTCTCGGCTCTCCCGGATGGCCCGGTCAGCGGGCCGTTCACCAACCCGACGGCGGCAACGGCGAAGACCGCCGCTGTCCCGGCTATCACCGCCCGCCGAATACGGCGCGTGCGGCGGCCCCGCTTCACGATCGCGTCGAGATGAACGGCCGGTCCGTGGTGGGCCCGTTCCCCGCCGTGCTCGGTCAGGAGCTTTCGCAGGTCACTCTCGGTGTGCCTCATCGCTAAACCCTCTCCAGGTTCATGGTCTGCATGTCCGGATCGACTCGAAGACGAGTGAGGGCCCGGCTGAGCTGACGCTTCACCGCTCCCAGTGAGCAACCGACGATGTCCGCGACCTGGGTGAGCGTCCGTCCCTCGAAGTAGTGCAGAACGATCACCGCGCGTTGGCGTGGGGAAAGTGTGCCGATCGCGCTCCACAGCACGGCCTGATCGTCTACCTCGGCGGCCGTGTCGCGTGGATCGACCGTCTCGGGGATACTCGCGGCCGGCACCTCCCCGCGCCAGTGCCTTCGCCACCATGAGGCATGGGTGTTCACGATGATCCGATAGACGTACGGGTCGGGGTTGCCCTCGATCCGCCGCCAGGCAAGCCATGCCTTCGACAGTGCGGTCTGCACTAAATCCTCGGCTGTGCCCCAATCCTGGGTGAGGAGATATGCCATCCGGCACAGCCGTAGGCGCCGGTGCGCCACGTACTCGGCGAACCCGTCGTCCATCCGTCATCTCCGTTTCGTTGTCTCCGGCGATGATTACCGTCTGGGAGGCGCATTCGGATGACAGGTGTCCTACACCAAGATGGCTCATCGGGCGGAAAGGGTAGACGAGAAGCGCGAACCCGGACACCGGCTGTGGAGACGGAGGCGAAAACCGTCTTGCCCCTCTGTCTCAGGCTGTCGAACCTCCGGGACGGGACGAGGAAGACGAACACCTCATCGTCGTGCGCGCGAAGCTCGGAGACCACCGGCGCGTGCAGTGCGACCGTACGCGCGCCGGTGACGAACCTCGGCCGCGTTCCGCGTCGGCGCTGTCGACGCGAAACTCTGGTGTCCGGGAGAAGGAAGATCACTTCTTACCCGTACGCCCCGGGAAGGTCACATACCTTCTTCGTCTGACCGGCGCGCTTCTTGCCCGCGCTCAAGCCGTTGCCGATGTCGGTTTAGGTGATCGGGCTGTTCCCGCATCTCGACGCCACAGCCAAATCGCGCCGACCGGGGACATCGGCTGAGAGCCGTACCCAGGACATCGGCTAAAAGCCGTGCCACGCGTCCTCTCTCGCCGGCGCTTCCACCGCGGCTGTGAGACTGAGACCTACGAGGCCAGCCGCTCATGGGAGCCGGTTGGTTCGACACCGCGTTCGGCCTGGTTGATCTCGGCCCACACCGTATCGAGGGAGATGCCGAGGACACCGGCGATCGCCGCGACGGTCGAGAAGGCGGGGGTCGCCACGCGGCCCGACTCGATCTTCCGGAGGGTCTCCGGTGAGACGCACGCGTCGAGCGCGATCGAGAGCATCGAGCGCTCTCCCCTGGCGTGACGCAACAGGGCGCCGAGGCGCTGTCCGCGCTCGACCTCCGCGGGTGTGAGCGGCAACCTGACCATGGCGCCGATTCTATACCGGAGCTCCGATTCTAATACCGGGATAATATGGCCGGGATAGTTATTGGATGCATGAGAAGAGCGCCGCATGATCGAGATCCTGAACCCCGCCCAACTGACCCGAGCGAAGGACACCGGCGCCCTGGTCGCCGACATCCTGCGGACGCTGAAGAGTCGTAGCACGGTCGGTACGAACCTCCTGGACATCGACCGGTGGGCCCAGGCCATGATCGTCGAGGCCGGAGCACTGTCCTGCTACGTCGACTACGAACCGTCGTTCGGACGCGGGCCGTTCGGCCACTACATCTGCACGGCCGTCAACGACGCCGTACTCCACGGGCTGCCACACGACTACACGCTCGCCGACGGCGACCTGCTGACACTCGACCTCGCCGTCTCCAAGGGCGGAGTCGCCGCGGACTCCGCCATCAGCTTCATCGTGGGCGACTCCAGGCCCTCGGAGAGCGTCGCGATGATCAGCGCGACCGAACGCGCGTTGAGCGCGGGGATAGCCGCCGCCGGACCCGGGGCTCGCATCGGCGACATCTCCCACGCCATCGGCTCGGTCCTCAGCGAGGCGGGGTACCCGATCAACACCGAGTTCGGAGGTCACGGCATCGGATCGACGATGCACCAGGACCCGCACGTCTCGAACACCGGACGGCCCGGCCGTGGATACACACTGCGCCCCGGGCTGCTGCTCGCACTGGAGCCGTGGGTGATGGCCGACACCGCCGAACTCGTCACCGACGCCGACGGGTGGACGCTCCGAAGCGCGACAGGCTGCCGGACGGCACACAGCGAACACACGATCGCCATCACCGACGACGGAGCCGAAATCCTCACCCTGCCGACGCGGACCCGACCGTGAGGTCGAAGCCCACGCCGAGGTTCCCCCTACGCGATCCGCGCCTCCCACGAGACCGGACAGGATCTCGCGGCCCTGACCTGGAGCCCCCGCTCTTCGACGGCCATGCGAAGGGAAAGGTAGGACTCCAGGTGGCCTCCCGGAAAGACGACCGGGAAGAGGTGGAGATTTGGCGAAGGGGTATCGGTGCTGCCGATCGGAGAGATGCTGCGGGTGCTGGACGTGCTGGACGCCGCCGGGTGTGAAGTCTGGGTGGCCGGCGGCTGGGGAATCGACGTCCTGGTGGGGCGGGTCACCAGGGAGCACCACGACCTCGACCTGCTCCACCGTGCGGAGCGGGAACCAGAGGTGATCACTACGCTGGAGTCGCTCGGGTACGCCAAGCGGCCCGGTGCGGTGCCGGGGCGGCCCGCCAGGTTCGTCATGGCCGACGGCCGAGGGCACGAGCTCGACCTGCACCCCCTGCACTTCGCGGAGGACGGCTCGGCCATGCAGCACCTGGACGACCGCGGAGGTGCGTTCTCCTACCCGGCCGCGTCCTTCGTCACGGGCACGATCGAGGGCGTGCGGGTGCGCTGCCTGTCCGCCGACCGCCAGATCGCCTTCCACCAGGGCTACGAGCCCAGGGAGCGCGACCTGCGGGACATGGCGCACCTGCGCGAGGCGTTCGGTGTCACCACGCACTTCTAGTCGCAGAACGCGCGCCCTCGCGTCGCACTTCTAGTCGCAGAACGCGCGCCCCCGCATCCCTCCGATGCGGTGCGGGTACGAGTGTGGCGTGGTCGCCGCCAATGCGGTCACCGTTCAGCTCGAACCGACGCCGCGGTCCTCGCGCCGCATGTCCCCGCCGCCGGGAATGCCCGCGCCGAGGCCGTAACGCAGGAGCACCGCGCCCTTGGACGAGGTGACAGGCGGTTCGAGGAGCTCCAGGTTGGCAGGCACCGCGCCGCCGTCGAACACCTTCTTGCCGACGCCGAGTACGATGGGGAAGAGCCACAGGTCGAGCCGGTCGAAGAGGCGCTCGCGCAGGAGGGTCTGCACCAGGTTCAGGCTTCCGATCACGTGGACGTGCTCGTGCTTGTCACGCAGCTCGCGCACGGCGCCCACCAGGTCGGGTCCCAGCCGCGTCGAGCCCGCCCAGTCCAGGTCCGGGTTGCCTCGCGAGGCGACGTACTTCGGGATGCTGTTGAACAGCGTGGCGATCCCGCCGTCGACGCTGTCGACCTGGTTCGGCCAGAACGCGGCGAAGATGTCGTAGGTCCTGCGGCCCAGGAGCAGGGCGTCCATGCCCTCCATCCCGGCACCGACCTGCCGGCCGACCGTCTCGTCGAACAAAGGCGCCTGCCATCCCCCGAACGGAAAACCCTCAGGGTCCTCCTCCGGATCACCCGGCGCCTGGCCAACCAGGTCGAGCGTCGCGAACAGGTCGATATGGATCATGCCCATGATGTCCTCCTCGTGTTCCGGCTTGTGTTCCGGCACGGACTCAGAGCGGCGTACGACACGAGCTCGTCGAACGATCACCGAGGATCTGACCGGGCGATCGACACGCACCTGACGCATGAGCTCGTCGGCTGTCCTGTGCCAACCCATTGAGACCGAGCATGCGGCTACCCGGGGTCGAGCCCCGTACCCACGCGTCGCTGGGCGCATCCGTGTACGTGCCGAAACATCTCACCCATCAGGACGAGTCTGCCATAACACGGTATGCGCGCCGTGAGAAGTGTGGTTTCCGGATTCCCCTGACGACAACGAAGCGGTAACGACCACGAACGTCACCACACGCACTCCACCGTCGGCGGGGTCAGCTGTTGGCGAGTTGCCGCGACGGCCAGATCACCGCTCGGCGGATGACCGCCCTACCGCGTTCCGCGCGTCGACGGTCGCGAGCACCGAATCGACCAGCGCCGCGACGGACCGTCCGTCACCCGCGTCGATACGATCCAGGCCCAACCTGTCGATGACATCGATCATGAGGGTCTGGTAGCGCTTCGTGCGGGCCAGGAACTTGTCCACCAGGTGCCGTTCTTCGTCCCCCGCCGCCTCGTAGTGACCGGCCGCGTGCACCCGGGCGCGTATCACCGCCTCGTCCGCCGTAAGCCACACAGCGGCCGTACGCGGGACCCCCAACCTCGCGACGCGGACGGGCAGAAGCGCCGATCCCTCCAGGACCAGGCCCGTCCTGACACCGCCCTCGGCCGCGCGGGTTGTGATCAGCTCCTCGACGCGGGGCCACAGCCGTTCGTAGTGGCCGAGAACGGACGTGATCAGCTCGTCAACCGTGAGTGACCCGTAATGCTTGACGACGTGCGCCGGCACCTCCCGCTCCGGGACTCTCCAGGGCCGCCCGGGATGCCGTGCAAGCCCGTCCGTCGACAACCACTCGAACCCGAGCTTCTCCGCCACTGCTTGGGCGACGGTCGACTTCCCGACGTTCGACGTCCCGCCGATCAGTACCACCCGCACATTCCGCACGCCGATGACCCTTTGCATATTCGGTCTCCTGGACGAATCCAAAACCAGGTGCGGGGATATGGCACTCCTGGCCGGTCTTTCGCTGTTCAGTATGCGCTCTGGCCTTGATCCCGGTGATTTCCCGGGTGACGGTTCGGGACACGACGGATCGGTTCGCCGTCGGTGTGGATGGCGGTGTGGATGTCGTCGCCGGTCACGCCGAGAATCCTGCGGACGCGTCGTACCCGGCTCTCTGCCGCACGCCGTCCGGGTGGGCGGCGTGGGCGCCGCTCCGGCGCGCCCGGCCGTCGGCGGCTCACCCTTCTCGATGCACAGCGTCACCCCGAATTTAGTATTCAGAACTTCTCCGTATGACATCGCTTGATAATGCATATTATTTCTCGATGATTACAGTGATGTCGGTTATTCTTGTGGCGCTTTTACTCAGCTGTGTTGGGTTCGCGGCGCGATCAGCCCCCAACGGCCGCCACGCACCCGTACGCCGACGTCACCTGGCCTGGGGAGCGGCTCTGTCGATGGCCGGCACCGCGGTGATGGCGCTCACCGCGTGGTCCACGCACGAAGACCAGCACTATGACGACTTCGGATCGGCCATGACCACCCTGGCGGCCACGATGGGTGGTGCACTGCTCCTCTACGGCCTGAGCCCGTTCGTCCCGTGGTCGCTGGGAATCCTCGGGCGATACGCCGTGCGACTGCCGCCGCCGATCCGGCTCGCGGCTCGTGACGTGACCGGCCATCGTGTCTGGACGGCCCCCGCGATCGCGATGACGATGAGCGCGACAGCCCTCGCGATCACAGTAACGATCATCGCGGTCGCCACGACGGCACAGAGCAGGGCGGAATACTACCCACAGGTCCGGCCTGGCGCCCTTCTGGTGCACGGCTTCTGGGCGGAGGGGGCGGCGACCGTACGCGCGGCCATCCAGCATGAGGTGCCCGGCGTACCCATCACGCAGAGCGAGCGTCAGCCCGAGGGTGAAGGATACTTCGGACTGGATGTCGACAACGTGCGCCTGCCGGACCTGGAGAGCGTCGCTCCGGCCGGTCTCATCGGTGACCACGCGCTGCTCCGCTATCTCACGGGAGACCTGACGACGCCCTACGACGAGGGCAGGGCCGTAGTGGTCACGGCCAAGGAGGGCGACGTCAGTACGGTGACGATCCACTACGACCACGACTACTCCAGGAACGACGAATCGCTGTTGACCAAGACCATTCCCGCGGTCGCCGTCAAGCCCACCGACCCTCTCGTGGAGGAGATCTTCCTCCCGGCGAAGGTCGTGCGAGATCTCGGCTACCGCCTGGAGCCGGAGAAACTGATCATCGACCCCTCCGTCCATCGAACCTCGGCGATCGAGCAGGAGCGGCTCGCCGTCCGGCTGGGTGACAGTGCGATCACGTACGTCGAGCGGGGATTCCAGATTCCGACCGAATGGATGATCTTCGTCGCGGTGGCGGTCTCCGTCGCCCTCGGCGGCGCGTTGGCCGTGACCGGCCGGGCCGTCTGCCCCCGGTCGAGACGCGTACTGCTACGGGTCGGCGGCGGCTCGACCGCGACCCTGCGACTGTTCGCCGCGTCCCGTGCGGGACTCGGCGCGGCCTGCGGCACGACCATGGGCGCGGCCGCCGGGTGTGTCCTCGGCCTGCTCCTGGTGTGGCCGATGACGGCCTCGATCGAATGGGAACCGATGCCACGGGTGGCCTTCGACACCCCGTGGTCATCGATAGCCGCCCTGGTCATCGGCCTGCCCATTCTCGCCGCGGCTGTCGCCGGTCTCGCCCCGCCCGGCATGACCGTCCGGTCGGCGCCGCCGGACAGACCACGGGCGCGGTAGGACACGCACGCCTACCGCACCGACGGAAACCTCCCAAGCCGGCAGCGCGGGTCCGATTCCGGCACCCTCTTCACGGCCAAAGATCACTCGGCGAGCGCGTTCTCACCTGTGCCACTCGAGAAGAACCGGCCATGTTCAGAGTTGTGATCCGTGTCAAGTTCGACGGGCTGAGCGCCACCGTCCTCGCGGCGGGCGGCGCCGCGGTCATCGCGGTGTGGCGGGCCGGTGCGAAACCGGCCCGCCACGAGTCAGCGAGGAGGAGCAATCCCGCACCTGCGGGGAGCGGGATGGGTCACTCCGCGGCCGGGACGGCCTGCTCAGCGGTCGGAGCGGCCTGTTCGGTGGTCGGGACGGCCTGCTCCGCCGTCGGGGCGGCCTGCTCCGTGGTCGGAGTGGTCTGCTCCGCCGTCAGGGCGGCCTGGCGGATCCGCTCGATCTGCGCCTGGGTGACGTTGAGGGTGCCGAATTCCTTGACCGCCTGGTAGTAGGTCCAGGCGAGGCCGTTACAGGTACCCCTGGGGATGGTGGAATATCCCGCGCAGACCTGCTTCATGTCGAAGTAGAACGCGTCGTCGATACGCGGCTTGTTCGCCGGGAACTGGCTTACCGCCTTGTAGTTGCGGTAGCCGAAGTCGTGACGGCGGCACGGCATTCTGAAGTCGAAACCGAGTGGCTGGTCGGGGCTGGTCGAACACAGGTCGGTCGACCAGTCGAAGTTGTAGTCCGCCCAGCTCCCCTGGTTCTGCCAGGCGGAAACCCAGCTGGCGGCGCTGGCTGCTGTAGGCTGGCTGAAACTGGAAAGTGCAGCGAGTTTTTGCTGAAGTGTCACCGCGTAGGCGGGCAGGGTTAATCCGAGTAATGCGACGAGGGAGAGGGCGACCGTTGCGAGGGTACGCTTCACCATGGACTCTGCCTTTGGCTGGGGGGTGTCTCTCACGGCAGGAATCTGCCACGGCCTAACAATGAAACGAAATAACCTGGAACACCGGAACAGATCTTCGTGAAGATCGGTGTGGATATTCGTTAACGAAAGCTCTTTACAACATTTACGGCGTCAGGTAATGGCGAGTCTCGATAGGTCGGGTCATGGGTGGGTGTGGGCGCTCCACTCGCGGTGCCTCCGGATGGTCGGCTCGGCGCCAGGATGGGGCTGTCGCGATCGCCGACGTCTCGCGGGCGCCGATCGGCGTGACGCCGGGCCACACACCGACCAGCCGGACCCACACGGACCGATCGGGCCCATGCCGATCAATCAGACCCACGTCGGCCAATTGGGCCCACGACGACCAGCCGGGCCCACGCCGATCAGCCGGTCAACACGCGACGCCAGTACCGGGTCCCGTTGGAACCGTGGACGGCCGGAGTCTCCGTGTGGTCCACGGCCGTCGGCGTGCCATGGGGCCGGAGCGAGGGCGCCTCCCGGCGACTCCCCGCGTACATGGTCTACATGGTCTATTGGGTCAGAGCGGTGGCGACCCGTCGGCGGAGTGGGGTCTCGTGGCCGGGGTCGGTGCGCAGCGTCACGGTCAGCCCGGTGCCGGCGGCGTCGGCCAGGACGGAGAGCAGGGTGGCGAGCTGTTCGAGGGGCTCGGCACCGAGTAGTTCCTCGGCGTGCTCCACGACCAGGGTGACGTTCCCGATGCGGGTCGCGTCGCGCAGGGAGTCGGCGAGCGCGTCCCAGTTGCGGCCGAAGTAATCGGGGAACCGCAGGACCCGCGCCACCTCCTCGAAGAAGGCGGCGCGGGTCCGACACGCGCGTCCGTCGACGACCGCGGGCGCCGGGCCGGTGGACACCGTCAGCCATGGCGGCAGCGGACGTACGGCGGATGTCATGGAAAGTCCTAGAGCCTGTAGAAGTCGGTGTAGTGGTTCGGCGAGAACCAGGTCACGCCGGTGCTGCGGTTGACGACGATCCGGTAGGCGTCACGGGCGGCACCCCGCGCCCGGGGGTAGACGTCGTACTCGTAGTAGGTGGCACCGCTGGGGAGCTGGCCCTCCCGGTTGTAGAAGCGTCCGCCTGTGTAGTTGTACTTACCACCCGACCAGGTGTACCAGCCGCTGCTGGTGGGGTAGCCCTTGGAGGCCCAGGTCGCGTCGGCCGAGCGCGCGTCGGCGCACCGGGAGATGGTGCAGGAGTTGAAGACCGACGCGCCGGCGGGGGTGATGCCGACCACGCCGGTCAGGGACACGATGGCGGCGAGGATGACGGCGAGCTGTGCCAGCCGGAAGGGCCGGGGGCGCTGGGAGGTGTGCACAAGGTCTCCTTGCGAGTCGCGAAGGGGTGCGGGGGTGACGAACACCCGTCAGGATCACTGCCCGGCGGCTGTCAGGTAAAGGCAAAGATCGCCAAAGGTACGGTGAACTCTTGGCGGATCCGGCGACGGAGACCTTCGGCGGGATCGGAGAGGGCGCTCGTCATCCGGTCAGGCGGCGGGCGTGAGCCGCTCGGTGCTGTGCGGCGAGGCCCTCCCCCCGCACGGGCGAAGCCGCACAGGCGGAGCGCCGTACAGGCAGAGCGCCATACGAACGGAGCGCCTTACGGGCAGAGTCGTACAGGTCGTCGTAGACACCCCTCCGGGACGCGGTCGGCGCGCTGGCGGGTGCCGCACAGAGGCGATTTCTAACCTCCTGAGCTCGTTGTTCTTGGTTGCCCCGTTCCCCGTTCACATTGCGTTCAGCGCGGCCTTCGAGACTCCCAGGTTGGGACCAAGCTGCAGATGACCGAAAGGTTTTATTGTGAAGGACCAGAACATCGAAGACCCCGAGGGCTCGGCGATCTCGCGGCGCCGGTTGGTCAAGTACGCCGGCCTCGGGGCGACGCTGGTCGCCGCGAGCCCGCTGGCGACCGGCAACGCGGCCTGGGCGGAGGGTGACCCCGAGCGCTGGAGCGAGAACCGCGGTGACTCCCGCAACCGGGTGTGGCGCGCCGGTGACCACCACGTGCACTCGGAGTACAGCGGCGAGTTCGACACCTCGACGAACCCGCCGAAGTTCAGCAAGGGCGCCGACGCCGTGTACCCGATCGTCACCAACGCGATCATGGCGAAGTACTTCGGTCTCAGCTGGGCGATGTGCACCGACCACGGCGGGCCGACGCACTCGAAGGTGAACCTTGAGCAGGCGTACCCCGACCTTCTGCGCTCGCGCGTGCTCGTGCCCGAGGTCCTCCAGTTCTGGGGGATGGAGTTCGACGCCCCGGCGCTGGACCACCACACGCTGATGATCCCCCACCACGCCGACGAGGCGCGGCAGCTGTTCGAGCTGGAGAGCCGCTTCGCCAAGCACGACGCGTTCCCCGCCGACCCCGGTCGCGACACCGAGGCCAAGATGGTGGAGTTCCTCAAGACCGCGAAGGGCATGCGGCAGAAGCCGCTGGTGATCGCCCACCACGCCGCGCGGTCGGCGACCGGTCTCGGCGTCTACGGGCAGGACACCCCCCGGGAGTTCCGCAACGGCAACAACGCCGCGCCGGAGATCTACGTCGGCTTCGAGGGCGCTCCCGGCCACCAGGCGGGCCCGCTCAACGGTGGCGCACGCGGTGGGTACGGCAACCACCCGACCTACGGCGGCTTCGACCAGATGACGGCGCGCGTCGGCGGCCTCTGGGACTCGCTGCTCGGCGAGGGCCGGCGCTGGTGGATCACGGCGACCTCGGACTCGCACGTGCACTGGACGCGCGGCGGCTCCGACTTCTGGCCGGGCGAGTACAGCAAGACCCACGTGCTGGCCAGGCAGGACTACGCCGACATCATGGACGGCCTCCGCAACGGGCGGATCTGGGTCGGCACCGGCGACCTGATCACCAGCCTCGACGTCACGGCGAGCACCCAGGGCCGCTCGGCCACCACGGGTGAGACGCTCACCGTGAGCCGCCGCAACCGCACCGATGTCGACATCGAGATCAGGTTCCGGCCGCTGGAGGGCAAGAACGCCAACGGCGACCACCCGGAGGTCCGGCGCGTCGACCTGATCACCGGCCAGGTCACCGGCCCGAGCAGCAACCTCGACGCCGACACCAACCCCACCACGAAGGTCGTGGCCCGGTTCGGCCCGCGCGACTGGCGCAGGTCGGGACGCGAGTACGTCATCCGCCACACCCTGCGCAACGTGGAAGGCGACTTCTACGCCCGCGTACGTGGCACGAGCACCGACGAGGCCGAGCCGCTCGCCGACGGCAAGGAGAGCCCGTGGGAAGACCTGTGGTTCTACTCGAACCCGGTCTTCGTCCAGTACCGCTAGTTCCCCGACGGCGGCCTCCCCGGTGCGTCATCGCATGTGACCGGATCGAGTCCGGTGGATCCGCCCCTCGCCCCTCCCGCGGAGCAGACCTGACGGGAGGGACGGGGGTCCCGCGCCGTCACCGCCCCCTCGGATCTCGCGAGGCCCGGAAGACAGGGATCACCCGCTCCCGGTGATACACCGGGGCTTGCGCGTGAGACAGCCGGCCGCACCGTCGATCAACCGTCCGGCCCGTCCCGGGCCAACCGCAGCCGACAGCTCCGGACAGAAGCATCGAGATCCGTGCGGTCCTCGCCGGTACGGCTTCTGAGCGGGTTGGGTCAGGCGTCGATGCGGTACGGCCGGTTGTGGCTTGCGAGTCGGCCGTCGCCGGACGGTCAGATTGTCTTGATCGCGCCGCCGTCGATCAGGTGGTCGGACCCGGCGACACTGCCCGCGAGTGGCGAGGACAGGTAGGCGACCAGCGCGGCCACCTCGGCGGGTTCGACGAACCGGCCGGTCGTCATGCCCATCTGCTCGGGCAGCAGCCGGAGCAGATCCTCGTGCGGCACCCCTATCGACCTGGCGAGCTCCGCCCCGTACCCCGCCGGGTCCTCCCACAGCGAGGTTCGCACCGGTCCCGGTGAGATCGTGTTGACCCGCACGCCCCGAGGGCCGAACTCCTCGTTCAACGCCTTCCCGAACGCCGTCAGCGCCGCCTTCGCGGTCGTGTAGGTGACCGGTCCCGCGCTTGGCTGCCGGGCGCCGTTGGAGGAGATGTTCACGATCGCGCCACCTCGCTCGACCAGGCTGGGAAGCGCGGCCCGGGTGACGCGCACCGCGCTGAGGAAGTTCAGGTCGTAGGCCGCCAGCCACTGCTCGTCGCCGAAGCCGAGGAATCCGCCGGTCTGTCCCTCTCCCCCGTCGCCACCGCCGACGTTGTTGACCAGTACGTCGACGCCGCCCAGCTCGGCGAGCGCCCGCCCGACCAGCGCGGCGGTCCCCTGGGCGGTGGCCAGGTCGGCGGTCACGACGAGCGCGCCCGTCTCCTTCAGCTCGGCGGTGAGCGTGCGGGCTCCGGCGACCACCCGCACCTTCTCCTCCGTCAGCGCCCGTACGACCGCCAGGCCGATTCCCCTGCTGGCCCCGGTCACCACCGCGGTCTTGCCGTCCAGTCCCAGATTCATGGCCGAACCCTCCCGTTCAGTCGCAACACTTGCGATGCATTGACGCTATAAGTTGCAACACTCATGTTGCAAGTCCTTCTCGAAAAGGGACACTGGTGTAACCTTCAACGGTGAACAAGATGCGCTCGGACACGGAACGGACCGTGCGGACGATCCTGGAGGCGGCCGAACGCGTCCTCAGCCGGAACCCGGCCGCCAGCATGGAACAGGTCGCCGAGGCCGCCGGGGTCGCCCGCACGACCGTGCACCGCCGCTTCGCCTCACGCGAAGCGCTCGTCGACGCCATGACCGCCTGGGCCACGCGCCGGTTCGCCGAGGCCGTCGAGTCGGCCTACACGACCACCGCCCCGCCCCTGGTCACGCTCCACCAAGTGACGGCGAACGTACTCCGCGTCAAGATCGACTGGGGGTACGCGATGAGCCGGACCGCATCGGCCACCCCCGAGGTCGCGCGCGTACACGCCGAGGTCCGGGACCGGTGTGACGAGATGTTCCGCAGGGCGCGCGACGCGGGCCTGCTCCGCGCGGACGCCGACCTCGGCTGGGCCCGCCGTGTCTACTACGCCCTCATCCACGAGGCGGCGACGGAACAGGACGGAGAACAGGACGCCGACATCCTGGCCACCCGCCTCGTCGACACCCTGCTGCACGGCTTCGGCAAGCGATAGCCGCCCGTACGCGGTCCTGACGAATTCCGCGAATCGGGCGCGTTGTTCGGTAGCGTCCGGGTGGTCGTCTCAGTCCGCGCGTGAGCCGCCGGGCGAGCGCGGCACACGGAGGAAGGGAATCGGCCATGCCGGGAAGAACCTCGTACGAGCCGGGGACGTTCTGCTGGGCGGACCTCAACGCGCCCGATCCGGACGCCGCCACGGCCTTCTACACCGGCCTGTTCGGCTGGCACGCGCACATCGACCCCGATCCGCTGGTCGCGGGCCACATCACGCTGACCCTGGACGGTGACCTGAGCCGTCCGGTGGCCGCGCTGATGCCGATGATCGCCGGAGCGCCGCCCGGGACACCGGCCTTCTGGACGAGCTACGTCAGCGTCGCCGACGTCGACACCGTCGCCGAGATCGCGCGGGGCGCGGGCGGCCGGGTGTTCATGGGACCGGCGGACACCGGGGAACTCGGCCGCTTCGCGCTGCTGTTCGACCCGCAGGGCGCGATCGTCGGGCTCTGGCAGGCCAGGGACTTCCACGGCGCCGGTGTCGTCGGCGAGCCGGGCGCGTACTGCTGGAGCGAGCTGGCCGTACGCGACGTCGAGGGCGCCGGGGCGTTCTACGGAACGATGCTCGGCTGGGAGGGTGACACCCACACGTCCGGCCCCGCCACCTACACCGAGTGGCGCACACCGGGCGGCACGCCCGTCGGCTGGATGACCCAGCTGGACGAGCGATGGGCCGCCGAGATCCCGCCCCGCTGGACGGTCACCTTCACGGTGTCCGACTGCGACGCCACCGCCGCGCGTGCCACCGAGCTGGGCGGCACGGTGACGGCGGCGCCCCGTGACATCCCGGCCGGGCGGGTCGCCCTGCTGAACGACCCCCAGGGCGGGCGCTTCTCGGTCATCCACCCGAACCGCTGACCGGATACCGGCCGAACGGCTGGCCCGATCCCGGCCGTTCGTCGGGGACCGGGTCCGGTGGTCGAGGACCAAGGCCCGGTGGTGGAGGACCGGAGCCCGCCGATCGAGAATCGGCCCCTGGCGGCCCGGGACCTGACCTCACGATCGATCGAGGGGCGGGCCCGCCGGGCTCGAGGAGGTCGGCGATCCTCGGGAAGGCTGCCGTACGCCCGTGGCGAGCATGGTCGTCACGGGCGTACGGCGGCTCCTGTCAGGTGAGGAGGCCGTCCCCGATCCAGCCGTTGGGTGAGCAGCCCGGCGGGATGGCGAAGACGGCCGAACCGATCGGGGTCGTCCACTCGTTCAGCAGGTCGGCCTCGGCCAGCCTGCGCTGGATCGGGACGAACTGCCGGGAGACGTCGGCCTGGTAGGAGGCGAACAGTATCCCGGAGTCGGCGTGCCCCTCCGGGGTGAGCCCCTCGTCGTAGTTGTAGACCCTGCGCAGGATTCGCAGGTTCGGGTCGGTGACATGGGCCCGGCGGATGTGGGCCTGTTCGGAGATGACGGGGAAGCCGATCGCGTTGAGCTTCTCGAAATCGGCACCGTCATGCTCGTCGCGTCCGGTGAGCGGGGCGCCGTTGTCCAGGCGCCGGCCCACGGTGAACTCCTTGGCGACCCGGTCGACGGCGTCCCAGGTCTCCATCTCCGCCCGGATGCGCCGTAGCACCAGCGTGGTGCCACCGCGCAACCACTCCGGGCCGTCGCTCACCCACACGGCCCGGTCGAAGTCAGGGGAACCGGGTGCGGGGTTGACGGTCCCGTCGAGCTGGCCCATGACGTTGCGCTGGGTCAGCCCGGCGGGGTGGGTGCCCGCGCCGCGCCGGAAGCCCCGCTGGGTCCAGCGGACCCTCGCGAAGGAGCGGGCGTCCTTGACGACCATGCGAAGGGCGTGGGCCAGGGTGAGGGCGTCGTCGGCGCAGATCTGCAGCAGCAGGTCCCCGCCGCTCCACTCCTTCCTGAGCCTGTCGATCCCGAAGGCGGGCAGCGGCGCCGCCGCCTCCGGACGGCGGCCGGTCAGCCCGGCCGCCGTGAAGAAGCCGGGACCGAAGCCGAAGGTCACGGTCAGCCGGGCGGGCAGGACGGCCAGTTCCGGCTCGGTGTCGGCCAGGGCGGGCCTGCCCTGGGTCAACCGTCTGGCGTCGTCGGTGAGCAGCCGCATCATCCGGACCAGCGCCTCGCGGTCGGTGTCCGGCAGCAGGTCCAGGCCGACGAACACCCCGTACGTCTGGGGCGCCGTCGCGATACCCGCTTGATGGATGCCATCAAAGGGCTCCGTTGCGGACCCGCCGGAACCACTGGGTCCTCCGGCTGGAGCGGTCCGGGAATCCGCCCGGGGGGCGACTGAGGGGACAGCCTGGTCGGGGGCGCACGCGACGAGGGCTCCGGCCGCGGTGGCGGCGCCTCCGGCGAGCAGTCCCCTGCGGCTGAGTCGGGGTTCCCGCATGGGTTCTTCTCCGTTTCCCGCTCAGCCGTCGCTCTCGCCCGGGTCGCCGTGGCCGTCTCCCGTGTCCATACCGGGCTGGTAGTCCTCCTTGCCTCCGGCGAAGTCCTTGCCGACCGCGGTGAACTCCACGGTCTTGCCGTCCTTGAGGGTGAGGGTGAAGGGGATCTGCGCGCCGGGCTTCACCGCTTCGGTGACGCCCATCAGCATGATGTGGTCACCGCCGGGCTGGAGCCGGTGGGTGCCCCCCGCGGGAATCACGATCCCGCCCTCCTTGGGCCGCATGATCATTTTTCCCTTGGAGTCGACGACCTCGTGCAACTCGACCTTGGGTGACAGCGGCGAGGCGCCGGAGACGACCGTCACCTCGGCGCCGGTGTTGTTGACCAGGATGCCGAAGGCGGCGCTCATCCCCTTCTTCGCGGTCTTCACCCACGGATCGGTGATCGTCAATGCCGAGGCGACGGCGGCGGTGGAGGGGGTCGCGGCGGGTGCGGCGGTACTCGGGGCGGCGGCCGGTGCCGTGGTGCCCTGGGAGCCACATCCGCCCAGGACCACCACGGCCGCGATCAGGATTCCGGCCCGGGTGTTTCCGGTACGGAGGATTCCGGCGCGGGTGTTTCCGGCATGGGTGATAGGACGAGCAGACACGTTGAAGCCTTTCTTCTGGCCGGACCGGCAGGGCCGCGGACGAACGCCGCCTCGATATCGCCATGCCGGACACGCGGCCGGGATTGTCACGCTGTTTTTGTCCGCCGAGCAGCCGGAAGGCCACATCGGCGCGGGCTCGCGCGTACGTACGCGCGGGCGCGGAAACAGGTCGGACCCCCGGGTGACCTGGGCGGTCAGCCGGAGGTGACGGTGACGATCCGGGGAGGGCCGCGCCTGCTGACGACGTGGCGCAGCACGGCGGAGCGAAGGGCTCCAGGCTCGATCGCGCCCGCGGTGAGGAAGGACGTGTACGCCGGGATCACGACCACGACGAGCACGCGACACAGCCGGACACCGAGCCGTCGCAGCAGCGCCCACAGCACCGCCTCGCCGCGCGCCAGCCACAGCGCGGTCAGCCCGACGGCCCAGCCGTGCGCCGCCAGCATGCCCAGACCGGGCAGCAGCCCCGAGTGGACATGCCCGATCATCTCGGCGGGGGAGGCGGCGTGCGCGAGGGAGAACAGCACGTGCGACCCGGCCTGCACGCTCGCCAGCAGCGGCAGGATCACCACCAGCGTCCGTTCGCGCCCCGACACGGCGAGGGCCGCGACGAAGGCGAGGACCAGGGCGACGGTCGCGGTCGGCACGGAGACCGAGCCTCCCGCGAGGACGTGTGCCATCACGCTCAGCCCCAGGCAGACCGCGGCGAAGGCGGCCGCGCGGGCGAGGCGGAAGGGCAACGTCGCGGGCATGATGGGAAAATCATCCCACGCCACCCCGGCGATGCGAAGTTCGAGGTCCGCGGGGCGATTCGCGCCCTCACCGCCACCGCGCGCCGGGGTCGTCCCACCCGCCGCGGCTCGCGACCGGCTCGGCCCGCCCCGGCTCGGACCTCAGTTCGAAGCGGTTCAGAGCGGTTCAGAGCGGCTCGGAGTGGCGGGAAGCCCCGGAAGCAGCGAGGCGGTCCCGGTCCCGGTCCCGGAAAAATCTTGAAAGAAATCCCGCCGCCGTGTCGAATCGGCCCGTTCCCGTTCGAAGCCTGTTCAGAGGGCCGGGAGGAACACGGAAACACGGAACACGGAAACCGGCCGGGACACGTGAGGAGAGGGCCATGGCCCAGCAGATGACGAGAACCGCGAACACGGCGACCCGCGATCCTCGGGCGCGCGTCACCAGGTCGCTCCTGGGCTACGGCGTCGTCGCCGGGCCGGTGTACGTCGCGGTGTCCCTCGCTCAGGCGCTGACCCGGGAGGGCTTCGACCTCAGCCGCCACGCGTGGAGCATGCTCGCCAACGGCGGCCCCGGCTGGATCCAGATCGCCAACCTCGTCGTCGCCGGGCTGGCGAGCGTCGCCTGCGCGGTCGGTCTGCGCCGGTCCCTGGCCCCGGGGAACGGCGCGACCTGGGCTCCCCGGCTCGTCGGCGCGTACGGGGTGAGCCTGGTCGGTGCGGGGATCTTCCGGGCGGACCCGGGGATGGGCTTCCCCGCCGGGACGCCCGAGGGGCCGGGACCGGTCAGCTGGCACGGGGTGCTCCACTTCGCCTGCGGCGCCGTCGGCTTCCTGTGCGTGATCGTCGCCTGTTTCGTCGTCGGCCGCCGGTTCGCCGGGGAAGGCCGTACGGGATGGGCCGTCTTCTCACGGCTCACCGGCGCGCTGTTCCTGGTGACCTTCGCCGCCATGGCGAGCGGCGGGGGCGCCGTCTGGGCCAACCTGGCCTTCGTCGCCGGAATCGTGATCATCTGGGCCTGGCTCTCGGCCCTGTCGCTCCACCTCTATCGGCGCACCGCGCCCTGGCGCGCCTGACCCGGCCCGCGACCAGACCGTTCAAAAAAACAAGATCAAGGAGAGATCCGATGCGATACATGGTCACCCTCAAGGTCATAAACCAGCCCGCCACCCCGCCTCCCGCCGAGCTGATGGACGCGATCACCAAGCTCGGCGAGGAGGCCACCGGGGCGGGCGCGCTGCTCGACAACGGCGGGCTGGCCCCGAGCGCCCAGGGCGCGCGGATCACGCTCACCGGGGGCAGGCTGAGCGTCACGGACGGCCCGTTCGCCGAGGCGAAGGAGCTGATCAGCTATGCCGTCTACCAGGTCCGGTCCAAGGAGGAGGTCATGGAGTGGACCTCCCGCTTCATGAAGCTCCACCGCGACCACTGGGAGGGGTGGGAGGGCGAGGCCGACATCCACCGCGTCTTCGGCCCCGAGGACTTCGCCGCACCCGAGTGAAACCGAGTGAAACCGCCGCCGTCGCCCCGGCCGAACCCCCGCGAGGACACCGGCCGGGGCCCCGCGTTGTCCTGGCGGAGGACACCGCGTCGTCCTGGCGGGGGACGAGGTGGTTGGATCGGGGGGCATGACGGTTGGGGATCCTCGCCGGGTCGTCGAGGCGGTCTGGCGGATCGAGTCCGCGAGGGTGATCGCGGGGCTCGCCCGGATGGTGCACGACGTCGGCCTGGCCGAGGAGCTGGCGCAGGACTCCCTGGTCATCGCGCTGGAGCAGTGGCCCAGGACCGGCGTACCGGACAACCCGGGCGCCTGGCTCATGCTCACCGCCAAGCATCGGGCGATCGACCTGCTGCGCCGCAGGAACCGGTACGAACGAAAGCTCGAAGAGGTCGGCCGGGACATGGAGATCCGCCGGGAGGCGGTCGAGGCCGAACTGGACGACACCCTCGACGATCACATCGGCGACGACGTGCTACGCCTCCTCTTCACGGCCTGCCACCCCGTACTGTCCACGGAAGGGCGCCTGGCGCTCACCCTCCGGCTGCTCGGCGGCCTGACGACGGAGGAGATCGCGCGCGCCTTCCTGGTGCCCGAGCCGACCGTCGGGCAGCGGATCTTCCGGGCCAAGCGCACCCTCACCGAGAAACGGGTCCGGATCGAGATGCCCACCCCGGCCGAGCTGGGTGAGCGGCTCTCGTCGGTCCTGGAGGTCGTCTACCTCGTCTTCAACGAGGGCTACTCCGCGACCGCCGGTGACGACTGGATGCGCCCCTCCCTCTGCGAGGAGGCGCTGCGCCTGGGCCGGATCCTGGCGGGTCTCATGCCGGGGGAGTCCGAGGTGCACGGCCTCGTCGCCCTGATGGAGATCCAGGCGTCCCGCACACGCGCCAGGACGGGACCCGGCGGCGAGCCCGTCCTGCTCCTCGACCAGGACCGGGGTCTGTGGGATCGGCTGCTCGTCCGTCGCGGGCTGGAGTCGCTCGCCCGCGCCGAGGCGCTCGGCACGCTGGGCCCGTACGGCCTGCAGGCCGCGATCGCCGCCTGCCACGCCCGCGCGCCGTCCGCCGGCGACACGGACTGGGAGCGGATTGCCGCCCTCTACCGGGTGCTCGCCCACGTCGCCCCCTCGCCCGTGGTGGAGCTGAACCGCGCGGTCGCGGTGGGCATGGCGTACGGCCCGGAGCGTGGCCTGGAGATCGTGGACGGGCTGGTGACGGAGCGCGCGCTCAGGAACTATCCGCTGCTGGCCGCCGTACGGGGTGATCTGCTCGTGAAGCTGGGCCGCCTCGACGAGGCGCGCGAGGAGTTCGAACGGGCCGCCGGGCTCACCCGCAACGAACGCGAGCGGACCCTCTTCCTCGCCCGCGCGACCACGGCGGGCGGCTGACGGACGTGGGCGACCGCCGCCCTCACCGGTCATCGCCGCCCCGCCGACCGGCGCGCGTTTCAGGGCACGGCGTTTCAGGGCGCGGCGTGCTCGTACCGGTCCGTGCGGGCCTGGCCGGGTGAGGTGGCCGGGGCCTCGGCCCCGGGGCCGGGCAGCACGTCGACGTCGGTGGCGCGCATCGGCCGGTCGCACACCGCGCAGCGCAGTTCGACGTGGCTGATCTCGCCGCAGGCGTGGTGGCGGTAGAGCACCGGCGGACCGGCCTCGCCCGCGGTCCACCGGTCGCCCCAGCGCACCATCACCAGGAGCAGGTCACACAGCTCCAGGCCCTTGGCGGTGAGTGTGTACTCGTGGCGGGGCGGGCGGCTCGAATACTCCTGCCGCTCCAGTACGCCGTTCTCGACCAGCCACTTGAGCCGCTCGGTGAGCACCTTGCGGGAGATGTCCAGGTTCTGCTGGATCTGGTCGAAGCGGCTGATCCCGACGTAGACGTTCCGCAGGATCAGTGGCGACCACGGCTCGCCGATGACATCCAGCGTGCGGGCGATCGAGCAGGCCATGTCGCCGAATCGGGTTCGCTGCATGAGGGCAGTCTAGCGAGAGGGTTCCCTTAGGGAACGGTCGCCTGCTAGCGTCTCCCCGTCAGTTCCTTGAAGGAACCAACAGGAGATGAGCCCCATGACGAGAGGTCCCGCGATGACCGAGACGACGCCCGTCGCCGAACTCCTGTTCAGCAAGGACGACGCGACACCGATCAGCACGGACGAGGCGACGCTCAAAGAGTGGGACGAGGCGCGGGCGTGCCTGGAGTCCACGCCGAAAGCCTGGATCTCGACGGTGTGGCCCGACGGCCGTGCGCACAGCATGCCCGTGTTGCTGGTGTGGGCCGAAGGCACCCCCTGGATCACCACCCGCCCGGGGTCCCGGAAGGCCAAGAACCTCGCCGCCAACCCCCACTGCGTCATCACCGTCGGCGGCGAGAGCCTCGACCTCGTGGTGGAGGGCAACGCCACCCGGGCGCGGGACGAGGACGAGCTCCGGCGGGTGGCCGCCGCCTTCAAGGCGAAGTACCGGTGGGAGCTCGCGGTGCGCGGCGGCTCCGTCTACGAGGACAAACTTCCCGGCTCACCCGAGTACGGCTTCTACCAGGTCACCCCCACGCGCGCCTTCGGCTACGGCCTGGACGGCCTGACGGCGACGCGCTGGCGGTTCGGGTGACCGGGGCCGACCGGCGTCACGCCCGTTCGCGCCCGACCGGCTCCCCGCCGGAGTAGTCCTTGAGCTCGATCGCGTCGTGCGGGCGCGCGTCCGTGCGCCTGAGCCCGGCCAGGGCGCGGATCACGCCGCAGGGAAGGCGCGCGAGCAGCCGGGTACCCCACAGGGTGGCCCACAGCTGGAACCGGCTGTCCGGCACGAGGGTCTTCGCCATACTTCGGCCCAGCCTCCAGCTGTGTCTCACGTACTCGCCCAGTTCGCTCTCGTACGCGCGGAAGGCCCGCTCGTGGTCGCCACCGGCCGCCGCCAGCTCTCCGGCGAGGATGTAGGCGCCGACCACCGCGAGGCTGGTGCCACCCCCGACCGCCGCGCCCGGCGAGTAACCCGCGTCGCCGACCAGGCTGATCCGGCCGCGCGACCAGGAGTCCATCCGGATCTGGGTGATCGAGTCGAAGTAGAAGGCGGAGCTCGCGTCCATCTCGTCGAGCAGCCTCGGCACCTCCCAGCCCGCCCCGGAGAACGCCTCCCGCAGCAGCCGCTTCTGGCGCGGGACGTCGCGGTGGTGGTAGTCCAGCTCCTCGCCGCGGAACAGGAGGATCGCCCGCGCCTCGTCCAGGTGCGCCGCGCTGTAGAACGCGGCCATCCTGCCCACGTCGCCGTACGCGAGCATCTCGGCGTCGAGGTCGCGGTAGTCGGGCAGGGAGAAGACCCCGAGGTAGGCGCCGACGAACTCGGCGAACCTCGGCTCCTCCCCGAAGGCCAGGCCGCGCACGTTGGAGTGGACGCCGTCGGCACCGATCACCAGGTCGAACCTGCGGGGCGCGCCCGTCTCGAAGGTGACGTCGATCCCTCCGGCGTCCTCCCGGAGGGACACGATCGAGTCGCCGAACACGTACTCCACACGATCGCGGGCCGCCCTGTGGAAGATCTCGCTCAGGTCGTCGCGCATCACCTCGACATGCCGATCGGAGAACGCGACGGCCAGGCGGTCGACGTCCACGCGCACGGGCCGCCCGCTCCCCGCGCCGACGAGGGTGAGGAGCCGGGTGCCCGTCCTCCTCTCCTCGATCGCGGGGAGCAGGCCCATCCGCTCCACGATCTTCACGGCCGGTCTGAACAGATCGACCGCGTGCCCGCCCGTCTTGCGCAGCGCCGGCGCCCGCTCGACCACGGTGACCTCGAAGCCGTGGTGGTCCAGCCAGTACGCCAGGACCGGCCCGGCGACGCTGGCCCCGGAGACGAGGATTCGCATGACTCTCCCTCCCTCTCAACCGTTTTACTTAACGGAAGGTAAGTCCTTTTGAACGCTACACACAAGTACTTACCTATCGTTAAGTCAGTCACCTTCGCCGTGCCGGTACCCTTGATCCGAAGCACGAGAACGCCCGCGCGTGCGGGAGTCCGGCGCGAGGACAGGAGAGAACAACAGGTGGCGAGGCCGTCCGACACCAAGGCACGCATCCAGGCGGTCGCGAGGGAACTGTTCGCCGAGAGGGGCGTGCAGCAGACGAGCCTGCGCGACATCGCCGACCGGCTCGGGATCACCAAACCCGCGCTCTACTACCACTTCACCTCGCGGGAGGACCTGCTCCGCAGCATCGTCCAGCCACTGATCGACGACGTCGACGCCTTCCTGGCCGACACCGAGGCGAACGCCCCGCAGAGCCCTCGCGATCTCCTCCAGGGCTACTTCGACATCACCTTCCGGCATCGGGAGGTGACGGTGATGGTGGTACGCGACCTGTCCACCCTGGCCCACCTCGACCTGGGGCCCCGCATGGGCCACTGGCGACGGCGGCTCATCACCCTGCTGCTCGGCCCGGATCCGGACCTGGCCGCCCGCGCTCGCGCGGTCGTGGCCATCGGCGGGCTCTCGGACTGCACCGTGGAGTTCGCCGACGTACCGGCCACGACGCTCGGCCCTCCGGCGGTGGCCGCCGCGCTGGCGGCGCTCGGCGCCGACCTGCCTGCGGCAGGGTGAGCCGCGCGGCAGGCGAACCCGCCGACGTGAGGGGGTGGCCTCTCCATCAGACGAACCTCGGCGAGGAGATCGGGGCCGCGACCGACATCCGAACGCGGCACGCGCCCGCGTCCCACACCGAGGACACCGGGAGCGGTGGAGGTCCCGGAGGGGCGGCACACTCCCGTACGGAACCTCACGTCTTCTCACGTCTCCGCCCGCGGCGGCGATCCGGGGCACGTGGGGCGGCCGGTTCGCACCCCGCCACCCGCCAGATGGGACGAAAACTCGCAAGTACACTGTAATTCCCCCGCCGAGGCGACCAGAGCTCCATAACTGGTAAGACGGGGGGAACGCCCGCCCTGTGAACTGCGGGTCTAAGGAGTCTTTCCATGCCACCCGAAGGTGTGAACACGCTCTCGATATCGGCCGACGTGCGCGGAAGCGCCATCGTGGTCCGGGTTGTCGGCGAGCTCGACTACGACTGCGCACCGATCTTCCGGAGGGAGCTCTCCCGGGCCTGGGACATGGGCACCGGCGCCCCGTCCGCCGAGCTTCCAGCGCCTTCCTCGCCCGGCTCTCCCCCCGGACTTCCGGCGCCCCCCTCGCTCGACTCGCCCCCCGAGTTCCCGGCGCCCCCCTCGCTCGGCCCATCACTCGATTTCCCGGTGTCCCCTGCGCTCGACTCGCCACCCGCGCTTCCGGGACTTTCCGCACCGCTACTCTCCGGCCCGTCACCGCTTCTCCCGGAGACGCCGTTTCTCTCGGACGTCTCGATGATCTCGGGAAACCCGTTGACCTCGGACATCCTGCCGACCTCGAGAAGCCCGCTCCCCCCGGGGCCGCCGTCGCCGCTGTCCCCCGAGCCCCCTTCGCCGTTCTTTCCCGGCAGCCCGCCTCCCCCCGCCCCGGGAAGTCCGCCGCCGCTCTTCCCCGATGGCCCCTCCCCTCTCTCCCCGGATAGACCGCCACCGGACAGGCCTACATCGGACGGAGCAGCATCGGACGGGCAGGCACCGATCTCCACGATGACTTCTCCGTCGCCCCGGACCCCCTCCCCCCCTGACGCGTCCCCGGCCGAGGCCGCACCCTGGCTCATCCTCGACCTGGAGGGGCTCACCTTCTGCGACTCCACCGGGCTCGCGGAGTTGCTGTGGATCCTGCGCAGGAGCCAGGAGACGCGAACCCGCCTGGTGGTGGCCGGAGCGAGCCGGACGTTGCGCCACATGATGGCCACCACCGGGCTCCTGGCCTACTTCGCGATGGCCGCCTCCGTGGAGGCCGCCCTTGTGGGGGAAACCCCCGCGGAGAAGAAGTTCAGGACGGTGGAAGGGCACTGACGCGCGGATGGACGACGGCCCCGCGAGACAGACTTCCGTAGAAGTCTGAGACGTATGTCGTTAAAACGCACTCATTCACCTGACAAGTGGGTCAATATCTTCTTACGGGAAAATCCACTATCCGGCGAAAGTGGGGGTCCCGATGCGGAGGATGTCGCCGCGGACGGCCGCGGAAGCACTACCCGAGAACCTTGACGGGCTGCCGGTCAAACCCGGGGAATTCCTCGCCCTCGTGTCCGTGGACTTCACCGGGACGTACCAGGTCTACCTGGCGGCCAAGGACGAGCGCATCAAGATGACCCGGCTGTCCATGAGCCTGCTCGCCGCCCCGTTCGCCGCCGCGGTCGCGCTGGCCAGCGCGAAGGTGGTCAGCCCGCAGATGCTGACCACCTGGCACAGCGTGCCCTGGCACCTGTTCGCGATGGTCGCCGCGTTCGGGCTGCTCAGCGTGCTGCCCTTCCTCCGGCTGATCGAGGCGGTCAACGCGCACATGAGGACCGCGCGGGCGCTCAACAATTTCCGCCTGCTCTACGCGGTCCATCTCAAGGACCAGTTCGCGGCCCTCGGCTGGACTCCCAACCTGCCGGTGGATCCCCGCTATCCGGAGACGTACGCGCCGATGGCCTGGCCGGGGATCAACGTGATGATGCTGGCCCTGGTCAACAGTTCCTACATCGCGGTCGGCGTGCTCGGGATGATCGGGGCGGCACCGGCCGTGGCCCTGCTCCTGGTGGTCATCGGCCTGCTCGCACTGGTCCACTATTTCGTCTACTACGTCCGCGCCAATGTCTCCCGGCAACGCCGGCTCCCACACAATCCCTTCCATTTCCCCAACGTGGAGACCTGAATGTCCGACCTCCTCAGATTCGCGTCTTGTGGGGAGACGTGGATCTGGCTGATGCGACACGTGACACACAACGGCGGGCCCGCCCTGGACGACCGCGGCCCGATCATCGAGGCACCGGCGGTGCTGTTCGAGGTCACCGGCCTGGCCTGGGACGATCCGGTCCTGAAATGCTACGGCGACGCCGGGAAGATCCCGCTGTACTCCAGCAAGTTCAGCGAGCGGTCGATCGTCCCGCCGTTCAAGTACAGCTACGGAGGGCGGCTCCGTCAGTTTCTCGGCGTCGACCAGCTCGGCTGGGTCGCCGACGTGCTGCGCGCTAAGCCGTACACCAAGAGCGGCTGGATCTCGCTGACCGCTCCCGGTGAGCCTCCCGACGCGGTGCCCTGCCTGACCAGCCTCGCCTTCAGGCTCCGTGCCGGGCGGCTGGTCATGACCGCCGCCTTCCGATCGCAGAACGTGTTCACGTCCTATCTGAACTACGTACCGCTGCGCGGCATCCAGAGCGAGGTGGCGGACGACCTCATGGTGGGCTGCGGATCGATGAGGATCTTCGTCGACGTACCGCACATCTACACCGCGGACGAGGCGACGGTCGGAGAGATCCTCCAGCTGTCGGAGCGCGACGGGCCCGGCGAGGGAGAGGCGGTACCGGGCCCCGATCATCGGATCTGCCCCATCCCCTGACCGTCCCCGGCGAGCCTCCCGACGCGGTGCCCTGCCTGACCAGCCTCGCCTTCAGGCTCCGCGCCGGGCGGCTGGTCATGACCGCCGCCTTCCGATCGCAGAACGTGTTCTGCTCTTACTGGGACTGAAGGATTCGGCGCATGTCCGCCATGAACCCCGCCGCGAGTTCTTCGGCTCGCTCCTGGGCGGACTCTCGGGCTTTGAAGCCCCGCTCTACCCCGAGCAGGCCCCGAGGGCCGGGGAGGAGGAACGTCAGCTCCCACTCCCGCATGGTCGCAACGGTCGAGCCGGGGGCGACGGTGGCAACGCGCCGACCGGCGAGGAAGCCGAACCGCATGTCACCGGCGATCTGGGACCTGTCCCAGGTAAGCAAGCTAGTCACCCTTCCCCCTCTCGATCATGGCCCAGACGGCCCGCCCGCCGGTATAGAGCTTGCGTACCCCCCACATGACCGAGAGTCGGTCTACCAGGAAGAGTCCGCGACCGGAGTCGGCGTCCTCGGAGGGCTGGCGAGGCATCGGGACCGTAGGAGCACCGGCGTCTATCACCTCGACCCGGACCATCGGCCCGGCGTCCGAGATCATGAGGATTACGGTTCCGTTGGGGTGCCCGCTGGCGGTGTGTCGGACGGCGTTCGTTACAAGTTCGCTGATGATCAGCACGCAATCGTCAACCGGGACGCCTTCGGACTCCAGAACGGCCGCCGCGCACTGACGGGCGATCGTCACACTCCGGTCCTGGCCTCGCAGGGTGATCGTTCCTAGCAGCTCCACGGTTTGGCCTGCCTGTTCTCGGAAGATGTAACAGACTGTACTCACCACATAATGCATCCGAGAGTATGTGAACGCAATCTATTGCGAATGTTTCCTTCGGCGCCCGCCGCGCTACGCTTGCTGTCATGACTCCGCGGAGACCGGCCCCAACGATCCGACTTCGTCGGCTCGCCATGGAGGTAGAGCAGCTCAGGAAGCGTAAGGGGCTATCAAGGGACCAGGTCGAGCAGGCGACCGGGATCAACAAGGCGACCTTGTACCGCATCGAAACGGCCCAAGCCCGCCCGCAGATGCGAACGTTCGTCGCACTGCTTGACGCGTACGACGTCACCGGGGAGCATCGAGAGGGCTTGATCAACACCCTGAAGGCCACAAGGGTGACCGGGGAGGAGGGCTGGCTACAGGTCCAAGAGAACTTGCCAGGACAGTACGCCACGTATATCGGGTTCGAATCCGAAGCAATTCGGATCTGCGATTACGAATCCTCTTTTGTTCCCGGCCTGCTTCAAACGGAAGCGTACGCGCGAACCGTCATATCCGCCGGACGGCTGGAGCTGTCAGCGTCGGAGGTGGAAGATCGCGTATCGGCTCGCATGGCTCGCCAACGATCAAGACCAAGTCATCAGCTAGTCAGTGCAGTGATCGACGAAGCGGTTCTGTGTCGCCGCGTTGGTCCTCCAGAGATCATGCAG
Source organism: Streptosporangium oxazolinicum (assembly GCF_039537505.1). Lineage (NCBI taxonomy): Bacteria > Bacillati > Actinomycetota > Actinomycetes > Streptosporangiales > Streptosporangiaceae > Streptosporangium > Streptosporangium oxazolinicum. The sequence goes on from NZ_BAABAQ010000001.1 coordinate 366,470, forward strand.
GAGCAGCTTCAGCGCTTGCTAGACGAGAGTGAAAAGCCAAGCGTCAGCTTACAAGTGATCCCTTTTGATGTCGGCGTGCATCCGGGGATGCAAGGGGCGTTTGCAATCCTTCAGTTCGATCCTACCGTCTCGGATATTGTCTACATCGAAGCCATCACCGCCGATCTTTTCCTTGACGGAGAATCGGAAGTGAGGCGTTACAATGAAATATTTGATCGGCTTCAAGGTCTCGCGGTCAGCCCAGAGGCGACTCGCGACAGGCTAGCTCAAGCCCTCACGGACCTGAAGTAACGGAAGGAATCGGGATGTACGATCTTGATCGCGCCGAGTGGCGCACGAGTAGCCTGAGCGGCCAAAACGGTCAGTGCGTCGAGGTTGCAACCAACCTGCCAGGTGTGGTTGCGGTCAGGGACAGCAAGGACCGTGCCGGAGGTACTCTGATGTTCGCTCCCGAAGTGTGGGCCGACTTTACCGGCGCCATCCGCAACGGGGACATCTAGCAGGATCCAAGAAGCCCGCCACCCTTTAGGGGGTGGCGGGTTTTCTTGTTGAGGCCGCAGGCTCCACCAGCACCCAAGCGACGGTCCGGGTATCGGTGATATTTCCAGTCAGGCCGTTGACGCTAGAGACGTGAAAAGAAATTCAAATTCCTTGTTGGTATTCGCCGCGAGACTTGCCCGCGAGGGACTTCTGGCCAACGCCCATACCGAAGGGCCCGGCGCCCCCGCTGGTCCACCCGGCCACCCCGGGCACGGCCGTGATCCCGGACCTCACCTGAAACGGCGCAACCGCAGGCTGTTGCTGACCACGAACACCGAGGAGAGCGCCATCGCGCCCCCGGCGATCATCGGGGTGAGCAGCCCGAACGCGGCCAGCGGGATGGCGGCGACGTTGTAGGCGAAGGCCCAGAACAGGTTGCCCCTGATGACGCTCAACGTACGGCGGGACAGCCTGATCGCGTCGGCGGCGACCCGCAGGTCACCCCGGACCAGGGTGAGGTCGGAGGCCTCGATCGCGACGTCGGTGCCGGTGCCCATCGCCATGCCGAGATCGGCCTGGGCGAGCGCGGCGGCGTCGTTGACCCCATCGCCGATCATGGCCACGGTACGGCCCTCGGACTGGAGCCGCTTGACGACCTCCACCTTGTCGGCGGGCAGCACGTCGGCGACCACGTCCTCGATGCCGACGGCCTCGGCGACCGTACGGGCCACCGTCTCGTTGTCGCCGGTCAGCAGGATCGGGCGCAGGCCGAGCGCGCGCAGCGCGGCGACCGCGTCGGCAGAGGTGGGCTTGATCGCGTCGGCGACGGTGAGCACCGCGCGGGCCTTCCCGTCCCAGCCGACCGCGACGGCCGTCTCCCCGCGCGCCCGCGCCCGTTCCAGCTCCTCCTCCAGCTCGGACGGCAGGTGCTGCGACCAGTCGGCGAGCAGCCGGGGCCGCCCGACGAGGACGGCGTGCCCGTCGACGACGCCCTGGACGCCGAGACCCTCGACGTTCGCGAAGTCCTCGACCTCGGCGGTGGAGTTCGCCGCGCGGGCCACGGCGCGAGCCACGGGGTGCTCGGAGGCGGACTCCAGCGCCCCGGCCAGCCGGAGCACCTCCTCGCGCTCCTCACCGGCGGCGGGGAAGACGTCCTTGAGGGTCATCGTGCCCGACGTCACGGTGCCGGTCTTGTCCAGGATCACGGTGTCGATGCCGTGGGTCGACTCCAGCGCCTCCGGGCCCTTGATCAGGATTCCCAGCTGGGCGCCCCGGCCGGTGCCGACCAGCAGCGCGGTCGGCGTGGCGAGCCCCAGGGCGCAGGGGCAGGCGATGATCAGTACCGCCACGGCGGCGGTGAAGGCCGCGGCGACACCGGAACCGGTACCGAGCCAGAAGCCGAGGGTGGCCACGGACAGCGCGATCACGATCGGCACGAACACCGCGGAGATCCGGTCGGCCAGCCGCTGCACGGCGGCCTTGCCGTTCTGCGCGTCCTCCACCAGCCTGGCCATCTGGGCGAGCTGGGTGTCCGAGCCGACCCGGGTGGCCCTGACCACGAGCCGTCCCCCGGCGTTCACGGTGGCGCCGACCACCGCGTCCCCCGGCCGCACCTCGACGGGAACCGACTCGCCGGTCAGCATGGACGCGTCCACGGCCGAGGAGCCCTCCTCGACCACGCCGTCCGTCGCGATCTTCTCCCCCGGCCGTACGAGGAAGAGGTCACCCGTCTTGAGCCGGTCGACCGGGACGAGTTCCCCGGAGGCCAGCGTGACCTCCTTGGCGCCCATCGACAGCAGCGCGCGGAGCGCGGCACCGGCGCGGCGCTTGGAGCGGGCCTCGAAGTAGCGGCCCGCGAGGATGAAGGTGATCACCCCTGCGGCGGCCTCGAAGTAGATGTTTCCCGAGCCGTCGCTCCTGGACAGGGTGAACTCGAAGCCGTGCCGCATGCCCGGCATGCCCGCCGTGCCGAAGAACAGGGCCCAGAACGACCAGGCGAAGGCGGCGATCGTCCCCAGCGAGACCAGCGTGTCCATGGTCGCGGCGCCGTGCCGCAGGTTGGTCCAGGCCGCCCGGTGGAAGGGCCACCCACCGTAGAGCACGACGGGACCGGCCAGGGCCAGGGAGAGCCACTGCCAGTTGTCGAACTGCAGCGCCGGGATCATCGCCATCGCGACGACCGGCACCGACAGCACGGCGGAGATGGCCAGGCGCTGCCTGAGCGGGGCGAGCCCGTCAGGCTCTCCCTCCTCCCCGTCCCCGGCCGTCCCCTCCGTCCCTGCGGACGCCGGTGGCGCGGGCAGTTCGGCGGTGTATCCGGCCTTCTCCACCTCCGCGACCAGGTCGTCGGGGGTGACCTCGGCGGGGTAGGCGACCTTCGCCTTCTCGGTGGCGTAGTTGACGGTCGCGATCACGCCGTCCAGCTTGTTGAGCTTGCGTTCGATGCGGGCCGCGCAGGAGGCGCAGGTCATGCCGCCGATGGCGAGTTCGATCTCGCCGTGGGCGGGCGCTTCGCCGGTGGTCATGGACGTCACGGCCTCTCCTCGTACCTTGCCTCGTATCTTGTCCGTCGTCGTGCGCGGCCCGGTGCCGCCGCCTGGGAGTGAACCCGGCTCCCGGTCCGGCACGAGATGGCGTCGCCGCGGCAGGTGTGCCCAGGCATGTGTCTCTCCTCGTTATGAGAACGCATAACCCCTACGGGGTATTTCACGGCTGGTGGCTGTGCCCGTGGCCGTCCCCGGACGGCGCCGTGGCCCCGCCCCCCTCGGGATCCGGGCTCGTGGCGGCGGTGAACACGGCGGTACGCACGGTCCCGGCGTGCTTGAAGTCCAGGTAGAGGCCGTAGGTCCCCGCGCTCGGCACCTCGGCGTAGAAGGTGATGTCCGGACCGGGCACGGTGCGCCCGTCACCGGGCGCGCCGTCGGGGTGCACGTGCAGGTAGGCCAGGTCGCCGTCACGCAACGCGACCAGATGCCCGTACGCGGCCAGGTAGGGCTGGAGATCGGTGACCGGCTCGCCGTCCTTGGCGACCGAGAGGGTGAGCATGCTCGTACGGCCCGGGATGAGGTCTCCCTTCAGGGAGACGGTGTAGTCGCCCACCTTCGCGGTCTCGGCCGGGACGGCGGGTGGCTCGGGCCGGTAGTCGCCCGCCACCGACAGGTCCATGCCGAGTGTCAGGGGGCCCGCCCCCTCGGGGGCGAAGTCGGCGAACGCGCGGTACTCCCCCGCGGCGGGAAGCGTGAGCGGGACCGACCACACCCCGCCTCCCAGCTGGGTGGGATGCAGGTGCTGGAAGCCCGTCAGGTCGCGGCGCACCACGATGAGGTGCAGCTTCTTGTCGTGCTGCGTGGTGAACCCGGTGACGGGAGAGCCGCCGGGGCCGATCACCGTGAAGCGGAAGTCGGTCCGCTCGCCCACCTTGACCTCGTCGGTCTCCGGCATGAGCATGTATCCGCCCTGGGAGACCTGGAGCCCCGCGGGAACGGCCGGCGCCTTCGCGGCCGTCGCCTCCTGCCCGGCGCCCTGATGGGCGCCATGCCCCGCGCCATGCTCCGCGTCCTGCCCGGCGTCCTGGCCCGCGCCGCCCCCCTGAGGGCTCTCGGCCGCGGCGCCTCCGACCGGCCCTGCCACCCGGCCCGCCCCCAGAGCGCCGCCGAACACCACGGCCAGCACCAGCGCGTACGCACCCACCTTGATCGCGCCGTTCATCGTGATCATCCTCTCCTTATACCCTTAGGGGGTATCTTCTCGCTCCACCACAGTGCCACATCACCACCCTTTTCGGCAACCCCCTGGGGGTATACCTGACGCCGGTCTCCAGGTCACAGGATGGCCGATGCGCGGGAGGATGACGGGACTTACCGGAATTCCGAGGATCCCGGGAAGCCTGGGGATCCCGGGGATTCCCGGGATGCCGGGGCGGGCAACCCTTCCCCTCGCCCAGGCGTATGAGGGTGTATGAGATCGGATGAACTGAGGTGAGCGGCCGGGACGACGCCGGATTCTCGGCTTTCGTCGCCGCACGCGGCACCAGCCTGCTGAGGATCGCCCATCTCGCCTGTGACGCCGCCGAGGACGCCGAGGACCTGCTGCAGACGTCACTGGAGCGGGCGTACCGCAACTGGAGCCGGGTGCGCGACGACAACGATCCCGAACCCTATGTCCGCCGCATCATCGTCAACACGGCCATCAGCCGCGCCCGTCGCCGGGCGATCCTGCGGATCGTCCCGATGAGCGCCCCGCCGGAGCAGCCGTCGAGAGAAGCCGACATCCCGCTCCGCCACGCGCTCATGGACGCGCTGCGCGACCTGCCGCCCCGGCAGCGCGCGGTGGTCGTCCTGCGCTACTGGGAGGACCTCAGCGAGGCGCAGACCGCGGAGATCCTCGGCTGCTCGACGGGAACGGTCAAAAGTCAGGCGTTCAAGGCACTCGCCAAACTGCGGCCGGTGATCGGCGGGGAGTCCCCGGAGAAGGTGATCAGAAATGCCCATGCTTGAGCGGGAGATACACCGGATCATGGCGGAGGAGACCGCGAGGCTGCGCGCGGCCCCCGACCTGGCCGAGCGGGTGATCCAGGCCTCCCGGCGCAGGAACACCAGGCGGCTCGGGATCGCCCTCGTGGCCACCGCGGCGGCCGTCGTGGGGATCACGGTCCCCGCCTACCTGGTCCTCGGCACGGCCCCGGCACGACCGGGCCCGGTCGCGACCTCGGGAACGACGGGGCCGGACACCGCCGACCAGGGCGCACCGCAGCCCCTTTTCACCGACACCCCACCCCCCGCGCCGACGCCCACCGCCACCCCGCGCGTCTCCCGGCCGCCCATCGACATCGGCAGCGGCAACACGGTGGGACGGGTCCACGTGGGCTACATGCCCGAGGGCCTGGTACGGAACAGGTGGGCGGTGAACCACGGCGACCAGTACTCCACCTCGTGGAGCTACCCGGATGACGGCGAGGGCGGCTACCGCATCCAGATCTTCGTCTTCGAGGGCCTGTCCGTCGCGGCCGCCGACGAGCGGTGGCGGGAATACCGGGACAAGGGTGAGGCGAAGCGGGTGTCCCTCGGCGCCGACCGGATCGGCCACATCTCCACCCAGTGGGTCGGCGAGGACGGCGGCAAGGGAACCCCGACCGCCTTCGTACGGGTGGGCGAGGAAAGGGTGGTCGAGGTGCTGATGAGTCCCGCCTACGCGAAGGACCTCCGCGGCGAGAGGGCGATCGATCGTGAGCTGACCAGGGTCGCGGCGGGCCTGACCGCCGACGACTGAACCAGCGGCGACTGAACCGGCGAGGCGGGGACGCGCCCGGCACACCTCCCCGCCGATCCGGTACGCCTCCTCGGGATCGGTACGCCCCCTTGGGATCCGGTGGAGTGCGCGTTTGGGGGCGGTCAGGACGGCAGGCGCCGGACGCGTTCCAAGGACGGGTCGTAGAGGGGTTCCGCGGTGACGGCGGCGCCCACCCAGGTGCCGGTGACACCGACCTCGACGCGATCGCCGGGGGCGGTGCCCTCGGGCAGGTAGGCGTAGGCGATCGAACGGTCGACACGGTGGCCGTACCCGCCGCTGGTCACCCGCGAGGCGGGCAGCCCACCCGCGCGGACCGGCTCCCCGCCGAGGCAGACCTGGCGAGGGTCGTCCAGGACCAGGCAGAACAGACGCCGCGCGGGACGGTCAACGGTAGGACGGTCGTCACCCGGACCACCGGCGGCGGGGCGGTCGTCAGCCGGGCGGTCGTCGGTGAAACGGCCGTCGGCCGGACGACTGACGGCGGGGCGGTCATCGGCTGAACGGCCGGCGGCCTCCAGGGCCGCGCGGCCGAGGAAGTCCTTGTCGCGGGCGACCGCGAACCCCAGGCCCGCCTCGTGGGGGGTGGTCTCCGGGGTGATGTCCATGCCCCAGACGCGGTAGCCCTTCTCCAGGCGCATCGAGTCGATCGCGCGGTACCCGGCCGGGCGCATGCCGTACGGTGTCCCCGCCTCCATGAGCGTGTCCCACAGCGTCAGCCCGTACTCCGACGGGCAGTACAGCTCCCAGCCGAACTCGCCCACGAACGTCACCCGCTGGGCCAGCACCGGGACGTTCCCGACGCTGATCTCCCTGGCCCTCATGTAGCCGAAGGTCAGGTCGTCGCCGGAGACGGAACCGAGGATGTCGAGCGCCCTCGGACCCCACAGGCAGTAGCAGGCGTGGGCCGAGGTGACGTCGCGGACGTCGAGGCCCTGACCCCGGAGCCAGGCGGCGTCGTGAACACCGAAGGCGGTGCCGGTGACCAGGCGGAAGCGGTCGTCCGCCAGGCGGGTGACGGTGATGTCGGCCTCGATGCCGCCGCGCTCGTTGAGGAGCTGGGTGTAGACGATCGAGCCCACGGGCCTGTCGAGCTGTCCGGCGCACGCCCGCTGCAGCCCCTCCAGGGCCCCCGGCCCCGACACCTCCAGCTTGGAGAACGAGGTCTGGTCGAAGAGTCCCGCGGCGTCGCGGGTGGCCAGGCACTCCTCGCGTACGGCGGACGACCAGATCCGGCCCGCCCAGCCGTCCGGACGGGGGCTCCGGCCATCCGGAAGGACGTCCAGGACGTCTGAAGGGACGTCTCGGACGTCCCGGGGGACGCCCTGGTCGTCCGCGGGAAGGTCACCGGACTCCGTGGCCGGGTGGTCCGGGCTGGCCGGGCTGACCGGGCTGACCGGGCTGACCAGGCGATCCGAGCGGGCCGGGCGCTCGCCGGGTTCGTACCAGTTGACCCGTTCCCAGCCGGACTTCTCGCCGAACACCGCCCCCAGCTCCACGTGCCGTACCCAGGCGGGAGAGCGGCGGAGCGGCCGGGCGGCGGTGCGCTCCTCACCGGGGTAGACGATGTCGTAGTACTTCGAGTACGAGTCCAGGGCCTTGGCGCGGGTCCACGACGCGGAACGGGCGTGGGTCCCGAAACGCCGCAGATCCATGCCGAACACGTCGTACTCGGGTGAGCCATCCACGATCCACTCGGCCATCACCTTGCCCACCCCTCCGGCCGCCGCGAGGCCGTGCACGCAGAATCCGGCCGCCGCCCACAACCCGCGGACCGGGGTCTCGCCGAGGAGGAACTCGCCGTCGGGAGTGAACGCCTCGGGGCCGTGGACGACCTTCGTGATGTTGGTACGAGCCAGGTCGGGGACCCGTCGCACCGCCGACTCCCACGATTCCTGAAATTTCGGCATATCCGGAGGGAAAAGCGTCCGAGCCTCCTCCAGTGGCGCGACCGTCTCCCAAATCTCCGGATTTCGGATATACCCGCCTACCAAAATCCCCGCGTTCTCCTCCCGGAAATAGACAATGTTATCCGGATCCCGCACCGTGGGCATGGACGACGGAACCCCGAATGATTCGGTGACTACATATTGGTGTTTTATCGGCACAACCGGAATGTCCACCCCGGCCAGCCGCCCGACCCGGCCGCTCGCCGCGCCCGCCGCGACGACCACGGTCTCCGCCAGGACCGTCCACTCCTCGACGTCCGCGGAACCCTCGGCCCCCGACGCGAGCCGGACCCCGGTGATCGCGCCGTTCTCCACGTCGAGGCCCGTCACGCGGGTCCCGGTGTGGATCCGCACGCCCAGCTTCCGCGCCCCGGCCGCCAGTGCCCTGGCCAGCAGCGCCGGGTCCAGCCAGCCGTCCCCGGGCAGCCAGAGCGCGGCCCGCACGTCGTCGGCGCGCAGCAGCGGGAGCATCTCCTTCGCCTCGGCACCGGAGATCACCTCCAGGCCCAGCCCGTAGGTCTCCCCGGCCCCGGCCAGCCGCAGCGACTCCTCCACCCGCTCGGGCGTGGTCGCCAGGCGGAGGCCGCCCACCCCGCGCCACCCCGGGTCCAGCCCGGTGAGCTCGGCCAGTTCGGGATAGAGACCGGCCGAATACATGATCATCTTTGTCTGGGTGACGGTGGAGCGGAGCTGGCCCACGAACCCGGCCGAGTGCCAGGTGGTCCCCTCGGTGAGTTCGTGTCGCTCGACGAGGATCACCTCGGTCCAGCCGAGCCTTGCCAGGTGGTAGGCCACACTGCAACCGGCCACCCCTCCGCCGATCACGACGGCTCGCGCGGAGCCGGGAAGTTTCAAGGCGCGCAACCCCTCTGTAACAACTAGTCCACAGAATCGGATCAATGGTATGAAGGTAGGCCAAAGGAGGGCGGCATGCCAGATCCTCTAGAGGACGTCCGTAAATGGGCTGACCAGCCCGTGACCGAGACCCCGATCAAGGGTGGCCTCAGCCACCGGATCTCCCGGCTCGTCACGGCCGACGGGCAGCGATGGCTGCTGCGCGTGCTGGATCCCCGGGTCTCGGAGGCCGGCCTGGGCATACCGCTCGACCAGGAGATCGCCAACACGGTCCACGCGGCGGACGCGGGGGTCGGCCCCAGGGTGCTGCACCGGCTGCCGGGCGCGCTGGTGCTGGAGTATCTCGACGGCGTCACCCTGGACGCCCACGCCGTACGGACGATTCCCGGCCCCGTCGCGGCGGCCTGCCGCCGGCTGCACGCCGGGCCCCGGTTCGTCAACGACTTCTCCGTCTTCCGCAAGCTCGACGAGTTCCTCGCCCTCTGCCGTACCCACGAACTGGGCACACCCGACGGCTACGAGGACCGTCTTCCCGCGGCGGCGGAGATCGAACGGGCACTCGCCGCCGATCCGCTGCCCACGGTGCCGTGCCACAACGACCTGCTGCCGGAGAACTTCATCCGCTGCGGCGCCGAGGTGCGGATCGTCGACTACCAGCTCTCGGGGAACAACGACCCGGCCTTCGAGCTGGGCGACATCGCCGCCGAGGCCGACTACGACCCGGACCTGACCGCCCGGCTGGCCCGCGCCTACTTCGGCACCGACGACCGGCGGCTCACCTCCAGGGTGAGGCTCAACCTGATCATGTCCAACCTGACCTGGACGCTCTGGTTCGCCGTGCACCACGGGCTACTCAGGGAGCAGGCGGCCGACGCCGACTTCGACTACGAGGCCGAGGCGGCCGACAAGTTCTCACAAGCCGTACGGGACCTGGACGACCCGGGGTTCGGACGGCTCGTCGATGACGTCCGGGGCGCGAGCACCGGATTTCCGCACCCCCCGCACCACCACGCAAGGAGGCTTGAGTGACCAAGCCAATACCGGTCGACGAGGACGCGCAACGCCTCGCCGAACTCGGTTACAAGCAGGAGCTCTCCAGAACCTGGAGCGGCTTCTCCAACTTCGCCATCTCCTTCTCGATCATCTCCATCCTGGCCGGCTGCTTCACCACGTTCGGCCAGGCCTGGAACAACGGTGGGCCCGTCGCCATCTCGTGGGGGTGGCCGCTGATCTCGATCTTCATCCTGATCATCGGGCTGTGCATGTCGGAACTGGTCTCGGCCTATCCGACCGCCGGTGGCATCTACTGGTGGGCCGCCAAGATGGGCAGGCCGATCCACGGCTGGTTCACCGGCTGGTTCAACCTCATCGGCCTGATCGCCGTGACGGCCTCGGTCGACTACGGCTGCGCGACCTTCCTGAACATCACCCTCAGCCGGTTCCTCTCCGGCTGGGACCCCAGCCTGACCAACGCGTTCATCCTGTTCGCGGTGATCCTCGTCCTGCACGCCCTGATCAACATCTTCAGTCACCGGCTGATCTCCACGCTGCAGAACGTCTCGGTGTGGTGGCACGTGTTCGGCGCGGCGGTGGTCGTGCTGATCCTGGTCTTCGGCCCCGACTCGCACCAGTCGATGTCCTTCGTCTTCACCGAGACGATCAACAACTCCGGCTTCTCCGACTCCTCGTACTGGTTCTACGTGCTGCCGCTCGGCTTCCTGCTGACCCAGTACACGATCACCGGGTTCGACGCGTGCGCGCACGTGTCGGAGGAGACCCAGGGCGCCTCCACCGCCGCCGCCAGGGGACTGTGGCAGTCGATCTTCTACTCGGCGATCGGCGGCTGGATCCTGCTGCTGGCCTTCCTGTTCGCGGCCACCGACGTGGACGCGGTCAACGAGGCGGGCGGCTTCGTCGGCGCCATCTTCGACAGCGCGCTCCCCGGCAACCTGGCCACCGCGATCTTCGCGATCTCCACCATCGGCCAGTTCTTCTGCGGGATGAGCTGCGTGACCTCGATGTCCCGGATGACCTACGCCTTCTCCCGCGACGGCGCCATCCCCGGCTGGCGCCTGTGGTCGAGGGTGGACGCCAACCGGACCCCCGTCAACGCGATCGTCTTCGGCTGCACGGCCGCGCTGATCCTCACCCTGCCCGCGTTGTACGAGGCCCCCGGCGGTCTGCCGCTGGCCTTCTACGCGGTCGTGTCGGTGGCGGTCATCGGCCTCTACATCGCCTTCGCGATCCCGATCTGGCTCCGGCTGCGGATGGGCGACCGGTTCCAGCCGGGACCCTGGACGCTGGGGTCGAAGTACAAGGTCATGTGCTGGATCGCCATCGTCGAGATCGTCGTCGTCTCGATCTACTTCATCATGCCGCTGGTCCCGGCCGCCGTGCCGTTCAGCGACGACTTCACCTGGACCGCGGTCAACTACTCACCGATCGTGGTCGGCGTGATGGTGCTGGCCGTGGGCCTGTGGTGGGTGCTGTCGGCCAGGCACTGGTTCACCGGCCCGCGCCGTACGGTCGACATGGCCGAGGCGTTCGACCCGACCGGCACGACCAGTACGACCGGCAAGGAGCCGATCGGCTGAAAGATCACCGAGAGGGCCGGGGAACCGGTCAGCTCGCCTCGAAGGCCTCCGCCACCGCGGCACGGACCCGGTCCATCGCCGCGGCGGCGGGGGCCTCCCTGCCCATGGACGTCATGTCGACGTCGGGCATGCCGCAGGCCACCGCCCAGCCCCACGGGGTGAGGTCGCCGTCGACGTTGAGGGCGAACCCGTGGCTGGTGACGCCCCGGCTCTGCCGCATGCCGATCGAGACGATCTTTCGTCCCGTCTCGGTCGTCCACACGCCGGTGAGCAGCTCCGAGCCCGGCGGGGTGTCGCGGCGCTCGGCCGGGACACCCAGCGCGGCGAGCGCGGCGACGAGCCTCAGCTCGACCTCGCGGACGTAGTCGACGATCCCCTCGTCTTCGCCGAGCTTGACGACCAGGTATCCGACCAGCTGGCCGGGGCCGTGGTAGGTGAGCTGCCCGCCGCGCCCCGTGCTCACGACCGGGATGCCGTGAGCGGGGTCGGGCAGGTGCTGCTCGGGGGTTCGCCTGCCCACGGTGTACACCTGCGGGTGGCTGAGCAACCAGAGCGTGTCGGAGCGCTCGTCACGCTGCCGCTGACCGACCAGGTCGGTCATCCGCTCCATCGCCTTCTCGTAGTCGACCAGGTCGTCCTGGACCAGGGACAGTGGACGTCGCCTCATGCCCCCAGCCTATTTTCAGTAGCGGACTGCGGGCGCCTTGGGGATGAAGATCCACATGAGCACGTAGGCGACCCACAGGGGCCCCGGAATGAGCGACAGCAGCAGCCAGAACACCCGGACAAGGGTGGGCGGCATGTTGAGGCTCTCCGCGATCCCGCCGCAGACTCCGGCGACTATCTTGTGGTTTCTCGAACGGTGCACGTTACCTCTCCCCGAATCGGTGTTCTTCATCTCTTCAAACGAACGACCGGAACCGGCCCGTTCCCGAGACACCCCTGAGAAAACCCTGTCAGGGTCGGCTTGATAACTTTTCTTGCACCTGAGCGTCGGCACATCTAGGCGAAACCAGCTGATCACGGTACGTTCCGCCATGTACGTAATAGGGGATCCCCCTCCGTTCCACCCCGAGGAGCGCTATGCGCCTGAGGTTACGACGCAGCATGGTCCAGGCCGCCACCCTGGTCACGGCCATCGCCCTCCCTCTCGCTTTCACCGTCCCGGCGAGCGCGACCATCGCGACCACCACGTCCCCCGGCGTCACCGACGTCCTCGCCAACGTGTTCGCGACACAGATCAAGGGCAGTAACGTCAAGAAGCACCTGGACAAGTTCCAGCAGATCGCGACCGCCAACGGCGGCAACCGCGCCGCGGGTACGCCCGGTTACGACGCCTCCCTGGCCTACGTGCAGGACAAGCTGCGCAAGGCCGGGTACAAGACCTCCACGACCGACGTCGAGTTCCCGCTGGGCTGGGAGGAGGCGAGCCCCTCCGTCCTGCAGCAGACGGCCCCCGAGGCGAAGACGTACGCCAACCCGGCCGACTTCGTGACCGTCATCTCCTCCGGCGGAGGCGACGTCACCGCGCAGGTGCAGGTCGTCGACGCCGTCATTCCGACCCCGCCGACCCCGAACACCTCGACGGCGGGTTGTGAGACCTCCGACTTCGCCGGGTTCGTCCCCGGCCGGATCGCGCTGATCCAGCGCGGCACCTGCCCGTTCGTCGACAAGGCCACCAACGCCAAGGCGGCCGGCGCGGCCGGTGTGATCTTCTTCAACGAGGGCCAGCCGGGCCGTACCGACCCGCTCGTCTTCGACATCGTCGAGTGGCGCTTCGGCTTCCCCATCGTGATGGCGAGCACGGCCGTCGGCCTGGACCTGGCTGACAGCCCGAACACCACCGTCCGTCTCAAGGTCGACGCCGAGACCGAGGTCGGCCGTACCAAGAACCTGATCGCCGACTCCCGCTGGGGCAAGTCCGGCGAGATCGTCGCGGTCGGCGCCCACCTGGACGGCGTGCACGAGGGCGCCGGCATCAACGACAACGGCTCCGGCAGCGCCGCCGTCCTGGAGACCGCGCTGAAGCTGGCCTACGTACCGACCAAGTACAAGGTGCGCTTCGCCTGGTGGGGCGCCGAGGAGCTGGGCCTGCTCGGCTCCGACCAGTACGTCGCGGGCCTGTCCCAGGCCGAGAAGGACAAGATCCGGCTCTACCTGAACTTCGACATGATCGCCTCGCCGAACGACGGGACCTTCCTGTACGACGGTGACGACTCCGACGCCGAGGGCGCCCCCGCGGGCCCGGCCGGATCGCCGGAGATCGAGAAGCGCCTCGAGGCGTTCTACGCCAAGCGCAACCTGCCCTTCGAGGGCACCGACTTCACCGGCCGCTCCGACTACGGCGCGTTCATCGCCAACGGCATCCCGGCCGGCGGCATCTTCACCGGCGCCGAAGGCATCAAGACCCCCGAGCAGGCCGCCAAGTTCGGCGGGACCGCGGGCGTCGCCTACGACCCCTGCTACCACTCCGCCTGCGACGGCATCGACAACATCAACGCCGCCGCGCTCGACCGCAACTCCAAGGCCGTGGGCTACGCCACCGCGTTCTTCGCCTACGACCTGACCGGCATTCCCGACCGCAACGCGGCACTCGCCAAGTCCGCGGCGAAGTCCGCGGCGGCACCCGAGGGCGCCGCCCGCTAGGGACCGCTCCGCAAGCGCACCACCACGCTGTACGGCGCGCACCCGCCACGGGTGCGCGCCGCTCGGGGGACCCACACACCCTCAGACCCGAGGAGCATGATGCGCAGTCTGTGGACCATGGGCATGGCGGCGATCCTCGCCATCCCGTTGGCGTTCACCGCACCATCGGCGTCGGCAGCCGCCCCACCGGACATCTCGCTGACCGCCGTGAAGGCACACCTCACCCAGCTCCAGTCCATCGCGACCGCCAACGGCGGCAACCGCGCCCACGGCCGCCCCGGCTACCTGGCCTCGGCCAACTACGTCAAGGGCCTGCTGGACGGCGCGGGATTCACCACCTCCCTGCAGTCGTTCACCTACAACGGCGCGACCGGCTACAACGTCATCGCCGACTGGCCGGGCGGCGACCCGAACGACATCCTCATGGTCGGCGCCCACCTCGACAGCGTGACCGCCGGGCCCGGCATCAACGACAACGGCTCCGGCAGCGCCGCCATCCTGGAGACCGCCCTGGAGGTCTCCCGCCAGTCGCTGGCACCCACCAAGCACCTCCGCTTCGCCTGGTGGGGCGCCGAGGAACTGGGTCTGCGCGGCTCCCAGTACTACGTGAACAACCTCCCGGCCGCCGAGCGGGCCAAGGTCAAGGGCTACTACAACTTCGACATGGTCGGCTCGCCCAACGCCGGTTACTTCGTCTACGACGGCGACAACTCCGACGGCGTCGGCTCGGGCCCCGGCCCCGCCGGTTCGGCGCAGCTGGAGTCGACGCTCCAGGCGTACTTCACCTCGATCGGCGTGTCCACCCGGGGCACCGACTTCGACGGCCGCTCCGACTACGGGCCGTTCATCGCCGTCGGCATCCCCGCGGGCGGCACCTTCACCGGTGCCGAGGGCGTCAAGTCCAGCGCCCAGGCCACCCTCTGGGGCGGTACGGCGGGGCAGGCGTTCGACCCCTGCTACCACCGGGCGTGCGACACCACGTCCAACATCAGCGACACCGCGCTGAACCGCAACGCCGACGCCATCGCCTACGCGGTGTGGACGACCGCGACCGCCGTACCTCCGACAGTCGTCTGGCAGGACACCTTCGAGACCGCGACCGGCTGGACGGTCAACCCCTCGGGGACCGACACCGCGACCTCCGGCCTGTGGGAGCGCGGCGACCCCGAGGCCACCACCTCCAGCGGCGCCAAGCAGCTCGGCACCACCGTGAGCGGCAGCAACGACCTGGTCACCGGCAGGCTCGCGGGCGCCGCGGCGGGCGACTACGACATCGACGGCGGCATCACCAGCGTCCGGTCACCGGCCGTCACCCTGCCGTCGACGGGAACGCTCAAGCTCGCGTTCTCCTGGTATCTCGCGCACGGCTCCAACGCCTCCAACGCCGACTTCCTGCGGGTGAAGGTCGTCGGCTCCACCACCACCCAGGTGTTCCAGCAGCTCGGCGCGGCCTCCAACCGCAACGGCGCCTGGGGTACGGCCAACGTCGACGTCTCCGCCTTCGCGGGGCAGAGCGTCCGGATCCTGATCGAGGCCGGTGACGCCTCCGGCGCCTCCCTGGTCGAGGCCGGGGTGGACGACGTCAAGCTGACCCGCCAGTGAGCGGGACGGTGACCCGGCAGTAGACGAGACCGGGTGCGGCCCGCGCCTTCCCCCTCCACGGGCCGTCCGGACCTCCTCCGGACGGCCCGCCACGCGGGTCGCACCCCTCTCGGGAAGATCCCACTCGTCTCGGGAGGGCTCCCTTCGGAAAGTCTCTTCGGAAGGACCCCCTCGGAAAGGCCGTTCTCGGACGCGCGGCCCGTCAGCTCGGCTCGTCGAGCCGGGGCTTCTCGTACGAGGTCCCCTTGAGCTCGTGGAAGCCCGGGGTCGCGGCCACCAGCAGCGTCCCGTCCCACAGGCGGCCCGCCCGCTCCCCCTCGGGGATCCGGGAGATCACCGGACCGAAGAACACCACGCGCTCGCCACCGGTGTCCGGGCCGATGGCGGCGACCACCGGGGTGCCCACGTGTCCGCCGATCAGGCCGACGCCCTCCGCGTGCGAGGCGCGGATCGCCTCGTCGTAGGCCGTCGACGTCCCGGCCTCGGCCAGTTCCGGCGGCAGGTCCGCGGCGACCAGCGAGTCGTGGAGGGCACCGGCCCAGTCCTCACCGCGGGCGCGCCCGACGGTCCACATCGCCGTGTACAGCCTGTCAAGCGCCTCCTGCCCGTACTCCTGCAGCGCGGCCATGCAGACGCGTACCGGCACCCAGAGGTATCCCTCCGTGTCACCCTCGGGATCCTCGTCGCGGCCCTCGTTGAGCACCGACAGGCTCATCAGGTGCCGGCGCACCTCGACCGGCCGCACCCTCTCCACCTCCACCAGCCACCGGGAGGTGATCCAGGTGTACGGGCAGGAGGGGTCGAACCAGAAGTCCGCGATCGTCTTGATCGTCATCCCCAGCTCTCCGATCGTCGTCCTCGGGCAGCGCCCGAGCACTGTGCCACCTTCTCCGAACCGCGCGCCGGAACCAACCCCGACTCGCCCCTCCCCTCGTAAAAATATGAACCGGGTTTGCTTTTGAACCCGGTTCATATTTATGATCCTCGCATGGCAGGACTGCGGGAGCGGAAGAAGGAACAGACCCAACGGCGGATCGCCGCGGTGGCGCTGCGGCTGTTCGACGAGCGGGGTTTCGACGCGGTGACCGTGAACGAGATCGCCGAGGCCGCCGAGGTGGCGAAGGTGACGCTGTTCAAATACTTCCCGACCAAGGAGTCACTCGTCCTGCGCGGCGTGGGCCAGGAGGACCTGGCGGGGATCGTCGCCGCGCGACCGGCCGGGCGGTCACCGCTGGAGGCGCTGCGGGAGTACTACCGAGGGTTCGCCACCGGGCCCACCGAGCCGGCGGAGGCCGTGGACAGGGACACCCTGATCATCCAGATGCGGGTGATCTTCGCCAGCCCCACGCTCAGCAGCGGCGCGAACGACCTGCTCCACGGTCAGCGCGAGGCGCTGGCGCGGGTGCTCGCCGAAGAACGCGACGAGCTGACGGCCGCCCTGATGGCCGCCCAGATCACCGCCTCCGTGCTCACCCTCCAGGAGCGGTTCTTCCGCCACCTGGTCTCCGGCGCCTCGCTGGAGGAGGCGGGCCGCCGCCTCTGCGGGGACGTCGAGCTCGCCTTCGATCTGCTGGAAAACGGCCTGCTGGAAAACGGTCTCGACCAACCGGGAGAGTAATGCGTGCGAAAGGGATTAACTACGACACCGGGTTCCTCCCCGGTGAGGACACGACCCGCAAGGCGTTCGACCCCGACGCCGTCCGGCGCGACATGGACGTCATCGCCAACGAGCTGCACTGCGACGCCGTACGGATCTCCGGTGGCGATCCCGCGCGGCTGAGCGTCGCCGCCGGGCACGCCGCGGCGGCGGGGCTTGAGATCTGGTTCGCCCCCTTCCCCGTCGACCTCCCGCCGGAGGCGATGCTCTCGACCTTCGCCGACTGCGCGGAGCGGGCCGAGGCCGTACGACGCGGCGGGGCCGAGGTGGTGTTCGTGACCGGGTGCGAGATCAGCGCGTTCGGCACCGGGTTCATCCCCGGCGCCACGTACCACGACCGCATGATGGCGATGGCGAGCGCCGACATCGAGTGGTGGCAGTCGCTCGGCCCCGTCCTGGAACGGCTCAACGGCTTCCTCGCCGAGAGCGCGGGCGTCGTCAGGACCCGCTTCGGCGGCCCGATCACCTACGCGTCGGCCCCCTGGGAGTCGTCGGTCGACTGGACCCCGTTCGACATCGTCGGCGTCGACGCCTACCGGGCCGCGTACAACGCCGACACCTTCCAGGAGGAGCTGCGCGGCCACTTCGGACACGGCAAGCCGGTCGCGGTGACCGAGTTCGGCACCTGCGCCTACCGGGGCGCGGGCGAGCGTGGCGGCATGGCCTGGCAGCCGCCCGAGGACGCCGTACGTGACGAGGGCGAGCAGGTGCGCTACTTCACCGAGCTGCTGGACGTCTTCGAGAAGGAGGGCGTGGACACCGCGCTCTGGTTCACCTTCGCGGGCTTCAGCCACGTCGGGGACGGGGACATCGCCTCCTACGGCGTGGTCAGGATGCTCGGCCGGGAGCGCTGGGAGCCGAAGGAGGTCTTCCACACGATGGCGGCCAGGTACGCCCGCGACCGAACCGCCTGACGGTCACTTCAGGGACCTCAAGGGCTTCGAAGTCGTGCCGACAATGACCCGATGGACGTACGGGCCGGGATCGCCGTCGATCCGCCGTCGGGCGAGCCAGGCCCCAGTCGGCGCGGTCCGCACCAGGTCCTCGGCGGTCGCCCGGTCCCCGGTGAGGAGATCCGCCGCTCTTCGCAGCCGCTCGACATACTCCGCGAACCCGGTCATCGTGCCTCCGCCTCGGTGCTCCGACGATGACCACCGCCCGGGGGCCGGGTCCGGTTTACAGCCGATCAGGAACCGATCGGGGAGGAGCCCGGCGGATCTCGGCCGAACGGCCGAGTCACGGTTACCTCTCCGCTCCGCTAGCCTCGCGTAGGTTACGCACGCGCTGGTACGGAAGGTGCTCATGTGATGGGCTGGTTCGAAGCGGTGGTCCTCGGACTGATTCAGGGATTGACGGAGTTCCTGCCGATCTCCTCCAGTGCCCACGTCAGGGTCGTGTCGGCGTTCTTCGGCTGGCAGGACCCGGGGGCCGCGTTCACCGCGGTCATCCAGCTCGGCACCGAGGCCGCGGTGGTGATCTACTTCCGCAAGGAGATCTGGGAGATCATCTCCACCTGGACGCGGTCCCTGTGGACCCCCGACCTGCGCGCCCACTACGCCGCCCGGATGGGCTGGTACGTCATCGTGGGAACCATCCCGATCGTGGTGCTCGGCCTGCTCTTCGAGGACTCCATCGACAGCGCCTTCCGCGACCTGCGCCTGATCGGCACGACGCTGATCGTCTTCGGCCTGGTCCTGTGGTTCGCCGACCATACCGCGCGCAACAGGCTCACCCTGGAGCGGCACCTCAGCTTCACCCACGCCCTGATCTATGGCTTCGCCCAGTCGCTCGCCCTGATCCCCGGCGTGTCCCGCTCCGGCGGCACCATCAGCGCCGGGCTACTGCTGGACTACCGCCGCGAGGAGGCCGCCAAGTACTCCTTCCTGCTCGCCATCCCGGCCGTGCTGGGCGCGGGCTTCCTGCAGCTGTTCAAGATCGGCGAGGGTAAGGCTCCGGAGTGGGGACCCACGATCCTGGCCACCGTGATCTCGTTCATCGTGGGCTACCTGGCGGTGTCGTGGTTCCTGAAGTACATCAGCACCCACCGCTTCACCGGCTTCGTGATCTACCGGATCGCCCTCGGGATCGTCATCATCGCCCTGGTGAGCTTCGGGGTCCTCGACCCCTCGGCCTAGTGCGACGTTCCTCAAAGCAGGTCACGAACGGGCGGTCAAGAACTCAAGGTCGCCGGGGTGATCCTTCCCGGCTACAACCTCCTGGGCCGGTGGGATCTGTACTTCCGGTGAGGAACGCAGCACTGGGAACCCGATGCTCACGGACGACGGGCACCTTCAGGTGCCCGTCGTCCGGCCTCCTAACACTGGCTGTCGGCGAGGACCCAGTGGTTGGGACCGGTCTGCTTGAGACCGTGCGTGATCATCATGTTCCACAGGCCCATCGCGTCGTTGGACCCGTTGGCGTAGGTGTAGCCGCCGGACTGGTAGGCCCGTCCGGCGGTGGTGTGGGCGTAGTTGCTCGCCCGCACACAGGTCTGCGGCACCGTGGGAGTGGGGGTGGGGGTCGGCGTGCCGGTCGGGGGCGGGGTCGTCCCACCGGTCAGGCCGAAGAACTGCGCGTCGTGGTATGCCGAGCAGATGGTGTCGAGGAAGTACGCCGCCGCGCTGCCGCACTGGTCGGCGGCACCGCCGGGATCGATCGGCAGACCGTGTCCCATGCCGGTGATCTCGTACAACCGCACCGCGTCGCTCCCGTACACCTTCAGTGAGGTGCCGCCGGTGAGGCTCCGCGTGGAGGTGGGGCTCTGCGAAACGCCCCGCACGTTCGTCCACTGGTCGCGCAGCTGGGCCGCGTTGGCCGGGACGACGGTGTAGTCGGACAGTCCCTGCCAGATCGCGACGCGCGGGTACGGCCCCGAGTAGCCGGAGTAGGCGCCCCGCACCAGGTCACCCCACTGCTGCGGGGTCTTGCTGACCGGGCCGTACTGGCAGGTGGAGGCCTGAAGCAGGCTGGCGGCGCACCGGTACGCGAGCCCCGCCCCGATCGAGCCGCCCGCGAAGACGTCCGGGTACGTGGCGAGCATGACCGCCGACATCGCGCCGCCCGCCGACAGCCCGCTGACGTAGACGCGCGCCGGGTCGGTCCCGTAGGTGGAGACCGCGTAGGCGACCATGGCGCGGATCGAGGCGGCCTCGCCCTGGCCCCGGGTGGTGTCGCCGGTCTCGAACCAGTTGAAGCAGCTCGACGAGTTGTTCGCGCTGCCGGTCTGCGGCAGTACGAGGGTGAATCCCGACTGGTCGGCGTACTTGCGCCATCCCGAGTTGGCGAAGTAGCCGCTCGCGTTCTGCGTGCAGCCGTGCAGCAGCACCACCAGCGGGCGCCCGGCGGTCGACCCGTCGGGGCGGTAGCTGAACATGGTGAGGTTGCCGGGATTGCTGCCGAACGAGCCGACCTGGACGAGCGACGCGGCCCGCGCGGGAGCCGTCGTCGCGGTCGCCACGCCGAGTGATCCGAGCAGCCCGAGCGACAGGGTGAGGAGGATGCGGAGAGTGCGGAGGGTGCGGAGAAGACCCGCTGGGGGGGAAACGGCCATGACGTGCTCCTTCGTGGCCCTGTGACCTGTATCACCGGCCCTTACCAGCGCACGTTAAAACCGCCGTAACCCCTTTGACATGTTCACGAGACACACTCTTCGCCTCCGTGTTATGGATCACACGGGCGCGTGGTCATAAATCACACGGGCGCGGGCGGGGCTCCCCCTCCCCGGATTCCACGGACCTTCCGTGCCTTCCATGCCTTCCGAGCTCCACGAATTCCACGAACTCCACGGGTAGCACGGGTCGCACGAGCTTCGCGGACGCTCTTGGCGGGCGACTGCGCGGGCCCTCTCGGTGACTGCCGCGCGGTATCACTCCCAGGAGCGAATCCGGCTTCGAACCCGGCTCCCCCTTCCGGTCCGGTCCCGGCTCCAATTCCGGTCGCGGTGGGGGATGGCCGGTCGTCCGCCCGCGGCCGGGCGGCGTGTTGGTAGGCGGTCACGGTGGCGACAAACATAGCGGTCAGACCGATCACGAAAGGATCATTCCCCCACCCGGCACGACGCACACCACGCACGACGAACGCCACCGCGGACACGAACCCCCGGCCGTGTCCCCGGCCGCGTCCTGGACAACGGATTCGCTCATCGCCCCTGTTCACCCTCACCTACCGGCCGATAAGGTGCCGGCCGCGTGTTGGCCGAGTCCCCGTCTGACCGGCATGGTGACGCCACGGAGCACCAGCGCGCTGAACTCGTCGCAGGCGGCCTTCCTGATGAAGCCCGACCGCTTCCAGGCACTGGCCCAGCAGAACCGCCTGATCGAGGAACTGAACCGGCCTGCCGACAATGGGAACAGTCGTGGCCGTATCGGTGTGGACTTCGGCTCCATCAGTTTGTGCCATGTCGCCGCCGGCTTCACGGACGCGACGATCGAGTTCTCGAAGGGCTTCGCGATATGGGACCTGGCCCCAGGCCACTACATCCTCAGCGCGGCCGGCGGGACCGTCATCGACCTCCAGGGCAAGCCCATCTCACTGAACTACCGGCTCGATACCTTGAGCGATATCGCCGAGGCGATGGACCGGCGCCAGACGTTCATCGCGGCCACCAACCCAACGCTTGCCGACGAGATTGCCGATGTCCTGACAGAGGAATGAATCGGCGCGACACCATGCGCGTCACCACCGGAGCCGCCGCGGTTGAACGCGACCACGTTGTGATCACCGTCCGCCGTGTGGGTGCGCGGAGAGAGGTCCACGACGTCGGGAACCTCTTGGAGGATCATGCCCCGGTTGGCGACGCGCCGGACGAGGCCCTTGCCCACTTGGCGGGACGAGGTCCGGATCGGGCCGCGTCTCACCCGGTGCCGGGCTCGGGGACACTGGACGGGTGCGTTCCGACTGGTCCGGCCTGCCCGTACGACACGTCCTGCCCGAGTTGCTCGCGGCGCTGGACGGGCGGGGTGTCGCCGTGCTCACCGCCCCTCCGGGTACCGGCAAGACCACGCTCGTCCCGCTCGCGCTGGCCGGGCTCCTCGACGGTTCGGCGCCGAAGCGGGTGATCGTGGCCGAGCCGAGGCGGATGGCGGTACGGGCGGCGGCGAGGCGGATGGCGTGGCTGCTGGAGTCCGAGGTGGGCGCGGAGGTCGGGTTCTCGGTACGCGGTGAGCGCAGGGCCGGTCCGAGGACGGTCGTCGAGGTCGTCACCACGGGAGTCCTCCTGCAACGGCTGCAGCGCGACCCCGAACTCGAAGGCGTGGACACGGTCCTGATCGACGAGTGCCACGAGCGCCACCTGGACGCCGACACCGCCCTCGCCTTCCTGCTGGACGTCCGTGCCGCGCTCCGTCCCGACCTGCGGATCGTCGCCACCTCCGCCACCGCCGACGCCGCCCCCTGGGCCCGCCTCCTCGGTTCCCCTACCGCTCCCCCGCCACCGTCCGGCGAATCCTCCCCATCCGGTGCCCCCGGCCCCCTCGACGCCTCCGGCGACCCTGGCGACCCCGCACCGATCGTGCACGCCTCCGGCACCATGCACCCGGTCACGCCCGTCTGGGCACCGCCCCCCGGGGCCGTCGCACCGCCCCACGGCATGCGGGTCGATCCGGCGTTCCTGACCCACGTCGCCGGTGTCGTACGGCGTGCGCTGGCCGAGTACGAAGGGGACGTGCTCTGCTTCCTGCCGGGCGTCGGCGAGATCGGCCGGGTGGCCGCGATGCTCCCCGGCGTCGACGTCCTCCAGGTGCACGGCCAGGCCCCGGCCCGTGTCCAGGACGCGGTCCTGTCCCCGGGCGACGGGAGAAGGGTGGTGCTCGCCACCTCGGTCGCCGAGTCGAGCCTGACCGTCCCGGGCGTACGGATCGTGGTCGACTCCGGCCTGGCCAGGGAGCCCCGCACCGACCACGCCCGCGGTCTCGGCTCGCTCACCACCGTCCGCGCGTCCAGGGCCTCGGCCACCCAGCGGGCGGGGCGGGCGGGCCGCGAGGCCCCGGGGGTGGTCTATCGGTGCTGGTCGCGGGCCGAGCACGACCGGCTGCCCGAGCACGCGCGGCCAGAGATCGCGCTCGCCGATCTGACCGGCTTCGCCCTCCAGGTCGCCTGCTGGGGCGATCCCGCCGCCACCGGTCTGGCCCTGCTCGACGCGCCGCCACCCGCCGCGATGGACGCCGCCCGCCGCACCCTGTACGCCCTGGGCGCCCTGGACTCCCCCGGCACCCCGCGACCACCGGGCTCTCCGGGCACGCCGGAGCACCCGGCGGACCTTCCCCCGGGCCGGGTGACCGACCGGGGACGGCGGATGGCCGGGGCCGGGGTCCATCCGCGTCTGGCGCGTGCTCTGATCGACGCGGGCACGGACACCGGAGTGGACGGGATCGGTACCGGACCTCGGGTCGCCGAGGTCGTGGCGCTGCTGTCGGAGCAGTTGCCCCGGGACGCGGGCGACGACCTGGTGGCGGTCTGGCGCTCCGCGCGTCAGGGCGGTGACGGCTTCTCCGCCCGGTGGCGCCAGGAGGCGGGGCGCCTGGCGCGGGCCGTACCCGCCGCAGGTCGGCGCCGGGGAAGGAAGCCCGCCGACACCGGCACCGCCCTGCCGGGGCAGAGCGACGCCGGAGGAAAGCCCACAAAACCCACCGGGCAGAGCGACGCCGGAGGGAGACACGCCCGGGACGACGACGCCGGAGGGAGACCCACCGGGCAGGGCGGCGCCGGAGGGAGACCCGCCGGGAACGATGACGCGGTGGCCGGGATGGTCGTGGCGCTGGCCTACCCGGAGCGGGTCGCGCGGCGGCGCGGCGGGGCGTACCTGATGGCCTCGGGAACGGCCGCGGAGCTGCCGCGCGGGTCGCGGCTGGGTACGGCGGAGTGGCTGGCCGTCGCGGTCGCGGACCGGCCCGCCGGAGCGGCGTCCGCCAGGATCAGGCAGGCGGTGGTGATCGACGAGGAGATCGCCAGGCTCGCCGCGGCCTCCCTGTACGGCTCCGCCGAGGAGATCACCTGGCATGTGCCGCCGGGAGAGCGGCGCGGCGACGTGTCGGCGCGCCGGGTGGAGCGGCTGGGCGCGATCGAACTGTCCAGCCGCGCGCTCCGCGACGCCGACGTGCGGCCCGCCGTCCTGGAGGGCCTGCGTTCCGAGGGCCTGTCGATCCTGCGCTGGACGCCCGAGGCCGTCGCCCTGCGCGAGCGGCTCGCCTTCTGCCGCCGTACGCTCGGCGACCCGTGGCCCGCGACGGACGACGAGGCGCTGATCGGCGCGGCCGACCGCTGGCTGGAGCCCGAGCTGTCGCGAGCCCGCCGCCGGTCCGACCTGGAGCGCCTCGACGTGGTCTCCGCGCTGCACCGCCTGGTCCCGTGGAACGCCCGGCTGGCGGAGACGGCCCCGGAGCGGGTCGAGGTGCCGAGCGGGTCGCGGATCAGGATCGACTACTCGGGGGAGCGGCCGGTGCTCGCGGCCAAGCTGCAGGAACTGTTCGGCTGGGCCGAGGCCCCGCGCGTCGCGGGGGTCCCGCTGGTGATCCACCTGCTCTCCCCGGCGGGCCGTCCGGCCGCCGTCACCGCCGACCTGGCCTCGTTCTGGCGCGAGGGCTACCGCGCGGTCCGCGCCGAGCTGCGCGGGCGCTACCCCAGGCATCCCTGGCCAGACGATCCCCTGTCGGCCACCGCCACCCGCCGTACCAACCCCCGGCGCTGACCCCGGCGCGCCGAGAGCCCGGACGGGACAGGCGGGCCGGACGGAGTACGGGATTGGGTGCGGGATAACGCCACCGAGCCGGACAAGTCATCTGATTGAGACGTGGGACGCTTCCCCTTACGCATTCGCCGGACCACACTCGGTGCATGTCGTGGGTGGGAAGTTCCGCAGTGGAGATCGCGGATGCCGTGCGACGGGGGAAGGTCACGGCACCCGTGGTGGTCGCCGAGCACCTCGACGCCATCGCCGAGCGTGATGGACGTGTCGGGGCGTTCCGTGTGGTCCTCGCCGAACGGGCGCTGGCCGAGGCACGGGTTCTGCAGGAGCGAGAGGACCTGTCCGAGCTGCCGCTCGCCGGGGTACCGATCGCGATCAAGGACAATGTCGCCGTCCGGGGTGAGGCGTCGCGCAACGGTTCGGCGGTGACGCCCGACGTGCCCGCGGACGAGGATCACCCCGTGGTCGCCAGGCTCAGGGCGGCGGGCGCGGTGGTCGTCGGCATCACCAACGTGCCGGAGCTGTGCCTGGTCGGCTTCTCCGACAGCGTGTACGGCGTCACGCGCAACCCGTGGGATCCGAGCCGCACCTCCGGCGGCTCCTCCGGTGGAAGCGCGGCGGCCGTGGCCGCCGGGATGGTCCCGCTGGCCCACGGCGCCGACGGGCTGGGCTCGCTGCGCATCCCCGCGGCCTGCTGCGGCCTGGTCTCGATCAAGCCGGGGCAGGGGCTGGTCCCGCCGCCCGAGCGCGACTGGTACCGGATGTCGGAGAACGGGCCGCTGGCCACGACCGTCGCCGACCTCGCCCTCGCCCTCGCCGTCATGGCGGGTGACATGTCGCTGGCGACGCCCGGCGAGAGCGAGGCCCTCGGCGTGGGCAGCGCCATCGACGACTACCCGGGCGGGCTGACCCTGTCGGAGCCGCTGAGGCTGCGGATCGCGGTCGCGCCGATGCCGTTGCCGCCGGGGTTCTCGGTGGACGCCGAGTTCCAGCGGGCGGTGAGGGGGGCGGCGGAGGTCCTGGGCGCGGCGGGGCACACCGTGGTGGACCACACCGGGCGGATGTCCCCCCGGATCGGCGCCGCCGCCGTGGCCACCTGGTTCGCGTGCGCCAGGGGCAACGTCGAGGGCCTCGACCCGCGCGGGCTGGAGCGGCGCACCAGGTCCCTGGCCAGGGCGGGCCGGCTGCTCGCCAGGTTCGGGGCGGACGGCGCGACGGGCCGCGACCGCTGGCGCGCGTACGGCGCCGACCAGTGGTTCGGCAACGCCGATGTGCTCGTCACCCCGACGCTCGCCGCCGTGCCGCCGCCCGCCGAGCGCTGGGGCCGCCGGGGGCTCCTGGCCAACGTCCGCGTCAACCTGACGTACGCGCCCGCCACCGCGGCGTGGAACATGGCGGGCTGGCCCGCCATGAACGTCCCGTACGGCAGGCACTCCAACGGCACGCCGATCGGCGTGCAGCTCGTCGCGGCCCCTGGCGGCGAGGCGCAGCTCCTGGCCCTGGCCGGACAGCTGGAGGCCGCCCGCCCCTGGACCCGCCACGCCCCGCTCGCCTGACAGCCGCTCGCCCACACGGTCCACCGGCGCGCGGAACGAGGGCGAGGCCGCGCGGGCGAGCCGGGCCGGACAGACGGACCGGGCCAGACCGAATAGACCGGACGAACCAGGCCGGGCGGACCGGCCCGGACGCGTCGGGCCCGATAGGTCAGACGCCGGTGGGGTGCCAGACCGTCTTGGTCTCCAGGAAGGCGGTCAGGCGCCTGGTTCCGGGGTCGGCGGACCAGTCGGTCGCGGCGGGGCGGAAGACGCGCTTGAGGTTCTCCGCCGCCGCCTCCTCGCACGCGACCGCCAGACCCTCGTCGGCGACCCCGGTGAGGTCGAGGGCGTTGACGTCCATGTGCGCGGCCAGCCAGGGGGCGATCTCGGCGGCCGAGCCGGTGAGGATGTTCACCACCCCTCCGGGCAGGTCCGAGGTGGCGAGCACCTCGGCCAGGGTGATCGAGGGCAGCGGGGCGCGCTCGCTCGCGACCACGACGCAGGTGTTGCCCGTGACGATCACCGGGGCGATCACCGAGACGAGCCCCAGCAGCGGCTCGTCGGGGGCGACCACCGCGACCACGCCGGTCGGCTCCGGCGTGGAGATGTTGAAGTAGGGCCCGGCGACCGGGTTGGTGGACCCGGCGACGGCGGCGATCTTGTCGGACCACCCCGCGTACCAGACCAGCCGGTCGACGGCCGCGTCCACGACCTCCCCGGCCCTCTTCGTCCCCGCCTCCGCCAGCTCGGCGGTGAACTGGGCCCGGCGGCCCTCCAGCATCTCGGCGACGCGGTAGAGGATCTGCCCCCGGTTGTACGCGGTGGCGCCCGACCAGCCGCCGAAGGCCTTGCGCGCGGCCGTCACCGCGTCGCGGGCGTCCTTGCGGGAGGCCCGCGACGCGTTGGCGAGGAAGTCGCCCCTGGAGGAGGCCACGGCGTAGGACCTTCCGCTCTCGGAGCGCGGGAACGCCCCGCCGATGTACAGCTTGTACGTCTTGCGCACGGCGAGCCGCGCGGACCCGCGGCCCGCCCCGTCCTCGGCGGTACGGTTCCCGGCGCCCTCGCCCGTACCGTCTCCCTCGGGAGAACCCGCCTGCTTGCCCGCCCGTGCCCGGCTCGGCCGCTCCGCCTTACTCATTTCCCAGCCCTCTCCACGAGCTCTCCTGCTGCGCCAGCCGGGCCGGCACGAAGATCTGACCGCAGCGGCTCACGCCGCACCGGTGGGCGAACCAGCCCCGCGGCGCCGGTCGTCCGGCGCGGGCGAAGCCGTGGCCCCGGGTGCTCTGGGCACGGCGGGGGCGGCGTCCGGCCCTGTGATGCTCACACATCGAGATACGCCTCCAGGCCGTGCCGTCCGCCCTCGCGCCCGTACCCGGACTCCTTGTAGCCGCCGAACGGCGAGGTGGGGTCGAACCGGTTGAAGGTGTTGGCCCAGACGACTCCGGCGCGGAGCCTGTCCGCCATCCACAGGATGCGCGAGCCCTTCTCCGTCCACACGCCCGCCGACAGGCCGAACGGGGTGTTGTTGGCCTTCTCCACCGCCTCGGCCGGGGTGCGGAAGGTCAGCACGGACAGGACGGGGCCGAAGACCTCCTCGCGGGCGATCCGGTGCGACTGGGCGACGCCGGTGAAGATGGTCGGCGGGAACCAGAAGCCCTTGTCGGGCAGCGAGCAGGCCGGGGACCAGCGCTCGGCGCCCTCCGCCTCCCCCAGGTCGGACAGCTCGCGGATCTTGGCGAGCTGGGCCGCGGAGTTGATCGCGCCGATGTCGGTGTTCTTGTCGAGCGGGTCGCCCAGCCGGAGGGTGCCGAGCCGCCGCTTCAGCGCGTCGAGCAGCTCCGTCTCGATCGACTCCTGCACCAGCAGCCGGGAGCCCGCGCAGCAGACGTGGCCCTGGTTGAAGAAGATCCCGTTGACGATGCCCTCGACGGCCTGGTCGAGCGCGGCGTCCTCGAACACGATGTTCGCGGCCTTGCCGCCGAGTTCCAGGGTGACCTTCTTGCCGGTGCCCGCGACCGACCTGGCGATCTGGCGGCCGACCTCGGTGGAGCCGGTGAAGGCCACCTTGTCGACGTCGGGATGGTTCACCAGGGCGGCGCCGGTCTCGCCCGCGCCGGTCACGATGTTGACCACGCCGGGCGGCAGGTCGGCCTGCGCGCAGATCTCCGCGAACAGCAACGCGGTCAGCGGGGTGGTCTCCGCGGGCTTGAGGACGACCGTGTTGCCGCAGGCCAGCGCGGGTGCGATCTTCCACGCGAGCATGAGCAGCGGGAAGTTCCACGGGATGACCTGGCCGGCCACGCCGAGCGGGCGCGGGCCGGGGCCGTACCCCGCGTAGCCGAGCTTGTCGGCCCAGCCCGCGTAGTAGAAGAAGTGGGCCGCCACCAGGGGCAGGTCCACGTCGCGGGACTCACGGATCGGCTTGCCGTTGTCCAGGGACTCCAGCACGGCCAGCTCGCGCGAGCGCTCCTGGATGATGCGCGCGATCCGGAACAGGTACTTGGCCCGCTCCGAGCCGGGCAGCGCCGACCAGACGCCGAACGCCTTGCGGGCGGCCTGGACCGCCCGGTCGACATCGGCCTCGGTGGCCCAGGCGACCTCCGCCAGGACCTCCTCGGAGGCCGGGTTCACGGTCTTGTTGCGGTTCTCGCCCTGGGAGTCGACCCACTCGCCGCCGATGAACAGGCCGTAGGACGGCCTGATGTCGACGACGTCACGCGACTCGGGCGCCGGTGCGTACTCAAACATGTGAACGCCTTAGTCGAGGGTGAAGTAGTCGGGACCCGCGTACCTGCCGGTGGCCATCTTCTGGCGCTGCATCAGCAGGTCGTTGAGGACGCTGGAGGCGCCGAGCCGGAACCAGTCGGGGGTGAGCCAGCCGTCGCCGACGGTCTCGTTGACCAGGACGAGCATCTTGATCGCGTCCTTGGTGGTCTTGATGCCGCCCGCGGGCTTCACCCCGACCCTGCGGCCGGTCACGGCCAGGAAGTCGCGGACCGCCTCCAGCATGACCAGCGTCACGGGGAGGGTCGCGGCGGGCTGTACCTTTCCCGTGGAGGTCTTGATGAAGTCGCCCCCGGCCAGCATGGCCAGCCAGGACGCGCGGCGCACGTTGTCGTACGTGGACAGCTCGCCGGTCTCCAGGATCACCTTCAGGTGGGCGGTGCCGCACGCGGCCTTGATCGCGACGATCTCCTCGTAGACCTTGAGGTAGTCGCCCGCGAGGAACGCGCCCCGGTCGATGACCATGTCGATCTCGTCGGCCCCGGCCGCCACCGCGAGGGTGGTGTCGGCGACCTTGACGTCGAGCGAGGAGCGTCCGCTGGGGAAGGCGGTCGCGACGCTGGCCACCTTGACGCCGGAGCCCTTCAGGGCCGCCGCGGCCCCGGCGACCATGTCGGGGTAGACGCACACCGCGGCCACCTTGGGCACGGAGGGGTCGGCCGGGTCGGGGTGGACCGCCTTGGCGCACATCGCGCGGACCTTACCCGGGGTGTCGGCCCCCTCCAGGGTCGTCAGGTCCACCATGCCGATGGCGAGGTCGATGGCCTGGGCCTTGGCGGTGGTCTTGATGGATCGGGTGCCGAGCGTCGCGGCGCGCTGGTCGGCGCCCACGCGGTCGACACCGGGCAGGCCGTGCAGGAAGCTTCGCAGCGTGACGTTGGACGTTGCCACGTCGGTGAGCGAGGTCGTCATAGTTGACACCTCTCCAGCATGCCTACTGGTGTGATTACTTCCAAACTGGACCCTGCCCAGCGGCCTTGCCGGTTTTCGTCAACATCCGCCGACCGGCCCGCCCCGCCCCATGGAGGCCCGGCGGTGACGCGGAGTCATTTCCAGGACGGGGTCATCCACGGGGCCGGGCCGGGACCGCCCCGAAGAGGCCGTCTAGGCAGTGCCGGGACGGCCTAGGAACGACCTAGGGACGGCCTAGGTAGTGCCGGGGCGAGGAGCGTCCGGGAGATAGGACATCCTCCCGATGTGGGACCGGGGGTCTTAGGACGAATCTTGAGTCTGTAAGGAAAGCGCGCCGCGAGGCGCCACACCAGGAAGGAACCCTCATGGGTCCCGAGCTTCACCTTCAGATGATCGCCCACCGGACCACCGAACTCCGCGAGCAGGCCGACAACTACCGCCTCGCCCGTGAGGCACAGGAGGACAAGAAGGGTCACTCGCCCGAGAAGCGCCGCCGGAGCCTCTTCGGCAAGATCATCCCGGCATGACCCCGCCCCGAGCGCCCGGCCGCCCCCATCTGCCCGGCCGGGCCTCACAGCCTCCCTAATCTGCTGATTTCACCGAGCGAAAAATAAGGAGATCGCACCTTTAAGGCATGACATGCTGGCAGACATGGTGGGTCGGGCGGTGAGCCCCATCTTCGTGGGGCGGGAGAGGGAGCTCGCGGACCTGGCCGAGGCGTTCGAGCAGGCTCGTAAGGACGCGGCGATGACCGTGCTGCTCGGTGGCGAGGCGGGTGTCGGCAAGTCACGGCTGATCGGGTGTTTCGCGGAGCGGGCCACGGCCGACGGCGCCCACGTGCTCAACGGGGGCTGCGTGGAGCTGTCGACCGAGGGCCTCGCCTACGCGCCGTTCACCGCGGCGATCCGCCAGCTCGTCCGCGAGTGCGGCGCCGAGGAGGTCGCGGCCCTCCTCCCCGAGGGAGGGGCGCGCGACCTGGCCAGGCTGCTCCCCGAGTTCGGCGAGCCGAGTGGCGACACCGAGAGCGACACCGCACGCGCACGCCTCTTCGAGCAGATCCTCACCCTGCTGGAACGGCTCGCGGAACGCCACCCGGTGATCCTCCTCATCGAGGACGTCCACTGGGCCGACAGCTCCAGCCGCGACCTGATCGCCTTCCTCAGCCGGAACCTCCGCACCGCTCCCGTGTTGATGGTCCTCACCTACCGCTCCGACGAGCTCCACCGCCAGCACCCGCTCCGGCCGGTGCTCGCCGAGCTCGGCCGGCTGGACGGGGTCCTCCGGATGGACCTGCCCCGGCTCACCCAGTCCGAGGTGGCGGCCCAGATGGCCGGAATCCTCGGCACCACGCCCGAGTTCGCCCGGGTCGACAGGGTCTTCCAGCGCAGCGAGGGCATCCCGCTGTTCGTCGAGGCGCTGATGGAGTGCGACGGCGACCACACCTTCCCCGACTCCCTGCACGACCTGATCATCGGCTCCGTGGAGCGGCTCCCCGAGGAGACGCAGCGGGTGCTGCGCATCGCCGCTGCCGGTGGCATCCGGGTGAGCCACGCCCTGCTCGTCGCGGTCAGCGCGCTGTCGGACGTCGAGCTCGACGACGCGCTGCGCACCGCGATCGCGGCCAACGTGCTGCAGGTCGCCGATGGCCGCGCCTACGTCTTCCGGCACGCGCTGATCCGCGAGGCCGTGCACGACGAGCTCCTGCCCGGCGAGCACGTACGGCTGCACGCCCGCTTCGCCGAGGAGATCGGCAACGACCGCACGCTGGTGCCTCCCGGCCGGGCCGCCATCGAGATCGCCCATCACTGGCACTCCGCCCGCGACGACCTCTGGGCCCTCATCTCCGCCTGGGAGGCGGCGGGCAAGGCCGCCAAGACCTTCGCCCACAAGGAGATGATGCAGCTGCTGGAGCGGGTGCTGACGCTGTGGAGCAAGGTCCCCGACGCCGCCGAGCGCATCGGCGTGGACCACACCACCGTCCTGGAGCACGCCGCCGAGGCCGCGAGCGCGTGCGGGGAGGTCGACCGGGGCAGCAAGTTCGTCAAGGCCGCGCTGCACGAGCTCGACGAACGGACCGAGCCCGCCCGGGTGGCGAACCTGGTCGTACGGAGATCGCAGTTCAAGAAGGCGAAGCGGCGGCCCGGGGTGCTCGACGACCTCCGCTACGCCGAGCGGCTGGTCCCCGAACCGGGGCTGGAGCGCGCCGAGGTGCTGTCCAAGCTGGGCTCGTACCTGATATTCAGCGGCGAGCTGGCGGAGGGGACGGCGCTCACCGAGGAGGCGCTGCGGATCGCGCGCGAGCACGGCGAGGAGACCCTGGAGGCGGAGCTGCTGCTCAACCTCGCGCTGGGCCACTCGATCGCGGGGCGCATCAACGTCACGATCGAGCTCAACGAGACCGCGCAGGCGATCGGCGAGCGTGTCGAGTCCGGCCGCAGCGTCCTGCGCGCCATCGCCAACAACGTGGACGCGCTGAACAACATGGGCCGCTCCACCGAGGCGATCGAGCTCGCGTGCGAAGGGGAGCGGCTGGCGAGGAAGTACGGCCGCTACCGGGACCAGGGCACCTTCATCGCCAACAACCGGGCCGAGGCGCTGGAGGCGCTGGGCAGGTTCGGGGAGGCGGCCCGGCTGGCCGAGCATGCCCTCGGCATGGACCCCACCCTGCGCACCCGCCACGACCTGCGGCGGGTCCGCGGGGACGTGGCGGTCGCCCGCGGCGAGACGGACGTGCTCAGATCCGTCCTGGACGAGGTGGGCGCCTTCGCCACCGTCCCCGAGGAGTTCATGCAGGAGTTGACGGCGAACGCCCGGCTCATGATCGGCCTGCACATGCTCAGCGGGGAGCCGCTGGCCGCGCTGGAGGTGGCCGAGCGGGTCGCCCTGGAGGCGCAGATCACGAGCAAGCCCATGCTGGGCTGGCGGACACTCGGCCTGCTCGGGGGGATCTGCGAGACGGTCGAGGCGCTCGCGCCCGAGCGGGTGGCGGCGCTGCGCGCCCACGTCGGGAAGGCCGCGGCGGCGATGACCGTGGACAGTCCCGTCGCCGAGGCCTACCGGCTCGGTCTCACCCGCGACCACGACGCCGCGGCCGTCGCCTGGGAACGGCTGGGCCGTCCCTTCCCCCAGGCGAAGTCGCTGCTCCACGGGGGGCGGATGGCGGCCGCCGTCGGTGACCGCGAGGGCGCCGCGTCCCGGCTGCGCGCGGCCTACCCGATCGCCGTGGCGCTCTCGGCCCGGCCGCTGGCCACCGAGATCGAGGCCCTGGCCCGCCGGATCGGGATCTCCCTCACCGAGCAGGCCGGAGCCACCGGGCAGGCCGGAGGCGGGGAGCCTCCGCTGACCCCGCGCGAGCTGGAGGTGCTCCGGCTGGTCGCCCTCGGACGGTCCAACCGCGACGTCGCCGCCGAACTGTTCATCTCGGCCAAGACCGTGAGCGTTCACGTCTCCAACATCCTCGGCAAGCTGGGGGTCTCCACCCGCGGCGAGGCGGTCGCGGCCGCTCACCGCCTCGCCCTGATCAGCTGACCTCGCCCCCCGGGGCCGGGCGCGACCACCGGCCGACGGTACGGCGAACGACCCGGCGGAACGAATCCGGCGATCTTTCAACCCGATCATTCGCGCGGATATAAGTCTTATAAGCCATTAAAGCTGTGCGGAAAGCCTTATATCTTAGATATGTACGCACATTATTTGGTGATTGCGTATCTTGATCACATGGATTTCTTCACCGCACCACCGGCCCCCGACCGGGAGCCCGAAGAGGAGAAGACACTTCCTCCCTGGCTCGGTCCCCCGGACACCGTACTCGGCCGCACCGTGGACATCAGCCGGACGCTGTTCCACAGCGAGGCACTGGTCATCGTGCTCACCAGCGCCGTCGCCTTTCCCGAGGGGGCGAAGCTCTACATCCGGATGGCCGCCCGCCCTGTCGAGGGCGTGAACAAGGACACGTGGTGGGAGCGGCGCGACCTGATGTTCGAAAGGCGCCACCGCCGGTTCCATCCCGGAACGTCCCTGGAAGACGAGGTCCTCCGCTTCGGCGTCCGCTTCCCCGACGGCGGCAAGGCCACGACCGTCGACGGCAGGCCGCACTACGGCGGTGAGTGGCCCCCGCCGCGTCCCGACGGTCCGATCCTCCAGGAGCGCGGCGGGGGAGGCGGAGGGGGCGGTGACCATTTCATCTCCTTCGGCTGGAACCTGTGGTTGTGGCCGCTGCCTCCCGCGGAGCCGTTCGAGTTCGCGGTCGAGTGGCCCGCCTTCGACGTACCGCTGACGTTCACCGAGATCGACGGCGCCGCGATCGCCGCCGCCTCCGAGCACGCGCGGCCGTACTGGCCCTGATCAGGCAAACAGCGGTTCGAGCAGCAGGATCACGCCGAAGGCGGCGAAGGCCGCGGCGGCGCCGTACCGGATGATCTTCTCCGGCAGGTGCCTGCCGAGCATCCGGCCGACCACGATGGCGAGGGCGTCGGCGGCGACCATGCCCACCGTCGAGCCGATCCAGGTGCCGAACCAGCCGTACTGGGTGGCGAGCGTGATGGTCGCGAGCATCGTCTTGTCACCCAGTTCGGCGAGGAAGAAGGCGACGGTCACCGCGATGATCGCCGACCGGGTGGTGCGCTGCGCCTTGCGCGACTCCTCCTCGGTCAGCTCGTCCCCGCGCAGCGTCCACAGCGCGAAGCCCAGGAAGGCGATACCGGCGATGATCGTGATCGCCGTGGTGGGGAGAAAGTCACCGACCAGCCCGCCCAGGCCGACGCTGAGGAGGTGGACCACCGCGGTGGCCAGAGTGATTCCCGCGAGGACCGGCCACGGTTTGAACCTGGTGGCGAAGGTCATCGCCATGAGCTGGCTCTTGTCGCCGAGCTCGGCGACGAAGATCACAACGAGACTGATCCAGAACGCTTCCAACGAGGGTGCCCTTCCGCGTACGCAGCCGGGCGGAAGGGGGATACCCGGGGAGTCTCGGGCACGTCTTCGGCCCGGCGGCATCCATCAATGCCTGCCAGGCCGAAGGTCTCGTCCGCCACGGAGCCGAGCCGAACCGGCCGGATCCGAGGCCCGCGCGACCGGGCGCCTCGGGCGCCAGCATGTCGATCACGCGATTGGGACTACTCCCCTTCGGGTCTTTCCATCAGACCATAGCAGCAGAAATCGGATGCCCGTTCCCGCCCCAGAGGAGCTCAGAGGACCTCACAGGACCCTACCGGGCCGCAGGAAAGAACCTGCGCCCTGCCGAGGGCCGCTTCACGCAGAGGAACCCCAGAAGATCGCAGAGGACCTCGGGAAACCCGTCAGGAGAACCTCGAAGGCCCCGGAAACCCAGGAAAACCAGGAAAACCAGCCGGGGAAACCTCAGAGCCGGGTGCCGACCATCACGGGCTCGTTGACCAGGGTGACGCCGAACTTCTCCAGGACGCCGTCCCTGACCTCGCGGGCGAGATCGAGGAGCTCCTCCGTCGTGGCCACCATTTCCGGATTTGTCATGGCAAGGGTGTGCTTGGTGGAAATACGGGCCGGGCCGCGCCGGTAGCCCTTCGGGAACCCCGCGTTCTCGATCAGCCACGCCGCCGGGACCTTCACGCCCCCGTCCGGCATGTCCCAGCGGGGGAACCCCGGCGCCCGCAGCTCCAGCTCGGCGGCCCGCGCGGCGGTCAGGACCGGGTTGGTGAAGAACGACCCCGCGCTGCGGGTGTCCGGGTCGGCGTCGTCCAGGACCATGCCCTTGCCCGCGCGCAGCTCCAGCACCGCCGCCCGAGCCTCCGCGAGCGGCACCCGCTCTCCCTGGGCGACACCCAGCCGGGAGGCCAGCTCCCGGTAGGCGACCGGGCCGGACAGCGCGTCCCCGGCCAGCTCGTAGGTGACCGCGAGCACGACGTATCGCCCCAGATCATCTTTGAACGCGCTGTGCCGGTAGGCGAACCCGCACTCCCGCGCGGTCAGATCCCGCACCTCACCGGCCCGGCGGTCGTAGGCCCGGACGGCGACGATCGTCTGGGAGACGTCCTGCCCGTAGGCGCCGACGTTCTGGATCGGCGTGGACCCGACCAGCCCGGGGATGCCGGACAGGCACTCCACGCCCGACCGGCCCTCCCCCACCGCGCGCTCGACCAGGGCGTCCCAGTCCTCGCCCGCCTGCGCGGTGACCCGGTCCCCCTCGACCTCGACGCCCCGGGAGGCGACGCGCACGACCAGGCCGTCGAAACCCTCGTCGGAGACGACCAGATTGCTGCCGCCCCCCAGCACGAGCACCGGCTCGCCCGCCCGGTCGGCCGCCGCCACCAGCTCGACGATCTCCTCGGACGACCCAGCCTCCACGAACGTCCCGGCCGGTCCTCCCAGCCCCAACGTCGTGTACGGCGCCAGCCGCACCCCCGCCACCCGCTCCGTCATGCGCTTCCCCACCCGCGACCCGGCCGAAATCCGCGACCAGCCTACGGGGCGCGCAGCAGCTTCAGAACCCGGTCGTAGGTCCGCTGGGACTCCCGGTCGCGGTATCCGGGGTCCGCGCCGTCGTCGCGGCGGTGCCGCTCCTGGCGGACCGGGAGATCCTTCCCCAGGGCGACGAGGGTGCCGGGCAGTCTGAGCGAGAACTCCAGGTCGGCGTTGCGGTAGTAGCGGGCGTCGGCCGGGAAGCCTCCCGCGGCGAGCGCGGTGTCGCGCCTGATCGCGAACAGGTGGCCGAGCAGCCCCCGGACCTCGCCGGGCTCGGCCTCCAGCCATTCCTTGTCGTCCTCGCGGGGATTCACGCCCTTCCAACCGGCCGCGGTCACGTCGTCGTCCAGCGCCTTGACCAGCGGGGTGACGGCGTCGCCCTCCAGGACCACGGAGGTGTCCATGACGACGTGCACGTCCGAGGTGTCGAGGCGCAGCAGCTTGTCGCGGCTCTCGCCCCACCCCGCGGAGCCACCCCTCCAGTGCGGCGACTCGGCCACGTGCCAAGCCTCCACCCGGCGGGGGAACTCCTCCACCAGCTCCTGCAGGACCGCTCCCGCGCCGTCCACGTTCCCCAGGTCGAGGCCGAGGATCCTGGCCTCCGTACGGGCGACCAGGGCGCGTACGCACTCGCGCAGCTCGTCGGGGTGGCCGTCGACCAGCAGCGCGACGGTCACCGTCGGCCGCGCGGCCCTCGGCTCCTCGGCGTCGGCCGGGGGAACGATGGTCTCGTCGAGCCGGGAGACCGACAGGCTCGCGTCCCACAGCAGCTGGGAGGAGACCATCCGCTCGGGATGGCCGTCGAGATCGTCGGCCCGGCCGACCAGCTCCGAGCCCTCGGGCGTCTGCTGGGGCGCCGCCTCGCTCTCGGCGACCTCCTTCGCCTCCCGGTCACCGAGCCGCCCGGGGTGGCGTCCCGGATCCGCGGCCTCGGCGACCCGCCCGGCGTCGGCCGACCGGTCCCGCCCGGCTGCCCCGTCTTCGTCCTCGGCGCTGACCCGTCCCGGGGCCGTGGAGGCTCCCGGCTCCCCGCTCGAACCGTTCTCCTTCGCCTCCGGGGAACCCCCCTCGGGCAGGGAACTCACCGTGGGCCACACGTCGAAGGAGGGAGAGGGGATGAGCTCGAAGCCGTCCGCGGTGTCCCGGACGAGCCAGCCCTCGGTTCTGATCTCGTCACGGAGCGCGTCGGCGGCGGCATGGTCCTGCTCGGCTCGCGCCTTGGCCCGCCGCTCGGCCAGGCCGGTCACGTTAGGAGGTACTTCGCTCATGCTGGGGGGCTACCCCGAGACAGGGAGAAGATTCGGCCCCGGCCCACGAGCCTGCCGGTGAACCGCGTTCCGGCCCACCGGTGAATCCCGCGAGCCTGCCGGTGAACCGTACTGCGGCCCACCGAGGACGGTGCCGGTGGATCATGCCCCGGCCCTTCGCGGGCCCGCCGGGGACCACGCCCCGGCCCGCCGGGGAACCGTGGCCGGTGAGCCCCGGGCCGGGCCCCATGGGCGCCGACGGCACCCACGGCCGGGTGCCGCCGTGGGGTGCCCGCGACAGGGTGCCTACGACAGCTGGACCACCGCGCGGGCCTTGGACAGGACCCGGGAGTCGTTGGACTTGGCGGTCAGGACGACCACCACGCGCTTGTCCTCAAGCTTCTCCTCGATGATCCCGCTCACCGTGATGACGGCGCCCTGGTCGTCGTCGGGAACGACCACCATGGAGGAGAACCGCACCCCGTAGTCGACGACCGCGCCGGGGTCGCCCGCCCAGTCGGTGACGAACCGGCCGCCCTGCGCCATGGTGAACATGCCGTGCGCGATGACGTCCGGGAGCCCGACGGTCTTGGCGAAGCGCTCGTTCCAGTGGATGGGGTTGAAGTCGCCCGAGGCCCCGGCGTACATCACCAGGTTGACGCGGCGCACCACGTATTCGGCGGGCGGGATCTGCTGACCCGTCTCGACCTCGTCGTACTTGACCGTCGCGGCCATGTCAGCCCGCCCCTCCACGCTCGACGATGGTGTTGTAGGTCGTGCACACGGGCTCGCCGTCGACGGTGCTGACGTCGCTCTTGACGGTGATCAGGTCGTTGCGGCCGACGCTGCGGATGTCGGTCACCGTGGAGACGGTGACCAGCTCGTCTCCGGCGTGGATCGGCCGCCGGTACTCGAAGCGCTGCTCGCCGTGGACCACCATGGCGAGGTTCAGGCCGAGCTCCGGGTCGGTCAGGATCGACCCTCCGGCCAGGCTGAACACGATGGGGAAGGTCGGCGGCGCGATCACGTCGGGGTGCCCCGCGGCCCGCGCGGCCTCCGTGTCCCGGTAGATCGGGTTGTCGTCCCCGATCGCCGTCGCGAATTCTTTGATCTTCACGCGACTGACCTCGTACGGCGAGGAGGGCGCGGACGCCCGCCCGACGAAGTCACGGTTCAGAGCCATCGTGCTCCTTTGCGGATACCGAGCTGGTGGGGCCGGCACCGGCGGCTTGGACGAGACATTGACAGGACAGGATTCCAGGACGTGCCCTCGGAAGGATCACCAAGAGGCAGATCACCGGCGGGCGGGCCGTCAGGAAAGCGTAGCCCGGCCCGCTCTCCCCCCGGCTCTCTCGCGCGGTCAACGCTCTCGCGAGAAAACTGTGCGGATACGACAAACCGGCGCCTCGTCTGAGGACGCCGGTTCTCGTGGAGCGTGTGCGTGCCGACGAGGCACTCATCTCCCGCCGTGGCGGGAGGCTTCGCGCAGACTAGCGAGTCTCGCGGTGCGCCTGGTGCGTCTTGCAGTTCGGGCAGTACTTCTTCAGCTCAAGCCGATCCGGGTCGTTGCGCCGGTTCTTCCGCGTGATGTAGTTGCGGTGCTTGCACTCCTGGCAGGCCAGCGTGATCTTCGGCCTAACGTCGGTGGCAGCCACTTGGGAGTGCCTTTCTACGTTCTGGACAGTGGACAACCCACGACGGGACCTCTCTGGTGGGAGAAGCCCCGGATGGGTAGTAGCGGAGGCCGGACTTGAACCGGCGACACAACGATTATGAGCCGTTTGCTCTGCCTGGCTGAGCTACTCCGCCTTGGGGCCGACAAAATCGACCGACCCCGCAAGGATACCCGACCCGCAGAGTGCCTGCGTACTTGTGCAGGTCAGGGCGATCTCTCTGGGTCGCCCCAGTATGCCCGCTCGCGCGTCAGGAACCTTGAGTATTTTCTGGCTCGCCTTTCCTGCCTTTAAGGCCAACCATGCCGAAAGCCCTAACCAGGAGGTTAGGGCCTTTAGGCTGTTGAGCCCCTTTACGGAATCGAACCGTAGACCTTCTCCTTACCATGGAGACGCTCTGCCGACTGAGCTAAAGGGGCCTGTCCGTGTCGCTCTCGCTTGCGGACAGGTGTAACCATACACGGCTCCGCAGCAGGATGCGAAATCAATCGAGGTCCACCCGGACCACCACACGTTCCCCCTCGAAGCGCCCACGTCGCCCCCCACGACCAACCCCGTCCGAGCCCCGTCCGAGCTCCGGGACGCCCCGGGAGCACCGGGAAACACGGCCCCGCCAGAAGGTGCGACGAGCGCCTGATCCGGGCCGGCGGACAGGCGCGCATCGCCTTCGTTCTCGCGGGTCCGGAGGGGGCTTCCCGTGAAGGTCCCCGGGAGAATCCCACGGCCTCCACGGGTGACCTGACGATCACCCGGCCGCGATCCTCCGGGACCGCGGTGAATTCCACACCAATCCTCGGCCGCGAAGCCTCCGAATACGTCACGTGGCGAATCTGGGACATGTGGCGAGAACGGCCGGGGCGGGGCTCCTGCCGGCACTCGCCGCGCTCGGCGGTGGAGAGCTGGCGGCGGGGCTGCTCCGGCCGTCGTCCTCCCCGCTCGTCGCCGTGGGCGGCACGGTCATCGACCTGACGCCGACCCCGGTGAAGGAATTCGCCGTAAGCACCTTCGGGACCTACGACAAGATCATCTTGATCGGCACGATCGTCGCCGTTCTGCTCACCGCCGCCGTCCTGCTCGGCGTTCTCGCGCGGGCCGGGCGACGGCTCCGGGCCGCGGCAGGGGTGGCCGGGCTCGGTGCCCTCGGCGCCCTCGCGGCCGGAACGCGGCCGGCGGCGGTACCCCTGGACGTGGTGCCGTCCCTGGTGGCGGCGGGCGTGGGAGCCCTCACCCTGCTCCTCCTCACCCGCGCCTCCACCGGGACGGCATCACCCGCGAAGCACAGCGGAGCCTTCCCCCTCGGCGGAACGACACCCCCCACGAAAGACAGCGAGACCTCTTTCAGCGACGAGACGGCGTCACCCGCGCAGGACGGCGAAGCCTCCCCCACCGGCGGAACGGCGCCGTCCGCGTCGGACCGCAGGGCCTTCCTCGTCACGGGGGCGGGCGCCGGGGCGGCCTTCGCGGCCGGGCGCCTGCTCTCCTCCCGCGTCCCCGCCACCACCGAGCTCACCCTGCCCGCGCCCGCCTCCCCGGCACGGCCGCTCCCGGCGGGAACCGATCTCCGCGTCCCCGGCCTGAGCCCGTTCGTGACCCCCGCCGCCGACTTCTACCGGGTCGACACGGCGCTGGTCGTGCCCCGCCCCGACCTGGCGACCTGGACGCTCCGGGTCCACGGCACCCGGACGATCGAGTTGACCATGGCCGACGTGCTCAGGCGAGGGCTGATCGAGCGTGACATCACCCTGACCTGCGTCTCCAACGAGATCGGCGGGCCGTACGCGGGAAACGCCCGCTGGCTGGGCGTGCCGCTGCCCGTCCTCCTGCGGGAGGCGGGCATTCCGGCCGGCGCCGACCAGCTGCTGAGCACCTCGGCCGACGGCTGGACCTGCGGCACCCCCGTGGAGGTCGTCATGGACGGCCGGGACGCGATGCTGGCCGTCGGCATGAACGGCCGGTCGCTCCCCGCCGAACGCGGCTTCCCCGCCCGGCTCATCGTCCCCGGCCTGTACGGCTACGTGTCCGCCACCAAATGGGTCGTGGATCTGCGGCTGACCCGCTACGCCGACGAGCGCGCCTACTGGACCGAGCGTGGCTGGGCCGTCGACGCGCCGATCAAGACCATGTCCAGGATCGACGTCCCGGCTCCCCTCAAGCGCCTGCGGGCCGGGCCCGTACGGGTCGCCGGGGTCGCCTGGGCACAGCACCGGGGTGTCGCGGCCGTCGAGGTCCGCGTGGACGGCGGCCCCTGGCAGGAGGCCACCTTGGCCGCCACCCCCGGCCCCGACACCTGGAGGCAGTGGACCTGGACCTGGCACGCCACCTCCGGCACCCACACCTTGGAGACCCGCGCCACCGACACGACCGGACGCGTCCAGCCGTCGTCCCGGGTGACGCCGTTCCCCGACGGCGCGACGGGCTGGCACTCGGTCGTGGTCACCGTCGCATGACCGACCTCACACACCGATGAGAACCGAATAGAAGGAGTACCACCATGAGAAGCACGGCATTCGCCGCCACCACCCTGGCCATCCTGGCCCTCACCGCGGCCTGCGGGAGCGGCGACACCACGGCGACCGGTGGCACGGCGGCCCCGGCGACGTCCTCTCCCATGGAGAGCGCGACGCAGAGCCCGATGGAGACCCCGACCGAGGACGCCATGGCCGGCGCCCCGTTCGGCGCCGCCTGCTCCGCCGTACCGGCGTCGGGTGAGGGGAGCTTCACCGGCATGGCCGACGACCCGGTCGCCACCGCCGCGTCCAACAACCCGGTACTGTCCACGCTGGTCACGGCGGTCAAGGAGGCCGGCCTGGTCGACACGCTCAACTCCGCCAAGGACATCACGGTGTTCGCGCCCACCAACGACGCGTTCGCCAAGATCCCGAAGGCGACCCTCGACAAGGTCCTCGCCGACAAGGCGACGCTGACCAAGATCCTGACCTACCACGTCGTCTCCGGCAGGAAGACCCCGGCGGACCTGGGCGACGCCTCCCTGGAGACGCTGCAGGGCGGCACGCTGGCCGTCAAGGGTTCGGGGGAGGACTACACCGTCAACGATTCCAAGATCGTCTGCGGAAACGTTCCCACCGGCAACGCCACCGTCTACATCGTCGACACCGTGCTCATGCCGAAGTAGGCGTCCCGTTCGTGCCGGTTCCGGCACGGGGCCCGCGCCTCGGGGACACAGGGAGACGCGGGCCCCGTCTCGGGACGAATCCCGGCACCGGCCGCGCGGAGGGACGCCTGCGGCGGCGTCCCTCCGCCGGGTCTCCCACCCGGCCGGCCGACATGCTTGACGAGCACATCTCGTCAGGAAGGAAGTACGTGTTCGTCGCCGGTGCCCTGGGTGGCGGTTGTCCGCGCCACAGGTCATCGATGAAACGATCGGCGGAGACCGTGTGCCCACCCGCCGCGACGAGCCTGGCCACCACGGCTCGCCGCCGGGAGGTGCCCGGGTCCGCCGTACGGCCGTTGATCTCCGCCTGGAGCGGACCGAGAACGCGCGACATACCAAAGCGGGGTATGCGCCCTCCGGCCCTTGTGGGGAACACCGAGCCCGTATGGGGGAACGCCGAGCCTTTTGACGAACACCGAGGAGCACGATGCTGCAGGACCGCCGCAGGGACACGATCCGGGCGCTCGACGAGAGCGACCGGCCGCACCTGTACTGGCACGGGGTGGACGGCGACGGCCACGTGTGGCTGTTCGAGACCGTCATCGACAGCGGCGGGGAGTACTGGCCGGTGAGACACGCCGAACTGGGGTCGGACGGCATCGCCCGCACGTACTCATGGCGCCACATCGAGGACGAGCACGGCTTCCTGGCCGAGGGCCCGATCTATCCCGGTGACTTCGGCCTGAACGCCCTGACCCCCGAGGAGTTCGGCACCCTGTGGACCGCGCTCGGCGGCTGAGGGCGCTCCCGCCTCGCTTCCCGGGGAGACTTCGGGCGAAGTCCGGGCCGGGCGGGCGGGGCCGTGGTTTCGCGCCCGCGACCTGGACGGGGCCTTGAACGGGGACTTGGAGGGGGCGCGGATGCGGGCGTTCGTCAACCGCACATGAGTCCGGCGGATGACGAATGGTATTCGCCAGCCCTTCACCTCGATTTTCGAATGTTTTCGACCACTGGTCAGCCGTCGTTCCGACCGCGTCATAACATCGCCATATTGGGATGACAAAGTGGGTTATTTCGCATATATGCATAGGAGTAAGTTGCTCGCATGAGCGGAACGCCCGGCCTGAGGATGGCAGCCTCGGACATGACCGCGCTGAGCCTGTGGACCGCCGACGCGGTGGTGCTGTTCGACTGGCTCCTGAGCGTGGATCTCGACCAGCTTCCCGTCCAGCACCTGGCACAGAAACAGGCCCTGATGGATCTCCTCCAGCAACTTGACCGGAGCATTCCCGGCTACACCGCCGAGGACATCGAGCAGGCGCACCTGCTGCTGACCCGCGAGATGGGCCTGTAGCCACACCCGCCATGCCCTTCCCTGCCGCCCCTTTCCCGGCAGCCCCTCCCCGGTCGCCCCCACCAGACCGGCCGTCCTCACCAGACCGGCTGTCCCATGAGACCCCCGGGCACATGATCGACGCCATGGCCATCCCGGC
Source organism: Streptosporangium oxazolinicum (assembly GCF_039537505.1). Lineage (NCBI taxonomy): Bacteria > Bacillati > Actinomycetota > Actinomycetes > Streptosporangiales > Streptosporangiaceae > Streptosporangium > Streptosporangium oxazolinicum. The sequence goes on from NZ_BAABAQ010000001.1 coordinate 410,414, forward strand.
TCCTCACGTCCCGGCTCCGTGGCCGAAAATTTTTCGCCGGATGTCCGGAAGAATGTCGAGAACGCTGTCGCCTGCTTCTACCTGTGAGTGAGAGCGTCGGCGAAGACGCTCGCACACGAGGAGCGAAGACATGAAGTACATGATGTTGATGCAGTTCAGCGGGCAGATGCAGGACGCGTTGCCGCCGATCGACACCTGGCCCGTCGATGACGTCCAGGCCCACATCCAGTTCATGCGCGACACGAACGAGAAGCTCGTCGAGGCCGGAGAGCTCGTGGACGCGCAGGGGCTGGCGGCTCCGGACCAGGCCAGGATCGTACGAGCCGGCGAGGGCGGTGCCGCCGTCGTCACGGACGGCCCTTTCCCCGAGACGAAGGAGTTCCTGGTCGGCTACTGGATCATCGACTGCGACAGCACCGAGCGGGCGGTCGATCTCGCCGCGTACGTCTCGGCGGCTCCCGGCCCCGGCGGCAAGCCGCTGAACATGCCGATCGAGCTGCGCCAGGTGATGTCGGTCGCTTCGTCCGAGGAGCTGTGACCGCTGGATAGCCCGGCCGTCAACGACCTGCTGCGCCAGCTGGTGCCGCAGGTCGTCGGCGTGCTCACCCGGCGCTTCGGAGACTTCGCCGCCGCCGAGGACGCGGTCCAGGAGGCACTGATCGACGCCGCGGCCCAGTGGCCGGCGGAGGGCGTCCCGGCCAATCCGCGCGGATGGCTCATCCAGGTCGCGTACCGCCGGATGATCGAGCAGCTCCGCAGCGAGCAGGCGCGGCGCAGCCGGGAGGAGCTGGTGGCCACCCAGGCGCCCTCCGACCGGCGGACGGCCCCGGCGGCGGACGACACGTACGAGACGGACCGGGACGACACGCTCACCACGCTGTTCCTGTGCTGCCACCCCGCGCTGACCCCGGCGTCGGCGATCGCCCTCACCCTGCGGTCCGTGGGCGGCCTGACGACGGCCGAGATCGCCAGGGCCTTCCTGGTGCCCGAGCCGACCATGGCGCAGCGGATCAGCCGGGCCAAGCAGCGCATCAAGGCGTCCGGGGTCCCGTTCCGCATGCCCGCTCCCCCGGAACGGGCGCGACGGCTCGGCTCGGTGCTGCACGTGCTCTACCTCGTCTTCAACGAGGGCTACGCCAGCAGTGCCGGCCCCGACCTGCAGCGCGTGGAGCTGTCCCGGGAGGCGATCCGGCTGGCCAGGATGGCCCACGGCCTGCTCCCCGACGACTGCGAGGTGGCCGGGCTCCTCGCGCTGATGCTGCTCACCGACGCCCGGCGCCCCGCCCGTACCGACCCGGGCGGCACCCCGATCCCTCTGGCGGAGCAGGACAGGAGCCTGTGGGACGGCGAGGCCGTCACCGAGGGCATCGCGCTCATCACCGCCACCCTGTCCAAGGGCGCGGTCGGCCCCTACCAGCTCCAGGCGGCGATAGCCGCGGTCCACGACGAGGCGGCGACGGCCGAGGAGACCGACTGGCCGCAGATCCTGGCGCTGTACGGCCTGCTGGAACGCATGTCCGACAACCCCATGGTCTCGCTCAACCGTGCCGTCGCCGCCGCCATGGCACACGGTCCCGCGACCGGCCTCGACATGCTCAAGGCGCTCGATGCCGACGGCCGCCTGACGGGACACCATCGCTTCCACACGGCACGGGCCCACCTCCTGGAGATGGCCGGTGACCGGCGGGCGGCCGTCGAGGACTACCGCGCGGCGGCGAGCCGCACGACGAGCGCTCCGGAGCGCGACTACCTCACCACCCGCGCCGCCCGGCTCACCGCACCGGAACGGCCGGAACGAACCACACCGGAACAGCCCGCGTAAGCCGTACCGAAACAGATAGATCGTCCGGAGCTGCCGGAGCGAGTCGTGCGACCGCCGCCGGCTGGGATCGCCTGGCAGCGGCGGAAAGACGCCTCAAGGGCACGGCATGGCGGCCGTCCGCGACGACCACAAAACGGCACGAATCCCGGCCGGAACCCGACGCCCCCCGCAGATGAAGATCATTTCGCTGGACCTCCTCAAGATAGTTGGAGTTCCAGCTCGCCCGAACCCTCAACTTTCACCGTCGCCCCAAAAGCGACACACGAGCATCTATCGGACATTTCACCTGGATCTTCACGAACACAGGAGCGAACTCCGGTGGGATCCCAATGATCTTGACCCCACCTCATCATCCCCGGTCACACCATGTGAAAACCCCGTCAATCCTGTAACGATTGTACCGTTCCAAGATATCTAGAGAGGGTGTGCCAGTAATGTCCCGAGCTATCGGATAAGGTGCCTTTCCCCCGTGGCCTTATGGGCATCTTGGGATGACTCGCCCAAGAAGATCAGTGGAGTCCGTTTTGGGTTGGTTTGATGCTGTCTATGAATGGCTCGTTCGCTCCAGCGCCAACGGAACCTGGCGAGACCTGATCCCCCTGGGACTGGCCGGTCTGCTCGTCTGGGGGCTGTGGGTCTATCGGGTGGTGCTGTCCCGGCTGGCCAAACCCGTCGTGAACGGCTACCGGACCACGGTTTCCGTGGTCGTCCCCTCCTACCGGGAGGACGCCGAGATCCTGGTGCGCTGCCTGGCCAGCTGGCTGGCCCAGGATCCGCAGGAAGTGATCATAGTTGTGGACGTCGCGGACACCGAGTGCCACGCCAAGCTCCGGGAGGTGACAGACCCCCGGCTGCGTGTCCTGGTGTTCGAGCACTCGGGCAAGCGCTCCGCGCTCGGGGTGGGCATCCGGGCGGCCCGGGGCGAGGTCGTGGTCTTCGCCGACTCCGACACCTGGTGGCAGCCCGGCCTGCTGGCCGCCGTGCAGATGCCCTTCGAGGACCCGGCGGTCGGCGGGGTCGGCACCCAGCAGAACGTGTTCCAGCGGACCAGCAGCGTCTGGCGGCGCATCGCGGACTGGCTGGTCAACCTGCGCTACTACGACTACGTGCCGGCGATGGGCAGCAGGGGCGGGGTGGCCTGCCTGTCCGGCCGGACCGCCGCCTACCGGCGCGAGGCCATCCTCCCGGTCCTCACCCACCTGGAGAACGAGTTCTTCCTCGGCCGCCGGTGCATCGCCGGCGACGACGGCCGGCTCACCTGGCTGGTCCTCGCCTCCGGGTACAAGACCGTGCACCAGTCCTCGGCCCGTGCCATCTCGATGTTCCCCGACTCCTTCCGCGCCTTCGTCAAGCAGCGCGTCCGGTGGAGCCGGAACTCCTACCGCTGCTACCTGACCGCGCTGTGGAAGGGATGGCTGTGGAAGACCCCGCTGGTCACCAAGGTGACCGTGCTGCAGATCCTGCTCACCCCGGTGACCATGGGCGTCACGCTCGCCTACCTGTTCTTCAGCAGGCTTGAGCTCACCCCGCTGGGCATCGGGCTCGCCGTCGGCTGGCTGCTCCTCGGCCGGGGCGTACGCGGCTGGTCGCACCTGCGCCGCCACCCCGGGGAGATCCTGCTGCTACCGCTGCTCTGCCTGGTGGTCATCATGATCGCGCTGCCGATCAAGCTGTACGCGTTCCTGACGATGAACAAGCAGGGCTGGCTCACCCGTACCTCCGACCAGGTGGGCGGGGCGGGTCAGAGCGCCGCCACCCTCAAGGGAATGGCCTGAGATGGCACGTCCCATCCCTGTTCTGCTGGGCGCCGTGGCACTGGCGTTCGGGCTGGGGGTCGGGCCGGCCGCCGCTGCCGCCCTCTCCTCCCCCAACCCCCCGGGTGACTCCGAAGTGCTCCCGGGGAACGACCCGACTCCGACGGGTAGCGCGACTCCGGACGACAACCCGTTCCTGAACGAGCCGGTGCCCGACCCCAAGCCCTCCCCCGAGGACGACCCTCCGCCGAAGGCCACCGCGACTCCGACCGTCAAACCGTCTCCGACGGCCAGTGCGACCCGGACGACCGGCCCGGCCACGAGAGACGACGCGTCACCGACCACCCGTCCGGCCCCGACCTCCGGACCCGCCTCGACCTCCGGACCGGCTCCGACGGAGGAACCGGCCACGGAGGCTCCCCCGGCTCTGGTCGAAGACGCGATCATGGCGGACGACGCGATCCTGAAGGCCGGCACCCTCACGGCGGGCGACGCCGAGGCGCAGGCGACCCTGGTGGACGTCGAGGACCAGCGGATCATCCAGACTCGGGCCGCGCTCACGGCCATGCTGCAGGCCGGTGGCATCGCGGCCGCCCAGCGCAAGCAGCCGCAGGTCTTCGTGTCGGCGCACGGCAGGACGCTGGTGCTGCCCTCGCGCAACACCGAGACCCCGTACACCCTCAAGGACCTCGCGGCCGTCGAGAAGGGCCGGTACCTGCGGCGGCTGAAGGACGGCTCCTACCTGCTCGGCGTCCACGTCTTCGTGGCCGACGGGGCGCGCCTGCAGTTGCGCGGTCCGCTGACGCTGCGGATGGGCAGTCTGCCCGGCTCGTTCAGCTCGATCGTCGCGTTCGGCGGCGACATCGAGATCAAGGGCACCGCCAAGAGACCGGTGCGGATCACCAGCTGGGACGTACGGACCAAGAAGCCGGACACGACCACGACCGACGGCCGGGCTTACATCCGGGCGGTCGGCGGCGAGTTCGAGATGACCCACGCGCAGGTCTCCCACCTGGGATTCTGGAGCGGCCGTACGGGGGGCATCGCGCTCACCGGCACCGAGCGACCGGCCAGCGTCTACCGGCACCGGACGAAGGACCAGCGCCACCAGGACAAGCAGGAACGGCTGGCGAACACCAAGCGGGGTGAGCGGAGCGGGGGCAACTTCGGCGACGTGGAGACCATCCCGATCGGCCCCGGTACCGCCTCACACGTGCTCGCCGACGAGCTGGTGTCCGGATCGATCAAGAACAGCGTCATCACCGGCGACGCCTACGGGATCTTCGTCTCCGGCTCGAACCAGACACAGATCATCAACAACAAGATCATCAGCAGTCTGGTGCACGGCGTGTTCATGCACCGGTTCGCCAAGAACGCGACGATCGAGGCGACCGAGGTGATCGGCAGCGGCGGTGACGGTTTCGTGCTGTCGCGGGCGACCGAGAAGGTGAAGGTCGTCGACTGCCTGGCCGAGCGGAACAAGCGCAACGGTTTCACGCTCAACGGGCAGGCGCTCGCGGGCGGCCCGTCCGCGAGCGGCGAGTCGCTCGCCGTCTACGGCGACAGTTCGGTCAGCAACAGCACCGCCCGCGACAACGGAAGGTACGGCGTCGAGGTGCTCGGCGGCAGCCGGCTCGCCGTGCAGACCAGCGAGGTCATCGGCGGTGACATGGGCATCGTGGTCCGCGCGGGCGCCAGCGGGGTGCAGATCTCCGGCAACAAGCTGACGAACCAGCGCCGCCAGGCGATCGCGCTGCGCGACGGGGCGACCGGCGCGCACGTGGCCGGCAACACGATCACGGGAACCGTCACCGGGATCTACCTCCGCGACTCCGTCGGCATGATCGTCGGAAACAAGATCACCACCTTGTCGACTCCCAAGGCCCACGGGATCACCGTGGTCGGCGACGCCACCGGCTCCGAGGTGACCCGCAACACCGTCATCGGTTCGGGGACGAGCGCGATCAGCATCGCGCGGGCCGGTGACACGGTGAACAAGCACAACAACGACGAGGACCAGTGGAATGACACGTCGTCGTTCTGGGTCAAGGCCAAACGCTACGTCAAGCCCATGAACGTGATCTGGGCGGGGGTCATCCTCCTGGTGATCGTGTCGGCGATCCGATCCCGCGGTGTCCTCGAACGGCGGCAACGCCGAGGGGGGATCCGCAACCCCTACGAGCAGCAGCGACTGCTCGCCGAGGGACGGTTCACCCTGCTGCGCCAGCCCACCCCACCCGCGCCGGACCGCTCGGCGCCCCCCGCCGGACATCCTCCGCGGCGCCTGCAGCCGTCGTCGCTGCACGCCGACTCGACCCCCGTGGGAGGCAGGGGATGAGCCGCCCCCGCCGGCGGAAGGGCCGCTCCCTCCTCATGGTCCTGGTGCTGGTCCTGTCCGCGGCCGGCACCTGGGCGTACCTCTCCTACATCGATCGTCCCGCCCCGCCTCCCGGTGTCAACGAGGTGTCCCAGGCGGAGGCCCAGCAGCAGTCGGCCCTCGTCGACCAGGAGGATCTGCGGATCATGCAGACCCGCGCGACGCTGTCCTCGGCGCTGGCGCGGGGCGGGCCCGCCGCCGCGAGATCCCGCGTGCCGCACATCTCCAGCTCGGCCAACGGCCAGACGCTCGTGCTGCCGCAGCGCCGCGAGCCGTACCGGATCGCCGACCTGGAACGCCTGGGCCAGGAGTACTTCCAGAAGCAGTCGGACGACTCCTACGTGCTCGGCATCAACCTGTTCGCCGGTCCGGGGGCCAAACTGGTGCTCCAGAACGCGACCGGCCCGCTGGTGATCCGGATGCGCAGCGACCCCGGCGCCTTCGTCTCGATCGTGGGCTTCGGCGCGAACATCCGGATCAACGGCTCGGCACGCAACCCGGTGCGGATCACGAGCTGGAACGCGCAGGAGAGGACGGCGGACACCAAGGTCTCCGACGGGCGCGCCTACCTGCGCGTGGTCGGCGGGGAACTCAAGATGAGCCACGCGGTGGTGGAGTATCTCGGATTCTGGAGCGGCCCGACCGGCGGGCTGGCGCTGACCGGCAGCGACCGCCCCACCCAGGGCGCGGACCTGGTGGCCCTCCCCGCCACCCCCTCGGAGCCCTCCCTCCCGCGATCGTCGCCCACCCCGACGCCGCAGGCGACCGCCTCCCAGCAGCGAGCGCTCCTGCCCAACGGCCTGCTCGTGCCGAGCAGGGGCGACGGCAACCAGATCGAGATCACCGACGGAGCGGGCCGGGGCAGGGTCTCCTACCGGATGCCCGAGGCCAACCTGGTCACCGGCGACATCACCGACACCAAGATCACCGGCAACGCGTACGGAATCTTCATCACGGCCTCCAACGAGACCCGGATCATCGACGTCTCGGTCACCGGGAGCCTGGTCCACGGGGTGTTGTTGCACCGGTTCGCGCGCAACGCCACCATCGAGAACACCACCGTGACCGGCAGCAGGGGTGACGGCTTCGTCCTGTCCAGAGGCACGCAGAACGTCACGATCACCGGCTCGGAGGCCGAACGCAACAACGGCAACGGCTTCACCATCAGCGGCCTGCCGCTGGCCCGGGGACCGTCGGCGTCCGGGGAGTCGCTGCGCAGTTTCGGCGGCAGCTCGGTGACCAGCAGCACGGCGCGGGACAACGGCCGCTACGGCGTGGAGATCCAGGGCGGCGTCAAGCTCGTCGTACAGACCACCGAGGTGATCGGCGGGGAGATGGGCGTCGTGGTGAGCCAGGACGCCACCGGGGTCCGGGTCACCGGCAACCGTCTCACCGGCCAGCGCAGCCAGGGAATCGCGCTCCGCGACGGGGTACGGGGAGCCCGGATCAGCGGCAACATCGTCCGGGACACCCAGACCGCCATCTACCTCCGCAACTCCGAGGCCACCATCTCCGCCAACACGGTCGAGTCCGCCTCACTGCACGCGATCTCACTGCTCGGCACGGCCGAGGGCACCAAGATCACCGAAAACACCCTGGGCGGCGCCGGCCGCAGCGCACTCGACACGAGCCGGGCGAAGGGAACCACGACGGTCGAGCAGAACAACACCGACGGCTGGCAGGACACCGCCGGCTTCTGGACGATGGTCAAGCGGATCGCCAAGCCGATGAACCTGATCTGGATGGGAGTGATCTCCCTGATCGTGCTCTCGGCGCTCCGGGCACTGCGCGGCGACGGCCCGCGGGTCGGCCAGCGCTTCGTTCATCCCTATGAGAAGCAGGCACTGATGGAGGAGCGACCGGCGCGGGCCCTGAGAGCCGCCACCGTCCAGACCTCAGCGGAGAGGAGTTTGAGCGATGCGCCTGGACATTGACAGAAAGACCCTGGTGGGAATGCTGGCCGGGGCGGCCATCACGATCGTCGTCGTGGTGCTGCTGCGCGGGCTGTTCGGCGGCGGGGAGGGTCCGGGCACCCCCATCGAGGACATCCGGCCGAGGAGCGCGGACGCGCCGGCCTCGCAGCCGGAGAACGACACCGCGCCCGCGGAGGAAGAGGAAGAAAAGGAAGAGGAGGACGTGGAGGAGTTCGTCGCGTCGCAGGACCCGCCCGACATCGCCGTCCCCGCCGGGAAGGGAATGATCGAATGCCCCGACGCCACGGTGACCGTCAGCGACGCCGCCGGGCTCACCGAGGCCCTGGAGGCGGCCGAGCCGGGCGCGGTGATCGCGCTGGAGCCCGGCGTCTACAGCGGCCGGTTCGTGGCGACGGTCTCGGGGACGGAGAGCGAGCCGATCTTCGTCTGCGGCCCGCCCGAGGCGATCATCGACGGCGGCGGGGTCAAGAAGGGCTACGCCTTCCACCTCAACGGGGTGAGCCACTGGCGGCTGGTCGGTTTCACCGTCCGCCACAGCCAGAAGGGGGTGATGGCCGACCAGACCAACAACACGATCATCCAGGGGCTGACCGTCCACCACATCGGGGACGAGGCGATCCACCTGCGCAACTTCAGCAGCGACAACACCGTCCAGTACTGCATGATCTACGCGACCGGGCTGCGCCGGGAGAAGTTCGGCGAGGGCGTCTACCTCGGCACCGCGGAGAGCAACTGGGCGTCATACTCCGGCGGGAAGATGGACCGCAGCGATCGCAACATCGTGCGCGGCAACGTCATCCGGGCCACCGCCGAGGCGATCGACATCAAGGAGGGCACCTCCGACGGTCACATCGTCGGCAACGTCTTCGACGGCTCCACCCTCGGCGGTTCCAAGCACAACGATTCCTGGGTCGACGTCAAGGGCAACGGCTACCTCATCCAAGGTAATACCGGTAGCAACACCAACGCGGACGGCTTCCAGACCCACAAGATCGTTGATGGCTGGGGCACCGGCAACGTGTTCCGAGCCAACATCATCAATCTTGGCAATTCAGGCGGTATCGGCATCAACGACACAGCCGGCGGAAACACGATCGCCTGCGACAACAAGGTCACCGGCGGCACGATTTCCAAGACCGGCGACTGCTCCTAAACACGGCCCCAAGGACTGAGTAGATAGGAAAGACGGACATGGGCGAAGCCGAGCTCCCACGACTGACGGTGATCGGAACCGGCTACCTCGGGGCGACGCACGCGGTTTGCATGGCGTCACTGGGGTACGACGTCGTCGGCCTCGACGTGGACAGCAAGAAGATCGAAAGACTGCAGGCCGGGGAGGTACCGTTCTTCGAGCCCGGCCTGCCCGAGTTGCTGAGCAAGGCCCTGGCGTCGGGCCGGCTCCGGTTCACCACCTCCTACGAGGAGGCCGCCGAGCACGGCGACATCCACTTCGTCTGCGTCGGCACCCCCCAGCAGCCGGGCTCGGACGCCTGCGACCTGAGCTACGTCGACGCCGCCGTACGCGACCTGGCCGCCCACCTGACCCGGCGCTGCCTGGTGGTCGGCAAGTCGACCGTCCCGGTGAACACCGCCGCCCGCCTGGCCGGCCTGCTGCACGAGCTGGCCCCGGCGGGAGAGGAGGTGGAACTCGCCTGGAACCCGGAGTTCCTGCGGGAGGGCTTCGCGGTCGACGACACGCTCAAGCCCGACCGGCTCGTGTTCGGCGTCGCCTCGGAGTGGGCGCACGAGCGGCTGGCCGCGGCGTTCCAGCCGATCCTCGACCTCGGCACCCCGGTAGTGGTCACCGACCTGGCCACCGCGGAGCTGGTCAAGGTCGCCGCCAACTCGTTCCTGGCCACCAAGATCTCCTACATCAACGCGATGGCCGAGGTCTGCGAGGCCACCGGGGCCGACGTCCGCGACCTGGCCAAGGCCCTCGCCTACGACGACCGGATCGGCGGCCGGTTCCTCCAGCCCGGCCTGGGCTTCGGCGGCGGCTGCCTGCCCAAGGACATCCGCGCCTTCGCGCACCGGGCGGAGGAGATCGGCGTCGGCCAGGCCGTCTCCTTCCTCCGCGAGGTCGACGCGATCAACCGACGCCGCCGTTCCCGGACCATCGACCTGGTCAGGGAACTGCTCGGCGGCCAGCTCGCCGGCAAGAGGGTCGCCTGCCTGGGCGCGGCCTTCAAGCCCAACTCCGACGACATCAGGGACGCCCCGGCGCTGGACGTGGCCAGGACCATGCACGGGCTGGGCGCCAACGTCCGGGTGTACGACCCGGCCGCGCTGGACAACGCGCGCCGCACCTATCCGGAGCTCAGGTACGGCACGAGCGCGCTGGACGTGGCCCAGGACGCGGACGTGGTGGTCCTGCTCACCGAATGGGCCGAGTTCCGCGAGATCGAGCCCTCGGCGCTGGCGAAGGTGGTCAAGCACACCCGGATCGTGGACGGCCGGCACGCGCTCGACGCGAACACCTGGCGCGCGGAGGGCTGGGAATACCGGGCACTGGGCTGCCCCTGAGCCACAGCCGCCCGTGAACGACGCCCGTGAACGACGCCTGCGAACGACGCCCGTGAACGACGTCGGATGTGGTCATGTGACCGAGTAACCGAGTGACCGGGTAACCGAGCAGCCCCGAGTGGCCGATCCTCACGGAACCACCCGCACACCGTGGAAGACCCCGCCTGGCATTACTTCGGCGGGGTCTTCCACGGAGATGTCCCCTCTCGCTCGGCGTCGAGAGCGGATGCCGTGTCACCACGGAACTCGGGACGGTTCACCATGCAAAGGCGACGAATCAGGTGCGGAACTTTAAACTGACCTTCGAGCGCCCCGCCGGTGTGTGCTCGTCCCTCGATGAGTCGGCGGTGTGTCGCCGCGGTAAGGAGTGCCCATGCCCCCCTCCGGCCTGACCGGCACCGCGTGGCGTAGGAGCGACTACAGCGGTCCTGACCGGGACGACCGCGTAGAGGTGACCGTGAACCCATCCGGCCCGATGCCGGCCTCCACCCCGGCGGCCTGGCGAGACTCCCTCAAAGACATCCGTAACGGGAATCTCTGACTCGTATCACGTGACTCACTCCGCGCGCTCCACCGGTGAGCGCTTCACCGCGCAGCCATTCGTGCTCCGTACGATGGCCGCCGCGTTTGTCGGCCTTCTCCTTCCGCCGCTCGTCTGGGCGATCACCCAGGCCGGGCTGGCCGTCATCCCGTACGACGGCTCGGGCGGCAATCCCGGCTGGGGCCGCTTCGGTCAGGGGGTGGGCATCGTCGCGGGAGTCGTGCTGTTCTCGCTGGTCATGACCTGGCCGTCGCTGTGGGCGCTGCGCGTGCGGCCCGCCTGGCATGTCGCCCTGCCGGCCCCGATCGTGGGCATCGTCTTCGGGATCGCCCTCACCACAGTGGCCTCCCAGATCATCGGAAACCCGCTGACGGCCGCCTCCGTCGCCCTCGCCCTCGCGTACGGGCTGACCGCCCTGCTCACCACGCCGGGAAGGCCCTGGTGGTGGCAGCAACTGCCGCTGATGGCCGTGGGCGGCCCCCCGCCGATACCGATGGCGGCACCACGATCTCGCCTCCCCGACCTTGAGATCCCACTGATCGCTCCCGACCTGCCCGCCTACACGATCGAACGCCTTTCCACCCGACCCGGCGGCCTGCGGTATCTCCTCCGCCCGTCGGCACTCCATCGCGCCGCCACCCCTGCCGAGCGCGATGCCTCCACCATCGCCGTGACCGTCCGCTCCCGGGTGGACCCGCCCGGCGAGGACTCCGCGTACGAACCGGCGGGCCCTCGGACATGGCGGCGAGCCACGGACACCGGCACCACCTACGTGATCGACCGCGATGACGCCACGATCATCGTGAAGGCCGGACCCCGTGTCCCGGCCGCCATCCTCCTCCAGGCCACCACCACCCTCCAGCCCCGCCCGCCATCCCACTTCACGACCGGACCGTGACTTAGTTCGTTCTGCTTCGTTTACGTTCGTCTGGTTCGTTCCGGTTTGTCCTGACGGGAACACGACCCCGAACCCGATGGCACACCGCCGGTGTCCGGACCACAGGGGAAACCTCACGGCCGGATTCAAAGTCGGGCCTGGCGCGATGTCCACGAGGCCGTGGCCCTACTCGCCCACCCACAATCGTTGCACTGGGCTTGCGGACGGTTGATAATTCTGGTCGCGAAGGCGTTCGACGTGTCCGTGACCGTGCCGGTCATCCTTTGTCGCCCATTCACAGGAGGCTCCGTGAAGGTCAGCGTCGTCATTCCAGCCTTCAACGTGCGGAGCAAGTTGCGCCTGTTGCTGTACACCCTCGCGCACAGCGTGCTCGATCCGGAAGACTCCTTCGAGCTCGTCGTCGCCGACGACGGCTCCACCGACGGTACCGGCGAGATGGTCGCCGAGCTGGCAGGCCGTGACAATCTGACCTACCTCTACCTTCCGCGCACCGATCGGTCGAGCCGGGCAGCCGCCCGTAACGCGGCCATCGCCAAGGCCAGCGGGGAGCTCATCGTCATGGTCGACGCCGATACGGTGGTCGGGCCGACCTATCTCGCCGAACACGTCCGTTATCACCGGCTCAGGAATGATCTCGTGGTGATCGGCCCCCGTCCGGACCTCGGAGACGGAGACTTCGACGAGGAGCGCCTCAGCCGCGAATTCACCTTTGACGCCATGCCCGCCGTCGCCTGGGGTGATCCGCGCGAGCGGGTGCTGGCCGAATTCTCGGGCAACATGAACCGGCTCGCCATTTGCTGGCATCTCCTGTTCACCTGCAACGCCTCGGTGCGCGTCGAGCACCTACGCCGGCTCGGTGGTTTCGACGAGGCATTTCTCGGCTGGGGACTTGAGGACACCGACCTGGGGTATCGCCTGCGGCAGGCGGGACTGGCCTTCGCTTTCAACGTCTCGGCCGTGGCCTACCACCAGCAGCGCCGGGGAATAGACGCCGGAATGTACAGCGACTGGGTCCGCAATCTCGCCTACATGATGGCCAAGCATCAAGCGCCCGAAGTAGCGATCCAGTCGATCGTCGGCCTGGCCATGAACCCCGCTGACCGGCGGATCGGCTGGGTGGAGGCGATGCGCTGCTTCGAGTTCGCCGCACGGGCCCTCGATGGCCGGCTGCCGGTGCCCGTCACCTACCAGCTCGTGGTGGTCAAGGAGGACACGGTCGACGCCGCGACGGTGGAGTTGGCGGCCCGCGGTGCGACGAGCGATCTTCTCATCATCGATGAGACCCACGACGCCGAGCTGGCCGGCCTGGTCCAGTGCGTGGACACCCCCGGCGAGCTGCTCTACTTCCACCGGCCGTCAGCAACACAGCGAGCCGAAATCTTCAGCCGCTACCCGGTGGCCGGCGACTGAGTTGAACGTATTTCATTCCGCTTCGCGGGTCTGAAGGACGGGGATGGCTTTGACGAGCTGACCTGCGCGAAGTGGGCAGCAGCGTAGTTTCTGGGGGATGTGCCAGGTCTTCAACATGGCGTTGGCTTGGCGGGCAGAAGTGGCATCTGACTGCACACCCCCGGAAACGTAAAAGAGGCCCCGGAGGGCCTCTGAGCTGCCGGTTTGGCTGGTGACAGGTGCAGGACTTGAACCTGCGGAGGCTGAGCCGACGGTTTTACAGCCCGTGACCGTTCCTTGCGCTTTATGGCTACTGACCTGCGATGACGCTTCCTCCCACCGCGGCGACCGCCTTGATCATTGCACGTATATTGCACGTCAAGGCAGACGCGCTTCTAGATCCAGCCAGCGTTTGATCTCGGTCTGCATCAGTTCCACCGTCAGCCGATCAGCCACCAATTCCATGGATTTGATCAAGCTCTTGCACGTGCATATAGCGAGGATCTCGTGCCGACCGAATAGCTGACCCCCGGCGTGAAATGCATGATCGTGTCGAAACGATAGCTGTTCGCTACGCTCTGCGCAGAGCAGTCTCTTATCGTTCCAAGACGAAGGCGGGTGAGGTACCTGTCAACCAGTTCACCTTCACGGCGGCCTCGGCAGAGCCGAGCCGAATGGTGGACAGCTACGCCGCGTGCTCTGCGGATCGCAGTGCTGCTGCTGGCCAGCTTCGGTGTCATCATTCTCGCGATCGGCCTCATGGGGGACTCCATCGGGCTCTGGGAAAACAGCCCTTTCCTCACAAACCTGCTGTCCTCGCTCACAGGTTTCTGCTTCGCCGTACCCGTGGCGATCATAGTCTTGCATCGTGTGTCCATTTTCCAGATGGATCACCAGCAGTGGCGCACTCTCTCGGGCCTCGCTTCGGATCTTTCTCACCGCATGTCGGTGGTGGCAGTGGGGCTGCGTGTTCACAGCTCGCCCTCTGATCATGGGGCTGCGTCCGATGCCTTCTGGGCAGCTCACAACGAGACTATTATGGCCATCAAGAACTGGCTCGACGCTCTGAACAGAACTGACCAGCAGCAACTTGCTTCGGCTCTGGAGCAGGTCATCACGCAGGGCGACCGCTGCGTCAGGGCATGGAACGCCTGCTGGGGGAGTCCCCTGGACGTCCGTGGCGCCTTAGCTGAAATCCGAATGCGCTGGAATACGCTGATCGGCGATGTCGAACCTCGCTTACGCGATATCGGACGGCCCCTATTCTCCACCTCAGAGCTTCATATCGAGATGGAGGAAGCGCTTGAGTGGATCGGTGCAGGCTCCACTTCTGGGCGGTTGGATGGCCCCCTCAGTCCACCGACATGGATCGAGGAGGCCCGGTCGGCGCTCACTCGGATCCGAGAGGCGGATTCTTCCTCCTCCCCCTCTGGTCCTCTCGTGGAAAGCATCCACCACCTTGAGGCGGCCGTCTCCTCTAGCGACGAGGAGCACGATAGGTATGAGTACCTTGCGGAAGTAACCATACGTCTTCGGTCGGTCGTTGACGCGGCTGTCGCAGGCCCTCAGCGGCTATCGTCGTGAGCATGGCTTCCGCATCGCACTTGGTGGACAAGGAAGAAATCTGCGTCTTGCTCAACACCTCGCGTCCACGCTTTTGGCGTCTTCGAAAAGAACCCGGGTTCCCTGAACCGGTGAAGCGGAGCGGCGCGCGTGAGTACTGGAGCCGAACAGCGATCTTGAGATGGGCCGCAATGGCCGGACGACGTCTCGCCACTCGGGTTCCCTTCTTGTACTGGCCTGAGCCAGTCAACCCAGCACCGTACGTCGGTGCGCGAGTCATCGATGGTCATACCATCCTTTCTTGGGACGCCGAATTCGGACGACTAAGCTTCATCTATCCACCGTTGATGGGTGCATGGCAGTCGCTGAATGAGCTCGCTGACGTGGCATCCGACGCGGATGCCATCGTGGTCCTAAGGCCAGACTGGCGGGTCTTCGAGGGGCCCAATGTGGACGCCTTGGATATTGCCATACCCCATGGCCCCTACCACGTGTTATGGGAGGACATTGCTCGCGTTATCGGTATGCCGGCGCCGTACTGGCCTATCAATATGCGGGACCCGCAGGAGATGCTTCGCTGGCGACCAGGTTCGCAAACCGTGTGCGCTCAAGCACAGCATGAGCTCAATGTAGGCCCTCTGTTTCAGCTCGCCGCCGCCTACTCCGATGATCATCGAACGTCGCGAACGCTGCGAGAGCTCGCACACGTGATAGTTCATCGTGCCTGCGTCGAAGCCAGCCGCAACCTTGAGCATTGGGACGACTACAAGAGGCATGTAACGAGAGATGTCGTGTTTGCAGCGAAGCCTCTCCGGATGCCCGATCCTCATGAGGATTCCCTCCCTCAGGACATCCGTGAATTTGGCTGGACCGAAGTTCTCCAACGCACGGACACGCTGGCGGAGCAGTGCATCTCTATCGCACGCCAGTGGGATGGCGGGGAAGGCTTCCCCTTCTCCGGTATTGTCCATCTCGGAGCAGACAATGGGACCTCAATTATCCGAGCGGAGTGGGTCTCCAAACTCATCTATGCACCCCGCAACGCTCGCTATAGGGTCCTCGGCTCTCGGTTGGAAGGGCGCACGCTTCAAGATCCTTCCACTGGCCTACCGGTACTTGAGCTACCCGACAAGACAATCATCGCGGCTGTTGCAAAACGTCTGCCGACCGTATCCCCCTTGCACTCCATAGTTCTCGACGGAAGCGTGTGGATCAGGACCGAAGACGGCCAGCTTTTTCTCGCTCCTGCCCAATGGGACGGCGGCGCTACATGGGGCTACTCGGGAACCGGACCAACTATCCTTGCTCACCTACTCGACCGACTCCTGGACGACATCAGCACGCCCGCCCCATCGACCGAGGTCTTGGGCAGCCATACCGCCCCAGGGCTCAACGCCCTTACTGAGACGGACTGGTCTCACGGAACAGTTATAACGCGTCAACAGCTTGAAGAGGCACGCAACGCCCGTACCACTTCACGCCGTCGCGCTCATTCCACGACGGTGCGCTCTGAGTAAAGGCCCTCAAGCCAAGCACTTACTGATCCCCTCCTCAACAGGGAAGCAAGTGGGTAGGACCTCCGCTCCGCTGGCTGCGTTGGGTTGAATGCGGGTCGTTGCACTGGGCTTGATCTGATTTGACGGACATCCGAGATCAGGGATTCGTCCCCGGAAGGATGTCCATGATGGAGCACCTAGGGAAGAAACCTAGCCCTCACCGCTCGTTCGCGCATAAGTTCAAGACTGAGATCGTCAAATTAGATGATGCGGCCACACTACGGAAGATCGCCTGGCATAGCCTCATCCGCCCTCTGGGCTGGCTAAGCCATCCATGAGGAGGAGCCAAACCATGTGGCACTTCCAGACGGAAGCCAGCATCGACGACGCGCACTTGCCCAGCGATCGGACTATTCTCAGTATGCCCTGCTGACAGGGGCAGCGGTTTTCAAGAGGGCTGCGTCCCCGGTGACGACATGCCCTGGCACCAGGGCGAAAGCATTCTCTTCGACTTCTACCACACAAGATCATCCCGCATATATCCCATGGCCCGGACGATCTCTACGATGCGCGCGATACCGGTGGATGGCCGCATCCAGTGCTGATGATCACGTTACCCGGCTTGAGGTGTCGCCGGTGTTCAGGAGGGAGAGGAAGCAGCCGTGCCGGTGCGCATCCTCCCAGCCCCAAGAAGTCGCAACCCTCAATCCAAAGGTCAGCGATGCTAAGCAGAGGTTTCCTCAAGCGTGCGGCGACCGGGGCCTCCATGGGCCAAAGCAATCCGCGGGGAGGTAAGGGCTTGTACGGCTTCCCTTCCTCTGCGGGCCACAAATGAAGTTCAGCCAGGAAGTCTTCGGTACGGGCCTGGCTACGCCGCCATTCACGCCAGACGGTATTTCGCGATCACTCTGGGGCTCCAAGATCCCCTTGGAGGCGAAAGGTAGTGCCAGTCGGAGAGATAGAGGCTTAGTATGTATGGCATGCGCAGCGAGCCTCGACGAATTGGGGAGCCGGCCCGATTTTATCTCTCAATTACATTCGACGATATTTTCGTTTATAAAACGAACCAGAATCTTCCAATTGGCAGGACAGGAGGCAACTGTCAAGACGGCGTTGCAACGTTTTGGGAGGATCCGAATGGACGAGTATCATTGACCGCCACGGCAGTACGGAATGCCTTACGTCGAGCCGTGAAAGTGCACGGCTTGCCTGATATAGATTTTGGCAATTTTTCTGACAACGAGATCACTGATAGCTTAGTTCAGATATCTCGCTTTTGGTCTATGGCTAACGAAATGCAAGTCTCAGGGAGTGCAACGTTTAAGGGTCACCTTAATTTATGGCGAGGTGGAACACTTACGCATGGCATTTGGCAGTTTCTACTCCAGGAAGCTCTTCCTTACGAGCTTCGCACAAGAAGCGGAGTAGGTCCGATGTCCTGTGTTCTTGCGAGGGACCGCACCTACGATACAAGGTTCCTAACATCCAAGATCCCCCAGGTGATCCGCGGCGCTATGCAGGAGCTGAGAAATGTCCTCGCCACCGACCCGACTCAGATTCTTGAGATAGAGCACCGGGACTTCGAGAGAATATCTGCGATCGTGGCCGAAGATCTCGGATTTGATGTGCAACTGACCCGTGGAAGCAAGGATGGGGGGAAGGACTTAGTGTTGCGATGCAGGGATGATCGAGGTCAGGCACGCTCTATCTATGTTGAAGTTAAACACTGGAGCTCAGGCAAGAAAGTGGGACCGCAGGAGTTAGAGAAACTATTTATGGTAATCGCACGAGACCATGTCGATGGCGGACTTCTAATCTCTACCTCCGGATTCACTGATCCTGCCCGTAAGCTTCTTTCCGGTTCCGACAAAGCTGACATTATACGCCTTATTGAATTAGGTGAAATGACCTCATACATGCGCGAATATGCGCCACATCAAGCGGGGGAAAGAAATCCCGAATCCCTGCTTTGGGAAATTATCCGCCGCCCACTGCGGTAACGCAATTACTGACACCTAATTCAGCGATACGAAGAAATGAAAAAGAAGTGGTGCGTCACTGTAGCCCGCGAGTTTAGCTGAGTACGACGGATGCTTTTATGAAGCTCAGAAGATTCGAACCCTGACGTTCTGCTTGCAAAGATGTGTGGCGATCTTACTCCACTTGAGAATGAGCAGATCACAGCGCTGATCGCGTTCCCTGCAACTCCCCGTTGTTCCTCCTTTTCCTGTTCAATCAGAAATGCAACGGGCGCGCCACCCAGATTCCCTGAATCTAGAATCTACGGATCAGCGGAAAACACTTTCTAATCTTCGCGGTGCCCTGACATCGGCGCTTAAGAACCGGCGAGGCGAGCTTGAATACGTTCTATCATCCCAGGTAGCTCATCCAGCACAGGGTCTAATTTGGTAATCGCCGACCGAAAACGGGCAAACTTTTCTTCATCTTCACCGTAACCATAGAGCCCAATAAGCGTGATAAGTGTAGGCGCCATGACTTTCCACGCTTTTTCTGGAGCGCCCCGACTCGCCATATTCGCCCAATAAAAACAGTAATCAATAATCCCATATTGAGCGCACTCTTCTAAGAGATGCCGAACAACGGGATCATCGGGAATTACCTGTTGAGCAACACGTAGAGGTAGAGATGCCTCTATGAGTACGGCGAGAACATCTCTTATAATGCATATCCTTGCATAGCTAGTCTTCCCGAGACCCGCTACTTGAGCAGATGTGGAAATATTTGGAAACTTCTCTAATGGCGACAGTCCATTCTCTTCGCGCTCACGCCATTCTCTAATCATTGCCTCGGCTAGCGTCGCCCCGTAAGCGCGGAGTTCTTCATTCGGCTGGTAATCGATATTTAGATCATTTAAGAGTCCGCGAACTATTTCAAATAGAACTTCCGAGCCATAAGCATCGGGAATCAAAGCAGTAACAGCCGCGTCAGCTAAGGCGTGCGCGTCCTCTGGCCCGTGAATCAACGAACGACGAGGCAGGTTAATTCCCTTTTTTTTCGGCAACGGATTGCCGACGAAGAAGAGTGCGAAAATGTCGATACGCTATATCAATAGCTAGATCAATCTTCTCTTCCGGAGAATTAGCAAGAGACATTGCCCGCTCGATGTTCACAATCACGCTGCCGCGATCGTTAGCAATGAGCCATTCTAAGGCTTTTCGCACACCCATTTCAGGCAATGGCAAGCGACTGGTGGTGAAGATCTCCTTGGATTGCGGGCGAGCAAAGAAGATCTGGAGTATCGCCTTCTCTAGCCTTTGCTTACGCACGGTGGCCAAAGCGAGCGCTTCGGCCACCACGTATGTGTCTTCTGTGAGCTCTACCGATGCTGCACCACGACCTTGCCCTTGGCTTCGCTTCTTCGGCCAAGGCAGAGCGCCGAACTCACGCCAGCGCCGAATCTTAGCCAGGCTCACATCCAAGTCCCGCCCATGCAGCCAGCCCTGCAACTGAAGCTCTGTCGAGGTAGGGCCTTTCCACGCCACAGCTAGAGGATAGATGGAACCCCGCGATTTTTGCCGCAGAGAGCGGATCCCCGGTCTGGCGTACTACCGGTATGAACTCACCTGAGACTCCTTCCACACAGCAAGGCAGCCAAGAGCAGAGCAAGTCCCACATCAGCCGTTCAGAGAAGATCCGGCTGGCATCTGCTGCCATCGCAGGCGTGGTGTCCGGCACAGTACGCGCAGTCATCGCTTGGTTCCTGGGATGACAAGCTAGATATGTAAGCTCGTAGCCTGGTCTTTCGGTGGGCTGGGGGCTGAGGAACGAAGTCCCAGCCCGTCGATCGCCCCTAGCCAGCTACGGTGGCTAACCACAATCAGGCGATCGTAAGGGTTGCATCCGAACGGCGGTGCGGCCCCGCTGCGGTGGCTGAGGGGCAAGTGCGGTGGGTGAGCGGTGCGGTGAGCGGCTCGCGGTCCCGCCGCCGGCCGAGACCGGCGCCCACGCCGCACGCTCGGGCGGCGGAGCGGGCGGCGGGCCGTGCGGCGGCGCGCCGCGCCGCCGTCTTGATTCAAACAAGAACAATTCGGCAACGTTCCGCAGCACCCGTTTTGTCCTGTTCCGGGACATGTTTGGACACTGCAGCTTCACCAGATGCTTGACAGTTCTGGCTGTTCCCAACCAGACGGTCCTTCCAGTTCGCGATGCTCCCGCAAGACGGGATGCTGTCGATCCGCACTGTTTGGCATGTTCTCACCTAGACATGTGTAGCACTGGCACACTGAATCCCCTACCGGGTTCGGGTCGATCCGATACGTCCCCCATGGAGATACTGATGCACCTAAGCAAGATCATCGCACGCGGATTTCGTGCTAGCGCTAATGGCGAGCTTGAATGCGTCATACCTGGCCGATTCTCGGTCCTCATAGGCGCTAACAATGCTGGCAAGTCGACTGTCTGCGACGCGATCTACCTCGGGCATCGCATGAGGTTCCCGCGATTGCCATTGCCGTCTTCTGCAACTCTTGGGTCTGGTGACCGGAGCATCACCGTAGAATACTCCTACGCTGAAAACTCCGTCGACGAAGGGCCGCTAGGACAGCTCCTGCAGGGGCAGACTGGCACCTCCAGTACCGGGCAGGCCGCCACATGGATGTATAGCCTGAGCCGTGATCTCGGAAAAGTATCTGCTCAGGTGGCCGTCGGAGCCAACCTGCTCAACAGCGTCCGACTGATCTACTTGCCAGCGTGGCGGAACCCCATCGACGAACTCGCCCGTCGCGAAGCGCGGATCCTCATCGAACTGCTCCGGGCACAGCAACAGCGGTTAACCGGAACTCGAAACCTCCAGTCGCTACGATCGAGCGCTGCCGACCTTCTCGACGCTCTCTCTCAACATGAAATCATTCAAAGCATCGAGCGAAGGGTGGGAGAGCACCTGCGCTTTCTGACGGCCGGGGTTAGCCAGCAGTGGCCCTTTGTCCGTGGGCAAGCCATCAACGACGAGTACCTTGCCCGTGTTCTTGAGCTGATGCTCGCAGTCGTCGACGACCGTGCCCAAGCTCGAAACTTGGAAGTTAGTGGCCTCGGCTACGTCAATTTATTGCACATCGCTGTCACCTTGGCTGCCATCCCTGACTCTGCAGCGCGCCAAGCCACTGACACGATCGCCGACGCCGAAGCTATGCACGACGAGAAAACCACTACGCCTATCACAGATCCGTCCGGCGAAGACTCTTTCGATCTTGAGGACCAGGTGCGTGCCGCCGCGGACCGCTTAGCGCAAGCCAGAGCCGAACGAGATTCCGAGGAAGACTCGTTCTTTCCGTCCACACCGTTTCATGCAACCGTGGTGATCGAAGAACCCGAGGCACACCTGCATCCACAATTGCAACACGGGCTCGCCCGATACCTGCGCACAGTCGTACAGCGACGCCCCGAACTGCAGGTGATCCTCTCCAGTCACGCTACTGACATCATCACCTCCTGCCTGCCGGAGGAGCTTGTCGTGTTGCGCCGCACCCCCGATGGGCGACGCATCAGCCGGCCTGTGGGCGGTCTGCCAGTTCCCGACCGCGATAAAATCCTCAAGTTCGCGCGCTTACACATGGACGCGACACGATCTGCTGCGTTGTTCGCGGAACGGGTTGTCTTCGTCGAGGGCGTAACGGAAGCAGCCGTGCTTCGGCTATTTGGGCAGGTGTGGGCTGCCTCAGATCCAAACAAGATCGCCTTCGTTGACGCGCTGACGATCACTGTGATGGGCTGGAAGGTGGGCGAGTGGCCGGCCAAACTTCTTGCCACACGCGGGTTCGAACTAGCGACCCGAGTGGCAATTCTCAGCGACAGCGATAAGCTCACCACGGAAATACCGACAAAGCCTGTATGGACGAACAACTACAACCCTGAAACGCTTGGCTACTTCATCAGCCATCCCACGCTTGAGCCATCGATCACTCCTGGCAATGAGACTCTAATCGCGACCGCCCTTGAGGCTACTGGCCTCGACGTTCCAGAGGTGGTCAATGTGGAGAGCATTGCCGCCCTGTTCGCCAGCGCCAGCAAAACCTACGGCACCCCCGAGGGCGCTGGCAAGTCTCACAAAGCCCAATTCTCCCTTAATCTGGCGCAACTGCTAGAGACATACATCAGAGTTGATCCCACCAGTGTGGTGGTGCCGGAACACATCGCTGATGTCTACAACTTTCTCTATGACGTGGATGTGGACGTAGTAGAGCCAACCATAGACGTCATCCCGTTCTAAAATTGAAGTCATCGCTACGTCGAGTCGGCCCTAAGCACAGGAACAGGAGATGCCGTTGAGGTCCAACCCATCGCAGCATCACGGCCTCACCGATGAGCAACTGCTAGCGGCTGCCGCCAAGGAGACTGCCGTATTCATCGAGGCCGCTCCCGGATCGGGCAAGACAACTGTCGCGGCTGAGCGATACGGGTTCCTGCACTACAACAACCTCACCGACCCACGTGCCACTGTCGCCTTAAGCTTTACCCGAGCGGCCACTCGTGAGTTGCGAGACCGCGTCGCACGTATGTGGGGTCTCGAAGCTTTGCGCTCACCCAACCGCATCGTCACCATCGACACGCTGCTGTCAGAGCTGTGCAGCTTCCTACTGTATGACAATCATCTACGCTGGCCTGGAAGACATACCGATCTACGGGTGCTCGACGGGTGGGGCACGTCACACAAACACACCTACTCCCGCTACGAGCCAATCCTCGCCTTAAGGGAACGTGAGATCGTCATCTCCTGTCGCATCAACGACAGTGCCAGCACCCATATCGCTGACGCCTCCTTTAAGGAAGCCATCAACGCCGGTATTTGCACTCATGAAGATGTGCGTGCCATAATTAATGCCGCCCTCAGCGATGAAGAACTGTCAGAAGTTCTGGGGCGCCGCATCCAGTCCACAATCCGGAGTCTTATCGTGGATGAGATCTTCGATGCGAACCGACTAGACCTGAGACTCATAAGCCGGGCGATCAGATATAGCACTAACGTAACGGTAATTGGAGATCCCTGGCAGGCGCTTTATCTTTTCCGCGGCGCTGGCCCTCATCTCGTACCCAAGCTTATCAAGCACTTCGACTTGCACACCTATAGGTTGACCCGCTCATTCCGGTTCATCAGTGAACAATGCGTGGATCTTGCACGTAACCTACGGGCAGGTGAACCTATAACATTGCCTGCCCACACGGACGAGCAACTCGACATAGTCCTTGCACGCAAATGGGACACTTTATGGGAGATAGGCGGAGACGTCTTACCTCTGTCGTTCGGCAGTCCGCGCACTGTTGAAAAAGCCGCCGCACTGCTCCTCTTGGACATGGTGACCGTCTCCGCGCTTGGTAGGCGAGCCATCTTTATCGAGGAAGCCTTGGTAACGCTTGGCATCACTGATTCCGACGTACGGAAGCGTCTCAGCCTGCAACTGATTGACGTCCTCGCTACACTCCGCTCGACGACGGCTTCTGCGGTCAATGACGCTTGGGACCAGCTTGTAGAGGTCGTGCAGACAGAGTCATCACAACAGTTCCGCAACCGGCACCCGACTTATACTCGCCCGCTATCGCTACTGCGTGGCTATCTGCAGCGTGACGTCTATCATCCGGTGCCAGCGGTCACAGTGCACCAAGCAAAGGGCCAGGAATGGTCGGGCGTCGGCGTACGACTCACACCAACAGAGAGGATCGCATTGGGTGCCGGACTCGACAAAACCAAGGATGATCACCGAATCATCTATGTAGCGCTTACTCGCGGTAAGTCGACAACAGTCGCTATCTAAACCGGTGGGCTGCCCAGTGCCGGATCCAGCGAACCTTGGTATATTTTCAGCCAATGATCAAACGATTCACAATGTCGTTAGCATGACCGCCTCAGGCTCGCATGCCGCTTGGCACTTGTCCCGTCTCGCTTGATGGCACCGTCTGTCACGATGCCCGTGTACGTCGGGGATGTTGGCCTGTAACTTCGCTGTGTGGCTACCAACGAAGAGCGGTCGCGGTGGATCGTGCACGGGGAACGGCTCATCTATGACAACCGGTGGATTCGGTTGGGGCTCGTTGACGTGGCGATCCCGGACGGGGAGCGGTTCGAGCATCACGCGGTGCATCTGGATCGGGCGGCGATCGCCGTGGTGGTCGACGAGCAGAACCGGGTGCTGATGATGTGGCGGCACCGGTTCCTGTTCGACCGGTGGGGCTGGGAGCTTCCCGGCGGCCTGGTCGACGCCGGCGAGGACGCCATTACGACAGCTGCTCGTGAGGTGGAGGAGGAGACAGTGTATCGGCCCAAGGAGATCGAGCCTTTGATCACCTACCAGCCGATGGCAGGCATGGTCGACTCCGAGCACAGCCTGTTCCTGGTGCGAGGTGCCGATCTGGTCGGAAGTCCAACCGGGGAGATCGAGGCCGATCTCATCGAGTGGGTGCCGATGGCCGAGATCCCGGCGATGATCGCACGCGGTGACATCTGGACGTCGGGGACGTTGATCGGTCTGTTCGCGGCGCGGGATCGGCTCAGCGCAACGAGCGGCTGACGGCTCGGGCGAGTTCCTCGCCACGTCGGCGTTGCCGGCTGGAGCCGGTCATCGTAGCGAGGTGCTGAGCGCGCTGGATGTGGGGTTGGGCGGCATCGGGCTCTCCACGGGCGAGAAGGGCATGACCCAGGTCGCAACGGACGCCGGATTCGGCGCGGTTGTAGGTGCCGTCCATCCCGGCCAATGCGGAACGCAGGTCTTCGACGGTCCCCGGATCGCCGAAGCGCACCAGGCAACTCCCCTGCCAACGCGCCAGGTGGCGAGCGTTGACCGACAGGTAAGGCATGTCGGGGTCGGCGTCACCATCGGGCAGGAGCGCGGCGGCCTGTTCCAGGGCGGTGCGGCAGGTTGCTTCGTCTCCGAGAATGGCAGCGCCTTCGGCTTCGGCTGCGGACATCCAACGACGCCAAACCGGTACGACTGGCGCTCGACGCGCTCGCCCTCCGCCTTGACGGCAAGGCGGCGGCTCCGAACACGATCGCCCGTAAGCGGGCCGTCTTCCATGCCGTTCTGGAGTACCGGTGGAGCTGGAGGAGTTGGACGCCAACCCGCTGCACAAGGTCACCTGGAAGCCGCCCAAGGTCACCGAGACTGTTGATCCTCGCGTCGCGGTCAACCCCCGGCAGGCTCAAGAGCTGCTCACGATGGTGACCTACGTGGGCGGGCGTGGTCGTGGCTGGCGGCTCATGGCGCTGTTCGCCTGCATGTACTACGCGGCACTACGCCCGGCTGAGGCGGTCGGCCTGCGACTCCAGGACTGCCACTTTCCGCCCAAGGGCTTGGGGGCGGCTGACGGTCGACATCTCCCGGCCAGAGGTCAACACGCACTGGACGGACAGCGGGAACGCCCATGAGGAACGAGGGCTCAAGCACCGGGGCCGGGCCGACGTGCGTCCGGTGCCGATCCCGCCGGAACTGGTGGCGATCCTTCGTCGACACATCGAGGAGTACGGGACCGGCGCGGACGGGCGAATCTTCCGTAGCGAGCGTGGCGGCGTGATCGCGTCGACGGCCTATACCGAGGTGTGGCAGGAGGCTCGAAGGCTGGCCTTCACCCCGGCTCAGGTAGCTTCTCCCCTCTGGCCCGCAGACCGTACGACCTGAGGCACGCGGCGGTCTCCCTCTGGCTCGACGCGGGTGTCTCGGCTCCCGACGTGGCGGAGCGGGCCGGGCGCAGTGTGGACGTTCTGCTGCGGGTCTACGCCAAGTGCCTCGACGGTCACAAGGATCTGGCGAACCAGCGGATCGGTGACGCGCTGGTCGGCTGAGGTGTTCACCGTACAAAGAGGTCCCGGAAGCCATCCGGGGCCCTCTTCGCTTGTTCCACACGTCGTGGAACCGTCGCATAATCACCATTCGGCCAGTCGATGTCGCCACCATGCGCCTGGCATCGACGAGTGTCCGCGGCCCGCCCCCGGATCAGGCAGAGTCCGGTCGCGGAACTTCGTGTCCAGCCGCTCCACAATTCGCCAAAGCTCAGATCGAGCGAACGAGGGCAGGGCGTGAAGAGCTTCTTCCAAGAGGTCACGGGCTTCTACCGGGTCGCAACATGGCAACCCGTCCGGACGGAGGTAGAGGTATCGGCCGGAGTGCCGGAGAAACCCTGCGTACTGGTCCAAGGCGTCGGCCAGGGCGTTCAGCCACAGACGCTCGGCTTCCAGTCGTCGTATCGCGGCATGGGTTTTACGAGAGATTCCAGGTATTTGCCTGGCCGGGGTGGGGGCGGGTGATCGAGGGCACCCTGAACGCAGAGTGCTGGGCGGCCTACGCGGCACGGTTCCTTCGAGTCGGCATGCGGCACATCCTGTCACGTCTCAGCAGGCCACCGAAAGGCCGATGCTCGTTGCAGAGCCTCCGGAAAGCCCGGCGTGACCTGGGAAAACACGACCAAGATCATTGCACGCATATTGGTGGAGCAGTGACATGCGGCTGCTTCCGGTTGCCTGCGGCTGCACACCCCAGAAACGCAAAAGAGGCCCCGGAGGGCCTCTGAGCTGCTGTTTCTGCTGGTGGCAGGTGCAGGACTTGAACCTGCGTAGGCTGAGCCGACGGTTTTACAGACCGCTCCCTTTGACCACTCGGGCAACCTGCCGTGTCTTCCGCTTGCGGCGGCGACAGGAAGAAGAATAGCGGACTTCCGGGTGTGACGTGACATCGACGGAGGGCACCTCCGGATACCCGCTCCTATCAGGACTTTTGGTGCGTACGTCACCGTCTGCCCCGGTGTCGTCTGGGGAATCTGGGGAGGGAGTGACACCGGAGGCGTCGCGGTGCTGGGGTGGGATGGGGCTCACTGATGGGAGTGTCTGGGGAACGGCCGCTGGGAGGCGACGCGGGGGATGGGGGAAGAAGGAGGGACCGGAAGAAGAAGAGGACACGCCGGGGGCGCGGGAGGGTGGGGGTGGGAATGAGACACGCTGGGGCGGGACAGCACCCGCTGGGGGCGGGGCGGGGACGCGCTGCCGCCTCGGCATCGGCGGGAGATGCTGGCTAGGCTGATCCGTTACGTACGCGTCTACCGAACCGGCTCGCGGGCGCCGCCGCGATGCGAGGTCCGTGGCCTCCGGGAGCCGGGTAGCGATTCATAGTTCTAACAGGTCAGAGGGGATTGTGCTTTGGCAGATTCATCGTTCGACATCGTTAGCAAGATCGACCACCAGGAGGCCGACAACGCGCTGAACCAGACGGTCAAGGAGGTCGGGCACCGATTCGACTTCAAGGGCACCGGCGCGACCATCGCCTGGTCGGGTGGTCAGAAGGCCGTTGAGATCAAGGCCAACAGCGAGGAGCGCGCCAACGCGGTCCTCGACGTCTTCAAGGACAAGCTGATCAAGCGGGGACTCTCCCTCAAGATCCTGGACGCGGATGAGCCCAAGCTGTCCGGCAAGGAGTACCGGCTTCTGGTGACCCTCAAGGAGGGCATCGACCAGGAGAACGCCAAGAAGATCTCGAAGATCATTCGCGATGAGGGGCCCAAGGGCGTCAAGGCCCAGATCCAGGGCGAGGAACTGCGAGTGAGCTCGAAGAAGAGGGACGAACTGCAGGAGGTCATCGCCCTTCTCAAGGGTAAGGACCTGGAGATCGCCCTTCAGTTCTCGAACTACCGCTAGGGGCCCGCATGGACTTCGGATCCTCAGATGGTTGGAGGCTTCGAATCCATACGATGGCTCCGCGGAGATGAAGAAGTCGGGGGTCTTGTCGAAGCGGAAGGCCGGCCCGTGCCACTCTTTGATCCGGTTGATACAGCGTTCAGTCGCGTTGCGCTACGTGGAGAGCTCTGGACTGGATCACGGCTGGCCGGGCGGCCGCCACGGGAGCCGCGGTTCTGGCGGTTGGCCGCCTGGTCGGTTTTCCCGGGGATGACGGCCCTGAGGCGGCACCTGCGTAGACGCCTAGAAGGTGCGGTTGTCGTGGGAGTGGGAGGAGTAGGCCGGGCGGGGGCGCGGGCCTTCGATGGGCGGGCGGACCTTTCTGGTCAGGCCCTCCGGGAGCGGCCCAACCCGGCTGCCGGTACGAACCGCCGTGTCACCGCGTCGAATCGCTGCCGTGGGTCCGGGATCGGGCCTCGCTCGCCCAGGGGCGGGTGAGGATCGACATCGGTGAGGTCTCCGCACGCCACACCCTCTTCCTGCCATCGCTCGACCCGCGTGCAGAGGTGAGGATCGATATTGGTGAGGTCTCCGCGCGTCACGGCGATGGCCTGCTGGGACGGCAGACCATCGCGCGCGAGCGAATCACTCTCGTACAGGTAACTACAGGGTGAGGGTTTCCAGGTCTACGGCGTTGGCCATGGCCTGGGCGCCCTTGTCGTTGAGGTGCATGCCGTCACCGCTGTCCAGGGCGGGGTGGATGTAGTCGGGCGCCTCGGGGTTCTCGACGGCTCGGGCCACATCGAAGACGGCGTCGAAAGTGTCCGTGGTACGGATCCAGTCGTTCACCGCGCGTCGGGTGGTGAGGCCCTCGGGGGTGCTGATCCCGGGGTAGATGGCGCCCGCGAAGGGGCCGACGGTGGCGGCGAGGATCTTCAGGTTGGCCGTGTGGGCGCGGTGGGCCAGGGCCGTGAAGCCCTCGATGAGGGCATCGGGGGTGACGGGAGGCTCGCCGGACATGCCGGGGAGGCCGAGGTCGTTGATGCCGAAGTGCACCAGGACGTGGGTCAGGCCGGGAATCGAGAGGACATCGCGGTCGAAGCGCGCCAGCGCGTGCTCGCCGACCTCGTCCCGTAGCAGGCGGTTTCCGGCGATGCCCTGGTTGACGACCCATCCCCGCTTGAGGCGCCGGTTGAGGACGTCCACGGAGCGATTGTTCGCACCGGTCGTGGAGCCGACCCCTTCGAACCAGGAGTCGCCGAACGCCACGGCGATCGCGGTGTCGTCCGGGGTGAGCACGTCGACACCCGAGACGTAGAACCTGGCTTCCACCCGCTCGGCCTCAGGGAGTGCGGGTGAGGTGACGTGGTTCCCGCCGACGATGTGGGCGGTCTCCATGGGCCGGTGGGAATAGGTGGCCAGGCCGGTCTCCTCGGGGAGGTAGAGGCTGAGGGACAGGTCGGCGCCGGAGGCGACGGGGAGATCCACCGGGTCGCTGACAGTCTCTTCTCCCGGCGGGATGGTGAGCTTCTCGGTGCCGTCGAAGGTGAGGACGGCCCGTCTGTGCCCGGTGGCGGCCGTCGCGGCGGCGATGGTCAAGGGGGTGCGGCCGTAGAGGTTCGTCAGGCGTACGCGGAGGCGTTCTCCGCCTCCGGCCATGTGAAGCACCTGACGCACCGTCTGGTCGGCGAAGCCACGCGGTTCGGTGAGCTGGATCTGCTCGTAGGGACTGATCACGGCGGTGCGGAAGCCGGCTGTCCAGGTCATGTTCACTCCGTTGGTCGTCACAGGGAATCTCCATCGCTCATCGCGGGGAATCTTCATCGGTTGTCACTCGGTCGTCACGGGGAATCTCCATCGCTCGTCGCGGGGGATCTCCGTTGGTCGTCACGGGGAATCTCCATGGGTTGTCGCGAGGGATGGGGAAGGGGGATGTCGTCGTTCAGGCGGGGGTCAGGACGGTCTTTCCGGCCAGCCGTCCGGTGGCGGCCTCGTCGTGGACGGCGGCCAGGTCGGCCAGGGGGCGCCGCTCGGCCACCTCGACCTTCAACTCTCCGGCGTCGACGCGGGCGACCAGCTCGGTGAGCTGGGTGGCGTCGCTGCGCACGAACACCCGCACCGTCCGCACCCCGCGCCCGGCGTCGTCGGGACCGGGGGTCGTGGCGCTGACGAAGGTCGCGCCGTCGGCGACCAGGTCGACCAGCCGCGCGGTCTCCCGCGGGCCGGTGGGCGCGAGGTTCAGCACCACGTCGAATCGCTCCCCGGCCACCGCCTCCAGGATGGGGGTGGCGGTGTAGTCGATGATCCGGTCCGCGCCGTAGGAGCGGACGCGGTCAAGGCTGCGCGCGCCGGCGGTCGCGGTCACGTCGGCACCGGCCCGCTTGGCGAGCTGGACCACGTACCCGCCGACCGCGCCACCCGCGCCGTTGACCAGTACCGACTGCCCCGCCTTCACCTCGGCGTACTCGAACAGCGCCTGCCAGGCCGTCAGGGCGGCCGACGGCAGCGCCGCGGCGTCGGCGAGGTCGATCGTGCGCGGGGCGGCGGCCAGGGTCTCGGCCGGGACGGAGACGTACTCGGCGGCGGCACCGGGCGCGGTCATCGGCAGGAACGCCACCACCGCGTCTCCGGCCTGCCAGCCGCCGACCCCCTCGCCGACTTCGGTGATGACGCCGGACACGTCGAAGTTCGGGATGTGCGGGAAGGTCACCGGAAACACCTCCCGCAGGAAACCGGCGCGGATCACGGCGTCCACCGGGTTGAACGAGGTGCCGGCGACCCGCACCACCACCTGCCCCACTCCCGCCACCGGACGGTCGGCGTCCTCGTAGACCAGGACGTCGCTGTCGCCGTAGGAGTGGTAGCGCACTGCCTTCATGATCTCTCCTCGCTCAGATGCTTTGAAGTCGAAGCAGATGGTGACAGTAACCTGCTTCAACTTCAAAGCAATACCCGTCGCGCGAGTGACCTTCGTCACAGTGCTTTGAATTCGAACATATACGGTGGAGGGATGACGGACACCCACCCCACCCCTGCCGATGGTCAGGCGCTCGATCCCCGGCAGCTGGGGGCCTACTTCGCGCTCATGGAAGCCGTCAGCCTGCTCCAGCACCAGGTCGAACAGCAGCTACGCACCGAGGGTGACATCAGCTACGTGCAGTTCCAGCTTCTGGCCCGCCTCGCCCACGCGCCCGGTCACCTGACCATGACGCAGTTGGCCGACGGCGTCGTCTACAGCCGTAGTGGCCTGACCTACCAGGCCGGCCTGCTGGAAAAGGCCGGTCTCATCACCCGTGGCCCCTGCCCCAACGACGAGCGCGCCACCCTGGTCACCATCACCGAAAACGGCCGGGCCCTCCTGGACCGCGTCCTGCCCGGTCACATCCAGGTCTGCCACAGCCTGCTGTTCGACCCCCTGACCGACGAGGACCTGCACCACCTCGGCGACATCATGACCCGCGTCCGCGACCACATGCGCGCCCAGCCACCCCGTTCCGCCGCTCCTCGCAATCGCCGTTCCGGCCCGACGCGGACGTGAACCGGAGTCCCGCGCCCGGCCCGGCGCCGAGGCTCGGCGAAGGCGGGCGGCACGGTCCGGCGAATCGCCGAACGGCTGGCGACGCCGCCGTACGCCTGGGAGTCCGCTGACGGGAGCCCGCCGACGCCGGTCGGCGTCGAAACCACCAGGGGAGCCGACGTCTTCGCGCCGCTCGCCCGAATCGCCCTTCAGGACAGCCGTCTCCGGGACGCGCCCGACCTGGATCCGCCCGTCCTGACCAGGCCGCATCTCTGCGGTACGACGCGCGTCGGCGCCGTCCCGCAACCCAATCCCTTTACTTCCAGTCGGAAAAGTCTTGATTTGAGAGGCAGATCACTCTTACAGTCGGAATGCTGTCCCGTTCACTACTGCTTACTCATCCTGTGAGGTTTTACGTCCTGTTTGTGTGGCTCGTTGGGCGGCTGCACGTCAATCTCTGCCGTCTGACCGGCTCCCTCTGTCGCTGATCGCGCCCTGACGAACCCGTCGTCGATCGCGCTCTGACGAGCGCTCGATCCCTCACCTCTCATCACCTCTCTTTCGCATGCCCTTTTCGGCATGCCATCTTTCGGAGCCCTCCTCATCGTGAAGAGATTCTCTTTCTCCCTGCAGTTGCTGCTGGGCCTGGTCGTGGGCGTGGCCCTCGGCTTCGCCGCCCGCGTCTGGGACCTCGCCTGGCTCGCCACCACCCTCACCGAAGTCGGGAAAATCTTCGTCCAGCTGCTCAAGCTGGCGGTACCGCCGCTGGTGTTCACCGCCGTGGTGGTCAGCGTCGCCAATCTCCGCAACGTCAACGGCGCGGCCAGGTTGGCGGGCAAGACGCTGTTCTGGTTCCTGGCCACCGCGCTGATCGCCGTCATCGTCGGCATCGGTCTCGGCCTGATCATCAACCCCGGCCAGGGCGTCACCCTGAACACGGCGGGCGCGAAGGCGCCCGAGAACGTCGGCACGTGGGTCGACTTCCTCACCGGCATCATCCCGACGAACATCGTGACGGCGTTCACCGAGCTCAACGTCCTCCAGATCGTCTTCCTGGGGATCGTCCTCGGCGCGGCGGCCCTCGCGATCGGCGAGAAGGCCGAGCCGTTCCTCGACGTCAGCCGCTCGATCCTCGAACTGGTCCAGAAGGCGCTGTGGTGGGTCATCCGCCTGGCCCCCATCGGGACCGCCGGCCTGATCGGCAAGTCAGTCGCCACGTACGGATGGGACCTGCTCGCGCCGCTGGCCAAGCTCACCCTCGGCGTCTACGTCGGCTGCTTCATCGTCCTGCTGGCCGTCTACCCGGCACTGCTCGCGCTGGTCGGCAAGGTCAACCCGATCACGTTCTTCCGCAACGCGTGGCCCGCGATCGAGCTCGCCTTCGTCTCCCGTTCCTCGGTCGGCACGCTGCCGCTGACGCAGAAGGTCACGATCGAGCGTCTGGGCGTCGACCGCGACTACGCCTCCTTCGCCGTGCCGTTCGGCGCGACCACCAAGATGGACGGTTGCGCCTCGATCTACCCGGCGCTGGCGGCGATCTTCGTGGCGCAGGTGTTCAACGTCCCGCTGGGGATCGGCGAGTACCTGCTGATCGCGTTCGTCTCCGTGGTCGGCTCGGCCGCGACGGCCGGTCTGACCGGCGCGATCGTGATGCTCACGCTGACGCTGAGCACGCTGGGCCTGCCGCTCGAAGGCGTCGGCCTGCTGCTGGCCATCGACCCGATCCTCGACATGATCCGCACCGCGACCAACGTCGCGGGACAGATCGTGGTGCCGGTCCTCGTCGCCCGTGGCGAGGGCCGTCTCGACGAGGCGGTGCTCAACGCTCCCCCGCAGCCGCTCGACGAGGCTCCGGTGAGCACGCCGCGCCTCTCGGGCGAACCGGCGATCGCGTAGGTCGCACAACGTTCCCACCCGAGGGACCCGAGGGACCTGAGGGAGAGGACGGGGCGGCCCGCGCGGGGGCCGCCCCGTCCTGTCATGTTCGAGGGCCGTCTGGATTCCCGACCCCTTGATAAAGGCCCGGGCGAGGTCGTCCTCCCGATCGGAGGCGAGTGCCGGACGCGGTGCCGACCGGCGAACGACAAAGAACTATCGTCCTTTACATGGGGAAACTTCACGACAGGATCGACAACCGGCTGCGTGAGTTCATCGGAGCGCAGCCGGTCTATTTCGTGGCCACGGCCCCCGAGCAGGGCGGCCACGTCAACATGTCCCCCAAGGGATACGCCGACACCTTCGCCGTTCTCGACGACACCACCGTCGCCTACCTGGACCTGGACGGCAGCGGGGTGGAGACGATCGCGCACCTCCGCCAGAACGGCCGCATCACGGTCATGTTCTGCGCCTTCTCCGGCCCTCCCAACATCCTCCGCCTGTACGGCACCGGCCGGGTCGTCGTACCGGAGAACCCCGACTTCGCGACACTGATCAAGAATTTCGGACCGCATCCGGGCGTACGGTCGATCATCGTCGTCGACTGTGACCGGATCTCCGATTCCTGCGGTTTCTCGGTGCCGTTCATGTCCTTCGACAAGGACCGGACGCTGCTAGACGAGTGGGCGGGACGCAAGGACGTCCAGCAGCGGCGCACCTACCGTGCACAGAAGAACCGCGAGAGCATCGACGGCATCCCCGGCCTCTCCGCGGAGGAGACCGACCCGGTCACGCAGCACTCCTGAGGAGGCGGCCGTCCCAGCCGGGACCGGCCCTCGCGAGGGCCGGTCCGTTCGCCCTGCTCCGGAGGGGTTCCCGCTCCCCGCCGCGGCCGGATGACACTCACGGCGGCACCGCCGACCGGCCCTCCCCGAGGCGTACAGTAGCCCGTACGTGACGGACGCCCCCCGGATGTCCCGGAAGAGTCAGGGGGCCTCGGTGGGGTGGTTCTGCCGCTTGAGCGTTTGCGTCGGCGCGATCGCCGTGGTCATGGGGGCGGCGGGCGTCCCCGCGGAGGCCGGGGGCGCGAGACCACCGGTCCGGTACGCGGGACTCGACGGGTGCGTCTGCGCTCCGTGGAAACTCTGGGTGCGCGGTGGCCGGGTGGTCGCCCTCCCCGAAGCCCGGGTGTTCTCCGTGCGCAGGCAACGAGCACCGCTGGCCCTGTCACCGAACGGCAGGTATGTCGCGTACTTCCAGTTGGAGGGCGGGGCGCTGGTGGTGCGGGAGATGTCCACCGGCGAGGTGCGCGCGGTGCCGGGGGTGACGTGGTCGAACGCCATGCGCACGGCACGGGTCGAACTCTCCCCCGGCGGGCGGTACGCGGTGCTGGGCCTCGGCGGGGAGCACTGGATCCTGGACACGTACAGCGGGGAGAGCATCCCGGTGCCGCCCGGACTGCGGCCGTGGAGTTTCAGCCCTGACGCGAATTTCGTACTCGTGGTGGATGACACGTTCCAGGCGGGGATCTACTCGGTGTCGCCCTTCGCCGAGCGGGGACGCGTCCCGGTGGGGGGCGCGCTCGGCCCGGACGGCGAGGTCGTCGCCCACTTCACGGCACGTGACGCGGGGATCCGCCTGTGGGACGTGCCCACCGGCGGCATCCCCAGGCGCGCCCCCATCGCCGTGCCCGTGGACAGGACTCCGACCCGGATGCGCTGGAACGGCGAGGGCCTCCTCGACCTGCAGACGGTCGTCCCGCGCAGGATCAGGAAGGGGGGAGGCGCTCGCTACACCTGGTATCGGGTCGACCAGGAGTCGGGCGGGATGGAGCGGGTGGGTGGCTTCGTCGTGCCCGGATCCGTCTACAACCCGATCGTCACCGGGCTGACTCCCTGAACCGTCGCGGGCCGTGGAGGCCCGCCAGGACGGGGGGCGGGGTCAGCGGCGGTAGCCGGCCATGCGCTCCAGGCGGGCGACGCGCTCGGCGGTGGGCGGGTGGGTGGAGAACATCCTGCCGATCCCGGCGCCGCGGAAGGGGTTGGCGATCATCAGGTGGGAGGCGGAGGCGATCCTGCCGTTCTCCGGAAGGGGCAGCTGACGGGTGCCCATCTCGATCTTCCTCAGTGCCGAGGCGAGGGCGAGCGGATCGCCCGTCAGCCGGGCACCGGACTCGTCCGCCTGGTATTCGCGGGAGCGGGAGATGGCCATCTGGATCATTCCGGCCGCGACCGGGCCAAGCACGATCATGAGGAGCGCTCCGATGAACCCGGGGCCCTCGTCGTCGTCCCCGCCGCCGAAGAACAGCCCGGCGTAGCCCAGGTACGTGATCATGGTGGCGAGCGCGCCGGCCACCGAGGAGATCAGGATGTCGCGGTTGTAGACGTGGGAGAGCTCGTGCCCGATGACTCCGCGCAGCTCACGCTCGTCGAGGATCTGGGTGATCCCGTAGGTCACGCAGACCGCGGCGTTGCGGGGGTTGCGCCCCGTCGCGAAGGCGTTGGGCTGCATGGTCGGCGAGACGTAGAGCCGGGGCATGGGCTGACGCGCCTCGGTGGAGAGCTCGCGCACGATCCGGTAGAGGAGCGGTTGCTCGACCTCGCCCACCGGCCGGGCACGCATGGCGGACAGCGCGATGCGGTCGGAGAAGAAGTAGGCGACACCGCTGGTCGCCAGCGCGACCAGGACCGCGATCTGCACGCCGACGCCGCCTCCGAACCACGCCCCCACCGCGATGATCACCGCAGATAGTGCGCCGAGAAGGACCGCGGTACGCAGACCGTTGTGATGCACTACACCCCCCTCTCGGTTGATGCTGACTCACCTGTGACAACGTCTTCGGCCAGGTCGAACGTTCCCGGGCGGCTCAGCGCGCGGCGATGAGTGCCGCGGGGACGAGGTCGAGGGCCAGCTGGGGGGCGACCGAGAACGCGATCGCGACGATCGCCGCCACCGCGACCGCCACACTCGCGGGTATCCATCCGGCACCCCTGCCGCCCGTTTCCACACTCCCGGTCACGGTGCTTCCCGATATGGCCCCCCCGGTCACGGTGCTTTCGGTCACCGGCACCGGCGTGAAGATCCGTACGACCCAGGCGACGTAGTAGTAGAGGCCCACGACCGTGTTGACCGCCATGACGGCGGCCAGCCAGCCACCGCCTCCGCCGAGGATCTCCCGGAACACCACGATCTTGGCGAAGAGCCCGGCCAGCCCCGGGGGCAGGCCCGCCAGGCAGATCAGGGAGAAGGCCAGCACCAGCCCGGCGGCCGGGCTCCGGAACGCGAGGCCCCGGTAGTCGTCCAGCTCTCCCCCGCCCGACCGCCTCGACACCAGCGTGACCACGGCGAACGCCCCGAGGTTCATCGCCGCGTAGAAGACCAGGTAGGCGACAGAGGCGTTCATCGCCTCGCCGTTCCCGACGCCGAGGGGAGCGAGGATGTAGCCCGACTGCGCGACGGACGACCAGGCGAGCAGCCGCACGGCGTGGCGCTGGCGCATGGCCAGGAGGTTGCCCACGGTCATGGTCAGCGCGGCGAGGATCGCGATCAGCGGGACCCAGGTGGCCCCCTGTCCGCCCAGGGCGACGACCAGGACGAGGATCAGCCCGGCGAATCCCGCCGCCTTGGAGATGACGGACAGCAGGGCCGCGACGGGGACGGGAGCACCCTGGTAGACGTCGCCCGCCCACGCGTGGAACGGCACCGCCGCGATCTTGAAGGCGAACCCGGCGAGGACCAGGACCACGGCCACGGTGACCACGGCGGGCAGGTCGTAGCCGATCCGCAGCACGGACTCGTAGGCGCTGTCGTCGCCGATGCCTCCCTGGCCGGGTCCGAGACCGGTGGCGGGGGCGTCCTGTCGCAGGACGTGGGCGATGCGGTCGAGGTAGACGGTGCCGGTCGTCCCGTACAGCAGGGAGACCCCGAAGAGCATCACCGCCGTGGAGACCACGGAGACCAGGAAGAGCTTGACCGCCGCCTCGGAGCTCCGGCCGTCGTAACGCCTGAGCGCGGTGAGCGCGAACACCGGCAGCGAGACGAGCTCCAGCGCCACCACCAGCATGATCAGGTCACGGGAGGCGGGCAGGGCGACGGCACCCGCCAGCGTGCAGAGCAGCAGGAAGTACCACTCTCCGACGGGGATGTCCCCGGAGGAGAGTTCGGCCGCCGACAGCAGCACCACGACGATCCCGGCGACCAGCGCGAGCCCCGCGAAGACCAGCGTGAAGTCGTCGACCACGAACGAGCACGGCGCCACGGCGGCCGTGGGCGCCGTCGGCCCGGTGACCGGGGGGACGATGGCACCGATCACCGCGTGGGGGGAGCCGAGCAGCCCCTCCGGAACGCAGAACGTTCTCAGCGGCTCTCCGGCGCGTACGGCCTGGGAGACCACCACCGCCAGGGCGCCGATCACCCCGGCCAGCGTGACCGCGCCGAGTGCCGTCCGGACGTACGGCCTGCGGGGCAGGAAGGCGTCCAGGAGCAGCACGAGCCCGGCGGTGAGGGCGAGGATCAGGGGCGGCGCGACCGCGTAGTAGTCGATCGACTGGATCACGGCGCGCCCACCAGGGTCCGGACCACCGGATCGGTGAGAAGGAGAAGCGCCTTGGGCCAGAGCCCGAACAGCAGGATCAGCGCGATCAACGGCACCCAGGCGGCCAGTTCGTAGCCCATGACGTCGGGCATGCGCGGCCTGCTCGCGCTCGTCGCCCCCGAGGCCGTGCCCGAGGTCACTCGCGAAGCCGTGCCCGAGACCACCGTCGGCGTCGTCTCCGAGGCCGCCGCCGAAGGCGTCCCCGGCGTCACCGTTGGCGTCGTCTCCGAAGGCGTTCCCGGCGTCGCCGCCGGAGGGGAGGCGTCGCCCTCGCCGCCGGGCGCCTCTTTCCCACCGACGGGTGCCTCGGAGGTGGGGGCTCCCCCCTCGTGGTCACCCTCCTCCCCGGTCGGGCCCGTGGAGGGGAGGCCTCCCGCGGTGACCGCGGCCAGGACCGGGACGTGAACGGTCTCGGTGCCCCGGCCGTGGGTGACGCGGGAGAGCATGAGCAGGAAGTAGGCGGCGGTCAGCACCGTACCGAGACCTCCGAGGGCCATGAAGGTCAGGTAGAGGGGGCGGGACAGGCCCGCGGCCGGTTCGAAGGCACCGAGGAGGGCCAGCATCTCACCCCAGAAGCCCGCAAGTCCCGGCAGTCCGAGCGAGGCGACGCAGGCGAAGGTGAGCAGGGAGGCGAGGTGGGGAAGGCGGGTCAGCATGCCACCGCCGAGGGCGGGCATGTCGGAGGTGCCGTAGCGTTCCTTGATCGCTCCAGCGACGAAGAACAGCAGGGCGGTGATGAGGCCGTGGGCGATGTTGCCGAACAGGGCGCCGTTGACTCCGGCCGGGGTGAGCGTGGCGAAGCCCAGGAGCACGAAACCCATGTGACCGACCGAGGAGTAGGCGATCATCCTCTTGAGATCGCGCTGGGCGAGACAGGCCAGCGAGCCGTAGACGATGCCGATCACCGCGAAGGCCCCGAGCCAGGGGGCCATCGCGGCGGCGCCGTCGGGCAGGATCGGGATCGCGACGCGGACGAAGCCGTACGTGCCCATCTTGAGCAGCACGCCCGCCAGGAGCACCGAGCCGACGGTCGGCGCCTCGGTGTGGGCGTCGGGCAGCCAGGTGTGCAGCGGCCACATCGGGGTCTTGACCGCGAAACCGATGCCGACGGCCAGGAAGGCGAGGATCTGCACCGGGGGGGACATGCCCGTCCCCCGTGCCCGCGCGAGGGCGGTCATGTCCAGGGTGCCGGTCTGCGACCAGATGAGCAGCAGGCCGAGCAGGAGGACCACCGAGCCGAGCAGGGTGTAGAGGATGAACTTGATCGCCGCCGCTCGGCGGGCACGCCCACCCCAGACGGCGATCACGAAGTACATCGGGATGAGGACGACCTCGAAGAACACGAAGAACAGCAGCAGGTCGAGCGCGAGGAACGTGCCGATCATGCCCACTTCGAGGATGAGCAGGGTGAAGATCAGCGCCCGTGGCCGGTTGCCGCCGGGCCGGGGCCCCAGTAACTGTCCGGGGCCGTCGGCACGGCCCCGGCACAGGTAGACGAAGCAGAGGAAGGTCAGCAGCGTGGTCAGCACGACCAGCGGCAGTGAGATCCCGTCCACGCCGAGGTGGAACCTGAGGTCGAGGCCGGGGACCCAGGCCAGGTCGGTCACGAACTGCAGCCGGGCGGCGTCTCCGTAGTCGAACGCGGCGGCCAGCAGCACCGACAGCGCGAACGTGAGCCCGGAGACGACCAGGCCGTGCACCCTGAGCAGCCGCCTCCCGGCCGTGCCGTCCGCTCCGGACGGGACGAGCAGCGCGGCGGCTCCGGCGAGCGGCACGCCGAGGAGCG
Organism: Streptosporangium oxazolinicum; assembly: GCF_039537505.1. Lineage (NCBI taxonomy): Bacteria > Bacillati > Actinomycetota > Actinomycetes > Streptosporangiales > Streptosporangiaceae > Streptosporangium > Streptosporangium oxazolinicum. Next base: position 450,091 of record NZ_BAABAQ010000001.1, read on the forward strand.
CGATCAGCACCCAGCTCATGGTGTGGCCACCTCGCAGGAGTCAGGCCCCGGGCTCGCCCCTGTGTCCGGCGTTGGCCTCAGCCTCGCGTCCGGCTTCGTGTCCAGCTCTGTGTCCAGCCCTGTGTCCGGTGCCTGGCTCGGCCCCGTGGTCGGTGTCGGGTTCGGTGTCGGCCCTGTGGTCGGTGTCGGTCCCGTGGTCGATGTCGGCATCGGCGTCATGGTCGATGTGGGATTCGGCCCTGTGTTCGGTCGCGGAGGGGAGGTCAACGGCGCGTCACCGCCAGACGGATGAGGAGCAACACGACGAGGGCCACGACGCCCCAGAACAGCAGAGAGATCATCTCAGAATCACCGCCCCGGCCACGATCAGGAGGACTCCGGCCAGCAGGCCGGTGATGTAGAGCTGGGCGTTGCCGTTCTGCACCAGGCGGACCAGGCCCGCCAGGCCCAGGGTCGCCTGGCCCGAGCCGCGCACGGCGCCGTCCACCACGCGGCTGTCGGTGCGGGCGACGAGACCCGCGACGAACAGCACAGGCCGGACGAATATCCCGGTGTAGAGGGAGTCGGCGTAGAAGGCGCGCTCGCAGGGGCCCCGGAGGGGGCCGAGCAGGCGGGCCGGGTCGTCCAGAGGGCCGGAGCGCCACACGGCGTAGACAACCCCCGCACCCAGCAGTGCCACCGCGAGACTGAGGGCGGCGGTGCCCCAGTGGACGTCGCCGACACGGGCGAAACCGAGGAGCAGGGCGGGGACGGCCAGGACGAGAATAGGCCAGCGCATGGTGGCCGGAGCCTCGTGAACGCTGTGAATGGTGCGAGACGCACCGGACGCGGGCTCGGGCCGGGGGGCACGCTGCCCGAAGAAGGTGCGCAGCCACGCACGGGTGGCGTAGGCACCGGTCACCGCGACCGTGGCGAGCGCGCAGCCGTAGAGCAGCAGGGCCGCGACGCCGGTCAGCGGCCCCGAGGACAGGGAACGCTCGATGGCCACCAGCACCTCGTCCTTGCTGAAGAAACCGCTGGCCGGAGGCAGGCCCATCAGTGCGGCGAAGCCGATCGTCATCGCGGCGAAGGTGATGGGAAGCTGCCTTCTGAGGCCCCCCATCGTGCTCATCAAATTGGAACCGACCGCGTGGATCACCGCTCCGGCACAGAGGAAGAGAAGTGCCTTGAAAGCGCCGTGGGTGATCAGGTGGAAGATCGCGGCGCTCCGTGACCCGGCGGCCAGGGCACCGGCCATGTAGGCGAGCTGGCTGATCGTGGAGTAGGCGAGGACGCGTTTGAGGTCGTCCTGGGCCAGGGCGGCGAGGGCCGCGCCGAGCATGCCGAGGGCGGCCAGGACCGCGAGGACGTCCAGGGTGGGGCGGGCACCGAGGAAGACCGGGTAGAGCCGGGCGACGACGAAGATGCCCGCGGCGACCATGGTGGCCGCGTGGATGAGGGCGCTGATCGGTGTCGGTCCTGCCATCGCGTCGGGGAGCCAGACGTGCAGCGGCACCTGGGCGCTCTTTCCCGCCACCCCGGCCAGCAGCAGCATGGTGGCGGCGATGAGCGTGCCGGACGACATCTGGGGAACCCCGGCGATGACGTCGGCGATTTTGAAGCTTCCGGCCGCCGTCCCGAGGACGAAGATGCCGAACAGGAAGCCGACGTCGCCGATCCGGGTGACGAGGAACGCCTTGATCGCCGCTCGCGAGTTGGCCCTGTCTTCCCACCAGTGCCCGACCAGCAGGTAGGAGCACAGGCCCATGATCTCCCAGCCCACGTAGAGGACCATGAGGTCCGCCGCGTAGACAACCAGCAGCATGGCGCTGGTGAACAGGCTGATGAAGGAGCTGTAGGACGGGTAGCGCCGGTCGCCGCGCATGTAGCCGACGGAGTAGACCTGCACGGCCAGCGCGACCACGCCGACCAGCACGGCGATCGACGCGGCGAGGCCGTCGACCAGCAACCCGACCGAGATCGGCACCGAGCCCGTCTCGATGACGGTGAACGTCGCGGTGACCCCCTCGATCGCCCCCTGAGCCCCTGGCCCGACCGGCGCTGACGGCTCGATGACGTCCCCACCGGCCGCCCAGGTGGCGTAGGCCAGCCAGATCGCCAGGGCCGTGGAGATCGCGGTGGGCACCACGGCGATCCAGGCGGCTCTGCGGTTGGCGCCGGTGTCGGTGTTGTTGCCCTCGGAGGTGTCGGCCTTGGGGGCGCTGGCTTTGGGGGCGCCGACCTTGGAGGCTTCGGCCTTGGAGGTGATGCCGCCGGTCTCCGGGAGTGGCACGCTGCGCGAACGCCGGGGAAAGCGGGAGCCGAGAAGCCCGGTGGCCGCCGCGAGGAAGGGCAGCAGGATCACGAGCGAGGCGATAGTGATCATGTCGTGTCACCCGGTCTGGCGGCTGCCGGGTCGGCGTGGGCGGGATCGACATGGGCTAGGTCGGCCTCGCGGGAACCGGTGGTGGCCGGTCCGGGGTGGGCCGGGTCGGACAGGGGCGGGCCGGTGGGGGCCGTGTTGGTGTCGCGGGAACCGGTGGCTGCCGGATCGGACAGGGAACGGAGGCGGTCGAGGTCGACGGTCCGGCGGTTGCGGTAGAGCGCGAGGATGATCGCGAGACCGAGGCCGACCTCGGCTGCGGCGATCACGATGACGAACAGCGTGAGAACCTGCCCGCTGTGCAGCCGGTCGCGCAACCACACGTCGAAGGCGACCAGGTTGAGGTTGACGGCGTTGAGCATGAGCTCGACCGACATCAGCACGAGAATCGTGTTACGGCGAGCGAGCACCCCGTACACGCCGATGGAGAACAGCAGCGCCGAGACGACCGCGGGGTAGACGATGTGCACGTCAGTCCCTCCCGCGGATGTCTGTGCGGGACAGGACGATGGCGCCGATCAGAGCCGCGAGCAACAGGACCGAGAGCGCCTCGAACGGGAGCACCCAGTTGCGGAAGATGCTGGCACCGAGCTCACTGGCCGAACCGGCACCGGGCTCAAGCGGGACGTAGGCCATGCGGAAGCCGTCGACGACGACGGTGACCAGCACGGCCGCGGTGGCGATCGCCACGATGACCGCGGTCGGACGGTTCGGGCTGTCGAGGTCGGCGCTCCTGCCGATCGGCGCGCGGGTGAGCATGATGCCGAACAGGAGCAGGACCACGATCGCACCGACGTAGATCAACACCTGGACCCAGGCGACGAACTCGGCGGTGAGCACCAGATAGCACCCGGCCAGCGCGCCGAAGCAGACGACCAGCCACAGGGCCGCGTGCACAAGCTGCCTGGTGGTCACGACGAGCAGCGCCGACCCGACGGCCATCGCGCCCAGCAGAAGGAAGACGATCTCCTGCCCGGTCGGCGACAGGTAGGACGGCACCTCGGTCACTTCTCCTCCTCGGGCTCTCCGCTCGGATCCCCGGGAGCATTCTGCTCCGGTGCGGCCGACATCGGAGGCGCACCGTCCCCGCCTGTGGATAACTTCTCGACGGACGATCTACCTGTGGACGGATCGTCCTTCTTCGGAAGGGCACCCGGCGGCCGGATGGCCCGGACGCTCGCGTGCCCCGCAGAGGTGCCCGGTCTGGACGATCTACCCGGCGGTGGACCGCGCCGCGCGGGTGGCGCGTCGGGAGTGCCGAAAGCGGGTGCGGCGGGCTGGGGAGGCTGCGAAGACGGGGGGCCGGACGGCGAAGACGGGGCGTCGGACGCGGCGTCCTCGTGGTCCGGAGCGTCCAAAGCGTCCGGAGCGGCGATGGGGTCGGACGGAAGACCGGGTCCGGAGGGGGAATCGGCCGTGGAGGCCGAGGCATCGGACGGGGAAGCCGAGGCGCCGGGCGGGGAGGCGCCGGGGTCCGGCCCGGCGATGGGCTTGGAGGCGGAGGCGGTCTTGGGAGCGGCCCCACCTCCGGAAGCGGGAGCGGCCCCGGCCCGGGGAGCGGACCCGGAAGTGCCCCCAGGCCCGGCCCCGGACTCGGAAGTGCCCTCGGACTCGGAAGCGGACCCGGAAGTGCCCTCGGGTACGGACCCGGACCCGGAAGTGGGCCTGGGAGCGGGTCCGGATGGGGTGGGACGGGGGCGCACCGGGCGGGAGACCGCCGCGAGTTCCTTCGGCGGATCGGCGTTGGGCTCGTGGGCCGGAGGTGGCGGAACGGTCTGCGCCCAGGCGGCCAGCTTGTCCTTCTCGTGGAGAAGGTTACGGATGTCACCTTCGGCGTACTCGAACTCCGGGGACCAGAACAGCGCGTCGAAGGGGCAGACCTCGATGCAGATCCCGCAGTACATGCACAGGGAGAAGTCGATCGCGAAGCGGTCGAGCATGTTGCGGGCACGGGGTCGCCCGCCCTCCGGGGCCGGAAGGGTCTCCTTGTGGGAGTCGATGTAGATGCACCAGTCGGGGCACTCGCGGGCACAGAGCATGCACACCGTGCAGTTCTCCTCGACCAGCGCGATCACCCCCCTGCTCCTCGGGGGCAACTCCGGCCGGACTTCGGGGTACTGCTGGGTCACCGACCTGCTCAGCATGTGGCGAAGGGTGACGGAAAGTCCCTTCGCCAACCCCACTCCTGGTATCCGTGCCACACCTCAACATCATGGCGCACAGCGGGGCGCTCGGGAATGCGTGGGCCCAGGAGACCGTCACGGCAAGGGAATCACCCGAGGGATCGAGTTATCCACAGAAGTTATCCACAGACTGTGTGTTCGATAACCGCCCTCCAACCATCGGCTCACCGTCGAAGCGACTGCGGAGATCCTGAAAAAATCGTATTGTTCGCCACATGTCCCACCAGTACGGGCCGGTCTGGCAGTCGCGACCACCGGCGCGATCCAACACGGCATGGAGCGTCGTGTGGGCGTTGGTACCCCTGCTGACCTGCGGTGTCGGGACGCCGTTCGTCATCGGCCACGCCGCGCGGCGGCTGCGGAGCCCGTTGCTGGCCATCGCCGCCGTCCTCTACGGCCTCGGCATCGGCATCTTCATGGTCGCCGCGGCGATCTACGGGAGCTCCGACAACATCCCGGTCGTACTGGACACCATCGGGACGATCGGCCTGTTCGGCGGCTGGATCGGCGGGCTGGGCCACGCGCTGATCCTCAGGGGATCGGTTTTCCGGCAGGGGCCGTCCCAGGAGTTCCACCCCGGGCCGCCGCCCGGCTACGGCCACGTCCAGGGCCCGCCCCGGATGTCGTCGTACCAGACGGGTCCCACCGCGGCCTCGATGATGCACCCGCCCGCGCAACGACCGCAGCCGCGTCTCCCGGAGCCCCCGAACCACGGCGGGTACCAGCCCCAGCTCCGTCCTGAGCGGTACGCGCCGCCCCAGTACACCCAGGGCCAGCCCACCTACCCCTCGCAAAACCAGAACACCCACACCCCGCAGGGCTGGCTGGGGCCGTACCGGCTGATCGGCAGCCTGGGGAAGGGCGGCCAGGGAACGGTTCACCTCGCGCTGAACCCGCAGGGGCAGAAAGTCGCGATCAAGGTGCTGCACGAGCACTTCAACGGCAACCAGGTGGTCAGGGAGCGTTTCCTGCGGGAGGTGGAGGCGACGCGCAGGGTGGCGACGTTCTCCACGGCACGGGTGCTCGACGTGAACATCAACGAGGACCAGGCGTACGTCGTCAGCGAGTACGTGGAGGGCGACTCCCTGGAGCAGCTGGTCCGCGACAGGGGCCCGCGCGACGAGGACGGCCTGACCCGGCTGGCCCTGGCCACGGCGGGCGCGCTGGCCGCGATCCACCGGGCCGGTGTGGTGCACCGGGACTTCAAACCGGCCAACGTGCTGATCGGCGCCGACGGCCCCCGCGTCATCGACTTCGGCATCGCCCGAGCCCTCGACCAGGTCACCTCGACGTCGGGCAACATCATGGGCACCCCCGCCTACATGTCGCCCGAGCAGCTCGCGGGCAGGACGATCGGCCCGGAGACCGACGTGTTCAGCTGGGCCGCGACCATGATCTTCGCCGCCTCGGGAAGGGTGGCCTTCGGGGAGGACACCATCCCCGCCATCCTGAACCGGGTGATCAACCACCACCCGGACCTGACGGCCCTGCCCCGGTCGCTGCGCCCGCTGGCCGCCGCCTGCCTGGACAAACAGCCGGGCAACCGGCCCACGGCCGCCGACATCATGCTGCGGATCGTGCAGTAGAACCCCCGACGCCGGACAGCCGCGCGGAAAAGGACCGAGGAGACCCTGCGGGCGAATCCGTACGGCTCCGGCTCCAGGGCCTGTTTTGTGGATTTTTCCGCCTACCGCGGTCGCCCAGGCGGCGCCCCGCGGTGTTGTCGTCGTCGCCCACAGCCCCGTTATGGACCCCTCCTCCACCGTGCGGGGCATCCACCCGGACGATCCTCGCAACGGTGAAGAACCACAAAACAGACCTTAGGGGACCGCGTCCTTCGCCCGCGTCGTCAGGTCCAGGTACTCGTCGCGGGTCAGCGCGCGAACCGTGAGCTCCAGGCCGTTCCCGGTGGCGAAGCGCTCGACCTCCACGGCGTCCCAGCGTCCCGGCAGGTGGAACAGCTCCCCGCCGACCAGCAGGCCCGTCACCCCGGACTCCGCCGAGTACAGCAGCAGCTCGGACGCGTCCAGCTCGCGGGTCCTGCGCGCGGTCTCCAGCAGCAGGCGGCCGTGGACGAACACCAGGCGGCAGTGCGGCTGGCCGTGGCGCCTGAGCACGCGCCCCTGGGCGGTCTGGTTGCGGGACCTGCGGCGGCCGACCCCGACCACGACGACGGCCCCGGCGACCGTCAGCGCGGCCAGCACCAGGGCGGCGATCCCGAGCGGGCCCATCCCCCGGGTGACGTCGGCGCGGGTCTCGGTCAGGTTGAGGAGCACGAGCGCCACGAAGACCGCCCCGTAGGCGAGCACCGCCCACATGAGCACGTACAGCAGCTGCTCGCGCCACCACACCTTCGGTGAGCCCAGCGGCGGCCTGAGGCTTCGCACACCGGGCACGCGCAGGCGCGGCAGGGGCGCGGGCGCCCGGCGCCAGGTCACCGCGCGCCACCTCGGCGACCTGCGGGCGAGGGCGACCCTGGCCCGCTGCGGCGTCTCGAACGCCCGGAACTCGAACTCCAGCCCGTTGTCCACGGCGAACGTCTTCACCGCCCTCTGCGAGCGGGAGCCCGGAGCCTCCAGCATGACCAGGCCCGACTCGTCGAGCACCGCCAGGCCGTATCTCGTCCTCCCCCTGCCGGGATAGCCGAAGATCAGCAACGTGCTCGCCCGGCCCTCCCCGGCGAGCGGTAGCCGCACCGGCGGATGTTCCGGCACATCGACGACCAGTTCATCCTTTTCCACGGCAAGCGCGAGGGTCATGCGTTCCGTCCTTGGCAGGTGGTGTCACCGAGTGTATTTACTCCCTGCCCTGCGTGGGCGCTTCGAACGTCAGATCGTCCCGTACGACGGCCGGGACGGCGCGAAACAGCGGTATCACCCCATGGCGATACCGACGACTCCCGTCAGCGCGAGCTGGACCAGTGCCAGCGGCACCAGGCCTACCCAGGCGAGCTTCTGCAACTGGTCCTCGCGGAGGCGGGGATAGCTCACCCGGAGCCAGATGATCACGAAGACCAGCAGGAAGACCTTGAGGAGCATCCATACCGGCCCCGGCAGGAAGGGGCCGTGCCAGCCGCCGAGGAACAGCACGCTGGTGAGCGCGGACACCACGATGATCCCGGCGTACTCGGCCAGCATGAACAGGGCGAACCTCATGCCGGTGTACTCGGTCATCGGGCCCATGATGAGCTCGGAGTCGGCGATCGGCATGTCGAACGGCGGGCGGCGGAGCTCGGCGAGCCCGGCGACGAAGAAGACCACTCCGCCGATCGCCTGCCAGGGCAGCCACCACCACTGCCAGGCCTCCACGATGCCCGGCAGGGAGAGCGTGCCCGCCGCCATCGCGACGCTGGAGGCCGCGAGGACCAGCGGCAGCTCGTACGCCATGAGCTGGGCCGCCGAGCGCATTCCGCCCAGGACGGAGTACTTGTTGCCCGAGGCCCACCCGGCCATGATCGAGCCGAGCACGCCGACCCCCATCACGGCGAGGACGAAGAACAGCCCGGCGTCCAGGTCGACCCCGACCAGTCCGGGTCCGACCGGGATGACGACCATCACCAGGAGATAGGGGATCAGTGCCACGCCGGGGGCCAGGGTGAAGACCCGGCGGTCGGCGGCGGCCGGGATCACCTGCTCCTTCTGCATGAACTTGACCCCGTCGGCGATCAGCTGGGCCCAGCCGTGGAAGCCCCCGGCGTACATGGGACCGAGGCGCGCCTGCATGTGCGCCATGACCTTGTGCTCCATCTGCCCGGCGACCAGCGGCAGCACCAGGAAGACCGCGACGATCACGACGAGCCGTACCGCGACGTCGAGCACCTCGGCGATCACGGGCACCTCCGGTCCCTCGGGGGAGCTCCCCGGCCATCACGGATCCCACGGGCCTCGGGGGCGCTGGACGGCTTTCGGAGTGTCTCAGGTGCCACGTTCGCGCCCCCAGTCGGCGGGCACCCCCGGCGGGAGCGTCTTGCGGCGGCTCGGCGAGCCGTGACCCGACTCCCCGGGCTCCTTCGCCCCCGGCCAGGCCTTGGCGACCCGGGCGGCGAGCACGAAGTCCTTGCGCAGCGGGAAGCCCTCGAAGCCGTCGGGGAGCAGCAGCGGCACCAGGTTCGGGTGGCCCTCGAAGACGACGCCGAACATCTCGAAGGTCTCGCGCTCGTGCCAGTCGGCCCCGCGGAAGACGCCGACCGCGCTGGGCAGCCGGGGGTCGGCGCGCGGCACCCGGGTGCGCAGCAGCAGGTGGGCGTGCGAGACGGGGGCGAAGAGGTGGGCGACGACCGCGAACGCCTCCGGCGGCTCGTCCACCGCGGTCAGCCAGTCGAAGAACTCGTAGCCCCCGGCCCTGGCGGACTCCAGCAGGCCGAGCCAGTCGCCGGGATCCACGTCGACCGTGGTCTGGCCGAAGGACTCCGACACCCGGGCCCCCTCGCCGTACGCGAAACCGGGCGCGGAACCAGGCGCGGAGCCAGACGTGGAGCCGTGCGCGGAGCCAGACGCGGAACCCGGTACGGCGCCAGACGTGGGTTCGGGCAGGTCAGACATAGCGGTCACCCAGGTTCTCCGCGGCGATCTTCTCCTGGAGCATCATGATGCCGTGGAGCAGCGCCTCGGGGCGGGGAGGGCAGCCGGGGACGTAGACGTCGACCGGGATGATCTGGTCGACGCCCTTGGTCACGCAGTAGGAGTCCCAGTACGGGCCGCCGGAGTTGGAACAGGCGCCGAAGGAGATCACGTACTTCGGGTCGGGCATCTGCTCGTAGAGCCGCTTGACCGCGGGTGCCATCTTGTCGGTCACCGTGCCTGAGACGATCATCAGATCCGCCTGCCGGGGACCGTTGGCGAACGGGATGACCCCGAACCTGATGAAGTCGTGCCTGCTCATCGAGGTCGCGATGAACTCGATCGCGCAGCAGGCCAGGCCGAAGTTGAAGGCCCACAGCGAGTAGCGGCGCCCCCAGTTGAGGATGAAGCGCATGGGTTTGGGAGCCAGTCGCGAGACCGGCCCCACGGTGGGCATCGGGAGATCCGCCATGGCACGCATTCTCCTTCAGAGTTCGGCGCTCGCGCTCGCCCCGGGTCTGCCGGGCCCTCAGGTCCAGGTGAGCACGCGTTTGCGCCAGGCGTACAGGATGCCGAGCGCGATGAAACCGAGGAAGACGAACATCTCGGCCAGGGTGGTCGCCCCGAAACCTGGAGCGGCGAAGATCGTCGCCCAGGGGAACAGGAAGACCGCGTCCACCGCGAAGACCACGTACAGGTAGGTGAACACGTAGTAGCGGATCTGGGACTGCGCCCAGCCGTCGCCGACCGGGTCGACGCCGCACTCGTAGGTGAGCAGTTTCTCCGGGGTGGGGCGGTTGGGCCGGAGTCCGCGGTTGACCAGCAGTGCCCCGGCGACGATCAGCAGGCCGATCGCGAACAGCGCGAGGACCACCACATAAGAGCTGAAATATCCGCTCATGGCCTCTCTCCCTCGGGACCGTCACACGAGTCTCCCCCGGAACCGCCACACGGACGCCCCGGGACCCGCCACACCGACGTTCCGAAGAACGCCGCACGACGCCCCAGGACCCGCCGCACCGACGTTCCGAAGAACGCCGCACGGACCGCTCCGGGACCCACCGCGCGAAAGCCCCGCGGAGCGCCGGACGAACGCCCCGGAGAACGCCCGCACGGACAAACTCCGGAGAACGCCGGACGCGCTCGGAGAACCTCCCCGCCCGGACGGTCGCGGACCTGCCGTACGGGGGCTCTCCGCCCTACCTATAGCAGTATCCGCCCTTCCCGTCACGCGGGGAAACCACCGGCCGCGGAACGACTAAAGCCTCCGTCCACTTCACATCAAGTCAGGGCAAACACGCCATAAGCCCATATAACGTTATTTTATGCATAAAATGCGATTCGTCGGCGGAATCGCTTGGATGGCCGCGACGTTGGCCGGTTGCAGCATGGCCACCGCCTCCCCTCACGTGAAGCTCCCTGTCCCCTCGGAGCCAACGCTGATCAACTACGTGGACCCCTCCATGGTCCAGGGCCTGAGCACGAGAACCCTGAGCGCGAAGGAGACCACGGGCCGGCGCGTGCACGCCACCTACCCCGCCGTCGCCGAGGCCCCCCTCCTCACCGAGAAGCTCCGCAGGACGATGACCAGGAGTCTCGACCTGTTCACCCGGCGCGAGGCCCCCTCCGACGCCCTGTCCAACCCCGAGTTCAACGTGGACTGGCAGCTCGCCGCCGCCTCCGCCGAGGTCCTGGGGGTGCGGCTGCGCATCGGCCAGTCCATGGGCTCCGGCTGGAGCGAGTCCAGGACCACCGTCTGGTACGACCGGGTGAGCCGGCGCGCCCTGAACTCCCCCGACCTGCTCAGGGACGGCGCGGCGCTGGCCACGCTGACCGAGCTCGCCAGGAGGGAACTGGCCCTGCGGGGGCCGCTGGTGAACCCCAACGCGCTCAGGCCGGACCCGGCGATGTTCGACTCCATCGGTTTCAACCCGCGCGGCGACCTCGTCGTGGAGTTCGACGACGAGCAGGTGGGCCTGGGCGTCGCCGGCCGGGTGGCGGTCGCCGTACCGTCCGCGACCGCGGCGCCGCTGCTGTCGGCGACCGGGCTGCGGGCGCGGCAGGCGGCCATGGGGACCGCGACCCTCACCTCTCAGGAGGACATGCTCGCGGCGAGCAGGGACAAGCCCGCGGCGCGCAGTTCCGGGGCGGGCGGCGTGGACTGCGCGAAGGTCAAGTGCGTGGCGCTCACCTACGAGGACGGGCCGGGCCCCGAGACCGGGCGGCTGCTCGACATCCTCGGCGCGTACAAGGCGAGGACGACCTTCTTCGTCCTCGGCTCCAACGCCTCCGCGCATCCCGAGATGCTCAGGCGGATGCGCGACGAGGGCCACCTGGTGGCCAACCACAGCTGGTCCCACCGCGACCTCACCGTGCTTCCCCCCACCATGCTCGCCGACCAGCTCACCCGCGCGCAGTACGCGATCACCCATGCGATCGGCCAGGTCCCCACGCTGATGCGCCCGCCGTACGGCGTCACCGACGTGCAGGTGGCCTCCATCGCGGGCCGGCTGGGCATGTCCGTGGTGCGCTGGAACGTGGACGCCAAGGACCAGCGCGACTCCGACCCCCGGGCGATCGCCCGCCGGACCGTCGCCCAGGTCAGGCCGGGATCGATCGTCCTCATGCACGACTTCCGCGGCGCGACCGTGAAGGCGGCCCCAGAGATCCTGCGCGGGCTCGCCGCCAAGGGTTATACCTTTGTCACCGTCCCGGAACTGTATGGTCCCCGCGCGATGGAACCGGGCCGGACTTACGACTCCGGAGCCGTGTCGGCCACGCTGGAAAAGCAGTCCATGTCATAACCTGGGGCTATGGGGCCATAGCCGGAGGCGATGAGAGCGTCTTCGTGGCGGGACATATAGTTGGGCATCGTGATCCCAACTGTCTTCTTCGGCCGCCTGCACGTTGACCTGTGTCGGCTCGCGGCCGGGCTGTGTCGGGCCTACCGTCCGTGATCGTGACTTCTCCGTAGGCCGTACGACGGCCACGACGCGCGACGTCCGCGCCCAGGCTTCGACTCAGATTCGACTCAGCGACTACCAAGGATATGGGACAAAGGTCACTTTCCTCCGCCGAGTGGAACGCGAAAAGACTATGCGTGACCCCGAGGATCTAGCATGGAAAAAAGAATGTGCCACGAGCAACGGCGCCCTGTCGCGTCGAGGAGGACTGAGCTGTGACCAAGCAGGTTCAGCAACTCGACCGCGTGATCATCCGGTTCGCCGGAGACTCCGGCGACGGCATGCAGCTGACCGGTGACCGCTTCACCGCCGGGACCGCGGAGTTCGGCAACGACCTGTCGACGCTTCCCAACTTCCCGGCCGAGATCCGCGCCCCCGCGGGCACCCTGCCGGGCGTGTCGAGCTTCCAGCTCCACTTCGCCGACCACGACATCCTCACGCCGGGCGACGCTCCCAACGTCCTGGTCGCGATGAACCCCGCCGCGCTGAAGGCGAACCTCTCCGACCTGCCGCGCGGCGCCGACCTCATCGTCAACACCGACGAGTTCACCAAGCGCAACCTGCAGAAGGTGGGCTACGCCGTCAGCCCCCTCGAAGACGACTCGCTCGCCGAGTGGCGGGTCCACCCGGTGCCGCTGACCTCGCTCACGGTCAAGGCCCTCGAAGGCTTCGCGCTGTCCAAGAAGGACGCCGAGCGGTCGAAGAACATGTTCGCCCTCGGGCTGCTGAGCTGGCTCTACCACCGGCCCACCGAGGCGACGATCCAGTTCCTCGAGACCAAGTTCGCCAAGAAGCCCGACATCGCCAAGGCCAACATCGCCGCCTTCCAGGCGGGCTGGAACTACGGCGAGACCACCGAGTCCTTCTCGGTCTCGTACGAGATCAAGCCGGCCAAGCTGGCCCCCGGGGTGTACCGCAACATCTCCGGCAACCAGGCGCTCGCCTACGGCCTGATCGCCGCCTCGGTGCAGTCGAGGCTGCCGCTGTTCCTCGGGTCGTACCCGATCACCCCGGCCAGCGACATCCTGCACGAGCTGTCCAGGCACAAGCGGTTCGGCATCCGCACCTTCCAGGCCGAGGACGAGATCGCGGGCGTCGGGGCGGCGCTCGGCGCCGCCTTCGGCGGGGCGCTGGGCGTCACGACGACCTCGGGGCCGGGTGTCGCGCTGAAGGCCGAGACCGTCGGCCTCGCGGTGACCACCGAGCTGCCGCTCATCGTGGTCGACGTGCAGCGCGCGGGTCCCAGCACCGGCATGCCCACCAAGACCGAGCAGACCGACCTGCTGATGGCCATGTTCGGCCGCAACGGCGAGTCGCCGCTGCCGATCGTGGCGCCCTCGACCCCCTCCGACTGCTTCGACGCGGCGGTGGAGGCGGTCAGGATCGCGGTGAAGTACCGCACACCGGTCATGCTGCTCTCCGACGGCTACCTCGCCAACGGCTCCGAGCCGTGGAAGCTGCCCGACGCCGCCGACCTTCCCGACATCTCCACCGAGTTCGCCTCGGGGCCGAACGGCGAGGACGGCGTCACCTTCCTGCCGTTCAAGCGCGACGCCGAGACCCTCGCCCGCCCCTGGGCGATCCCCGGCACCGCGGGCCTGGAGCACCGGATCGGCGGCATCGAGAAGGCCGAGAACACCGGCAACATCTCCTACGATCCCAACAACCACGACCGGATGGTCCGGGTCCGGCAGGCCAAGATCGACGGGATCGCGAACGACATCCCGCCGCTGGCCGTGGACGACCCCGACGGCGACGCCCGCGTGCTGGTGCTCGGCTGGGGGTCCACGTACGGGCCGATCGCGGCGGCCGTGCGGCGCATCAGGAGGGCCGGGGGCAAGGTCGCCCAGGCCCACCTGCGGCACCTCAACCCGCTGCCCGCCAACACCGGCGAGGTGCTGCGCGCGTACGACAGGGTGCTCCTGCCGGAGATCAACCTCGGCCAGCTCGCGCTGCTGCTCCGCGCCCGCTTCCTGGTCGACATCATCAGCTACAACCGAGTGCGCGGGCTTCCGTTCAAGGCCGAGGAACTTGCCGGCGTGATCCAGGACGTGATCGACAGTGAGTAGTGCTGAGTTGCCCGAGGTGTCCGTCCCCGGAAGGGGCGGGGCGCTTTCGCTGGTCCCGAAGTCCGAGGTGAAGCTCGGCATGAAGGACTTCAAGACCGACCAGGAGGTGCGCTGGTGCCCCGGGTGCGGTGACTACGCCATCCTGGCCGCGGTCCAGTCGTTCGTGCCGGAGCTCGGGCTCAAGCGCGAGAACATGGTGTTCGTCTCGGGCATCGGCTGCTCCTCCCGGTTCCCGTACTACATGGACACCTACGGGTTCCACTCGATCCACGGCCGCGCCCCGGCGATCGCGACCGGCCTGGCCGCCTCGCGTCCCGACCTGTCGGTGTGGGTGATCACCGGTGACGGCGACGCGCTGTCCATCGGCGGCAACCACCTCATCCACGCGCTGCGCCGCAACGTCAACCTGAACATCCTGCTGTTCAACAACAGGATCTACGGCCTGACCAAGGGCCAGTACTCCCCGACCTCCGAGATCGGCAAGATCACGAAGTCGACCCCGATGGGCTCGCTGGACAAGCCGTTCAACCCGATCTCGCTCGCCATCGGCGCCGAGGCCTCCTTCGTGGCCAGGACCATCGACTCCGACCGCAAGCACCTCCAGTCGGTGCTGCGCGAGGCCGTCGAGCACCGGGGCACCTCCCTGGTCGAGATCTACCAGAACTGCAACATCTTCAACGACAACGCCTTCGAGCAGCTCAAGGACCCGGAGCAGCGCGACGACATCACGCTGCGCCTGGAGCACGGGCAGCCCATCGCCTCGGCGTCCAAGGCCGTGCGCAGGGCGGCCGACGGCGGCATCGAGGTCGTCCCGAGGTCGGCGGTGAGCGAGGACGAGATCCTCGTGCACGACGTCCACCGCGCCGACCCTTCGCTGGCCTTCGCGCTCTCCCGGCTGGACGAGCCCGCCTTCGAGCACGTCCCGATCGGCGTCTTCCGCAACGTCGACCGTCCCTCCTACGACGAGCTCATGGCCGAGCAGCTCCAGGAGGCCGTCAGTGAGCGGGGTCCCGGCGACCTGAACGACCTGCTGCTCGGCGGGGACACCTGGCGCATCGGCTGACCGGAGACAACCGCACGACACCACACGGCAGGGCCCGCTCTTCGGAGCGGGCCTTCCGCTTATGAGCCACAAATCCCCCCGAACCAGGAGAAAGCGCATGGCCGACCCGGGAGCGGAAGAGTACTGGCGGGCGAGGCCCGTGCTGGTGACGGGGGCCGGAGGCTTCATCGGGACCCACCTGGTGCGACGCCTGAGCGCGCTCAGCGCGCGGGTGCACGCGGTCGGCCGCCGTCCCAGGGAGAGCTCGGACGGCGAGACGTGGCACGTCGCGGACGTCGCCGACGCGGGCGCGGTCGAGCGGCTCGTCGGCTCGACTCGCCCCGCCGTCGTGTTCCACCTGGCCAGCGAGGTCGCCGGGGCGAGGGATCCGCGGCTCGTGCTGCCGATGCTGCACAGCAACCTCACCGGCGTGGTCAACCTGCTGACGGCGGTCGCCGAGGTTCCCGAGACCAGGGTGGTGCTGGCGGGCTCGCTGGAGGAGCTCCGCCCCGAGGAGGGCGACAGGGCGCCGTCCTCGCCGTACGCGGTGTCCAAGTGGGCCGCCGACGGCTACGCGCGGATGTTCCACCACCTGTGGGGCGTCCAGGTCAGCAACCTGCGGATCGGCATGGTCTACGGGCCGGGCCGCCAGGACACCCGGAAGCTGGTCCCCTACGTGACGCTGTCGCTGCTGCGCGGGAGCGAACCCGAGCTCGGCAGTGGAGCGCGCCACCTCGACTGGGTGTACGTCGACGACGTGGTCGACGCCTTCCTCGCCGCGGGCGAGACCCCGCACGCGGCGGGCCGCGCCTTCGACATCGGCACGGGGACGGGCACCTCCATCCGCGACACCGTGGAACTGCTCTCCCACATCGTCGGCGGCCGGGCCCGCCCCCGCTACGGCGCGCTCACCGACAGGGCACTGGACAGCGCGAGGATCGCCGACCCGACCGCCGCCGCCGAAATCCTCGGCTGGCGGCCCGCCGTGGGACTTGAGGAGGGCCTGCGCAGGACCGTCGACTGGTTCGCCCACGAGAACGGCTGAACGAGCGGCTCGGCCGGGCACCCTCACGCTCCCAGGTCGAGGTTCTCGGCTGGCGGCCGACTTCGGGCCTCAGCGAAGAAGCCTTCACCGCTTGGCGTCACCAGGAACGGTCCGCACCTGCGAACAGTCAAAAAAGGACAAGCTGGTAGAGGCGAAGCGGGTGGCCTGCTCCTCTGATCAGAAAAGCACTTCCTTGCTGCTGCCTTAATGCCAGGGTTAAGCTATGGATGGAGCTGGATGGCAGATCGTGCTGGTTGCCGAGGTCGCCAACTGGTACGACCGGTTATGCCAGGACGACTGGGACAGCGCCGAGCAGGTTGAAAACGCCATAGACATGTTGGCGCAGGTCGGGCCGACGCTTGGCCGACCGCTGGTGGATCGCGTCAAGGGAGCCGACAACCACCATTTGAACGAGCTGCGACCTGGTTCGTCAAAAGGGAGTGAGATCCGCATTCTGTTCGCATTCGACCCGGTTCGCCGGGCGGTGCTGCTGGTCGCGGGTGACAAGGCCGGCAACTGGGGCCATTGGTATGACACAAACGTACCGATAGCGGAGAAGCGGTACGCCGAACACATAGCGAAACTGGCTAGCAGGGAGTACGAATGAGCGCGGTCAACTGGGATGAGGTGAAGCAGCGGGCGCGGGAGCGGCGCCAGGCTGCGGGACTGCCTGTGCAATCGGATGCCGAGAAGTCCGCCGCGATGGAGCATCTCGCCGCGGAGGTCAGGGCTCACAAACTCGCGGAGATCAGGCGTGAGCGGGATCTGACCCAGCGCGACGTAGCCACCACCATGGGGGTCTCCGGCCCGAGAGTCTCGGCCATCGAACACGGCGAGGTCGACCGTGTCGAGGTGGCGACCCTGCGCTCCTATGTCGAGGCCCTTGGCGGGCGACTGCGCGTGGTGGCCGACTTCGGTGACGTCGAATACATCGTGGCGTAACTCGCACGACGTTCGACATCCTCCGACGTGGACGTCTCCAGGCCGTCCGCCGGGATCTGCCGATCGTCGGTAAGGCTCGTGCCATGGTGCGCGAGACCCTCGTCGCCTGGGAGCCGCACCACCTCGTCTACGACGTCGTCCTGGTGGCCGACGAGCTGCTCGTCAACGCGATCATCCACGGCGAGCCCGTGGTCAGGCTCTCCCTGTGGGCCCGCGCGGATGAGCTCCGGATCCAGGTCACCGATCGGGGTCCCGGGCAGCCCCGCCACCTCGCCCTCGACGCCGGGGCCGTCCACGGTCGCGGTCCGGCCATCGTCGGAGCTCTCGCCCATGACCACGGCGTCGCTCCTCTCCTTGACCGTCCGGGCCCGCTGGCGTCTTCAGGACAGAGGCGTGATCCGGTAGATGTGGTGGGAGTACTCGGCGGCGAAGGAGTCGGTGAACCTGCCCTCGCCGTCGACGGGGATCGTCCGGTTCTCGAAGAGGACCTCGGCACGGGTGGTCCGCAGCCCGCGCGGCAGGGTGAACGCGCGCCTACCGGGAGTCGCGTCCGCGCCGGGCATCGCGAAGACGTAGTACGAGCCCCGATGGTGTTTCAGCATGGTGTCGAGGCCGGGGCCGAAGCGGTGCGCGTACGACTGGGTGTTCAGCACCGGGGCCAGTTGCCCGATGCGCCGGTTGACCTCGGCGACCGCGGGCCTGACCTTCCGCCCGCAGCTCTCCCGCAGGACGTGCTGGGAGTGGCACGGCCCGCCGAAGTTGTGGTTGAAGTAGATGATGCCCCGGGCCTCGTGGATCAGCGAGCTCATCACCGCGCCCGTCACCTGCCGCGGCTGGATGGCCCGGGTGTCGTTCTCGGCGGGCCAGCCGACCTCGACGAAACCGTAGATCGGCTGGCGACGGCCGTCCAGCACGTCCAGCTCGCGCTGGCGGTCGAGGACGGCGCCGTAGTTGGCGGCCCTGCGGCACCGGGAGACCGGCAGGGACAGGAAGTTCTGCCCGTCCAGGCAAACGCTCGCGCTGGTGTACCAGTAGACGTCGGAGGAGACGACGTCGGTGAAGCGGTTGACGAACGCGGCGGCGTCCGCGTCCCTCTCCCACATCATCACGCCCTTGCCGTAGTTGGCGTAGTGCATCCTGCCGTCGCCCTTCGGGACCCTTTCCTTCCGGGTACGCAGCACGGTGAACCCGCATCCCCTGTCCTCGGGGACGCACAGGGGTCCCTCGCCGGGGTGGTTGCCGGTCCACCCGGCGTCTCCGGCCTTCGCCCACATGTCGACCTCGTCGTTGAGCAGCCAGCCCACCGTCTCCTCGCCGTAGCCGGTCAGCGGAGCGCTCGTCACCGCCGACATGCCGTTCTTCCGCACCAGCGCCATGTCGCTGGTCCCGGTCAGCTCCACGTAGGTGTTGATCCCGGCGGCCCGGTCCTTGTCCACGTCGGCCTGGGTGATCACGGACTCGAACCAGACGCCCACGGGGAAGAACGACGGGTTCGTCCAGCCCGCCGCCGCCGGTGCGGCGAACCGCCCGTAGTAGGCGGGACCCCCCTCCCACGGCACCCGCGCGGCCGTCGCGGGAGGACCGGCGGCCGACCAGACGCCTGCCGGAGGGGTCGCCGTCTCCGGGAGGGCACCGGCCGACGCGCTCGCGAGCGGGCCCCGGCCCTGGCTCGCGGGCGCGTCGATCAAGGTGAGCCCGAGCACCGCCACCGACACCGAGACGGCTCCCACCACGGCCAGCAGCGGTCGCCTGACCCGCCGTCCCGCCGTCCGCGCGTGGTTTCCAGATCTCATGATCCTGTCCTCCTCATCGCGGACCCGGCGGCAGCTCGGCGAGCGCCATCAGCCGCGCGGCCCGCGACGACCAGGAGGCACCGAGCACGGATCCCCGCATGGTGTCCGCCGGCTGCAGGCCCCCGTCGCGCAACGTCGCGCGAACAGCCTCGACGAAGAGGCCGCCGTCTGCCGCGATCCGTACGCGGTCGGCGTAGTTGGCGAGTTCCTGGAAATCGGTGCTGACCACCGGCAGGCCCAGCGCGAGATACTCCTTGAGTTTGATCGGGTTCGAATTCCTGATCCACGGATTGTCCAGCCACGGCATGATCGCGACATCGAACCCCGATCCGTACGCGGGGATCCGCTCGTACGGCCTGAATCCGAGCCAGTGGACGTTCGGATGGCGGGTGAGCCGTTCCATCGGGACGGTCGCGTCGCCGATCAGGACCAGCGAGACGCCGGGCAGCTCGACGGCGATCCGTTCGAGAAGGTCGAAGTCGACGAGATAGTCGTCCAGCGCGCCGAAGAAACCCACCCTCGGCCCGGGGATCGCGCGGAGGTCGGCGGGCTGTTCACTCTCCGGGCGCCGCCGGAAGTGGTCGGTGTCCACACCGTGGTCGAGGAAGTGCGCGCGGTCTCCGGTCACGCCGCTCTCCTCGCCCATCAGCGCGGTGCTGACGTAGACCACGTGGTCGGAGCTTTCGAGCAGGCCGCGTTCCAGCGCCTCGATGGTCGGCCGGTCGGACTCGGGGAACGACGAGTGCCGATCGGAGCGGTTGAACACCAGCGCGCGCCTGCGCATCGGCCGCACCACGTCCCACGCCGTGGGGATGGTCACCATGATCACGGGCCGGTGCAGTCCCAGTGCCCGCGAGACGGCGAGCACCTGGGCCCGGACCAGCAGCGCGTTCACCCGCCTGGCCAGCGGCGACCCGTAGAAGGGCAGCGGCAGCGGGGACATCACGTAGAAGCCGGGCAGCTCCCGCAGCGGCCTCCTGACGAGCATCGCGACGCTGCGCAGCTTGCGCCCGACGCGCCGCAGCACCTGCGTTGACCTGCCCAGCATCGGCATGCGCATCCCGATGCTGTTGACCACGAGGACCTTCCGGTGGGCGGCGACCGAGCGCATGAGCTGGAAGTCCGAGTGCGCCCGGTTGTGGTACCACCAGTCCTGTGCCGAGAAGCAGACGTAGCCGGGAGAGGGTGCCTTCTCAGCCGGAGAGGACCCGTCCCGGGTCAGAGAGGCAGTCGCGGAGGCGCCCTCCTCGTCGGGCAGGAGCGGCCACTCGCGCAGGGGGACCAGCTGGCGCAGGGCGGCCCGGTGCCGCCTCCCGCCCGCCCCACCCCTGGCGACCGCGCGGACCAGCTCGTTGAGCCCGACGGCCAGCCGCATCAGCTGCCCGCGCGGGCGGCCGTACCGCTCCCGGTGCATCCGGACCCGGTTCGCCGACGACAGCGCCCACAACCGGCTCGACGTGGACTGCTCGCCCCCGAGATGTACGGCCACGGCACGGGGCTCGTACCGGACGGCGAACCCCGCCTCCCCCGCCCTGAGCATGTACTCGGTCTCCTCCGAGTACAGGAAGTAGCGCTCGTCGAGGGGGTCCAGGGCGTCCAGGCACGCGCGGGAGACCATCCAGGCCGCGCCGGACACCCAGTCGGCCGTCTGCGGCCTGCCGTAGGCGGCCGGGTCCACGACCAGCTCGCCGAGCGCCGGGATCCGCCCGGCCGTGTGCCCGCCCAGCAGCGCCTCCCCGAGTGCCCTCGGCACGGTGGGGCGTCGGCGCAGGGAGAGGTGGAGCCTGCCCGTCTCGCCGGTGAGGCGGGGGGCGGCGATCCCGGTTCCCGGCAGGGCGAGCGCCTGCCTGAGCAGGAGCACGGAGCCGGGCGTGAGCCGGATGTCGGGGTTCAGCACCAGTACGTCGCAGCCGTCCGCGGCGGCGATGCCCGCGTTCACCCCGGCGGCGAAGCCCGCGTTGCGGCCGGTCTGGATCACCTCGGCCTCCGGCGCGACCCGGCGCACCCGCTCGACGGTGTCGTCGGCCGAGGCGTTGTCCACCACCACGACCCGTGCCGGACCGGCACCGGCCAGTGCCGCGTCGAGCGAGCGCAAACAGCCCTCGACGACCTCGCCACTCGAATACGTGACGATCACTATGGCCAGCGGAGGCCAATCTGGAACAGCCATGCGGGAGCCGTTTCTCATGGGGGAGGACCACACCGGGAAGGCGGTCGCGCCGGAGGGCGGGAAATCACCGGTCGTGCGGGGCGTCTCAATGTCGGAAGAAAAATCACCTGTCATGCGCGACGCCCCGATATCGGAATCACCGGTCATACGTGGCGTCTCAATGTCGGGAGAAAGATCGCCGGTCATACGTGGCAGCTCGATGTCGGGGGAAAAGTCGCCTGTCATACGTGGCGCCTTGACGTCAGGCGGGTGCGCAGGGCACCCGCGAGGAGGGTGATCGCGAACGGCGCGTCGTCGCGCAGGTAGCGGCGGGCCAGGCGGCGCGGTTCCAGGGCGAGTCGGTACAGCCACTCCGCGCCCACCCGCTGGACCGGCCCCGGGGCACGGCTGAACCGTCCGGCCGCCATGGGGATCCCGGCTCCGCAGCCGAGATACCAGGCGTCGGGCAGCTCCGCCCTGAGGGCCTCGATGACCCTTTCCTGCCTGGGGAAGCCCAGCCCGACGAGAACGAGGTCGGGAGCGGCGGCGACCACCCCCTCGACCGCCTCGCGTACCCCGTCCGGCGTGCCGTCGAATCCGAAGGGAGGCGAGCAGGTGCCCGCCACGCGCAACCCCGGGTAACGTCCGGCGAGGACCCGCGCCGCGGCCTCCGGCACGCCCGGCTCCCCTCCGAGCAGATAGACCGAACGGCTCTCGCGCGCGGCCCGCCCGGTCAGGGAGTGTACGAGCGAGGCACCGGTGACCCTTCCGGGAACCGCCAATCCGGCGAGCCTCGACGCCCAGACCACCGGCATGCCGTCGGCGACCACGATCTCGGAGCGGGTGACGAGGTCCGCCAGTGCGGGGTCACGCGTGGCGGCGCGGACGATGTCGACGTTCGCGGTGACGATCGCGCCGCCGCGCCCCCGCCGCCACCCGGCCGCCACGTGGTCGAGAAGCTCCGCCTCGCTGACCGCCATAACCTCGACGGCCCCGACCCGGACGCGCGCGAACCCCGCCCCGGCCCTCTCCGGCGCCACAGAGCGCGGCTCCGGCAGGGACGGCCGGTCCGCGAGAGGAACGTTCTCCGGGGTACGCCGACCGGTACCGGTTCCCGCTCCCCCACAGCCCAAAGACTCGGCACCGTTTCCCGCCCCCTCATGGCCCGAAGACTCCGTACGCGGACCAAGACCGTTTCCCGCTCCCCCATGGCCGAACGGTTTCGTACGCGAGCCAAGACCGTTTTCCCCTTCTTCATGGCCGGGCGGGTCAGGGGTCGGAAAAATGGGCGTATGAGAGTCGAACGCGCCGAGATCGACGGTGTCCTGCTGTTCGTCCCCACCCAGCACAGGGACGACCGCGGGCTGTTCACCCGCACCTTCGACGCGACGCTCGCCGCCGCCCACGGGTTGCGGCCCGACGCGTTCGTCCAGGACAGCCAGTCGCGGTCCCGCCTGGGGACGATCAGGGCCCTGCACGGCCGGGGCGGCCGGGGGGAGGCCAAGCTCGTCCGGTGCGCCCGCGGGGCCGTGCACGACGTGCTCGTCGACGCCAGACCGGGCTCCCCGACCTTCGGCCG
Organism: Streptosporangium oxazolinicum; assembly: GCF_039537505.1. Classification (NCBI taxonomy): domain Bacteria; kingdom Bacillati; phylum Actinomycetota; class Actinomycetes; order Streptosporangiales; family Streptosporangiaceae; genus Streptosporangium; species Streptosporangium oxazolinicum. Next base: position 472,777 of record NZ_BAABAQ010000001.1, read on the forward strand.
CCAGATGTCGGTGGTTCTCGACGATGAGACGTTCGTTCACCTCTACGTTCCTCCTGGCTTGTTGCACGGCTATCAGGCACTGACCGATCAGGCCGACGTCTGCTACCGGATCGACCGGGAGCACGATCCCTCCGAGGACCTCGCCGTCCGCTACGACGACCCCGATCTCAGCATCCGGTGGCCGCTGCCGGTCACCGCGATCAGCGAGCGCGACCTGGCCGCGGGCTCCTGGGCGGACCTGCGCGACCGGCTGGCCGGGTGACCCTCCCGGCGATCTCACCGGCCTCCTCATCGATCTCCCCGCCCGGTTTCTCCGGCGGGCCTCTCCGGTGGCCGGAGGGCCGGGGCCCGCGCCCGCCGCGTGGCGCGCAGCAGCGAGCCGGTAGCCCCGATGATCAGGAATGACAGGCCCGTCACGGTCGCGAACGAGCGCAGGTCGAACGTGGCCGCCCCGACCAGGGGGACGACCAGGCACGCGGCCAGGGTGAGCCCCAGGTCCCGTACGGCGGGGTCGGAGCTGAGGCGGCGGACACGCAACGCCGCCCAGATGCCGGTCAGGAAGATCCCGGAGAAGGTGGCCATGCCGATGACCCCGGTCTCCACCAGCGACAGGATGTACTGGTTGTCGAAGATCAGATGCTTGGGCGCGTACCAGGTGCCCAGTCCCCTGCCGACCCAGAAGCGGTTCCCGATCTCGGTGGCCGCCACCGCGTAGTCGTGTGTCCTGTACTGGATGCTCGAATCGCTGGACAGGCTGGTGAACAGCCCCAGGAAGACGCTCATCAGGCCGGGCACCGCCACCTTCATCCCCACCAGGAAGCCCACGCCGCCAAGCGCCGCCCACAGCCTCCTGCGCGCGGGCCACCCGGCGACCAGTACCACGCCGACGACGGCGAGCCCGAGGACCGCCGACCGCGAGACGGAGAACATCAGCCCGACACCGATCAGCGCGCAGCAGACCCACCACCGCAGGGAGGGTTCACCCCGGTCGCGGGCGCCGAACGCGTAGTGCAGCGCGAGAGGGATGATCATCGCGCAGACGACGCCGAGTTCGATGGGGTGTCCCGTGGTGGCCGCGACCCGGCGCAGGGTGTTCCGTTCGAGGATCGCCGGAAGCTCCGAGGTGAAGCGGAAACCGGGAAAGGCCAGGTACTTCGTGAGGTCGAATTCGAGCACGAACTGAAGCGCCGCGATGACCCCCACCGCCGCACCGGAGATCACGAGACACCTCAGGACGAAGTCCAGCCGCTCCCGGCCCCGGATGCCGTCGCACGCCCCGAGCCCGATGCCCACCGTCGCCACGACGAGGACGATGCTGTGGTCGGCCATGTCGAGCTCGTCGGGCGGCAGGTAGGCGGCGCTGGCGTACCCGTAGGTGGCCAGCATCGCCGTGGTGTACATGAACAGCGCGGTACGTACGGGGTTGGAGCCCTTGGCCGCGCCGAGTGTGGTGGTGAGGTGCGCGCAGAACCACCACAGCGCGGCGAAGAGCCCGACCGCGTCGGCGGGTGTGAGCGAGAAGGGCAGGCCGCGGAAGACCAGCCGCGCCGGAGACAGCATCAGGACCACCGCGAACGCGGCGGCCAGGGTGGCCCCGTCGGCACCGCGGAGGCCGGGACGGTCGAGGGAGTCGAGGGAGGCGACGGGCGCGGGGGCCGGGACCGTGGGAAACGTGCGAACCACGGGAGCCCTCACCGCCTCAGGAGGGAGGGCTCGGCGGGCAGCCCGGACGCCGCCACCGGCACCCCGCGTCTCCGCTTCCGGGCGTCCAGGAAGCTCTCCAGGGAGAACACCGCGGCGAGGCTGGCGAGCACCCCGAGCAGCAGTGCGGCGGCGGCCCCGCGCGTCTTCCCCCCGCGCTGGGGTTGCGGCTCCGTCGGCGGCACCATCTCGTTCATCGTGATGTAGGTCGCCAGGGGCGCGTTGAGCTGCCGCTGGCGACCGGCCAGCTCGACCCTCGCCCGGTCCCTGACCCGCGTCACGATGTCCCGCGCCCCGGACGGCGACATGCTCGTGCCTTCGATGTACACGAACGGCCCGCCGTCCAGCGCCTCCGGGTTGGTGCCGCCGTTGGTGGCCGTGAAGGTGGTGTCGCCCTCGGGCCGAACGCCGAGCGACTCCGCCGTCTCCGGCGCGCTGATCACCTGGATGAGGATCGAGGCGGACATGCTCAGGCCCCAGTCGAAGTTCAGCAGGGGATTGGTCAGCCCGTTGGGACGTTCGGGATCGCTCGGCAGGCTTCCGCCGGTGGGCGGGATGGTCAGCACGAGCACCGCGTTCGAGACGTAGAGCGTCGGGATCGACGAATAGACGCCCAGCGCGGCGCCGATGGACAGCAGGAACGCCGGTAGGGCGACATACCAGCGCCGTAACACGATGAGTACGGCCCCCCAGAAGTCCACGCGTTTCCCTTCGTCCTGCCTGTCGCCGTCGCCTGCTTGTCGCGGTCGTCCGCTCGTCGTCTGCTTGTCGCGGTCGCCTGCTCGTCGTCTGCTTGTCGCGGTCGCCTGCTCGTCGTCTGCTTGTCGCGGTCGCCTGGTCGTCGTGGTCGCCTACTTGTCGCGGTCGTCGCCCCCGGTGCGCAGGACCGCCACGGTGTCCGGATCCTGTGGGTCCTCCCGCTTCCCGCCGTCCGCCACGACGCCGACACCGGAACCGGAATCGGGACCGGCCTCCGTAAGGTCGCCGTCCTCCCAGCCGGAGGGCTCGCGCGACGCGGCGCCCTCCAGCGCCGGGGTGGCGTCCGTGGCCGGGCGGGGCTCGCCGGCCCACCCGGCATCGGACCTGCATCGGAACACCCTCCGGCGCTCCACGGCGTACGCGGCACCGAGGCCGAGAAGGACGACGACGAACGACGCCCCGCCCGCGGCCTGCCACGTGCCGCTCCGGTCCATCGCGGGGTAGGCGGCCGGTACCACCTCGACGAACCCGATGAAGGTGGGGCGGGGGGCGCCGAGCACCTCCTGCCTGCGCACCAGCTCGGTCCTGAGACGGAACTGGGTCCTGGCCATGACGGTACGGGTGACGTCGACGGAGTCGCTCTCCACCTCCACGTACACGAACGGGCCGTTCATGAGGATGCCCAGCATGGTGGGGTTGGTGCGTCCGTCGTTGATCGTGACCTCGACGGGACCGTCCTTCACGATGCCCAGTTCCGTGGCGACCGCCTCGGTGTTCATGGACAGGATGAGGATGCCCGCCGTGGTTCTCAGACCGTCGCTGAACTGCAGCAGCGGGTTGCTCCGTCCCAGCGGCTTGGCCGGGTCCGTCGTCCCTCCGGCGGGAGGCGTGGTCAGCACCATGGAGGCGCTCGACACGTAGCGCGGGGGCACCAGGAAGAAGACGGCCACGGCGGCGAGGAGCGCCAGGGCGACCAGCGGAAACCCAACCCGCTTCCTTCTGGCGAGGTCGAGGACGGTCTTCCAGAACTCCACTACGTCGTCCCCGCTCTCCCGAGCGCGCCAGCCGCCCAGGACACGATGCTTGTTGATCGCAGCACACGAACTCCTTGTCAGTACGGGCGTCACGACGGCGTGGCGATGGCTCCGCCGCTCACCCGGCCCTGGTCAGGGCCTCCGCCTCGTACTCCAGCGCCAGTTCCTCCGGCATCGGGTCGAGGTCGGAGGAGCGTACGAAGTCACGCAGGGTGGTACCGGTGCACTCCGCGTCCACGTTGCGGGCGCCACGGCGGGTGCGTACGTCGTCGATGTGCACCGTGCGGAAGTCGATGCTGAAGCGGGTCCTGCCCGAGGTGTTGGGCACCGTGGAGTGCAGCTGGGCTCCGGAGAACACCATGACGCCCCCCGGCTCCGGCACCACCCGCACCTGCGGGTCGAGCACGACGGCCTCCTCGGGACGAGGCTGGTCCCTGGTGTCACCGCGTACGTGCTGGGCGGCGGTGACCCGGCTGGTCCTGTTCCACTCCGCGTAGTCGTAGCGCGCGCTGCCGTTGCGCACCGGGCTGCCGAAATACTGGGGATGGAAGGCCATCACGTTCTCCGGGACCACCTCGTAGACGGGGATCCACCAGTTGAGCTGGTTGAACGGGGCCGAGTACCAGCAGTCGCGATGGGGGTGGAAGGCGTAGGAGATGCCGGAGGTGAGGTAGTCGTGGGAGGTGGAGGTGCGAAGCCGGGGCACGTCGAAGTAGGTGCGGTCCAGGTCGCAGCCCAGCTCCTCCAGCACCGAGGGCAGCAGTTCCTTGCACCGGGGGTGATGGATGAACCGGGGCTTGAGCCGGGCGAGCAACGCGGCGAACTCCTCGACCGGCATGTCGAACTGGGCGGTCTCCGGGTCACGCTCGCCGAACGCCTCGGCGATCAGCTCCCTGGCGAAGGCGGCCAGCAACGCGGAGGCGGGCGTCGCCGAGTAGACGAAGACCTGCCCTTGGTAGAGCAGTTCCCTGCGCGTGTCGTCGTCCACCACGCTGTTGGAGAAGACGGTGGTCACGGGGTTCTCCTTTCCGGGATCGATGAAGTCGGGGAGATCGCCGGAATTCCGGCGACCCCGGTGTCGGTGGTTCCGGGCTCTGTCGTCCCGGGCTCCGGAAATCGGGAGTCGGGTTCCGTGGTTCCGGGAGTCGGACATTGGGAGTCGGGAGGTGACGGCCCCGCCCTGGTGAAGGGACATCGCTCACCGCCCGCCGGGGACGAGCCCCGAGGCGATCAGCGCGAGCCTGCGGCCCCGGCGGGCCGCGGTGAGCCGCTGGCGACGCGCGTACATGCCGACTACGGCCGCGCGGGCGCGACGGTGCTGGTCGGCGGTGAGACCGGCCCCCCGCAGCCAGCGGAACAGCTCCCCGCACTGCAGGAGGGTGGAGCAGCGAGCCCGCCAGGGCGGTACGTCGAGGCGCCGGGCGATCGCGGACAGGGTGTCGTGCTTCCAGTTGCGGTGGGCGAGGACCTCGGGGACGTGTCCCCACGGTCCGGCCAGCGCGAGCTTCGCCGCGAACACCTCGTCCTCGCGGAGCATGTTCCGCCGGGGGATCCTCGCCAGGGGGTCGCGCCGCAGTGTGCCGTACAGCGGGTCGATGAGCAGGTGGCTCTCGTTGAGCAGCCGCAGCATCTCGGCGAACCGCTCGACCGGGTCGTCCGAGGCCAGGCCGGAGCGGTCGAGGGGAGCGGTGGTGACGGTCCCGTCGGGGCCGGTGTAGGCGACCTGCGTGGTGACCAGGACGAGCCGGTCGTCCTCGGCGAACACCTGGAGGGACCGGGAGACGCACGCGGGCTCCAGCCGGTCGTCGTCGCCGACCCAGCGGAAGAACGTGCCCTCGATCAGCGCGGTCGTACGGACGAAGTTGTCGAACAGGCCCACGTTCTCCGGGTGCCTGCGGTAGAGGATCCGGCGGTCGGTCGCGGCCAGGTCGCGGCAGATCTCCTCGGTGCCGTCCGTGGACGCGTTGTCGGAGATCACCAGCTGGAGGCGTTCGTGGTCCTGGCCGAGCACCGAACGGACCGCGCCCTCGATCCGCCCCGCCCCGTTGCGTACGGGGAGCACGATGGACACCAGCGTGTCGGAGTTCTCCATCCGGTCTCTCCTCTCGTGGGTTCGTAGGTTCCTGGGTTCGCGGGTCCTGCCGGCGGTCAGCGGGCGCGGGCCGGGATCACCCGTGCGCCGAACCGTTTGAGCCGCGTCACGGGTACGACGACCAGGACGTACGCGAGCAACCCCCCGCCACCGGCCACGCAGAGCCGGACGAACGCGGAGCCCGCGGTCACCCCGCCACCCGTCACCTCATCCGTCACCCCGCTCGTCAGACCGGCGAGCGTCACCGTGACGGCCGCCGCGACCACCGCGCCCAGCAGCGGGCGTACCAGGGCCGGGAGGACGGGTGCCAGGCGCACCCCGGCACGGCTCAGCACCAGCGCCGCCACCGGCAGGGCGACCAGGACACCGGCCAGCGCGTGCCCGATCGCCGCGCCTCGGATGCCGTACCAGTGCGTGCCCGCCCACAGCGCGGGTACCAGCGTCACGGCCCAGCCGAGGTTCATCCACACGGTGGCCCTGGTGGCGCCCGCCGAGGTGAGGATGTCGAAGGCGAGGGAAATGAGCATCCGCACGACCATCAGGACCGCCAGCAGCGCCAGGACCCCGGCGGCCGGAGCCCACTTCTCGCCGTAGAGGAACGCCACGATCTCCGGGGCCAGCGTGGCCGTCACCACGGCGACCGGCAGCACGAACGCGACCAGCAACGGCACCGAACGCTGCACCCCCAGCGACAGCGACTCCGGCCGCTGCTCGGCCAGCCGCGAGAAGCTGGGCACGGTGACGTACCGCAGGGCGGTCCCGATCACGCTGGGCACCCAGCTGGAGACGTTGAACGCCAGCAGGTAGAAACCGAGGGCGACGGGGCCGAGCACGGCGCCGACGATGACGTAGTCGGCGTTCATCAGCACCGCCTCGATGCCGAGTCCCAGGGCCAGCGGCGCCCCGAACCGCAGGAGCCTCACCGCCACCTCCCGGTCGAAGCCGAGGCGGAACGGCAGCCCGGCCCAGGCGAGCACCAGCGCGCCGGTGACCGTGTTGGCGGCCACCTGCCCGCAGGCGAAGCTGTAGGCACCGGCGCCGTTCGCGGCGAGCGTGACGGCCACCCCGGCGTTGACCAGTGAGCCCGCGATGTTGGCCTTGGTCAGCCTGTCGTGCCCGAAGCCGCGCATCAGCGAGCCCGCCCGCACGGCGGTGACGCCGTCGATGAGGATGATCGCGGTGAGCAGCCGGACCACCGGGGTGGCCTCCGCGCTGCCCGCCAGCTCCGCGAAGTACGGGGCCACCACCCAGAAGATCCCGTACATCCCGGCGCTGAACGCCATGGCCATCACCGTCGCCGTCGGCGCCATGTCCTCGACCCTGCCCCGCCACTGCACGGTGGCGGCGATGATGCCGACGTCGTTGACGTGCATGACGAAGGTGGTCGCGGCGAGCGCGATGGCGTAGAGGCCGAAGTCCTCCGGTACGAGCAGCCGGGCGAGCACGAGTCCCGTGACGAAGGTGGTCGCCTTCGTCCCCAGGTTGCCCAGGAGACTCCAGCGCAACCCGCGACCGGCCTTCCTGCCGATCGTCCCGACCTGCTCACCTGCCGTGCCGACGCCATCGGCCCCGCCGACCGAGTCGGCCTCACCGGCCGTACCGACCGCGCCCGTCTCGCCGCCCGTTTCGTGGAAGGACCCGCTCAACGGGGCTCCTCGACGCGTTCGAGCCAGATCTCCCGCCAGAACGGCACGAACTCGCGCGGGCAGCTGACGTTGTACGCGCCCGCGCAGACGACGCCGTCCAGGATGATGCAGGGGTTCTTCATCCGCAGCATCCGGCCGGTCTTCTCGTCCAGGCACCTCTCGACGCGGGCACTCACCCGCGCGACGTGGCCGCAGTAGCGCGACATCTCCTCCTCGAACCCCATGCCGCGGTTGAGCAGGCCGTCGTTGAGCGTCCTGAGGATCTCCTCCTTGGACTTGACCCGGACGAGCTCTCCGGGCCGCAGGTCCAGGGTGAGCGTCGGGGTGGTGGCCCCCGCCTCACCCCTGACGAACCCCCAGCGCATCCCGCCCCTGATCCACAGCCATCTGGGCAGGACGCGCTTGCTGGCCCGCTGGAAGCGGTTGAACAGCCCGACGAGGAACGAACGCAGCATCCAGGGCACGCCCACGTTCCCGGTCCGCACGTCGGCGACGTACTGTCCGACGTCCTTGAACGGCAGGCAGGTGGGCGCGGCGCGCAGCAGCTCGGTCGCCTGGCAGGAGAAGCGCTCCTCCCCGTCGGGGCCGGGCTCCTTCCTGGTGGCGGCCCGCAGGATCGGCAGCAGGGGCCTTCCCTCGGCGAGACCGTTCCCCGCAGTGGGGCTCGTAGCGGGATCCGTAGTGGGACCCGCAGTGGGATCCGTAGCGGGATCCGTGACGGGAGAGTCCGGGGAGGCCGGGTCCACCCGCTTGAGCCAGGCCTCCTTCCAGTAGAACTGGCAGGCCGTCTGGCAGCCGCCGTGCGCCCGCCCGTCGCAGCGGGCCCCGGTCAGGTGGACGGCACGCTCCATCCGCCGCATGCCGCTGCTGCTGATCGTGTCGCAGAGCTTGTGCGCCACCTTGTGCACCGTGAGCCGCCGCCCGCAGAACGCCAGCATCTCCGGCATGAAGGGCAGCTCGTCCAGCTCCCCCCTCTCGTCCAGCGTGGCCATGATCTCGGCCTCGCCGAGCACCTCCACCGTCTCGCCGACCCGGAGGTTGAGCGCCCCGCCCGCCCTGGAGCCCGCCCGGGAGCCCGTCACGACCTGGAACCGCGTCACAGCGAACACTCCTTGAGAAGTCCCGAACCGCGAAGGGCCCGTGCCGCCTCCGCCACCGCGCCGAAGGGAAGATCCGACCGTTCCGCGATGTCCAGGAGGCTGTGCCTCCCATCGGAGAGGTTCAGCACCCACAACATCGCCATCTGGGTCTCCTTCGTGTCGCTGCGCCCGCCCAGCGACCCGTACAGGCCCCGCCTGCCCAGCTGCGGTTCCCCGTACGGGCTGAGGTTGAGGTAGGCGCGGTTGCCCTCGAGCACCCGGGTGACCTCCCAGCAGGTCTCCAGGGTGTCGGCCATCGCCTCGGGGGAGACGAAGTCCGGGTCGTCGGCGGAGGTGTGGTACTCCGGGTAGCCCGCGTACGGGGTCCTGGTGAGCGAGCCGACGGGCAGGTCGAAGCCGGGCGAGCAGAACTGCCGCTCGTCGTAGCCGTACGGGGAGAAGTCCACGACCGTGTGGGCGCGCCCCGAGCTCCGCAGGACGTGCCGCACGGCCCTGTCGATCTCGGCGTCACCCCGCCTGCTGCGCTTGTACGTCAGCGGGCCGCGGTCTCCCGCGCAGGCCAGCACCAGGCCGTGCCTGATCCGCCCGATGCGTTCCCGGTTGCGCGCCAGCCAGGTGATCGCGCCGATGGTGCCCGGCGCGAACAGGAAGCGGTAGGTGTACCACGGGTCGGACCCGGCCAGCCGCCGGGCGAGCCGGACCGCCACCGCGATCCCCGCCAGGTTGTCGTTGGCGAGCGAGGGGTGGCACACGTGGCAGGAGACGAGCACCTCCTCGGCGACCCTGCCGGGCACCACGTACTCGCCGTAGGTCAGGTGCCCGTCGGCGAGCGTGGAGTCGATCATGACCTCGTACGGCCCGTCGGGGAGCCCCTCCAGGGTGTCGTGGGCGAGGCAGAAGCCCCACGTCTCCGCGTAGTAGCTCGTGCGGTACGGGACCAGGGTGGGCTGCTCGGGGAGCGTGTGCAGGTGCCCGCGCAGCTCGTCCAGGGACATGGTGGCCGCCACCGGGACGCTGTAGCCGACCACGTGCAGGTTCGACGCGGCGAAGTCGACGACCCTGGCCCCCGAGGCGTCCTTGACGTAGGCGTCGCGGATGTTCCACTCCCTGGGCACCGTCCAGTCGAGGACCTGGGTGCCCGTCGGCACCTCGCGGACCTGAAGGCGGAGGGACTCCCCGACGATCTCCAGGGTGCGGCGCACGCCGTCGCCGGTGATGCTCCTGCAGAGCGGGTAGAGCCGCTCCACGAGGGCGTGCATCTCGCGCGCCTCGTCACCGCTCCCCGCTCCCGCTCCCGCTCTCGCTCCCGATGTCGGTGTCGGTGCCGGTGCCGGTGCCGGTGCCGGGCCGCCGGTGTCGCCCGTCACCGTTCGCCGCCCCGCACGGCCACCGGCACCCCGTCACCACCGGCCGCCCCACCCTGGGCTGGGGCACCGTCGCCACCGGCCGTTTCGCGCGGTCGCAGGGCGTCGTCGACGGTTCCTGCCTCGCGCCGGGCCGACAGCCACGCCAGCCTGGTGAAGCGGCTCTGAAAGCCGTCCTCGGTCAGGCCGAACCTCCCGTACGCCTCGACCAGCTCGACCGCGCCCGCCTTGACCGTCCACAGCGCCCGGTAGCCGGGGAGCGCGTCGCGGATGCGGGAGAAGTCGACCCGGTAGGAGCGCGGGTCGGCCCCGGTCTCCCCGGTGATCACGACCTTGGAGCCGGGCACCGCCTCGGCGACCTCGGCGGCGATCTCCGCCACCGTCACGTTGTTCTCCTCCGTGCCGACGTTGAACGCCCTCGCGTGGACCGCGTCGCGCGGAGCGGCGAGCGCCATGGCGAAGGCGTTCGCGATGTCGGCGGCGTGCACCAGCGGGCGCCACGGGGTGCCGTCGGACAGCACCCTGACCTCCCCCGACAGGAGCGCGTGCCCGACGAGGTTGTTCAGCACGATGTCCGCGCGCGGCCTGGGCGAGAACCCGAACGCGGTGGCGTTGCGCAGGAACACCGGGCTGAAGTCGTCGTCGGCCAGCGTGAGCAGGTCGTTCTCCACCCGGACCTTGGAGTCGGCGTACGGGGTGACCGGGCGCAGCGGCGCGTCCTCGTCGACCAGGTCCGGGCCGGAGGCGCCGTAGACCGAGCAGGTGGAGGCGTACAGGAACCGGCGCGCGCCCGCGTCGCGGGCCAGCCGGGCGAGCCGCACCGCGGCGCGGTGGTTGATGTCGTAGGTCAGCTCGGGCGCCAGCGCGCCCAGCGGGTCGTTGGACAGCGCGGCGAGGTGCACCACCGCGTCCACCCCCGCCAGCATCCCGGGGGTGACGTCCCGCAGGTCGACGGCGTGTCCGGGCGGGTCGTCGGGCGCGGGGCCCAGCAGACATCCGGCGAAGAGCCCGGAGTCGAGCCCGGTCACCTCGTGGCCCTCGGCGGCGAGCACCGGGACCATCACACTCCCCAGGTAGCCCTGGTGCCCGGTCAGCAGCACGCGCATCCGGTTCAGCCTCCAGCCAGATCGAAGGTCAGCTTGTTGACGTGGAACGCCTCGGCGTAGCGGGCGTGGCACTCGACCCCCCGGATGCGGGCCAGCCCCAGAAACGCCTCGCGGTCGTACCAGGAGCGGTGGCGCTGCGAGGGGTAGTGGCGGTGGAGCAGGCCCACCTTCGCCTCGGCGATCTCGGGGGTGAGCGGCTGGTAGGCCGTGGGCCGCCCGAGGTCGCCGTCCCATTTGGCGATCTCGTAGCCGAGCACCTGGTGGTCGCGGAAGGCCGTGGGCACCAGCCTGGCCAGGCCCCGGTGGTCCTGGTGGGCGTCGGCGGGGTTCGGCGCGAACAGCAGGTCGGGGTCGGTGCGCGCCCGCAACCCCTCCACCGCCTCCTTCGCCTCCTCCCAGCGCGCGGGCAGCCGCCCGTCGGGCAGCTTGAGCACGGTGAGCCGCAGGTCGGCGCCGGGGCAGAAGGCGTCCAGCGCGGCGCGCTCCTCGTCCTCCCGCTCGGTCCCGCCGCCGGAGAGCACCAGGGCGTCCACCCGGACGCCGGGGCGCGCGGAGCAGAGGGTGAGCAGGCTGCCGCCCGCCCCGATGGCGAGGTCGTCGCAGTGCGCGGCGAGCAGCGCGATCCGGCCCGTTCTGGCCGCCCGGAACCGGATCACGTGACCGTCACCGCCGCGGACCCGCCCTCAAGCGCCACCGACGGTCCCCCCTCAAGCACCGCCGCGGACCCGTACCCGGGCATCTGTCCGAGCACCGGCCCGCGCTCGCGCTCCAGAACCGCCACCGGTCCGCGTACGGGCATGGGCACGGGCACCTGACCGGACACCACCGCACGCTCGTGCTCCCACAGCGCCCAGGGGCGATCGCCGCGCGAGTAGGCCTCGTCGAGGGCCACCCGCTCCTTGACCGTGTCGGTGGGCCGCCAGTAGCCGCGGTGCGGGTAGGCGAGCAGCCTGCCGCGCTTGGCCAGTTCGGCGCAGCCGTCCGCGACGAGGTCGCCGCCCACCGGGATGTGGTCGAAGATCTCCTGGCGGAGCACGAAGTATCCGCCGTTGACCCAGAGCGACATCTCGCTGACCGGCGTGATCCCGCCGACCGTGCCGCGCTCCCCCAGCTCGATGCAGTGGAACGTGTCGGAGGGCGGCACCACCATCATCGACGCGCCCGCGCCCGACCGGGTGAAGCGGTCGACGATCTCCGGCAGCGGCGCGTCGGTGAGCACGTCGGCGTAGTTGGCCAGGAACATCTCCTCGCCGTCCAGGTGGTCGCGGACCCGGCGCAGCCGCTCGCCGATCGGCGACGCGACCCCGGTCTGCACGAACGAGATCGACCAGTCGGAGATGTCGGTGGACAGCAGCTCGATCCTGCCGCCGCGCAGGACGAAGTCGTTGGACGTCGTCTCCTGGTAGTTCAGGAAGAAGTCCTTGATGTGGTGCGCGCCGTACCCCAGACAGAGGATGAACTCCGTGTGCCCGAAGTGCGCGTAGTAGCGCATCACATGCCAGATGAGCGGCCGGGGTCCCACGAGCTGCATGGGCTTGGGCGCGTCACCGGGGGTGCCGGTGCGCATCCTGGTGCCGTATCCGCCGCAGAAGAGGACGACCTTCACGGGTTCACCTCGACGATCTCCAGATTGGGGATGGGGAAGACCAACCGGCCTCCCCAGGCGTGTACGAAGGACAGCTGGCCGACGAGTTCCTCGCGGAGGTTCCACGGCAGGACCAGCACGTAGTCGGGCCGCTCCTCGGCGAGCCGCTCGGGCGGCAGGATCGGTACGCGCGTGCCGGGGGTGAACCTGCCGTGCTTGTACGGGTTGCGGTCGACCGTGAAGGGGAGCAGGTCGGGCCGGATGCCGCAGTGGTTGAGCAGGGTGTTGCCCTTGCCCGGCGCGCCGTAGCCCGCGACGGTCCTGCCCTCGCGGGCGGCGTCGAGGAGGAAGCCCAGCAGGTCCCGCCGCACCCGCGCCACCCGCTCGCCGAACTCGGCGTACCCGGACAGCTCGTGCAGACCGGCGGCCTTCTCCGCCGCGAGCAGCGCGGCCACCCGCCCGCCCGGCCCACCCGGCCTGCTCTGCCCGTCCGACCTGCTCCGCCCGTTCTGCCCGCCTGGCTCGCCCTGTCCGTCCGGCCCGCTCCGCCCGCCCGGCCCGTTCACGGCCTCCAGCGGCCTGGCCCACAGGCGGATCGAGCCCCCGTGCGTGGGCAGCGACTCGACGTCCACGAGAACGAGCCCGCCGGTGGCCAGCGCGCGCCGGGCGGAGGCGACCGTGTAGTACTGGAAGTGCTCGTGGTAGATCGTGTCGTACTGGTTGCGCTCCATCAGCGTGAGAAGGTGCTGGACCTCGATGGAGACCCAGCCGTCATCGGCCACGAGGGCGCGCAGCCCCTTGGTGAACCCGATGACGTCCGGGATGTGGGCGTAGACGTTGTTGGCCACCACCAGGTCGGCGGGCCCGTGCTCCGCGCGCACCGCCGCGCCGGTCCCCGGGTCGAGGAACGCCGTGTAGGTCGTCACCCCGGCGTCCCTGGCCGCCCGGCCGACGTTCTCCGACGGCTCGATGCCCAGGCACCGGATGCCCCGTTCGACGACGTGCCGCAGCAGGTATCCGTCGTTGCTCGCCACCTCGACCACGAACGACCCGGCCCCCAGCCCGAGCCGATCGACCGCCCCGCGCACGAACTCCCGCGCGTGCTCCACCCACGAGGTGGAGTACGAGGAGAAGTAGGCGTACTCGGTGAAGGTCTCCTCCGGCGTGATCATCGGCGGGATCTGCGCCAGCCAGCAGCCGGTGCAGACCCGCAGGTGCAGCGGGTAGGTGACCTCGGGCTCCTCCAGCTGCCGCTCGGTGAGGAACCGCTCGCAGGGCGGCGTCGCCCCGAGGTCGACGACGCTGGCGAGGCTCGCCGAGCCGCACAGCCTGCAGGTTGTCATGAATGCGCTCCCTCGCCGCGTGACGCGGTCCGACGGTTCTCCGACTGGGTCGTTCTCGTGCGCGGCGTCCTCTCCGTACGCCGTCTCATGCGCGGCGTCCCCTCCGTACGCCGCTCCACCGGCGGCGGGGCGGACGGTGTCCGGCCCGTCCCCCGGCACCACGGACCGGCCCCGCTCCCGCTAGCCCGCCGCGAGCACACGGGACTCCCTCAGCGCCTCTCTCCAGTGCCGCATCGGCGGCAGCCCGGCCCTGCGCCAGCCGTCGTGTCCCAGCACGCTGTACGCGGGCCGGGGCGCGGGGCGCGGGAAGTCCTTGGAGGAGATCTCCGTCACCCGGACGGGATCGGCGCCGAGCAGCGTGAAGATCTCCCTGGCCAGGCCGTACCAGCTCGTCTGGCCCGAGTTGGTGGCGTGGTAGACGCCGGGCGGCGCCCCGCTCCCGGCCAGGTCGACGATCCTCGCCGCCAGGTCCCCGGCCCAGGTGGGCTGGCCGAACTGGTCGCCGACGACGCCGGGGGCCGCCCCCTCCCCCTCCAGGCGGGTCATCGTACGGATGAAGTTGTGGCCGGTCGCGGCGTACACCCAGGCGGTGCGCACCACGTAGCCGCCGCACGGCAGCGTCTCCAGCACGGCGCGCTCGCCCGCGAGCTTGGTCCTGCCGTACGCGTTGATCGGGCGGGGGCGCGCGTCCTCGGGGTAGGGGTCCAGCGCGGTGCCGTCGAAGACGTAGTCGCTGGAGGGCTGGATCATCCGCGCGCCGACGCGCCCGCACGCCTCGGCGAGCGCGCGCACCCCGGTGCCGTTGACCGCGAGCGCCTCGTCCTCTCGTGTCTCCGCCTCGTCGACGGCGTTCCACGCGGCGCAGTTGACCACGACGTCGGGCCTGCACGCCTCGACCAGGTGGTGTACGGCGGCCGTGTCACGGAGGTCCAGCTCGTGCCTGCGGAACGCGAGGACGGGCTGTCCCCCGACGCGCAGGCGGGCCGCGAGCTCGGTTCCGAGCATGCCGGAGGCGCCGGTGATCATCCAGCGGGTCATCCGGTCTCGCCTCCCCGCCGCCCGCCCGCCGCACCGGCCATCCCCGCCGAACCCACCGAACCCACCGGGCCTGCCGAGCCCCCGGCACCCGCCTCCCCCGCGATGGCCTCCCACCAGCCGGGGTTCTCCTCGTACCAGCGGACCGTCTCCGCGAGTCCGCGCTCGAACGACACGGACGGCCGGTAGCCGAGCGCGCGGAGCCGGGAGTCGTCCAGGGAGTAACGGCGGTCGTGCCCCTTGCGGTCGGGGACGCGCTCGACCATGCCCCACCCGGCGCCGCAGGCGTCGAGGAGCCTGGCGGTGAGCTCGACGTTGCTCAGCTCCGCCGTACCGCCGATGTGGTAGACCTCGCCGGGTTCGCCGCGCTCGGCGACGAGGCGGATGCCCGCGCAGTGGTCGTCGACGTGGACCCAGTCGCGGACGTTGCCGCCGTCGCCGTAGAGCGGGACCCTGCGGCCCCGCAGCAGGTGGGTGATGAAGCGCGGGATCAGCTTCTCCGGATACTGGCGGGGACCGTAGTTGTTGCCGCAGCGCGTGATGGAGACCGGCAGGCCGTGGGTGACCGCGTACGCCTGGGCGACCATGTCGCCGCTCGCCTTCGCCGCGGAGTAGGGCGAGCGCGGGCTGAGCCGGGCGCGTTCGTCCCAGGAACCCTCGTCGATCGACCCGTACACCTCGTCGGTCGAGACCTGCACCACCCTCGGGGTGCCCGCCTCCAGGCAGGCCTGCATCAGCGCCTGCGTGCCGAGGACGTTGGTCCGTACGAAGTCGGCGGCGCCGTCGATCGACCGGTCGACGTGGGACTCGGCGGCGAAGTTGACGACGAGGTCGTGGCCGGGGACCAGCCCGGCCAGCAGCCCGGTGTCGCAGACGTCGCCGAGGACGAAGTCGTGGGGCGTCCCCTCCAGGTTGGCCGGGTTGCCCGCGTAGGTGAGCTTGTCGAGGACCGTCACGGTGGCCCCGCTCGCGGCGAGCACGCGGGCGAAGTGGGAGCCGATGAATCCGGCTCCCCCGGTGACCAGGACCTTCGATGGGGTGGGGGTCGTCCCCCTGTCGGCTGTTGTCATGAACTGATCTGGACCTTGCTGTGATCGCCCAGCACGAGACGGTGGGCTCTGGGGGTGGTGGGGGCGGGGGTGACCTCGACGTCGTGGCCGATGAGGGACGCCTCGATGCGCGAGACCCCGGCGATCGAGGACCTGGGCAGGACGATCGAGTACTCGATCTCGCTGCCGCTGATCGCGCAGCCTGCCGCGATCGAGGTGAAGGGGCCGATGTAGCTGTCGCGGACCCGGGCTCCGGGACCGATGATCGCGGGCCCGACGACACGGGACCGCTCGATCTCGGCGCCCGCCTCGACGACCACCCGGCCGATCAGCTGGCTGGCGTCGTCGACCAGGCCGTCCACCCGGGGTTCCAGGGACTCCAGCACCAGCCGGTTGACCTCCAGCATGTCGGTGACGTTCCCGGTGTCCTTCCAGTAGCCGGAGATGACGGAGGACTCGACCCTCCGCCCGTCGGCGATCAGCCACTGGAGGGCGTCGGTGATCTCCAGCTCCCCGCGCCACGAGGGCTTGATCTCGGCCACCGCCTCGTGGATCGCGGCGGTGAACAGGTAGACGCCGACCAGGGCGAGATCGCTCTTGGGAACGGGCGGCTTCTCCTCCAGCCCGATCACCCGGCCGGTGGCGTCGAGTTCGGCGACCCCGAATTGCCGGGGGTCTCCGACCCGGGTGAGCATGATGTGGGCGGCGGGCCGCTCGCGGGCGAAGCGCTCGACGACGTCGTTGATGCCGCCGACGATGAAGTTGTCGCCGAGATACATGACGAAGTCGTCGTCGCCGAGGTAGTCGCGGGCGACGAGCACCGCGTGGGCCAGGCCCAGCGGTGCCCGCTGGCGGACGTAGGTGACCTCCAGGCCGAGCGCGCGGCCGTCGCCGACGGCCGCCTCGATCTCGGCGTGCGTGTCGCCCACGACGATCCCGATCTCGCGGATGCCCGCGGCGGCGATGGCCTCCAGCCCGTAGAAGAGCACGGGTTTGTTCGCGACGGGGACGAGTTGCTTGGCGGAGGTGTGGGTGATCGGCCGCAGCCGGGTGCCCGACCCTCCGGCGAGCACGAGCGCTTTCACTAGTAGGCCCCTTCCCCGCGGGTCACGGCGCTCCAGGTCTTCCAGAGGATCTGCAGGTCCAGGAAGAGCGACCAGTTCTCGACGTAGCGGAGGTCCAGGCGGACCGACTCCTCCCAGGTCAGGTCCGAGCGCCCGCTCACCTGCCACAGGCCGGTCATGCCGGGCCTCACGACCAGGCGGCGGCGTACGTCGGCGCCGTACTGCCTGACCTCGTCGGGGAGGGGAGGGCGCGGGCCGACGAGGGACATCTCGCCGCGCAGCACGTTGAGCAGCTGGGGCAGCTCGTCGATGGAGTATCGGCGCAGGAAGGCGCCCACACGGGTGATCCTTGGATCGTTCCTAATCTTGAAGAGGACGTCGTCGAACTGGTTCTCGCGCTCCAGGTCGATCTTGAGCCGCTCCGCGTCGACCACCATCGTGCGAAATTTCACGACATGGAACTCCGCGCCCCCCTTACCTACCCTGACCTGGCGAAAGAGGGCGGGTCCCGGGCTCGTCGCGCGGATCAGCGCGGCGATCGCCAGCATGGGCGCCCCCAGCGTCAGCAGGGCCAGGCCCGCCCCCGCCCGGTCGAACAGGCTCTTCGCCAGCCGCCGGGCGCCGCGGAAGTCGGGGTGCTCGACGTGCAGGAGCGGCATGCCGGCGACCGGGCTGATGCTGATGCGCGGGCCGGCCACGTCCATCAGCGCGGGCGCCACGAACAGGTCGGTGCGGGCGTCCTCCAGGCTCCAGGCGAGTCTGCGCAGCGCCGCGCCGTCCAGTTCCGGGCAGGCCAGAACGGCGACGGCGTCGGCGTTGACCTCGGCCACCACGGTGGGGACGTCGGAGAAGTTGCCGAGGACCGGAATCCCGTCGACCTCCACCAGATCAGGTCCCGCGGGCAGGCACGCGGCGACGACGGTCATGCCGTGGTGCGGTTGCCTGCGCAACTGCATCACCAGATCGAGCACCGACTCACGATGTCCGACGGCGACCATATGGCGCATGTAGTCGCCGCGCGAGCGCCTGCGGTGGAGCCGTTTGCGCATCCGGTAGCGAAAGAGGAGGGTGAGGGCGAAAGCGAGCGGAAACATCGCCATGACGAAACTGCGGGCGATCGGAGTTTGCGTGATATACGCACCGATCGCAACAGCGGCTGTCAGACCGGCGGCCCCATTGAAAACCGCTCGGAATTCGTCCGTCCCCTCACCGTGTGTACGCCCGCGATAGGCGCCCCCCGACGCCAAAGCCAGCGGCCAGACCAGGGAGAGACCCAGCCCGAGCAGGGCTTCCGTCCCGGGAATGAAGGCGCCGAACCACAGCCGGACCCCCAGGACGGTCTCACAGGCGATCACGGAACATGTGACGTCTCCGGCAAGCAGAATACGCACATAAGAGCGCGTCCAAATGCTTGGAGCAGTGCGTGCGGCACCTTTGAGAAGCCCGGGTAAGAGCTCCTCGGTTTCCACTCTCATACCACCCCGTCCCACCCAAGATGCCCCGGCGCGACCGAATAGGGTGCCGCACATCCCATTCAATGGTTGACAGCATTCCCTAATGCATCGGGAGCGTGGATACCCAGGGAAATACTAGTGATCACCATTGAGCAGGGGAATACCGGCCACTGTCCACTATTGGCCGAACTGCGGCAGAGATGGCATCTTGACGGAACGGTCCAAACGTGTACGTTTACCGCCACATATCGGAAATAATTGGAAATTAGTCGTATTCAAAATCCGGGAGAGCCGAAGGCGGTTCGGGACTGCGCCATACGACGACGTAATCGTCGCGCGCGGACTCCACCGCCGCGCCGAGCCTGTCGAGATCGAAATCCGGGAGATATCGGAGGCGGGCGAGGAAGGTCCCGTCGGTCGCCGAGTGAGGCACCACGCACCCCTCACCCTGTCGATCAAGAAGGATGTACAGGATGTCCGAGTCCGTATCGCCCACTACCCGCACCTCGACGACGTCCTCCCACGCGAGGGCGTCAACGCTGCCGTCCGCGTAGTGACGGGTCACGCCTTCTTCGGTGACATATACGTAGGAGTCCGGCACTGAGTTGCCGTGCATGGGCGCGATTGTGACGACTTCAGGGCTCCGCGTGCAATAGAACCATGCAAGTCGGCATCTAATGATCACCCCAGCCGTGATCGAGATGCGCGGCGACCGCCTCCCTGGCGACCTCCCCGGGACCCCGGCCGATCGCGTCGAGCAGGTTCCCGTGCTCGGCGACCAGCACGTGCCGGTCGGGGTAGACCTCGCGCAGCCTGACCAGGCCGAGTCTGGTCTCGGCGGCCAGCATGCCGTAGAGCCGCTCCAGCCGGGGACTGCCCACCGCGACGACCAGCGCCTGGTGCAGGGCCATGTGCTCGGCCACCATCTCCGACCAGGGGGCGTCGGCGGGCAGCGCGGCCATCCGCGCCAGCGCCGCGTCGGCCTCCCCGACCCGCCGCCCCGCCAGCGAAGTGGCCGTCAGCTCCTCCAGCGGGCGCCGGACGAACATCAGGTCGTCCAGGTCGGCCACGGTCACCTCGGCCACCTGGGCGCTGCGGTGCCGCTCGCGCCTGAGCAGCCCCTCGTGCACGAGCACGGCGAGCGCCTCCCGGACGGTCGGGCGGGCCACCCCGTACAGGGCCGAGAGCTCCTGCTCCGGCAGCGTGGTGCCCGGGGCGATCTCGCCGGACAGCACCCGCCGACGCAGGGCGTCGGCGAGCGCGCCGACGGCGGAGACGGGATGGAGCGGGAGAGTCACGCCGACGACCCTATTGCCTCCCGGTCCCGGCTTCCGGGGTGGACGCGCCCCGGCAGGGAGACCGCGACCAGGCTGGCACCGAGCAGGACGAGACCGGCGACCGAGGCGGGCGCGAGCCGCTCACCGAGTACGACGACGCCGAGCAGGGCCGCCACCGCGGGCTCGGCCAGGGCGAGGGTGGCGGCGGTCGCGACCGGGGTCGTGCGCAGCCCCCTCCCGTACAGGAAGTAGGCCAGCGCGGTGGTGGCGCAGCCCAGGTAGAGGGCGGTGAGCAGGCCGCGCGGCTCGGCGAGCCAGCCGGTGCCCGTCCACAGCAGGACGGGCACCATGACGACGGCGGCCCCGCCGAACATCAGCCCCATCACCGCGTCCGAGGGGGCTCCCGCGCCGATCGCCCGCGCCGCAGTGACCGCGTAGAACGCGTACAGCAGGCCGCCGAGCAGCGCGAGCAGGACGCCGTCGGCCCGCACCTCGCCTCCCCCGCCGGTGAGCACGGCGCAGCCGGCGATCGCCACCGCGGTCGCCCCCGCCCAGCGGCGGCCGGGCCGCACGCGGTCGAGCAGCCAGGACAGCAGCCCGGTGAAGACGGGACCGCTGCCGATGGCGACCACGGTGCCCACGGCCACCCCGGTCCTGTCGACCGCGGCGAAGTAACACAGCTGGTACGCCGCCACGGCCACCGCCGCCGCCACGAGCGGGCCGAGCCGTGTCCCCGGGCGTCCGCCCTCCCGCGCCCCGGAGAGGCCCCCTGGAGGGCCTCCGAGGGAGCCCGCGGAGCCCGTAGCGGGACCGGAGGGGGAGCCCGCAGAGCCCGTAGCGGGACCGGAGGGGGAGCCCGAGGTGAGGAGCAGGAGCGGCGCGGCGGGCGCGGTGACGGCCGCGAGGACCAGGCCGCCGATCACCAGGCGGGCGGCGGCGAGGGAGACGGGATCGACCCCGGCGACGAGCAGGCCCGCGGTTCCCGCGGTCCCCCAGAGCACGGCGGCTCCGATCACGGCGATTTTCATGGGCCGATTGTAGGCAGATTGTATGACAACTAGACAATGTATTTCTCCTGCGGCCGGAGAGCCGGGGACGGGACCGGCGAAGGGGTGAGGCGTCCAGGGCGAAGCGGAGAGGAGCGAGGTAGTCGGCAGACGAGGAGCCGGGCGAGACAGATGGAACGGATGGGGAGACGAGGCGCCGAGCGGGTGAAGGGTGCGGGTGAAGGGCGGGGGTGAGGGGTGGGGAAGACACGCCCGTCATCCCGTTTTCACGGGTTCGCGCGCGGGTAGTTCGGCGGGGTGAGAGGTCCGAGAGGCAGCACGAACCAGCAGCTCAGGGGGCACGGCCGATGGTGATCCACGGCGTCGCCCGCGAGACGAGCCGGCCGGGCGGCCGTGCCGCGCCCGCCACCGGCCGGGGGCGACGATGACCACGGTGTTCAGGGGGACGTTCCGCCAGGGGTCGGCAGGGGAGGTCGAGTCCATGCTCGGCGACGCCACGCCGCATCCGCTGGACGGCGCGAGGATCACCACTTCGGCCGAGGCGATGGACGCGATCGCCGAGGCCCTCGACCTGCCCGACCATTTCGGGCACAACCTCGACGCGCTCTACGACGTGCTGACGGACCTGTCGTGGCTGCCGCCGGGCGAGCACACGCTGATCTGGGCGGAGCCGTCAACGCTGCGGGCGGGGGACCGCCCGGCCTACGACGCCATCCGCACCGTTCTCACCGAGGCGGTCGCCGACGGCACAGGGGGAGAGTCCTTCCTGTCCGTCCTCATCCTGACCGACTGAGCCGTCGCCACGCAGTGGGCGCAGAAGACGCCGTTCCTGCCCTCGGGGCAGCTGCAGTGCCAGCGGAGGGCCTCGTCGACGATCCGGAACTCGACGCACGCGGCGCCGTCGTCGACCTCGGCGATCACCTGCGGCGGCCCGAAGCGGACCAGTTGCACCGCCCCCGCTCCCGCCAGCTCGCCGCCACGGGCCAGCGCCGCCTGACCGGCGCGCTCAGCCTCGATTCCGATCAGGTCCGCGATCCTCTGCATCGTTGACCCCCCTCCTATCTAAAGAGACGCACGTGAGGGACCGATGGTTCCGAACCGACACAGCACGATAAATCATCTCAACGTGACTCGCGTGCACGTCTGGTCCCAAGTGACCCACATTGCTATGTTTGGCCATTGTTAACCACGCATCTCAAGGTGTGCGAGGTATTATGGCCACCCGAAAATACTCAATCAGGGTAAAGATTTTTGCCTTACTCCTGGTACCTATTATATCCCTTGTAGTGATTTGGGTATTTGCGGCCAACCTCGCGGTCCAGGATGGGCAGGAGCTGCTCAAAATCCGTGGTGGCTACGAGCACGTGGTCGTGCCCACCAGGAAGGTGACCACCGCGCTCCAGCACGAGCGGATGCTGTCGCTCTCCGTCCTGGGAGACATCGACGTCCCCCGGGCGGAGCTGGACGCCCAGCGCCTCCGGACGAACGGCGCCAAAGCCGAGCTGGAACGGCTCACCACCGAGATCCGCCCCGACATCTCCCCCGCCACCTGGGGCCGCCTGAGCCGGCTCCTCGCCTCGCTGGAACGGCTCACCGACATCCGCAGCGGGGTCGACACCCGTACCGAACCCCGGCTGCGGGTCCTCGACGCCTACAGCGGGATCATCGCGGCCGCCTTCGACGCCTACGAGAAGATCCGGATATCCGCCGACGTCGAGCTGACCGACCAGACGCGAGCCGTCGTCATGGTCGGGCGGAGCCGCGAGATGCTCAGCCAGCAGGCCGCGCTGATATCCGGAGCCGTCGTCGAGGGGACGATGAGCCCCGGCGAGCGCGAGAGGTTCGGCCAGCTGGTCACCGGCCGCAGGCTTCTCTACTCCCTGGGCTTCGACCAGTTCGACGCCGAGTTCCAGGCCCTCTACACCCCCCTGCGCGACTCCTCCGACTACTCCTCGTTCGAGAGGATCGAGGACGCCGTCACCGCGTCGGCCGTGCCCGAACCCTCCTGGGCCGGGATCGCCACCCGGCTCTCCGACGACTTCGACAGGCGCGCCGGGGACGTCAGCAGGCGCATCAGCGAGCGGTCCCTGCCCCTCGCCAGGGACACCATGATCCGGATCGGCCTCGCCGCAGGACTCGGCCTGGTCGCGATCGGGCTCTCCGTCTTCGTCTCGGTACGGTTCGGCCGGAGGCTCGCCGGTGAGCTCGTCGGCCTCCAGCAGGCGGCCCTCGACCTCGCCGGCAAGCGGCTGCCGGACGTGGTCCAGCGGCTCCGCCGGGGCGAGGACGTCCGCTCCGAGACCCCCGAGCTCACGGTCGGCAGCACCACCGAGGTCGCCGGGGTCGCCCAGGCGTTCTCCTCCGTACAGCGGACCGCGGTCGAGGCGGCCGTCGGCCAGGCCCAGACGCGCAGGGGCGTCAACAAGGTCTTCGTGAACCTGGCCAGGCGCAACCAGTCCCTGCTGTACCGGCAGCTCAGCATGCTGGAGGCCATGCAGCGGCGGGCCAGCGACCCGGCGACCCTTGAGGACCTCTTCGGCCTGGACCACCTGACCACCCGGATGCGCCGCCACTCCGAGGGCCTGATCATCCTGTCCGGCGCCGCCCCCGGCCGGGGATGGCGGAAACCGGTCACGATCTACGACGTGGTCCGCGCCGCGGTCGAGGAGGTCGAGGACTACCCTCGCGTGACGATCGACGTCCCGCACGGCCCGTCCGTGATCGGCGCGGTCGTCACCGACGTGATCCACCTGGTCGCCGAGCTGGTCGAGAACGCCGCCATGTTCTCTCCCCCGCACACCTCCGTACGCGTCCACGGCGACATGGTCGCCAGGGGCTACGCCATCGAGGTCGAGGACAGGGGGCTCGGCATCTCCCCCGAGGAGACGTCCCGGCTCAACATGCTGCTGGCCGATCCGCCGGA
Source organism: Streptosporangium oxazolinicum (assembly GCF_039537505.1). NCBI lineage: Bacteria > Bacillati > Actinomycetota > Actinomycetes > Streptosporangiales > Streptosporangiaceae > Streptosporangium > Streptosporangium oxazolinicum. The sequence continues at coordinate 496,256 of NZ_BAABAQ010000001.1, forward strand.
GTTCGACCTGGCCGACAGCGACCGTCTCGGCCTGTTCGTCGTCGCGCAGCTCGCCATCCGGCACGGCATCCGCGTCTTCCTGCGCCCCTCCCCCTTCGGCGGCACCACGGCGATCGTGATGCTCCCGAACGAGCTGGTGGTCGAACCGGTCGATCCCCGGTTCACCTACTCGGTCGAGGTCGAACGGTTACCCCCGGGCGAGGGCCTGCCCAAACGGGTGCGCCAGACCGTACCCGCCGATCGGACCTCCCCCAAGGACCCGGCCGCGGGCACCCGGGAGCCCCGCGAGGGCGAGGGCGCCGTCCCGAGCGGCGTGTCCGGGTCGCTCCCCGACGGATGGCGGCACGCCGGGCGGGAGAATGGACCGTGACAGTGGAGCACCCGCTCGACCAGGAGCCCGGTCCGATCATCCGCCCCTACACGATGACCCGCGGCCGGACCAGGGCCGCGGGAGCCCATTTCGACCTGATGGCGGTGGTGGTGGCGGTCGGTGCCCCCCACCGGGAGCTGCAGCCCGAGCACCTGTCGATCCTGGACGCCTGCCGCACACCGATCCCGGTCGTCGAGCTGGCCGCGCGGACCGCCCTGGCCGTCGGGGTGCTCCGGGTGCTCCTCGGCGACCTGCGCGACAGCGGCCTCGTCAACGTACGGCCCCCCGCGCGCCCGGCCACGCTCCCCCGCGAGAGCCTGCTCCGCGATCTCCTCGCCGGTCTCAAAACCCTCTGACTCCGCCCCTCTGCCCCCGGGCCTCTGCCCCCGGGCCTCTGCCCCCGGGCCACGGGCTACGGGTGGCGGGCTACGGGTGGCGGGCTACGGGTGGCGGGCTACGGGTGGCGGGCTACGGGTGGCGGCCCGGCTCCCCGGGCCGCCCCCTCGCCGGTCCCGGAGCCCGCTGCCCCCCGCCGCTCAGTCGATGGCCAGGCGGGCGTGCCGCTCCACGTCGTAGCGGACGCCCTCGTAGCTCAGCTTGGACCGCTCGATGCCCTCGGGCAGGAATCCGGCCCTGGTGGCCACCGCGCAGGAGGCGACGTTGCCGACCCGGTGCGCCAGCTCCAGTCGGAACAGCCCTCGCTCCCTGAACGCCCACTCGGCCATCTTCCTGGTGGCGGCCACGGCGACACCCCGTCCCCTGGCGCGCGGGAGCGTCCAGTAGGAGACCCAGCCGGTGCCGTGCGCGTCGATGTTGCTCACCGCGACATTGCCCACGACCTCGCCGTTGGACACCACGGCGAACGCCCGCGCGTCGTCGCGGAACCCCCAGACCCCCATCCACTCCAGCGCCGCCTGGGCGGTGTCGATGGGCCGGGCCGCCTGCTCCGCCATGTCCGGGGAGCTGAACGCGTCGAGCACGACCGGCATGTCGTCGGGCCGCCAGCCGCGCAGCTCCACTTCCGTCATCCGTGCAGGGTAGTGCCCGGTGACCGGCCCGTTCCACCTCCCCGGTGTCCCGATCTCCTCAGCGTGGATCGGAGGGAGGCTTCGCGTCCGGAGCGGCCTGCCTCACGGCCCGCAGTGCCGTGGGGACGTCGGGGTCGAGGGAGAACGCGCCCGCGAGGCCCGTGATCGTCAGGATCCGTTCCAGGACCCCGTGGGCACCGGCCAGCCGCAGTCGGCCTCCCGCCGCGCCCACGCGCCGCCGCAGCTCCAGCATGGTCCACAGGCCGGTGGAATCGCAGAAGCTCAGGCCGGTGACATCGAGGACCAGGTGGCACACCCCGTCGTCCAGCTGCGTGACCATGACGTCACGGAACCGGGGGCTGGACAGCTTGTCCAGCTCACCGGCGAGCACGATCACCGAGGCGCCTTCGTGCCTGCGGACCGAGAGATCAAGCCGCGTCGTCATCCCCCACGATCCTTACGCCGGTTGCCTCGAGGTTATTTTAAAGATCTTGGTGAGAAGGCACTCTCCGGCCAACTGCAACACGCCCGTAAGCGAATCGCGTCCTCGGCTTGGGACCCCCTGGACCCGGCTCACGGCTTTCCCATCAGGAAGTCGCCCACATCGGATCGGATGTCCCAGATAGATCTAGGACTTGCGGGGCACTCAGCAGCTATGAGCGACGATCTGGAGAGCCACGACTTCGCCGGGAAGGGGTTCGGCGACGGACTTTCTGGCCGACCCAAGACAATGGGAGAGATAGCCGTGAATCTGGCTGTCAGCGAATCACTCGCCAACCACGGGCATCACGCGCTGGTCAACGCCCACGAGGCGGCGGCGAGCAGCCACCAGCTCATGGCCGAGGCGGGTGTGGGCGATGTGGAGGAACATCTCGATCTGGCGCGATGGCACCGCTGGTGCGCCATCGTGGAGGATCAGCTGGCTGACGAGGCGGACCAACGGACTCCCGCCAAACGAGACAAGGACCACTGAACACGACGAGCACACCGGAGGACGAGGCCGGTACGTACGTGCCCCCGTACCGGCGCGGAGAGTCCTCGGGAGACACCGGAAAGCCTCAGGAGGCATCAGGAGGCATTGGGAGGCGCGGTCTCGGTGAGGGAGGCCGCGCCTCCCGTCGTTGTGGGAAACATGCCCGGGAGACGTTCTCCGGAAGGGCTCGGGAAAGCCGGAAGGGCTCGGGAAAGTACGGCGGGGCGACGAACGCCACGGCCGGGCCGTGAGATCACCGCCCGGCCTCGGCCCCCGGAAGCCCTGGGATCTCCGCGAGCGTGCCGTCACCCCGGCCTACGCGGCGTTCCGGTTCACGTCCTGCTGCCACCCTCCGTGGTAGGAGCAGACCCCGGAGAGCCCGCCCGACATGCTCACCATGCCGTCCTTGCACATGACCAGGTAGCCCCTCCCGTTGGGGAAGTTCTCGATGCACCGGAAAACCAGGCAGGTGACGTCAGGCGCGGGCGGATACACCTTGCTCCCCGTGGGGCAGTACGTGAACCCGTAGGGGTTGGCGGGCGCGCCGCAGAGCTGGCCGTTCGGCGTCGGGGGCACGGTGGGGGGCGTCGGGGGCACGGTGGGGGGCGTCGGCGGCAGGGTGGGAGGCGACGGGGGCAGGGTTGGGGGCAGAGTGGGGGGCAGGGTGGGGGTGGCGGTGACCGTCGCGGTGACGGTCGCCGTCGCCGTCGCAGTGACGGTCGCGGTCGCCGTCACGGTGGTGGTCACGGTCTCGGTCACCGTGATCGTGGTGGTCACGGCCGGGGTCGTGGGCCGTACGGTGACGGTCACCCGGGGCGCGGGGGTGGACTTCGCCGGCTGCGGCGTCGTCACGGAAACGGAGAAGGTGCCGCTTTTCTTGTACGTACCGGTACCGAGGTATGTTTCCTGCCAGGCCGTCCGCCCGGCGTTCACCGACAGGCCGGTCGTCACCGTCCGGCATTTCTTGTTCACGCAGACACGTTGTTTCACGGAGAACCGTCTGGTGGTGCTGTAGCCGCTCGTCACCTGCACCCTGAGGTAGGACTTGCCGCCGACCTTCGTGACGGAGGTCTTGACCACCCGCTTGTCCGTCGCCGTGGAAGCGCCGCTCGCGCCCTTGCCCGCCTCCACGAAGCTCCTGATCGCCCGCTTGTCACTCGCGGAGGGACCCGCGTCACTCACGGCCGAAGCGGAGAAGGTGTCCCGGATGTCGATGGCACCCAGCCAGCCGATGACGGCGATCAGGACGCCAACAGCCGCTACGGACAATACGAAAGCTCTCATACCACCACAAATATTCCGCGTGTCGGAATTGCTACAGATAAATGATTTATTAGCACTTATACCACCTCCCTTCCTTGCTTTCAGCCGTATGGACCTTTCCGGCAGCCCTCGTTCCCTTGCACAGTGGAAGGTCACCGTGGAAGGTCGCCATGGAAAGGGTGCCGGGCCGGGCACCACGACGGGCCTTCCGTCAGGGCAGCAGCAACCCCCAGTAGAGGGCCCACGGAACGAAGACCACCCCACCCGCGAGCAGCAGGCCGAGCCGTACCCCTTCCCCCCGCGACACCGAGGCGCGGGCGCGGCGCCAGGCGAGCGCGGTGAGGACCGTCGCGACCACGGAGGCCACCGCGAGGGCCTGCAGCAGCAGCCAGAGCAGCGGGCGTTCCGCCACCACCGGCCCGGGAGCGGCCAGCTTGCCGCCGGTCATCACCAGGTAGAACAGGTAGGAGAGCGATCCGAGCACCGCCGCGAGCCCTCCGGCGCTGAGCAGCCGCGCCGCCCCGGCCACCGGAGGCCGCGACCGGCCGCGAAGGCGCCGTACCAACGCGACCACCGGGTAGCCGGTGAAGGCGACCAGGATCAGCAGCAGGGCCGTCAGCTGGACCGGCGCCGACTCCCACAGGGCGGGGGGATCGACCGGCACGGTCCGTGAGGCCTGCACCGGAGCGGGCCCGGACGTGCTCGACGCCGGAGGCCGGCCCGCCGTGACGTCGCCGACCCAGGAGCCGACCAGTTCGGCGTAGCCCGGGGCGAGTTCGGGTGACCTGGTGACGCCGCCGTCGGGGGTCTGGTGGGCGGCATGATCCGCATCGGGGAAGAAGCGGGACGTGTAGTGCTTGTTGCCCCCCTTCTCCAGCGCCCTGGCGAAGATCGGCGGGCTCTCCTCGGGCGGGGTCAGCAGGTCGTGGGTCCCCCAGATGCCGAGCACCGGCTGGCGTACCGCGGCGATCGTCGGCTCGGGGTCGTAGTACGGCTCGGGGAACATGCCGCCGTCGGCGATCGTCCGGTACAGGTTGAACTCGGCCCGGTCGATCAGCGATCCCGACACCCCCGCCTTGCGCAGCCCGGCCGCCACGGCCCAGGTCTGCTGCCGCAGCGGCGGCAGCCCGTTGGCGCCCACGAGCACGACGAAGGCGATGTCACTCGACCGCGCCGCCGCGACGGGGACCACCCAGCCCCCCTCGCTGAGCCCCCACATTCCGGTCTTCGCCGGGTCGACGCCCGGCTGGGAGCGGAGGACGGCCAGGGCGCCGAGCGCGTCGTCGGCGAGCAGCGAGTAGGACCGCTTGAAGAGCGAGTAGTTCTCCGAACGCTTGTCGTAGATCAGCACGACTATTCCCTGCCGGGCGAACGCGACCGCCTCGCCCATCAGCTTCTCGCGGGGCGTGCCGGTGCCCGCGCCGTGCACCAGGACCATGCCCGGACGCGCGGACCCCGCCCCGGTAGGCGAGATGACCGTGCCGTGCATGGCGAGACCGCCGCCACCGCGGAAGCTCACCTCCGTCGCCGCGAGGTCGGAGGGTACGCCGGGGGGCGTGGCGTTCGCCGGAGTCGCCGGAGTCGTCGAGGTCGCAGGGGTCGGGGCCGTGGTCGTGATCGCGGACGCGGGCATGACGGTGGTGGCGGCGGCGGGGACCGCCGGAACCGTGAGCAGGCAGAGGGCGGCGGTGACGACCGCCGCCCGGAGTCCCGTGGAGGCGGGGACGGTTCTTCTCATATGCCGAAGCTACTCTGCAGAGAGTTCTCGGCAAAGGCTTGTCTGCAGATATCGTTCTGCAGGACTAGGCTGCTCCTCATGAAGGATGACGAGCCGTTCCTGCTTGACGATCCGGGGAAACTCAAGGCCCTGGCCCATCCCATGCGGCGGCTCATGCTGCGCCATCTCAACGTGCACGGTCCCGCGACCTCCACGACGCTCGGCGAACTGCTCGGCGCGAAGACCGGCACGACCAGTTACCACCTGCGCCAGCTTGAGAAGTACGGCTTCGTCGAGGAGATCCCGGAGCGCTCGACCGGCAGGGAGCGCTGGTGGCGCAAGGCCGAGAGTCCTCGCGACCTGCGGCTTCCCACGCCCGGCCAGCTCGCCCCCGAGGATCGTCCCGTGCTCGCCGAGTTCCACCGGATCGGCATGGAGGAGGACCGCGAGCTGTTCGAGCGGTTCCCCGAGGCCTACCTGCGCGATCCCGAGTGGGCCACCGGCTCACGCGGCCTGGGCCGGATGACCAAGGCCGAGTTCAAGGAGTTCATGGAGGCCTACATCGCGCTGCTGATGAAATACAGCCCCCGGCCCGAGGACGCCTCCCCCGGTGCGCGCCCCATGTACGTCCGGCTCTTCGCCATGCCCGCCGACGAGGACTGACCGCGCACCTCACCCGCGTCTGTCCGTCCCCGGGATCCCCCTGACCCCCGGACCGACCTCTCGACCTCTCGCACCGGCCGCCTCTCCCCGGCTCCCGGCTCCCGCGCCGACTTCCATCCCGGCTTCCGGGCTGAGACTCCCGCCACGGCCCGCTCCCGAGGCACGCATGCGCTTGCGGCCAGGTGGTTACCGAAATCTCCCCCCAAAGCGACCATCCACGACTTTTGACCCATTGACGTCATGTTTCCGACAAGTTAAATTAAGTGTAGAAATAAGGCGTTGATTTACCGTTCCCCGTAAGTCGCCCTTCACCTGCTGTTAGACCTTCCACCCCCCGGATCCGCAGTGGAGACATGCATGAGAGGTCTGTTCCGTCCTGCCGCCTTATGGACTGCCTTGGCAGTCGCGGCAGCCCTGATCGCAGTACCGTCGACCCCCGCCTTCGCCGACACGTTGTTGTCCCAGGGCAAGACCGCGACGGCCTCGTCGACCGAGAACGCCGGAACCCCCGCGAGCGCCGCGGTCGACGGCAACGCCGGCACCCGCTGGTCCAGCGCCGCCACCGACGCCCAATGGCTCCAGGTGGACCTCGGCACCTCGACCAGCATCAACAGGGTCGTGCTGAACTGGGAGGCCGCGTACGCCAGCGGATACAAGGTCCAGCTCTCCACGAACGGCACCACGTGGACGGATCTGAAGACCGTCACCGGTGGTGACGGCGGGATCGACACCTGGGACGTCACCGGCACCGGCCGGTACGTCCGCGTGCAGGGCGTCACCCGGGCCACCGGCTACGGCTACTCCCTGTGGGAGTTCCAGGTCTTCGGCCCCGACGGCGGCCCCGGCCCCGGCGAGCCGTGCGGCACCACCAACGCCGCGCTGAACAAGACCTACAGCGCCTCGTCGATCCAGGACGCCGGCCTTCCCGCGAGCGCCGCCTTCGACGGCAACAACGGGACCCGCTGGGCCAGCGCGGCCGGCGACCCGCAGTGGGTCCAGGTGGACCTCGGCTCGGCCCAGACCCTCTGCAAGATCGACCTGAGGTGGGAGGCCGCGTACGCGAGCGCCTTCAAGCTGCAGGGATCGACCAACGGCACCACCTGGACCGATCTGAAGACCGTCACCGGCGCGACCGGCGGCGTCCAGTCGCATGCGGTGACCGGCTCCGCCCGCTACGTCCGGATGCTGGGCACCACGCGAGGCACCCCCTACGGCTACTCCCTGTGGGAGTTCGCGGTGTACACCACGGGCGGCACCGTTCCCGAGCTGCCCGGCGGCGGCCCGCTGGGCCCGAACGTCCACGTCTTCGACCCGTCGATGTCCAGCGCCACCATCCAGAGCCAGCTCGACGCGGTGTTCACCCAGCAGGAGTCGGCCCAGTTCGGCACCGGGCGCCACGCCTTCCTGTTCAAGCCGGGCACCTACAACGTGAACGCCAAGGTCGGCTTCTACACCTCGATCATCGGTCTGGGCCAGAACCCCGACGACGTCACCCTCAGCGGCGTGACCGTCGACGCGGGCTGGTTCAACGGCAACGCCACCCAGAACTTCTGGCGCTCCACGGAGAACCTGTCGGTGCAGCCTCCCGGCGGCACCAACCAGTGGGCCGTCTCCCAGGCCGCGCCGTTCCGTCGCATGCACATCAAGGGCGCGCTGAACCTGGCTCCCACCGGCTACGGCTGGGCCAGCGGCGGCTACATCGCGGACAGCAAGATCGACGGCAGCGTCGGCCCGTACTCGCAGCAGCAGTGGTACACCCGTGACAGCTCCGTCGGTGGCTGGGTCAACGGCGTGTGGAACATGGTCTTCTCCGGGGTGCAGGGCGCTCCCGCCACCGACTTCCTCGGCAAGTCCTACACCACGCTGGAGAACACCCCGATCAGCCGCGAGAAGCCGTACCTCTACGTGGACGGCGCCGGCGCCTACCGGGTGTTCGTCCCGGCCAAGCGGACCAACGCGCGCGGTGTGAGCTGGGCGAACGGTCCCACCCCCGGCACCTCGCTCCCGCTCGGCCAGTTCTTCGTCGCCAAGCCCGGCGACTCGGCCGCGACCATCAACGCCGCGCTCAACCAGGGTCTGCACCTGCTGCTCACCCCCGGCATCTACAACCTCAGCCAGCCGATCAACGTGACCCGCGCGAACACCGTGGTCCTCGGCCTCGGCCTCGCGACGATCATCCCGGGCGGCGGCTCCACCGCGGTCAAGGTGGCCGACGTGGACGGCGTGAAGCTCGCCGGCTTCCTGGTCGACGCGGGCACGCAGAAGTCCGACGTGCTCATCGAGGTCGGCCCGCAGGGGTCGAGCGCGGACCACGCCGCCAACCCGACCACGCTGCAGGACGTCTTCGTCCGCATCGGCGGCGCCTTCGCCGGTAACGCCACCACCAGCGTCGTCATCAACAGCGACGACGTGATCATCGACCACACCTGGCTGTGGCGCGGTGACCACGGTGAGGGCATCGGCTGGAACGTCAACACGGCCGAGACCGGCCTGATCGTCAACGGTGACGACGTCCTGGCCACCGGCCTGTTCGTCGAGCACTACCGCAAGTACGACGTCGAGTGGTACGGCGAGCGCGGCCGGACGATCTTCTTCCAGAACGAGAAGGCGTACGACCCGCCGAACCAGGCGGCCTACATGAACGGCAGCAGCAAGGGATGGGCGGCCTACAAGGTCGGCCCCGCGGTCAACACCCACGAGGGCTGGGGTCTCGGCAGCTACGTCTACTTCAACGTCGACCCGACGATCGAGGTGGAGAACGGCTTCGAGGCGCCGGTGAAGCCGGGCGTCAAGTTCCACAGCCTGCTCACCGTCTCCCTCGGCGGCAACGGCCGGGTCAACCACGTGATCAACGGTGTCGGCGGTCCCGCCTACGGCACCGCGACGATCCCGTCCAAGCTCGTCTCCTACCCCTGATTTCCTGAGCCCGCCTGATCAGCGGTGGTCACAGCGCTCTCCCCGCTGATCAGGCGTTCCACCCCACACCGTGGGTCTCCGCCATCGCGGAGGCCCACGGTGTTCCGCGTTACGCGGCCGGGCGTCTCCCGCGTCAGGGGGCCTTGGAGGCTCCGTAGCGCAGCCCGTCCATCAGCAGGTCGAGCAGGCGGCGGGCCTGGTCGCGCTGCTCGGGCTCGCCCGCGGTGAGGGACACACCGCTGATGCTCGCGAGCACGTCGATCGGCTCGACGTCCGGCCGCACGGTCCCGGCGGCCACGGCGGCCCGCAGCAGCGTCGAGATCGCCTCGACGAGCCGATCGAGGCTCTGCGCGTACGGATTCCCGCCGGACGCGATGACCACGCGCAACGCGTCGGCCATGCCGCGCTTGGTCGTCATGTAGTCGACGAAGTGATCCATCCAGGCGCGCGTCGCCTCGTCGGGCGGCATGGTCCCCAGCAGGTCCGGCACGACGTCGCACAACCTGTTCAGCTCGCTGCGGTACGCCTCCTCGATGAGCGCCTCGCGGGTGGGGAAATGGCGGTAGAGGGTGCCGATGCCGACCCCCGCGGCCTTCGCGATCGCGTCGAGCGTCACGTCCGGCCCGTCGTGGGAGAAGGCGCGCACGGCGACCTCAAGCAGCCGGTCGCGGTTGCGCCGCGCGTCGGCACGTAGCGGTCGAGGGCCGGTGGCCGACACGATCTCTCCTCGTCAGTCCGTCTGGACACGGTAGTCGGCGATCTTGACGCCGAGGGCGATTTGCTAAACGGAGGAAACTCCGCTTAGAGTCGTTCGTAGTGGAGGCTCCTCCGTTTGCACATCGTACCGGCTGGGCCTCCCATGCGCATCGTCGGGCAAACCGCCAAGCAGGACGGGCAGGATCATGACTGAGACCACACACATCACCACTCCGTTCACCGCCACCTCCACCGCCGCCGAGGTCGTGGACGGCGTCGACCTCACCGGCCGCCGCGTCATCGTGACCGGCGGGGCGTCCGGCATCGGCGTCGAGACCGCACGGGCGCTCGCCGGAGCGGGCGCGGAGGTGACCCTGGCGGTACGCGACCTCGACGCGGGAGAGCGCACCGCGAACGACATCATCGCGACCACCGGCAACAAGCAGGTCCTCGTCGCCCCGCTGGACCTCGCCGACCAGGCGTCCGTGGCGTCGTTCACGGCCGCGTGGGACGGCCCGCTGCACATCCTCGTCAACAACGCCGGTGTCATGGCCTCGCCCGAGACCCGTACGCCGGAGGGCTGGGAGCTGCAGTTCGCCACCAACCACCTCGGCCACTTCGCGCTCGCCACCGGACTGCACCGGGCCCTCGCGGCGGCCGGTGGCGCCCGCGTCGTGTCGGTCAGTTCGGGCGCGCACCTGAGGTCGCCGGTCGTCTTCGAGGACATCCACTTCAGGGAGCGCGCGTACGAGCCGTGGGCCGCGTACGGCCAGTCCAAGACGGCCAACGTGCTGTTCGCGGTCGAGGCGACGAAGCGCTGGGCGAGCGACGGCGTCACCGTCAACGCGCTCATGCCCGGCAGCATCCGGACCAACCTCCAGCGGCACATCTCCCAGGAGGAGCTCGACCGGGCGATCGCGGCGGCCGGTGGCACGGGCATCACGTGGAAGACGCCCGAGCAGGGTGCCGCCACGTCCGTGCTGGTCGCGACGTCGCCGCTGCTCGAAGGCGTCGGCGGACGCTACTTCGAGGACTGCAACGAGGCGGTCCAGAACCAGCCGGGCAGCCGCAAGGGCGTCGCCGCGTACGCGCTCGACCCCGAGGCGGCCGCCCGGCTCTGGCAGGTGTCCGTCGAGACGCTCGGCCGGTAACGACCACCAGGTCGCTCAAAAGCCGAAACCCCCCATTTCCTGATCACCTGTCGGCATCGGGACCCGCGGGAGAATCGGCCGCCTCCCGCGGCTCCCCGGAAAGGATCATCTGGCGGGCCACCCCGACCATCCAGACGATCGTGAAGGCGATCACCGTCGGATTCTTGGCGGAGACGAGAAGCGACGCCACCAGCTCGCGCCGGTCCTCCGCGACCCAGTGCTCGATGGCCAGGTTGGGCAGGACGTCCAGCACGAAGAAGGCCGCCCCCAGGACGAGGAACTGGACGACGACGTCGTACCTCCTGCGCTTCGCGAACGACCCCAGGCGCTCCCAGCGGGCGTCACGGTCGAGGGGCCGCAGCTCGGGGTCGTTGACGATCGCCAGCCTCAGGATCACGTAGAGCAGCAGGACCCGGCCGGCCCCGGTGAGGATCTCGGCGGCGATGTTCACCACGGCCGGGAGGTCCTGCCCCCAGCGCACGGCGACGAAGCGTTGAACGGTCGGGACGAGGGAAAGCCCCAGGACGATCCAGAAGTGCCGGACGTAGAAGCGCACACCCCAGCGCGCCGCGTCACGGCTGAGCCGCAGCCCCGAAGAGAGAGTCATACCGCTAAGATACTTCGACATAGTGAAATATTCACTACATCGAAGAATTGGAGCGATGATGAGTGGCGCCGAACTGGGATGGGAGCTGAGCACCGCGATCGTGCTCTTCCACGAGGCGGTCGCACGACGGCTCGGACTGAACGCCGCCGACCACAAGGCCCTGGGATTCGTCACCAGGAACGGCCCGCTGCCCGCCGGGGCGCTCGCCACCGAACTCGGGCTCGGCGCCAGCGCGATCACCGCGCTGGTCGACCGGCTGGAACGGGCCGGTTACGTGCGGCGCGTCCCCGACCCGGGCGACCGCCGCCGCGTGCTCGTCTCCGCCGTCACCGGAAACGTTCCCGACCTCGGCGACATCTTCGCCGACCTCGGTCGCGAGATGGGGGACTTCATGACGAAGTACGACGAGCGCGAGCTGGCCGTGATCCTCGACTACGTCACCAACACCATCGCGGTCCTCAAGGCCCAGACCGCCCGCCTGGCGTCACCCGACGGCCCGTGACACGGACGAACCGCCGCCTCGGCCCTCCCGGTCAGCTCTGCCGCGCGCCCGCCACCGAGGTGAGGAAGTCGCCGACGACTCCGGCGAACCCGGCGGGGTCGTTGGCGTAGACGAAATGGTCGGTGTCCAGCTCGGCGAGGCGGGTGCCCGGACGCCGCTCGACCATGGCCTGGGCCTGGTCGGCGGGGATGACGCCCCGGGTGCCCCGGACCAGCAGGGCGGGGCAGGTGCCGGCCAGCCAGTCGTCCCAGTGGTCGCCGTGGACCAGGTCCTCCGAGTCGACCATGTCCTGCGGATGGAAGGGCAGCCGCCAGGTGCCGTCGGCGTTCTCACGCAGCCCGCCGGCGAAGAAGGGGGCCGCCTGGCCGAGTCCTTCGATGAGCGCCTGACGGGTGGGGGCCTGGGCGCGCAGGGTGAGGACGAAGGCCAGCGGGTTGGGGCCGTGTGGATCGAGGGAGACCGGTCCCTCGGCGTTGACCAGGGCCTCGACCCGGTCGGGGTGGCGGGCGGCGAACTGGTAGGCGTTGATGCCCCCCAGCGAATGGCCGAGGATCGTGATCCGGTCGAGGCCGAGGTGGTCCAGCAGGGCGAGGATGTCGTCGAGATAGCCCTGGCGCGAGTAGTCGGCCGCCCGGTCGGAGTCGCCGTGGCCGCGCTGGTCGGGAGCGATGACGCGCCAGCCGGGAGCCAGTCCGGCGGCCAGGTCGGCGAAATCGGCGCCTTCGGACAGGTGACCGTGCAGGGCGAGCAGGGGGCGGCCCAGGTGCCCGAAGTCGAGGTAGGACAGGCGGCGGCCGTCGATGCGCAACTCGGCGCGGACGGAATCGGTCACGGCGGTCTCCCGAGGGTCGTTTCCTGTGATGTCAGCGACCATAGGACGGATTTGGGCATTTGCGCAAGGCGCTTGCCTGGCGCGTTCGCTTCAGGCGCCGATAGCATGCCCGGCATGGGAAATCGTGAGGATCTGCTGGCGGGGGCCCGGCGCTGCCTGGTGGAGAAGGGATGGGCGCGCACCACCATCCGTGACATCACGGCCGCCGCGGGCGGGGTCAGCATGGCCGCCATCGGTTACCACTTCGGCTCGCGCGAGGCACTGTTGAACGCGGCCCTCATCGAGGCCATCGACGAGTGGGGCACCGAGACCGGCCGCACCCTGTCCGGCTACGCCGAGCCGGGCGCCGGCCCGGCCGAACAGTACGAGGCCATGTGGGAGAGGATCATCGAGTCCTTCACCGCCCACCGGCCGCTGTGGATCGCCAGCCTTGAGGCCCTCCTGCAGGCCGAGCACTACCCCGAGCTGCGGCAACACCTGGCTCGCGGCCAGCGCGAGGGCCGTCGCGGGCTGGCCGCGATCCTGGCGGGCGTCGAGGAGGACGCGGTCGGGGACGACATGACACGCACCCTCGGCGCGGCGCAGCTCGCCCTGATGAGCGGCGTCATGACGCAGTGGCTCCTCGATCCCGAGCAGGCACCGTCCGCGGCCCAGGTGGTGGCCGGGCTGCGGGCCATCGTGGCGGGCACCGACCCCGAGGCGAAGTGACGGCGGCCCCCGGAGCCGCACGGGCCCCCGTTATGGTGATCTTGGAATGGGTAGGACTCCCGCCTGACCGCGGAATCCGTCGTCTCGACACCGCGAATCCCACGGGTGACGCGGGATCGGAGGATCGTGTGGACATTGACCGCTGGGTCGCGGTCGGCCGTGACCTCGAGTCGAGCCCGGCCGTCCACCGGCCGTCGTCCTTCTCCGCCCTGCTGGCCGCGACCATGGGCGACTGCGAGGGAAAAGTCGTCATCGACGCCGGATGCGGAGCCGGTCTGGTCACCCTGGCGGCACTCTCGGCGGGGGCCGTTCACGTGGTGGCCCAGGACTACGACCCCGCGGCGCTGGCCGACACGGCCCGCAACGTGGAACGATTCATCGGGCCGGACGGGAGAAGGCGGCTGAGCCTGTGGGAGGCCGACTGGAGCCTGCTCGGCCCGATGCGCGCGGATCTGCTCGCGGTCAATCCGCCCCAGCGCCCGTCGTCCCTGCTTCCCGAGGTGGACCCCGAGCTGCGGCACCTCCACGCGGGAGGGGGCCAGGACGGTCTGGACGGGATGCGGCTGGTGCTGGCCCACGCGGGCGCCGCCCGGGTCCGCACCACCGCGGCCGGGGTGCTCAAACTGGCCGACGCCGAGATTCCGGGGTGGAGCGAGCCGCTGATCGTGGCGAGCGCCGAGATCCCGTACGACCCGGCGTGGCGGACGATCGTCCCCAGCCTGCGTGACCGGGTGTCCGTGTGGGAGTTCGAGCGCCTGAAGACGTGACCGGGGCGGCCGGGCCGTCGGGTCGTCGGGGTAGGTGTCTCTCGTACTTTGGGCCGATCCGGATCGGTACGGGCTCTCGTACCATGATGAGGTGCTCCCCCTTGTCCGATCCGTGTGGGACGAGCCCCGTCCCCCCAACCCGCCGGTACGGGTGTGGCGGGACTGGGCGCTGGTGGGGCTGCTCGTGCCGATCGCGCTGCTCGAAGGAGTGCTGCGGCCGGACCTCCCGTGGCGGGTCGTCTCGGTGGCGGTCACCATCGGGCTGATACCCACGCTGTTGTGGCGCCGCAGCAGGCCGCTGCTGGTGGTCGCGATCGTCTTCGGCACCACGAGCCTGGCCCCGCTGCTGACGGGCGGGGACTCCGCCGAGACGTACACGATGGGATATCTGCTGATCGTGGTGTACGCGCTGGTCCGGTGGGGGTCCGGACGCGAGGCCGTGATCGGGTTGACGATCATGCTCGTCGCGGTCTGTCTCTCGATCGTCTTCGACCGCCTCGCCCCCGCCGACGCGGTCGCCGCGTTCGCCGTCGTGTTCTCCGCCGTCACCCTGGGCGGGGCGTTCCGCTACCGGGCGAGGGCGAGGATGCGCGAGCTCGACCAGGTCAAGCTGCTCGAACGCGAGCAGCTGGCCCGCGACCTGCACGACACCGTCGCCCATCACGTCTCGGCGATGGCGATCCGCGCCCAGGCGGGCATCGCCATCTCCGCGTCGCGGCCGAACGCCGCGACCGAGGCGCTCCACGTGATCGAGGCCGAGGCGTCGCGCGCCCTCGCCGAGATGCGCGCCATGGTCCGCGTCCTCCGCCGGGACCAACCGGCGGACCTGGCGCCCGGCCGGCGCGTCACCGATCTCCGGCAGCTCGCGGACCAGGGCACGTCCGGTTTGTCGGTCGATGTGGACATCTCCGGCGACCTCGGCGACCTCCCCCCTTCGGTCGAGGCGGCGATCTACCGCCTCGCCCAGGAGGCGGTCACCAACGCCCGGCGGCACGCTCGTCACGCCACCCGCGTCGAGGTCCAGGTCACCGCCGACGACACGTCGGTGCACCTGCGGGTGAGCGACGACGGCGACACCGGTTCCATCCGCCCGCCCGGACCGCCGGGGTACGGGCTCATCGGCATGGTCGAACGCGCCGACCTGCTCGGCGGCACCTGCGAGGCGGGCCCGGACCCCGATCGAGGCTGGACCGTCACCGCCGCGCTGCCCCGGTCCGGAGCGGCGGAATGAGCATCCGGGTGCTCGTCGCCGACGACCAGGAGATCGTCCGTACCGGGCTCGCGATGATTCTCGACGCCCAGCCGGACATCGACGTCATCGGCGAGGCCGCCGACGGGCGGCGGGCCGTCGAGCTCGCGCGGCGCCTGCGCCCCGACGTGTGCCTGTTCGACATCCGCATGCCCGGCCTCGACGGCATCCAGGCCACCCGCCTCCTCGCCGGACCGGCCGTCGACGCCCCTCTCGCCGTCGTCGTCATCACCACGTTCGACCTCGACGAGTACGTCTACGCCGCCCTGAGGGCCGGGGCCCGGGGCTTCCTGCTCAAGGACGCGGGCACCGTCCTGCTCTCCCAGGCCGTCCACGCCGCCGCCAACGGCGACGCGCTCATCGCCCCGAGCATCACCGCTCGGCTACTCGGCGCCTTCGCCGATACCGGGCCCACCTCATCGCCGCTGCGACCCGTCGAGGCGCTCACGGACCGGGAGGAACAGATTCTCGTCACCGTGGCGCGGGGACGGACCAACAGCGAGATCGCCGACGAGTTCCACATCTCCCTCAGCACCGTCAAGTCGCACATCGCCAGCCTGATGGCCAAGCTCGGCGCCCGCAACCGCGTCGAGATCGCCATCTGGGCCTACGAGACCAGGCGCGTCAGGAGCTGACCCCGCCGCGGCGCCGCCTACGGATGATCCACTCGGCCACGGCGAGGTTGATCACCCAACCGGCGGCGACGAGCAACGCCCTGCTGAACTCGCCGGGCGTGCCGGCGATCAGAAACCAGGGCAGGTGGGTCAGCGCCTGCGTGCCCGCGCCCAGCGCGATCGCGTACCCGCGGATCATCCAGGCGCGGTGCCGGGTGAAGTCCCGCCGCCGGATCGCGGCGAGGCCGAGAACGATGGACAGGAGCATGGCCGAGCCGAACACGAGCCGGAAGACGGCGAGGAGATCACCGTCACCGGGCGGGCGGGCGTAGAACAGGGTCATCCACAGACCGGAAAGCGCCGCGACCAGTCCGCTCGGGACCAGAAGCCGCCCGGCGGCGCGGTGCCGGCCAGGCCTGCGGCGGCGGAAACCCGGGGCGAACTGGAAGGCCCCCAGCAGGCTGTACAGGCTGACGCTGAAGATGTGCAGCACCACGGGCACCGGCGCCGCGAAGAACCGCGCGTTCTCCGGCGTGACCGTCGCGCCGCCGGTCAGTTCCGTCATGCGGACGGCACCGGCGACCAGGGGAATGACGCTGAGCAGGATCAGCCCGGCGGGCACGAGCCTGTCCGCCCTGAATCCGTTCCGGCCGTTCGCCGGCCCGCCCCTTCGCGACTGTCGCGGGAACGGGCGATGTCCCGTCATGCTCTGGTTGGTCATGTCCCGATCGTGACGGCTCGGACGGGGGCGATTCATCGCCGAAACGGCCGGAACCACGGTGGCCGATCATCCATCGATCGGGCGTACTTTCGGCTGATGAGCCCTTCGCGGAGCTTTCCTACATTGATTCTCGTGGCCACGAGGCACGCTCGCCGCTATCCACCGATGTCGACCACGACGTCGATCCGCGAGTACGGCGCTCCCGACGGCCCCGTATCCACCCGCGATGGATGAGGAGAATACGTTGAAGGCGTTCGTCCTGCGCTCGTACGGCTCACCTGATGTCCTCGATCTGACGGACATCGACAAACCCGTTCCCGGCGACGGCGAGGTGCTCGTCCGGGTCCGCGCCACCTCCGTCCAGCCCTACGACTGGCACCACATGAGAGGCGAGCCGTACGTCGCGCGCCTGATGGGCGGCCTCGGGCTGCGCAGGCCGAGGATCAGCATCCTGGGCGCCGACATGGCGGGGCAGGTCGAGGCCGTCGGCAGGAACGTGACGGGCTTCCGCCCCGGAGACGAGGTGTTCGCGCTGCTCAAGCAGGGCGGCTTCGCCGAGTACGTGTGCGTCGGCCAGGACGAGCTGGCGCCGAAACCGAGGAACCTGTCGTACGAGCAGGCGGCGGCCGTACCGATGGCGGCCGTCACCGCCCTGCTGGGACTGCGCGACGAGGGACGGATCCAGCCGGGGCAGCGGGTCCTCGTCAACGGGGCCTCGGGAGGGGTGGGGACGTTCGCCGTACAGCTCGCTCGGGCGTTCGGCGCGAAGGTCACCGGCGTCTGCGGTCCGAGGAACGTGGACCTGGTCCGGTCGATCGGCGCGGACGAGGTCATCGACTACGCCAAGGAGGACTTCACCCGGAACGGACAGCGCTACGACCTCCTGCTGGACGTCGCGGGAGGCCGCTCGGCGTCGGCGTGCCGCCGGGCGTTGACCCCCAGGGGGACCTACGTCATCGTCGGCGGACCGGGCGGCCGATGGCTGCGGCCCGTCGGTCACATGCTCTCGGCGTTCGCGGCCTCGCCCTTCGTGTCCCAGAGGACGGCCAGGGCGGACGCGGTCGGATGCGCGGAGAAGAAACGGAACCTGATGACGCTGACCGAACTCATCGAGGCCGGGAAGGTCACCCCGGTCATCGACCGGGGCTACCCGTTCGAGGAGATCCGGACGGCCGTCCGCTACCAGGAGGAAGGGCACTCCCCGGGAAAGGTCGTCATCACGCTCGCCGAACGCCGATCCGCTCACGGCCCCGCCACGGACGGAATCACGCCCGTCTAGCTCGCCACGGGCTTCCATTCCGGGGAGAGGTACGGCAGGTGGGCCGAGCGGTAGAGCGTGACGATCAGGGCCAGGACGGCCGCGAACCAGACGACGGGCAGGACAGGGCCCAGGTCGGCGTAGCCGTACCCGGCCAGCATGCCGAGCGCTCCCAGGCTGACGACGGCCCAGCGCAGCACGTCGAGGAGGGCGACCTCGGAGACGCCTCCGTGGGAACGGATCCGCCTGATGACGGCGTCGACGGACAGCCAGACGGTGATCAGGGCGCAGGCCGTGTTCGCGACGCCGATCCCGTGCTCGACGGGGGAGAAATCCAGAAGGCCGTTCGAGGGCGCACCGGACACGACCAGGGCGACGAGCGAGACGCAGAACGTGGCCATGGCGAAGGGCCTGGCCCGGCCGAAGGGGTCGTCCTCGGATCGCTGCAGCTGGAACAGCCCGGACACGCACAGGGCCCATCCGACCGGGTCGAACAGCAGGTCTAGGCCGTTGAACCGGAGGGCGGCGAAGGCGAAGAGGAAACCGATGGCGATCTTCATAACGGGCAGCACGCGTCACAACCTTCCCGGCTTGTCGTCGTCCACGGATGGGCCGGCCGTCAGGGCCAGTCCGGGCTCACCGCGTCACCGCAGACCTTGGCGGCGAGACCTCGGTGCCAGGCGACCGGGAGCTCATCCCCTTCGGGTCCCGTCAGCCGCCATGAGTCCCACATCACCTCCGCCGAACCCGAGACCAGCCAGGTCCTGTAGGTGAAGGCGACCGGCTGGGGCTCGTGCGGCACCGCCGCGCAGTCGGTGATGACAACGCGGCTCTCCAGGATCTTCCGGCCACCACTTCCCACGGTGACCGGGGAACGTTCCTCCTTCGCCCCGTCGGCGGGCAGCAGCACCATCCCCGGTATTTCCGCCGAGATATCGGTGAGGGTGAAGGGGACCAGTCCGTCGTTTTCGAGTCTGACAACCATGGGGGTGGACAGGACGCCATTCTCATCCACCTCGGCATGGAGGAAGAAAGCGTCGGTGTCCCACCGGATATGCGGGGTTATCGCTCCCGACCACCACAGGACCGACGCGACGACCATCAGCGACAGGAAACCGGTCACCACAATCCGCAACAGTGACCTCGCACGTTTGGCGCGCCAGGTAGCAACGCCGAATTGCTGCCATATATCGCCTGAAGTCACGGCACAAAACCATATACGGTGATACCTCGTGACGATACCTCCGGCGATTTTATGGCTGGCCGCCGCGATGACCGTGCTGGCGGCGGCCATACCGGTCACATCGGAGCGGCTGACCAGGTTCGCCACGCTAATCGGCCTTTCCGTCACAATGGCCAACGCCCGCCTGGCCGTCGACCACTTCGCCGGCCTGCGCCGATGGCGGCTGATCACCCTCACCGTCACGGTCCCCGTGGCCTGTCTCACCGATGACCCGTTCTATCTGGTCCTGGGCTGGTGCGCCGTTTCCGTCTTCCGCGACGTACGGCTACCGGCCCCGGTCCCGGTGCCGCATGCCGACGGCGACGGCGACGGCGACGGCGACGGCGACGGCGACGGCGACGGCGACGGCGACGGCGACGCGAAGATCTACCGATGGGCATGGCTGCTCGGTGTGGGCGGCGCCGTGGTGACAGGCGTTTATCTGCTGATCGACAGAGGGGTCACTCCGGCACGTCTGGCCCATGCTGTCATCGTGATCATCGTGACCGCGGCCGTACCGCTCGCCGCCCGGAACCTGGCCGCCGAACCGGCACCCGAGGCGTCGGACGACACGACCTGGACCGAACCGGCCATCCGCCGATGGTCGACACGGACTCTCTACCTCGCGGGAACCGCGATCGTGCTGTCGGGCGCGCTGCTCACCCCCGGACAGCCGCTGCCGCGGGAACTGCCCGAATACTCGATGCCCGTGCCGTTCCAGAAGTACACGGCCGAGTTCGCGGCGGTGGACAAGTACGTCGGACCCACCTGTTCGTGGACCGACGAGGTGGACGCCCCCTGCCGGTCGTGGCTGGTGAACGGGGAGCCGTTCCCGCAGGCCGCGCCGTACGTCATCAGGAAGGGCGGAGCACCCAAGCGGGCGCCGTTCGTGCGCAGCCCCGACAAGCAGGCCGTCGTCTATCTAGACAGGCACGATCGCCGCATGGTGTACCAGAACTCCGAGGGCATCCACCACCTCACCGGCAGGCTGGCCGACACCGAAGTGCCCACGCCCACGTTCGCCGGCCAGAACAGGTATGTCGCCCTGACCAAGGACGGCACGCGGATCATCGACACCAGGACCTGGACCACGGTGTCGATCCCCGGTGTTCGACAGGTCCACGACCTCAACGAGAGCGGGATCGTGGTCACGACGGCCTCTCAGGTGCTCGTGCTCGACCACCGGGGAAGGACGCGGATGAGCATTCCCCTCAGGAAGATCGCGGATGACGCCGCCGAGGACACGTACCACCTCCGGCCGGACGGGAAGCGCTTCGTGGCCATCCGAGGCCTTGGGAGGAGTGTCGAGACCTTCGCCCCGGAGACCGGCAGGCGTCTGTCCAGCGTCACCCCCACGTTCCCCGGCGAAGACTTCCTCGAAATCGGCCTCGGCTGGTCGAAGGAGGGCCCCTTCCTGGTCCGCGGCTACCAGAGCGAACGCGTCTACTACCTCGAACTGGCGACGGGCAAGCTCTGGAGACGCGACAGGTGAACCGCGGGCAGCGGACGTCGCCGGCAGGTCGCCGTGTCCAAGCCGCGGCCCGGTTCCCGCGGGTCGGCGACCGGGAGCCGGGCCTGTCGCCGGCATCCGCGATCGTGACCTCACCGTGCGGCCCCGGACCTCAGTTTCCCTTCGGGGGAGTTTTCAGCGTCACCGGCCCCTCCCAGAACAGGCCGGGCTCGGGGAGGGCCTCGGCCTCGATACCCAGATGACCGGATGACGTTTCCGTGACCGTCCCCGCAGCCCCCTCGCATGGACGCCGTCAGGCTCGACGGGTGACCATGCGGTGTGAGCGGCTATGTCGTGACAGGCTCCTCGTGAGGGGTCCGCCGTCCCGCGTCGAATCCCCCGGACCACGCCGGCGGTGGCGAGTGCGAGGGTCACCAGCAGCGCGCTCACCCACAGTGGCGAGCGGTAACCGAGGCCGGCGCCGATGGGGATCCCACCGGGCCAGGGACCGATCGCGGCGCCCACGTTGAAAGCCACCGTGGCGAACCCACCGGCTAGCGTCTGGACGCCTCGGGGCTGGACATGAGCGCAAGCTGGCAACCCCGGCACATCACGTCCAACTATTTAGCCGCGAGTTCGTCCGCGCCTCCTCCGTGTACCTTCCCGGGCGATGAGACGGAACCGGAGCTTTCCGATGTCCGCTTCCAACCTCGTCCCCCTCGACGGCGTCGTTTGCGCATGGAAAGACCGCCGGTGCCGGTCGAGGGTATCCCGGAGGAGCTGAACCTCCATGTCGACAGATCCACACGCTGCCCGCGACAATCGGAGGACGGCAGCATCCGTCCGTGAGCCGGCCCACGGTGGTGATCACTTGGTGCCTCCTTACGACAACTGCTACAGGGGTTATCAGTCGCACAAGGTTGCCCACATGCGTTGAGCTGGCAATATCCTTCATTTAGCTGTTTCGGGTGCGCTGATAATGCTGCGTACTCCGGAGTACGCACTTGTCGCAGGTGCCTGGCCTCCCTATGGTTGGCGATAATCGTCGGCAGAAGAACTGAGGGATTCCGGTGCGGCGCCAGGAAGAAACAACGGATCGATTCGTCTCGCGGGCCGAGCTCGCCACGCTGGCGGGGGTTCGGCGTCCCACCATCACGACGTGGGCGAAGCGCCACGCGGACTTCCCTCAGCCCATCAGCCTGGGCGACGGGGAATTCTTCACCCTCGCGGACGCCCTGAGGTGGCTGGACGGCCGCGTCATCCCGGAGAAGGAGCGGCGCCCCGACGAGCCGACCGGATTCACCTACGGCGGACGGGTGCGACGTACGGTGTCCGTCGCCGCTCAAGTTCCCGCGGGCGAAACCGGTCCCGCCCGCGATGCCGACGCCTCTCCCACGGACGGCTCGATCGACTCCGACAGTACCGAAGCGGCTCTCCAGCGCCTGCTCGGACCACTGGCGACAAGGTTTCGTGATGGCGCCAACCGTCAGACCGACTACTTGAACCTGCTGCTCTGCCTGATCTTCCTGCGCCGCTGCGCGCCTGAGGCATGGTCCGAGATTCACAAAGCCACCACCCGGCCTCCGGCCGAGCTCCGGCCTGCCATGATCATGCGAATGGTTGGTGAGTTCACAGACCAGACGCTTCGCACGCAGCGGATACCGCCAGGTGTGCGGGGCATGTTCGAACGGTTGCGCCCCCCTCCGGGTACGGATCTCGCCGAGGTGATCGGCTTGTGCGATCGTCTCGGCACAGCGGCTTTCCATACGCTGCTCAGCCACTTCGCCGCCGCGATGAAGTTCGAAAGCCGCGACTACTTCACCCCTCGCGAGGTGGCCTACCTCATGGCGCGCCTGGCCGTCGGCGACCGCGGTACAGATTTTTCCGTATACGACCCGTGGTTGCGCGGCGGGGAAACGCTGCACGCCGCGGGCGTCCTGCTGCCTGGGCCGGTGCCTTCGGTGCGCGGCGCGAGCCCGAACCTGGAGACGCTGCGACTCGCCGGGATGAACCTCTACTTAAACGGCCATACCGCCGAGCTTCGCTTGAGCAACGTGACGCCATGGGAGGAGAGGGGTGAGCCGCCCGCGCAGGTGAGTGCCGTGGTGACGAACCCGCCGTTCAACATGCGCGCCGCGCGGCCGACCGGCCGCCGCGACGACGACTGGCCGTTCGGGCCGCCGCCCCCGCACAACGACAACTACGCGTGGCTGCAGTACGCGGTCGAGTCCCTCGCGCCCGGGGGCAGGGCGGTCGTATTGATGCCTCATCAGGCCGGGGTCAGCTTCGACGAGCGCGAGCACGCGATCCGCCGGGAAATGGTGAGGCGAGGGACGGTGGAAGCGGTCATCTCACTTCCCTCGCGACTGTTTCCGACGACGAACACGGCGGTGACCATATGGGTTCTCAGCCCTCCCACCGACGCTCCGGGGCGGATCCTTTTCGTGGACGCCACCGAGATGTGCACCGTGACGCGGAAAGAACCGTTCGTTTTGCCGCCGCTCGCGGCCGATCTCATCTCCGAGCTGTATGGGAGACGGCACCTGCTTTCCGGCGTAGAAGCAGAGCGGCTTCCGGGTGACGGATTCGCGATCTCGGCTGACATGGACACGCTTTGCCGGACCGACTATTCGCTGGACCCGGCCGAGTACATCGAAGACAGACTTGGAGTCACGTCTTCTCCATCGGATGGCGCTCCTGGCAGCGAAGCCGAACTGGCGCGGCTGAGAGTCGAAGTAGATCGCCTGGACGCCCAGGCCGATCGGTTACGGCCTGTTCCGCGTACCGGATTCTCGGGAATCCTTCCCAAAGGGTGGATTCAGGTTCCCTTAGATAATTTGTGCAGCATCCAGGCCGGGCCGTCCTTCTCCCGGCTGGGCATGGCCGAACGCGTGGAACACGGGTCGGTACCCATCGTGATGCCCAGACACCTGCACCGAGGGTCGATCATCGCCGGCGACGCGGACAAAGCGACCGAGAAGACGGCGCAGCGGTTAGCCAGGTTCCACCTCCGCGTGGACGACATTCTCTGCGTGCGATCAGGTGCCATGGGCCAGCGGGCGATCGTCGGCGAACGGCAGCAGGGGTGGCTTTTCGGCGGTAACTTGCATCGGTTGCGCCTTGTCGAAGCCGACGTGGTGGATCCCCGCTACCTTCTGACCTTCCTGGGGCTGCCATCGGTCATGAGGTGGATTCACAGCCGATCCAAGGGAACCGTCATCCCGTTCATCACCACTCGCGATCTCGGGCAGTTGACGGTGACCATTCCTCCGCTCGACGAACAGGGGGAGATCGAGTCAGCACTCAACACACTCGACGAACAGGTCGCGATCCATGAGGAATTCGCGCGTGCCGCCGCGACGGCACGTACCGCGCTAGCCGAGCGACTGGTGGAGGGCGCGGTGATTCTCCAATGACAGTGCGAACTGTCGAGAGCGGGACCGTCGAGGGCAAGAAGGAGACCACTGTCGGGCGTGTGCTGACAGGGACGGCCGGAGTCGGCGGGCCCCTCGGCCTCGGTATCGCCGGTGCGCCGTGGGGAGTGGTGTTCGCCCTGAGTGCGCTGGCGTTGGCGATCGCTTGCCTGCAGAGCGTCTTCCCGCAGGAGTCCGCCCATCGCCTGGCGTGGTGGCGCTCCCATTGGCAGTCCCGCGAGCGCAGGTCGAGCAGACGATCAGCAGGGCTTCGGGACCCCACGCGAATTGATCATGAAGCATGACGTAAGCCTGTGGCGAATGACAGCGTCAATCCCCGACAGGCGCACCGGTCCCGGTGCCGATCACCCCGAAGACCAGCGCCAGTGGTGGGACACGGTCACCGCCGATTCCGAGGTGGCCGCCGATGTTCCGGTTCACGTACCGCCGGTGGTGGCGGTTCGCTTCATGCGATCACGCCGGCAGGCGGAGTGAGCGGGGCCAGCCGCCGGCTGAGCCCGAGGACGGCCTTGGCCGTTCGCGGGTCGGCGGCGGGGGCGAAGGGGGCGACGGGACGAGCCTTGGACCCGATGACCAGGCCGGTCAGCCCGTCGAGTGAGGCGTCGGCCGCGGCGAGGATCGACGACCGTGCCGCCACTGACGCGGAGCCTGACGTGGCGCGTTCGAAGGCTCGCCGGACCAGCGGCCAGAGCAGCCGCAGCCCCGGCGAGACGATCCTGGGTAACCGCATGGTGCCGTCGGTCATCTCGGTGGCCGCGCCGCCCGGATCGGCCGCGAAGACCGAGATGCCGGTACCTCGCAGCCGCTCCGCCAGATCCAGCGTGTAAGCGAGGTTGGCGAGCTTCGCCCGGCCGTACCAGTGGAAGCCGTAGTAGCCGCCCGGCGGCTCGACGGCGCCGAAGGCGCGTTTGGCGACCCGGACCGAGCCCGAGGTGACGTTCACGATCCGGCTCGGCCCTCCGTCCCGGAGCGGTTCCAGCAGCAGTTCGGTCAACAGGTACGGGGAAAGGTGGTTCACGGCGAACGACGCCTCGATCCCGTCCACCGTCTGCCGCCGGTCCGCGAACATCGCTCCGACGTTGTTGACCAGGACGTTCAACGGCCCCTCCTCGGCGAGACGGGCGGCGAGCGCTCGTACGGCATCGAGCGACGCGAGGTCCGCGGCGACGAACCTCGCCTCCGGCCCGGTCGCAACCGCGTCGATCCGCTCGACCGCGCGGGCGCCCCGCTCGGCGTTCCGGCCCACCACGGTCACCGCGTGACCCATCGCCGCCAGCCCCATCGCGGTCTCCAGACCGATTCCCCCGGTCCCCGCTGTCACCACAGCCCGTTCACCCATGGCCCCGCCCTTCGCCAGCCGATCACTAGCGGATAGCTATCCGCTTTCCGGGTTGTACCGTAGCATAAGCGGATAGCTATCCGAATAGGAAGGCCGGGCGCGCGGCGGCGACCTTCCGAGCGGGAAGCTCCGAACCGTCACCAACGCGGCCGGCCAGCCCTTAATGAGCCGTCAACACTGGGGACGCAAACCCTCAAGGGGTTCCGAACCACCGTCAGCGCGGAGGACGCAGCCCCTCAAGGAGAACGTCGAGGTAGAGCTCCGCGTGCCTGGCGTCATCGTCGCCGGAGCGGACCGCGTGCTCGATGCCGCAGAGCAGGCGGCGGACATCGTCCGCCTCGATGTCATGCCGGATGGCCCCCGCACGACGAGCGCGGTCGAGCAGTTCCGCGACGGCGCGGTCAAGCTCGGCCTTCATCGCCGAGGTATGCGCGTCGGCGTCGCTGGCGGATCCGAGCACCGCCGCGAACCCGGCGTCGTCCAGTGCCCGTCCGAGAGCGAAACGCAGGAGGCGATGCAGACCCGCGAGCGAATCCTCGTCGGCCGCCGCGGCCTGCGCCTCACGGACAAGCTGCTGAAAGTGCTCCGCCACCAGCGCTTCCATCAGCGCGTGCCGGTTGGGGAAATGCCGGTACACGGTCCCGACGCCCACTCCCGCGAGCCGGGCGATGGTGTTCAGCATGAGTGAGTCGTCACCCGCGGCCAACTGCTCCCTGGCGACCTGCAACACCCGTGCGCGGTTGCGCGCCGCGTCCGCGCGCAACGCCGTCCCCCGCTCAGCATTGGGTGTCACGGGCTCAGCCTAACCCCCGCCAGCGAGCGTGGGCCGTACCGGCGGTTCGCCGACAGGCTCTCACCGGCCGCGGACATGGGCCGGGCGAGATCCCCCACGGGATCGGGCGCGCCGACCGCGTCGCCGTACGCGAAACGCGAACGAGCGCGAATGGACGCGGGACGCGGGACGCGGGACGCCGGGGTGCCGCCGCACGCGGCTCCGAGGGGTCCGGCGTCGCGTGGCGGGCGTGGCCGCCACCACCGGACCAAGAGGTGATTTGAGGTTGTTTGTAACATTCGAGGATCTCAGCCCACTTCCTGGTGTTGAAGCGATTACCCAGGACGAAGGGGGCCAGGCGGTGGCGGACGACTCACAGCGGTTCACCACGATGTACGACGAGTGCCGGCAGCGGGTCTGGGCCTACGTGGTCAGCCAGGCGGGCAGGCAGATCGCCGACGAGGTGGTGAGCGAGACGTTCGCGATCGCCTGGCGGCGGTTCGACGACATACCGGAGCCCGCCCTGCCATGGCTGCTCGGCGTGGCCCGCAACGTGCTGCGCGACAACATTCGCGCCGGGATCCGGCGCGAGTCGCTCGCCGGCGAGCTGCGCGCGTGGACGGAGGAGGACCACGCCGATCAGGTGGCCGAACGCCTCGCCGTCATGACCGCGCTCGCCTCGTTGAATCAGGACGAACGCGAGCTGCTGATCCTGGTCGCCTGGCAGGGGCTCTCGCCGCGCGACGCGGCACGCGTCATCGGGTGTTCCGCCGCGACCTTCCGGGTGCGGCTCCACCGGGCCCGCAAACGGCTGGCCCAGGCGATGAGGTCGGCACCGGCGATCCGCCCCCGAACCCGGGTGCGCAATCTCACTGAGGAGTGGTCATGAATCCGCTGGACCAACTGCGGGCGGCCCGCCCGGACCATCTCGACACCCCGGCCGACGAGCACACCCGGGCCGCCGAGCTTTCCTACGCCACGTCCCAGGCCAGGCCGACACGAACCCCGGCACAGACCCGCAAGTCCGGCGTTCTCAGGCCCGGGTGGGCACTCGGCCTGGCGGGCGTGGCCGCCGCCACCGCCGTGGCCGTGACGATCACCGCAATCGGCGGCACGGCACCGGCCCCGAGCTCCCCGGCCGTCGCCGGGGACGACCAGCCGGTGACGCGGTTGTCGGCGAAGCAGGTCCTCCTCGTCGCGGCCGAGTCGTCACTCAAGGCGCGGCAGGGCAGCGGCGCCTACTGGTACGTCGAGAGCACGAGCGGCAACGCCCAGCAGGTGGGCACCAAGGTGCGGTACACGGTGAACAGCCTGGGCCGCGGCCAGACCTGGATCGCCCGCTCGCCGAAGCGGGAAAGCTGGTGGGTGTCCCAGAACCTCGGCACCAAACCCGCGCCCGACTCGGAGGCCGCCTGGAAGCAGGACGGCTCGCCGACCAGGTGGACGGTGACCGTGACCAAGAGCGCCGACACCAAGGCACGCCTCACCGTCGAGGCCAAGGGCGGCGAGCCCTTCAGCAACCCGATCAACATGGGCGACAAGGTCGCCGACCTGGCCGGCGAGAACGTCTCGGTGGCCGAACTCCAGGCTCTGCCCGCGACCCCGGCCGACCTGAAGGCGTACCTGCTCAAGAGATACAAAGGGCACGGCACCGAGTCCAACGCCCCGCAGGATGCCGACTCCTGGCTCTTCCAGGTGACCGCGGGCCTGTTGAGCGACATGCCCGTCAAGCCCGCTGTCCGGGCCGCGGCCTACCAGGTGCTCGCCGGGCTGGACGGCGTACGGTCGCTGGGTGAGGTGACCGACGCGCTGGACCGCAAGGGCCAGGGCGTCGCCCGCGCCGAGACGTGGCCCACCGGCGAGTTCGAGCGGCAGCTCATCGTCGACCCGCGAACCGGCATCCTGCTGACGGACCGGTTCGTGGCCGTCGCCCCGACCGGAACCTACGGCTGGGCGAAGCCGGGCACCGTCGTCAACTGGAACGCGATCGTCAAGGCCGAGTGGACCGACCGGAAGCCGGTCAAGCCGTAACGGCCGGCGGTTCCGACGAGGGCGGGCGATCGCGGCCACAGGCCGCGACCGCCCCTTCGCCATGCCACCGGACCTGCTGCCGTGTGATCGCCCTGGTCGTGAGCGGATACCCGAGCCTCCATGAACGACTCCGGATGCTCCGGGCGCCCCTGGGCCGGGATCGGGGTGAGTATAAGCCCCACATGATCCGCAGCGGATCGGCGGGGCGGAGAGCGTAGACGGAGTGGCTCGGCTACAGGAACTCCAGTGGCACGACCTCAAACGGGTAGATCCCGCTGAGCCTCTGCCCGCCGACCTCCGTGATGTAGCGCAGCTGGCCACGGTTGACCGCCGTACCGGTCTCACCGGCCCGCGCGGTCGCGCGGATCACCGGCACACACCGTCCGACTCGGTCATCGCGACCAGTTTCCCGCCCTCGACCTTGATCGTGGTACGGCCCACGGGTGGCGGGCACCCCCCGGGAGGCCGCGTACTCGCGCACCACCGCGCTGGAGTTGAAGTAGTGCGTCCACCAGCGGCCCGGGGTCACACAGTCGGGAGCGTAGGCGTCCTCCAGGTCCGGCCCGATGTAGGTGAGCGAGTACGCGCCGAAGCCCGAAGGCGGCTCAGGCCGGTCGACGACGTACTGGTTCATGAAAACCTGGCGGTTGGCCATGGGCTTCAGACCATCGGGCACCAGGGCCGCGACGGCCTCGGGATCGGCCGGCACCCAGCCGAAGTAGATCATCCGGCTGTTCACAACGAGCTGGGAAGCGACGAGTTCGGACACCACTTCTCCCTGGCCATTGACGGCACACAGCCGGAACATACGTCACACACCCAGGCGGGACAATGACCTCGTTTTCCCGGAGACCGAGAGCATTCCCAAGCTCGACACCGGCATCGACGGCCACCTTCGCCGAGAAGGCGAGAGCATAGGCCATACCTGCCCCTACCTGCACATACGGTCCATGATGATCCACCCGCGTCCGGCCCTGTCCTCGAAGAGGCAGGCTCATCGGCACGAAACCAAGCCGTACGCCCTACCGACACCTACAACCTCGCGGTCATCAGTGATGGCAACGCCCTGCGTCAGTTCGGCCGCAGAGAATCAAAATACTCAGCCCGAACGAGTACGAGCGGCGTCACCAGCCGCTGGACCCAGGAGCCTGATGGCACACCGCCGGTGTCCGGACTACAGGGAGAGCCTCGCTCAGACTCCGATGACCTTGACGGTTTTTCCGCAGAGCTTGTCCATGTCGTCCTCATCGGAGGTGAGGACGATCACCGGCCTGACCGCACGCAGGGCGGTAGCAGCCACCACGGCATCAATGGCGTACTTGTGACCATGCAGCCGGGCATCGCGCAGAAGCTCGATCGCCCGTACACAGATGTCCTCGGTCACCGGCTCGACCTTCAGCCGGGACAGGTGCCATTTGAGGCGATCACTTCTTACCCGGACGTCCTGCGCCTCGATCGGCGTCATCGCGCTGACAACGACTCGGAAGTCATTGTCCTGAGCTCCACGGACAAGCGCGGTCACCCTCTGATCGGCCTCGCACCACCTCACGAGGCCTTCGCAATCGAGGACCACGGTGCCCGCGCTCAACTTGCTTCGTGCGCGCGCCATCCGCCCTCTTCCTGGAGCTCGGGGGCGGATTTCACGCTGCGAAACAACTCCGCCGCCTCATCCCGCAATGCCTGGGGAATCGGCCCGGAGGCGGCCTCGTTCGCCTGAAGCGCCTCCTCCAGGAGGTCCCGCTCGATCTGACGTTCAACCGCGGCATCGACATAGGCGGAGAACCCGCGCGCTCCGACGCGTTCCCTGACCGCCCGGATGTTCCCCGCACGCAAGGAGACACTGACCTTGGCCGCCGGACCGTCCCCCGGGGCGAACTCCCGCTCAGGCACACTCATGCGGCTAGTTTACTACTCGAAGTAGCAAATGGCTGGGAACTCCACCCATCGATGGATCGAGCGGTCGAGCCCTGCTCCTCGGCGAGAGCCAGCCCCGCCTGACAGGAGCCCCACCTGGAGGGGATATCTGGCTTGACACTGACGCCGCCGATTCCACAGCAGTCTCCGAAGCTTCCGAGCGGCACTGGGGCCCATACGCATTATGGAGCGAAAGATCCTGATCGTGATGAGGTCATATCCCTACGGTGATCGAATTGGAGCGCGCGGAAACTCACCGACTACCTGAGCGGCGCCCTTCAGTGGGTGGTACGAATCGGCCGCGAGCGACCGCAGGAGACTTCGCGCTGTCACCGGATCTCCTTCCAGCGCATCCGGACCTGGAAGGAATCCGCCCATCAGGAAGTGGGAAACACCACCACAAGGTCTTCTCCCATCCCCTCGTCCAATGTTCGGGTGTGCAGGCGAACCCGGTATTTCCCCGCCTTCGGAAGGGCGACTTCGGCCTTGATGCCCCTGCCCTTCAGGTGCACCCGTCCCGAGCCGAGAACCAGATCCGCGTCGACCACGTCGTCCCAGCCCTTGCGCCGGATCGGCGGGGTCGCACGCAGGACCTTCACGGTGACGCAGGTGGCGCCGTACTCCAGCGTCGTGCCGACCATGGCGGCACCCCCGTGGGCCACGAGCGGGCTGTCGGATTCGATGTTCTCGGCATGGAGCGCCTCCAGGCTCGCCGCGCGCCCGTCGAAGATGTCGTAACCATCCCAATCAGTGGGCAGGTGAACGACTGTGACCTGACGGGAGGTCCGCAGCGCGGGCCAGGGATCACGGCAGCCGCTCACGTACTGGGCGGCCTCGTCCACCACCTCTTGCCGCCGCCGGGCTCGCTCCTTGGCATCTCGCTGCTTGAGCTGAGCCACCGTGAGCAGGAGGTCGGGACGGTCACGTGCGACGACTTCCGGGCACAGGTAGACCAGCGCCTCGGCCCTCACCTTGCCGTCGCCTGCCGCGCAGCTCTTCCAGCCCTTGCCCAGGAGCTGCTGGTCCGTGACCGTGCGCCCGCCCACGCTCCAGAACCGAATTCTTTCGTAGAGCCGCCCGTTTCCGGCCAGGCACAGGTAAACGCGCCGGCGATCCTGCGGAGGGGTGTCGGCGAACAGGGGGATCGACGAACAGTCGGCATCGAGCCAGGTGTAGGTCATGTGGGGCTTGGCCTCGGGGGCGACGACCGCCAGCGGAGCCAGGACCATCAGCGCGAGAAGCCATCGGGGCGAGCGCAGGGGCTCGGGATCCGGCGCGGTGCCGGGACGGTTGAGCTCGTGCGCCGTCCGGGCGAGCCAGACCAACTGGAAGACGCCCGGCGCATCCAGGAGGTCGGATAGGACCACGCTCTCCGGAAAGCCGACGAGCTGGTTCAGGACGATGGTGACGGGGAAGACCGCCAGCTGGCACGCTCCCAGGACCATCGTGGTCCGGGTCCAGCGGCCGTCGCGTCGCTGGGCGATGAGGATCATCAGGAACCAGGCCAGCCCCGCCGCCACGAGTGCCAGGCTCACAACAGCGGAAAGCACGGGTGTAGCCCAGTCCGAGTAGCTGTCCCGGGGCACAGCTTCGAGCACCAACAGAAGCGCCGTACTCACCAGAGCGGTGGCGACCAGGATCAGGCGGAAGGTCGGTCCCGAGTGCGTCAGCACCTGCGCGAGGAGGATGACGATGGGCA
Source organism: Streptosporangium oxazolinicum (assembly GCF_039537505.1). Lineage (NCBI taxonomy): Bacteria > Bacillati > Actinomycetota > Actinomycetes > Streptosporangiales > Streptosporangiaceae > Streptosporangium > Streptosporangium oxazolinicum. Next base: position 528,152 of record NZ_BAABAQ010000001.1, read on the forward strand.
CCCATAGCACCACGTCGAACGCGGTCTCCACCTCGTCTGGGAGCGGCACCGGGATCAGTAACCAGCCGACGTAGACGTAGAGCAGTCGGCGCAGCCACAGCGCGCGCCGCGGCAACGGCGCAGCATCGGCCGGCCTCCGGAGCACCTGCCAGAACATCCACGAATTGACCGCGCCGACCAGGAGCAACCCACCCAGCACCGCGAGCAGCGAGATCTCGTCGGCGAAGCGGGAGGGCGGGTACCACTGGACCACGGTCCAGGCCGGATCAGGGGAATCCCGGACCAGGCTGACGACAACCGCGACCACCACGGCCGTCATGTTGACGATTGCCACTAACCGCCCTAGACGGTATCTCCGCACCGCATGCCGCCCTTTTCACGCGAAAGGGCTGATCGTAGCGCCTATCTGACGGCGCTTGTGCGCGAGCTGTTCGTAGGGCGATAAACCGAGAGTTTCTCCAAGCTGCCGAGGGCGCGTAAAAGGCCATGTGCGCGAGGAAAGAAAGGTCACGTCGTCGGTGGCCGGTCAGGGTGTGATCGATCGTCAGCGGAAAGTCGCAGCTCAATGGGTGCGACGCCTGGTAGGGCCGGTCGGCTTCGGACGCGATGGCGTGTCGGTCCCGTCAAGACGAGACGGAAGAGATACAGGGCCCCACAGATGAGACGGATTAAGGTCAGATCTTCGCCTCTCGATGAGCGCCGAGCGTCTCAGTCTCCGTTCAGGACGCGTTTCACCCATTCCAGCGACCCCGTACTGAGCGCCTCGTCCGCGAGGCGCTTCGCGGACGCCGTCTTCAGCGCGGCGAGCGAGCTGTCGATCCACGGCTGGACGTTCTGGTGGCCCTGCTCGCGATACTCGATGGCCTGGATCAGGCATTCCAGCTTGTCGGCGTCCCGGGCGCAGACCGCTTCGAGGCTGGTCTTCTCCTCGTACTCCCCGACCGCGCCGCGCACCATCTCCGCCACCGGCTCCGGAACACCGCGCACCTGGTCGGCGGTGACCTCCTCGTTCGGCGCCGCCTTCAGATACAGCTTGCCGAGGTAGGGGATGTCGGTGATACGAGTCTCCTGCGTGTCGTGGAACAGGCTCATGAACGCCGCACGCTCGGGGTTACCCCCCTCCAACGCCGCGATCACACTCGCGATGACCGCCGTCCGGAACGAGTGGTCGGCGACGCTCTCGGGATCCCGTACCCCCGCGACCAGCCAGCCGGTGCGCTTGTAGCGCTTGAGCAGCCCGACCTCGTACAGCAGACCCGCCAGCCTCGACAGCTCCTCCGCCATGGAAGTCCCCTCTCATCCTCGGTGGATCATGCGCAGAGCGTAAATGACCGACTCCGGTCCCCGCTTGAACTGCGGCGACGCGCCGACGCGGCGACCTTGTCCAACGTACGGATCGCCGCTTCCTTGAGGGCGTTCGTGGTCCAGGCGTCCAGCGCCGGGGGCGCAACATGACCAGCGCCCACAGCGTGTGCGCCACCACGTCGAGGTAGGGGTTGGCGGAGTCCAGCTTGCCGGTCAGATGCCTGAGAAGCACCGCACTCGTGCTTCCGGTCAGTTCTGCGAAATCCGCACTGTCCCTAACGTTGTCGACCAGTACGGACAAGCCATTTCAGCGTAAACCCGGAGCGGGTACGGATGGTGGCCTGGACCTGCTTCTGCCGCACCACGGTCTACAAGCTGTGTGAGGGCGGCGAACGGGCGTTCATTCGGTGGACCGTTTAACTCGGCGGTAGACACGAGATCCACGAGACCTCTGTCTACGCGATCTATGAGGCTCGGGCGATCTGGACGGCCCTGCTGTCCGGAGAAGCACAGCAGCGACCGGCGTGGCGGCGCGGATCTGGAGGGACCACATCGCCACGCCTCAGCTATGCAGCAGAGCATCTTCACCTTGTAGTTGTAGAAGAAGAGCGTGACACCGCTACCAGTCAGCTAACTCAGCGCTTCGGAGCGCAGCACCTCGGCCCGAAGAATGCGGACGAGGTCCTTCGGCTCGGCGTTGTGATTCGTTTGCCTTCGAACCTCCTTTCGAATCGCGTCGATTACCGGATCTGACAACACGACCTGAACCAGCGACTTGGCGGAGGTCGCCGCTCGCGCCTTCCAAAGATCATCAATCAAACGGCGTTTGAAGGCTTCTTTGCTGAGATAGAAGAAAGCATCCGTCTTCGTCGCCAGCCCGGCCTCGCCGAGCAGGTCGACCTCCAATGCAAGATCGATCACCACCGGCAACCCTCCGGTCATGTGGTAGACCTGCCAGACCTGCCCGTTGGTGAGGATCATCCACTCAACCCCCTCGTTCACGGCATACATCTGCACCTGGCGCAGATGCTTCGAGTTGAGTTTCTGGCTGCAACGCTTGACCTCGATGAAAGCAACAAGTTGCTTGTCGATGCGGATCCCATAGTCCGCGAACTCACCCTTGACCTGGTATTCGGTCGTGAGCTCCTCATACTTGTCGTAGCCGAGACCGTCACAGAGAAAGTCCGTCACCAGCAGCCGGGTGTCCCCCTCATTGGCGTCCCTGGCCACGAGATCAGCCAAAGGCTTGGAGTAACGACGTATGGCTGCCCGGACGCGATCCCGTGCGTCCATCTCCCACTTCGGGGCGGCACGTGGAACGGACGGCTTCCTAATGGGAACGTCACGTCCCACTGCGAGCGGAGCCGTAACCACCTCATCTACCTGCCCGGAAACAACCGCCGTTTCGACTGCCTGCTCACTCATGTGACCGCCCTGAAGTCCTAGTGGTAACAAGGCAGACTAAGCGTTAATGCCACATCAACATAGAGTAATACAGCACTCGAAAGGTCTCAGGTTTGCGACAAAACAAACGATCTCCAGACGTAACAAGACTCCACACTACCAAAATAGACATATTGGACATTTCGCCGCCAGACTGCTGGTCGGCGTAGCCATGATCACCTATCGCATGGAAAGCAATCGAAAGCAAGAACATGCCGTCGCGAACAGAATCACCCAGAGTGCTGCAGGTCCTGGCTCCCGCATCGCTACAAGCCCGATCAACGCAACCAGCGCAGACGTCGATCAGGTCGCCGAGAGTCGCGGTCAGATCCTGAACTCTAGGATCACCGCCGAGAGTGCAACAGTGCGGCAGAAGGCGGCGGACGGTGGGATCATCGAAGACTCCTCGATCATCGCGCAGTAGCACCTGATACAAGCCTGAATGTCCTCTATGGCGCTCCTTGCGCATGAAGGTGCCGGTCACGATCGGCCGAAGAGCCTCGGTACGGATGGCGACCGCCCGACGCGTGGCGCGTTGCGCAGCGGACTGCCTGACCCTGCAGTGATACCTGCCCCCGAAAATGGCTCTGGCCCTAGATCGACACCGGACACACCGGTGATCAAGGGCCAGGATCTATCTAAAACCGCAGGGTTACGCCTCGCCGGAGGTCAAACCGACCGGGCACGAGACCCCGGTTCCCCCGATCCCGCAGTAGCCGTTCGGGTTCTTGTGCAGGTACTGCTGGTGGTAGACCTCTCACTTAGGCAATAATTCCTGTGGAGGTCCCCGTGGCACAGGTCGGCTCGGCTGTCCCCGTCGTCTCCTACGCTCGCATCTCCGCGGACATCAGGAGGGACGAACACGGGGTTCAGGACCAGCACAAGCTCAACCGCGAGACGGCGGCACGGCAGGGCTGGGCCGTGGTCCACGAGTTCACGGACAACGACAAGTCCGCGGCCAAGGCCGACGTGGTCCGTGACGGCTTCGAAGCGATGCTCAAGGCGCTTCGTGCCGGTGAGCTTTCCGACGGTACGGCAGTCCAGGGCGTCGTCATCGTGGCCGAGGATCGTCTTGCCCGCCGTCCGGGTGACTACGAACGCTTCGTAGAGGCGATCACATACCGGGACGGCCGCGTGTTCGCCGACGCACGTGGGATGAAAGACCTCTACAGCGAGGACACCGAGAGCATGGGTCTCTTCGGCGCGGTCATCTCCAAGATGGAAGTCCGGAAGATGCAGCGCCGGATGCGCCGCTCACATCGGACGCGCGCGGAACTGGGCGTGCCCGCTGGCGGAACGCGCCCCTTCGGCTGGTTGCCCGATCGGCTGACACTCGACCCCCGGGAAGCACCTCTCGTGCGGCAGGCCATCGCGGATCTGGTCAGCGGGCGCTCGCTCCACTCGATCGCAAACCAGTGGCAGAAGGAAGACGTCAAAACCACCCTGGGCAACGCCTGGACCCCAAGCTCTCTCAAGCTCACAGTGACCAACCCTCGGGTCTGTGGCTGGCGCCAGATCAACAAGGAGCTCGTACGGGACTCGGAGGGGAACCCGGTCGTCGGACAGTGGGAGCCGATCGTCTCCCCCGAGCAGTGGATGGCGGTCAAGAACCTGTTCGACGCCCGCAAGGGCCACTACATCCACCGGGACGGGCGAGTCGGCCACATCCTCTCGCGAGACTTCCGGGAGCCCAACTACCTGCTCACCGGTTTCCTGCGGTGCGGGAGAGCCAAGCCCGACGGCACCCCCTGCAACACGTCCCTGCGGGTCACTCACAGCAAGGACTGTGTCCAGCACATCTACATCTGCCCCGCCAAGACGGTCGGAGGGTGCGGCAGCCTCGGCAGGCGCGGCGACATGGTCGACCTCTACATCTCGGAAGCGGTTCTCGCCAAGCTCGAAGAGGTCCAGATGGCCTCCTCCGCCGAGCCCTCCGAATGGACGGGAAAGCAGGAGTACGAGGACACGAAATCCCGGCTCGAAGAACTGCGCAACCAGTGGGCAGCCGGGAACATCAGCAACGAGCTGTTCTTCTCCATGGCTCCCGATCTCGAAAAGCGAATCAGCCGTCTTCGCACGGAAGCGCAGAACTTCACGGCGTCCGCCGAACGTCATCTGGCCCGGTCCACCACGGACGTGGCCGAGATCCGGCGACGCTGGTACCTCACCGAGGAAAAGGGCGGCCTGCCCCTGTCCATCAAGCGGTCGTACATCCGCGAAGCCCTGCATGCGGTGATCATCTACCCCAGTGGCGGAGGTCGCAGGCCCTTCAATCCCGATCTCCTCGAACCGGTCTGGCGGGAGACCTGAGTCTCAGGACGTCCTGGACGTCTTCCGCGAGCAGGCGAGCCGTTGCCCTTACCCATGGGTGACGGCTCTCTTACTTCATGCCCGGTGTAGCCGGACGTCACAGGACTTCAGTGGAAGTATACGGACGTCAAGGGACGCCGACGGACGCCCCTGAACAGCAGGAACGCGCGCAGTTCATGAGGCTTACTCAGCTGCTTTCGGTGGTAAAAGAATAAGTAATCAAAACCGCGCCACGAATGAGGGAGACAGCGAGAAAACGGCCTGCGGCCCAATCCGAGCGTGTAAGAGAACCGGGCACGACCACATCCCCTAGACAGCCATTCCGCTGGAGGCACCCGGCCCAGCGGTAGGCCGGCAACGCACGGCACGCTCGCCCGTCATCGTCGCAGCAGACACTCCATTTCTCCTCTCGCTGGCAGCACCACGACTCGCCACAGGCTGTCTTCGGCCTGTTCGCGATGCTGCTCGCCCTTTCCCGTCCGTCGGCGACGGTTCCCTACTCGGAAAGGAGGCACTACGAAGTCCCTACCACCCACCGCGCAGGCCCAGGAGTGGGGCAGGCGCCAAGCAGCCCGATCCCCCCGGTGGGATCACGACAAGTGGCGACGCGTCGCCACCGTCTTCGGTGTCGAGATCAGCGACGAAATCCCTGACGCCACCCCGGAGCGCGGTGGGAGGGACGCCGCATGAGCAACGACCCCTCCTTCTCCCCTGATGTGCTCGCCGCCGTACAGCGCGCGGCCATGCCGGACTTCGACCGATGGCAACGCATGGTGTACGCCACTGGCGGCTGTGCCCAGCCCGTCCGGCTCCACGGCGAACGCATTACCGTAGACGCCGGAACGGGCGAGGTCCTGGACGTCTACCGAACCGCCGACGAATCCACCGGTTTTCTACTGACCGCGTGCGGCAACCGCCGCGCATCCCGTTGCCCCGCCTGCTCGACCACCTACAGGGACGACACCTATCACCTGATCATCTCGGGATTGCGCGGCGGTAGGGGCGTCCCCGAGGAGGTGAGCGGGCATCCGCGCGTGTTCGCCACCTTCACCGCCCCATCCTTCGGCGTGGTCCACGCACACCGGTCAGGCGAGAACGGCAAGCTGTTGCTATCAAAGCAGCGGCGTACTCAGACTCGAAAAAGTCTGCGGCCATACGAATTTTCGAAGTCGGACGATAATTATTTAGTCCTCTACGACACTAATGGGCGACACCTGCGCAGGACCGGGGTGATCAATAGTAGAAACCGTTGGTGTGGCATAATCGAAATCGATCTGCTCCCTTCCGCCGCGATAATTATCGGGAAGTTCATTATCGGCGATGATGAGCTGCAGTCGGCCGGGCATGGCATTTACTTGGATAGTGAGTCTGGCATACATGGCCTCGGCGAGATGAACAGCAGTATTGAGAGCCAGACGCGGGCTATCGATAACGATAAAAGCAGGGTAAATAGTGTCCCTGCGCCGCATTGCCACCGCAATCAGAGAACACCAGTACGCTATCTGCGTAGCAGTAGTGACACCTCCAGACAGCTGATTCTTTCCGGAAAATACTTTTCCATTGATGACTGGCAGATAATTACCTGCGTCAACCGACGCATCAACAATTGAAGGAATTCCAATTGCGCGAACGATGGCATCAAATTCTTCGCTTATTTCTGAGATGATTTCAGAGTGCCTCGCGTTCAAGGAAAGCAAGGCCGCGTCGAGAGCGCTGCGAGCATCCTCTCTCTGGATACGAAGATTCTTCGCTGCAATTTCGAGATCACCAACACCATCCCACTGGCGCAAGATCGAATCCCAGCGCTCCTGGTCAGCTGCTGCAGTAGCTGCCTGGCTAGAGATGTCGGTAAATGCCTGTAGTCGCGGAGTGATACGATGAAATGTCCGCTCCTCGAGCAGTTTTGCCAAGTGAGCGATAAGAGTTTCGCGATCGTCGATCACTCTCAAGGTGGCGGCGTGCTGATCTGCTAGAACGCTATCTTGCTCGTTCATTTCATTGAGCTGTTCAGTAAGCTGTCGCACTTCATATTGGTCGTGGCTAGGGAGATTTGGAACAGGGTCAGTCTGAAGACATAGCCGACATGCTCCCGCAGGAGGGCGGCGTTTCTTAATAGACTGCATACAGCGCGGACAGACAGTGAACTCGATGTCAGCCAGACGCTCCCCTGCGTCACGCATGCGGTTTAGTCGCGCCAAGTCTGCTTGGACACGGAATCGTTCGGCGCTGTTTTGGGCTTGTCGACGACTCAAGTCGACTGCGGCGGCACGGCTATCAGCCAACCCTCTTTCGGCGTCCGTCAGCAGGTCCCGAAGCGTCTGAGTTTCTCGGTCGAGAATAGGGTCAATGCTATCGCGCAGTTCAGCGAGCTGGCTTTGTGCTTCTTCGAGTTTTTCAACAGCCCGAGCTTGCGCAGCCAGAGCATGATCGCGACTCTCGGTCCCACTGTCGTGCAAGAATTGCACGACAGTGGCATGCCGAGTCTCAGCCTCTCCAATATCGCCCTTGAGCTTGCTGATCTTTGAGCGCAAGTTAAGAATCTCTGCGTCCGCCAGTCCGAATAACAACTCAAACACTGCCCGACGCTTTGGCTCACGATAACTCTCATGGCTATAGGCGATGTCGCGATTAATCTGGCCTTGTGGAATATACATATAGGTGAAGATATCCGCAAAGGTTATGCGGGCACCTACTCGCGTGCTGTTCCCCCCAGCTGCTGCTCGTAGATCGTCCGACAGGCCGAGGCAGGTCATCAGCAGAGTATTGAGTTTTGGCTCCTTGTCGTCAGTGTGATGATCGCGTAGGCGCTGCTGGTCAATAACGTCGAAGACTCGAACAGTCTTACGCTTAGCCTGGTCGATACTACGACTCAGCCGAAGTCTGTGATCGCCAATCCGGACCTGGACGGTGACTGATTCAACGTGTTGCACAGCGATATCCGCCAATATCGCGTCACCCCCGAAGCCGAACTTGATCAGTTCTAGCAACGTAGTCTTGCCAACCCCTGTTGGCCCTGCCAGAACTGTAAGATCGGAACGGAATTCATAGTCGACCGTGCCATTCGTGGTTTCCAGGCTTACAGCCTCGAGTCGGAAGCGTATGGTCACTGGATCACCTGCCGGTGGGGCCGGTCCATGAGATCAGCCAATCGTTCGTAGATGAGATCTTTTAACGTGCTGCCCGTCAACCCCGACGAGGCTTCGGCGATCGCCGCACCACGATCTGCAATTACTCGCCATTGCTCGCCGGAGGCGAGCTCAGCCGCCAGGTGCCGGCCTGTAGCCGTCGGCACAACTGCCACGCTTCCCTTGCGAGCGCGGGTATATCGAATCAACCCCCGACCAACCAGGGCACCAAGTACGGCGTAGTAGCGGTCATCCCATGGACCATATTTGTAGCGAGTCATCGGAGCCTCGACGCTGGTGCGCGCGGACACCTCAGCCATGCTGAGATGAAGCCTCGGATCGGCGGCATCAAGACGGTCCAGGACGTCCGGAGCTAGAGCGGGATAGCGCAGCAGGAAGTCCAGTTTGGCTAGCTTAGTCATACCATCAAGCTTGTGCCCATGTTCCTTGAGCTCGCAGACGGCTGACACCAAGAGCAATACTCGGGCTTGGTGGTAGGCGAGGTCCTCACGCAAGAGAGTGAGCTCGTCGGCGCTGGGATCAATCATGCCGACGTTCTCCGTTCTAGCTTGCCGCGTTCGAGAACGACATCGACATCGAAGCGGGGCCCAAACCAGATCATGCATTGATCAGTTAAATCACAGATTCCGCCCATAACAAGATCCGCATCCATGCCAGGGGGAAGCAGCATCGGGTCAAGAGCATCGACTAGCTCCTGTAGCCGCCGCCATAGCGATGCTCCTTGCGGCTGTAGAGTGTCAGTTGCCTCATCGCTTAGACGCTGCAGTCGCCGCTCTAGACGCAACCGCTCCACTCGAGCGGTCGGATCTCCGCTTTCACGGTCACTCCAATAATCGCGATATGCCATCCGGAGGCTCCGTGCTCGCTCGATGGTATTCGCAGAGCATCCGCTAACGTCTAGCTTTACCTCAAGCCGGGACGTCGGCGGGAGCGGAGGGAGTTGTGCGTATCCGCCTGGCAACGCGGCTGCCACATGAATCGCCTGCTCGATATCGGACATTGTGACCGTCCGCATCTGGAGCTTCCTAGCCAAATCAGAAGGAAACCCTTTGTAAGTATTACCTCGCTGGAGGACAGAGGGCAATTCACCGATGGGCAGTCGTCCTCGTCCGCGCATTCTGCTCTGAAAGACCGCCAGAACTGCAGACCACACCGCGTCCGCCGGAGCGCTTACTTGCATCTTGTCCAAAACTGGCTGAACAAACATCCCCGGCGCAGCGTACGCTATGTGATCACGCTGAATCTGATTCTCATGGATACTAAGCGCTGCAAGGAATCTTGCAACCTCGATGTCGCGCTCATCGTCTGGAACTACTACTGACACTCCAGAGCCCGACCACCGCTCCTTGGTTACCTCACAATGGGTGTTAATTGCGGTTCGCAGCTTGCCCACAACAATGCGGTGTTCAAAATCTGACATGTGCGGCATCTGTGGCTTCGTACTCCGCAGAGAGGTCATCGCATTGAGAAGATGTCGGGGATCCCCAGCTGCGAGGCCACCAGATGTTACCAACCTACAGAGCACTCGCTCCTTCAAAGCGGCCCAGCGACTGAATAGGTGTGCTAGGCCTCCGTCATCAGCAAGCTTGTTGATAGTCGTATAAGCACCTGCTGAGGTATCACGGTGCTTACCTGACACCAACTCCACGATCTCGCCCGATATCAGGATCCAATCTTCCTGCCATTCACACAGGATCCAGTCTTCACACTCGGGCCTCAGACGCCCATCATCGCCCAGGCCGTCCTGGTACAAACGAAGCCCGTCGGCGGCCGCCATGGCTGCCTGCCAGTCGTAACGATCCGCAGTGGGAGCGCCGTCGTCATCGGCAGGAATGACCGATGAGACTAATTCGGCTGCGGTCATGTGCGGCGCATCGCCACGGGCAGTTGGCCGGCCACCAACAGATTCAGGCGCCACCTGTCAGACTATATGGCGTTTTCGATGCGCTGTCCGGTGATCATGCGATCACGACTCTGAACAGGGCCACGAGGTCGCGAGCCGACTCAACTGCAGTTGGAAGTCCAACTGAGGCAATCACAGGGCGCTTACGCGCTGGCCGTGACGGTGATGTCATCCGTCGTCTTTAGCTTTCCGCGTCGTTGCCACCCAGCGCGCGGGCGACCGCGGGCCGCGACCGGCCGAAGAGCCGCAGCGCGGCCCGCGACCGCCCGACGCGCGGCGAGACGCCGTAGGCGGGTCGCCTTTAACCCTGTAGTGATACTTGTCGCCGAAAACGGCTCTGGCCCAAGATCGACACCGGATATACCGGGCGATCAAGGGCCAGAATCTAACTAAAACCGCAGGTCTACGCCTCGCCAGAGGTCAGGCCGACCGGGCAGGAGACCCCGGTCCCTCCGATTCCGCAGTAGCCGTTTTTGTTGTGGTGAAGGTACTGCTGGTGGTAGTCCTCGGCGAAGTAGTACTCCCCCGCCGGGGCGATCTCGGTGGTGATGGGGCCGTAGCCCGACTCGGTGAGCACCTTCTGGTAGGCGTCGCGCGAGGTGAGGGCCGACTTTTCCTGCTGGGGTGAGTTGAAGTAGATCGCCGAGCGGTACTGCGTGCCGACGTCGTTGCCCTGGCGCATGCCCTGGGTGGGGTTGTGGGCCTCCCAGAAGACGCGCAGCAGTTCCTCGTACGAGACCTTGGTGGGGTCGAAGACGACGCGGACGAGCTCGGTGTGGCCGGTCTGGCCGGTGCAGACCTCCTCGTAGGTCGGGTTCTGGGTGTAGCCACCCGCGTAGCCGACCGAGGTGGAGATCACGCCTGGGGTCTGCCAGAAGATGCGCTCCGCGCCCCAGAAACAGCCGAGGCCGAAGTCGGCGATCTCGCTTCCCTCGGGGTAGGGCGGAGCGAGCGGGGCGTCGAGGACCGCGTGGCGGCCGGGTGCCGTGATCGGTGTGGGGCGGCCCGGGAGCGCGTTCTCCGGGGACACCATCGTTGTTTTGTCCTTGCCGAACAGCCAGCCCATTGTGAACCTCCTCCTGACACGTTCTCACCAGGAGGCAACCGCGGGCGACCTTCCCGTGTTCCCGTAAGGCTCTCTTAACAGAGATAAAAGTACTGCTAAATTGTATTAAATCAAGTAAGCAGCGAAGATGGGGGTCATGCCTGAAACGCGCCGTGGAGTCCTATACGGCATCGCCGCCTACGCCATGTGGGGCCTGTTCCCGCTGTACTGGCCGCTCCTGAAGCCCTCGGCCGCCCTGGAGATCCTGGCTCACCGCATCGCGTGGTCCCTGGTGGCCGTCGTCGCCATCCTGGCGGTACGGCGCCACTGGTCCTGGTTCCGCGAGCTCCTGCGCACCCCGGGCAAGCTCGGTCTCCTCGTCCTGGCAGCGATGATCATCACGGTCAACTGGGGCGTCTACATCTACGCCGTCAACAGCGGGCACGTGGTCGAGGGAGCACTCGGCTACTTCATCAACCCGCTGGTCAGCGTGCTCTTCGGGGTGTTCCTGCTGAAGGAGCGGCTACGGCGGTGGCAGTGGGTCGCGGTGGGCCTGGGCACGGTGGCGGTGGTCATCCTGACCGTCGACTACGGGCGTCCGCCGTGGATCGCGCTGGTGCTGGCCGCCAGCTTCGGCACGTACGGGCTGGTCAAGAAGACCGCCGGGGTGGGCGCGGCGGAGAGCATGACGGTCGAGACGCTGGTGTTGCTGCTGCCCGCGCTGGGCTACCTGGCCTACCTGGGACAGCAGGGGACAAGCACCTTCGGGAACGCGGGGGCGGGCCACGCGCTCCTGCTGGCCGGGGCGGGTGTGGTTACCGCTGTCCCGCTGCTCTGCTTCACCGCCTCCGCGATTCGGATACCGCTCACCACGATCGGCCTGCTGCAGTACATCGCGCCGATACTGCAGTTCCTGTGCGGGGTGTTCGTCGCGCAGGAGGTGATGCCGCCCAGCCGCTGGCTGGGGTTCGGCGTCATCTGGCTGGCGCTGTCGGTCTTCACCTGGGACAGCCTCCGGACGGCCGCGCAGGCCCGCCGGACGGCCCCCGAGTCCGTCCCGGCATAGGGAAACCCACATGAGCCCCATAGCGCCACATAGTGGCGCCAGGGGCCGCTGCGGGACCACACCGAGGAGCGAGACGGTCAGGAGCCGCGTACGGCGAGGACCAGCGGGGTGAGGTCGGGGTCGACGCCGGCCTGCTCCAGGGCCGCGGCCAGGGAGCGCTCGTAGGTGGGGGTGGCCCCGGCCAGGCGGGCGCGTCCCTCGTCGGTGATCACCGAGTAGACGCCTCGGCGGTCGTCGGAGCACAGGTCGCGCCGGGTCATCCCGGCCTCCTCGAGACGGGCGACGAGCCGGGTCACCGAGCTCTGGTTGAGCCCCACCGCCTCGGCGAGCTCCTGCATGCGCATGCAGCCGCGGGGGGCGGTGGCGAGCCGTCCCAGTGCGCGGTACTCCGACAGGCCGAGGCCGTGCCCGCGCTGGAGGGCCTTGGTCAACTCCGCCTCCACACGTGCGTGCAAGAGGGCGAAACGGTCCCACGACATGGTGATTCCTCCTGGAATATTCTATCGGCAGGAGTCTACATGCACGTACAATATTTGCTTATACATACAAGCAACATCGTGGAAGACGTACGAAAAACCCGGCTCCGCCGGGTGGGCGAGCCGGGTGATCATCCCTGCGCCGACCGGCCCGGACACTTCACGACGTGGTCGCACAGTGCCAGGCTAACGGGACCGGCCGGAAGACCCGCGACGCGGTCGCGCGGTGCGAGGGGCAGCGGCCTGCCGGGACACCCGCCACGTGGACGCGCGGCGCCAAGAAAGCAGCGCCAGGGAAACCGGGGCCGAGGAAGCAGCGCCGGGGAAGCACAGAGCCGGGCAGGCGCGGGCGGGGGTCAGCCGGAGCGCTCCACCACGTAGTCGCACAGTGCCAGGTAGGCGGCGCGGGCCGGGATGTCGGGGAGGCCCGTCAGGGCCTCGCGGGCGCGGTCGGCCCAGGCGAGCAACTCGGCGCGGGCACGCTCCATGGCGGGGTGGGCGCGGAGCAGGCGCAGGGTCTCCTCGACGTCCTCCTCCGCCACCGGACCGGCGAGCAGCTCGCGCAGGCGGGCACTCTCCAAGGCGTCCGAGCCGGAAGCGTCCGAGGCGAGGACGTAGAGCACCGGCAGGGTCCGGATGCCCTCGCGCAGGTCGGTTCCGGGGGTCTTGCCCGACTCGATCGTCTCGGAGGCGACGTCCAGCAGGTCGTCGCTGAGCTGCCACGCGACCCCGATGGCCTCGCAGGCCCGGGTGAGCCGCTCGACGACCTCGGGTGAGGCGCCGCTGAGCATCGCGCCGAACCGGCCCGAGGTGGCGATCAGCGAGCCGGTCTTGTCGGCCAGCACCCCGATGTAGTGGGCCACCGGGTCGTCACCGGGGCGGGGGCCGATGGTCTCGCGGATCTGGCCGCGCACCAGGCGGGAGAACGTCTGGGCCTGGATCCTGATGATGTCGGAGCCGAGGTCCGCGAGGATCTCCGACGCCTGGGCGAACAGGTAGTCGCCGGTCAGGATGGCCACGGTGTTGTCCCAGCGGGCGTTCACCGACGGGGAGCCCCGGCGGACCGGGGCCTCGTCCATCACGTCGTCGTGGTAGAGCGTCGCCAGATGGGTCAGCTCGATCACCACGGCTCCGGGCACCACACCCACGGCCTCCGGCGAGCCGAACTGGGCGGCGAGCAGGACCAGCATGGCCCGAAACCTCTTGCCGCCGGCCTCGATGAGGTGCTTGGACGCCTCCGTGACGAAGGCGTCGTCGCTCTGCACCGAGGACCGCAGCAGCTTCTCGACCTCTGCCAGCCCGGTAGCGAGGTCCTGCGCCAGCCGCTCGTCAACAAACGGAAGATCAACAACCGGTGGCGCAGCCATGAAACGTTACCCCTCTAGCGAATGAACAGCGCGGACGCAGCCTGATCCGCGAGATCGAGCACCGGCTGCGGGAAGACCCCGAGCACTACCGTAGCCGCTGCCGCCAGGGCGACCACAGCCGAGGTGCCCACCGTGGGCGCCGCGATGGACGGCCCGTCGGCGGCGGGCTCGCTGAAGAACATCAGCACGATGACGCGGACGTAGAAGAACGCCGCGATCGCCGAGCTGACCACACCCACGACGACCAGCGGCAGGGCGTCACCGGCGACCGCCGCCGAGAAGACGGCGTACTTACCGAAGAAGCCGCTCGTGAGCGGGATACCGGCGAAGGCCAGCAGGAAGAAGGCGAAGATACCCGCCAGGATCGGGGAGCGCTTGCCCAGGCCGGCCCACCGGGACAGGTGCCCGGCCTCGCCTCCCGCGTCGCGGACCATGGTGACGACCGCGAAGGCGCCGACCGTGGTGAAGCCGTACGCGGCCAGGTAGAACAGGATGGCCGACAGGGCGTGCGCGTTCTGCTCGGCGGCGCCGATCGCGACGACACCGGTGAGCAGGAAGCCCGCGTGCGCGATCGAGGAGTAGGCGAGCATCCGCTTGATCTCGGTCTGGGTGATGGCCAGGATCGCGCCGACGATCATCGTCAGGATCGCGACACCCCACATGACCGGCTTCCAGTTCCACTCAAGGCCGCCCAAAGCCACCCAGAAGACCCTGAGGACGGCCCCAAAGGCCGCGACGAGCACGGTGGAGGCCATCAGTGCGGTGACCGCCGTGGGCGCGCCCTGGTAGACGTCAGGCTTCCACGCCTGGAACGGCGCGGCTCCGATCTTGAAGAGCAGGCCGATGCCGAGCATCGCGGTGCCGATCAGCAGCAGGGTCTCCTGGCCACTGACCGTGCTGAGCGCGGCGCTGATGGCCCGCAGGTCCACCGACCCGGCGTAACCGTAGATCAGGGCCATCCCGTACAGGAAGAAGGCCGAGGAGAACGCGCCGAGCAGGAAGTACTTGACCGACGCCTCCTGCGAGAGCAGGCGGCGACGGCGGGCCAGGCCGCAGAGCAGGTACAGCGGCAGGGACATGACCTCAAGGCCGACGAACATGATCAGCAGGTCGTTGGCGGAGGCGAAGAGCAGCATGCCGCCGACCGAGAACAGCAGCAGCGGGTAGACCTCGGTCTGGGCGTACCCGCTGAGGATCGCCTCCTCCTCGTCGGGGCTTCCCGGCACCGCCGCCGCCTGCGCGACGAACTGGTCCTCGTCGTTGATCAGGAGCGTGCTGACCAGGGCGAGGACGAGGATGATGCCCCAGATGAACAGGGACGGCCCGTCCACCGCGACCGAGCCCATGGCCGCCGGGGCGTCCGGCAGGCCGTTGACGGCGTTGAGCACCGTCATCAGGAACGCGCCGAGCAGGGCGAGCAGCGTGAGCGGCATGTGGATCGACTTGCGCAGGTAGCGGGGCGCGAACGCCTCGACCAGCACGCCGATGATCGCCGCGCCGAAGACGAGCAGCATCGGCGAGAGCAGCGCGTACTCGATCGTTGGGGCTTGGATGGTGCCGTTCACTCGCCGGCCCCCTTCTGGTCTGCCACGGCGGGGTTGGGCTGGTCGATCTTGACGCTGGTGAGCGTCTTGTCCACCGCGGGATTGATCACGTCGAGCACCGGCTTGGGGTAGAAGCCCAGGACGAGGAGCACCGCGATCAGCGGGGCCACCACGAACAGCTCGCGCCGGTTGAGGTCGGGCATGCCGAACGCCGGCTTCTTCGGGGAGCCGGCCACCTCCGTGGAGCCCGCCTCCTCGGTGGAGCCGGCCACGGCCGGGGCACCGACCACGGCCGGGGCGTCGGCCACGGCGTACGCAGGTTCCTTCGGGGCGCCGGTCATCATGCGCTGGTACATCCACAGGATGTAGACGGCCGCCAGGACGACACCGCTCGTCGCGATGATCGCCGGGACCGGGTAGCGCTGGTAGGTGCCGAGCAGGACCATGAACTCACTGACGAACGTCGACAATCCCGGCAGGGAGAGCCCGGACAGCCCGGCGATCAGGAAGGTGCCCGCGAGCAGCGGGGCGACCTTCTGCACGCCTCCGTAGTCGGCGATCTGGCTGGACCCCCGGCGGTAGATCAGGAACCCGGCGATCAGGAACAGCGCGCCGGTCGAGAAGCCGTGGTTGACCATGTAGAGGGTGGCGCCCGCGCCCGCGTTCGTGGTCATCGCGAAGACGCCCAGCGCGATGAAGCCGAAGTGCGAGATCGAGGTGTAGGCGATCAGGCGCTTCATGTCGGTCTGGCCGATGGCCACGATCGCGCCGTAGACGATGCCCACGACCGCCAGCACGATCACCAGCGGGGTGAAGAACTTCGACGCCTCGGGGAACAGCTCCAGGCAGAAGCGGAGCATCCCGTACGTGCCGACCTTGTCCAGCACGCCCACCAGCAACACCGCGGCACCGGCCGGAGCCTGCGCGGCGGCGTCGGGCAGCCAGGTGTGGAACGGCCACAGCGGCGCCTTGACCGCGAACGCGATGAAGAAGCCCGCGAAGAGCCACTTCTGCGTGGTCGGGTCCTGAACGGCCGCGATCAGCTCGGGGAACATGAAGGTGTTCTTCCCGGCGACCACGTAGAGCGCGATCACCGCGACCAGCATGAGCAGGCCGCCGAAGAGCGAGTACAGCAGGAACTTCACGGCCGCGTAGGACCGCTGCGCCCCGCCGTACGACCCGATCATGAAGTACATCGGGATGAGCATGGCTTCGAAGAAGACGTAGAAGAGGAAGACGTCGGTCGCCGCGAAGACGCCGATCATCATCGCTTCCAGCACCAGCAGCAGCGCGAAGTAGGTCTTCACCGACCGCTTGGGCGGGGCCGCGGCCCCGGAGCCGTCGGCGTCGTGCCAGGAGGCGAGGATCACGATCGGCACGAGCACCGCCGACAGCGCGATCAGCACCAGGGCGATGCCGTCGACGCCGACGCCGTAGTGGACGCCGAAGCGCGGGATCCAGTCGTAGACCTCGGCGAACTGGAAGCGCGTCCCGGAGGCCGGGTCGAACTGGACCGCGAGCACCACGGTCAGCGCGAGCACGACGAGCGAGACCACCAGGGCCAGCTGCTTGGCGAGCTTGTCACTCTTGACAAGGGAGACACCCACCGCGCCCAGAACGGGCACGGCCATCAGGGTCGAGAGCCAGGGCATCACATGTTCCCTACGTAGAGCAGCGCGCCAACGACCACGGCGGCACCGAAGAGGATGGACAACGCGTAGGACCGCACGTAACCGGTCTGGACGCGACGCAGCCGCCCGGAGGTCCCGCCGATCCCCGCCGCCAGGCCGTTGACCAGGCCGTCGATGCCGCGGTTGTCGAAGAACACCGCGATGCGGGCCAGCCACTGGCCGGGGCGCATGAACAGCGCCTCGTTCAGCGCGTCGCCGTACAGGTCACGGCGGGCGAAGGTGGTGAGGAACGAGCCGCGCGGGGCGACCGCGGGCACCTCGGCGGCACCGTAGCGGAACCAGGCGAAGACGACGCCGACGGCGACCAGCGCGAGCGTGGCCAGGCCGGGGACGCTGAAGGGGTGGAAGCCGGGGAGCTCGTCGGGCAGGCCGACCGCCGGGGCGAGGAACCTCATGAACCGGTTGTCCAGCACCAGGAAGGCGCCCAGGACGATGGAGCCGATCGAGAGCAGGATGAGCGGCACGGTCATCACCGAGGGCGACTCGTGCGGGTGCGCGTCGTCGGCCCAGCGCTTCTTGCCGAAGAACGTCATGAAGATCATCCGCGACATGTAGAAGCCGGTGATGCCCGCGCCCACGACCGCGAGCCAGCCCAGGATCGCGTTGTGCTCCATCGCCGTCTCGATGATGCCGTCCTTGGTGAAGTAACCGGACAGCAGCGGGAAGCCGATGATCGCGAGGTAGCCGACGATGAAGGTGGCCGCGGTTACCTTCATCACCGAGAACAACCCGCCGTACCTGCGCATGTCGACCTCGTCGTTCATGGCGTGCATGACCGAGCCCGCCCCGAGGAACATGTTGGCCTTGAAGAAGCCGTGCCCGATCAGGTGCGCGATGGCGAAGGCGTAGCCGACCGGACCGAGACCCGCGCCGAGCATCATGTAGCCGATCTGCGACATCGTCGAGCCCGCGAGGCCCTTCTTGATGTCGTCCTTGGCGCAACCGATGATCGCACCGGCGAGCAGCGTGGCCACGCCCACGATCGTCACGACGAGCTGCGCGGTGGGGGCGGCCTCGAAGAACGCGCCCGAGCGGACGACCAGGTAGACGCCCGCGGTGACCATGGTCGCGGCGTGGATGAGGGCCGAGACCGGGGTCGGGCCCTCCATCGCGTCCAGCAGCCAGGACTGCAGCGGCAGCTGGGCCGACTTGCCGCAGGCGCCCAGGAGCAGCAGCAGGCCGATCGCGGTGATCGTGCCCTGCGAGGCGCCGCCGGAATCCAACGCCCCCTGCACGGTCGCGCCGGACAGCTCGCCGAAGGCGACCGTGCCGAACGTCGTGAAGACCGTGAAGATCGCGATCAGCAGGCCGAAGTCACCGACGCGGTTGACGATGAACGCCTTCTTCGCCGCGGCCGCCGCCGAGGGCTTGAACTGCCAGAACCCGATGAGCAGGTACGAGGCCAGGCCCACGCCCTCCCAGCCGATGAACAGGGCGACGTAGTTGTCGGCCAGCACCAGCAGGAGCATCGCCGCGACGAACAGATTCAGGTACGCGAAGAACCGGCGCCGGTCGACGTCGTGCGACATGTAGCCGATCGAGTAGATGTGGATCAGGGATCCCACACCGGTGATCAGCAGGGCGAAGCTGATCGACAGCGGGTCGATCAGCAGCCCCATGTCGGCGACGCCGGGGATGAACTGGTAGAGCGGGACGCCCTGGCGACGCTGGGCGTCGGGCAGGCCGAGGATCTCGACGAAGGCGGCGACCGCCACCACGAAGGCGCCCAGGGACATCGCGACGCCGAGGAGGTGCCCCCAGCGGTCGGTGCGCCGCCCGCCCAGCAGCAGGACCGCGGCGCCGAGCAGCGGGAGTGCGATCATGAGCCAGGAGACTCCGATCACGCCCCCGGAATGCTGGATGATCTCAGCGGGTTCCACGGCCACCTCTTAGTACTTCAGCAGGTTGGCGTCGTCCACCGACGCGGACCTGCGGGTTCGGAAGATCATCACGATGATGGCGAGGCCGATCACGACCTCGGCCGCGGCCACCACCATCACGAAGAACGCGATGATCTGGCCGTCCAGGTTGCCCTGCTGCCTGGCGAAGGTGACGAACGCGAGGTTGCAGGCGTTGAGCATGAGCTCCACGCACATGAACACCACGATCGCGTTGCGCCGCACCAGCACACCGACGGCGCCGATCGCGAACAGCAGCGCGGAGAGCACCAGGTAGTGAGTGGTCACTTGCCGTCCTCCTGCTGGAGTGCCGCGTCCCTCACATGGACGGGCTCGTCGTCCGGGTCGGAGTCGCGGCCCTGCGCCGCGTCCTTCTCCAGGACCTGCTTGATGAGCGCCGCCTTCGCCGGGTCGGTCGGCGCGAAGCCGTCCTCGATCTCGTGCCGGGCGAGCACCCGGTTGATGGACTTCTCCGCGACGGTGCCGTCGGGCAGCAGGGCGGGCATGTCGATCGCGTTGTGCAGCGCGTAGGTGCCGGGTCCCGGCAGCGGCGAGGGCTGCGGGCCGCTGAAGCGGGCGCGGGCCAGGTCGCGCTGGGTGGCCTTGGGCCGGACGCGCTCGCGGTGCGCCAGCACCATCGCGCCGAGCGCGGCGGTGATCAGCAGCGCCGAGGTGACCTCGAAGGCGAAGACGTACCTGGTGAAGATCAGCTGCGCCAGGGAGGGCACATTGCCGCCCGCCTCCTTCACGGCCCCGGCGAGGCCGGTGGGCGCGGCGTAGGCGGCGTTGCCGACGCCCAGGGCGAGCAGGGCCGCGAAGCTCAGGCCCGCGACGGCCGCCCAGAGGCGCTGCCCCTTGATCGTCTCGACCAGTGAGTCGGCGGAGTCGACGCCGACGAGCATCAGGACGAACAGGAAGAGCATCATGACCGCGCCGGTGTAGACGATGATCTGCACCGCGGCGAGGAAGGGGGCGTCCTGGACCGCGTACAGCACGGCCAGCGACAGCATGACGACGCCCAGCATCAGGGCCGAGTAGACCGCCTTGCGGCTGAAGACGAGCCCGAGGGCGGCCCCCACCGAGACGACCGCGAGAACCCAGAACGTGATGGTCTCACCCATTGTTGCGTCCCAGCCGGTAGTAGTCCTCTTCGGTCTCGCCGAGACGCATGGGGTGCGGCGGGATCTCCATACCGGGACCGAGCGGCGCGAGCAGCATCTCCTTGGTGTAGATCAGGCTCTCACGGCTGCTGTCGGCGAGGTCGTACTCGTTGGTCATCGTGAGCGCCCGTGTCGGGCACGCCTCGATGCACAGGCCGCACAGGATGCACCGCAGATAGTTGATCTGGTAGGTGCGCCCGTAGCGCTCCCCCGGCGAGAACCGCTCCTCGTCGGTGTTGTCCGCGCCCTCGACGAAGATCGCGTCGGCCGGGCAGGCCCAGGCGCACAGCTCGCAGCCGACGCACTTCTCCAGGCCGTCGGGCCAGCGGTTGAGCTGGTGCCGGCCGTGGAAGCGCGGGGCCGTGGGCCGCTGCTCCTCGGGGTAGTTGACCGTCTCGACCTTCTTGAACATCGTGTGGAAGGTCACGCCGAACCCCTTGATGGGGTTCAGCCAATCAGTTGCTCCCACTGGGAACCTCCTTGCGCGCTACACCGTGGTAGTGCGGCAGGTCGAGCGGCGGCACCGGGAAGCCCCCCGCGGACGGTTCGGCTTGGAGTTGCTCGAACTCGGCCTCGACCTGGGCGGCCTTGGCCTCCTTGCGCCTCTGCAGCACGCTGTCGAAGCGCCACCAGATGCCGAGGCAGGCGATCATCACGATCGCGGCCAGGATGAGCACGAGCGAGCGGTCGACGCTCTCCAGCTGCAGGGCCCGCACCGTGGCGACGAGCAGGATCCAGGCCAGGTTGACCGGGATGAGGATCTTCCAGCCGAGGGCCATCAGCTGGTCGTACCGCACGCGCGGCAGCGAGGCGCGGCACCAGATGAAGAAGGAGAAAACCAGCACCATCTTGAGGAAGAACCACAGCAGCGGCCACCAGCCGGCGTTCGCCCCGTCCCACATGGAGATCGGCCACGGGGCCCGCCAGCCGCCCATGAACAGGGTGATGGAGACCGCGGAGACCACGAAGACGTTGACGTACTCGGCGAGCATGATGACCGCGAACTTCAACGAGTTGGAGTACTCGGTCTGGAAGCCGCCGACCAGCTCGCCCTCGCCCTCGGGCAGGTCGAAGGGGACCCGGTTGGTCTCGCCCAGCATCGTGATGATGTAGATCAGGAAGGACGGGATCAGCAGGATCATGTACCAGGAGGGCATCGAGAACTGCACGCCGAACAGGGTGACCACCCCGCCCGTCGCCTGCGCCGCGACGATCTCCGAGGTGGAGAGGGTCCCGGCGAACAGGAAGACGCCCACGAACGACAGGCCCATCGCGATCTCGTACGAGACCACCTGGGCGCTGGCCCGCAGGCCGCCGAGCACCGAGTATGGGGAGCGCGAGCCCCAGCCGGCCAGCACGATGCCGTACACGCCGATCGAGGCCATCGCGAGCACCAGCAGCACAGCGACCGGCAGGTCGGTGAGCTGCAGCGGCGTCTGGACCCCGAACATCGAGACCATCGGGCCCATCGGGATGACGGAGAAGGCCAGGAAGGCCGGGACCGCCAGGACGACCGGGGCGATGAAGTAAATCACCTTGTCGACGGTCCGGGGCATCAGGTCTTCCTTCAGCCCCATCTTGAGACCGTCGGCGACCGACTGGAGCAACCCGAACTTGCCCGCCCGGTTGGGGCCGTACCGGTTCTGCATGCGGGAGATGAGCTTGCGCTCGAACCACACGCCGAACAGCACGCCCAGCATCAGGACGATGAAGATGACGGCGGCCTTGATGATGCTGATCCAGAGCGGGTCCTTGCCAAAGTCGGCGAGGGTCGGATCGGCCGCTAGAAGAGTCCGGGCATTCATTACCGCTCCTCGTTAGCTTCGCCGGCGGCGCGTACCTCGCCGGCCGTCGTGCCGGTGGCACGCTCGTCGAGCCCGGTGCCCGCGACGGTACTCGCCGGACCGGGCGTGACCGGACCGGCGGCGACGGGCGCGACGGCGCTTCCGTCGGACGCGGCGTTCCCGGCGGAGGCGCCGACGCTGACCACGTCACCGGCGACGGCGCGCAGGTCCCGGGTGACCGAGCGGCCCGCGGAGTTGGCCGGCAGCCACACCACCCGGTCGGGCAGGTCGGCGATCCGCACCGGCAGGCTCAGCGAGCCGCGCTCGGTGCCGACGACGATCTCGCCGCCGTCGACGAGGCCGTTCTCGGCCGCGGTGGACTCCGACACCAGCGCCACGGCCGGGCGGGCGGTGCCCGCCAGGTACGGCTCCCCGTCCTGCAGGCGGCCGTCGTCGAGCATCAGGTGCCAGCTGGCCAGGACGGCCTCCCCCGCCTCGGGGCGGGCGGCGGCCCGGCCGGCCAGCTCGGGGGCGGCGGCCCTGGGGCCGCGCCAGGCGCCGATCGCGCTGAGCTCGCGGCGGGCGGCGGCGGGGTCGGGCAGGCCGAGGTGCACGTCCATCGCGTCGGCGATCGAGGAGATGACCCGCAGGTCACTCATGATCCCCGGGACCTTGAGCGCCGTCTCGAAGGTGCGCCCGCGTCCCTCCCAGTCGACGAAGGTGCCCGACTTCTCGGCCACCACGGCGACCGGGAGCACCACGTCGGCGCGGTCGGTGACCGCGCTGGCGCGCTGCTCCAGGCTCACGATGAACGGGGTGTTCTCCATGGCGAGCAGCGCGGCCTGCGGCGCGGCCAGGTCGTAGGGGTCGACACCGGCGACGACGAGGGCGTCGAGCTCGCCGTCGAGCGCCGCCGCCAGCATGGCGGTGGTGTCGCGGCCCTCGCCCTCGGGCAGCGAGGAGACGTCCCACGCCCTGGCCACCTCGGCGCGGGCGGTCTCGTCGCCGACCGGGCGGCCGATCGGCAGCAGGTTCGGCAGCGCCCCGGCCTCGATCGCCCCGCGCTCACCGGCGCGGCGCGGGATCCAGGCGAGGCGGGCGCCGGTGGAATCGGCGAGCCGCAGCAGCGCCGACAGCGCGCCCGGCACGGTGGCGAGCCGCTCACCGGCCAGGATGATCGCGCCCGGCTGCCTGATCGCCTCGGCGGCGATCGCGTCCACGGCGGCCAGGTCGTCCAGGACGGCGGTCTCCGTACCCGGCACCGCCGGGATCAGGGTGCCGCCCATCTTGGCGAGCCCGGGACCGGCGAACGGCGCGACGGAGAAGACCTTCAGGCCCTTCTTGCGCCACGCCTTGCGCAGCCGCAGGAAGACGATCGGCGCCTCCTCGTCGGGCTCGAAGCCCGCCAGGAGCACCGTCGGCGCCTTCTCCAGGTCGGCGTAGCGGACCTCGATGCCCCTGCCCGCGACGGCGTGCGCCAGGAACCGCGCCTCCTCCTCGGAGTGCGGCCTGGCGCGGAAGTCGATGTCGTTCGTGCCGAGGGCGATCCGGGCGAACTTCGCGTAACCGTACGCCTCCTCGACGGTGACGCGACCGCCGACGAGCACGCCCGCGCGCCCGCGCGCCGCGGACAGGCCCTTGGCGGCCGCGGCGAACGCCTCGGGCCAGGAGGCCGGGACCAGGCGGCCCTCCTCGTCACGGACGAGAGGGGTCCTCAGCCGGTCCGGCTGGGTCGCGTAGGTGAAGGCCCAGCGGCCCTTGTCGCAGTTCCACTCCTCGTTGACCTCGGGGTCGTCCCCGGCCAGGCGGCGGGTGACCTTGCCGCGCCGGTGGTCGGTGCGCAGGGAGCAGCCCCCGGCGCAGTGCTCGCAGGCGCTGGGCGTGGAGACCAGGTCGAACGGGCGGGCCTGGAAGCGGTACGCGGCGCCGGTGAGCGCGCCCACCGGGCAGATCTGCACGGTGTTGCCGGAGAAGTAGGACTCGAACGGGCGGCCGTCGGCGGTGGCGACCTGCTCCTTGGCCCCGCGCTCGAAGAAGTCGATGAGCGGGTCTCCGGCGATCTCATCGGAGAAGCGGATGCAGCGGGCGCACTGGACGCAGCGCTCGCGGTCGAGCAGCACCTCCGAGGAGAGCGCGACCGGCTTCTCGAAGGTCCGCTTCTTCTCGGTGAAGCGGCTCTCGCCCTGGCCGTTGGACATCGCCTGGTTCTGCAGCGGGCACTCGCCGCCCTTGTCGCAGACCGGACAGTCGAGCGGGTGGTTCAGCAGCAGCAGCTCCATCACGCCGCGCTGCGCCTTCTCGGCGACCGGGGAGGTGAGCTGGGTCTGGACGACCATGCCCTCGGCGACCTCGATCGCGCAGGAGGGCTGCGGCTTGGGGAAGCCCCGGCCGTTTCCGGCGTCGGGGATGTCCACCAGGCACTGGCGGCAGTTGGCGGCCGGCTCCAGCAGCGGGTGGTCGCAGAACCGGGGGATCTGGATGCCGAGCAGCTCGGCCGCCCGGATGATCAGAGTGCCCTTCGGGACGCTCACCTGGAAGCCGTCGATGGTGACGGTGACCAGGTTCACCGGCACCTGCTGCGCCGGGGTGGTGGCTTCGACGGTCATGGCGTCTCCTCCGTCGGCCTGGCGACCGGGACGGTGCTGTGCTTACCGGTGTGCTTGCCGGTTGCCTGGGTCCGCGCGCTCATCGGGCACCCCACACCGTGGACGGGGCGTGATCGAACGGGCAGCCGCCGATCTCGAAGTGCTTGAGGTATTCGTCGCGGAAGTACTTCACCGACGAGTGGATGGGGCTGGTGGCACCGTCGCCCAGGGCGCAGAAGGAGCGTCCCAGGATGTTGTCGGCGATGTCGGTGATCGTGGTCAGGTCCTCTTCGGTGCCCTGCCCTTTCTCCAGCCGCTTGAGCACCTGCTTGAGCCAGAAGGTGCCCTCCCGGCAGGGGGTGCACTTGCCGCACGACTCGTGCGCGTAGAACTCCGTCCAGCGGAGCACGGCGCGCACCACGCAGGTGGTCTCGTCGAAGATCTGCAGGGCCCGGGTGCCGAGCATCGAGCCCTTGGCGCCGACGGACTCGAAGTCCAGCGGGACGTCGAGGTGCTCGTCGGTGAAGATCGGGGTGCTCGACCCGCCGGGGGTCCAGAACTTGAGCCGGTGGCCCTCGCGGATGCCGCCGGACATCTCCAGCAGCTCACGCAGCGTGATGCCGAGCGGGGCCTCGTACTGACCGGGCGTGGTCACGTGGCCACTCAGCGAGAAGATGCCGAAGCCCTTGGACTTCTCGGTGCCCATCCCGGCGAACCAGTCGGCGCCGTTGGCGATGATGGAGGGAACACTCGCGACCGACTCGACGTTGTTGACGACGGTCGGCGAGGCGTACAGGCCCGCCACGGCGGGGAAGGGGGGCTTGAGCCGAGGTTGGCCGCGATAGCCCTCCAGCGAGTCGAGCAGCGCCGTCTCCTCGCCACAGATGTAGGCGCCGGCCCCGCTGTGCACGACCAGCTCCAGGTCGAAGCCGGAGCCGAACAGGTCGGTGCCGAGGAAGCCCTTGGCGTACGCCTCGGCCACGGCCGCCTGCAGGCGGCGGATGACGTGCACCACCTCGCCGCGCACGTAGATGAAGGCGTGGTTGGCCCGGATCGCGTACGCGGTGATGATGACGCCCTCGACCAGCGAGTGCGGGTTGGCCATCATCAGCGGGATGTCCTTGCACGTGCCGGGCTCGGACTCGTCGGCGTTGACCACCAGATAGTGCGGCTTGCCGTCCCCTTGGGGGATGAAGCCCCACTTCATGCCGGTGGGGAAGCCCGCGCCGCCCCGGCCGCGCAGTCCGGAGTCCTTGACGGCCTGGATGACGGCGTCGGGGTCCATGCCCAGCGCCTTCTTGGCCGCCGAGTAGTCGCCGTAGCCCTCCAGGGTGAAGGAGTTGGGCTGGTCCCAGTTCGCGGTGAGAACCGGGGTGAGAGTGGTCACTTCGTCTCCTCGCCTGACAGCCCGTCGCTCCGTGACGAGGCCGTGCCGTGCCCGCGGGCACGCTCGTTACGCTCGCATGCGCCGGTCTGACCGATACGCCCGCTCGTGGTGGCTCCGCTCCGTGGCACGCTCATGCCTCCGGGGCCTTCCATCCGTTGGCCTTCGCGATCCTCAGGCCCTCCAGGGAGGGGCCGTTCGCCGAGGGGCCGTCGCCGGCCAGGCCGTCGGGCAGCCCCGCGAGCACCCGCGAGGCCTCCTTGAACGTGCACAGCTTCTTGGGGCCCCGGGTCGGGGAGATCTCCTTGCCGTCCCGGAGGTCGTCGACGAGCTGCTTGGCCGAGGCCGGGGTCTGGTTGTCGAAGAACTCCCAGTTGACCATCATCACCGGGGCGAAGTCGCAGGCGGCGTTGCACTCCAGCCGCTCCAGCGAGACCTTGCCGTCGGGAGTCGTCTCGTCGTGGCCGACACCGGCGTGCTCGGACAGCTCGTCCCAGATCTGGTCGCCGCCCATCACCGCGCAGAGCGTGTTGATGCACACGCCCACGTGGTACTGGCCCATCGGCCTGCGCTTGTACATGGTGTAGAAGGTGGAGACGCCCACGACCTCGGCCTTGCTCACGCCGAGCATCTCGGCGCAGAACTCGTGGCCGTCGTCGGAGACGTAGCCGTCCTCCGACTGCACGAGGTGCAGCAGGGGCAGCAGGGCCGACCTCGGCTTCGGGTAGCGGCCGATGATCTCCTTGGCGTCGCGCTCCAGGCGCTCGCGCACGTCCGGCGCGTACCCCTTGGACACGGTCGCGCTCACCTCCTCGCCGCTCGTCGGGACTGCCCTGTCGTCGGCCGGGCCCGTAGTCGCGCTCATCGGTCGACACCTCCCATCACCGGGTCGATCGAGGCCACCGCCGAGATGACGTCGGCGACCATGCCGCCCTCGCACGTCGCGGGCATGGCCTGCAGGTTCGTGAAGGACGGGTCGCGGAAGTGTACGCGGTAGGGGCGGGTCCCGCCGTCGCTGACCACGTGGGCGCCGAGCTCGCCCCGGGGCGACTCGACCGAGGCGTACGCCTGCCCGGCCGGGACCCGGAAGCCCTCGGTCACCAGCTTGAAGTGGTGGATCAGCGCCTCCATGGAGCCGCTCATGATGTGCGCGATGTGGTCGGGCGAGTTGCCCAGGCCGTCGGGGCCGAGCGCGAGCTGCGCGGGCCAGCCGATCTTCTTGTCGTCGACCATCACCCGGCCGTTCTTGAGCGGCCCGGAGAGGCGGTCGAGCGCCTGCTCAATGATCTTGAGCGACTCCTCCATCTCGGCGACCCGTACCAGGTAGCGGCCGTAGACGTCGGCGGTCTTCTCCGTCGGGACGTCGAACTCGTAGGTCTCGTAGCCGCAGTAGGGCTGCGACTTGCGCAGGTCCCAGGGCAGGCCCGCGGCCCGCAGCATCGGGCCGGTGACGCCCAGCGCCATGCAGCCGGTGAGGTCGAGGTAGGCGACGTCCTTGGTGCGGGCCAGGTAGACCGGGTTCGCGTCGAGCATCTTGCGCATGTCCTTGATGCGCCCCGGCATGACCTTGAGCAGCTCGCCGACCTTGTCGACGGCGCCGGCGGGCAGGTCGACGGAGACGCCTCCGGGCCGGACGTAGGCCATGTTCATCCGCAGGCCGGTGATGTACTCCATCACGTCGAGCACCATCTCGCGCTCGCGGGACCCGAAGAGGAACGGCGTGGTCGCGCCCAGCTCCATGCCGAAGGTGCCGATGGCCACCATGTGCGAGGAGATCCGGGTGAGCTCCATCATCATCACGCGGATGGCCTGGGCCCGCTCGGGGATCCGGTCGGTGATGCCCAGCAGCCGCTCGACGCCCATGCAGTAGGCGGTCTCGTTGAAGATCGGCGCCAGGTAGTCCATCCGGGTGACGAACGTCGTGCCCTGGGTCCAGGTCCGGTATTCAAGGTTCTTCTCGATGCCGGTGTGCAGGTAGCCGATGACCGTGCGGGCCTCGGTGACCGTCTCGCCGTCCAGGTTCAGGACCAGGCGCAGCACGCCGTGCGTGGACGGGTGCTGGGGGCCCATGTTGACGACGAGCTGCTGGTCCTGCTGGCCGGAGAGGGTCTCGACCAGCTCCGTCCAGTCGTTGCCGGAGACGGTGTAGACCGTGCCCTCGGTGGCGTCGGCGGACTCGTCGTACGCGGTGTCGTACGGGCCCCCGAGGGTCTCCTTGGTCTCCTGGTAGGGGACGCTCATGTGTAGGACCTCCTCTGGTCCGGCGCGGGGATCTCGGCGCCGCGGTACTCGACCGGGATGCCGCCGAGCGGGTAGTCCTTGCGCTGGGGGTGACCGTCCCAGTCGTCGGGCATCATGATGCGGGTCAGCGCCGGGTGCCCGTCGAAGATGATGCCGAAGAAGTCCCAGGTCTCGCGCTCGTGCCAGTCGTGCGTGGGGTAGATCGAGACCGTGGAGGGGATGTGCCGGTCGTCGTCGGGGCAGGAGACCTCGACGCGCAGGCGGCGGTTGTGCGTGATCGAGCACAGGTGGATCACCGCGTGCAGCTCCTGGCCCGCCAGGTGGGGGTAGTGCACGCCGGAGACGCCGAGCGAGAGCTCGAAGCGCAGCGCGGGGTCGTCGCGCAGGGTCTTGACGACGTCGAGCAGGCGCTCGCGCCTGACGTGGAAGGTCAGCTCGCCGCGGTCGACGACCACGCGCTCGACGGCGTCGCCGAGATCGCCGCCGAGGGCGCGCTCCAGCTCGTCGGCGACGGTGTCGAAGTAGCCGCCGTACGGGCGGGCGCTGGACAGCTCGGGCTTGCGCCGCACGACGAGGCGGCCGTAGCCCGAGGTGTCGCCGGTGCCCGAGGCGCCGAACATGCCCAGGTGGGCGACCGGCTCCTCCGGCACCCTGGGGAGGTTGTCAGCGGGTTCGCTCGTCATTTGGCGGTTCCCTGGTCGATCAGCGGCAGCGTCCGCAGGGCCTGCAGTTCGAGCTCGTCGATCTGCTTGGCGCGGTGCGCGCCGAACTTCGTGTTCTGGATCTTGTCGTGCAACTTGACGATCGCGTCGATGAGCATCTCGGGCCGCGGCGGGCAGCCGGGCAGGTAGATGTCGACGGGGACGACGTGGTCGACGCCCTGCACGATCGCGTAGTTGTTGAACATGCCGCCGCTGGAGGCGCAGACGCCCATCGCGATGACCCACTTGGGCTCGGCCATCTGGTCGTAGATCTGGCGCAGCACCGGGGCCATCTTCTGCGACAGCCGCCCCGCGACGATCATCAGGTCGGCCTGGCGCGGAGACGCCGAAGCGCGCTCCATGCCGAAGCGCGCCAGGTCGTGCTTGGGACCGCCGGTGGACATCAGCTCGATGGCGCAGCAGGCGAGGCCGAACGTCGCCGGCCAGACGGAGTTCTTGCGTGCCCAGCCGGCGACCTGCTCGACCGTGCTGAGCATGAACCCGCTCGGAAGTTTCTCTTCAAGACCCATATCTAGTCCCAGTCCAGACCCTTGCGGCGCCACACGTACGCGTAGGCCACGAGCACGGTGACGATGAACAGCAGCATCTCGACCAGTCCGAAGATCCCGAGCTGGTCGAACGCGACCGCCCACGGATAGAGGAAGATGATCTCGATGTCGAACACGATGAACAGCATCGCGGTGACCATGTACTTCAGCGGGAAGCGTCCTCCGCCCACGGGCTGGGGCGTCGGCTCGATGCCGCATTCGTAGGCGTCGAGTTTCGCGCGGTTCCAGCGCTTGGGACCGGTGAAGGGGGCGATCGTCACCGAGAAGATCGCGAATCCCGCCGCGAGAACGGCGAGCACCAGGATGGGTGCGTACAACTCCATCGCTACGCCTCCTCTCCCATCTCCACGCGCGCCGGCGCGTAGCTCTGCGTTGTGGTGTATTTCGAAAGTCTAGGCAAATCGATCATCGCCCCCGGCTCCGGGTGCTCGGCACTCGCTGACCTCGTCGACCTCATGCCGGTGGCGCCACCTTCGACAGGGCGTTGATGATGCGGTCGGACGCGTCACCCCGCCGGTCGGTGAGATTAGCAAGGAGCTTGAGCGCGAACCGCATCAGGTGCGGGTGCGGCAGCGCGTGACGGGTGGCGAAGTTCATCACTCCGCGATGCCCGATCAGCTCCACGAATCCCCTGCCGAGGGTGAAGTATCCACCGTATGCGTCTTTGAGCGTCTGGGGGTAAGCGCGCAGCACGCGCTCCCGCTGCGCCGGGGTCACCCTGCCGAGCGCCTGGACGATCGTCTCGGCGGCGATGTGGCCGGTCTCCATCGCGTACGCGATGCCCTCGCCGTTGAACGGGTTGATCATCCCACCGGCGTCGCCCACCAGCACCAGGCCCCGCGTGTAGTGGGGCTGGCGGTTGAAGGCCATCGGCAGCGCGGCGCCCCTGATGGGGGCCGTCATGTTCTCCTCGACGTAGCCCCACTCGGGGGGCATGCCCTTCACCCAGCGCTTGAGCAGGTCGCGGTAGTCCATGCCCTTGAAGGACTCGCTGGTGTTCAGCAGCCCCAGGCCCACGTTGGAGGTGCCGTCGCCGACGCCGAAGATCCAGCCGTAGCCGGGCAGCAGGGTGTCGCCGTCCCACAGCTCCAGCCAGGTCTCCAGGTAGTCGTCGTCGTGGCGGGGGCTCTCGAAGTAGGTCCGCACGGCGACGCCCATCGGGCGGTCCTCGCGCTTGTGCAGTCCCATCGCCAGGGAGACGCGGGTGGAGTTGCCGTCGGCGGCGACCACCAGCCGCGAGCGGTAGGTGACCTCCTCGCCGTCCCGCCTGGCGACCACGCCGACGATGTGCCCGCTGCGCTCGTCGAGGACCGGGGCGGTGACGTTGACGCCCTGCAGCAGGCGGACGCCCGCCTTGACCGCGTTCGCGGCCAGGATCTCGTCGAAGTCCTGGCGGGTGCGGACCAGGCCGAAGTCGGGGTAACTCGACAGCTCCGGCCAGTCGAGCTCGAAGCGCATCCCGCCGCCGACCACGCGCAGGCCCTTGTTGCGGACCCAGCCGGGGGCGTCGATGTCGATCCCCATCGCGATGAGCTGCTTGACCGCTCGGGGCGTCAGCCCGTCGCCGCAGACCTTCTCGCGGGGGAAGGTGGTCTTCTCGAGCAGCAGGACGTCAAGCCCGGCCTGCGCGAGATGGAAAGCGGTTGTCGAACCGGCGGGCCCGGCGCCGACGACGATGACGTCGGCGTCAGCCTCAGCGACTTTCCGCTGTGTGGCGGCTGGCACGGTCACGGGACCTGTCCTGTCCTACACGCTTAAGGGGCCTCGGGGTAAGGGGCCTTTCGTTCCTTTGTGAAGGTCTTCACAAACTTGTCGCGCCGAAGTCTAACGCCTTTGCAGGGCAAAGTGTCAGGCGGGTGTTGTCATCGCCCGCGAATCTTCTAGGCGGGCTTGTACGCACGGTGAAGGGCCACGATTCCCAGGGTCAGATTACGCCAGGCGACCCGCTCCCAGCCCGCCCCCTGAATGATCTTCGCCAGCCCCGCCTGGTCCGGCCAGGCCCTGATCGACTCCGCCAGATACTCGTAGGAGTCGTCGTTGGACCCGAAGAGCTTCGCGGCCTGCGGCATCAGTCTCATCAGGTACTGCGAGTACACGAGGTCGAAGGACTTCGGCGTGGGGTGCGAGAACTCCAGGATCACCAGGCGCGCGCCCGGCCTGGCCACCCGGTACATCTCGCGCAGCGCCCGGCCGGTGTCGTGCACGTTGCGCAGCGCCGTGGAGATCGTCACCGCGTCGAAGACGCCGTCGGCGAAGGGCAGCCGCAGCGCGTCGCCCGCGACGAAGCTGACGCCCCGCACCCCTCCTCCGGAGATGCCCGAGCCGCCCCTGCGCCTCACCCCGGTGCTCAGCATGCCGAGCGAGAAGTCGGAGGCGATGGCGCGGGCGCCCAGCGCGGTGAACGCGTCGGTGGACGTACCGGTGCCCGCGCCGAGGTCGAGGACGAGCTCCCCGGGGCCCGCGTCGACGGCCGCGGCGGCGGCCTTGCGCCACAGCCGGACCTGGCCCAGGGAGATAACGTCGTTGACAAGGTCGTACCGCCTGGCCGTGCGATCGAACATCGCGGCGACCTCGTGCGGCTGCTTGTCCAGAGAAGCGCGCGTCATGACCCCCACCCTAGGGCCGCCCCGACAATCCACGGAAAGTAGTCATTCCATTACCTAGAGCATGCTAAAAATTGTCGAATGTTTGCCAGAGCCACTTACGCGCTGGTCGCGGCCCTCACCCTGGTCCCCCCGGGGGTCGCCGCCGCCGGCACCACGAAGCACAGCGGGGTCGTCTCGGCCGATCCGGTGGACACCACCCCTCACGTGCTCGACGGGATCGTCAACGCCATCGCGCTGGTGGGCGGCACGGTGGTGGTCGGCGGCTCGTTCGGCGAGGTGCGCGAGGCCGGGAGCGCCGGGGTGGCGAGGGTGCTGCCGCGCGCCAACCTCTTCGCCTACGACCTGGCCACCGGCCGGATCCTGCCCGGCTTCGCGCCGCGCCTCGACCGCCCGGTCCAGGCCCTGGCGGCGGGGGTCCGCGGCACCGTCTACGCGGGCGGGCGGTTCACCAGGACCGGCGACGCCCAGACGCGGGGCCTGGCCCTGCTCCGGCTCTCCGACGGCTCCCCGCTCCCCCGCTTCGGCGCCCAGGTCCACGGCGGCACGGTCACCAGCCTGGCCAGGCTCGGCCGCCACCTGTACGCGGGCGGCGACTTCACCCGCGTCGGCCGGGTCGCCCGTACGGCACTGGCCAGGCTCGACGCCGTCACCGGCGCGGCCGACCCGTCCTTCACGATCGAGCCCGGCGCGCCCAGGGGAGGCAGGACCAGGGTCCACGCGATCTCCCTCGGCCCCGGCAGGCTCGCGGTCGGCGGCGACTTCACCACCCTCGGCGGCCTGCCGCGCGCCCAGCTCGGCCTGATCGACGTCACACCTCCGGCCGTCGTCGCCCCGGACGCCCCCGCGCCGGGCCCCGCCGCACCGGCCACGGTCGCGCCGTGGCGGACCGACGCCTACCGGGGCAGGTGCATGGCCGACTTCCCCGGTTACGTGCGGGGTCTGGACTTCGCCCCCGACGGGAGCTATCTCGCCGTCGTCACGACCGGCGGGCCGGGGGGCCGGGACAGGATGTGCGACACCGCCGCCCGCTTCGAGACCGGCGCGCGCGGCGCGGTGGAGCCGACGTGGGTGAACCACACCGGGGGCGACTCGCTGTACGCGGTGGCGGCGACGGGGGCGGCCGTCTATGTCGGCGGGCACCAGCGCTGGCTGGACAATCCGGGCGGCCACGACTCCGCGGGCCCCGGGGCGGTGGCACGGCCGGGGATCGGCGCGATCCATCCGCGCACCGGCAAGGCACTGACATGGAACCCGACGCGGGAACGCGGAATCGGGGTCAAGGCATTCCTCGCGCATCCCGGTGGATTACTGGTTGGTAGTGACACAACCCGCCTTGGTCACGAGTACCATGCCCGAGTCGGCATGTTCCCGTTGCCGATCACTCCCGATTCTTAGTGATTCGCTCGCTCACCGCGTCCCTCTGCTTCGAGAGCAGGACGTAACTGGCCACACCGCTGACCAGGAATGCGGCGATCAACAGGACCAGGGGCTGGCGCAGGCCGAGGATATAGAGCACTCCCAGGCTCACGGCCAGCAGGCCGACCCGGGACGCGGTGTAAACGATGACGGGATGCACAGCGTCGAGGCTACGTCACTCCACTCACGGCCTCGCGATCGCGGTGGCTGTAGCGGTAACTCTTCGCATCGACTGCGAGCGCTGCTAGTCTTCCCAAGAGATCTGTTTCGTAAAGAAACACCCACGAGAGTCCCAAAAAGGCTCTATCATATAACAATCGGGCAGGCAGTAGATAACAACCCGTGATCTTTGTTGAAAACCACGGATAAATCAGGCTTCGCTCGGCACACTGGTTACCTGTCCGCCCGCTGGCAGGAAGCGGGATGCGAGGGGGAGAGATTGTGGAGAGTAGCAGCGAGCGTCTGCTGACGCCCGGAGAGGTTGCCGCCCTCTTCCGGGTCGACCCAAAGACGGTTACACGCTGGGCCGCGGCAGGCCGCATCAGCAGCATCCGTACCCCCGGAGGGCACCGGCGTTTCCGCGAGTCGGAAGTGCACGCCCTTCTGCGTGGAGAGGACGTCTTGACGGCCGAACGGCCGGCAGGCGAGTCCCCGCGCGTCTGACGACTTAGGACGTCACACCATCGGTGATCCTGCGCGCCTTACCCGGAAGCCGCAGGGTCACCGTGGAGTCGTGTGAGATACGACACGATACGGACGGTGACCTCCCCCGTCACCGGGCCACCCGCCCGCCGGGCCCGCCGCCGCGTTCCGCACCCGGAACCCCCCGGCGCGCTCCGGCCCCCGATCTCCCCGGTCCCGGCCCGGCTCGCCCGGCCGAAGCCTCGCCGAAAAGCCCCCTAGGTCTCCTGCTCGGCCTTGAAGGCGAGGAACTCCCGCTCCAGCTCGTCGTTCTCCTCCAGCCACCGGCGGCGCCGCTCGGCCCACTCCTCCTCGGTGAGCGACTCGGCCAGCCAGCGGTCGTAGTCGGGGTCTCCCGGAGAGACCTCCACGTAGGCGTTGCCGATCAGACGCCCGTCATCGCCGGCCAGGGTCTGCGGCACGCGCAGGGTCCCGTCAGCGAGCCTGACGACGTACATCCCAGATCACCTAGATTCCGTAGCGCCGGTTGAAGAACAACATGACGTTGAGCGCCATCCGCGTGTCGCCGCCCAGCATGTCGACCAGCGCGGGGCGCTGCCGGGAGACGATCGCGGCGAAGGCGTCGGCGAAGAACTCCTTGCGGCCCAGGTCGCCCGCCTGGAGATGGAACCCCGAGGCCAGCACGGGAACGCACTGGGCGTAGAGGGCGGCGAACTCCGGGGAGTCGGACACCCAGTCGCCGTGGGTGGCGTCCACGTCGTCCAGGGCGTGCCCGACCTCGTGCATCATCACGTCGGGGGTGGGCGAGGGCCGGTCTCCCACCACGATCTTGCGGTCGCCGTACGCCCCCGCGCAGACGTCCCACGTCGCCCGGCCCGAGGGGAGCGGCGCGCCGCGCAGGTATCCCATGTCGTCCAGGTCGGGCACCCCGCCAGCGCCGACGTAGATGCCGTCGAGGCCGTCGGCCAGCTTGTCCTTCAGCACGTCGGGCAGCCTCGCCAGGCTCTCCACCGCCCGTACGACCTCGGGGGGCGGTGTCTCCCACCGCGAGTCCCACTGGCGGTGCAGGATGCGCTCCAGGCGCCCGCAGTGGCGCAGGCCGTCACCCAGGTCGGGGGTGTCGGGGGAGTTGGGCTGGGCCCGGGGACTGTCGTCGAGCTCGAAGTCCTTCCAGGTGTACTGCGGGCGGTCGGCCACCGGGGCCGTGACCGTCCCGACCCGGCGCTCCGGCTCGCGGGGGACCTCACGCGGAGCCTCCCTGACGGCACTGTCCGCACGCGCGGCCGGACCCCGCTGCCACCACCGCCGTCGATGGCGGCCCTTGTCGCCCGAATGTGCCATCACACCCCCTGGGGAAGTGGCAACGGCTCTAAGGTACGGGGTGGGACCCCTGCCAGTCATCCGTAACACGGGGCCGGACCGCAACCGGTCCCACGATGGCTTACAGTTCGGGCATGCCCCTGCTTGTCGGTCTGGCGATACTCGCCTTCTGGCTTTACTGCCTGTTCGACGTCATCACCACCCCGGACGAGGAGTCCAGGAACCTGCCCAAGCTCCTCTGGGTGCTCATCGTGGTGCTGATGCCGATCGCCGGGGGAGCCTTCTGGCTGTTACTCGGCCGGCCGACCGGCCCCAGGGCCCCCCGCCCCCTCCCGCCCGAGAACAGGCAGCCGCGCCCCGAGGCCCCGAAGGGCCCCGACGACGACCCCGACTTCCTCAAGGATCTCGACCGCCGCCTGCGCGACGACGACTGAGAGAGCGAGCTATCGACCGGCCGATACGACTGTTACGGCCGACCGAATTCCGGCGCGGAAACTCGCGGGGAATCCAGTGTGAAGAATCAACGGAAAACCCGGCCCGGGAATTCGCCGGAAAATTCCGATGCGAAAAATCGGGCCGGGGAAATCTCGGCGTCGAGAATCAGCCGGGAACCTCGGCGTAGGAGTGCAGACCCCCGAGGAAAATGTTCACCCCGACCAGGTTGAACAGCAGGCAGGCGAAGGCGACGAGCTGCACGATCATGGCCGCCCTGCCCTTCCATCCCGCGGTGGCCCTGGCGTGCAGGTAGGCGGCGTAGGCGATCCAGGTGATGAACGCCCAGATCTCCTTGGGGTCCCAGCCCCAGTAGCGGCCCCACGCCTTGTCCGCCCAGAGCGCCCCGGCGATGACGGCGAAGGTCCAGATCGGGAAGCCGATCACGATGGCCCGGTGCGCGACCCGCTCCAGATCCTGCCGGGACGGCAGCCGGACCGCGCTGTCCTTCCTGACCAGGTAAAGAATGCCGGAGACCCCGGCCACGATGAACAGCCCGCTGGCGACGATGGCCGCGGACACGTGGATCGCGACCCAGTACGAGTTCAGCGCGGGCACCACGGGACCGGCCTGCACGTGCAGGTACCGTACGGCGAAACCGAGCCCCAGCGCGGCGGCGACCGTGACGAACGCGCCCAGGAAGCGGACCGGGTAGCGGAGCTGCATGAACAGGAACGCGCTCACCGCCGCGAGGCACATGGCGACCACGAACTCGTACATGTTGCCCCACGGCCACCGGTCCACGGCGAGGCCACGGGTGAGGACGGAGGCGAGGTTGGCGGCCCAGCCGAGCCAGCTCAGCCCGACGGCCACCGGTCCCGCCCACACCGCCCAGGCGGGAGGCGCCTTGGGCGCGGGACCGTCCCCGGCCGGGGCGGAGCCGGCGGCCGGGGTCCCGCCTCCGCCGACGGTGGCCAGGACGGGCCGGGCCGCGCGGGCCGACGCCCCCGCCGACCGGCCGAAGGCCAGGTCGAGGGCGTAAGCGATCATTGCGGCGACGTAGAGCAGCACCGTCGCCAGGATGAGCTGGTCGCTCAACGTGGCGAGGCCGGCGTCAACCTCAGCGGACATCCTTCACTCCTGAATTCGGAACTCCTGGGTTCAAGGCGGAGACGATCTCGGTGAACTCCTCGCTGAAATCGCCGCCCTCGGTGCGCGTGAGACCGCCCGCCTCGACCTGGCGGTCCCCGTGGACCCGCACCCATATCCTGCGGCGGCGGACGGTCAGGGTGAGCACCAGGCCGACGACGGCGAGGACCGAGGCCACGAGCGCGGGCATCCGGCCCGGGTCGTGGGTGATCTGCAGGGCGATCCACTCCCTGACGCCGGTGAACTCGATCGAGCCCGCGCCGTTCGGGAGCGTGAGTTTCTCGCCGACCGCCAGCGGGTCGGCCTTCATGACCAGCGGCTTCATCTTCTTCAGGCTCGCCGGGTCGAG
The DNA here is from genome assembly GCF_039537505.1 of Streptosporangium oxazolinicum. Lineage (NCBI taxonomy): Bacteria > Bacillati > Actinomycetota > Actinomycetes > Streptosporangiales > Streptosporangiaceae > Streptosporangium > Streptosporangium oxazolinicum. The sequence continues at coordinate 565,684 of NZ_BAABAQ010000001.1, forward strand.
CTCGTAGACCGACTGCGGCCGGCCGTCCCTCAGGCCCAGGTCACCGGCGAAGGCACCGTACACCTGCGCGGTGGGGTTGGCGGCGCCGGGGAAGACCGAGACCCACTCGGAGCCCATCGGGACGGTCGTCGGCAGGAAGCCGACGAGGAGGCCGAGCTGCTCGGGCCGCGCGTCCGGGACCTTGATCACGCACTCGGAGGTGAAGGTGGCGGGCTGGACGACCAGGCAGGGCACCGGCCCGTCGAAGGCGACCTGGCCCTCGCCGTCGGTGATCCTGAAGGTCGGCGCGTAGCCGTGGTCGATCAGGTAGCTCAGCGTGCCGTTGACGTCCAGCGGCTCGTTGACCTTCAGGACGTAGTCGCGCGGGGCGGCGCCGGGAGCGTCCTCGACCTTGAGCCGCGCCTCGTAGTCGAGGGCCTGGCCCGCCTTCTCGCCCTTCGCGATGTAGGTCGCCTGGAAGTCGTCGACGGTGAAGGAGAACGGCTCCAGCGACTCGGCGTTCACCTGCTGGCCGGGCATGTAGCGGTCGTAGGCGGCGACCGTGTTGGCGAACCCCTCGCCCTCCACGACCAGCACGTTGCCCCGGTAGCCGTACAGCGTCCCGGCGCCGACCGCGACCAGCAGGCCGAGCAGGGCCACGTGGAACAGCAGGTTGCCGGTCTCGCGCAGGTAGCCCTTCTCCCCGGCGACCCAGCCGGGCCCGGTGGTCACCCGGAACCGCCTGGCGCGCAGCCTCGCGGCGGCCTCCTCGACGGTGAGGTCGGACTCGAAGGAGGCGTGCTGCGGCAGCCTGCCCAGGTTGCGCGGCGCCGCGGGCGGCTTCCTGCGCAGCTCCCGCAGGTGGGTCGCGGTACGGGGGAGCACGCAGCCGATCAGGGACACGAACAGCAGAAGGTAGATCGCGGCGAACCAGGGCGCCCTGAACACGTCGAACAGCCAGAACCGGTCCAGCCACTCGGCGAGCCGAGGACTGTCGTCGAAGTACTGGAAGACCTTGGCGTCGGAGACGCCGCGCTGCGGCCAGATCGAGCCGGGGATGGAGCCCAGGGCGAACAGGAACAGCAGGATCAGCGCGGTCCGCATCGAGGTGAGCGTCCGCCAGAACCAGCGCGCCCACCCTGCGACCCCGAGCCCGGCGGGCCGCCGCGCCTCGTCCACCGCTCGCTCCCCCGTCTTCGGGTCGACGGACACCATCAGATCACCGGCTCGAATCCGCCGACCCAGCCCTGCGTCATCGCGACGAGCTGCTCCCACAGCCCGGTGACGAGCAGCACGCCGACGACGACCAGCATGACGCCGCCCACCCGCGTGATCAGCTGCGAGTGCCGGCGTACCGCCTTGAACGTCCGCAGCGCCCTGCTGTACACCAGCCCGGCCGCCACGAACGGCAGGCCGAGGCCGAGCGCGTACGCGAAGGCGAGCAGCGCGCCGCGACCGGCGCTGCCCTCGTTCAGGCCGAGGGTGAGCACGACCGCGAGGGTGGGGCCGATGCAGGGGGTCCAGCCCAGGCCGAACACCAGGCCGAGCAGGGGCGCCCCGGCCAGCCCGGCGGCCGGGAGCCGGTGGATGCGGAAGTCGCGCTGCAGGCCCGGAATAACCCCCATGAAGGCGAGGCCGAGCACGATCGTGAGGGCGCCCAGCACCCGCGTGATGATCCCGGCGTTGCCGAACAGGGCCGCGCCGAGTCCGCCGAAGAGCGCTCCCCCGGCCACGAACACGGAGGCGAAGCCGAGGACGAACAGCACGATGCCCGCGACCATCCGCCCCCGCCTGGGGTCGGCGCTCATGCCGGTCACGTACGACAGGTAGCCGGGGACCAGCGGCAGCACGCACGGCGACAGGAACGACACCAGCCCGGCCGCGACCGCGATCGGCAGCGCGAGCGCCAGCGAGCCACCGGCGACGGTGCCCACGAGGTCGGCGCTCATGACGGCCCCGGCCGTCGCCCGGAGGCGTCAGCGCTCATCGCCGACCTTGGTCACCGCGTCGAGGAGGTCGTTGTACTTGACCGCGCCGAGGGCCCTGGCGGCGATCCGGCCCTGACGGTCGATGATCAGGGTGGAGGGGATCGCCGCGGGCGGGACCGTGCCCTGGAAGGAGAGCGCGACCTTGCCCGGCTGGTCGAAGATGCTCGGGTAACCCGGCTGGTGGCTGCGTTCGAAGGCGAGCGCGTCGGCCTTGCGGTCCTTGAAGTCGACGCCGAGGAACTCCACGCCATCCGCCTTCGTCTTGGCGGAGATGTCCTTGAGCACCGGCGCCTCGGCCCGGCAGGGCGCGCACCAGGAGGCCCAGAAGTTGACCACCACGATCTTGCCCTTGTGCGCCGCGAGGGTCGCGGTGCCCCCGTCGAGGGTCTCCCCCTCGACGGGCGGGGCGACCTTGCGGTCCGCGACCTGGAACAGGGTGATCTTGCCGTCACCCGCCACGAAGCGGGTGTCGCCGGTCTGCGGCTGCGATCCCTGGTTTCCGGCGCATCCGGCCACGGCGATCAGCAGCGCGGCGGCGGCGAAGGATTGTGCGCGCATGGGTGACGGAGGCTCCCTGTACTACAACCGGTAGAGCAATTACTGTACCGGCGGGGTCAGGCGCCCGGCACAGTGGGGCGTTTGACGAGCGCCGCCGCGGGCTCGCTGTATCCGACGCTGATCAGACGGTTTCCCTCGAAGGAGAAACTCGTGAGGCTGGCGAGGCCGCACTGCCTGCGGCGCGGGTCGTGCGGCAGGCGCCTGCCCTCGGCCGCGAGCCTGATGGTCCAGATCGGGAGCTGGTGGCTGACCATGATCGCCTCATGGCCGCGCGCCGCGTCGCGGGCGGCGTCGATCGCGGCCCTCATCCGGCTGACCAGGTGGGTGTAGCGCTCCCCCCAGGAGGGGCGGACCGGGTTCCACAGGTAGCGGTAGAAGCGCGGGTTGCGGAAGAGCGTGTCGCCCCTGCCGAGGGAGAGTCCCTCGAAGATGTTCTCGGCCTCGATGAGGCGCTCGTCGACCGTGACGTCCAGGTGGAAGATCTCGGCGAACGGGGCCGCCGTCTCCTGGGCGCGCTCCAGCGGCGAGGAGAACAGCGCGGTGACGTCCCGTCCGGCGACCGCCTTCGCCACCGTCTCGGCCATCTGGCGGCCGTTGTCGGAGAGGTGGTAGTCGGGAAGCCTGCCGTACAGGACGTTAGCGGGATTGTGCACCTCACCGTGGCGCAGGAGGTGAACGACGGTGGTCTCAGCCATGGTGTCGCCAGCCTACCGACAGGTATGGGTTGGTGGCCGGGCAGGTGGGCCACTCGGGGCGGGTGGGGCGGGATGGAGCAGGATAGGGTCACCGCGTGAGCCCCCTCGCGCTCGCCCTCGTCCTCGCCTCCGCCGTCGCCCACGCCTGCTGGAACCTGATGAGCAAGCAGGCGGCCGAGGCCGACGGCGTCGTCTTCGTCTGGATGGTGGCCGCGGCGTCCACGCTGGTCTGGACCCCGGTCGCGGCGGGCTACCTCCTCCTCGGCGGCGCCGGCCCCTCCTGGGCCGACCTCGGGGTGATCGCCGCGAGCACCACGCTGCACCTGGGCTACTTCATGCTGCTCCAGCGCGGCTACCGGCACGGCGACCTGTCGATGGTCTACCCGATCGCCCGCGGTACCGGGCCGCTGCTGGCCAGCCTGGTCGCCGTGCTGTTCCTGGGCGAGCGGCCGGGCCCGGTCGGTGTCGCGGGGATCCTGCTGGTCGGGACGGGCGTCCTCCTGCTCGGCGCGGCGCGCCGGCCCAGCCGCCGGGACCTGGGCGGGATCGGGTTCGGGCTGGCCACCGGGCTGTTCATCGCGGCGTACACCGTCTGGGACAAGCAGGTCGTGAGCGCCTTCGCGGTCGCGCCGATCCTGCTCAACTACGGCGGCGACCTCGGCCGCACCCTGGTCCTCACCTCGCCGGTGCTCGGCGCCCGCCGCAGGGGCCTGATCCTGCCCGTCTGGCACGAGCACCGGGCGCGGGTGCTGGGCGCGGCGGTGCTGATGCCGCTCTCCTACCTCCTCGCGCTGACCGCGTTCACGTTCTCGCCGATCAGCGTGGTGGCCCCGGTACGGGAGGTCAGCGTGCTCGTGGCGGTGGTGCTCGGCGGCAGGCTGCTGGCCGAGGGCGACCTGACCCGGCGGCTGCTGGCCGCCTGCGTCATCGTCGGCGGCGTGGTGACGATCGCCCTCGGCTGAGCGGAGACGCCGTTATCCGGAGACGACGGGCCCGCTCGGGGAAACCGGGGAAACCGGGGAAACCGCCGCCGGAGCCGTCACCGGCCCGGCGGGCTCGGACACCGGGCCGCGGAAGTCGGCGGAGACGGCCTTCAGCGCCTCGACCGCGGCGCGGATGGCCGGGCGGCGGGCGGCGTCGTTCCGCCAGAGCGCGTAGATCCTGCGCGTCGGGCGCGACCGGATCGGGACGACCCGTGCCCCCGGCGGGACGAAGTCGCGGCCCAGCCGGGGGATGATGGCGCATCCCTGCTCCGCCGCGACGAGGGCCATCTGGGTCGGGTACTCGTCCGCCATGCAGGTGATCTCCGGCTCCAGCTCGGCCGAGCGCAGCGTGTAGACCAGCCAGTCGTGGCAGATCGTGCCGGGTGAGGAGCTGATCCACCCCTCCCCGGACAGTTCGGCGAGCCCGATCTCGGGACGATCCGCCAGCGGGTGGGACGCGGGCAGGATCACGTCGGCGATGTCGTCGAAGAGCGTGGCCCGGGACAGCCCCTCGGGGATCGCCATCGGGCGGTTCATCCAGTCCTGGATCACCGCGAGGTCGAGCTCTCCCCTGGCCACCTCGCGGACCTGCCGCTCCGGCTCGCGCTCCATGAGCTGGAGGCGCAGGTCGGGGTGGCGGGTGCGCAGCAGGGCGAGCGCGGCGGGCATCAGGCCCCGGGCCGCGGTGGGGAAGGCGCCGATGCCCAGCCGCCCCACGACCGCGCCGCGCAGCGCCTCGAAGTCGGCCTCCGCCGTCTCGACCAGCGCGAGGATGCGCTCGGCGTGGTCGGCGAGCAGCCCGGCCGCGTCGGTCAGCCGCACCCCGCGCCCGTTGCGCTCCAGCAGGACCGCGCCCGTCTCCCGCTCCAGCTTGGCCAGCTGCTGGGAGACCGCGGAGGGGGTCACCATGAGCGCCTCGGCCGCGGCGCCCACGGAGCCGTAGACGGAGACCGCGTGCAGGGCCTTGAGCCGGTTGAGATCCAACATGTAAGCAATCCTAAACGCGACCGGCAAGAAAGTCTCACTTGTGCTGAAATATCGCCTAAAACGACGATTGCAGAATGCGGACCCGGCACCTCCTCCTCGCCATCGGCCTCACCGCCCTCTGGGGCTTCAACTTCGTGGTCATGGAAGTGGGGCTCCGGTCCTTTCCGCCCCTGTTCTACGTGGCGCTGCGCTTCCTGCTGGCCGCCTTCCCCGCCGTACTGCTCGTCGGCGGCCCCGGGGTGCCCTGGCGGAAGGTGCTCGTGGCCGGGGCCACGCTCGGCATCGGCCAGTACGCCCTGCTGCTGACGGGCATGCGGGCGGGCATGCCCGCGGGCCTGACCTCGCTCGTCGTCCAGGTCCAGGCGATCTTCACCGCCGTCCTGGCGGTCGTCCTGCTGGGGGAGCGGCTCACCCGGCGGCGGATCACCGGCATGGCGGTCGCGTTCGCCGGTCTGGCACTGATCGCCGCCGACCTCGGCACCGGCGGCCCCATCGGCGCGTTCCTGCTCGTCGTCGGCGCGGCGTTCTTCTGGAGCGCGGGCAACATCGCGGTCAGGAACGCCGCGCCACCCGACTCGTTCCGCTTCATGGTCTGGATCTGCGGGGTCGCGGCCATCCCCATGACGGCCCTGGCCCTGCTGGTCGAGGGGGTTCCCCACCTGGAGTTCTCGGTGGAGGGCGGCCTTTCCGTGCTCTACGTGTCGATGATCGCCACCCTCGGCGGCTTCGGCGTCTGGGGCTTCCTGCTCAAGCGCTACGACGCCTCGGTGGTCGCCCCGTCGGCCCTGCTCGTCCCGGTCTTCGGCATGACCTCGGCCGCCCTGTTCACCGGCGAGTCGCTCTCCCCCGTCAAACTCACCGCCGCCGCCCTGATCATCTCCGGCGTCCTCTACGCCGGCACCCGCGCCCGTCCTTTTTCTTCTTCGGCGTCTACTCCTTCGGTCCTCTCCGAAACGGGAGAGAATGAAAGGAAGGCGACGGAGATGATGTGAATGAACACACCGAGTGACGGAGACGATGTTACGGTGACCGACGTGAGCGCCGCACTCGACTACTGGCCCTCCCCACCCCCATGGGGATGGACCGCCGACGACCTCGACAATCTCCCGGCGGAGGGACCGAACGGCGAGCCCGACTTCTTCAAGCACGTCGAACTCATCGATGGAGCTCTCGTCTTCATGTCCCCCCAGAAACGCTTCCACCAGCGCATGATCCGTCGTCTCACCGAGGCGCTGGACAGTCAGGCCCCGGAACATCTGTCAGCGGTTGACCAGATGGACGTCAAGCTCGGCCACCGGATGCGTCCCTGCCCCGACGTCGTGGTCGTCGACGCGAAGGCCGCCGACGACGACGAGCGGACGTTCTACACCCCGAACGAGGTGCACCTCGCCGTCGAGGTGGTCTCTCCCGAGTCCGAGGATCGCGACCGCAAGACCAAGCCGTCCCGCTACGCCGAGGCGGGCATCACGCACTTCTGGCGGGTGGAGAACAACGGCGGCTCCCCCGTGGTCTATGTCTACGAACTCGACCCCGCCACCCACGCGTACGCTCTCACCGGCATCCACCACGACCGATTGACCGTCCCGGTGCCCTTCCCGATCACCGTCGATCTCGGCGACCTCCCCAGATAGGTGCCCGGATCAGTCCCGGCCGTCGAACCCGCCGCCCGGTTCCCCCCGAACAGGCCCCCGCTACACGGAAGCCTGAGCGGCGGCCTTGGCGGCGGCGGGAAGGGCCTCGGCGATGCGGAAGAGGGCCTCGTCGTCGTGGGCGGAGGACAGGAACCACGCCTCGTACGCCGACGGCGGCAGGTAGATCCCCTGGTCGAGCATCGCGTGGAAGAACGCCCGGTAGGCGGCGGTGTCCTGCTTCTGGGCGGTGGCGAAGTCGGTGACCCGCTCGTCGGTGAAGAAGATGGAGAACAGGCTCCCGGCGCGCTGCAGGCGGTGCGGCACCCCGGCCGCGGCCAGGGCGTCGGCGGCGGCGCGGCCGATGACCAGCGCCGCGGCGTCGACCCGGTCGTAGACCCCCTCGTCGCAGGCGCGCAGGGTGGCCAGACCGGCCGCGCAGGCCAGCGGGTTTCCCGACAGGGTGCCCGCCTGGTAGACCGGCCCCTCCGGCGCGAGGTGGGCCATCACGTCCGCGCGCCCGCCGAACGCGGCGGCGGGCAGGCCGCCGCCCATGACCTTGCCGAAGGTCATGAGGTCGGCGTCGACCGGGTCGAGCCCGTACCAGCCGGACTCCGACACCCGGAAACCGGTGAGCACCTCGTCGACGACGAGCAGCGCGCCGTGCGCGGTGCACAGCTCGCGCAGCGTGGCGTTGAACCCCTCGAGCGGCGGGACGACACCCATGTTGGCCGGGCACGCCTCGGTGATCACACACGCGATGTCGGAGCCGAACGTCCGGAAAGCCTCCGTGACCGCCTCGACCGAGTTGTACGGCAGCACCACGGTGTCGGCGGCGGAGGCGCCGGTCACCCCGGGGGTGTCGGGCAGGCCGAAGGTCACCACGCCGGAACCGGCCGAGGCGAGGAGGGCGTCGACGTGGCCGTGGTAGCAGCCCGCGAACTTCACGATCTTGGACCGGCCGGTGAAGCCCCGGGCCAGCCGCACGGCGGACATGGTGGCCTCGGTACCGGAGCTGACCAGGCGAACCTTCTCCACCGGCCCGACCCGGGCGACGATCTCCTCGGCGAGCTCGACCTCGCCGGGTGTCGCCGTACCGAACGAGGTGCCGTCGCGCAGCGCCTCCCGCAAGGCCTCGATCACGGCGGGGTGCCGGTGGCCGAGGATCATCGGCCCCCACGAGCAGACCAGGTCGACGTAACGGTTGCCGTCGACGTCGGTGATGTAGGGGCCCTGCCCCGAGGTCATGAAGCGCGGCGTCCCGCCGACGGCGCCGAAGGCTCGGACCGGGGAGTTGACGCCCCCCGGGACGATCTCGCGTGCGCGGGCGAACAGGGCCTCGGAGTTCTCAGTACGGCTCACGCCCCCAGCGTAGCCACCGGAGGGCGGACCTCCGCCGCCGCAGGCATTCCCGTCGTACGGCCCGGAGAGCCTCAGAACGGCTCGGGGACGACGACGGGGACGACGGCGGCTACTCGCACGTGTCGGCGAGCCAGTCGAGGACGCGGAGCGGGTCGGGCAGCGGGCGTCCGTCGGGCGGGCGCAGCCACGAGCCGGACCCGCCGGTCGGCAGGAGCGAGGGCGGGGCGAGGACGTAGCTGTCGCGGCAGTGCCAGCGCAGGCCGGGCATCTCCTCGATGGTGGACGGGCCGAAGTCGAGGGCGCAGGTCCACCACTCGTCCTCGTCGTCGGAGGCGTTCCTGGTGGCCACATAGAACAGGGCCCGGTCACCGTTGACGGCGACCGGGCCCGAGGTTGCTCCGGCGGAGTCCATGTTCGCGAGGGTGGTGCGCCCCGCGGCGAGCGGTACGTCGAAGACGTCGAACACCCGCCCCGTGGGGAGGATCACGTTCGCCTCCGGCTCGTACCGCCACCAGGTGGTGAGCAGGGCCGGGTCGGTGGTGGCCTGCATCTGCCAGGCCCGCGAGAGCGGGTGGGCCCCCGGGTCGGGACAGCCGACGCGGTCGCAGGAGCAGGAGCGCGAACCGCCTTTCAGCGGCCTCGCGCCGGGACAGCTCGCCCAGCCCAGGGCGGCGTACTCCAGCACAGAGTTGATCATCTGCTTCGGATGGCCATGCCGTCTACTTCGACGAACCATCGGTACCCCGACCATCGTGTCCTCCGTCGTCCGCGCACCCCGCGTGCCACCCGGATGCGATCGACCTGTCCACACTCTGGTCAGTGGGAACGCCAAATACCCAGGGTTTACGCCACCTGGGACACATCCGCACCGGTTATCGCACTCTAACGCACACGCTTCTCCATCAAGCGACGAACCTCCAGTTCTCGGCACGTGCCGCCGGTCTCATCTCAGCTTCGCGGCCACCTCGGTGGCCCAGTAGGTGAGGATCATGTCGGCCCCGGCCCTGCGGATCGCGACCAGCGACTCCATGATCACCCGGTCCCTGTCGACCCAGCCGTTCGCCGCCGCGGCCTCGACCATGGCGTACTCACCGCTGACCTGGTACGCCGCCACCGGCACGTCCACGGTGTCGCGCACCTGGCGCAGGATGTCGAGGTAGGCCAGCGCGGGCTTGACCATCACGATGTCGGCGCCCTCGTCGAGGTCCAGCCGCACCTCGCGCAGCGCCTCGCCGACCTGCCCCGCCGCGTCCTGCTGGTAGGCGCTGCGGTCGCCGAACCGCGGAGCGCACTCGGCCGCCTCGCGGAACGGGCCGTAGAACGCCGAGGCGTACTTGACCGAGTACGCCATGATCGGAATCTGCTCGAAGCCGTCGCCGTCCAGGGCCGCCCTGATCGCCGCGACCTGGCCGTCCATCATGCCGCTCGGCGCGATGACCTGGGAACCGGCCCGCGCCTGGGCCACCGCCGAGGCCGCGTAGCGCTCCAGGGTGGCGTCGTTGTCGACCTCCCCGTCCGGGGTGAGGATGCCGCAGTGCCCGTGGTCGGTGAACTCGTCCAGACAGGTGTCGGTCATCACGACCAGCGCGTCGCCCACGTCGGCGACCAGGTCGGCGACGGCGCGCTGGACGATCCCCTCCGGGTCGTCGGCCGCCGACCCTCGGCCGTCCTTCACCTCGGGGATGCCGAACAGGATCAGCCCGCCGATCCCCGCCTCGGCGGCCTCGTGGGCGGCCTTGCGCAGCGAGTCGCGGGTGTGCTGGAACACCCCGGGCATCGAGCCGATCGGATTCGGCTCGGTGATGCCCTCCTTCACGAACATCGGCAGCACGAGCTCCGCCGGGTGCAGCCGGGTCCCGGCCACCATCCGGCGCGTCGGTGCCGTACGGCGGAGCCTGCGCGGGCGGGCGACAGGGAATTGGGCCGTCATTGGTGTCTCCCCCTCTCCCCGGCCGGTAGGGGACTGCGGGCCGGAGGAGCTCGGTTGTGTGTTCCTGGCTCGCCGCTCGGCGCGACGTGGTGCCCGACCGGCGCGCACGGCGCCGACCGTGGTGCCGATCGACGCGACGCCGACCGTGGTGCCCAACCGGCGCGACGCGACGCCCGATCGTGGTGCCGACCGCGACACCGGTACCGGGATACCGACATCGGTACCGGGATACCGGCCGCGACGCCGGTCACGGCCCGCGGCGCTCGTCCGGGGCCGTCGAACGCGGCCCGCCCGCCCGTCGTGCGCGGGCGGCGGCCACTTCCAAGGTTACTTCGCGCGGCTTACTTCGCGCGGCGCCGCGCTCCCCGCCGGGTCTGCGAGGGCCTGCGGGGGGTGTCCCCCGCCACGACCGCGGCCTGCCGCTGCCTGGCACCATACTCCGCCAGCGCCGCCGCGAGGGCGGAAGCCGAGGGCTTGTCGGCCATGACGTCGACGCGGAGCCCGAACTCCTCGGCGGTCTTGGCGGTCTGCGGGCCGATCACGGCGATGACCGTGACGTTGTGCGGCTTGCCCGCGATGCCCACGAGGTTGCGGACGGTGCTCGACGAGGTGAACAGCACCGCGTCGAACCCGCCGCCCTTGATGGCCTCGCGGGTCGGGGCGGGCGGCGGCGCGGCGCGGACGGTCCGGTAGGCGGTCACGTCGTCGCACTCCCAGCCGAGCTCGGTCAGCCCGGCCACGAGCGTCTCGGTCGCGATGTCGGCGCGCGGCAGCAGCACCCGGTTGATCGGGTCGAGCATCGAGTCGTACGGGGGCCACTCGGCCAGCAGGCCCTCCGACGACTGCTCGCCGGACGGCGTCAGGTCGGGCTTGACGCCGAAACTCACCAGCGCCCGCGCGGTGCTGTCGCCCACGGCCGCGACCTTGAGCCCGGCGAACGCACGGGCGTCCAGGCCGTACTCCTCGAACTTCTCACGCACGGCCTTGACCGCGTTCGCGCTGGTGAAGGCCACCCACTCGTAGCGTCCGGTGACCAGGCCCTTGATCGCGCGGTCCATCTGCTGCGGGGTGCGCGGCGGCTCGACGGAGATCGTGGGGACCTCCTCGGGCACCGCGCCGTAGGAGCGCAGCTGCTCGACCAGGCTGGCCGACTGCTCCTTGGTCCTGGGCACGAGCACCCGCCAGCCGAACAGCGGCTTGGTCTCGAACCACGACAGCCGGTCGCGCATGCCGACGGCCTCGCCGACAACGATCAGCGCGGGCTCGGCCATCCCCGCGTGCTTGAGGTCGGGCGCGAGCCGGCCCAGCGTGGTCACCACGGTGTGCTGCTCGGTCGTGGTGCCCGCGCCGCTGACCGCCACGGGCGTCGAGTCGGGGCGGCCCGCCGCGACCAGCGCCTTGCCGATCGGGACGGCCTCGGCGACGCCGTTGTAGATCACCAGGGTGCCCGCCCCGGTGGCGTACGCCGACCAGTCGTCGATCTGGGTCGCGTCCACCACCCGGAACTCGGGCACCGAGACCGCGGCGGGGATCCCCGCGTAGGTGAGCACCGCCGTCGCAGGCGGCACGCCGGGCACGATCTCGAAGTCCACCTCCGCCTTGGCGCAGACCGCGACCTCCTCGGTGATCGAGGAGAAGAACATCGGGTCGCCCGCGCACAGCCGTACGACGCCGCTGCCGCCCTTGGCGGCCTTGACGACCTTCAGCGAGACGGCGCCGTCCTCGGCCGCCTCGACGATCTCGACGTCCTCGCGGCAGTGGCGCAACAGCGGGCCGTACGCCTCCCGGTCGAGAATGACGACGTCCGCCCTGGAGAGCAGGTCGGCGCCGCGCAGCGTGAGCAGACCCTCGTCACCGGGACCGGCGCCGACGAAGGCGACGAACCCGGACGGGCGCTCGAAGGTGGTACTTCCGGAGCTCAATGTGCTCGCTCCCCTATCAACGTGCCGGCCCCTTCCGCGATCATCTCGGCCGCGAGGTCGCGACCGAGATCCATGGGCGCGGAAGAGCTTCCGGCGGTGGACTTGCGCACCGCGCGCCCGCCGTCGACGGCGACGACGGCGGCGGTAAGGATCAGGTCGTGCCCGCTCTCGACCGAGTACGCGCCCACCGGGGCGGCGCACCCCGCCTCCAGGGCGTTGAGCACCGCGCGCTCGGCGGTGACCGCGGCGCGGGTGCGCGCGTCGTCGAGCACGCTCAGCAGCTCGACCAGGTCGGCCCGGTCGGAGCGGCACTCCACGGCCAGCGCGCCCTGCCCGGGGGCGGGCAGCATCTCCTCGACCTCGAAGATCTCGGAGATCTCGGCACCTCGGCCCAGCCGGCCGAGTCCGGCGGCGGCGAGCACGACGCCCTGCAGCTCGCCGGAGGTCACCTTGCCGATGCGGGTGTCGGCGTTGCCGCGGATGGGCACGTATTCAAGATCAGGACGAATCATCCGGAGCTGGGCGATCCGGCGCGGGGAGCCCGTGCCGATCGTCGCGCCGGGCGGCAGGTCGGCCAGCTTGGCGACGCTCACCAGGGCGTCCCTGGGGTCGTCGCGCGGCGGGATCGCCGCGATGACCACGCGCGGGTCGGGCGTGGTGGGCAGGTCCTTCAGCGAGTGCACCGCGAAGTCGATCGCGCCCTCGATCAGCTTGTCGCGCAGCGCGCTGACGAAGACCCCGGTGCCGCCGAGCTGCGTGAGGTCGGCCTTGGTCACGTCGCCGAAGGTGGTGACACCGACCAGCTCGACGGGCGTGCCGGTGAGCTCGGTGAGGCGAGCGGCGACCAGACCCGACTGTGTCGTCGCCATGACGCTCCGCCTCGTCCCCAGCCGGAGCGGAGGGGAAACGCTGCTCACAGGCCTGCCTCCTTCTTGCTCGGCTCGGTGTTCTTACCCGGCTCCGCGTCGATCGTCTCGATGCGCCTCACCGCTTCGGGCACCTTCGGGTCAAGATTGAACAGCTCGCGCAGCGCTTCCGCGTAATGATCGCCCGCCGGGGACTCCGCCAGCCGCTTGACACGCACGGTGGGCTCGTGGAGCAGTTTGTCGACCACGCGCCTGACGGTCTGGGTGACCTCGTCCCTGACGCGTCCCTCAAGGTCGGGGACCCGTGCGACGAGCCGTCCGAGCTCCGCCTCGACCACCTGGGCCGCCTTGCTCCGCAGCGCCACCACGGTCGGCGTGACGCGCGCGGCGCGCTCGGCCGACAGGTAGGCGGTGACCTCCTCGGCGACGATGTCGCGCACGGCGATGACCGCCTCCGCGCGACCGCCGTCGTCGGTGCCGGCGTCGGCCTCGCTCTGCTGCATGGACTCCAGGTCGACCAGCGTCACCCCGGGCAGCCGCCGTACGGCGGGGTCGATGTCGTGCGGCAGGGCCAGGTCCAGCAGGAACGTCTCGCGGGGGGTCACCATGTCGGCCGTGATGACCACGTCGGTGGCGCCGGTGCAGGAGATGACCAGGTCGGCCCCCGCCAGCTCGGCCGCCAGGTCGCCGAATCCGGCGGCCCTGCCGCCGACCGTCTGCGCCAGCCGCACCGCGCGGTCGTGGGTCCGGTTGACCACCACGATGTCGGTGACGCCCGCCCGCTGCAGCGTCGCGGCCGACAGGGCGCTCATCGAGCCCGCGCCGACCACCAGGGCCCGCTTCCCCTGGAGGGGGCCGAGGACGCGCTCGGCGAGGGTGAGCCCCACGCCGACGAGGGAGGCGCCCGCCCGGTCGATGCCGGTCTCGGTGTGGGAGCGCTTGCCCACCCGCAGTGACTGCTGGACGAGCTCGTTGAGCGTCGGGCCGAGTGTGCCCTCCTTCTGGGCGAGCCTGAGCGCCGCCCGCACCTGGCCGAGGATCTGTCCCTCTCCCACGACCATCGAGTCGAGGCCGGAGCCGACCGAGAACAGGTGCTCGACGGCGCGGTCCTCGTAGTGCACGTAGAGGTGGGAGGCCAGCTGCTCCATGGGAACGCCGGAGTGGGTGCTGAGCAGCCGGGAGAGCGAGGTCACCGCGGCGTGGAACCGGTCGACCTCGGCGTAGACCTCGACCCTGTTGCACGTTGAGACGATCATGGTCTCGGCGACGTGGACGTCCTGCTGGACGTCCTGGAGCAGCTTCACCAGCGACTCCCCGGAGACGGAGACCCGTTCCAGCAGGGCCACCGGTGCCGTCCGGTGGCTCAGGCCGACGACGAGAACGCTCATCGGCCCTCCCCCGCCTTCCGGTCGCTCCGGGAGACACCGTGTCCGTCGGCTCGTGCGCCGTTCCTCTTCACAGGTCCACCGCCTCGGGCCACTCCTCGGCCATCGCGGGCCCCCCAGTCATCCGATCCGCCTTGCGTTGCTCGTGGAACGCCAAAATCTGGAGTTCAATCGATAGGTCGACTTTACGGATATCCACGCCTTCTGGCACAGAAAGGACGACGGGAGCGAAGTTCAGAATGCTGGTGACCCCTGCGGCGACGACCCGGTCGGCCACCTGCTGGGCCGCCACGGCCGGTGTCGCGAGCACCACGATCGACACTCCCCGCCGTCGTATCACGGCTTCCAGCTCGTCGATGTGCTCCACATTCAATCCCGCGATGTGGTCGCCCACCACTTCGGGGTCCGCGTCGAGCAGCGCCGCGACCCTGAACCCTCGGGAGACGAACCCGCCGTAGTTGGCGAGCGCACGCCCGAGGTTACCCACTCCGACGATGGCGACGGCCCAGTCCTGGGTGAGGCCCAGCTCACGGGAGATCTGGTAGATGAGATATTCGACGTCGTAACCGACCCCGCGGGTCCCGTACGACCCCAGGTGGGAGAGATCCTTGCGAAGCTTGGCCGAGTTGACGCCCGCCGCGACGGCGAGGTCCTCCGAGCTCACGGTCGCCAGGCCACGCTCGGCCATGCCGTTCAGCGCTCGCAGATAGAGCGGCAGCCGGGCGACGGTCGCCTCGGGGATGCCGCGTTCGCGGGCTTGGGACAGACGGCGGATCACGTGCCGGAACTCCAGGGGGACAGGCGACCGGCGCGGCCCGGACGCGACGGATGACGAGGTGAAACCACTGTCATTCAGGTTAGTCCTTTTGTGAACCGATGCACAAAGTGAGTGTTCACAATCTTGGTCGCGTCCCCCTCCGGTCCGCCGTCCGCCCCCTCACCAGGCCCTGGACCTGCGCCTCCGCCGGGCTTTTCCGGCCGCCGGAACGGATCTTCGCCCCGTCGGCGAGGACCGGCGCGGCGTCGTGATTCGGCTACCGTGGCGGTCATGTCACCGCGAGACCATCGCATCACCCTGCTCGGCAAACCCGGTTGCCACCTGTGCGACGACGCGCGGGCGGTGATCGAGCGGGTCGCCACGGAACTCGGCGTCCCGTGGGAGGAACGCGACATCACGGCCTCCGAGGAGGACCAGGCCCGCTACTGGGAGATGATCCCGGTCACCCTCGTCGACGGGGTGCAGCACGACTTCTGGCGCGTCGACGAGAGCCGCCTCCGCGCCGCCCTCGACGCCTGAGGGTCTCGACGTCCAAGGGTCTCGAACGCCTGAGGGTCTCGAACGTCTGAGGGCGAGGAGCGCGCACCCTAGGCCGTTCCCGCGCGTTCCCCGCGCGTCCTCCACGGTGTTCCCGGAGACTTCCGGCGACGCTCGCGGACCATGGCGGGTAGCCGGTCGGCCGTCACCACGGGGACGTGATCGTCTCCGGCGCGCGGACGGCCACCCGCCGGGCCGCCCGCGCCGCGCTCACGACCTGAAGGCCGTCGGGAGCGGCATCACCTTCGCGGCGTTCACGGTGAGCTCGATCACGTTGGTGGCGAGCACCATCACCTGGCGCTCGGTGACGAAACGCTGCGTGTGGGGCTGGCGCTGATGGTCGGTGTAGGCGACCTCGTCACGGTAGAGCTCGTAGACGATGCGCTGGAGAGGCGCCGACTTCACCGAGTGGCAGGTGTAGACGAGCGTGTCCGGCTCGGAGCGGCGCACCGCCTCGACGGTCTCCTCGGCGAGCCGGTCGAACCTCTCGCCGGTGCCGTCGATCAGGGTGAAGACGGTGAGCAGGCCGAAGATGCTCGGTGAGGGACGGTTCGAGCCGCCCGGCAGGTCACCGGCACCGCCCGGCATTCCCGGCCCGCCCGGATACCGGCCACCGGCCGAGGGGGCGGCGCCGAACGCCTGGTCGTAGCCCGGGGAGCCCCCCCGGTCATAGCCCCGGGAGCCTCCGCGCCCCTGCCCGGAGCCCGGGGAGGGCGCACCGCCGAAGGCCTGGTCCGCGGGCATGGGCTGGAGACTGCCCGGCCTGCCGTGGCCGGGCACGCCCGGCATGCCGAACTCACCGGTGCCGGGCCCCACGGGCCTGCCGACCCCACCTGGCCCGCCGAACTCCCCGGCGCCTCCCGGCCTGCCGAACTCTCCCGCGCCTCCCGGCCGGCCGAACTCGCCGGTGCCCGGCCCCGGCTGCCTGCCGGGCCCCGGGGCGCCGTGCCTGCCGAACTCGTGAGCCGGGATGTTGTACTCGCCGGTCGCGGGGCCCGCGGTCGGCATGCCGAACTGGCCGGTGACCGGTGGTGGCGGCTGCCTGCCGGGATCACCGCCGCGCCTGCCGGGGTCACCGCCGGACGGCTGGTCGGCGGACGGCATTCCGTACTCACCCGCCATGAACATCCCCGTGGCGGGGCCGCCGAACCTGTCGTCGCCCGGGGAGGGTTGCTGCCGCATGCGCGCAGCGTAGTCGACGTCCTGCTCGCCCGCCCGGTACTCGGCCACGAGATCACCGAGGCCGGAGCGGCGGGGTGCCTCCTCGGCCAGGGCGCGGGCGGGGGGATTCTCCGGGGTCACGCGGCGGCCGGCGACCTGCACGTCGCGGGGCTGGTACTCGGGGCGGCGGAGCCTCGGGGGGTTGTTCTCCCAGTCGTCGTCCGCGTCGTCCGCGTCCTCGTCGTCCTCGTAGGGCGCGAGCGGGCGGAGCATGGCGTACCAGACCGCGGCGGCGGTGACGAAGAGCAGGAGCGCGGTGAACATCCCGGGCACCGCGAAGCTGACGGCTCCGACGAGGGCGAGCCCGGTGGGGCCGAGCACCAGGAGCGCGTGCATGTTGTCGGCGTCGTAGTCGTCACCGCCGCGCCAGCGGGCGACCGCGAGCAGCAGCCCGCCCAGCAGCACGAGCGCGACGATCACGTGGACGGCCAGGAGCAGGTAGCTCGGGGGCAGGCCCCAGTGCCGGCTGCCCAGCGGGAGGACCTTGGCGAAGTCCTTCTCCAGCAGAACCGGGTCGACCGCCAGGATCACCGTGGAGATGACGGTGAGGGCGATCCCCAGAAGCCAGGAGGAGAACCTGGCCGTGCCCTTGCGAGCCAGCAACTGAATGACCCCGACGGCGAGCCACAGGGGCGCCAGCATGGATCCGGTCAGTTGGTAAATACGGAATGTGCCCGCCCCAAACCCGATCAAGTACCCGGTGGCGATTACTCCGAGTGAGACGGAGAGAGACGCCGTCGTGATGCTCCAGGCGATCAGCCAACCCTTGGGCTCACCGCGGAGGCGACTGACGAGAGCAACGGTGGCGATGGCTGCGAGCAACGCACCGGCGAAGGCGATGACAGCGACGAGGACTTCCATGGTGTCTCCAATGCTGCCGGACATTACCCCCTAACCGGTAGCCGAACCCTAGGTTGGCTCCCGGAGCCGGTCTGAGACGACCGACCCCACACCGTATCCGGCGATTACCCCCAGTCACGACGCTTCAAAGTGGATTGTGGAATTTCCGCTTCATTTCTAGAGTGATCGAGCACGCCGTACCCCCTCCCCTCAGGGATACCGGATGCCTGAAACGTGGCCGCTCGCCGGGCACCTCCCCACGAAAGCCGGGGTAGCCCAGCCCGTCCGCAGTAGTGACCTCACCGTGCGTGAGGATGCCTCCGAAGAACTCCGGAGGCTCGTTTTGCGTGCCAAAACCGGAGACTCGGATGCTTTTGGCACGCTCTATGATCGTTACCTCACCCTGGTGTACCGCTACATCTACTTCCGGGTCGGCTCACACCCGCTGGCCGAGGATCTCACGAGCGAGACCTTTCTCCGCGCGCTCCGCCGGATCACGGACTTCACGTGGCAAGGGCGTGATTTCGGGGCCTGGCTCGTGACCATCGCGAGGAACCTGATCACCGATCACTTCAAGTCCGGCAGGTACCGCCTTGAGGTCACGACGGCCGAGGTGATCGACACACCGCTCGACGGCCCGCACATCCCGGAGAACGCCGTCGTCACCGCGATGATCAGCGACCGGGTGCTCACCGCCGTCCGCGACCTCGGCCCCGAGCAGCAGGAATGCGTGGTGCTGCGCTTCCTGCACGGCATGTCACTGGCCGAGACCGCGCTCATCATGGGCAAGAAGAGCGGCGCCATCAAGGCGCTCCAGTTCCGCGCGATCCGCGCCCTGGCCCGCGCGCTGCCCTCGGACCTCAGCTGACACCGGCTGACACCGGCCCGGTCGGCGCCGCCCCGCACATCCCGGCCCTGGCCGCCACGCCCGGGACGATGTTCCCCATGCCGATGTGGCGCAGCGCGTAACCTGCCGTGCCGAGTCGTCGTTAGGCAAGTGACACCGATGGATCATGAGCTGGGGGCGGCAGGGAGCGTTCATGGGGAAGTGGCTGCCCGGACTCTCACGGAGGTCGCAGGCGCGCATCCAAAAGCGGGTGTCACGGCTGGGAGCCCGCATGACGGCCGGCCCCCGGCCCGAGTTCAACGCCAGGCTCCGTGAGCGGCTCACCCAGTCCCCTCCCGGAGAGGACGTCCCCGAGCGCCCCCCGGCGGGACCCCGCCACTCCCGGCGACGGTCCCGTGTGGGGCTGTTCCCGCAGGTGCTCAGCGTCGCCCTGGTGACCGCGATGGTGGTATCCGGGATGTGGACCTACCGTTCCATGCCCGGGGACACCTTCTACCCGCTCAAGCGCGCCGCCGAGAGAACGTTGTTCCACCTGAGCAGCGACGCCGCCGAGCGGGCCGACCGCTCCTTCGGCTACGCCGAGACCCGCGCCCTGGAGGTGAAGGAGCTCCTGGGCTCCGGCGAGCGCGAGGACGAGCGCGAGGAGGTGATCGGGGAGACCCTCCAGGCCATGGAGGACACCACGCGCTCCGCGGTGACCTCCCTCAGGCAGATACGGCGCCGTGACTCCGCCCGCGCCAAGGAGCTCAAGCGCTTCGTCCAGAAACAGCGCACCCAGATCGCCGGGATGATCCCCAAGATGGGCGCCGAGAACCAGCGCAAGGCCCACGTCTACCTCAACTACATCGAGGGCCTCGCCTCACCCGAATAGCCGCTCCCGGACGGGACCGGCCCCGCCCTCCCGGACCACCGCGGGCGGGAACCCGGCGCCCCTCACCGCGACACCGAACCCCGGAGCCCCGGCCCTGCCGGGCTCGCGCGACGCCGTACGACCGTCGTACGACGCCAAGACGTCACATCGGGCTAACACGGACGCTACCGATCTCACCCCCCTGTCACGGTTAAGCTGAGGTGCTATGAGGCGGCTACTACGACGGCGGGACGAAGCGGGGCCGGACGGGCGGGCGACGGTCGGGGAGATCGCGGCCGGGGAGGTCGCGGCCGCGGCCGCCGTCGCGATGCCGATGGCCGAGCCCGACCCGGTGTCCGCCGCCTTCTTCGACGTCGACAACACCATGATGCGCGGCGCCTCCATCTACCACTTCGCCCGCGGCCTCGCCTCCCGGGGCCTGTTCACCAGCAGGGATCTGTTCAGGTTCGCGCTCGGCCAGATGATCTTCCGGATCCGCGGCGACGAGAACCCCGCTCACATCGAGGAGGCGAGGGAGACCGCGCTGGCGTTCGTGGCGGGCAGCAAGGTCGAGGATATCGTCCGGCTCGGTGAGGAGATCTACGACGAGGTGATGGCTGACCGCATCTGGGCGGGCACCCGCGCCATCGCGCAGGCACACCTCGACGCGGGCCAGCGGGTCTGGCTGGTCACCGCGACCCCGGTGGAGCTGGCCCGCGTGATCGCCCAGCGCCTCGGCCTGACCGGCGCGCTCGGCACCGTCGCGGAGACCGAGAGCGGCGTCTACACCGGCCGCCTGGTCGGCGACCTGCTCCACGGCCCCGCCAAGGCGGAGGCCGTCAGGGCACTGGCCCGCAGGGAGGGCCTCGACCTGTCCCGCTGTTCCGCCTACAGCGACTCCGCCAACGACCTGCCCCTGCTCTCCCTCGTCGGCCGCGCCACCGCGATCAACCCCGACGCCGAGCTGCGCGACTTCGCCCGGCAGAACAACTGGGACATCAAGGACTTCCGTACGGGACGCAAGGCGACCATGATCGGCCTGCCCATCGCGGCGGGCGCGGGGGCCATCGCGGGCGGCATCGCCGCCGCCGTCGCCCTGCGCCGCCACTACCGCTCCGGCCGCTGAGCCTCCCGGAGCCCGGGAGAGCCTCAGAAACCCCAGAAGCCCCAGAACCCTCAGAAGAAGGGCGGGAAGGCGGGGCCGCGCCTGAGCCTGAGCTCGTCGAGCCGCTGCTGGACGGCCTCCCTCACTTGGTCGGTGAGGTTGAAGACCAGCATGGGGTCGTCGGCGTCGGCGGGGTCGAGCTCGTCGGTGCGGATCGGCTCACCGAAGCCGATCATCCACTTGGACGGGAGCGGGACCAGCCCGAGGAGCCCGAACCAGGGGAACAGCGGCGTGACCGGCAGGTAGGGAAGACCGAGCGCCCTGGCCAGGAAGCGCAGATCACCGATCTTGGGGTAGATCTCCTCCGCGCCCACGATGGCGCAGGGCACGATCGGCACGCCCGCGCGGATGGCGGAGGCGACGAAGCCGCCCCGGCCGAAGCGCCGCAGCCGGTAGCGGTCGGAGAACGGCTTGCCGACCCCCTTGAAACCCTCGGGGAAGACACCGACGATCTCGCCCTTGCGGAGCAGCCGGTCGGCGTCCTCGCGGCAGGCGAGGGTGTGGCCGGTCTTGCGGGACAGGTGGCCGAGCACCGGGAGCCGGTAGACCAGGTCGGCCCCCAGGAGGCGGAGCGCGCGACGCTCGGGGTGGTCGTCGTACAGGGCCACCTGGAGCATGAGCCCGTCGAGCGGGAGGGTGCCCGAGTGGTTGGCCACGATCAGGGCTCCCGAGTCACCGGGCACGTTGCGCATGCCGACGGTCTCGGTGCGGAACCAGTGGCGGTACAGCGGGCGGATCAGCTCCAGCAGCACCCTGTCGGTGAGCTCCGCGTCGAACCCGAACTCGTCGACCTCGTACTCCCCGGTCACCCGGCGGCGCAGGAAGGCGAGCGCCTCGGCCAGCCGGTGATCGTCGTCTTCTCCGGCGTCTCCGCCGCTCACCCCGTCACCCGCCGGGACACCATGTCCACCAGGGCGGCGGGGAGGCCACCGGCCAGGTCACGCGCGCGGATGAAATCCTCGAAGGCCGCCGCGGTGGAGACCTTCGGCCTCCAGCCGAGAGCCGTGGACAGCGCGGTGGTGTCGACCACGCGTCCGTGGCACATCAGGCGGAGCTGCTCGGGGGAGAAACCGACCAGTCCCGCGCTCCGGGCGAGCTCGCCCACGAAGCGGAAGACGGGGGAGGGGACGGGCATCGGGAGCAGGCCCGCCCTGCGCGCGCACTGCGACAGCAGCAGCACGCCGTCCCCGGCCACGTTGAACGTCCCCGGGTGGTCTTCCATCGCCATCCGCCGCAACACCTCGACCGCGTCGTCCTCGTGGACGAACTGCAGCCGCGGGTCGAACCCGAACACGGTCGGCAGGACGGGCTGGGCGAAGTAGCGCGTCAGCGGTGAGTCGACGCCGGGTCCCATGAAGTTGGCGAACCTGAGCGTCGACACCGCGACATCGCGCCGCCGCCTGGCGAAGCCCCGGACATAGCCCTCCACCTCGGAGGCGTCCTTGGCGTAGCCACGGCTCGGAGGCTCTCCCGGCTCGGCGTCCTCGGTGAAGACCGCGGGATCGTGCGGGGAGGAACCGTAGACGGCGGTGGTCGAGCGTACGACGACACGGCGAACCGTCGCGGACCGCTGACAGGCACCGAGCAACTGCATGGTGCCGATGACGTTGTGCTCCTTCATGAGCGCCCGGCCGCCGCTCCTGGGAGGAGCGCTCACCAGACTCATGTGAACGACGGTGTCGATGTCGGCGGCCGCGATCACCTGGGCGATGTCGGGGCTGCGCAGGTCGACGCGGACGAACTCCGTCCGGCCGAGAGGTACGCCGCCATCACGTGGGAGTGAGGGCGGCGGCACCGGCGGCACCGTATCCACTCCGATGACCCGGTCGATGTCCGGGTCATCCGCGAGAACGCTCGCCACTCGGGCGCCGATGTGGCGCGAGACCCCGGTGACAAGCACGGTGTGGGTCATCGGCGCCTCGCAGGTCCGCGCTACTTCTTGTTACGCCGCTGGATGCGGGTCTTCTTCAGAAGCTTGCGGTGCTTCTTCTTCGCCATGCGCTTACGGCGCTTCTTGATCACAGAGCCCACGGGACCCCCAGGTAGCTGGTAGCCGAGATTGTCGAACCGGTGCGCGAGAGCACACCGGCACAACAGACTACCGGCGATCCACGGTAGATCGCCCCTGGGGGGACCCCGGGCGCATGAACTCACGACGTGGCGACCACGTCGCTACCCCGATGAGACACGGACCGGCTCTCCAACGGTCATAACCGGAAATCATGCCCCGGTCAGACCGGAAGAAGCAGGACCGTGAGCGGCCCGGCACGCCTGGCTCACCTCACGACCGGATCGTCCCTCCCGGCCGCTCGGCTCGACGCGTCGAGCTCACCCTGTCTCAACCTGCCTCGATGTAGGCATCCCTGAGATAATCGTGCACCGCCTGCTCCGGCACCCGGAAGGATCGACCGACCCGGATGGCCGGCAGCTCGCCCGAATGCACGAGTCGGTACACAGTCATCTTGGACACCCTCATGACAGTGGCCACTTCTGCCACCGTCAGGAACTTCACCTCGCTGAGAGGTCTTTCGCCTGCACCCATCGGACGCCTCTTCCGCACGTGTATCCGGGTTATCCCCACTGGTGCCATTGCTCACGCACGTGTACTGCCGTCAGCGTAAGTCGGGACCCCTGTCACGCAAACCCCCTATTTTCTCAGCCTTCGGAGTCCCACGTCAGCGAAACGCATGAAATCGCTGGCCAGCAGGTGGACCGTGCCCCTCGCATTGATCTTGGAACGGACCAACTGTCTCCCATTAGAGTCGCCCACAATCGCCAAAAAGTTGGCAAACGGTCGGCGAGGTAGGTGGAATGCAGGCGCGAAATGCCCGTATAGGGATGACCTAATTTGCGCATCCCTCGCCTCAGAGAGCTCGCACGACCCTCTCGACCAGGTGATGCGTCAGCGGTGCGTAATACCTGGGTAGCACGTTGTCATCAAGAGGGACGGTGACCGCGATCTTGCCCTCCGCCTCCCCGACGAAGAGGGCCGGGTCGTTGCTGTCGGCGAACCCGACCGTGAGGATGCCCGCCTCCCCCGCCGCCCCGGCCCAGCCGTGGTCGGCGATCACCAGATCGGGACGGTCGGCGTCCAGTTCGGCGATCATGGCGCGCATCGGGGCGGGATCGTGGGTGTGCACGAAGGCGCCCTTGTCGTCGAGCATCGCGACGTCGTCCATGTAGCGGATCTTGCGCCTGCGACCGAACCCGCTGCCCCAGTACGACCAGCCCTCGGCCGGTGACATCAGGGTCACGCCACGCTCCCTGAGCATCCGGCCCAGGGCCATGTGGATGGTGAGCAGGCCGGTGGGGTGCCCGGTGGCGATCAGGATCCTGGGACTCTCCCCCCGGAGCACACCGGCGATCGTGTCGCCCATCTTCTCGACCGCCTCGATCGTACGGTCGGGGTCGATGGTGTCCTGCCCCTCCCGGTGCCCGGGATCCGCCACGACCCCGGCGGACTTGGCCATCAGCTCCAGCACGTCCCGGTAGGACCAGGCGCCGTCCATCGTCAGCCCGAACATGTAGTGCGGATCACGGTTGGACAGCGACCGGTAGTGGTCCAGGTTGTTCTCCCGGCTGGTCGCCACGTCACCGGCGATCCGGGTACGGATCAGATGCTCACGAAGCTCGGCGCGAGTCATCGGCGACGCTTCGCGTCGCGGCTCGGGCGCTGGGACCCGGTGACTTCCCTCGTCACTCATCCGCTCGTTCCTCGCTACTTCGTTCCTCGGTCCAGTTCACCGGCGCACCCTCGCGGGCCACTTCGTTCCTCAGTCCGGTTCACCGGCGGGCCATGGGTCACGGGAGGGGATCAAGCCCGTGGGAGGGGAAGACGGCGTTCCTTGTCGCCATGATGGCCCGATCGATCGGATCTGCTGGATCATAACCAGCGGAGAAATCGCGAAATTCCGGATTTCGGCCATCAGTCAGCGTCAACGGCGCCGTCTGGTTGGTCCGTTCCTTGACGAACGTGCGCCACGCTTCGGGAGTGGCGGTCCGGGGATCGAGGGGGTGGCCCGCCACCTCCGCGATCAGGTGGGTCCACGCCCGGGGCACGACCTGCACCAGCTCGTACCCTCCGCCGCCGGTCACGATCCACCGCCCGCCCGCGGTCTCGTGGGCCAGCTCGTGCAGCGCCGCGTACGCGGCCCGCTGGCCGTCCACGCTGAGCATCAGGTTGGCCAGCGGGTCGAGGGCGTGGCTGTCGCAACCGTGCTGGGTGACCAGGACGTCGGGGGCGAACTCCCGCAGCAGCGGCGGGACCACCGCGTGGAAGGCCCTGAGCCAGCCACTGTCGCCGCATCCGGCGGGCAGGGCCACATTGACCGCGGTGCCCTCCGCGCCACGCTCCTCGGGGAACCCCGTGCCGGGAAAGAGGGTGCGGGGACTCTCGTGCAGGCTGACGGTGAGGACCCTGGGGTCGTCGTAGAACAGCGCCTGCACGCCGTCGCCGTGGTGCACGTCCACATCCACGTAGGCGACCCTGGACGCGCCCTGGGCCAGCAGCCACGCGATCGCCGCGGCCGGGTCGTTGTAGACGCAGAACCCGCTCGCCGCGGCGGCCATCGCGTGGTGCAGGCCGCCCGCGATGTTGACCGCGTGCTCGGCCTCGCCGCTCCACACCGCGCGGGCCGCGGCCAGGCTCGCACCGGTGATCAGGGCGGACGCCTCGTGGACCCCGGCGAAGGCGGGATTGTCCGTGGTGCCGAGCCCGTAGGCCACGTCGGGCCGCCCGGTGGCGGAGACCCGCTTCACGGCCTCGATGTAGTCGCGCTCGTGGACGAGCGCCAGCTCGTCATCGGTGGCGGGCACGCAGCCGCCCATCTCCACCCGATCCAGCACGCCGAGCTCCCGGGCCAGCGCCATGGTCAGCTCGACCCGCACGGGCGCGAGCGGGTGCCCCGGGCCGAAGTCGTACGAGGTGAGCGCATCGTCCCAGACAACCCGCACGGACCGGCTCATGCGCACTCCCTGTCTGGTCGCGACGCCGCGCGTCACGGCTCGATCTTCCTGCTCCCGGCTCGACGTTACCGCACGTATACGGAATGGCGTTTACGCAGCCGCCTCGGAGGACGGACCCGTTTTGTCTGAGCGAAATACTGTGGTTCATCGCTTTTAACGGGCGGGTTCGACACGCCACGCCGGACATCCGGACACTCCGGGATCACCGTGTCCTCCGGCGCGGACCTCAGGTGGCGGAGACCCGGCGCAGTCCCCTGACGGCGGGGACCAGCAGGAGTGAGGCGCACCCGGCGACCGCCACGACCGAAGACACGGCCAGCAGCTGCGGCGCGCCCACCAGCCCGGCCACCGGACCGGCGAGCACCTGGCCAACCGGGACGAACAGGGTCGATCCGGCGACCTCGTACGCGGTGACCCGGTTGAGCGCCTCCGGCGGCACCTGGGTCTGGATGCTCGTGGCCCACATGACCGACCAGAACGCCCATCCCGCGCCGCCGATCACGTGCGCGGCCATGAGGACGGCGGGCGGCGACGCCACGGCGATGGAGAGCGGCTCCAGGGCGAAGCCGAACAGGCCGATCGCACCGGCCATCAGCGGCCGTCCCGGGCGGACCCGCATGGCGACCAGGCCGCCGACGATGGTGCCCGCGCCGGAGGCGGACATGACCAGGCCGTAGGCGGTCTCGCCGAGCCGTTCGCTGATCAGCACCGAGCCCAGCGGGATCATCGGGCCGAACAGGGTGACGCCGAAGACCGCCCAGACCAGGATCACCGACCACATCCAGGTCCTGGACCGGAACTCCTGCCAGCCCCCGCGCAGGTTACGCCACATCGACTGCTCGGCGACCGGACCGGCGACCACGGGCAGGCGCAGGAGGAGCAGGCACACCGCGCTGATGGCGAATCCCACCGCGTCGATCGCGAAGACGACGCCGACCCCGGAGAAGCCGACGATGGCACCGGCGACGCCGGGACCGGCCAGCAGCATGATCGACTCGGAGACGCGCAGGGTGGCGTTGGCCTTCTGCACGTCCCGCGCCACGCGCGGGACCGTGCTGGAGACGCCGGGCTGGTACATCGCGGCGGCGACGCCGTTGATCGCGGAGATGACGAGGATCTGCCAGAGGTCCGGCCTGCCGAAGACGAACAGCGCCGCGCTGGTCCCCTGGCTCACCACCCGGACCGTGTCGGCGCCGATCATCATGCGGCGCGGTGTGAACCGGTCGGCGAAGACCCCGCCGAACAGGATGAGCACCGCGAAGGGCGCCATCCACGCGGCCAGCGCCAGCCCCACCCCGGTGGGGCCGTAGCCGAGCCCGCCCACGCCCACCGCCGTCGCGAACGGGACCATCGCGGCCCCGAGCATGGAGACGGACCTGGCGGTGAAGAAGAGCAGGAAGCTCCGCGTCCATACGGCGGGTCCGGCCTGTTCCCGCCGCTCATCAGCCGATACGGCCTGCCCCACGATCGCCTCGTTCCCCCGGAGTCCCGGGGAAGATGATGCCGTACGTAGGAAAGTTTCCTAATAGAGGGGTGGGCTCAGCCCTCGGCGAGCTGGCGTCCCCGGTCCCGGGCGGCCTCGATGGCGGCCAGGAAGGCGGCACGGACGCTGTGTCGCTCCAGCTCGGCGATGGCCGAGATGGTGGTGCCGCCCGGCGAGGTGACCGCCTCGCGGAGGATCACCGGGTGCTCCCCCGAGTCACGGAGCATGATCGCCGCTCCGACGATCGACTGGGTGACCATGTCGAGGGCGGCGGCGCGGGGCATGCCGAGCAGGATGCCGGCGTCGACCATGGCCTCGACCAGGTAGAAGAAGTAGGCGGGACCGCTGCCCGACAGGGCCGTGGCCGCGTCCTGCTGCGACTCGGGGATGCGCAGCACCTTGCCGACCGGGCTGAACAGGTCCTCGGCGTGCCTGAGGTGCTCCTCGGAGGCGTGCGCGCCCGCCGAGATCACGCTCATCGCCTCGTCGACCAGCACCGGCGTGTTGGACATGACCCGGACCACCGGGATCTCGGCACCGAGCCGCGACTCGACGAACGAGGTCGTGATCCCCGCCGCCGCCGAGATCACCAGGCGGTCGGCCGGGATGTGGCCCGCGATCTCGGCGAGCAGGGACCCCATGTCCTGCGGCTTGACCGCGAGGATGATCGTGTCGGCGTCCTTGGCCGCCTCGGCGTTGGAGGCCACCCGCACGCCGTACCGCTCCGCGAGGGCCTGACCCCGCTCGGCGCGCCGCGCCGTCGCGATCACGTCGCCCGGCTTGAACCCGGCCCTGAGCAGCCCGGACAACAGGGCCTCCCCCATCTTGCCGGTTCCAAGAATCGCGATCATGTGAGCACCTCGAAATCGTGGATCAGGACTCCCCGCAGCCTATCGGTCCCGCCCCCGGCGGAAATCATCCCGCGCAACGATCGGTGGCGATGTATGCTATGTATATACATTACCAACATAGGAGGGGTGAATGAGTGTCACCCAGATCGACCTCGACGACGAGGCCCTCGCCGAGGCGATGCGGATGTTGGGCACCACCACGAAGAAGGACACGGTGAACGCCGCCCTGCGGGAGTACGTGGCGCGCGTCAGGCGCATCGAGGCGCTGGAGGCCCTCTCCGCCCGAGCGGCCCGGGGAGAGTTCGACGACGCGGCGAAGGCGCGCCGGACGGCGAAGCAGGCCCGGGACGACGCCTTCTCGTGATCTCCTACCTGGCGGACACATCCGCCCTGTGGCACCTCTTCCGCACCCCGGAGACGCAGGAGGCGTGGGCCGACCGGATCGCCTCCGGGGCGCTGAGCGTCTGCGAGCCCACGAGAACCGAGTTCCTGTACTCCGCGACCGGCCCGGCTCACCGCGACGAGCTGGAAGCGGAGCTCGGTGACCTCTGCCGCCTGGCGGCCGTCCCCAAGTCCGCGTGGCGCTGGGTGGAGAACGCGCAGTACAAGCTCACCCAGAAGGGCCGACACCGTTCCGCCGGACCGATCGACCTGCTGCTGTGCGCGACCGCCGTACACCATGGACTGACCGTGTTACACGTCGACCAGGACTTCGTCACCGTCTCGGCGGTCATGACCGAGGTCCGGCAGCGCGACATCAGGGTGTCCTGAACCTCTCCCGGCCCCGATCCGTCTTAGGGGTATGCGTATGATCGCGACCTCTATCCTGGCCGGAAGCCTCCTGCTGGTGCCGGGCTGCGGCACCGAACCCAGCGCCACGGTCACCGCCGCCTCCCCCTCACGACCGGTGAGTCAGGCCACCTCCATCCCCGGCGGCCCCTCCGAACCGGCGAGCCACAGCGTGGCTCCCCGGGAGGAGCCCACGAGCGGTGCCCCCAAACCGACGAAACCCGAGGGCCACACCGACAACCCCCGCAAGGTCAGGTGGCTGACGGCCAAGCCGTCCAAGGACGGCCGGAGCCTGCGGGTCACCTGGTGGTCCGGAGTGGAGCCGTGCAACGTGCTCGACCGGGTCACCGTGCGCGAGACCTCCAAGCGGGTGACCGTCACCCTCTGGGAGGGCCCGAGCAGCAAGGCCCAGAACGTCGCCTGCATCGAGATCGCCATCCAGAAGGTGACGACCGTCAAGCTCAAGAAGCCCCTCGGCTCCCGCAAGGTCGTCGACGGCGCCCGCTGACACGGCCCCTCACACAAAGACACCAAAGACACCGGAGTACGCCCATCGCGGGCGGTGGCCGGGCCGTCCTTCCTCGAAGCGAACCTCGACCCGAAAAGGACCGGTGGGCGTCGTACGAGTCCTGTGGGCGGTGACCTGACGGCTCCGGTCACCGCCCGGGAACATTCGCGCTCGTTCCCTCGTCAGAGGGGGTGGCGGGCATCACTTCGTCTCCCTCCGAAACCGGGAATGACTCCGCGCGGCCGAGGGTTGAGCCCAGTAGACTCAAGTCGTTTGACAAACGTCACACGAGGTTCCACTATGAGTCTCATCGACTCAACTTTGACTACAAGGACGTACTCATGGCACGTGCGGTAGGTATCGACCTGGGGACGACCAACTCCGTCGTCTCGATTCTTGAGGGCGGTGAGCCCACCGTCATCGCCAACGCTCAGGGTTCGCGGACCACGCCGTCCGTGGTCGCGTTCGCGAAGAACGGCGAGGTCCTCGTCGGAGAGGTCGCCAAGCGGCAGGCCGTCACCAACGTCGACCGGACGATCCGCTCGGTCAAGCGCGAGATGGGCACCAACTGGTCCGTCGAGATCGACGGCAAGAAGTCCAACCCGCAGCAGATCAGCGCGTTCGTCCTGCAGAAGCTGAAGCAGGACGCCGAAGCCTACCTGGGCGAGAAGATCACCGACGCGGTGATCACCGTTCCCGCCTACTTCAACGACGCCCAGCGCCAGGCCACCCAGGAAGCCGGCACCATCGCCGGTCTGAACGTGCTGCGCATCATCAACGAGCCCACCGCGGCCGCGCTGGCGTACGGCCTGGACAAGGAGAAGGACGAGACCATCCTCGTCTTCGACCTCGGCGGCGGCACCTTCGACGTGTCCCTGCTCGACGTCGGCCAGGAGGACGGCCACGGCTTCGTCGAGGTCAAGGCCACCAGCGGCGACAACCACCTCGGTGGCGACGACTGGGACCAGCGCGTCGTGGACGAGCTGGCCAACCGGTTCAAGAACGCGCACGGCGTCGACCTGACCAAGGACAAGATGGCCCTGCAGCGTCTGCGCGAGGCCGCGGAGAAGGCCAAGATCGAGCTCTCCAGCCAGTCGGAGACCTCCATCAACCTCCCCTACATCACCGCCTCGGCCGAGGGTCCCCTCCACCTGGAGGAGAAGCTCACCCGCGCCGAGTTCCAGCGGATCACCGCCGATCTCCTCGAGCGGTGCAAGGGCCCGTTCAACCAGGTCGTCAAGGACGCCGGGATCAAGGTCTCCGACATCGCCCACGTGGTGCTCGTCGGCGGCTCGACCCGCATGCCCGCCGTGGCCGAGCTCGTCAAGGAGCTGACCGCGGGCCAGGAGCCCAACAAGGGCGTCAACCCGGACGAGGTCGTGGCCATCGGCGCCGCCCTCCAGGCCGGTGTGCTCAAGGGCGAGGTCAAGGACGTCCTGCTGCTCGACGTGACCCCGCTGAGCCTGGGCATCGAGACCAAGGGCGGGATCTTCACCAAGATCATCGAGCGCAACACCACGATCCCGACCAAGCGCTCCGAGGTCTTCACCACGGCCGAGGACAACCAGCCGTCGGTGCAGATCCAGGTCTACCAGGGCGAGCGCGAGATCGCCGCGTACAACAAGAAGCTGGCCACCTTCGAGCTGACCGGCATCGCCCCGGCGCCGCGCGGCATCCCGCAGATCGAGGTCACCTTCGACATCGACGCCAACGGCATCGTCAACGTCTCCGCCAAGGACCTCGGCACCGGCAAGGAGCAGACGATGACGATCACCGGCGGCTCCGCGCTGCCGAAGGACGACATCGAGCGCATGATGCGCGAGGCCGAGTCCTACGCCGAGGAGGACAAGAAGCGTCGTGAGGAGGCCGAGGTCCGCAACAACGCCGACTCCCTCGTCTACCAGACCGAGAAGTTCCTCGGGGAGAACGCCGAGAAGGTCCCCGACGACATCAAGACCGAGGTCAACGAGGCCGTCGCCGAGCTGAAGAAGGCTCTGGAGGGCACCGACTCGTCCGTGATCCGCACCTCCGCGGAGAAGCTCGCCACGGTCAGCCAGAAGATGGGGTCCGCCATCTACGCCCAGGCGCAGGGCTCCGAGGCCCCGGCCGGTGCCGGCGCTCCCGGCGCGGACGCCACCGACGGGCAGAAGGCCGACGACGACGTGGTCGAGGCCGAGATCGTGGACGACGAGCCGAAGCGCGACAACGGCGCCAAGTGACGGTCGGAAAGCCGAGGGGAGCACCAGCGTGAGCACGCGCGAGAACGGTTCCGAGGAGGAGCCGGTGATCCGCGACAACCGGAAGATAGACCCGGAGACGGGGCAGGTACGCGAGGCGAAGCAGGCCGAGACCACCGGCCAGAACGACAAGGAGCAGGCGGCCGACACGTCGTCCTCCCTGGCGTCCGACCTGGCCTCGATCGAGCTGGCCACCCAGCTCGCCGAGCGCACCGCGGACCTGCAGCGCCTTCAGGCCGAGTATTCCAACTATCGCAAGCGGGTCGAGCGGGACCGCGTGGCGGTCAAGGAGCAGGCGGTGGCCGGCGTGCTGGCCGAGTTGCTGCCGGTCCTCGACGACATCGGCCGGGCCCGCGACCACGGGGAGCTGACCGGCGGTTTCGCCAAGGTGAGCGAGTCGCTGGAGGCGGCCACCGGGAAGCTGGGGCTGAGCACCTTCGGCGCCAAGGGTGAGCCGTTCGACCCGACGGTGCACGAGGCCCTGCTGCACAGCTACTCCCCCGACGTCACAGAGCCGACCTGCGTGGAGATCCTGCAGCCCGGTTACCGGATCGGCGAGCGAGTGCTCCGCCCCGCGCGCGTCGCGGTCGCGGAGCCAGAAGAGCCCGCCGCGGACGACAACTGACACCCCCACATCTGATCTCTGAGAAGGAACGTAGATGAGCACCAAGGACTACCTGGAGAAGGACTACTACGCCGTCCTTGGTGTGCCCAAGACCGCTACGGCCGATGAGATCAAGAAGGCGTACCGGAAGCTGGCCAGGCAGTATCACCCGGACGCCAACCCCGGCAGCTCGAAGGCCTCCGAGAGCACCGCCAAGTTCAAGGAGGTCTCGGAGGCGTACGACATCCTTTCCGACACCAAGCGCCGCAAGGAGTACGACGAGGCGCGGACGCTGTTCGGATCGGGCCTCGGCGGCTACGCCGGGGGCGCGGGGGCTCCGCGCTCGGGCGGTTTCCCGTTCGACCTGGGAGACCTGTTCGGGGGGACCGGCCAGCAGCAGAGCGGCACCGGAGAGCGCATCGGCGACATCTTCGGCGGGCTCTTCAACCGGGGCGGCACGAGCCGCCCCGGGGGGACGGCGACCAGGGCGCGGCGCGGCCAGGACATCGAGTCCGAGGTCTCGCTCTCCTTCTCCGAGGCGGTGGAGGGCACCACGGTGTCCCTCCGCCTGACCAGCTCCTCCGCGTGCACCGGATGCGGAGGCACCGGCGCCAAGGCCGGGACCACCCCGAGGGTCTGCCCGACCTGCGAGGGCACCGGGGCGGCGAGCCGCAACCTCGGCAACTTCGCCTTCTCCGAACCGTGCCGCGACTGCAAGGGCCGGGGCCTGCTGGTGGACGACCCGTGCCCGGTGTGCGACGGGAGCGGGCGGGGCAAGAGCACCCGCACGATCCAGGCCCGCATCCCGGCGGGGGTCGGCGACAACCAGCGGATCAAGCTCAAGGCCAAGGGCGCGCCCGGCGAGAACGGCGGTCCCGCCGGTGACCTCTACGTCCAGATCCACGTCAAGCCGCACGCCGTGTTCGGCAGGACGGGAGAGAACCTGACGGTCACCGTCCCGGTGACCTTCACCGAGGCCGCGCTGGGCGCCGAGATCAAGGTGCCGATCCTGAAGGGGCTGCCGGTCACGCTGCGCATCCCCGAGGGCACCCCGAACGGCCGCACCTTCCGGGTGCGCGGCAGGGGTGTGGCGCGCAAGGACGGCACCAAGGGCGACCTGCTCGCCACGATCGAGGTCCTGGTGCCGCAGCAACTGGAGGACAAGGCGAGGGGCGCCCTTGAGGAGTTCCGCGACGCCACCTCGGGTGGTGACCCGCGGGCGGACCTGATCGAACAGGCCAGAAGCGAGTAGCCATGGAAGCCAACTACTTCGATCTGTCGGACGACACACCCGTCTACGTGATCTCGGTGGCCGCCCAGCTGTCGGGTCTGCATCCGCAGACCCTGCGCCAGTACGACCGTCTCGGCCTGGTCAGTCCGGGCCGTACGGCGGGACGCGGACGCCTGTACTCCACCCGCGACATCGTGATGCTCCGCGAGGTCCAGCGGCTCTCCCAGGAGGAGGGCATCAACCTCGCGGGCATCAAGCGAATCCTGGTCCTCGAAACGGAGGCCCTGCGCCTGCGTGACGAGAACCACCGCCTGCGCGCGGAGATGAACATGATCCGCGCGCTCATCCAGTACCAGCTGCCCCCCGCCTGAGACGAGACTCCGTCCCACGCCTTGGGGACGCGCCTGTGACCGGGCCGTGAGAACACGCCGCGGCCGCACAGGGCTCCGTGAGGACGCGCCGGGCCGGCGTCGCCATCGAACACAGCACTTTCGAGTGAGGCCTGACAAGCATGGACTACAAGCTCACCCAGAAGAGCCAGGCGGCGGTCTCCTCCGCCATCAGGCGGGCGGCCGCCGAAGGCAATCCCGAGGTCGCCCCGGCCCACCTGTTCACCGCGCTGCTCACCCAGACCGGCGGCACCGCCGTGCCCCTGCTCGAAGCGGTGGGCGCCGACTGGAAGCAGCTGAGGGTCGAGGCCGAGAAGCAGCTCGCGGCCCTGCCGAAGGCGCAGGGCTCCACGGTCAGCGCCCCGTCGAGCTCCCGGCAGCTGCTCACCGCGATGAACACCGCGGCCCAGCGGGCCCGCGGGCTTGAGGACGACTACGTCTCGACCGAGCACCTGCTGGTCGGTCTCGCCACCGACGGCGGACCCGTCGCCACGCTGCTCAAGGCGAACGGCGCGAGCCCGAACGCGCTGCTCGACGCCTTCGAGAAGGTGCGCGGGCACGCCAGGGTGACCAGCGAGACGCCGGAGGACACCTACCAGGCGCTGGAGAAGTACGGGATCGACCTGACCGAGCGGGCCAGGGCGGGCAAGCTCGACCCGGTGATCGGCCGCGACTCGGAGATCCGGCGCGTCATCCAGGTGCTCAGCCGCCGTACCAAGAACAACCCGGTGCTCATCGGCGAGCCCGGCGTCGGCAAGACCGCCGTGGTGGAGGGGCTGGCCCAGCGGATCGTCGCGGGCGACGTCCCCTCCAGCCTGCGCGACAAGCGCCTGATCGCGCTCGACCTCAGCGCGATGGTCGCCGGCGCCAAGTACCGAGGCGAGTTCGAGGAGCGCCTCAAGGCGGTGCTCGGGGAGATCAAGGAGAGTGACGGCCAGGTCGTCACCTTCATCGACGAGCTGCACACCATGGTCGGCGCGGGTGCCGCCGAGGGCGCGATGGACGCGGGCAACATGCTCAAGCCCATGCTGGCCCGCGGCGAGCTGCGGATGATCGGCGCGACCACGCTGGACGAGTACCGCGAGCGCATCGAGAAGGACCCCGCGCTGGAGCGGCGCTTCCAGCAGGTCTACGTGGGCGAGCCCACCGTCGAGGACACCATCGCCATCCTGCGCGGGCTCAAGGGCCGCTACGAGGCCCACCACCAGGTCCAGATCTCCGACGGCGCGCTCGTGGCCGCCGCCGCGCTCTCCGACCGCTACATCACCTCCCGCTTCCTGCCCGACAAGGCGATCGACCTCGTCGACGAGGCGGCCTCCCGGCTCCGCATGGAGATCGACTCCCGCCCGGTGGAGATCGACCAGCTCCAGCGGAACGTCGACCGGATGAAGATGGAGGAGCTGGCGCTCGCCAAGGAGACCGACGAGAGCAGCCTGCAGCGGCTGGAGCGGCTCCGCGGGGAGCTCGCCGACCGCCAGGAGGACCTCAACGCCCTGGTCGGCCGCTGGGAGCAGGAGAAGGCGGGGCTCAACCGGGTCGGCGACCTGAAGAAGCAGATCGACGAGGTGCGCGGCGCCGCCGAGCGCGCGCAGCGCGACGGCGACTTCGAGGCCGCCTCGCGGCTGATGTACGCCGAGGTGCCCAAGCTGGAGGCCGAGCTCGCCGAGGCCAGTAAGGCCGCCCAGCCCGAGGACCCCATGGTCAAGGAGGAGGTCGGCTCCGACGACATCGCCCAGGTGATCTCCTCGTGGACCGGCATCCCCGCGGGCCGGCTGCTCGAGGGCGAGACCGCCAAGCTGCTCCGCATGGAGGAGGAGCTCGGCAGGCGGCTGATCGGCCAGCGGCAGGCGGTCCAGGCGGTCTCCGACGCCGTACGGCGGGCGCGGGCGGGCATCTCCGACCCGGACCGGCCGACCGGCAGCTTCCTGTTCCTCGGCCCGACGGGTGTCGGCAAGACGGAGCTGGCCAAGGCGCTTGCGGACTTCCTGTTCGACGACGAGCGGGCGATGGTCCGCATCGACATGAGCGAGTACGGCGAGAAGCACAGCGTCGCGCGCCTGGTGGGCGCCCCTCCCGGCTACGTGGGCTACGAGGAGGGCGGCCAGCTCACCGAGGCCGTCCGGCGCAGGCCCTACGGCGTGGTGCTGCTGGACGAGGTCGAGAAGGCCCACCCGGAGGTCTTCGACATCCTGCTCCAGGTGCTCGACGACGGGCGGCTCACCGACGGGCAGGGCCGGACGGTCGACTTCCGCAACGTGATCCTGATCCTCACCTCCAACATCGGCTCGCAGTTCCTCGTGGACCCGGGCATGGAGAAGGAGGCCCAGCGGACCGCCGTGATGGCCGCGGTCAGGAACGCGTTCAAGCCGGAGTTCCTCAACCGGCTCGACGACGTGATCCAGTTCGACGCGCTCGGCACGGAGGAGCTGTCCAGGATCGTGGACCTGCAGGTGGCCCACCTGGCCAGGCGCCTGGCGGACCGGCGGCTCACGCTGACCGTGACCCCGGTGGCACGCGACTGGCTGGCGCTGACGGGCTACGACCCGCTGTACGGCGCGCGTCCGCTCCGCCGCCTCGTCCAGTCCGCGATCGGCGACAAGCTGGCCAAGGAGGTGCTCTCCGGCGAGGTCCAGGACGGCGACGAGGTGCTGGTCGACCTCGACGAGACGAGCGACTCCCTGGTCATCGGCCCGGTGCGGGCCTGACCGCGACCGGACGGGCCCGGTAATGGCTTGACCACCATTGAGCCAAGCGCGCTCCTGGACGAGACCCCCCTGTTACTTTCGGTTTTCATCGGATTACCGAACGCAACAGGGGGATGCGCATGTCGAACTCATCACGGAACATCCGGGGAGTCCTCGCGATGGCGGTGCTCACGGTCGGCGCCGGCTTGACGATGGTCTCTCCGGCGTCGGCGCAGGTCGTGCCCTGCCAGGAGCCGAGCGCCACGGCGGGGGCGCTGGGGGCGCCGGGACCGGTGGAGCCCGCGTGCGAGGAGACCGGGGCCGCCGGGACCGCCGCGACCCCCGCGACTCCCGCGACTCCCGAGGGAGCGCAGGCCGCGAACGGCGCCGAGACGCCGCCGGTCACGGACGGCGCCATGACGCCGCCGGCCGCGAGCACCGGTGAGGCGCAGACGGCGGCGAGCGGCACGACACTGCCCGCGACGGTGAGCGGCGTGGAAACGCCCGCGGCGGCGAGTGGCGCGACGCTGCCCGCGACGGTGAGCGACGCGGCACCGCCCGCGACGGCGAGCGGCGCGGAGGCGCCGGTGCTCGTGGACGGCGCCGGGGCACCGGTGGCCGCGAACGTCGGCGAGACGTCCGTGACCGCGGACCGGCTCGCACGCGTCACCGGCCTGCCCGAGCTCTCCCAGCCCTCCGCCGTGGTCAGCTTCGCCGACGCCGGGGGCGTCGCGGCGGGCACCGGCTTCCACGCCCTGCCCTTCGGGCTGTCGAGCCTTCCCTCTCAGGAGTGGACGAACTCGTGGGTGAGCGTCATGGCCGAGGCGCCGGACCTGCCCGGCCTGCCGGGCGCGCCGGGCGCTCCCAGCGACGGCATCAGCTGGCTGCGGGCCCCGGCACCCCCGGCGCCCGGCGAGCTCGTCGAGGCCCCGGCCGTGCCGGGCGCACCGGACGCACCGGCGGCGGCGGTCGCACCGGTCGCACCGGCTGACGAGCCCGTGCCCCCGGTGTCGGCTCCCGCCCCGGCGGAGACCGGCACCGAGAACCTGCCCCCGGCCGAGATGCCCGCCGCCAGCGTGCCCTCCGCCGACATGCCCCCCGCGGACATGCCCGCGGTGGAGCAGCCTGCCCCCGTACGCCCGGAGGCCCCCGCGCTGCCGGACGCTCCCGCGACCGGCGGAGCCACGATGGAAAGCACCGTGAGCGGAGTCACGACGGAGGGCACCGCGAGCGGAGCCACGACGGAAGCCGCCGCGAGCGGTACCACGATGGAGGGCAGCGCGGCGGTTCCCGCCCTTCCCGCGCTGGAGGGAACGCTCCCGAACCTCAACGCGGAGTAAACGCGAAGTAGGAGGCGGTGGGCCGGCCACCGGTCCGAGGACCGGTGGCCGACCCACCGCCGAACCGTCGCGGGGGAGGGCAGCGCCTCACGGGGCACGGCCCTCCCCCGCCGCGTGTCAGGTCGGCGGGGCCCGGGGGAGCCGTCAGTGCGAGGTGTCCAGGAGGGCGTCGAGCTCGTCCTCGGGGAGGCCGAGGTCGACGCGGATCCGGTAGCGGGTTCTGAGCAGGGCGATGTGCTCGCCGCTGCCCTCCACCGCCCGGTGCGCCCCCTCGGTGGCCCACTGATGGGCCTCCCCCAGGTCGCCGTAGGCGACGAGGGTCTCGGCGACCGTGAGGGCGGTGGCCGCGGTGACGTCACCGACGGCGCGGATCGCCGCGATCACCTCCCTCGCCTCGTCCGGTCGTTCGAGCTCGAAGAGGGTGTCGGCGATCCCGGCCCGGGGATCGACGCTCACCTCGCCGCCGTCGTCCATCGCCCGCTGGAAGCAGTCGAAGGCCCGAGCCGGCTGTCCGGCCTGCCGCCACTCCTCGGCGGCGAGCACGAGGATCGCCGCCCGTGATATGTCGCCGGACGCGTACGCCTCGACCAGGGCTTCGAGTCGCCGGGCCAGGTCTTCGTGATCATCGGCCAGAAGTGCCTGCTCAAGCAATCGATCAAGTTGCTCACGTGTCACATGCGCCACATCGCGAGAGTACC
This sequence comes from Streptosporangium oxazolinicum, assembly GCF_039537505.1. NCBI lineage: Bacteria > Bacillati > Actinomycetota > Actinomycetes > Streptosporangiales > Streptosporangiaceae > Streptosporangium > Streptosporangium oxazolinicum. The sequence continues at coordinate 603,984 of NZ_BAABAQ010000001.1, forward strand.
GAGCGACGCTCAACCGCGTACGGCCAACGGCAGGTATTGGCCACGTTACCTTAGGCAAACGAACGACTACGCTGCGCGTTTTTCCCCAGCAAAACGGGCATATGAGCAACGAGTCCTGCCGGAGGAGAGTGTCACGGGGAGGAGCCGCGATGGGCATGTCCAAGCAGACATCGTTCACGTTGATGCTCCTCCTGGCCTTCTCGGTGATCGTTCCGGGGTCCGCCGGATACCTGTCGGTCAAGATGGAGGCGCTCGGGCAGGCCCACCGGGAACTGGTCACCCTGGAGAACCGGATCCGTGACGAGAGGCTCGCCGCCCGGATCAGGAAAGTCGAACGAACCTACCGGGACCGGCGGCTCCAGCCGGTCATCGCGTCCGACGGCGAGCCCTGCGATCCCCCCGAAAGGTCCCGCGACGAGCCGGGGACGCGGTCGTCCGGACCCGAGGCGGTCGTGCCCGTACCGGTGGCGAACGCGGAACGGCCGCGCGAGAAGCGGCTGCGCGCGCGGAGACACGTCGTCCAGAGACACGTCCCGCGGGCACAGGACGCCCGGGAACGGGACGCGCGCGCGCCGGACACGCGGGGGCCGGGAGCGCCGCGGCAGGACGTACGGGAGCCCGCCGAGCAGCGGCTGACGGCGCAGGGGCGCCCCGGGGCCGGGATGGTCGGCGAGGCCGCTCCCCCGGAGCGGTGGTCCCAGCTCGAACGCCGGGGCAGGCGGCATCAGGAGGGGGAGGTGCGGGAGGCGTACGGGTCCACCGCGCCGGACGCGATCGACGTCGAGAGGCCCCCGGAGGGCACCGGCGCCTCCCCCGGCGAGGGTTTCCCTCCCGGTTCTCCCCAGACCGAGACACGGGAGACCGAGACACGGGCGAACTGACGGCTCGGCCCCCGGGACGCCTCAGGCCAAAGCCCGGACGAACCGACGATTCAGCCCCGGGGCGTCTCGGCCGGGACCCGGACGAACGCCTCGGACCGAGACCCGGACGAGCCGACGGCTCGGCCCCCGGGACGGCCTCAGGCCGAGACGCCGGCGAACTGACGGTTCAGGTAGCCGCGGATGAGGCGCTTGGCCTCGGCCACGATCTCCGGGGCACCGTTCGGATCGCGCCGGAAGGCCAGCTTGAGCACGGCGTCCCCGGCCTCCACCGCGACGAGGATGGCCAGGTCGAACTCCTCGCTGTCGGCCAGCCCGTACTCCTGAAGGAGGAGGCCGCGCAACCGTCCGGCGATCACCGTGTTGTTGTCGGACCCGGGGTCGAGCAGGTTGAGGTCGACCACGTCGCCGAAGTGCAGGGACCGGAAACCCGGCACGGTCCTGTGCATCTCCACGTACTCGTCGATGATCGCGTCGACCGCCTCCCACCAGCCCTTGTAGTCCTCCGAGAGGAAGCGCCGGCCGATCCGGGAGACGAACCCCTCCACGTGGCGCCGGATCACCGCCTGGGTGAGGGCCCGCTTGTCGGGGAAGAACTGGTAGACCGAACCGATCGCGACCCCCGCGCGCTCGGCGATCCTCGTGGTGGAGAGCGCGTCGTAGCCGATCTCGTCCAGCAGGTCGGCACACGCGTCGAGCATCCGCTCGACACGTCGCGCGCTCCGTCGTTGGGTGGGTTGACGCCGCAGTGGAGCCTCTCCGGACTCCTCGCAGGACATGGTGGACACCACACCATCTTGCCCCTCTGACACGCCGGGGTCAGCGTTTATTCATCAATCGCGAGATTTCTCCACCCTCGGTGAGCCATACGACCCCAGACGAACTCAGGCGACGCCAGACGAACCCGGCGAGGCGACGCGGGAGCACCGGAGAGGCGGCGTGAGCGCCGACGAGGCGACACGGGGGCGTCAGGGAGGTCGCGGAGACGTCAGGGAGGTCCGCGGGACCGCGAGGGCGTCAGGGGGGCGACACGGGAGCACCGGGGAGGTTCCGCGGGAGCGCGTGGCCGGTCCCGCCCTCCGCGTTCACGGAGTCCCGGCGACGGGCGGGGCTACCCGGACCGGGTGGGCCTGGCGGTCAGGCCGGTGCAGTCGCGCAGTGCCTTCCAGCCCTCGATGGCCTGCTGCCGCCCGGTCCCGGTGATCGGGACCGGCACCCCGCCCTGGATGGTGGCCGGGGTCCACTGGTCCTTGAGCACCCTGCGGCCGTTGATCGTCAGGGTGAGCACGCCGGTCCTGCCGGTGTCCGGGCCCCAGTTGTAGAAGACGAAGTTGCCCAGGCCGTAGCTGACGTAGCTGTTCTTCAGGTATCCGGCGCCGAGCAGGATGTGCGCGTGGCCGCCGACGACGACGTCCGCCCCGGCCTCGACCAGCCGGGGCGCCAGGCCGCGCTGTGCCTCGTTGGGGCACTTCTGCAGCTCGGTCCCCCAGTGCAGGTGGACGATCACGGTGTCGGAGTTCTTGCGCGCCCTGCGCACCTCCTGGATCAGCCGCTCCTCGTCCTTGGCCGAGGCGAGGCCGCCCTGGTCGCCGGAGGCCGTCCACGCCTGGATGAACTCCGCGTCCAGCACCTGGGTCGCGCCGATGATGGCGACGCGGTTGCCGTTCACGGTCGTCCGCCACGGCTTGTACGCCTCGGCCTCGTTCCTGCCCACGCCCACGACGGGGAATTTGGAACGTTTGATGGCGGCGAGGGAGTCCTTCAGCCCGCTCTGCATGTAGTCCATGCCGTGGTTGTTCGCCAGGGAGGCGACATCAACCCCGGACGCCTTCAGCGCGGTGAGCGCCGCCGCCGGGGCCCGGAAGGTGAACTGCTTGCCGGGAGCGGGGGTGCCACCGGTGGTGATCGCGGTCTCCAGGTTGACCATCGCCAGGTCAGAGCGCTTGAGCACCTTGGCGATCGGGCCGAGCGCGGTCGTCGGGTCGGCGTTCAGCCGGGTTCGCAACACGCCCTCGAAGTGCACGTCTCCGCCGAAGGAGATGGTGTACGGTCTGCGCTCGGGCGTGGGGGTGGCCTCGGCCGGTTCGGTGGGCTTCTCCACGACGTCGGGGGTCGGTTCCGGAGCGGCCGACTCGGCCGCGGAGCAGGCCGCGAGAAGCACGGCTGAGGCGGTGACCGTGGCGGCCAGGGCGAGGCGGCGAACTATGTACGTGTCCATCGGTATCCGAGGATGCCACTTCATCCATCGCCTGTGTCAGAACTCGCCCCACCAGATTTGTTTCCTCCAAGCTGGAACTGCTCGCTAACTTGAATCATTCAGATTTGAGTCGTACGGTGTGGTCATGGAGGACGAGGACCGGCTACGGCAGGCGGGCCTGCGGGTGACCGCGGCCCGGCTGGCGATCATGCGGACCGTGCGGGAGGGCGACCACCTCGACGTGGACGCCGTCTATCACGGCGTGCGGGATCGGGTCGGCCAGGTCTCCCTGCAAGCCGTCTACGACTCCCTGCACGCGCTGCACAGGGTCGGGCTCCTCCGGCGGATAGAACCCGCGGGCAGTCCCGCCCGGTACGAGACGCGCATCAATGACAACCACCACCATCTCGTCTGCCGCCGATGCGGGAAGGTCACCGACGTGGACTGCGCCGTCGGCCACGCCCCCTGTCTCGACCCGGTCTCCGACGCCGGATACCTGCTCGACGAGGCGGATGTGATTTTTTGGGGCGTGTGCCCCGGCTGTCGTTCCGAAGACACTCGATGAAGAGAACCCCGGAGGAACCTCTCTATGAGCACCAGGCCCACCACCACCACCGACGCCGGAATCTCCGCGCCGAGTGACGAGCACTCCCAGTCCGTGGGCCCGAACGGGCCCCTGCTGCTGCAGGACCACTACCTGATCCAGAAGATGGCCCACTTCAACCGGGAGCGCGTGCCCGAGCGGGTGGTCCACGCCAAGGGTGGCGGCGCGCACGGCATCCTCCAGATCACCGAGGACGTCAGCCAGTTCACCAAGGCGGGCCTGTTCGCCAAGGGCAAGGAGACCCCGCTCTTCATCCGCTTCTCCTCGGTCGCCGGTGAGCTCGGCAGCCCCGACACCCAGCGCGACCCGCGCGGCTTCGCGCTGAAGTTCTACACCGAGGAGGGCAACTACGACCTCGTCGGCAACAACACGCCCATCTTCTTCATCCGCGACCCGCAGAAGTTCTCCGACTTCATCCACAGCCAGAAGCGCCGCGCCGACACCAACCTGCGCGACCACGACATGCAGTGGGACTTCTGGACGCTCTCGCCGGAGAGCGCCCACCAGGTGACGTTCCTGATGACCGACCGCGGCACCCCGGCGTCCTGGCGCCACATGCACGGCTTCGGCTCGCACACCTTCCTGTGGTACAACGCCGGCGGCGAGAAGTTCTGGGTCAAGTACCACTTCAGGACCGAGCAGGGCATCAAGAACTTCACCGACTCCGAGGCCGGCGCGGTCATCGCGCAGGACGCCGACTTCCACATCCGCGACCTGCACACCGCGATCGCGAGCGGGAACCACCCGTCCTGGACGGTGAACGTCCAGATCATGCCGTTCGAGGCCGCCGCCGACTACCGGTTCAACCCGTTCGACCTGACCAAGGTGTGGCCGCACGCCGACTACCCCGAGATCACGATCGGCAGGTTCGTGCTGAACCGCAACCCGGCGAACTACTTCGCCGAGGTCGAGCAGTCGAGCTTCGAGCCGGCGAACCTGGTGCCCGGCATCGGCCCGTCCCCGGACAAGATGCTCCAGGGCCGGCTGTTCTCCTACCCGGACGCCCACCGCTACCGCATCGGCGTCAACTACCAGCAGTTGCCGATCAACGCGCCGAAGGCTCCCGTCCACAGCTACAACAAGGACGGCCACATGCGCTTCAACAACCCGGGCGACCCGGTCTACGCCCCCAACACCGTCGGCGGTCCCGTGGCCGACCCGGCGCTGTACGCGGGCGAGCAGTACCAGGTGACCGGTGAGATCATCCGCTCCGCCTACACCCTGCACCGCGAGGACGACGACTTCGTCCAGCCCCGCGCCCTGTGGGAGAACGTCCTGTCCGAGACCGACCGCTCCCACCTGGTGAGCAACGTCGTCGGCCACGCCTCCGCCCCGGAGGTCACCGCCGAGACGAAGAAGCGCGTCGTCGAGTACTGGACGAACGTCCACAAGGATCTCGGCCAGGGCGTCGCCCAGGGCCTCGGCGTCACCGCCGAGTAGTCACGTCACCTCTCCTCGTACGGCTCGTGTCTCCCCGAGACGCGGGCCGTACGGCTTTCCTGTCCGTTCCCGAAGAGCCGTCCCCGTCTGTCCCCGGAGAAACCGTCCGTCCCCGGAGAACACGAAAGGGGGCTGTCCCGCCGTTGGGCAGGCCCCCGGTCCTGGAAGGACGGCCACTCAGAGATCGAAGTCTCCGCCCTTCACCGCCGCGACGAACGCGATCCACCCGGGCCCGCCGAAGACCAGCACCGGTCCGCCCCTGTCCTTGCTGTCCCTGACCGCGAATCCCCGCCCGGACAGGTGAGCCACCTCGACACAGTTGCCGTTGGTTCCGCTCTGCTGGCTTTTCCGCCAGATCACTCCGGATGGGTCAATATCAGACACAACTCACCCCTTCTCCCATAAGAGACCATAAGGCACCTTAAGGATGAAGGCGTGATGAAGAAGTTGCAAGGTATTAGGCATGGCTAGATAGGACACCGTATCCTGCACGGTCTCCTGGTGTGCGATGATTTTCCCCTGCTCGACCGGCGGGCCGTCAATCCATCCGGTGGGCAGAAGCGTGAAAACGCGATAAGCACAGCGGGGCGGCTCTTGTTCTCTTGCGTGAGTGCCAGGGCCGCTTCTCGCTACATGTCGAACTCCCCGTCCTTCACCCCCCCGACGAAGGAGTTCCAGGCGCCGGGAGCAAAGGTGAGAACGGGGCCGGACAGGTCCTTGCTGTCACGGACTCCCACACGCCCCCCGGTCAGCCTGGCCACCTCGACACAGTTGCCACTGGCGGCGCTCAGGGCGCTCTTCTTCCAGATCACATCATTGTGATTATTCGCGTTTATCATTTTCCGAAAACTTCCCAAGGATTCCCGGAACCGACGGAATACCGGCGGGCGGCTGCCCGCCGCTACCTGTTCCAGTACTTGATTGTTTTTTTGATCAGTTCCTGCGACGCCACCTCGTCGAGGGCGCATTCCACCAGGTGTCCGAAGGCACGTTCATACGTGTAGACGATTTCCGCATCCTCGACGAACTGTCCGCCGCGGAGAGATTCCTCGTAAACGACATCGGGAAAGTCGGAAAACTCAAGGTGCAGGAACGCGCCGGTGGACACCGGCGGCGGAACGTCCTGGGGAAGGATCCTCATCTCCACGTGCTCCAGCTCCGAGACCTCGATCAGGTGCACGAGCTGGTCCCGCATGACGCGGGCGTCACCGTACTGGTTCTTCAGCACGGATTCGTGGAGCACGCTCACATGGGCCAGCGGATCGGGCACGTGCAGCAGTGTGCGTTGCCGCGCCATCCGTATCTCGACCCGGTCCTGAATCCAGCTCGGCGGAAGCCTGCTGGCGTCCTGGCTCGCATGGAGAACGCCCAGGACGTAATCCTCCGTCTGGAGAAGACCCGGCACGATCTGGGGTTCCCAGTTTCGCGCCTTGGTGGCCTCCGCCTCCGTTCCGATCAGAGTGATGTACTCATCGGGTACGGAATTGCGATATCTCTCCCACCACCCTTTCCGGGCGGCGTCGTGCCGTAGCGCGACCAGGATCCCCCGGAGGGGTTCGTCGACCCCGTAAAGCTCGATGAGCGCCTCGACGTCGGCCTCTTTGGCCAACGTCCTGGCGGTCTCGATGCGGCTCACCTTGGCCGTCGACCACTCCAGGCGGCTGGACACCTCGTCGCCGGTCAGGTCCAGGCTTTCGCGAAGCCTGCGCAACTCCAGACCCAGCCGGCGTCGGCGGAGCGCTGGACTGCCACGCTGCGGCATCACGACCTCCTCACCATGACGGGCGGGCGGGTGTCACGGCCTCAACAGGAACCTGACGAATGATAGTGCAAATTACACGGATGATTGCAGTGCATCTGTGGAAGTTTATTGCTTTTTTCCTTACGGCAAGTCTTGCAGCCAAATCTATGCTGAGCGACTATCAGAACAGGAAGGTTCCCGAAAGATCGGGGGAGCCACCGGTGATCATCCGGAGGGCGTCTTCGAGGACCTTCGTGAGCCGCGCGGCGTGGGACGGACGCGTGGCCGTTCGGCAACGGCGCCGTCTCTGACGAAGCGGAGTTGACGCGGGGAGGCCAGCAGGGGGAGCACGGGAACCGGTCGGCGACGACCCAGAGTCGCACGCGTCACAAGAAGGCGCCCCGATCAGGCGCAAAAAACACCGGGCCGGCGGCCACCGGCCCGGTTGGCACAAGAACTCCGCGTCAAAGCCACGAAGGGAGTCTCCTATGTCCTTCCACCGTACCAACAGAACCCACGGAATCAAGACCTTCATCCTCGACCTGATCTATGTGACCGACCGAGAGCTCTGCATGGACCAGGACGAGTGGGCCTATCGGCTCGGCTGGAACGTGACCAGGACCGGTTTCGGGACCAGGCACTACCGCGAGCCCCGGTTCGACCTCCTCAAGGCCGAGCGGACCGCCGCTCCCGCCCTCGCCCTGGCGCCCGTCCGCGACAAGGGGGTGGGCGGCGATGTCGCGGCGTGACCCCCGCGGCGACCACCACGACCGCTACGGCCGTCACGGCCGATTCGGCGGCAGGCCCCCCAGCCGGGCGGGTCTCCTCGTCCGGCTGTGGCGCTGGCGGACGGAGGTCATCCTGCTCGCCACCGCCTCGCTCCTGACGGTCACCGTGGTCCTCTCACTCAAGGAGGGCGACTGGTGGCCGTTTCTCGTTCTGGTCTGCGCCGTCGGCGTTCCCGCCGCCTCCGGCTTCGGGAGAAGCTGGGTGATCGCACACGTGTGGTGCCTGGTCTCCCGGCACCGCATCCAGAGGACGTGCGCGGAGACCGGGATGCACACCCGTTCCGGCCGGTTGCCGCTGATCCTGTGGATCACCCCCTCCGCCGCCGGGGAGAAGGCTCTCGTCCTCGCCAGGGCCGGAACCTGCGCCGAGGACTTCGACGCCTTCTCCGCCGAGATCGCGTCGGCGTGCTACGCCCGCGACGCCGTGGTCTCCCGGCACCGCAGGTGGGGGAACCTGCTCACGGTCGAGATCATCCGGGGGGACGAGGTTCCCGGCCCCCCGGTGGGTCTCGACCGGCTCTACGGACGGGCCGACTGGGTGAGCCTGCGGGCGGAGCGGGAACCGGACGTCCGCCTCACCACCGTCCCGCTCCCCGAGCTCTCCGAGCTCCTTGAGCCGGACGAACTCCCCTTCCCCGGCAGAGGTCAACAGGCCGCGTGAACCCCCGGCCCGCGTCAACGGGAGGCCCCGGAGTTCGCGCTCCGGGGCCTCCCCCTGTCCCGGAGCGGCGGCCATGACGAGTTCACCCACCTTCACTCGCCGAACTCGGAAGCGCCGATGAGAACGGCCGGACGATTCCGCCGTGGACGTACCCTCGGGAAACGCCGTGTTCAACGGGGTTCCCGTCACCCCCGGCCGGGCGTGATCCCATGATCGCTCGGAAAAGCGGGATCGGCGCGCATTAGGCTTGCGCGCGTGACCACCCCTCCAGCACAGGACCGTCTGCACGCTCAGCTCACCTTCGCCATGGAGATCGACAAGCTCAGACGCATCGTCCGCCGCAACACCCTCATGGACGGGTCGCGGCGCGAGAACGACGCCGAGCACTCCTGGTACGTGGGCATGCTGGCGATGGTCTTGGCCGAGCACGCACCACCGGGCACCGACCTCGACAGGGTCGTCGCGATGCTGCTCGTCCACGACATCGTCGAGATCGACGCGGGAGACACGTTCATCTACGACGCCTCGGCCGTCGAGGCCCAGCTGGGCATCGAGCGCAAGGCCGCCGACCGGATCTTCGGACTGCTCCCCTGTGACCAGGCCGCGCGGTTGCGCGAGCTCTGGGACGAGTTCGAGGAGCGCAAAACACCGGAGGCCAGGTTCGCCAAGGCCCTCGACCGGATCGCGCCCATCATGGCGAACCACCACAACGAGGGCGGCACCTGGTCGCTGTACAAGGTGACGGCCGAGCAGGTGCTGGAGAAGGTGAAGATCATCGAGGAGGGGTCGGCGACACTGGGCGCCTACGCCACCGAAATCATCGCCCTCTCCGTCAGCCGAGGGCATTTGGCGCGTGCATAACGCCGTTCTCGGGTAGGTCCCTATGGTCGAGAAGGGGGCGATGGTGAAGGAAACCGTCAAAACAGGGCGCCGGACCTTCAGACGTCTGGTGCCCGGGGTCGAGTTCACCGATCGGATCGAGCGCTCGCCCAGGGCCGACAGACCGATCCGCGTGCTCGCCAAGGCCGTACGCCGGCGGATCGGTCCCGGACCACTGCGTGACCTGCTCCACGGGGTGCCGATCGGCAAACCGCTCCATCCACCGCTCGCCAACCTCAGTTTGGGTCTCTGGGCGGCGACGGCCGTCCTCGACATGACCCGCACCGATCCCCGGGCGTCGCGGGTGCTGGTCGCCGGTGGTCTCGTCACCGCGATGCCCGCGATGGCGGCGGGCGTCACCGACTGGTCCGCGCTCCACCGCGAGCAGCAGCGGGTGGGGTTCGTGCACGCGATCGCCAACCTGGCCGCCCTCGGGCTCTACACCGGTTCGCTGGTGTTCCGGATGGCCGGGCGCGACCGGACCGGACGGACGCTGTCGTTCGCCGGGCTGGGCGCCGCGAGCCTGGGCGGCTACCTCGGCGGCCACCTGGCCTACCGGCAGGCGGCCGGGGCCAACCACGCCGAGTCCGTCACCCACCTGGTCCCGCTGGGCTGGCACGACCTGTGCGAGATCGGCGACCTGCCGGACGGGCGCCCGGTGACGAGAAGGCTCGGTTACATCGACCTGTTCGTGCTGCGCGTCGGCGTCAACGTCACGGTGCTCGCCGACCAGTGCGCCCACCTGGCCGGTCCGCTGCACCAGGGACGCCTGATCTCGGAGGAGGGGACCGCCTGCGTGGTCTGCCCGTGGCACGGGAGCACCTTCAGGCTCTCCGACGGAGCCGTCGTGCACGGCCCGGCCACCGCGCCCCAGCCGTCCTTCGAGACCCGGGTCCGCCGCGACGGGGTGCTCCAGGTCCGTCCCGCGCAGACATGACGCGGGCATGACGGGCATGACGCGGGCATGACGGAGCCCCGCGGGGACCTCCCCGCGGGGTGAGCCGCGAGCGGGCCGTGTCCGTCCGGTCCGCGCGGACGTGACCGGACCCTGCGGGGACCTCCCCGCAGGCCGTGTCCGCCCGTCCGACGTTGCCCCCACGCCCCGCCCAGGCGTGACGGATGCGTCCCACCCGGGCGTGACGAGAACCGGCCCGATTTACGCCGGCTTGCCGTTGGCCGGGTGTTCGACCAGGGCGAGGATACGGCTGGACATGAAGCGGGCGGTGCGCACGGCCGTTCCGCTCCGGGTGACCTCGCTCACCTCGACAACGCCACCTCGGGCGTTGGCCACCTCAACGCGGCGCCCCGCCCTGGTGGCGCTGACCTCGTAGGTACGGGAACTGTCTCCTGCGTCGATGACAACCTCGACTTTGTCACCTTTCATACCCATATAGGTACCCGGTAGCGGGCAGGTTCACCCGTACACCAGTTTGACTATCGCCACTATTCCGATGCAGACGATGAACCAGCGCAGCACCGGGGCGGGCAGTCTCCTGCCGATCTTCGCGCCGAGGAAACCGCCGATCGCGGCGCCCAGCGCCACCATCAGGGCTGCCAGCCAGTCGACCTCCGCGACCACGACGAACAGCAGCGCGGCGGCCGCGTTGACCAGCAGCGCGAGCACGTTCTTGGTCGCGTTGATCCGCTGCAGGCCGTCGTCGAGGAAGCTGCCCATCAGCCCGATGAGCAGCACGCCCTGGGCCGCGCCGAAGTAGCCGCCGTACACGCCGCACACGAGGACACCGGCCCAGAGCCAGGGGCCGCCGTGCGAGTGGGGGCGCTCCCGCCTGGCGCTCAGCCATCTGTTCAGCCTCGGCTGGATCACCACCAGCACGCACGCCACGCCGATCAGGACGGGCACGACGATGTCGAACGTCTCCGAGGGGAGGTAGAGCAGGAGCACCCCACCGGCCACCGCGCCGGCCACCGAGGGCACCGCCAGCCTGACCAGCCGCCGGAACTGCCCCCTCAGCTCCGCCCGGTAGCCGAGCACGCCGGTCAGCGACCCGGGAACCAGGCCGATGGTGTTGGAGACGTTGGCGACGACCGGCGGCATGCCCAGCGCGACCATCGTCGGGAACGTGATCAGAGACCCGGAGCCGACGACGGCGTTGATGGCCCCGGCCCCGATGCCGGCCACGAAGATCGCGACCGCCTCCCACGGTGTCATGCGTTTCCTCTCACTGGTAAGGCTCGCGCCCATGACAGGTGCACGGCACTCACCGGATGCTAGGGCCTGTTTTGTGGATCTTTTCGCCTACCGCGGTCGCCCAGGCGGCGCCCCGCGGCGTTGTCGTCGTCACCCATAACTCCGTTATGAACTCCTCCTCCGCCTTGCGGAGCATCCACCTGGACGATCCTCGCAACGGCGAAGATCCACAAAAGAGGCCCTAGGAGGAGATCGAGGGTTATCCGTGGCGGGGGTGTCCCTAACGGAAGTGTCCTTGACGATCTCGAGGAGTGCGGGCGAGAGGCTCCGGGCCGGGTCCGCCCTCGCGGACGGCGCGGAAGGGCATGACGATCACGTCGGCCTCCCCCGGCTTCGGCGTCGGCCCGCGCCCTGGGCACGGTGGCCTCAGCCTCAGCCTCCGCCTCGCCGAGGGCCCGCTTTTACCCCCGGCCCTCGGTGGAACCGGCCCGGGGCCGTCTCAGAGCTGGTGCGCCCGTGCGTACCAGCGACCGTCGCGCCCCCGCTCCAGGGTGAGCGGGACGCTGAAGGTGCGCGAGAGGTTCTCCGCGGTCATCACCTGGTCGATCGGCCCCTGGGCCACCACCGAACCGTGCCGGAGCAGCAGCGCGTGGGTGAACCCGCTGGGCACCTCCTCCACGTGGTGGGTGACCAGCACCATGGTCGGCGCCTTCGGGTCGTGCGCGAACATCGCCAACCGGCGTACCAGGTCCTCGCGCCCGCCCAGGTCCAGGCCCGCGGCGGGCTCGTCCAGCAGCAGCAGCTCCGGGTTGGGCATGAGCGCGCGGGCGATCTGGACCCGCTTGCGCTCCCCCTCGGACAGGGTGTTGAACCGGCGCCGGATCAGGTGGGCGCAACCAAACTGGTCGATCAGCTCGACGGCACGCGTGACGTCGTGGGAGTCGTATTCCTCCGTCCAGCGGCCGAGGATCGCGTACGAGGCGGTGAGCACCAGGTCGATGACCTTCTCCTCCGCCGGAACCTTCTCCGCCAGCGCGGCGCTCGCGAGCCCGATGCGGGGCCGCAGTTCGAAGACGTCACTCTGGCCGAGCCGCTCGCCCAGGATCTCGACGACGCCCTCGGTGGGGAACAGCATCGCCCCGACCACCTGCAGCAGCGTCGTCTTCCCCGCACCGTTGGGACCGATGACGACCCACCGCTCGTCCTCGTGAACGGTCCAGTCGATCTCCCGCAGCAGGGCCGCTCCGTCCCTGCGGACGGTGACGTCCTGTAGCCGAAGCACCTGACCGCCCATCCCTTACTCCTCCTTGTGAATCGCTGGAACAAAACCTATTGCAGGACAAGCGCATATCGTGGATCGGTGCACCCTGATTCACCGATCTCGGCAACCCTGGTCTGCTGGGGCAACGCCTGGCTCGCCGGACAGGTCGGCCTCGACGAGGCCGCCGACCGCGTGGAACGGCAGGCAGGCCCCCAACTCGTCGCCGGTGAGACCGGCGACCTCCCCCTCCGCGGGTTCCTCGCCGACCTGCGGATCGAGGGCATGAAGTCGCTGCGACTGGCCCTCCCCATCGCGGGCGATCCACTCGGGCTCACCGGACCGCCCCCCTTCAACTCCGCGGCCATCGAGGCCGGGCAGGCGGTGACGGCCGTGCTCCCCGACAGATGCCTCGGCCTGATTCCGGTAAATGACCGCCGCGGGTCATCGTACGCCGGGGTTCGCTGGACCGTGCTGGAGGCCCGTACCGCGGCCCCCGACCTGCCCTCCCTCGCCGAGGCCGAGCACGAGCTGACCCGCGCGATGCGCGCGGCCACCGACGCCCTGCTCGGCGTGGAGGGCCCGGCCCAGGGTCACCGGCGGCTGGAGATCGTGGACGACGGCCTGGCCCCCGGCTATCCCGCCAGGGCCCACCGGGTCGCCGCCCTCGCCGCCCGCCTCGCCGTGGTGCTCCGCGTCGCCGACGACCGCGGGCTCACCTCGGGCCAGATCGCCGTACGCGGTGAGGCCCTGCGCGAGCTCGACCGCGCGGTACGCCGGGCCCGGGTGGTCGCCCACCACGCCATCACCGAGCTGGTCTGACGCCGGGGCCCGGGGGCGGGCTACCGGACGGAGGCGAGCTTCCAGAGCCTGACGGCACGGTCCCTGCCCGCCGAGACGGCCAGCGTACGATCACCGACGGTCATGAAGCCCACCGAGTAGACCCCGCCCCCGTGGGCCTTGACCGGCTTGCCGAGGGGCCTGCCCTCGGCCGGGTCCCAGAGCCGGACGGTGCCGTCCGTGCTGCCCGACACCAGTACGGTGCGGCCGTCGATCTTGCCGAACGCCAGGGAGTAGACGTTGCCGCCGTGGCCCTTGAGCGGCTTGCCGACGGTCTTGGGCGAGCGGCACGGCGCCCCCGGACGGGGGCTCGACGCGATGCCCCGAGACCTGCTCCGGCGACATGTAGGCGGGGGTGCCGACCACCCCGCTCGTCACGGTCATCGCCGAGTCCAGGGCCCTGGCGATGCCGAAGTCGATCACACGGGGTCCGTCGGGGCCGAGCAGCACGTTGCTGGGCTTGAAGTCGCGGTGCACGATGCCCGCCCGGTGGACGGCGGCCAGCGCGGTCACGGTGCCGACCGCGAGCCGGTGGAGCAGCTTGATCGCGACCATCACACCGTCGGGCCGTAGTGGTCCCGGCCTCCCACCGGGCACCACCGTCAGGCCAGGCCGTTCCGCACCGCGTAGAGAGCGGCCTGGGTCCTGTCCTGCACACCCAGCTTCATCAGCACATTGGAGACGTGGGTCTTCACCGTCTTCTCCGCCACCGCGAGCTGCCTGGCGATCTCCCGGTTGGAGCGGCCCGACGCGATCAGCGCGAGCACCTCGCGCTCCCGGTCGGTCAGTGGCGCCACCTGCCTGCCCTCGTTCCCGCCCTCCCGTGCGGCCTGGACGGGGCCGGGACCGGACAGCATCGCCTCGGCGGCCTCGGGAGCGAGCAGCACCTGGCCGCCGTACACCGCCCGGATCGCCTGCACGAGCGCGGCCGGTTCGACGTCCTTGTAGAGGAAGCCCGCCGCACCCGCCCGCATCGCCGGGGCGACGTCGCCCCTGTCGCTGACCGAGGTCAGCACGAGCACCTTCGGCGACAGCCCCCGCTCCCCCAGCAGGAGCAGCGCGCCGAGCCCGTCGAGGACCGGCATCTTCAGGTCGAGCAGCAGCACGTCGGGGGCGAGAGACCCCACCAGGGCGACCGCCTCGGCGCCGTCGGCGGCCTCGCCGACCACGTCGAGGTCTTCCTGGAGGTCCAGGAACGTACGGAGGCCCTGCCTGACGACCGGGTGGTCGTCGGCGATCAGGACGCGGACCACCCGGTCGCCTCCGCCGGGACTGCGGACGGCTGACCGCGCGGACTCCTCCGGACCACGGGCCCCACGGTCGTCCTCCCCCGCGCCCCCGATCACCCGGTCGTCCCCCTCCGGACCACGGCCGCCCCCCTCCGCGTCCCCGATCACGCGGGCACCTCCATCCGGACGAGCGTGCCCCTCCCCGGCTCCGACCTCACCCGCACGTTCCCGCCGACGGCCTCCGCCCTGTCGCTCATCGAGGCGATGCCCAGCCCCCGCCCCGTCGCGACGGTCACGTCGAACCCGGCCCCGTCGTCGCTCACCTCCAGGACCACGCGCCCGCCCGCGCAGCCCAGCCGGACCCCGACGGCACGCGCCGCCGAGTGCCTGGAGGCGTTGTGCAGCGCCTCCTGGGCCACCCGCAGGACGGCCACCTCGATCGCGGGTTCGAGCTCGCACACCGGGGACTCCTCGAACGAGAACGAGGCCGGGTGGAGCCGGTCGAGCAGGCGGACGTGCTTGCGGAGCGTCTCGGCCAGGCCGTGCCGGTCGAGCTCGGCCGGGCGGAGCTCCACGATCACCGCGCGCAACTCGGCCAGCGCCTCTCCCGCCAGCCGCTCCACCCGGTCGAGCTCCCGCAGTGCCCGCGCGGGATCGGCCACGACCAGCGACGCCGCGGCCTGCGCGGTGAGGCGCAGCGAGAACAGCTTCTGGGTCACCGCGTCGTGCAGCTCCCTGGCCATCCGGGTGCGCTCCTCCACCAGCGTGAGCTCCCGGCCCCGCTCGTACAGGCGGGCGTTGGTGAGGGCGATCGCGGCGTGCGCGGCGAACATGGTGAGCAGCCGCTGGTCGGCCTCGGTGAAGCCTCCGGGGGACCGCTTGTTGGACAGGAAGATGATGCCGAGCACCTCGTCCCCGTCGAGGATCGGCACCCCGAGGAAGTCCTTGAGCACCGGATGGGCGCGCGGCCAGTATTCGAACCTGGGGTCCCTGCGGATGTCGGGCAGCCGGACCGGCGCGCCCTCGCGCAGCATGGCGCCGAGCATGCCGTGCTGGCGGGGCGTCGGCCCGATCTCGTCCCACTGCTCGTCGGAGATGCCCTCGGCGACGAACTCGGCGAACGCCCCCTGGTCGTCGGGCACGCCCAGCGCGGCGTAGCGGGCGTCCAGCAACCGCCGCGCCGAGCGCACGATGACCTGGAGCACCTCCCGGACCGACAGGTGCCTGGTCACCGCGAGGACGGCCGAGCTCACCGCGTGCAGCGCGGCGTCCCGGTCCTCGCTCTCTGAGCTCACGAACCGACTCTAGGCGGCGACGGACACCCGCCGCGTACGCCGTCGGTCCTAGGACCTGTTTTGTGGATCTTCGCCGTAGCGAGGATCGGCCAGATGGATGCCCCGCAAGGCGGAGGAGGAGCTCATAACGGAGTTATGGGCGACGACGACAACGCGGCGGGGTGCCATCTGGGCGACCGCAGTAGGCGGAAAGATCCACAAAACAGGTCCTAGGCCCATCAGCCCACCCTGGGCCAGGTCCGGCGGCCGATGTGCGGCGGGGGCGCGGCTCCTAGCGTCGAGGCATGACGAAGACCGCACTCATCACCGGCGCCTCCCGTGGCCTCGGCCTGGCACTGGCCCGTTCCCTCGCCGCCGACGGCTGGCGGCTCATCCTCACCGCGCGGGGCGAGGACGCGCTGCGATCCGCCGCGGACGAACTCGGCGCCCTCGCCCTGGCCGGAGACGTCGCCGACCCCGCTCACCGGGACCGGCTGGCGGAGGCCGTACGAGAACACGGCGGGCTGGACCTGCTGGTCAACAACGCGTCGGGGCTGGGCGCGGTCCCGCTGCCGCCGCTGGCCGGATACCCGGTCGACACGCTTGAGGAGCTGTTCCTGACCAACGTGCTGGCCCCGCTGGCACTGATCCAGGCGAACCTGCGCGGGCTCAGGGAGCGGCGCGGCGCGATCGTGAACATCTCCTCCGACGCGGCGGTGGAGGCGTACGAGGGCTGGGGCGGGTACGGCGCGACCAAGGCGGCCCTGGAGCAGCTCTCCCGCGTGCTGGCCGTCGAGGAGCCGGACGTCGCGGTCTGGTGGGTCGATCCGGGCGAGATGTCCACCGCGATGCTCGCCGACGCGGTCGGCGCGGGGGAGGCGGCGGAGGCCCCGGGTCCGGAGACCGTCGTGCCCACCCTGCGGCGGCTGATCGCCGACCGCCCGGACAGCGGCCGGGTGAGGCACGGATGAACATACGGATCGTCGAGCGAGGAGAACGCATGAACGGGGAGGGAAGATGAGCGCGCCCGTGGCGGACGCCATGGCCGCGGACTTCGTGCTCCCGCGCGAGCTGGAGGCGCACGAACCTCCGGAGGCCCGGGGGCTCGCCCGTGACGGGGTGCGCCTGCTGGTCTCCGACCGGGTCAGCGGAGAGGTCGGCCACCACGCGTTCGCCGGGCTTCCCGGCCTGCTGGGTCCCGGCGACCTGCTGGTGGTCAACAACTCCGGCACGCTTCCCGCCGCCGTCCGGCTCGACCGGCTCGCGGTGCACTTCTCCACCGAGCGCGAGGACGGGACCTGGCTGGTCGAGCTCCGTCGCCGGGTTCCCGGAGGCCCCGAGGGCGCGGAACCGGCCGGTGAGCCCTACCCGGGCGGTGCGGACGGGGAGTGGCTGCCGCTGCCGGGCGGGGCGACGCTGCGGCTGCTGGGGCGCGAGACGCCGCGCCTGTGGCGGGCGAGCCTGGACCGCGAGGTCACCGGCTACCTCCGCCGGTACGGCGTGCCGATCCGCTACTCGTACGTGGACAGGGACTGGCCGCTGGCCGACTACCAGACCGTGTTCGGGGTGCGGCCGGGCAGCGCGGAGATGCCCAGCGCGGGGCGGCCGTTCACCACCGGGCTGGTGACCTCCCTGGTGTCGCGCGGGGTCGGGATCGCACCGATCACCCTGCACACGGGGGTGGCGTCCCCGGAGAAGGACGAGCCGCCGTATCCGGAGCGGTTCGAGGTGCCCGAGGCCACCGCGCGGCAGGTGGAGCTCGCGCGCGAGTCCGGCGGCCGGGTGATCGCGGTCGGCACGACCGTGGTCAGGGCGCTGGAGACGGCCGCGCTGCCCACCGGCCGGGTCCGGGCCGCGGATGGCTGGACCTCGCACATCGTGACCCCCGAGACCGGGGTGAGGGCGGTGAACGGCCTGCTCACCGGGTTGCACGAGCCGCGCTCCAGCCACCTGCTGATGCTGTCGGCGATCGCCGGTCGCGACCTGCTCTCGCGGTCGTACGCGGAGGCGCTCGGAGAGGGCTATCTCTGGCACGAGTTCGGCGACGTCCACCTGATCATCGGCTAGCCGGCCAGTCAGTCACAAGGGTTTTCCAAGTCGGGTCTCGCATGCTGACCGGTATTCGACGGGATCGACGAAATCCGACTGGAGTAAAGAAATGCGCCGGCACCTGACCGCCTTCGCCGCCTTCGCCCTGGCGGGAGGCATGCTGCTCACCCCCGGGACCGCGAACGCCGAGGCTCCCCGGATCACCGCGCCGCAGGAGGCCGCGAACCAGCCGCTCGCGCCGCTGAAGACGACCGTCTTCTACCCGCGCAGGGCCTGGGCGGGTGACTCGTACGTCTACACGCTCAAGATCAAGAACGTCGGCAGGTGGTACACCGACATCGCCTACGTCGGCGGAGACCTTCCCTCGCAGGTCTCCCGGGTCCGCATCACGGACAAGCCCTCCGGCTCGTACTGCGAGGTCTCGGGGCGCGAGGTGGGCTGCCTGCTCGACACCCTGAACCCCGGCAGGACGGCCACCCTCACGGTCAGGGTCTGGCTGAAGAACGGCGCCCGGGGCACCGCGACCGCCAATTTCGGTTCGGTCTCGATCGACGTCCCCGCGGGCGGGCTGGAGACCCTCGACATCCACGGCATCGACATCGGCACCGACGTCAAGTACGTGCGGGTGAAGACCCGGGTCCTCCGCTAACCGCATATTTCATGCGCGACCTTCTGACCAGGGGCGATTACCGAAATCCAGGAAATCGCCACCCCCGGAAACGCTCGGAAACGTCCCGGGCGGTAACGACGCGGCCACGCGGGACGCGCTCGCGTGAGGCCTCATACCGTTCGGTGAGGACGGGTTCTGGTGCTGGGCTCCCAACATCGTGGGGGTCGGCGACTACGAGACCATGGCGATCACGGTGAAGCTCGGCAAGAAGTCGGGCCGGACCGCCGAGGCCATCCTCGGCGTCGACAGCTATGACGTCCCGACCGGCGCCGAGACCCTCTCCAGGGACGGGCTGGAGCGCATGGGCCTCAAGCACTGGTAGTTCGTGAAGAAGGTCAAGACCCAGATCACGCGCTGACCCCGTCCTTCAAAAGGCGCCGTCTCAGGAGGCCCTGTCCTACAGCAGGCCGGGGCCTCCGCCCTTTTCTGGCCCCTCTCCCTCCGGGCCCCTTCGCGCTCTTGGACTTTTCGCTCGGGAACGTCACCCTCGTCCCCCGCGTTCGGTTCAGCGTCCGGATCCGCCGGAAAGCCGCTGTCCGTGGCCCCGGTCTCCGGCAACCGTGCGGGCAACCTCATATACGCCGCGCCCGTGGACCGGGCAGGATCTCCCCATGGCGAGTTCAGGACGGTACGCGATCCATGGCTGAACTGAGAGTCGTCCTGGCCGAGGACCACTACCTGGTACGTGAGGGCACCCGCAGGCTCCTGGAGACCTCCGGCGAGATCGAGGTGGTGGCCGCCGTGGGCACCGCGGACGAGCTGCTCGACGCCACCAGGCGGTTGCGTCCCCACGTGGTGGTGACCGACATCCGGATGCCGGGATCGGCCGATCTCGTCCGCCCGGGGATGGAGGGCATCGACGCGGCACACCTCATCCGCGCAACCTCACGGGACATCGGGGTCGTGGTGCTCTCCCAGTTCTCCGACGCGATGTTCGCCCTGGACCTGTTCAGGGACGGCACCGAGGGGCGCGCGTACCTGCTCAAGGACCGGGTCGGTGACATCGACGAGCTGCTCGGCGCGATCAGGTCGGTGGCCGGGGGCGGCTCGGTGATCGACCCCAAGGTGGTGGAGGGCCTGCTGGCCAAGCGCGGGGTACGCGGCAATCCTCCGCCCGCGGAGCTGACGCCCAGGGAGCTGGACGTGCTCAGGGAGATGGCGCACGGCCTGTCCAACGGGGGCATCGCCCGCGCCCTGCACCTGTCGGTCTCCGCGATCGAGAAGCACGTCAACTCGATCTTCATGAAACTGGCCCTGGAGAACAGCCCCGACACCCACCGCCGGGTGGCGGCCGTCATCACCTACCTGGGCTCGGCTTAGCCAGGGCCGGGACGCTCTGGGCTCGGCTCGACCGGGACCGAGGCATGGGACCGAGACATGGGGACCGACGCGGAAACGATCCGGTCACCACATGCCGGTACGCGCCGTGAGCACCGGTACGCAGCGGTACCCGCCGGTGGAGACCGGTCCGCCGCGCGGTTCAGGCGGCGACGGGGAGGCCGTGCGCGGCTCCGGCGACCAGCACCGAGGCGACGGACGACTCGGCCGCCCAGGCCAGTTCCCTGCGGTCGCGTCCCCGGACGACGGGCAGCATCGTCACCTCCACCGTCAGCCGCCGGACGGCCACCACGCGGCGGATCGAGGCCCACAGAAGGTCGTCACCGACATAGGCGGGCCCGCTGGCCAGGCCGTCCTCCCCTTCCAGATACCTGATCGCCACCGGCCTGACCGGGGCCCCGGCGTCCAGGGCCGCCTGGAACACGGCGGGCCTGAAGGAACCCATCCCGCGCCCGCACCAGGTCGTCCCCTCGGGGAAGGCCCCCACCGGATGACCGTCGGCGAGCGCCTCGGCCACACCGCCGACGGCCTTGGGCAGCGCGAAGAGCCGCTCCCTGTCGATGAACAGCACGCCCGCGCCCGCCGCCAGCAGGCCGACCACCGGCCACGCCCGGACCTCGTGCTTGGCGAGTACGCGACACGGCAGGACCGCCGCCATGACGAGCGGGTCCAGCCACGACACGTGGTTGGCCACGATCAGCGGAGCGGCCCCGGACGGCCCGTCGACGACCGGACGGGACCCGGAGACCGAGCCGGCCATGAACGCGAACCCCCGCCGCACCTCGACCCGTACGCCGACGGCCCGCAGCACCAGCCGGGACCAGGCACTCGTCAGCCGGATCCTGCCCGTCGTACCGAGCCCTCGGGCCGCGAGCGCGAGCGCCACCCCGGCCAGGACCACCAGTACGGCCGCCACCAGCCGCAGCGCCCTGCGCGGCCCGGTGGCCCTCGATCCCGGCGGGAACAGGCAGGTGGCGGGCGTGCACGGCGCCACCGGCACCCACGGGCTCACGATGTGGCTCCCAGGAAGTAGCGCAGGTAGCGGGGGTCGGCCTCGGCCATCGAGAGCAGAACGAAGAAGTCGGCCGTACCGAAGTCGAGGTCGTGGGCGGGCGGGCCGCACACCCAGGCGCCCAGCCGCATGTACCCGCGCAGCAGCGGCGGCAGCGGCGTCCGTCCCGGCCTCGCGGCGGCCGTACGCTCCGAGGTGTCCTCCCGCTGCGGCGGCACGGCCCCGGCCCCGACCGGGGGTGCCGCAACGAACCCGGAGCCGGCCGGGAGAGCCGAATCGTCTCCCCTGCGCGAAGGGCCGGAGGCCGGGTCCGCCCGCCAGGGGCGGTGCGGCGTGACGCGGTAGCCCGGCGGGGAGAGCGGCACCCGCTCCATGATCCCGGCGGCCTCGGCCACCGGTACCGAGCAGCTCCCGGCCAGCCAGCCGTACCCCCCGGCCACCATGTAGCGGGCGATTCCCGCCCACATCAGCCCGAGCACCGCGCCGCCCCGGTGGCTCGGGTGCACGCAGGCCCGCCCGGCCTCGACCATGTTTCCCCGGATACCGGCCAGCGCGCCGAGATCGAACTCGGAGTCGGAGTAGAGGCGATCGGCCCGCCGGGGGCCGAGCAGCCGATAGGTGCCGACGACCTCACCCGTGTCGTCGCACCTCACCAGAAGGTGATCGCAGTAGGCGTCGAGCGGATCGACGTCCAGGCCGGTGATGGGACTGTCCAGCCGGGCGCCCATCTCCTCGGAGAAGACGCGGTGGCGCAGGCGCTGGGCCTCACGCATCTCGACGGCGGTAGCGGCCAGCCCGACGCTGTAGCGGGCGAGGCGCGGCTCCATGGGAAGGGTCGTCATGGGTTCATGAAGACAGTCGCAGGTGACACGGGACCGGAGGGCCCCGCGAACTCCAGGCGTCCGGATGATGAACCGCATTCACGGCCGAATCCAGAGCCAAGTACCGTAGGAACCGATGAACCAGCGCACGCTTCTGATCACGTTGAACGGCCCCGATCGACCAGGCGTGACCTCACGCCTCTTCTCGGTCCTGGCCGGCTTTCCCGTCATCGTCGCCGACGTGGAGCAGGTCGTCATCCGCGGCCGGCTCACCCTCGGCGTCCTCGTCTCGTACGCGGGCGACACGCCGACCGGCACCGGCGGCACCCTCGGCGCCCTCTGGACCGCCGTCGAGCGGACCGCGGAGGATCTCGGGTTGCAGGTGGAGCTGTCCACCGGCTCCGACCCGAAGGAGAAGCGGCGCAGGGGGCGGCTCGACGTCACCGTGCTCGGCTCGCCGCTGCAGCCCGCCGCCATGGCGGGCATCGCGGGGCGGATCGCCGCGGCCGGTGCCAACATCGACAGGATCGAGCGCCTGTCCAGCTACCCGGTGACCTGCATCGAGCTGTCCCTCTCCGGCGCCGACCCCGACACCCTCAGGGCGGAGCTCGCCGTCGAGGCGCACGCCCAGCAGGTCGACGTGGCCGTGCAGCGGACCGGCCTGCACCGCAGGGCCAAGCGCCTGATCGTGATGGACGTCGACTCGACGCTCATCCAGGCCGAGGTGATCGAGCTGCTGGCGGCGCACGCCGGCTGCCTGGAGGAGGTCGCCAGGGTCACCGAGGAGGCGATGCGCGGCGAGCTCGACTTCGCCGAGTCGCTGCGCCGCCGGGTCGCGCTGCTCGAAGGTCTCTCGGAGGAGGTCTTCGAGAAGGTACGCAAGGAGCTCGTGCTGACTCCCGGCGCCCGGACGCTGGTACGGACGCTCAAGCGGCTCGACTACCGGTTCGCGATCGTCAGCGGCGGGTTCACGCAGCTCACCGACGCTCTCGTGGAGGACCTCGGGATCGACTACTCCGCGGCCAACACCCTGGAGGTCGTCGACGGCGTGCTGACCGGGCGGGTCGTCGGCGAGATCGTCGACCGGCCGGGCAAGGCGCGGGCGCTGGAGCGCTTCGCCCGCGAGGCGGGGATCCCGATCAGCCAGACCGTCGCCATCGGCGACGGCGCCAACGACCTCGACATGATCGCGGCGGCCGGTCTCGGCATCGCGTTCAACGCCAAGCCGGTGGTCCGCCGCGCCGCCGACACCGCGGTCAACGTGCCCTACCTCGACTCGATCCTCTACCTGCTCGGTATCCCCCGCGCCGAGGTGGAGGACGCCGACGCCGAGGACGGTGTCACCCCGGCGGACCGCTGACCGGACCGGGCTCCCGGAATGATCACGGCCACCGGCTTACCTGATCAACCGGCTTCTCCGGGCTATCGACTCCTCGGGGTGGTGAGGGAGGCCAGCCGTACGGCCTCGGCGCCGATACCCCGCAGGGCGGGCTGCGCGGCGGCGGCGTGCCTGATGCGCCGGCGCAGCCCGGTCATCCTGTCGGCCGCGTCCCCGTGCAGATCGGCCAGCTCGGCGAGCTCGTCCAGGCGGCGGGCGGCCAGCGCGTCCACGTGCGCGCCGAGCTCGTCGAGCACGGCGTCGAGATCGTCGGGCGGCACTCCGGCCCTCTCCGTCCTGACCGCCTCGGCGACCTTCTCCAGCCGGTCGGCGACGAGGTCGAGGACCGTCACCGTGGGCCCCGCCCCCTCCTCGGGCGGCGGCACCGCCATCAGCGCGAGCGCGTTGTCGCGCAGCCGCCTGGCCGCCGTCAGCGCCTCCCTGAGCCGCCACGGCGCGCTGCCGCCCGGTTCCTTGTCCAGCAGGTCCAGGGAGTCGGCGAGCCGCCCGGCGGCGTCGGCCGCGGCGAAGCCCCGGGAGTCCACCTCGGCGGGGTCCTGGTCGATCAGCGACCGTACCAGGGCGGCGTGGCTGTCGAGCATCTCCGCGATACCGGTGGTCAGCCGGGCCCGGTGCCCCCTCGGCCACAGCAACCGGGCGAAGAGCAGCGCCAGCGCGCCGCCCGCGACCGTGAACCCCACCCTGGCCGTGGCCGCGCCCCAGTCGAGCGGCAGGGAGAAGTCGGACAGCAGCAGCGAGAGCGGCGTGGAGAAGATCGCCCAGTATCCGTAGCCGGACCCGCGCAGCGCGAAGCCCAGCGCCGCGCAGACGGAGATGAAGAGCGTCAGGTACAGGTGACCCGGCGCGACCGCCAGCACCACCGCGGCGGCCACCGCGCCCACGGCCGTGCCCAGCACCCGCAGCAGCACCCGTTCCACCGTGTCGCGGTAGGCGGGGCGGAGGCTGACCGCCACGGTCACCACGAACCACTTCGCGTAGTGCTCGTGGGCCAGCACCATCAGCGTCATGGCCGTGACCACCGCCAGCCCCACCCGGACCGGGTGGTGACCGGCCATGATCTCCGGCTTGCGGGGCCGTACGAGCCTCGGCGGGCGGAGGCCCACCTCGACGCCCCCGGCGGCCTGCCGCGCCACCGAGCGCACCGCCATCGTGATCCGGTCCACCCCCCGGCGGATCTGCCCCAGCAGCACGGCCGCGGGCAGCGGTGCCTCGCCCGCGCGGGCGGTTCCGCGGATCTCGTCCACCCGATCGGCGAACCGCCCGATGGCGGCCAGCGCCTCCTGGAGCTCCGGCGAACCGCCGGGCAGCACCGCCTCCCGCAGCGCGCGGGCCAGCACCCCGACCGCCTCGTCCAGCTCCCGCTCCCACTCGGTCCCGACGCCCGTCTCCACGACCGCCGCGCGCAGTACGCGCAGCGCGATCGTCTGCTGGAAGACGCGGGTCAGCGCGGCAGGTAGCCGCTCCGGCGACCGGTCGTCCTCCACGGAGATCCGGTAGAGGGAGAGCGCCCTGTCCAGGTCCTTCAGCGCGGTGACGGCCCGCCGGCGCAGCGGCTCCCAGCTCTCGTCCGCGAGCGGCGCCCTTCCCCCGGCGGCCAGGAGGTCGGCCAGCGCCGTACCGGCCTCCTCCACGGCCCTGCGGAGCGGCCGGAGCCGCCGTACCGGCCAGACCGCCACGACCAGCAGCACGGCCAGCAACCCGCCGGCGGCCGTGGTCCCCAGGTGGAGCGGCGCGCTCATGCCGGGAGGCGCGAAGTACGTCAGGGTCACGGAGAGCACCGCGGGGGTGCCCAGCGCCGGCCAGTAGACGCCCGCCGCCGCGACCAGGCCGACCACCACGACGGCGACCGGCCAGGGGCCGGGCCGGACGAGCTCGCCGAGACCGACGCCGCACGTGACCGTGGTCGTGGTGACGAGCAGCCTGCGGACGCGATCACCGTACGGCTGTCCCGGTGCGTCGCCGAAGAGCGTGAGATAGCCGCCCAGGGCCACCGAGGCGCCCTCCTGGAGGTGACCGAGGAGGACGCCGAACATCAGGGGGAGGCAGATGACCAGCGCGCACAGCAGGCCGTAGCCCCAGGCCGGACGGCCGGAGAGCCGGAAGTCGGCGCGCAGCGCGCCGATGAGCCCTCGCATGCCACCCCCGATCGCGCCCCTCGCGCCTCCCCTCCCGGGACCGCGCCGGACCTCAGTGCTTGTTGGGGGTCAGTCTCAGTGCTTCTTGGGGTTCCAGTGGGCGATCTCACGACCGGCGTCGAGCCCGGCCCACTCGCCGTCGACCTCGATGACGGCGAACGAGCCGGGCGGGAACCCGGCGTCGCCGTCGACGTCGGCGAGCTGCCTGACCAGCTCGTGGACCCCGGGATTGTGGCCGACCAGGACCAGCGTGCGCACCTCGGGGTCGCTCCGCCGGATCAGCGTGAGCAACTCGTCGGGGTAGGCCTCGTATATGGCCGGTTCGATCAGGGTCTCGGCGTCGGGGAGTGCCAGGTCGGCCGTCTGCCTGGTGCGTACCGACGGCGAGCAGAGCACCAGGTCGGGGGTGAGGCCCATCCCGGCGAGGGCCGCGCCGACCTTGAGCGCGTCGCGCTCGCCGACATCGGTGAGGGGACGCTCGCGGTCGGCGAGGCCGGAGGTGTGAACCGCCTTGGCGTGGCGCAGGACGACGAGTGTGCGCGCCGTCATCGCGACGCCCACACGGCCAGACCCACGATCACCGCGAACACCGCGGCCATCGCCAGCAGGATGAGGACGAGTGTCTTGCCTCCGGAGGGCTGCTGTTCCATACCGGCCAGTTTCCCATCGGGGTGGTCCGCACACGCCGAAGGGGTGCACGCGGCCCGTGCACCCCTTCGTCAAACATTGCTCAGCTGGAGACCTGCTCCGGCTCCCGGTCGGGGTTGACCTCCTCCGTCGGGGCGATGCCCGCCGAACGACGCTTGGAGACGACGACCGCGCCGATGACGACGCCCACCGCCAGCACCGTGATGCCGATGCGGAGCGCGGGGTTGTCGGCGTAGGCCACCACGGCCGGGGCGATCAGCAGCGCCACGAGGTTCATCACCTTGAGGAGCGGGTTGATCGCCGGTCCTGCGGTGTCCTTGAACGGGTCGCCGACGGTGTCACCGATGATGGTGGCCTCGTGGGCCTGCGAGCCCTTGCCGCCGTGGTGACCGTCCTCGACCAGCTTCTTGGCGTTGTCCCAGGCACCACCGGAGTTGGCCAGGAACACCGCCATGAGCGTGCCGCACGCGATGGCACCGGCCAGGAACGCGCCGAGCGGGGCGTACCCGAGGGCGAAACCGACGGCGATCGGGGTGAGCACGGCGAGCAGGCCGGGTGTGGCGAGCTCCCGCAGCGAGTCGCGGGTGCAGATGTCGACGACCCTGCCGTAGTCGGGCAGCTCCGTCCCGGCCATGATGCCCGGCTTGGTGCGGAACTGCTCGCGCACCTCGAAGACCACCCGCCCGGCCGCGCGGCCGACCGCCATGATCGCCAAGCCGGAGAACATGAACACCACCGCGGCGCCGATGACCAGACCGACCAGCACGTTCGGGGAGTCGACGCTCAGGCTGAACGCGCTGAACGAGCCCAGCGCCTCCTTCACACTCGCCGTCGCGCTCGTCAGCTGGGTCTCGACCGCCGTACGGAACGCGCCGAACAGCGCGGTCGCGGCGAGTACGGCGGTGGCGATCGCGATGCCCTTGGTGATCGCCTTGGTGGTGTTGCCGACGGCGTCCAGCGAGGTGAGGACCTGGGCTCCCTCGCCCTCGACGTCGCCGGACATCTCGGCGATGCCCTGGGCGTTGTCGGAGACCGGGCCGAAGGTGTCCATCGACACGATCACGCCGACCGTGGTCAGCAGGCCGGTGCCCGCCAGCGCCACGGCGAACAGCGCGATCGTGACGTTGCCGAAGCCCAGCAGAAAGGCTCCGTAGACGGCCGCTCCGATGATCAGCGCGGAGTAGACCGCCGACTCCAGGCCGACGCTGATGCCGGACAGGATGACCGTGGCGGGTCCCGTACGGGAGCTCTCGCCGATGTCCCGCACCGGACGGCGGTTCGTCTCGGTGAAGTAGCCGGTGAGGATCTGGATGGCACTCGCCAGCACCAGGCCGATGAGCACCGCCCCGACCGCGATCAGGCGCGGGTCCGAGGTGACCGCGGCGATCTCCGGGCTCACACCCGTCAGCCCGGAGAAGCTGGCCGGCAGGTAGAGGTAGGCCGCGACGGCGACGAGGATCGCCGAGATGGCCGCCGAGATGAAGAAGCCCCGGTTGATCGCGGCCATCGCGTTGCGGTCGCCGGCGCGCGGAGCGGTGACGAAGATGCCGATGATCGCCGTGATCACACCGATCATGGGCACGATCAGCGGGAACACCAGTCCCTCGACGCCGAAGGCCACCTTGCCCAGGATCAGGCTGGCGACGAGCATGACCGCGTAGGACTCGAACAGGTCGGCGGCCATGCCCGCGCAGTCGCCCACGTTGTCGCCCACGTTGTCGGCGATGGTGGCGGCGTTGCGCGGGTCGTCCTCGGGAATGCCCTGCTCGACCTTGCCGACCAGGTCGGCGCCGACGTCGGCGGCCTTGGTGAAGATGCCTCCGCCGACTCGCATGAACATGGCGAGCAGCGCGGCGCCGAAGCCGAAGCCCTCCAGCACGGCCGGGGCGTCGCCCCCGTAGGTGATCACCACCACGGCCGCACCGAGGAGGCCGAGGCCAACAGTGATCATTCCGGCCACGCCGCCGGTGCGGAAGGCGATCCGCATGGCGACCTTCTCACCGGCCGTACGGGCCGCGGCGGCGACGCGGACGTTGCCGCGGACCGCCAGCCACATGCCGATGAATCCGGTGAGCGCGGAGAACAGCGCGCCGACGACGAAGAACGCCGACCTGCCGATCCTCACGCTGGTCGTCTCGGCCGGGAGAAGATACAGCAGGAACGGGATCAGAATGACGAACAACGCGAGCGTCCGGAACTGCCGCGCGAGATACGCGGAAGCCCCTTCCTGGACGGCTCTCGCGATGTTCTGCATGCGTTCGGTGCCTTGGTCGGCGGCCAGCACCTCCCGCACCAGTGTGCCGGCGACGGCGAGTGCGAGCAGGGCGACGGCGGCGACCACGATCACGATGGTGGAGTGGTAACCATTCAGGGACACCGCTGGCTCTGCAGCGGCGAGATGGAGCACAGACATCCGACTCTCCTTGGCAAGACGGGAACACGTCCTGCCCGGAGTGCGCTGCGGTGAGTGTTAGGCGGCTGAAGCGGCGCACATCCGGGATGGTTGGCAGTGCCGCTTCCAGTTGCAGACCCCCACGGGGTGCGGCTCGCGTACGGGCCGCTCCGAAGGATAAACCTTGGCCGGTTCCGGGAGTCTACGCAGCGACGACGCGGATATGAAGCCTCTGCCCACGGCCAATTGACGACACGACGGGTGCCTCCCGGTGCCCGACCTGCTTACGAGGTCATTTCACCCGTCACACCTGTCCCTCAGCCCTTGTTTCTCCCCAGTTTCAGGCAAGAAACATCTAAATTAAGCTTTGACCGAAATTGGAATCACCTCGGAGGACCGCCAGGCGCGCCACGGAAGATCCTCCGGCTGACGGTCACCCCGCCGGACGCGTCCGAGTGAACGTCATCGGCGCCCTCCCTGCGATGTCCATGTGGACGTCAGGGACGTCAGGCCGTTCACTCCCGGACCGAACCATGTGATCCGTTCCCGGACCGCACAATGCGAACGGACACCACGCGCACGGACACCTCCGCCCCCGGAGCGCACCGTGTGGACATCACCGGATCGCACCATGTGATTCGCCCCCGGACCGCACCATGTGGACGTCATCGGCGGTCCTCCCGCCGGGCGACCGGGCGGCGCCCCGTTCCCCCGTCGTCCCCGCTCCCCGGCGAACAACCGGGTATGTCCGGGCGGGCTCACCGGCGGCGCACCCTCTCCAACGAACAGCCGGGCGCGTCCACATGGACACGCCCGGCCGCCGAAGTCTTCTTTGTCAGACCGGAGACATCCCGTTCGTCGCCGCCGGCCAGCTCATGCGAATGCACATGCCCTTCTGGCTCGGGTAGACCTGAACGTCGTCGGCCAGCCCCGCGATGACCGCGATGCCGAAACCGGCCATCAGGTCATCGGGAAGCTGCCCGAACGGATCGTCGAACCCCAGAAAGCCGCGATCATGCTCCAGCTCGTCACTGGGGGCGGAGTCGGTGACCGTCACCTCGAAACGCCCCAGATCATCACGTAGCTCGATCCGGATCGGCTCTCCCGGACAGTGGAGGCGATGTGCCTCCACAGCCCGCGAGCACGCCTCTCCAACAGCGAGCCTTACCTCGTCCAGCAGCGACTCCTGCACGCCGGTGCGCCTCGCGATGGCCGTGGCGACCAGGCGCGCCGTCCGCACATGCGCGGGGAGAGCGCTGAACGTCAGCTCGACGGTAGCCACGACTACTTGTCTCGACCGTGAGCTTCCTTGGCCTCGTCGACCGAGGCGTAGATCCCGAAGACCTTCGTCAGCCCTGTGATCCGGAAAATCTTCAGGATGCGCTCCTGGGTGCAGACAAGCTCCAGTGAGCCATCGTGCGCCCTGACTCGCTTGAGCCCGCCGACCAGGACACCAAGGCCCGTGGAGTCAAGGAAGTCGACCTTCTCCATGTTGACGAGCAGGTGGAAATTCCCCTTGTTGACCAGGTCGATCAGGAGCTCACGCAATCTGGGCGCGGTGTAGACATCGATCTCACCCTCGACCTCAACGATGGTGAGACGGTCCTCGGAATGGTGGTCCAACTTCAGATCCACAGATCCTCCAGCGCCTTGCCTGCGAAAGTACCGATTCGAGCATGCCTTCCTGGGACCGGGTGACCCCCGGACGACAAGCCCCGACGCGCGGCATTCAACCATGCGTACGCTCAGTGTCTATACGAAATCACGATTCCCGGCGACTCTGCCCACAGATGTGAGACTGGAAACCAGTGACCCCGCCCTCATCCTCGCCCCTCAGAGCGGGCACCGCCCTCAGCCGCCTCCTCGACGTTCCCGCACGTCGGGAGCGTGTGACCCACGTGGAGCATGTTCCCGCACGTCAGGCGGGTGAGACCCGATGGCCCGACTGGGTCGACCAGCGGCTGGTTACGCGCTGGGCGAACCACGGTATTTCCGGCCTGTGGCCACATCAGGCCGAGGCCGCGGACCTGATCTACCGTGGCCAAAACGTGATCATCTCCACGGGGACCGCGTCAGGCAAGTCCCTCTCCTACCTGGTCCCGGCGCTCTCCTCGACGCTCGACGGCGGCACGATCCTCTACCTGTCGCCCAGCAAGGCTCTGGCCGCCGATCAGCTCCGCGCGCTGCGCGAGCTCGACCCTCCCGGGCTCCGGGCCGCCACCTACGATGGCGACACCTCCTTCGAGGAGAGGGCCTGGGTACGCAAGCACGCCAACTACGTCCTCACCAACCCCGACATGCTCCACCGCGGCCTGTTGCCCCGTCACGCCCAGTGGTCGCTCTTCTGGCGACGGCTCCGGATGGTCGTCGTGGACGAGTGCCACGGCTACCGGGGCGTCTTCGGCTCCCACGTCGCGCAGATCCTGCGCCGCCTGCGCCGGATCTGCGCGCGCTACGGCTCCCAGCCGACGTTTCTGCTCTCCTCGGCGACGGCCAACGAGCCCGGGATCTTCGCGAGGCGCCTGACGGGCCTCCAGATGGCCGAGGTGACCACGGACACCTCACCCCGGGGCGCGACCACCTTCGCGCTGTGGGAGCCACCCCTGACCGACCTGCGCGGTGAGGGCGGCGCCCCCGTCCGTCGCCCCGCGACCGCCGAGAGCGCGGACCTCCTTGCCGACCTCGTCGCCTCCGACGTACGGACCCTGGCCTTCGTCCGCTCCCGCAGGGCAGCCGAGACCGTGGCCCTCACCACGCGGGCCAGGCTCCAGGACCTCGTCGTCGACGGGGAAGTGCCCGCGGACCTGCCCGGCAAGGTGGCGGCCTACCGGGCGGGATACCTGGCCGAGGATCGCAGGAGCCTGGAAAGGGCCCTGCGCTCCGGCGAACTGCTCGGCCTGGCGACGACCAACGCGCTGGAACTCGGCGTCGACGTCTCCGGGCTGGACGCCGTGCTCATCGCGGGATGGCCTGGAACCCGCGCCTCCCTCTGGCAGCAGGCCGGACGGGCCGGGCGCGACGGCCAGGACGCGCTGGCGGTGCTGATCGCCAGGGACGACCCCCTGGACACCTACCTCGTCCACCACCCGGAGGCCCTGTTCGGCCGTCCCGTGGAGACGATCGTGCTCGACCCCGGCAACCCGTACGTGCTCGGGCCCCACCTGTGCGCGGCGGCGGCGGAGATCCCGCTCACCCACGACGAACTGGACATCTTCGGCCCGACCACCAAGGAGGTGCTCGCGGACCTGGTCAAGGACGGCCTGCTCAGAGAACGCGCCGCAGGCTGGTTCTGGACCAGCCGGGGACGCGCCACGGACCTCGCCGACATCCGGGGAGCGGGCGCCGCGCCCGTCCAGGTCGTCGAGATGTCCACCGGGCGACTGCTCGGCACCGTGGACGAGCCCTCGGCTCACTCTGCCGTGCACACCGGCGCCGTCTACGTGCACCAGGGGGAGACGTTCCTGGTGGCCGAACTCGACCTGGAAGCGGGGGTCGCGCTGGTCGAGGCCGGGAGTCCCGACTACACGACCTTCGCCAGGGATGTCACCGACATCTCTGTCATCGAGTCCCTTCGCTCGCACCCCCTCGGGCAGGGAGAGCTCCATTTCGGCGCGGTCGAGGTGACAAGCCAGGTCGTGGCCTATCTCAAGCGCCGGGCCCAGAGCGGCGAGCTCATGGGGGACGAGCCCCTCGACCTGCCCCCGCGCACGCTGCGGACCCGTGCCGTCTGGTGGACGCTGCCCATCTCGGCGATCATCCCCCTGGCCGAGGAGGGCCTAGACCTGGGCGGCGCCGCGCACGCGGCCGAACACGCCTCCATCGGCCTGCTACCGCTCTTCGCGACCTGCGACCGCTGGGACATCGGTGGGGTCTCCACCGAACTCCACCCCGACACCGGGCTGCTCACCGTCTTCGTTTACGACGGCCACGAGGGAGGTGCCGGTTTCGCCGAACGTGGTTACGCCCGCGCGCGCGACTGGCTCACGGCCACCCGCGAGGCCATCGCCTCCTGCGAGTGCGAACGCGGCTGCCCGTCGTGCATCCAGTCTCCCAAGTGCGGCAACGGCAACGAACCCCTCGACAAGGCCGGAGCCCTCCGGCTTCTCGCCGTCCTGCTCTCCCCGGACACCACAGACGCGACCCTACTCCCCCAAGCCACCCCGAACACTGCGGACGCGCCCCCGCTCTCTCAGAACACCACGGACACCACAGACGCGCCCCCGCAGAACATCACGGACACCGCGGACACGACCCCGCTCTCCGCAGGCACCGCGGAGATGACAGACGAGGCTTTGCTCTCCGCAGACACCGCAGACGTGACAGCCGAGAAACCCACCGGGTGACGGGCGGCGGATAAGCCCCTCTCGGCTGTTTTCGTCAGCCCGTCCTCAAGGAGCGGGATCAGCGATGTGAACGGGTCCCGCTCGCGCCCTGGAGGTGATCGCCACCGGCCCCTTCAGGGGGAGCGAGATCTCCATGGCCACCTCGATGTCCGCGATGCCACCATCGCTCAAAGAACAGCGGATGACCCTGGCCTTGTTGTCCGCGGCGAGCGAGGAGGCCCTCAGACAGCTTCGGCCCGGATCCGCGAAGGCCAGCCGGGCGGCGGCGAGCGCACTCAGGTCGGCGGCACTCTGCGCCCGGTGGCGCGCGACCCTGGCCATGCCCGCGAACACGACCGCCGCCGCGACCGCGAAGACCAGCGCCATGAGCCCAACCGTCCAGATCGTCGCCGACCCCCGCTGCGCGTTCTCCCTACCCATGCCATCCTTCCTCCTCGCCCCCGTGCCCGTACTCATCTCCCTCCTCGCACCCATACCTGTCCCCACCTCCCTCTTACCTGTCCTCACCTCCCTCTTCGCGTCCGTGCTCGTACTCATCTCCCTCTTCGCGTTCGTGCCCGTACCGCCCTCTCTCCCTGCATCCACCTCTCCTTGCATCCGCGCCCACACCCACCCTCTCCTCGCATCCGTACCGACCTTTCCGCTCGTGTCCGTACTCGCGCTCGGATCGACTTCCCGCCGTGCCACAGGCATCTCCCCCCGTCTACTACCTGGCCCATCCCCCGGCCTGGTTCTCGCTCGTCCCCCGGCCTTGCCTTCGTCCACGGCCTGATTTCCCTCGTTTCCCGGTTGGCGCATGACTCGCGCCGCCGCAGGCGCGGCCGGTAGCCGCCATGACTGTTGCCGTGGGCCCTGCGAGCCCGGTCGCGATTCCCATGGCCCTACCGCTCCAGCCCCGGCTCGGTGATGGACACCGCTGTCGCGTGAACAGTGACGCCCGGGAGCGAGGCGCCCCAGCGAGGTCTGACGTTCACGGACACCTCCACCCGTGCCAGCTCCGCGCTCCGGGTCACCGCGACCACGGCACCCGCCGGAGCCACGGACAGGACACCGCCTCGGACCCGCTCAAGAGACTCGCCGCGAGAGGCGGCCCGTGCCCCGGCCCGCGCGGCGTCCACACACTCCAGCTGCGCCTCGACCGCCGCCACGGCCCACAGCCCGGCTCCCAGAACGACCATGAGGGCGGGCAGCGCCGCAGCCGTCTCCGCCGTCACCGACCCTCTGGACCGACGGACTCCGGACCAGCGGAAGCCGGACTGACAGAAGCCGGGCCGACGGAAGCCGAACCAGCGAAGACGGGGGCCGGACTGACGGGAGTCAGACCGGAGGGCAACGGTCACCGACGCCGGGAGGATCATCCGGCCACGGTGAGCGCCCGATTGATCAGAGCTGTGATCATCTGTTGAACGTCGGAACTCGTCACCACCTTGAAGAGGAGGGCGGCGAAAGCACAGGCGGCGATCGTTCCGACCGCGTACTCGGCGGTGGACATTCCTCGGTCACGGTGCGCGCCGGTGGTCAGCAGCGCCCATCGGGCACGCGGCCACCGTGACCAGTCGCGCCGCGCGTGAACAGCACTCGTCCGAGCCATTCGCTCCTCCTGGAGATCTCCACCGGACCCACCGCCCGGCATCGGTCACGCCAGGATTCTCCACACGCCCCGGGCGCCGCTGACCCGAACAGCGTTCTGTGGAAGAAGCTCAGGTTGTCCACAGCCTGGAAGCAGAAAATGGCCATGGAAAGCCTGAAGCGGCCCCCTTTGGCGAAAGAGGGCCGCTTCAGGCTCTAGATGGGGAAATTTCCGGAGGTCTATCCACAGGGATCGTCGTTTTCTTGTGGATAACCCTGTGTCGATGGGGGAAAACCTGTGGATAACTCAGGGGAGCAGCACCTCACCTGCGAGACCGGCCACGACAGGGATGATCCCGAGGAAGACGAAGGCGGGCAGAAAACACAACCCCAGGGGAGCGACGGCCTGCACCCCGACCCGCTGGGCGGCCGCCGACGACGCGGCACGAGCGGCACGGCGGGAGTCGTCGGACAGCCTCGTGAGGACATCGGCCACCGGCGCACCGCTCAGCGCGGCCCGGCTCATTGCCCTGGCCAGAGGAGCGAGCGAGCGCTCGGAGGCCAGAGCCCGCCAGGCGCTCTCCGGAGCGGCTCCGAGCCTCAACTGGCCGTTCACCCAGGCCAGCCTCTCGCCCAGAGGTCCGCCGATCGCCTCCACCGTGACGTCGATGGCTCCGGTGACCGGTTGGCCAACGCGCAGGCAGGCGACCATGAGGTCGGCCGCCAGCGGCAGATCCGCCGTCACCCGCCGACGTTCCTCGCGTATTTCGGGTGGTTCCCGTCTCCGTAGAATCACCAGCGCGATCCAGAAACCGGCGATGCCCACGACCGCTCCCGGCAGGCCACCCACGGCCAGGAACGCCGCCAGTCCAGGGGCGAGGGCGGTCGCGAGTTCGCCCCGGCCCAGCCGTCGCCTCTCCTTCGGCTCCCTCGACTCGCGAGCCATCCTTACGGACACATCGCGAGCCCTCTTCTCGAACGCATCACGGGCCCTTTCAGACGCATCGCGAACCGTGCCTGCGGACGTATCGTGAGCCGCACCCGCCGACGCGTCGTGAGCCGTGCCCGCGAACGCGTCGCGAACCATTCGTACAGACGCGTCGCGAACTGTTCGCGGTGGCGCACCGCGAATCGTTCGCACCGACACACCACGAGCCGTTCGCTCCGCCGCACCGCGACCTGTTCGCGGTGGCACATCGCGAGCCGTTCGCGGGGAAAGGGATGGGGAGAGATTACGAGCCGTCCCCGTGGATGAGGAGAACGCGAGTGCTCCGGCCTCCTGGCGCATTTCCGGGAACCTGGCCGGATGGGGTGAGCATCGCACGCGGCGGAGCCGGTCGGCGGGTTCTCTCGGAGTGCTCCACAGCCGACCGGCGATGCCGGCGAGCACCATGGCCAGCAACAAGATGATCACTGTCTCTCCTCCTCACTTCCTGACTTCCTGGCCGCGCGGACGTCAGATCCGCTGGGCACGAGTGACCAGACGGTGGGTCCACCACAGCCCGCAGGCGTCGAGCGCGAGGCCGACAACCAGGCAGCCGACGCCCGCCGGGCTGCCGAACAGGAAGTGCAGCGGACGCATACCGAGACCGGCCGCCATCAGCAGGCCCAGAACGGGTAGACCCGCCAGCAGCCGGGCCGTGGCGCGGGGACCGGCGAGCTGGGCGTCGACGTCGTGACGATGCGCCTGGGCCTCTCGCAGGGAACCGGCGACACGATCGACGAGAACGGCCAGTCCTGCCCCCGCGGTCACGCTCGCCTGCCAGCAGGCGGCCAGCCCCCTGAACGCCTCGCCTCCGTGTTCGGGTGCCGCAGCCAGCAGAGCGGCGGGAACGTCGCCTCCGTCTCTCGCGGCCGCGACCAGCGGACGCAGGGCCACGGGATCGGGAAACCCCGCCGCCCCCACGGCTCGCGCCAGCGCCTCGCCCGCCGTTCGCCCCGCGGCCAGCTCGGCGGCGAGCCCCTGGCACAGCTCGATCGACGCGATCCGCCAGGCGTCCGTACCCTTGGAAGGCCGCGCCCGGACGGTGAACCTCTCACGGAGAGAACCCGGCGCGACCGGACGGCGACACCTCATCCGGCGCAGGCGGGCGGTGCCGGGGTCCACCCCCGCCCACAGCCACGCCGCCAGGGCGGCGAGAACCAGGGCGGTCGCCATCATGGAACCGGCCGTGACATTGGCCGTGACATCGGCTGTGACATCGGCTGTGACATCTGCCGTGGCATCGGCTCGTCGAAGCCCGGACGACCCGTGACGTCCGGTCGAGGCTCCCGACGGTGATGGGGCGCGGACATCGCCGAACATGGATCCGCGGCGCCGGGAGGAAACTCTCGCGGACGTGGAGGATGCGGAGAATGGCGTGAAGGATCCCGGACATCCGGCGGTGGGCCGCTGGGAGGCGAGGAGGCGGCATCTCGGTAAGGGATGCCCCTGGAAGAGGAATGAGCTCCGGCTGAAGAGGCTCCGGCTCGGGATGCTCCGGGGAGTCGGGACGCTCCGGGGAACTCGTACGATCGCGGCAGACGGGAGGAGACGTGATGCCCGTGGCGGGGGGTTGGCGAGGTGTGCACGCCGGGCGCTCGGGCCGCGAGGGCGGGCAGGCCGGGACCGGGGGTCACCCGGCCGTCCGGGGCGAAGGTGAGGGCCGATTCGGCTTCGACCAGCCCCGAAGGGCGGCGGACCATCATGCAGATCTCGGCGACCCGGCGACGGCCGTCGGCACGGTCGCGGGCCAGGTGGATGACAACGTCCAGGGCGGCGGCGATCTGGCTGTGGACCGCCTCCCGGCTGAGACCCGCCGCACACCCCAGCGCTTCCAGACGGGGTGGCACATCGGTCGCGGTGTTGGCGTGCAGCGTGCCACAACCTCCCTCGTGACCGGTGTTCAAAGCGTTTAGAAGATCAACTACTTCGGCCCCTCGGACCTCTCCGACGACAAGCCGGTCGGGGCGCATCCGCAGGGCCTGGCGAACGAGGTCGCGCAGGCCGACACCACCCGCGCCCTCGAGATTGGCCGGGCGCGACTCCAGACGGACGACGTGCGGGTGCAGTGGTCTCAGCTCCGCGGAGTCTTCGACCAGCAGCAACCTCTCACCGGGATGGGCCAGGGAGAGCAGGGCGGAGAGCAGGGTCGTCTTGCCCGTACCCGTACCGCCCGTGACCAGGAAGGCGAGCCTCGACTCGACCACCGCGGTGAGAACGGCGACGCTGTCGGCCCTGATCGCACCCGCTTCGACCAGGTCGGGAAGGGTGAAGGTGCGTCTGGGCGGGAGCCGCAGGGAAAGGCAGGTGCCGTTGGGCGCCACGGGCGGAAGGACGGCGTGCAGCCGGACGCCTCCGGCGAGGCGGGCGTCGACGTACGGGCACGCGTCGTCGAGGCGCCTGCCCGCCGCGGAGGCGAGACGCTGCGCCAGCCTCCGGAGAGCGTCTTCGCCCGGGAAGACGACCGAGGTCAGGCGCAGCCCGCCGCCGTCGTCGACCCACACCTCGCGCGGACCGTTCACCAGCACGTCGGTGACCTCGGCCTCGGCCAGCAACGGCTCCAGCGGACCCGCCCCGATGAGATCGGCGCACAGGACCCGGGCCACCGCCAGGATCTCCGCGTCGCCGAGCATCGCCCGCTCGGCCCGGAGCGCGACCGCGACGTGCGCGGCACTGGGCTCGACACCCGTCCGGGCCAGCCGTACGCGGACCGCCTCCACCAGCTCCGGTGAGACCGTCGCGGCGGTCTCGGCCCGCTTCACGCGTCCGCCCCGAACAGCTCATGCAGGAACGCGGCGCAGAACCGTCCGAGAGAGGTGCGGCGGCCGAGTGGGGGAACGTCCCCCCGGTCGAGGGCGGCGGCGAGACGAGGCTGGTCGGGGAGGCTGCCGCCGTGCGGGATGCCGAGTGAGGTCGTCACCACGTCGTCGTTCAGGACCCCGCTGCGCACGACGGCCCGCACCTCACCCGTGTGCCCGCGCAGCCCGGCGAGCACCTGGGCCGCGGCGAGCACGCCACGCACGTCGGCGGTGACGACCAGAAGGGTCGTGGCGGCTCGTCCGAGCGCCTCCACCGCCGCCTGGTCGAGGTGGCGCGGCAGGTCGACGACCACCAGGTCGAAGCCCCTGCGGCCCGCCTCGAGGACCGAGCGCATCGCCTCGGCCGGGATCGGGTCGACCTCGCCCCGG
This sequence comes from Streptosporangium oxazolinicum, assembly GCF_039537505.1. Taxonomy (NCBI): domain Bacteria; kingdom Bacillati; phylum Actinomycetota; class Actinomycetes; order Streptosporangiales; family Streptosporangiaceae; genus Streptosporangium; species Streptosporangium oxazolinicum. Next base: position 642,468 of record NZ_BAABAQ010000001.1, read on the forward strand.
TGGAAGGAGAGCAACGTCAGCCCGGCGAAGGTCGGCAGGGCCGCCTGGAGCGCGGTGTAGCTGACCCTGCCCTCACGGGCGACCAGGTCGGACCAGCGCGCTCCGTCGGACTCCTCCTGACCGAGCAGGAGATCCAGACCTCCGCCGAGCGGGTCGGCGTCGACGAGGAGGGTGCGGATGCGCCGCCGGGACGCGGCCAGCGCCAGCGAACCCGCCAGGACGCTGGCTCCCGCTCCTCCCCGCCCGCCCGCGACACACACCACGGAGCCGGATCTCGCGGATGGCTCGACGGCGTCGGCGAACTCGTCGACCAGCTGTCGCTCCGCGGCGGGCAACTCCAGCACGCCCTGGGCGCCGACCGCGACGCACTTGCGCCATGTGTCGGGATCCTCGGAGGTGTGGGTGGCCAGGAAGACACGGGAGCGAGGTGGCGGGCCGGTCGCGGCCAGGGCGTCGGCCACGTCGCCCCCGACGACGACCAGCGGCGCACGGTTCCAGTAGGGCCGGGCGTGCGCGGGCACGTGGGCGACATCGAGCTCGGCTCCGGCCGCGGCGGCGACACGGAGCAGGTCGTCGAGCAGATCATGATCTTCGGTGATGACCAGCGGGCGGTCCACGGATGCCTCCCTGGGGTGCGGGGACCCCACTTTCCGTGATGGCCTCCCCTCACCGGGAAACCGAACGCCGTACTGTGGATAACCGGCCGCCAATGGCCCGGCCTGTGGAAAACCAGTGGCCGGGACATCCGCGTACGGCTCCGTACGCGGGGTCCACCGGCACGGGATGAGCCGGACAAACGCGGACGAGACCCGAGAAGCCCAATCAGGCCGGATCAGACTGGGAGATCAGGCGAGAAGCGCGGGTCGTACGCGGGACGAGGGCGCCGAACGCGCCGGAGCCTTGCCACGCGTGCTCACGCCCGGCGGGCCCATCGGGAAGTTCTCCGAGGGAGCCCTGTCGCCGAGGATCTGTGCCTCGAAGGTGATGCACCCCGCCAAAGGTGGCGTACCGCCGAAGACGACGTACCGCTGAAGAGCCGTATCGGGGCGGAGACCGGGAAGGCGTGCCGACCCGGGGCGGAGGACGGCCGGGAAAAGGGGCGACCCCCGCCGGGGGGGAGAGCGGGGGTCGCCAACCGGTCCGGCTCTGGGGGGGTAGAGCCGGTCCCGTTTCAGAAGAAAGCCTTCAACAGCCAGCCGGAGCATGGCAGGAGGATTGCATTGCAACCCATGCGCAGTTACTCCGGTTTGGGGAGATACCACCTCATGCTGCCCGATCAACTCAAGTTTCGTCGAGGAGTAATCCTTGATTTCCACTAGTTTTTTTAATGTAACGGTCCAGTCTCCGGATGCGCCTCCGCCGAGGCGCGTTCCACACACGGACGAACGGTGGTGACGCTCAGTGATCGTCACCGAGGTGCCGTGCCACCAGCCGGACGCCGCGTCGTCCGGGACTCCCAAGGCACAAAACGACACAAGAGGGGATTCGTCCATTAATGCCCCCTGATCCGTAAAGGTCTTGCTCTCAGGGGTTCCCATCAGCACGGATCAGACGTACAAAGGTTTTACGGACCACTTGTCCGGGCACGGCCGCCGAGTACCCACGCGCCGCCAGCCGCGGGAGGCGCGCTGGAGTGGGCTTGTCCCACTCCAGCGATTATCAGGTGCACGCTTGGTAACTCGGTCAGGACGCGTCGGCGGCGGCGCCCCACACCAGGGGCGCCGTCGGTACGTAAGGACACCTTCTCAGGATGTCCGTAATCAGTGACGTTCAGTAGTCAAACGTGCGGCCGGCCATCGCTCAGCGACACGAGTGAGCAGGTGAGCGGGCGGTCCGGAGACGCGCTCCAGCACAGATACCCGGGCGGGCCGAGGACGCGAGCGTACTCTCGGGCGGGTCAAGGACGCGAGCGAACAGGCACAGGAGCACCCGGGCGGGTCAAGGACGTAGGCGAGCAGGCGTGCAAGCACGCGGGGCGGGCCGGGGACGTGGGCGGGTGTCTTCTCGGTGATCCGCCGCCGGATAGCCGGTCACCGCGCGATCGGCCGCCCTCTACCAAAGCGCGATCGGCCACTGTCACAGCCGGTACCCCCGTCATGACCGGCACGTTCCGGCCGACATCCGAGACCAAGCCCCAAGACCCGGGACCCGTCAAGGCTCACCGAGGCCCGCCCAGGCCGACCGCCGACCACTCGCCGACCGGCGTGATCGGCCACCGCCCTCCGGGACGGGCGGTGACCCGCCTTCAGGACGAACGTGCCCCCCGCCCGAGGTCAGCCGCGCTGCATGGCCTCGCAGATCGCCGTGGCCTCGCGTACGCCCAGCGTGACCGCCGACGCGCAGTGCCGCACCCACGCGGCGACGCCTTCGGGGGTGCCGCTCAGATACGACCGCAGCCCCTCCCCATAGGCGGGGCCGAGTTCGAGGTGGCCCACCTCGACGGCCACCAGCGACTTCGGGTCCAGGCCGAACTCCACCAGCGTCAACCGCTCCGCCGCCCGCGCGACCACCCCGTCCGCCGTCCCGAACGGGCGCAGCACGGCCAGTTCCGCGTGTACGACGGCGGCGAGCACCAGCGCCGGGGTCTTCGAGGAGGCCGTCACCAGCTGGACCAGCCCGTCCACCCGTGCCACCGCCTCCTGCGGCCCGGGGGCGGGCCCCAGGCCGAGCGGGTCGGGCGCCCCCTCGGTCGCCCTGGGGCGACCGAGGGCCTCCGCGCCTCCGCCGTCTCCGGTGAGCCCCGAGGCGGCGAGGGTGTGCAGCCTGGCCAGCACCTGGCGGGGCGCCGCACGCCAGGTCGCACCGAGCCGCCCCAGCTCGGCCGAGACGCGCAGCGCGCCCTGCACCACGGGGTCGGTGACCTCGGGAATGACGTCGAGGGGCACGTCCACGCCCTCCAGGGCGGCTGACGCGCGGGCACCGCGCAGCGCGGATCTGGCCGACACCTCCGGACTCTTACGCCGCAGCACGCGGTGCCCGTAGAGCCGGTCGACGGCCTTGCGCGCGTCGGTGACCGCCTCGGACACTCCGGGCATTCCCGCGATGACAGCCAATGGGTCGCTCACGTTGCCCGACCCTATCGGGGACCACCAGGCGAGACTTCGGCCAGACCAAGGGGCACCTGGGTCGCACCCCGGCCTGCCTGAGGCCCTCCTTCGAGGAGCCGCCCTTGAAGACCTCGGAGACCTCGGAGACCTTGGGAGATCGCCTCGGCGAGGCCCCCGGAAGTCGCCCCCGGAAACAGCGGGCGAACCGTTCACCGAGCGCATGACACCGCCCGGCGCACCATCCCGTCAATGCACGTTGAATAACGCCGTCTACATTCCTACGGTGTCGAAAACGCAACGTTTCGAGGGTGATTATCCCCAAAAATAAGGCGTTTTGAATGCATATGGTCCCTCATCACCGATTGGTACAGACCTGTCTAGACCTCTTGTGGCGGGCACCGCTGGCCTGGTGAAGTGGGACACGACCAGTCGATAGCAGTACGTGAGGAGTGCGTAGTGGCCCCGGAGACCCCTGGTTCCGAGTCGCGTGAGACCCAGGAGACGCTGTCGAACCTGCTGCGGGAAACCCGGCGGTTCGCACCTCCTGCCGACCTGGCCGCGGCCGCGAACGTGACCGCCGACGCCTACGCGGAGGCCGAGAGCGACCGCCTGGCCTTCTGGGAGAAGCAGGCCGACCGTCTGACCTGGTCGAAGCGCTGGGACACCACCCTTGAGTGGAACCCGCCCTTCGCCAAGTGGTTCGTCGGCGGCGAGCTCAACATCGCCCACAACTGCGTCGATCGTCATGTGGAGGCGGGCCACGGCGACAAGGTCGCCTACCACTGGGAGGGCGAGCCGGAGGGCGACACCCGTACGCTCACCTACGCCGACCTGCTGCGCGAGGTCTCCAAGGCCGCCAACGCCCTCCAGGAGCTGGGCGTCGGCAAGGGCGACCGGGTCGCGATCTACATGCCGATGATCCCCGAGCTGCCGATCACGATGCTGGCCTGCGCCCGCATCGGAGCGATCCACTCGGTGGTGTTCGGCGGGTTCTCCGCGACCGCGCTGAGCGGCCGGATCCTGGACGCGGACGCCAAACTCGTGGTCACCGCCGACGGCGGCTACCGACGCGGCGCGCCCAGCGCGCTCAAGCCGACCGTGGACGAGGCGGTCAAGGAGTGCCCCGGCGTCGAGCACGTCCTCGTCGTGAGGCGGACCGGCCAGGACGTCGACCAGACCGACAAGGACGTCTGGTGGCACGACATCGTGGACCGGCAGTCCGACGTCCACGAGGCGCGGCCGAACGGTGCCGAGGACCCGCTCTACATCCTCTACACCAGCGGGACGACCGGCAGGCCCAAGGGCATCCTGCACACCACCGGCGGCTACCTCACCCAGGCCGCCTACACCCACAACGCGGTGTTCGACCTCAAGCCCAACACCGACGTCTACTGGTGCACCGCCGACATCGGCTGGGTGACCGGCCACTCCTACATCGTGTACGGCCCCCTGGCCAACGGCGCGACCAGTGTCATCTACGAGGGCACCCCGGACACCCCGCACCGCGGCCGGTTCTGGGAGATCGTGCAGAAGTACGGGGTCACGCTGCTCTACACGGCCCCGACGGCCATCCGTACGTTCATGAAGTGGGGTGACGACATCCCCGCCAAGTACGACATGTCGTCCCTGCGGATCCTGGGCAGCGTCGGCGAGCCGATCAACCCCGAGGCGTACGTCTGGTACCGCGAGCACATCGGCGGCAACCGTACCCCGGTCGTTGACACCTGGTGGCAGACCGAGACCGGCGCCGTCATGATCAGCCCGCTGCCCGGCGTCACCGAGGGCAAGCCCGGCGCGGCCATGCGCCCGCTGCCGGGCATCACCGCCGACGTGGTCGACGACCAGGGGCAGAGCGTGGGCAACGGCGGTGGCGGCTACCTCGCGATCCGCGACCCGTGGCCGTCGATGCTCCGCACGATCTGGGGCGACGACCAGCGCTACATCGACACCTACTGGTCCCGCTTCGAGGGCATGTACTTCGCGGGCGACGGCGCCAAGAAGGACGAGGACGGTGACATCTGGCTGCTCGGCCGGGTGGACGACGTCATGCTCGTCTCCGGGCACAACATCTCCACCACCGAGGTCGAGTCCGCGCTGGTCTCCCATCCGAAGGTCGCCGAGGCGGCCGTGGTCGGCGCGACCGACCCGGTGACCGGGCAGGCCATCGTGTCGTTCGTGATCCTGCGCGGCAACGCCGAGGAGGGCGCGGACATCGCGGCCGAGCTGCGCGCCCACGTGTCCAAGGCGCTGGGCCCGATCGCGAAGCCGCGCCAGATCCTCGTGGTCCCGGAGCTGCCCAAGACCCGCTCTGGAAAGATCATGCGGCGTCTCCTGCGTGACGTGGCGGAGAACCGCAGCGTCGGCGACGTCACCACCCTGGCCGACAGCACGGTGATGAACCTCATCTCGGAGAAGCTGCCCAGCGCCAAGAGCGAAGACTGAGCGGATCGGGACACCCGGGTGGGCCGGAAACGCGGCCCACCCGAAACGGCCGGGTCCGCCGGGCATTCAGAGCGCTCCGGAGCCTCGCGAAAAGCCCTTCGGGAAAGCCTCCCGTGAGCTCCCTTGAGCTTCATTGAGCTCACGCGAACTCGCCTGGGCTCGCCTGCGGCTCTCGTGAGGCCGTGAGCCTGCGGCTCTCGTGAGCTCACCCGTGGCTTTCGTGAACTCACGAAGGAACTCACGAAGGGCCCTTCACCGCGTGGCTCTCCCGAAGGGAGGATCTCCAGCGACTTCCGACGGCGTCTCCCGGATGCCCGGATGTCTCCGGACGATGCTTCCCGGATTCCTGGACCCCCGGACGCCTTCCCGCGATGCCCTCAGTGATCCCCGGACCCCAGGACCCCCGGTGGCCTTCCCCGCGATGTCTCCGGTGACGGAGATTCCCGCTCAGGAGGCTCTTCCCGCCGGTCCGGCGACGTTCACCGGGTCGCCTCCGGGGTAGCTCCCGGCCCGTTGACATCATCCTTCCGGCCGAAGGCCGCCGAAACCGGGGAACTCCCTCCCTCACGGACCGGGAGTCGCCCCGGCGGCCGCTGTCCCGATCAAGGGTCCAACGGTCCCGCACCGGCTCCACACACCACCCGCCCGGTGGTGGACCGGTGGTGCAGGTTCTCCCCACCGGACAGCCGAGACCTCACCAAACCGGTGCAGTCCCATGCCTCTCTTCCTCCCCGGGACTAAAGTCTGAAGTCTTGACGACGCAGGTATTTGATGACACGTACGCGATGACCACCGGCGTGCTCGCGGCGCCGGTTCCGCTGTGGGTGTGCGTGCGCGACCGCCTCAACGCGCAGCATGATGTTCGACAAAGGCCCTCGATAGGAGATCGTCCATGACACACATCCCGCCCGCGGAACCCCAGGAGGAGTCACTGGGCGCGCTGGTCGCCGCCGCCAGCGACCACATATCCACCCTGGTCCGCGCCGAGATCGAACTGGCCAAGGCCGAGTTCAGGTTCGACGCCAAACGGGTCGGTATGGCGGCGGGGCTCTTCGGCGCCGCGGCGTTCATGGCCCACCTGTGCCTGATCCTCGCCTCCTTCACGATCGCCCACGCCCTGGTCGCCGCGGGCCTGTGGACCTGGGCCGCCTTCCTGATCGTCACCGTGCTCTACCTGCTCGTGGCCGGGCTGCTGGTCTTCATCGGCATACGGCGGCTCAAGGGCCTGACCGGGATGAAGCGGACCCTGCGCTCGCTCAAGACCATCAAGAGCGGCGAGCACGACCCCGCTCTCGACGTGGCTCCGATCACGCCCGCCCAGGCGGGTGGCCATCGCGACCCGGTGAGACCCGGCCAGTGAGCAGGCCCGACGAGTCCCTGGTCAGGGTCGAGGGCCCGTGGACCCACCGTTCCGTCCACGCCGGCGGTACCCGCTTCCACGTCGTGGAGGCCGGTACGGGCCCTCTCGTGCTGCTGCTCCACGGGTTCCCGCAGTTCTGGTGGAGCTGGCGCAACCAGCTCGTCTCGCTCCCGGCGGCGGGCTATCGCACCGTCGCCGTCGACCTGCGGGGCTACGGGGCCAGCGACAAGCCTCCGCGTGGCTACGACCTGCACACCCTGGCCGCCGACGCGGCCGGGTTGATCCGGGCGCTGGGCGAGACCGGTGCGATCGTCGTCGGCCACGACTGGGGCGGGTTGCTCGCCTGGACCATGGCCGTGACGGATCCCAAGGCGGTCCTGCGGCTGGTCCCGGTCTCGGCGCCGCACCCCCGCCGTCTCCGCACCACGCTGTTCACGCAGCCCTTCGGCCAGCTCAGGGCGGCCCGCTACGCGCTGGGCTTCCAGCTGCCGCTGCTTCCCGAGTGGCGCCTGACCGCCAACTCCGGCGCCAAGGTGGGGCGGCTGCTCGATCAGTGGTCGGGTCCCGGCTGGCCGGAGGAGGACGTGGCGAAGACCTACCGCGACGCGTTCCGCATTCGCAACGTCTCGCACTGCGCGCTGGAGTATCACCGCTGGTTCGGCCGCTCCCAGATCCGTCCGGACGGATGGCGTTACGCGAGGACCATGCGTACTCAGATCAACGCGCCGACCCTGCAGCTGCACGGCGCGCTCGACGGGCACATCCTGCCGCGCACCGCCCAGGGCTCCGGCCGCTACGTCGCCGCCCCCTACCGGTGGCGGGTGATCGAGGACGCCGGACACTTCCCGCACGAGGAGCGCCCTGAGGAGTTCGACGCCGAGCTCGTCGCCTGGCTGTCCGACCCGGAGCCCGACCGATGAGCGGGCGCGACACGAAGCTCGACCGTGAACGGGCATGCCCCGGAGCCCAGCCGATGAACGGGCCCGGCCGTGAACAAGCACGCCCCGGAACCCGACGGGTGAACAAGCGCACCCCGGAGCCCGGCCGATGAACGGGCGCGACCGGGATCCCGACGGGAGGCCGCGCAACCAGCGTCCCCGCGACGCGTTCGGGCGTCCGCTGCCTCACGGCGCCGAGGGTGTGGAACGCATCCCCGACGACTACGCGCCGAGCGCCGAGGAGGCCGTCTCCGAGGCGCGCCGCCTGCTCGGCGAGGGGCGGCCGTTCCACGCCCACGAGGTGCTGGAGGGCCGCTGGAAGGCCTCCCCCGAGGAGGAGCGCGAGCTGTGGCAGGGACTGGCGCAGATCTGCGTCGGTCTCACCCACCTGCAGCGGGGCAACCGGCGCGGGGCCGCGGCGCTGTTCGCACGGGGCGCCGACCGGATCAGCGGCTACGGCATGCCGTACGAGCGGATCGCCAGGGCCGCCCACGAGCTCGACGACCTGGAGGCCGACGTCGCCATCGCCAGGATCGAGGCCCTTCTCTGACCAGCACGCCTCGTCCCGGCCCGGCCGCGCGACGGGGAGACCCGGCGACGGCCCACGGACGGTTCGCGGGTGCTCCGCGGGCGGGCCGGGGACACCGCGACCCGGACCGGGCGGCGGACGGCCGACGGTGAGAACGCGGGCGGCGCGAGCGGGCTCCGGCGCCGGAAAAGCGTTCGCGCCCCCTGCGACCGTCTCGGCATACTGGGCGGATGCTGATCAGGGAAGCCGTCGTGGACGACTGGCCGGCCATCTGGCCGTTCTTCCGCGAGATCGTCGCCGCCGGTGAGACCTTCGCCTATCCGCTCGATCTCGATCAGGAGACGGGTCGCGACTGGTGGCTGCTGCCCGCCCCGAACCGTACGATCGTCGCGGTCGACGACGACGGCGTGATCCTCGGCACCGCGAAGATGAACAACAACCAGATGGGCAACGGCTCGCACGTCGCGAGCGCCAGCTACATGGTCGATCCAGCGCATTCCGGGCGCGGTGTGGGCCGTGCGTTGTGCGAGTACACAATCGAGTGGGCTCGGGCGGCGGGTTTCCGCTCGATGCAGTTCAACGCGGTCGTGGAGACGAACGAGACGGCGGTGCGACTGTACCGGCGACTCGGATTCGAGGTGCTCGGCACCGTGCCGGAGGGCTTCCGGCACCCGGTGAAGGGCTACGTCGGACTGCACATCATGTGCCGCGCTCTTTGACGGCTTCCCCGGAACGCGCCCGGACGCACCGCGGGCATCACGCGCCCCCGAACGGATGCGGCCGAACCCGGCTCCACGGGCCGGGCCCGTGCCCGGCGGGCGGATCCCGCCACGGGCTGCCGGTACGAAACCGCCACGTCACCGACGTCAGCGCCGGACGATGATCGATAACGTACCGTTCCTCGTCGGCGAGGTCTCCACGCGCCACGGCGACGGCCTACCGGGACCGCGCACCACCGTGTGATCTCCCCCCGCACAGGCCCTAGTTCTGGTCGCACTCCTGGGTGTCGACCTGGTTGAAGAGCTTGGAGCCGTCCTCGGCGTCCGGCGCGACCTCCGCGGCGGTGAGCACGTAGCCGGTCTCCTGCTGGTCGAGGGCGGCGGCGAAGACGACGCCGTAGACCTTGCCGTCGGTGGTGAGCAGCGGGCCGCCCGAGTTGCCCTGGCGGACCAGGCCGCGGATGGCGTACACGTCACGGACGACGGTCTTGCGCTCGTAGATGTTGAGGCCCTTGGCCTTCTGCTGCACCCGGATGCGGGCCACGTTCATGGTGTAGCCGTGGCCGTGCGGGAATCCGGCGACGATCGCGTCGTCGCCCTTCTCCGCGGTGCCGTCGAAGCGCAGGATCGGCATGTTGAGCCCGGTGACGTGCAGGATGGCGATGTCGCGGTCGGGGTTGTAGAGCACGACCTTGGCCGGGTGGGTCTTGTTGAGGTAGTCGGTGACCTGCAGCCCCTGGTTGACCCCGGCGACCACGTGCGCGTTCGTCATGATCTTGTTCTGGGCGTAGACGAACCCGGTGCCCTCGATGTGCTTACGGCAGCTCGTGGCGACGCCCTGGACCTTGACGATGCCCCGGCGCGCCCGCGTGAGCTGCCTGTTGCCCTTCGCCACGCTCTGGTCGGGCGGCGAGACGTCGACGAGCTGGCCGCCCCCGATGGCGTCGAACACCTTGGGGAACCCGGAGGTGTCGATGAAGTTCTTGAACGGCTTCTGCAGGTCCTTGGCCGCGCTGGGCAGCGTCTGGTCGACCGTGCTCAGCAGCAGGGACTTGTTGACCTGCTCGCTGATCAGGGTGAACTGCGACGACGCCAGCAGCGAGCCGATCAGCCACGCGATGATCAGCACGGAGAAGGCGCTCGCGAAGGTGCCGCCGACCGCGTCGACGACCTTGGCGGGCTCCCAGGTGACGTGGCTGCGGACCACCGCGCCGATCGTGGAGGACGCGAACTGCCCGACCGTGGCGGCGAGGAAGACGATGACGATCGCGAGCAGGGCACGCTCGGTCTCGCCGTCGACCACGGCCCCGGCGATGGGCGGGGCGATGAACATGCCCAGCAGCCCGCCACCGACAAAACCGACAAAGCTCAGGGCACCGATGATGAACCCCTGGCGGTATCCCGACACCGCGAAGGCCACCATCAGGGCGATCAGGATGAGATCGAGGAGATCACCGCTCACTCCCTTACGGTATCCAGCCGCCGCCCCGCGCGTGCACACCTTCCCTGAGGTCTCTGCGGTTATCGTGGCCGGATGGCGATGATCGGAGGGGCGGCGGTGGAGTCTCTCATCGAGACCGCGCTGCGGGAACAGGATCAGGAGGGCGCGGCTCGCTGGCGCGCGATCACCCAGTTGCAGGAACGCGGCGATCTGGAGACCTTCACCGCGGCACGGAGGCTGTGCTCGGGGAAGACCACCGCCGAGCGGATGCTCGGGGTCGACATTCTGGGGCGGCTCGGCTTCGTCGACCGGACGCTGCCGGTGCTCCGCGCCATGTCCGTCCGGGAGGACGACTGCCTGGTGCTCTACTCGGTGCTGATCGCCTTCGGCCATCTCAGGGACCGCCGCGCGCTGCCGTCGGTGATCGCCCTCGCCGAACACGACGATCCCCGGATCAGGTACGGGGCCGCCTACGCGCTGCCGAACATCATGGGCAGCCCGCCCGACCCGACGGGCCTGGCCGCGCTGCGGCGGCTCACCCTCGACCCCGACGAGGACGTGGCCGACTGGGCCCGCCTCGGCCTCGCCCTGTCAACGGGACGCGAGGTCGAGGACGTCTGAGGTCAAGGGCTTCTCAACGGGACGCGAGACTGAGGACGTCGGGCGGGATGTCCTCGACCCGTGACCGGTCCCAGGGAAGCTCGAAACCCGAGTCGCCGAGCACCCCGTCGAGCACTCCGGCGGTGAACCCCCACACCAGCAGCCCGCGCACCCGGAACGCCGGTCCCAGATAACCGCTCGGGTGGCGCAGCCTGATCCGGTTGTCCGGGTCGACGAGCTCGCGGATCGGGACCCGCTCCACCGACTCCACCTCGTCGGGAGAGGCCGCGTGCACCACGCAGGGCGTGTGCCACCAGGCCAGCACCGGGGTCACCCGGTTGTCGCTGTGGCTCACGTACAGCTCGGGCATGGTCCCGAGCACCCGGACGCCCACCGGGTCGAGACCGGTCTCCTCGCTCGCCTCGCGCAGCGCGGCGGCGATCGGGCCGTCGTCCTCGGGATCCACCCCGCCGCCGGGGAACGCGGGCTGTCCCGCGTGCCTGCGCCCGCGCGAGCTCCGCTGGATGAGCAGCACATCCGGGCCGAGCGGCCCCTCACCGAAGAGCAGGAGCACCGCGGCCGCCCGCCCTCCGGACGCCGGAGGGCGGAACATCGGGGGCACCGGTGCCCCCGCGACCCGCTCCGCCAGCGTTTCCAACCACCCAGGAACCTCTTCCACGGGCACACCTCCGGCTCTCTGCAACACGGTGCCCCGCCCCGGGCTTCCCGGTGCCCGCGAATCCGCGGGACGGAAAGGCAACCGGCCTGGGCGCTCCTCCGGCGACGGTCAGGAGAAAATCACGAGAAGGGGCCGGGACGCACCAGCTTGGCGGCGAGGACCGGGTCGAGGGGGCCGAGGCCGTACGAGGGGCAGAGCGCGGCGAGCGGGCAGACGCCGCAGGCCGGTTTGCGGGCGTGGCAGACGCGGCGGCCGTGCCAGATCAGGCGGTGGGACATCATCGTCCAGTCGCGCTTCGGGATGAGCCCGGCGACGACCTGCTCGATCTTCACCGGGTCGGTCTCCGAGGTCCAGCGGAAGCGGTGGGTGAGCCGCTGGAAGTGGGTGTCGACGGTGATACCGGGCACTCCAAAAGCGTTTCCGAGCACGACGTTGGCCGTTTTGCGGCCGACTCCCGGCAGGGCCACCAGGTCCTTGAGCCGCTTGGGGACCTCGCCGCCGTGGCGCTCGCACAGGGCCTGGGCCATGCCGACGATGCTGGTGGTCTTGGCGCGGAAGAAGCCCGTGGGCCGGATGATCTCCTCCATCTCGGCCCGGTCGGCACCGGCGTAGTCTTCCGCTGTGGGATATTTTGCAAAAAGGGTAGGAGTGACTGTATTAACCCTTTTGTCCGTGCACTGGGCGGACAGGATCGTCGCGACCAGCAGTTCGAGGGGATCTTGGAAGTCGAGCTCGCAATGGGCGTCAGGATAGGTCTCCGCCAGGATCCGGTCCATTCGACGAGCTCGACGGACCAGGGCAAGCTGGGATTCACCACCGGGGCTGACATTGCGAAGCACTCCGACAGCCTACGCTCAAGGCCCCCCGGAGAGTGGCACGGTGGGATGGGTCACAATGACTGCGTGAGCCGTGAAACAGGAGGCACTGTGAACTCCGATGACGTGCTGGGCAAGGCCCCTCTGTTCGCCGCGCTCGACCGTGAGAGCGCCGCCGCGCTGCGCACGAGCATCTCCGAGGTGGAGCTGGCCAAGGGGCAGACCCTCTTCAGCGAGAACGAGACCGGAGACCGCCTCTACGTGGTGCTCGAAGGCAAGATCAAGCTCTCCCGCACCTCGCCAGACGGCCGGGAGAACCTGCTCAGCGTGCTCGGCCCGAGCGAGATGTTCGGCGAACTGTCCCTGTTCGACCCCCGTCCCCGTACGGCGTCGGCCACCGCGCTGACCGACGTCCTCCTGGCCGGGCTCGGACACGACGACCTGCGGCCCTGGCTGACCGGCCGCCCCGAGGTCGCCCTCCATCTGCTGCGGGCCCTGGCCCAGCGCCTTCGCCGTACGAACGACGTGCTGGCCGACCTGGTCTTCACCGACGTGCCGGGCCGGGTGGCCAAGGCCCTGCTCGACCTGGCCGAGCGCTTCGGCCAGCGGATCGACGACGGCGTGCGGGTCCACCACGACCTCACCCAGGAGGAGCTGGCCCAGCTGGTCGGCGCCTCGCGGGAGACCGTGAACAAGGCGCTGGCCGACTTCGCCCAGCGAGGCTGGCTGCGCATCGAGGCCAAGGCCGTGGTCATCATGGACCTGGAGCGGCTGCACAACCGCTCGCGCTGACCCCCGGGAGAGCTTCCGGATCGGGAGGACGAATCACCCGGAAAAGGACCGTTCCGAAGCGGCCCCTCCGGGGAGCGGGCCGCCTCGGAGGCGGGTCCGGCGACGATCACTCCGCCGCCGTCGCGGGTGCCCAAGGCGCCCAACGGGCCTCGGAGCCGGACCTAACCGTCGAGGTAGGCGAGTTGCGCGCGGACCGACATCTCGGCGGCGGGCCAGAGCGACCTGTCCACGTCCGCGTAGACGATCTCGACGATCTCCGGGGGCGTCGTCGCCCCCCGCCGCCGCGCCTCCCGGATCTGGTCCAGTCTCCGCCGCCGGTGCGCGATGTAGCCGTCGAGGGCGCCGATCGGGTCGGGCAGCACCGGGCCGTGACCGGGCAGCAGCGCCTCGGCCCCGACCCCCTCGGCCCTCGCCCGGAGCCGGTCGAGAGAACGCAGATAGTCGGCCAGGTCGCCGTCCGGGGCGATCACGGTGGTACCTCGGCCGAGCACCGTGTCGCCGGTGAGGATCGCCCTGTCGCGCGGCAGCCAGAAGCAGAGCGAGTCGAACGAGTGACCGGGCGTGCCCACGACGTGCACCTCCAGGTCCCCGGCCGTGACCACGTCGCCGTCGCCGAGCCCCTCCTCGCCCAGCCGGTGCGCCGGGTCCAGGGCCCTGACGGGCGCGCCGACCAGCCCGGCGAACGTCGCGGCACCGCCGCTGTGGTCGTGGTGACCGTGGGTGAGCAGGATGGCGGCGACCCTGCGGCCCGCCAGGTGCCCGGCGACCCGCGCGAGGTGCTCGTGGTCGTCCGGTCCCGGGTCGACGACGATCACCTCCTCCCCGAGCTCCCCGGACTCCGTGGGGCCGATGACCCACGTGTTCGTACCGTCCAGGGTCATCTCGGAGGGGTTGGGGGCGAGGAGGTTGAACGCGTGGTCCGTACCGGCCCCGTCGGGTCCGGAAAGGGGGATCCGCAGCCCGCTCACCGCGCGCCGAACCGGTAGTCGTCGTCGAGCACGATGCGCATCTCCCCGTCCATCTCGGCGATCCTCGGCATGAAGGTCACGATCTCACGCTCGGTCGCGAGCACCTCGGGCACCTTCCCGTAGGCGCTCAGCTCGGTGAGCGTGCGGTGCGTCGGGGGCATCAGGAAGATCCGGCCCGCCCCGCCCTGGTCGAGCGCGTCGGCGGGCCGTACCCAGGCGACCTGGTCGGCCTCGCCGCCGACGTCGCGGGTGAGCTGACCCGGCGGGAGCGCCGCGACGAAGAACCGGGTGTCGAAGCGCCTGGTCTCGACCTCGGGGGTGATCCAGTGCGCCCAGGGACGCAGCAGGTCGGAGCGGAGGACCAGGCCGCGCCTGCCGAGGAAGTCCGCGAAGGACAGGGTCTTGCCGATCAGGGCGAGCCGGTCGGCCTCCCAGTCCTCGCCGGTGGTGTCGGACACGACGGACCCCTCGGACGGCCCGGCCAGCAACACCCCCGACTCCTCGAACGTCTCCCGTACGGCGGCGCACACCAGGCCCCGGGCGGTCCGCTCGTCCGCGCGGAAGATCTCGCCCCAGGCGGCGGGCGAGGGACCGGCCCAGGTGATCACCTGGTCGGTGTCGCGCGGGTCGACCGACCCGCCGGGGAAGACGTAGGCCCCGGCGGCGAAGGCCATGCTCGCCTTGCGCCGCAGCAGGTAGACCTCCAGCCCTCCGGCGTCCTCGCGGAGGACGACCACGGTGGCGGCGTCCCGGGCCGGGACGGGGGCGATCCGCCCGGCCAGGATGTCGCGCGCACGCTCGCCCAGCTCACCGGAAAGCGGAATACCGCCCATTGAGACCCTCCACCAGAACACCGCTCGGTTTCAGGTCCATCATGTGGCACGGTCCCGCCCCGGACAATCACGGATCCGCTCCCGGCGATCACGACCCCGCCTCGTACCGCACCCGTACGACCGCAGACCCCGTGGCGGCGCCTCGTAGCGCGACGTGGCCGGGCGACGTGGCTGGGCGACGCGCTCGCATGGCCCCCGGGGAGCCCCCACGGCACCTGTGCGGCCCCGGCGAACCTCACCCGCCCCGAGCGCCACACCCGCCATCACCGGGCCTCACCGGGCCTCACCGGGCCTCACCGGGCCTCACTGAACCGCCGGGGCTCCGGGGCTACCGGGGTCTTCCCAAGCCCGGGGCGCCCCGGCGACCTCAGCGAACCTCGGCGACCACCTCGACCTCGACCGGCGCGTCCAGCGGAAGGACCGCGACACCGACCGCGCTGCGGGCGTGCCTGCCCGCGTCGCCGAGCACCGCGGCGAGCAGGTCGCTGGCGCCGTTGACGACCTGCGGCTGGCCGGTGAAGCCGGGGGCGCTGGCCACGAAACCGACCACCTTGACGATCCGGACGATGTTCGACAGTCCTCCGGCCGCCGACGCGACCGCGGCGAGGGCGTTGAGCGCGCACACCCTCGCGAGCTCGTAGGCGTCCTCGACGTCCACCTCGGCGCCGACCTTCCCCGCGGTCACCAGCTTGCCGTCCACGATCGGGAGCTGCCCCGAGGTGTAGACGTGATCGCCGGAACGCACCGCCGGGACGTACGCCGCCAGCGGCGGCACCACCTCCGGCAGGGTCAGGCCGAGTTCCGCCAGCTTCTCCTCGGCCGTCGCCCCGGCCGTCACTGCCTGGGCCGCTTCAGGTAGGCGACCAGCTGCTCGGGGTTGGGACCCGGCACGACCTGGACGAGCTCCCAGCCGTCCTGACCCCAGTTGTCGAGAATCTGCTTCGTCGCGTGGACCAGCAGCGGCACCGTCGAGTACTCCCATTTCGTCATGCGGGACACATTAGCGAGACCGCCCCCGGCAAGAGGCCCACCCTGCCCCCTCCGCCCCACCGCGACCCCTCGGACACCCGGCCCTGCTCATGCCCGGCTCCGGAACGGGTACCGGCGTGGGTCCCCCGCCCCCCGCCACCGGAACCGAACCGGTGATCCGGACGGTTCTCTGTGAGAATCTGCATATTTACTTTCCGCATCCGACCGGTTAGCAAGACGGTCGCGCACGGTTCACCGGGCCGCGCGCCGGGCCCCCGGCGGCCCCCACCCGGGCGCGTACGGCCCGAAAGCCCCTGGCGAACAGGGAAAACGGCGGCGGAGACGGCCGCTGGAGGCGTCCCGGACGGGCGCCCGTGACCGGGCGCGCCCACCCCCCGCCCACCGGGGAGCGGTGCCGGAGCGCGGTCTCCGGGGAAGGCGCCGAGGAGTTGTCAAGTACCGGTTGGGTAGCCTTCGAAGGGTGAGAGCTCGCGACACCGATTGGGACGGCGTACGCCTTCACGTCGTCACCGGCAAGGGCGGCACCGGCAAAACCACGGTGGCCGCCGCACTCGCGCTCGCCCTCGCGGCGGGTGGCAGAAAGGTCCTGCTGGTCGAGGTCGAGGGCCGCCAGGGGATCTCCCGGGTATTCGACCTGCCACCGCTGCCGTACGAGGAGCGCAAGATCGCTGTCGCGCCCGGCGGCGGGGACGTCTACGCGCTGGCCATCGACGCCGAGGAGGCCATGCTCGAATATCTTGAGATGTTCTACGGCATGCGCAGGGCGGGCAGGGCGCTCAGCAAGATCGGCATCGTCGACTTCGCCACCACCATCGCCCCCGGCTTCCGCGACGTGCTGGTCACCGGCAAGACGAGCGAGGCCGTCCGGCGCAAGGGCAAGGACGGCAGGAGAACCTACGACGCGGTCGTGCTGGACGCGCCGCCGACGGGCAGGATCGCGCGCTTTCTCAACGTCACCAGCGAGGTCGCGGGGCTGGCCAGGGTCGGCCCGATCAAGAACCACGCCGACCTGGTGAACGGCGTCGTGTCCTCCCCCGAGACCGCCGTGCACTTCGTCACGCTCCTGGAGGAGATGCCGGTCCAGGAGACCCTGGACGGCCTGCGTGAGCTCCGCGCCGCAGGGCTCCCGCCCGGTGGGATCTTCGTCAACATGATCCGCGAGTCGCTGCTCCCCGCTTCCGTCCTGGACGCCGCCGCCGAGGACAGGTTCGACCCGACCGAGCTGGTGCTCGGTCTCAAGGCCGCCGGGCTCACCGACGGCGGCTCCGCCGCGGTCGCCGTGGCCGAGGCCCTGACCGAGGAGATCGCCGAGCACGCCCGCCGCACCGAGCTGGAACGGGACGAGGGGCTGGCGCTGGACAAGGCCGCCCGACCCCGCTACGACCTGCCGCTGCTGGCTGACGGGGTGGACCTGTCGGGGCTGTACGAGCTGGCGGAATCGATCCGCACCCAGGGAGCAGCGTGAAGAAGCCTCCGTTCCTCGACCTCGACGCGATCATCGACGACCCGGGCACCCGGATCGTCGTCTGCTGCGGCTCCGGCGGTGTCGGGAAGACCACCACCGCCGCGGCACTGGGGCTGCGCGCGGCCGAGCGCGGCCGTTCCGCCGTGGTGCTCACGGTCGACCCCGCGCGACGGCTGGCGCAGTCGATGGGGCTCACCGAACTCGACAACACCCCCAGGCCCGTCATGGGCGTCGAGGGGGAGGGCCGCCTGCACGCCATGATGCTCGACATGAAGCGGACCTTCGACGAGATCATCGAGGCGCACGCCGACCCCGAGCGAGCCCGTCAGATCCTGACGAACCCCTTCTACCAGTCCCTGTCGTCCAGCTTCTCCGGCACGCAGGAGTACATGGCGATGGAGAAGCTTGGCCAGCTCAGGCGGTCGGACGACTGGGATCTGATCGTCGTCGACACCCCGCCGTCCCGCTCCGCGCTCGACTTCCTCGACGCTCCCGAGCGGCTCGGCCGCTTCCTCGACGGCAAGCTCATCCGGGTGCTCATGCTTCCCGCCAAGGCCGGGGGACGCGGCGCGTTCAAGCTGTTCAACGCGGGCTTCGGCATCGTCGCCGGGGCGCTGACCAAGCTGCTGGGCGCGCAGGTGCTCAAGGACCTGCAGACGTTCGTGTCCGCGCTGGACGCCGTCTTCGGCGGCTTCAGGGCGCGGGCGGAGCAGACCTACCGGCTCCTGCAGGCCCCGGGGACGGCGTTCGTCGTCGTGGCCTCGCCCGAGCGCGACGCGATGCGCGAGGCGTCCTACTTCGTGGAGAGGCTCGCCGAGGAGCGCATGCCCCTGGCGGGTCTCGTGGTCAACCGGGTGCACCGCTCGCCCGCGTCCATGCTGTCCGGGGCGCGGAGCACCGCCGCCGCGGAGGACCTGGAGTCGCGCGGCGAGCACGAGCTCACCTCCGCCGTGCTGCGGTTGCACGCCGGGCGGATGCAACTGGCCGCCCGCGAGCAACGCGAGGAGGAGCACTTCATCTCCGCCCATCCCACGGTGCCCGTCGCGCGGGTCCCCGCCATGTCGCAGGACGTGCACGACCTGGAGGGACTGCGCGAGGTGGGCGACCTCCTGGCCGCCCGCTAGAAGACGCCGCCCGCCGGAAGACACCTTCCACCGGAAGACGTCGTCTGCTGGAAGACCGGGCGAGACCGGGAACGGGAACGCGCGTGGCGGCACGCGTTCCCCGCCCGTCACACCTACCCGTGACATGCGTGTACGGCTGGCGCCCGGCGCCAGCCGTACGGGATGGATCGGCGCGAACTCAGCCGGCGATCAGCTCATTAGTCCGCTCGTATTCTTCTTTGGCCAACTCCAGCAGGTCCCGCCAGGAGTCGACATCCGGTCGCCGACGCAACAGCGCCCGGCGTTCGCGCTCGGTCATCCCGCCCCACACCCCGAACTCGATGCGATTGTCCAACGCATCGGCGAGGCACTCGGTCCGGACCGGGCATCCTCGGCAGATCAGCTTCGCTCGGTTCTGGGCAGCACCCTGAACGAACAAAGCGTCAGGATCCGCACCCTTACAGGCCGCACGGGAGGTCCAATCCGTGATCCACATTCGACCCCACTCCCCTTTAGGTGGTCAGTCGTGACTTGGGCCGACGGGCGCGGGCGTCGGGCCTCGGTATTCAATTGCTGCAGAAAGAGAACGTACGCAACCAGACGTTCGGGCCGACAGACCCCGGCGGGACCAAATTCTCACATGGTCATCCACGGCCATCTGGCCGGGAATGACTAGTCACCTGCCTGAGATACAGGACAAACCCAAGCGAAGATGGCGATCCGTTACCGTTTGCGTCATCCGCCCGACGTACCCTGGGACTCGTGCAAGCTCAAGGCAAAGACCAGGGGTCTGTCATCGGCGCTATCGGTAATGTGCTGAAGCTGATCGGCGCGGCGGCTGTCACGGGTGTGCTCGTCGCCGCCGTGGCCCTTCCGGCAGTGGGCGGCGCGGGGATGACGGTGAACGCGGCGGCCGACGAGCTGCGCCTTCTCCCCGAGGAGCTCAAGGAGCCCCCCCTCGCCGAGAAGACCACCCTGCTCGACGCCGACGGCAAGCAGTTCGCCCAGTTCTACTTCGAGAACCGCGAGTCGGTGAAGCTGGACGAGGTCGCCGACGTCATGAAGACGGCGATCGTGGCGATCGAGGACTTCCGGTTCTACGAGCACGGGGCCATCGACATCGAGGGCACCTTCCGCGCGGCCGTGAAGAACGTCTCGGGCGGCGGGGTCGTCCAGGGCGGCTCCTCCATCACGCAGCAGTACGTCAAGCTCGTGCTGGTCAACGCCGCGGAGACCAAGGAGGAGCAGGACGCCGCGATCGCCCCCACGCTCTCCAGGAAGCTGAACGAGCTGCGCTACGCGCTGGCCGTCGAGGAGAAGTACACCAAGTCGGAGATCCTCGAGCGCTATCTGAACATCTCCTACTACGGCGCGGGCGCCTACGGCATCCAGGCCGCGTCCAAGCGTTTCTTCAACAAGCCGGCCTCGAAGCTGTCCCTGTGGGAGGCGGCCACCCTCGCCGGGGCCGTGCAGAACCCGAGCGTGACCGACCCCAGCGCGGGCAAGGCCTCCCGCGACCGGCTGCTGGAGCGGCGCAACATCGTGCTGAGCCGGATGGCCGAGCTCGGCAAGATCACGCCGCAGGAGGCCGAGGAGGCCAGGAAGAAGAAGCTCGGCTTCAAGAACATCGAGGCCCCCGGCGGCTGCGAGGAGAGCCCCTACCCGTACTTCTGCCTCTACGTCCGGCAGGAGATCGCGACGAACGAGGACTTCGGCAAGACCCGCAAGCAGCGCGAGAGGCTGCTGCAGCGAGGCGGCCTGGTCATCAAGACGACGCTCGACACGAAGGCGCAGAAGGCCGCGGAGCGGGCGATCAAGGACTACGTCAAGACCAGTGACAAGCCGGTCGCGTCGCAGGCGATGATCGTCCCCGGCACCGGAGCCGTCAAGGCGATGGCCGCCAGCCGCAAGTTCGGCAGGAACAAGAAGAAGAACGAGATCAGCTACAACCTCGTCGGCGACAAGGCCCACGGCGGCGGAGCGGGCTTCCAGGCGGGCTCCACGTTCAAGCCCTTCACTTTGCTGACCGCCCTGGACCAGGGCATGAAGCTGAACGACGGCTTCACCACCGGTTCCGTCTACCACGCGCCCAGCATCGGCTCGTTCCGCGACTGCAAGGGCAACGGGGTCGGCGACCCCAAGCACCCGGTCGCCAACTCCAGCGAAGGCGGCGGCGGCTTCAAGACCCTCACCACCGGCACCCTGGGCTCGGTCAACACCTTCTTCATGCGCCTGCAGCAGGAGGTCGGCCTCTGCGAGACGGTCAAGATGGCCAAGAGCCTGGGCATCAAGCGCGCCGACGGCAAGGCGCTCGGCGAGTTCGAGACCTTCACGCTCGGGATCAACGAGATGGACCCGGTGACGGTCTCCGGCGCCTACGCGACGATCGCCGCCCGCGGCACCTACTGCAGTCCGATGGTGATCACCGAGAGCACCGACCGTGCGGGCAAGAAGACCTCGTACAAGCCGAAGTGCAAGCAGGTCCTGGACGAGGAGGTCGCCGACGCGGCCACCCACATCATGTCCGGGGTCTTCACCAAGGGCACGATGTCCGGGGTCGGCGGCATCGGCCGCCCGGCGGCGGGCAAGACCGGCACCACCGACGCCTACACCGCCGCCTGGTTCGCCGGGTTCACCCCCGACCTCGCCTCCGCGGTCAGCATCGGCGACCCGCGCGGCGCCTTCAAGTACGACCTGACCGGCGTGACCATCGGCGGGCGCTACTACAGCTACGTGTACGGCGCCGAGATCTCCGGGCGGATCTGGAAGGACTCCATGATCGACGCGCTCAAGGGCGTCGAGGCGACCTCCTTCACCCCGGTGAACATGGGGCGCTTCGGCGGCTGCTCCGGCGGCCGGTGCGCGCCCAAGCCCCCGCCGGAGCGCGATGGCGACGGCCCCCGTGACGGCCGGGGCGACAACGGCGACAACGGCGACAACCCGTTCAGGCAGGACGGCGGCGGCCAGGAGGTCAACGACGGCGCCCCGATCGGCCCGTTCGGCGGCGCCCCGATCGCCCCCGCCGTCCCCTAGCGGCGCCGGGGCCCGAAAACACCGGAGCCCTCCTCCACCGGACCCCTCGAAGGTCCCGTGGAGGAGGGCTCTCGCCGTACGGGCCCCTTACCGGGACCTCGCCGTCTCAACGAGGCGGGCCGGTAGCGCCGACGCGGCCTTACGCTCGTTCCCGGGCTACCCGGATCGGCCAGGTCGGCCGGATCCGGCGGATCAGCTCAGCCAGCCGGATCAGCCCGGTTGGGCGGATCAGCTCTGCTGGCCGGATCGGTCAGGTCGGCCGGATCAGGATGACGCCAGGCGGGCCCGTACGGCCTGTGCGACGCGACCGCCCTCGGCGCGGCCGGCGACCTTCGGGTTCACGATCTTCATGACCTGGCCCATGGCCTGCGGCCCGGTGGCACCGCTCTCGGCGATGGCCTCGTCCACGAGCCCGGCGAGCTCCTCGTCGGACAGCTGCGCGGGCAGGTACGCCTCCAGCACGGCCTGCTCGTCGACCTCCGCCTGAGCCTGCTCCACCCGGCCGGCCCCGCTGAACGCCTCGGCGGCCTCGCGGCGCTTCTTGGCCTCCTTGGCCAGCACCTTGACGATCTCGTCGTCACTGAGCTCGCGTGCCGTCTTGCCCGAGACCTCCTCGACGTTCACGGCCGCGAGGGCCATGCGAATCGTGCGGGTGCGGATCTCGTCCCTGCTCTTCATGGAGGCCGTGAGATCGGCCTTCAGCTTGTCCTTCAATGCGCTCATGACGTCCATCTTGCCGCCTCACCAGCCCAGCTGTATCCCGAGTTTCCGTTCGAGGGCCCGATCTCGGGCATGATGAGAAGGTGAGGAAAGCAGCCGCGGTGCCCCTGTCCCTGCTCGGTGTCGGCCTGTCCGGCCTCGCGTACGCCTCGATCGTCGAGCGCAACGCGTTCCGGCTGCGCCGCTTCGACGTGCCCGTTCTGGAGCCGGGGCAGCGGCCGGTGCGCATCCTCCACCTGTCCGACCTGCACCTCACCCCCGGCAGGCGGATGCTCATCGACTGGGTGCGCTCGCTGGGGGCCCTCAACCCCGACCTGGTGGTCAACACCGGCGACTCCATCGCGCACCCCGACGCGATCGCGCCCCTCCTGCACGCCCTGGAGCCCCTGCTGTCCCGGCCGGGCCTGTTCGTCTACGGCTCCAACGACATGTACGAGCCTCGGCCGAAGAACCCCGTACGCTACCTCTGGCGCACATCCAAGACCGACTACGGCCAGAAGATCCCCAACCTTCCCTGGGAGGAGCTGGGCGCCGCCATGGCCGCCGAGGGCTGGCTCGACGTGAACAACACCACTGCCCGCCTCAAGGTCGGCGATCTCGACGTGGCCGTGGGCGGCATCCACGACTCCCACATCAACCTCGACCGCTACGACCTGATCGCCGGTCCCGCCCCCGCCGCGGCCGATCTTCGCCTGGGCGTGATGCACTCGCCGGAGCCCCGCAACCTGACCCGCTTCGCCGCCGACGGCTACCAGCTGCTGCTCGCCGGGCACACCCACGGTGGCCAGCTCTGCGTGCCCTTCTACGGCGCCCTGGTCACCAACTGCGGCATCGACCGGGCCCGCGTCAAGGGCATGAGCCGCCACGACTCCGCCTACCTCCACGTCTCCGCCGGTCTCGGCACCAGCCCCTACGCCCCGGCCCGTTTCGCCTGCTACCCCGAGGCCAGCCTTCTGACCCTGATGCCCCGCCGCCGGGGCGACGCAAGCACCCACGAAGTCCGCTAGACTTTCCCAAGCACGAGCAAGACCGGACGTGCGACCGGGGTGTGGCGCAGCTTGGTAGCGCGCTTCGTTCGGGACGAAGAGGCCGCAGGTTCAAATCCTGTCACCCCGACGTTGAATGTCCCGAAGTGAAAGCCTGGTCACCGGAAATGGTGACCAGGCTTTTTGCTTTGTGGCCGCGATCGGGCCGAGACCGGCCCTGGCCGACCCTGGCTGGCGAACGGCGATTCGATGGAATTCGTTGGTTTTCCCCTGTCGCGTCCGCCCGGCTCAGCCCGTGCGGCCCTGCGAGACCGAGGGCATGAATCGCCCCTGCCGTGACCGGCCGGTGAATCGCTGCCCGGCGGCCCGGGATCAGCCCTCCCCGGGCGCGGGTTCCCCGGGGCCGGCGTGCCGCAGCCAGACGTAGTCGACCGGCTGGGCGACGTTCCACTCCGCCGCCAGGTGGGCGTCGACCAGCAGGAAACCGGCTCCCCGGTAGCACCGCAGGGCTCGGTCGTTGTCCGGGTGCACGCGCATGAAGACGTTCGCGTAGCCCGCTTCCCGCGCCAGCGCGGCCAGTCCTCGCACCAGTTCCCGCCCGATTCCCCTGCCTCGGGCACCGGGGGCCACGATGATCCGGGCGAGTTCGATCTCGTCCTCCTCGGTGTCGACCCACAGCTCCCCGTAGCCGAGCGGGCCCTCCTCCGCGAGGAGCAGGTGGGAGCGAACGTCCTCTCCACGCTGCCAGTCGGCGACGACCCGCGCCGGCAGGGGGAACTCGTGCCGTCCGCACCACATCGCGACCTCCAGCGGCGAGGCGGGCCAGCCCGCGACCGTGGCCGCGTACGTCGCGGTGAAGGGCAGCAGATCCATGCCTGATCCATTCGTCTCCACGGCCGGTGGACACGACCGTGCAGCACGACATCATCCACCGGCGGGTCACCGTCGTGAAGGTCCCCCCTCGCGTTTCCTCCCGGTGACCCGAGCCGGTGACCCGAGCCCGCCTTGCCCACAGATCCCCCGCCCGGCACCCCGTACGCCCGGCGTCGCGAGCGCGGGTCCTCTCCCGGCGGCTCCGGACCGGCACGGACGTCGGCGGGACCCGCCGGGCACCGCGACGAGATCCTCCGGGCCGTCGCACGCGGGCGCGCCACCCGGGGCGACGACCGGGCGACGTGGATCCGCCGCCCGGTGGCCCGGAGGGATCAGGTCCCGTCCGCGGAGAGGGTTTTCTCACCGTCGCGAGTCGACGGGCCGGTCAGAATGCCGCCTATTTGCGGTCCTTGGCCACGGAATAGGAGTGAGCGCCGGTTCCGGCGAGCTTTCCGCCCTGGACGATGAGATATTCGGGGCGAATGGGGGTGCCGTCCAGCCACGACTCCAGGATCTCCCGGGTTCCCGCGGCGTAGCGGGCCTGGGCGGAGAGGGAGGATCCGGAGATGTGCGGGGTCATGCCGTGGTGGGGCATGGTGCGCCAGGGGTGGTCGGCGGGGGCGGGCTGGGGGTACCAGACATCACCCGCGTACCCGGCCAGCTGCCCGCTCTCCAGGGCGCGGACGATGGCGTCGCGGTCGCAGATCTTGGCGCGGGCGGTGTTGATCAGGTAGGCGCCGCGCTTCATGGTGGCGAGCAGTTCGTCGTTGAACATCCCCTCGGTCTCGGGGTGCAGGGGGGCGTTGACGGTCACCACGTCGCAGGCGGGGACCATGTCGGCGGTGGTGGGGTGGAAGGTGAGCCCGAGTTCCTCTTCGACCTCGGCCGGCAGGCGGTGGCGGTCGGTGTAGTGCAGGTGCACGTCGAAGGGCTTGAGGCGGCGCAGCACGGCCAAGCCGATGCGCCCGGCGGCGACGGTACCGACGTGCATGCCCTCCAGGTCGTAGGAGCGGGCCACGCAGTCGGCGATGTTCCAGCCCCCGTCGAGGACCCGCTGGTTGGAGGGCAGGTAGTTGCGGACCAGGGACAGGATCATCATCGCGACGTGCTCGGCGACGCTGATGCTGTTGCAGAAGGTGACCTCGGCCACGGTGACGTCGTGCTCGATGGCCGAGTCCAGGTCGACGTGGTCGGAGCCGATGCCCGCCGTGATGGCCAGCTTCAGGTTGGCCGCCCTGGCGAGCCGCTCGGGGGTGAGGTACGCGGGCCAGAACGGCTGGGAGATGACCACGTCGGCGTCGGGGAGCTCGCGGTCGAACGCGGAGTTCTCCCCGTCCTTGTCGGAGGTGACGACCAGGGTGTGGCCTCGGCTCTCCAGGAAGGCGCGCAGGCCCAGCTCTCCGGAGACGCTGCCGAGCAGGTGCCCGGGGGTGAAGTCGGTCCCCTGGGGAGTGGGCAGGGTCTGGCCGCCGGGGTAGTGCGCGATGTGCGGAAGGTCGTCGCGGGCGTAGGAGGTCGGGTAGCCGTTCTCCGGGTCGTCGTACAGGACGCACAGCACCTTCGCCATGACATCTACTCCTCGTCTTTTTACATACGGATTTCGTGCAGCTACTTTTCACCTTCCTCGCCATTGCCATAAAACGTCAAAATGAAAATTCCTATGTATAGATAGATGATATCTATGTGTCGTTCTTTCGCGCGGGCGGGCCGGACAGGTAGCCGTGCAGCAGCCCGTCCAGGACGGCACGCATGTCGACGCCGCGGGCGGCGTCCAGGAGGGCGCGCGCCAGCACGGGTTCGGGGGTGCGGTCGGCGATGACCAGGCCGACCCGGGGTGCCCGGGACGGGTGCTCCAGCCGGATCACCCGCATCCCCTCGGGCACCCCGAACATGTGCAGCCAGGTGTGCGCGATCACGCTGGACCAGCGGTGGGTGGCGACGTGGGCGTACAGCGCAGAGACGGTGTCGGTCTCGATCGCCGGTACGACGACGGCGCCGGCCTCGGCGAAGATCTCGTCCAGGATGCGCCGGTTCTGCATCTGCGGCGTCAGCAGGCACAGCGCGAGCGTCGCCACCTCGGCCCAGCGCACCACGGCGCGGCCGGCCAGCTCGCCGTCGTCCGGGGTGAGCAGCAGGTAGCGCTCCTCGTACAGCGGCGCCGTCCGCACGTTTCCCAGGGAGTCGCCGTCCAGGTAGGTCATGGCGATGTCGAGATCGAACTCGGCCAGCCTCCGGGTGATCTCGTGCGACGACAGCGATTCCAGCGACACCCGGACGTGGGGGTGGCGTTCGCAGAACGGCGTGGTCAGCAGCGGCGCGACGGTCAGCGCGGTGGGGATGGCTCCCATCCGCAGCGTGCCCGACAGGCTGCCCCGCATCGTCGAGAGATCGTCGAGCAGCGCGTCGCGTTCGGCGAGGATCCGGTGCGCCCACAGCAGCACGCGCTCCCCCTCGGGGGTGAGCCCGGCGAACCGGCGGCCCCGGCGCACGATGGGGACGTCCAGCTCGCGCTCCAGTTTCCGGATCGCCGCCGACAGGGACGGCTGCGAGACGTGGCAGGCGGCGGCCGCCCGAGCGAAGTGCCGCTCGCGGGCCAGCGCGACGAGATACTCCAACTGCCGCAAAAGCACGCCACAGCATGCCCTCATCTCGCCCGTCCCGTCTACACCCCACGCGGCGCCCCGGTCCGTACCGGTGGCATCGCCCGTGCGCGGCACGCCACCTCAGCGGTGCCGGGCGCCCTCGTGGTCGGCGTGGCCCGCGGGTTCCAGTTGCAGCGTGGAGTGCTCGACGTCGAAGTGACCGGCCAGGCACTCGTGCAACCGGTCCAGCACCGGGCCGAAGGAGCCGTCCACCAGGACGCCGTCCGCCATCACGACGTGGGCGGACATGACCGGGAGCCCCGAGGTGATGGTCCAGGCGTGCAGGTCGTGGACGTCGATGACGCCCGGCGTCTCCATCAGGTGCCTGCGGACCTCCTCCAGGTCGACGCCCCGGGGAACGGCTTCGAGCAGGATGTCCACGGCCTCGCGCAGCAGGCTCCAACTGCGCGGCACGATCAGCAGGGCGATGACGACGGAGACGATCGGGTCCGCCGTCGTCCAGCCGGTGAACGCGATGACGACCGCGGCGACGATCACCGCGACCGAGGCCAGCAGGTCGCCGAGGACCTCCAGGTAGGCGCCCCGCAGGTTGAGGCTCTCCGCCTGGCCGGGGCGCAGCAGCCACAACCCGACCGCGTTGGCGGCCAGGCCGACCCCGGCCGCCACGAGCATCACCGTTCCGCCGACCGGCTCGGGATCGACGAAGCGCCGGACGGCCTCGTACAGGATGTAGAGGCTCAGGGCGAGGAGGACGACCGCGTTGATCGCGGCGGCGAGGATCTCCGCCCGCTGGTAGCCGAAGGTCCGCCGGGCACTGGCGGGCTTGCCGGCCATCCAGACGGCGAACAGCGCCAGCGCGATGCCCGCGGCGTCGGCGGCCATGTGCCCGGCGTCGGCGAGCAGCGCCAGGCTGCCCGACAGCGTCGCGCCGACGACCTCGACGACGAGCACGGCGAGGGTCAGCAGCAGCACGACGACCAGGCGCCCGCTGTGTGCCGCCGCCGCCGTCGGCTTCGTGTGCCCGTGCCCGTGTCCGTGCCCCATGACGCTCCATCTCCGTCGTTCGTCGATACAGTCCTCAGTGTTTATACAGCAACCACTGTATATACAGCAACTGATGTATTGTGATAACCATGCTCACCGCCGCGACGCGTCTTGACGCGATGGCCCGCCTTGGAAGGGCACTGGCCGACCCCAACCGCTGCCGGATGCTCATCGCCCTCCTCCAGGGACCCACCTACCCGGCGCGACTGGCCGAGGACCTCGGGCTGACGCGCCAGAACGTGTCCAACCACCTGTCGTGCCTGCGCGGCTGCGGTCTGGTGGTCGCGGTGCCCGAGGGACGCCAGACCCGGTACGAACTGTCCGACCAGCGCCTCGCGCACGCCATCGAGGACCTCGTCCACGTCGTGCTCGCCGTCGATCCCGACCACCACGACGCCCACGAGGCGGGCCCAACGGGGTAGCTCCATACCGGCATCACCGGCTCCTTCAACCTCATAACTGCCCATCTAGCGCTCTTTAGTGGCATAAAGTAACCCCCCGGAGTCGAGTGACGACAGACGGTAATGTACGTTTGTGGTCATGATCGTGTCGATGCGGCGAGTCGCTCAGCACGGAGGCGTCGCCTTCGCGCTAGGGCTGGCCGTGCTCGGTGCCGTCGTGTTGATGCACCTGGCGCTGTGCGTCGTGGTCCCCGCGCATCGGGGACACCTTCACGCGCCCGGCCACCTGCCACCGGCCATCCCGGACAGCGGCGTGATCGCCGCCGACGTGGGGCGCCTCACCCTGATCGGCGCCGAGGTGCCCACGGACCACGTACCGTGCCCGGCGCCGCCGCCTGCCGAGGAGGATCACCACCTGTGCGGCGCGGCGGCCGGGGTGCAGATCACCGGGGCGCGCGCGCCGGTGCCGACCGGCCCGGTCATCGGTGACCCGGTGGCCGCCGAGGACGCCTCGGCGCCCGCACCGCCGCCCGCGCGGCATCGCGCGCGACCGGTCCGCCCGCCCCCCGGGGCGGCGTTACTCCTTCTCAAATCCGTTTCCCGTATATAAGCCCGCCCCGCGGGCCCGCTCTTCAACGACTCCGCGCTCCTCAGAGCTCATCGCGAGGCTCCTCGCGAGCTCCTCACGAGCGGTACGAGCCGTCGCTGACGCGTGCCCAGAAGCGAGTTGATCACATCGCATTCAGGGGAAACGGATCATGACATACACACTTAATTCACCGCAGATCGACACCGTCTCGCTCAGCCGGCTGATCACCGGGGCCACCTGCCACACTCCCGAGCACATGGTCGGCAACACGCCGGTGCTCTGGGTTCCCGAGATCGCCTCGGGGCTGGGGCACGGGTTCTGGGCGAAGCTGGAGGGCGGCAATCCCGGCGGGATCAAGGACCGCTCCGCGCTCCACATCATCGAGCGGGCGCGCGAGCGCGGCCTGCTGCGGCCGGGAGCGCCCATCGTGGAGTCCACCAGCGGGACCTTCGGGCTGGGCCTGGCGCTGGCCGGCGTCGTCCACGGCCACCCGGTGACGCTGGTGACCGACCCGGGCATGGAACCGCTGATGCGCCGGCTGCTGTCGGCCTACGGGGCCCGCGTCGTCCTCGTCACCGAACCGCACCCGGTGGGTGGCTGGCAGCAGGCCCGCCGCCTGCGCGTGCGGGAACTGCTCGGCGAGCACCCGGACGCCTACTGCCCCGACCAGTACAACAACCCCGACAACGTCGCCGCCTACGCGGGACTGGCCGTGGAACTGGCCGGGCAGCTCGGGCGGATCGACGTCCTGGTGTGCAGCGTGGGCACCGGCGGCCACAGCGCCGGCGTCCATCGCGTGCTCCGGCGCTTCTACCCCGACCTGCGGCTCGTCGGCGTCGACACGATCGGCTCGACCATCTTCGGCCAGCCCGCGCGCTCGCGGCTCATGCGCGGCCTGGGCAGCAGCATCTACCCGCGCAACGTGGCGTACGAGGCCTTCGGGGAGGTCCACTGGGTCGCGCCCGCGGAGGCGGTCTGGGCCTGCCGGCGCCTGGCCGCGCTGCGGTACGCCACCGGCGGCTGGAGTGTCGGCGCGGTGGCCCTGGTGGCGTCCTGGCTGGCCCGCGAGCTGCCCGGGCACACCCGGATAGCGGCGATCTTCCCCGACGGCCCGCACCGCTACTTCGACACCGTTTTCAACGACGACTACTGCGCGGAACGCGGCCTGCTCGGCGCGCCTCCGGCGACGGACCCCGACGAGGTCGCCCATCCGGCCGAGCGCGAGCTGGCGCGCTGGACGCGATGCGCGACCGTGCTCGACCCGGCCACCTTCCCGGGAGACGGCTTCACGGGGGATGGCGCCCGCGCCGAGGTCACCGCCGCCGGGGAGACGACCGGGGAAGGCGTCCCGCGGTGAGGAGCACCCTGGCCCTGGCCCGCTCCTTCGACCGGCCGGTGAAGCTGCTGCTGGTCAACCAGCTCACCATCAACACCGGCTTCTACATGCTGATGCCCTATCTGGCCGGTCACCTGTCGGGAACGCTGGCGCTGCCGGCCGCGCTGGTCGGCCTGGTCCTGGGCATCCGCAACCTCAGCCAGCAGGGCATGTTCCTGGTCGGCGGCACCCTCGCCGACAGGCTCGGCCACAAACCCATGATCGTCGCGGGCTGCGGGCTGCGTACGGTCGCGTTCCTGCTGCTCGCCGTGGCCGACTCCCTGCCCGTGCTGGTGATCGCCTCGGCGCTGACCGGGTTCGCCGGCGCGCTGTTCAATCCCGCCGTACGGGCCTACCTCGCCCGCGAGGCCGGGGCGCGGAAGGTCGAGGCGTTCGCCGCGTTCAACGCCTTCTCCCAGGCCGGCATCCTGATCGGGCCGCTCATCGGCCTGCTGCTCAACGCGGTGGCCTTCAGGCTCGTCTGCCTGGTCGCGGGGGTGATGTTCGCGGTCCTGACGGTCGCCCAGACGCGAGCCCTGCCCTCGGGGGCCGCCCGGGAGGACGGGGACGGGCGGGGTGTGCTGCCGGCCTGGCGCGGGGTGGTCGGCGACCGGCCGTTCCTGCTGTTCTCACTGGCCATGATCGGTTCCTACGTGCTGAACTTCCAGGTCTACCTGGGGCTGCCGCTGGAGATCCGCCGGGTGACGGGTGGCGAGCTGGGGATCACCCTCGTGTTCGCCGTCTCGGCGGTGATGACCCTCGCCGGGCAGGCCCGCCTGACGGCGTGGGCGACCCGGCGGTGGCGACCGCCGCGGGCCATCGCGTGGGGCCTGGTCCTGATGGGGCTCGCCTTCGCCCCCCTGGCCCTGGCCGCCCCCTGGGCGGGCACCGTCGCCGTGCCGTCCGGCGGCGCCGCCGGGGTGCTCGCGCTGGTCCCCGTTCTGGGGACGGCGGTGCTGCTCAGCCTGGCCACCATGATCATCTATCCGTTCGAGATGGCGACCATCGCCACCTTCGGCGGCCGGCACATGGTGGGCACGTACTACGGGCTCTACAGCACCCTGGCCGGGGTCGGCGTCGCCGCGGGCAACCTCCTCACCGGGTGGGCCCTGGATCTGGGTGCGCGGACCGGCCTGCCGAGCCTGCCGTGGCTCGCCCTGGCCCTGATCGGCCTCGGCTGCGCCGCGGCCGTCGCCGCCCTGGACCGATCGGGACGCCTCGCGACGTCACCGGAGGCCGCTCCGGCGACGGCATGAGGCACTCCCGGCCGGTCCGGTCCTGACGGTCGGCGGGGACGGGTCCGCCTCACCGAGGTGAGGCGGACCCGCACCCCCGCGGCATCCCCGCCGGTCGTCAGGAGCGGCGCGCGGCCGCGACGAACAGCGGCACGGCCAGGAAGAGCCGTCCGGTACGCGCGCGTTCGGCCTGCTCCGCCATCCACCTATCGGCGTCGTCCCCGGTGACGGCACCCGCGGCACGGGCGGCACCGGCGGTCCTCACGAGCATGGGCAGCGCCGGCGGGCCGTCGAGGACACCGGTGTGGACCTCCACGGTGACGTCGTCGAATCCGGCGTCCAGCAGGAGGGCGCGATAGGCGCGGGCGGCGCGGGGCGCGGGGATGAGGTCGGCGCGGGCGTGCACGATGGTCCGGGTGAGGGCCGGGGTGTCGGAGTCGACGACGAAGGTGTCCCAGTCCTGCCCGATCAGGACGACGCGCCCATCCGCGGCGAGCACCCGTCGCGCCTCGCCGAGCGCCCCGGCGGGGTCGTCGAACTCGTGGTAGAGCTTCTCGGCGCGATACCCGGCCAGTTCCCCGTCCTGGAACGGCAGCTCGCGGGCGTCACCGACGCGGAGATCCGCGCCGGGCTCGCGCCGGCGCCCCTCGGCGACCATCGGCTCGCTGAGGTCGACACCGGTCGCCCGCGCGCCGCGCCGGGTCAGCTCCGCGACGGCCAGGCCGGTCCCGCAGCCGACGTCGACCACGGGGGCCCCGGGCGCGAGGTGGAGCAGGTCGTAGGAGCGGGCGCGCAGCCGGACGGAGTCGGGGAGGGCGTCGAGCGCGTCGAGCATCCGGAACAGCTCGGTGACGGGGTCGCCTTCCGGTGTTGCCCGCTCCAGATGGTCTGCGTGGTCTGTGACGGTGTCATTGGACATGTCATCGAGGATGCGACTTAATGCCGACATGAAGTCAAGCGACGATGACGCGATGATGAGCATCGGCGAGATCGCCCGGCGATTCGGCCTGCCCACCCATGTCCTGCGGCACTGGGAGTCCATGGGACTTCTGACCCCCGCCCGCGTCAGGGCCGACCGTCGCCGCTACGACCGTGACCATCTCTATCGTGTCGCGGTGATCCTGCGCGCCAAGGAGGCCGGGTTCTCCCTCGCCGACATCCGGGAGATGATCGCCACCGGCGACCCGGAGGCGCGGCGCGACATCCTGCGCCGCAGGCACGCGGACCTGACCCGACGCGTCGCCCAGGCGCGGTCGTCGCTCCACATGATCGAATGTGCGCTGAGCTGCGACCACGAGGACTTCACCGGCTGCGCCCACTTCCAGCGCACCCTGGCGGAGAAGATCGGCGTGTGAGCGTGCGCGACGGGGCCGGTGACGGCGACGCCCGTCGCGACACGTTCAGGAACGGACGAGGCGGGCGATGGCGTCGGACGCCTCCCTCACCTTCTCCTCGGCCTCGGCGCCACCCTTGGCGGTGGCCTCGGCCACGCAGTGCGCCAGGTGCTCCTCCAGCAGGGACAGCGCGAAGGACTGCAGCGCCCGGTTGGCCGCCGACACCTGGGTGAGGATGTCGATGCAGTACTTGTCCTCCTCGACCATCCGCTGCAGGCCCCGCACCTGTCCCTCGATCCGGCGCAGCCGCCGCAGATGGTCCTGCTTGCTGGCGGTGTATCCGTGCATCTCTCCCCCTCCGCTCGGCCTCCCCTACCAAAGAATACCCCCCGATAGTATTCAAAACAGCCTCGCGAACCGGGCTCGGCTACCCGCCTCCACCGCCGACCGTCCCGGCGGGCGTCTCAGCCGTCTCGACGGGCGGCGACACGGACGACTCCCACCCGCGCAGCAGCCCCCGGGTGGCGACCGTGACCGCGCAGCGCTGCGCGGCGTACGTGAGGGCCATGGTGTGGTGTTCCGGGGAGAAGTCGGCGACGGCGTCGGCGACGAGGAACGGCTGGAGGTCCTGCATGAAGGCGTCGCAGGCGGTCATGAGGCAGCCGATGTGCGCGTACACACCACAGACGATGATCTGGTCGCGCCCCATGGCCTCCATCCGGGCGCGCAGGTCGGTCCGATGGAAGGCGCTGTAGCGCCACTTGGTGAGCAGGATGTCGGACTCCGCGGGGAGGAGGCTCGCGACGATCTCGCTCTCGCGGAGGCCGGGGATGCCCGAGCCCCAGAAGTCCTGGAGCAGGCCGCGCTCGTGTCTGCTCTGGCCACTGGGCTGCATCGAGTAGACGACGGGGATCCCCAGCCCGGCGCAGGCGTCGCGCAGGAGACCGATGTTGGCGATGAGCCCGGTCAGCGGCGGGGCACCGGCGGCGAAGGGGGCGAGGAAGTAGTTCTGCATGTCGTGGACCAGCAGGATGGCGCGGCTCGGCTCAGGGCGCCAGCTCACCCGGTTCTCGGGAAGATCGTCCTCTCCCGGCAGCGGGTAAGGGGCGATCTGGGGAAGGGCCACGGGCACTGTCTCCTTTCCTGCTTTCCTGCGGTGGCGGATCTCTCCTGCGACGGCGGGTCAGCGGACCTGGTCCAGGCCGACGGCGCGGAGCATGGTCTGGAACTTGGCGGTGGTCTCGGCGAGCTCGGTCTCCGGTACCGACCCCGCGACGATCCCCGCGCCCGCGAACAGCCTCAGGGTCTGGTCGGCGATCTCGGCGCAGCGGATGGTCACCACCCACTCGCCGTCGCCCGTCGCGTCGCCCCACCCGACCAGGCCGGCGTACAGGCCTCGGTCGAACGACTCGATCTCCTCGATCGCCCGGCGCGCGGCCCCCGCGGGCGTACCGCAGACGGCGGGGGTGGGGTGCAGCACGGTGGCCAGCTCCAGCGACGTGACCGCCGGGTCGTCCAGCACGCCGGTGATCCGGGTCGACAGGTGCCACATGGAGGCGGTGGACAGCGGCGAGGGACCGGCGGGAACGGACAGCCTGCTGCAGTACGGGCGCAGTGCCTCCACGATGCTCTCGATCACCAGGGCGTGCTCGCGGAGGTCCTTGTCCGAGGCGAGCAGGGCGCGGGCCCGTTCGCGGTCGACGACGGGGTCCGGGTGGCGGGGCGCGGATCCCGCGAGCGGGTTCGTCGTGATCCGGCGGCCGGAACGGGAGACGAGCAGTTCGGGGCTCGCTCCCAGGAGGGTGCGGGCCGTGCCGTCGCCCGACGGCAGGTCGACCGCGTAGCCGTAGGCCTGCGGGTCGCGCCGGACGAGGTTGCGCAGGACGCGGCCGACGTCGACGGGGGCGCCCATGGTGATGTCCAGGGTGCGCGCCAGCACGATCTTCTGGAGCTCCCCGGTGGTCAGCTTGGCCAGCGCCTTCTCCACACCGCGTACGTAGTCGCCGGGGTCGGAGATCGGGCCGAATCCGGTGAACGTCCCCGCGATCCGTTCGGGGGCGGCGGAGAGACCGGCCGGCGGGCTCGTCCAGCAGACGGCGGCGGGTACCAGCAGGCGCGCGGGACGGTCGTCACGGAAGGGGATCGCGCCCACCACGACGGGGTTGGGGTGACCGGAGTCCCGCGCGTCGCGCAGGGCCGAGGCGACGCGGCCCCGCAGGCTCGTCGTCCCGGAAGCGGGAACCTCCCGGTCCACCCCTCTGGCGAGCAGGGTCCGGGTCGGCGAGGAGAAGAAGAAGGTGCCGGGCTCGTAATCCCCCAGAAGGTCGGGCATTCGAGACATGGTGAGGGCGTCGTTCGGCGACATGGTGAAGAGGTCTCCTGTCGGGAGGGGTCCAGGAACAAGGGGGTGCCGTACTACGACCGGAGCGTGGCGCCCCCGTCGACGTACAGGTCCTGCATGGTGATGTGCCTGGCACGGTCGGAGGCCAGGAAGAGGACGGCGTCCGCGATGTCGGCGGGATCGGCGAGCCTGCCGAGGGGGATGCCCACCCGGAAACTGGCCGGTGAGCCCTCGATGGCCGTCCGGGCGTCGTGGCCGCCGGTCCACAGGGCACGCTGCATGGGGGTGTCGGTGGAGCCGGGCGACACCACGTTGCAGCGGATGCCGTACGGCGCCAGCTCCAGGCCGAGACACTTGGTGAACTGCGCGGCGGCGGCCTTGGAGGCGGCGTAGGCCGACATGTTCGTCCGGGGCACGCCCGCGGCGTTGGACCCCACGGTGACGATCGCCCCGGATCTGCGGGGGATCATCCGGCGGGCGACCGCGCGGGACAGGTGGAAGACCCCGCCGGTGTTGACGGCGAAGGTGCGGGCCCAGTCGTCGTCGCTGATGGCGACGGCCGGTCCTGAGCAGAGCACTCCGGCGACGTTGACGAGCAGCTCGATCGGGCCGAGATCGGCCTCGACCCGCGCGACCACGTCGTCGACGGCGGCGCTGTCGGTGATCTGGCAGGGGTAGGCGACCGCGGCGCCGAGCCCGGCGGCGACCCGCTCGACCCGCTCCGCGTTCACGTCGAGGGCGGCGACGCGCGTGCCTGTCGCAGTCAGGGCTCGCGCCACCGCCTCGCCGATGCCCTGTGCCGCACCGGTGACCATGGCCACCGCGCCGTCCGTCACCATGCCCTCACCGTTCTCGCCATCCCTGCTGTCCCTGCCGCGTACGTGGTGTCACCGCGGCTCTCGCCCGGCCCTCGCCACGGTCAGCCTGTGCCGGTAGGCAGGTTAGCCCCATCACTTTGGGTCGCGCAGCAAAAACTTATAGTTACTTTTCACAGATCAGGAGGACATCACGGGGGTTAGTGGGAACACTCCGGACTGCGGGGCCTTGTGATCCGGGGAGACCCCGGGCGGCGGATCGGCCCCGGTGGCGGCTCTTCGGAGCGGAGCCGGTCCCTGTGCTCCCACCCGACTGAGGGGCGAATTGACACGTTTGTGGTTGGTCAACACCGTGTCAACTGACATGACTTAACATCGTCCATCGTGACAAATCAGGATATTTCAGGGCAGCGGACACATCTTCCCCCCGCACCCCCGGCCGAACCCCCCGTAGAGCTTGTGGAGTCCGTGGAGTCCGTGGAGTCCACGGAGGAGGGGAACAACAGCGGCGTCCTGGCGATGATCGAGCGCATCGGCTCGGTCGTCGTCCCGATCGGCGTCGCGCTCTACGCCGTCCTCTACCTCGGCGTGGAGCAGATGTACGGGGTGTTTAACATCAGCCCGCAACAGGCGGGAATCGACCAGTCCGTCCTGCTCGGCCGGTTGATGGGGACGCTGATCCTGCTCCTGCTGGTCGTCGTGCCGCTTCTCGGCCTCGTCGTCGGGATCGGCTGGCTGGCCGACAGGGTGACGCGCGGCGCGGTCGGAAGGATCACGGCGGCCATACGGCGACGGCCCTGGGTGGCCGCCCTGATCGCCGCGCTGTGGTGCGGCGCGACCTACTGGGGCCTGCTGGACCTGCTGGGCGGGCTCGACCTCGCCGCCATGGTCGTCGTGGCGGTGGGACTGGGCGTGCTGACGTTCCTGGTGCCGTTCCGGCTGCTGCGCCGCAAGCCCGTCGGCCGCGCCGGCATGAAGGTGCTCACCGGCGCTCTCACGGGCATCGGCCTGGGGTTCCTGCTGATCCTGCAGATGATGACGGGAGCGGGCAAGGTGCAGGAGACGGGCCAGGCCAACGATCTCCTCCCCTTCGTCGGATTCCAGGACCAGTGGACCGTCATCAAGAACGCCGAGGACGACAAGCCCCTCTACGAGGGCCGGTGGATGATGCTGCTCGGCGAGAGCGAGGGCACGTACGTCTTCTACGACTGCGACAAGCTGGAGACCTTCCGGCGCCCGATCGAGACCACGAACCTCGGCAGCATCCAGCTCCAGCCCAAGCGGGAGGCGGGCTACCGGTGCGGCACCCTCGCCGAGCAGGACGAGCAGGACGGGCAGGACGAGCAGGACGGGCAGGACGAGCAGGACGAGCAGGACGAGCAGGCCGAATAGCCCGAGCGAGCGAGGGCGAGGGCCGGTAGGCGTACCCCGTGCCTCGTTTTCCGAGACGCCCGTGACGGCGGGACCCGATGTTCCGGGTCCCGCCGCCGGGGACGGCACGGGGGGTCGGTGCGAGGAGTCGATGTGGAGTCGGCTCTCGCACCGGTGCCGTCAGACCGAGATGCCGTATCGGCACACCGCTGTCAGGACGGGATGCGAATCCGGCACCCCGGCGTCAGGACGGGGTACCGTCCGCGCCGCACTTGATGACCGGGCGGATGCAGTCACGCACGCGACGCTCCATCTCGGCCACCGGCCAGGCGTTGAAGAAGTCGCCGTGCATGGTGTATCCGCGGCCCGACGCCAACCGGAAGTTGGCCGGGTTCCCGTTCACCGGGTAGCGCAGCACCTGGCGCAGCTTCGGCACCGGCACCGGGTGCGAGGCCGGGCAGGCCTGGTTGACCGGGTAGGCCATGTGGCTCTTGTGGTCGGCCGAGTCCAGGTTCCGGCCGTCCCAGCACTGCGGGAAGTCCAGGTAGGACTCCATCATGGTTCCCGCCGGGCAGGTCACGAAGTCCTTGGACGGCGGGACGTGACCGGCGTGCAGGCACGACCAGCGGGCGTTGCTGGTCGGGTCGTTGGGGGTGGTCGCCTTGGCGTTGCCCGCGACGATCCGCAGGCCCAGCGGGAGCGCCTGGGTCCGCGCGACGATGTCGGAGCGCACGCCCTCACCCAGGTAGTAGAACGTGGTGATGGTCGGCTCCACCGGGGTGTTGCCGTTGTACAGGGTCGGCACCCAGTACGACGACAGGTCGGTGCGCGGGTTGCAGTTGCTGGGGGAGTTCTGCAGGGACGCCAGCGTCGTGTTGGCGTTGGTGGTGGTGCTGCCGAAGAAGCTGTGCATGTGCGACGCGCCGGGCATGCCCGGGAAGATGATCGGGTCGTCGGGCAGCCGGTGGCTGAACGGGCAGTCGGCGAGGAACTCCGCCACCCGTACGACCGCGGCGGACGAACCCCCTGCCTGAGCCTTCGACGTCGCGCTTGCCTGGGTGGTCTGAATGACGAGGGACGTGCCCAGGAGCGCCACTATGGCGGCTACCAGGGTCAGCGGGCGTAACCGGCTTCGTAGACGGGCTGGGGCTAGTGCCGGGTGCATGGATGGACTCCTTTTTGGGGGGACTCCGGCCGGTGGGGCTCCGGTTCTGGGGAGGCTCCGGCACGGCTCTCCCGAGCCGTGCCGGAGCGGAGGGGGTTACTTGTAGACGCGCACATAGTCGACGAGCATCTGCTTGGGGAAGCCGGTGCTGGCGTCCGGCGGGCCGGGCCAGTCACCGCCCACCGCGAGGTTGAGGATGATGTAGAACGGGTGGTCGAAGACCCACGGCCCGCGCGTCGCCTCGACCTGCGCCTTGCTCAGGGTGAGGACCGTCCGGCCGTCCAGGGTGTAGACGATGCCCTTGCTGTCCCAGGTCGCGGCCCAGACGTGGAAGTCGTCGGAGAAGTCCGCGCCGTTGGGCAGCGTGTAGGGGGAGCCGATGCCGCCGCCACCGTTGTAGGCGGGGGCGTGGATGGTCGAGTAGGAGGTCTTGACGTCCTTGCCGAGCACCTCGAGGATGTCGATCTCCCCGTTGTACGGCCAGGGCCTGCCGGTGAGGAAGTCGGCGCCCATCATCCAGAACGCCGGCCACAGGCCGTTGCCCTTCGGGACCTTGACGCGCGCCTCGACCTTGCCGTACGTGAAGGTGAACTTGCCGCCGGTGTTGATGCGGCCGGAGGTGTACCGGCAGGGTCCGCCGGGGCAGGACGATCCGGCGGTGGTCTCCTGCCGCGCCGTGATGACGAGGTTGCCGGCGCCGTCCATCGCGGTGTTCTCGGGCTTGTAGTACTCAAGCTCGTTGTTCGGGCCGGTGCCGGGGTCCTGCGTCCACTTGGCCGCGTCGGGCCTGGTGCCCGCGCCACCGTTGAACTCGTCACTCCAGACGAGCGTCGTCGGCGGGTTGGCCGGGTCCGGCGGGAGCGGCGGCGGCGTGATCGGGGCGCCACCGGTGCCCCAGACCTGGAACTCCCACAGCGAGTAACCGTACGGGGTGGCGCGCTGCGTGCCGTACATGCGCACGTAGCGGCCGGTGCCGTTCACGGTCAGCGTCTGCTTGAAACCGGTGCCGGTCGTCGTGGAGTAGATCGGCGTCCAGGTGCTGTTGTTGTCCGAGACCTGGATCTGGAACGCCCTGGCGTAGGCCGGGTCCCACTGGAGGACGACCTGCTTGATCTGCGCTGTCGCGCCGAGGTCGACGGAGATCCAGCCGGGGTCGACCCAGCCGGTGGTGGAGCTGGTCGCCCAGCGGGAGGCGGCGTCGCGGTCGAACGCCCGCGCCGGGGTGCACTCCCAGCAGTTGCCGTCGCTCTGCGAGGTCGAGGCCGCGCCGGGCTTGCCGTAGGACAGCAGCTTGAGCGCGCCCGGGTCGGGGTCGGGGTCGGGGTTGCCGCCGCCGATGGTCCCGTAGACCTGGAACTCCCACAGCGAGTAGCCGTACGCGGTGGCGCGCTGGGTGCCGTACACGCGCACGTAGCGGCCGGTGCCGTTGACGGCCAGCGTCTGGTTGCCGCCGGCGCCGGTGGTCGTGGAGTAGATCGGGGTCCAGGTGGTGCCGTTGGGCGAGGTCTGGATCTGGAAGGCCCTGCCGTAGGCGGCCTCCCAGTTCAGCGTCACCTGCGTGATGGTCGCGCTGGCACCGAGGTCGACCTGGATCCACTGTGGGTCGCTGAACCCGCTGGACCAGCGGGTGCCCGCGTTGCCGTCCACGGCCGCGGACGCGGGGAAGGCCACGTTCTCCGAGGACGAGGCGGTCGCCGTCTTGCCCTGGGAGATCAGGGCGTCGGCCGCCGCCGCGGGCATGACCGCGAGACAGGACGTGACGAGGGTGACTGCCGCGGCTATCAGCAGGGCCATGCGGCGGCCGGGACTTCGGGACGAGGGCATCGCGTCTCCTCGGGGGGTGGGGGGTGCGTACCGGTATCGAGTCGGGGAGCGCTCTCTCAACCAGAGATTGCTCTCGTCCGACAGCGGCTGTCAAGTGTCCGTTTAACCAGGATGAAACGGACTACACACGATCTGGCAATCAACTGCACACCTGGGGGAGCGCTCCCGGATAATCCTTTGCATCGTTACAACACGCTGTGAGCTGGGCCTAAGAAGATCCTTTGCGGGTAGCGCTTTCCCAGATTTCCTCCGCCGTCCGCCGCGAAGGAAAATTCGGCGTCATTCAGGGCATTGACAGAAATCTCCCTTCCGGTCACCCTTTGTGAGGGAGCGCTCTCTTCATGATCACCGAGCTAAGCTTTGGAAAGGGTGGGACCGCACGTTCAGGCACCACCGACCAACCGGCGGTACGAACTGCGGGAGAACCACATGAGACGACCCACCCTGGAGGCTGTCGCCACCCGGGCCGGCGTGTCCAAGTCAACGGTCTCCAGGGTGGTGAACGGCGAGCCGACGGTCGCCACCGACATCCGCGACCTCGTCATGCGGGCGGTGAACGAGCTGGGTTACATCCCCAACGCCGCGGCGCGCAGCCTGGTCACCCGGCGCACCGACTCCATCGCGGTGATCGTCTCCGACCCGTCGGCCGGGCTCGTCTCCGACGACCCGATGTTCTCCATGGTCGTGCGCGCGGCCAGCCGCGAGTTCGAGGCGGCGGGCAAGCAGGTCATGCTCATGCTCGCGGGCTCCGACGACGCCCGCGTACGGGCCCGGCAGTTCGTGGCCGCCCGCCATGTGGACGCGGTCATGCTCGTGTCGATGCACGGCGCCGACCCCCTGCCGGCGGCGCTCGCCGCCACGGGCGTCCCCCTCGTCTCCCACGGCAGGCCCGCCTCCCGGGTGAACGTGCCGTGGGTCGACAACGACAACACCGACGGGGCCGCGCAGGCGGTACGGCACCTGCTGGAACGGGGACGGCGCCGGATCGCCACGATCTCCGGCCCGCTGGACATGTCCGCCGCCCAGGACAGGATCGGCGCCTACCGCGAGGTCCTGAGCGAGACCGGACGGCGCTCGATCGTGGCCATCGGCGACTTCACCCGGATCTCCGGGGCCGAGGCCATGGCGCAGCTGCTTGAGGACGACCCCGCGCTGGACGCGGTGTTCGCCGCCAACGACCTGATGGCGATCGGCGCCATGCGGGCGCTGCGCCGGGCGGGCCGGCGGGTGCCCGACGACGTGGCGGTGGTGGGGTACGACGACATCGAGGCGGCCCTCTACACCGATCCCCCGCTCACCACGGTGCGCAGCCCCATGGGCGAGCAGGCCGCCGCCTCGGCCCGCCTGCTGCTCAGCCTGCTGAGAGGCGAGCCCGCTACCCCGGTGATCCTTCCGACCCAGCTCGTGGTCAGGGAGTCCAGCTAGCTGGACTCCGGCCAGGCGCACGGCGTCCGGCTCGTTCCGACGGTGCGAAGGCGCCTGGAGGCATCGGGCGGGGGGCGGAAGATCAGCGGCGCGCGCCACTGACTTTTATTCGGATAATCATCCAAAAAATCCTTTTCCTCAACGCCGGGACCACCGGAGAAATCGCGGCGATCTCACCGTGGGCCGCGATCGGGGAATCACACCAAAATTCTCGCGACGCCCAAGGGCCCCGAACTCCGGCTATTAATCACAGAACAGGAGACCTCTGGAGCACATGGCTTTCAAGCTCAACAACCCGGACACATTCCCATCGTTGACGAATATGTTTAAACCTCGTTAACCAGGTCTGAGCTTTGCCGTGTCGATCATCGGGTAACTCCTGCTTGCCGCCACCGTCGCGGTTCAAGCAATCCGATTCCCTGGAATCACAAAAGACATGGAATGCGATGACTTCTAGCGGTAAAAGACGGGCTCAAACCATTAATTCCGGCAAATGCGCTCGAAACTGGTCCGTCGCGACAACAGCAATCGGCGCCGTTCTGGCACTTTCCTGCCAGACGCCGGCCAACGCCGTAACCGATACCACAGGCACCATTCTTCTCAACACACGAGACACCGGCGGCGAGACCGTTCCGGTTCGGAGAATGACCGGCGCGCTGGACGACGTGCGTGTCCCCTCGGGGAGAACCCTCGGCCAGAAAACCTGCAAGTGCCGGGGGCAGCTGAACTGCGTGTGCGACCGCGACCGTCCCAGCAGGAACGACCGGGACAGCGGAAAGAGCAGGGGCGGCCGGAACAGCGGAAAGAAGCCGTTGGGCCCCGGGCTGCCGACGGAATCCCCGACCCCGGTGGACCCCACCAAAACGAGCCCTCCGGACGGCCCGCTCGGTCCGCTCGGACTACTCGGCCCCGTGGGTCCGGTGGGACCCGCTGGGGCGGCGGGCCCGGCAGGCGCCAAGGGAATCGCCGGTCCCGCCGGACCGACGGGAGCGACAGGGGCGAAAGGGGACACCGGTGCCCCCGGCGTACCAGGTGCGCCGGGCCCGGCAGGCGCGATGGGACCCGCGGGCGCGACGGGTGCCACAGGCCCGGCCGGGCCGATGGGTCCGGCAGGGCCCGCCGGACCGGTCGGACCCGAAGGGCTCACGGGACCGATCGGGCCGATCGGACCCGAAGGACCGGCGGGACCCCAAGGACCGATAGGCCCGATCGGGCCGGAAGGACCCGCGGGACCGGCGGGACCAGAAGGAGCCATCGGCGCCGCCGGGCCCGCGGGAGCGGACGGCGCGGCGGGACCTGCCGGCCCGGCGGGCGAACCGGGTGCCACCGGACCGGTGGGACCGACCGGTGCCACGGGCGCCGCGGGCGTGCCGGGCGCGGCCGGTCCTGAGGGACCCGCGGGTCCGGCGGGCCCCGCGGCACCGGCGTCCGCCGTGTCCGTGTCGTACCTGCTTTCCGAGCCGATCACCGCGTCGATCCGGAACGACGGGACGGCACATATCCGCGACCCGCGAACGACTCCGTCCTGGCACAGCCTCTCGAAGATCCACGGTCATCCCGCCGACGCCATGGACGTCTCGACGACGATCCTCCAGGACGGCGCCCTTCCGTACCTTCACCTCACGGTCCAGAATTCGGCCGGCCAGGTCGCCCGGACGAAGTGCCTTCTCGGGCGGCCGGTTCCGCTGACGGGGGGCTTCTACGCTCCCGGAACGCCTCTCGGGCCTCCCGCGTACCCCGCGAACTGCGACAGGTTCACCGACGAGACACCCGCGCTCTGAAGTCCTTCGTAGCCCGACGGGACGAGCGCCTGACGTGATAGCGGCGAACGCCGTGCCCGGCACCGGCCGGGCACGGCGTTCGCCATGTCGAATCCCTCGAACGCACCTGTCGCGCGATGCCCCGCGAGCGCGTGAACACGTGAACGCACGGGCACGCGGGCCGTGGAGCGCGTCAGTTCCGGGCGAGGACGAGCAGCGAGGGGTCCTCGCCGGGCAGCGGGACGCGGAGGCGGCGCCTGACGGCGACCGCCCGGCACACGGCGGTGCACGCGTTCGCGCCCAGCGCGACGACGACGAACAGGCCGAGGCGGAGCAGATCCGGCCTGCCGAAGCTGAGCTCCCCGGCAGCGTTGACCAGGAATCCGGTGGCGAAGAACCACGCCATGACGGCCGTCGCCAGCGCGACCCCGGCCCGGACCCCGCAGGCGGCGTAGGCGCACACGGCGACCGCCATGATCAGTACGCGACCGGCGACCTCCGCCGGAGCGAGGAGCAGCGAGGCGGTCGCGGCCGTGACGACGACGGTGACGAACCCCCCGGTGAGCGAGAACCCCACCGGTTCGGACCCGAACATCGCATCCACTCCTTTCACAAAACGGACATTCGTTGCGGAACAGAC
This sequence comes from Streptosporangium oxazolinicum, assembly GCF_039537505.1. Taxonomy (NCBI): domain Bacteria; kingdom Bacillati; phylum Actinomycetota; class Actinomycetes; order Streptosporangiales; family Streptosporangiaceae; genus Streptosporangium; species Streptosporangium oxazolinicum. The sequence continues at coordinate 686,723 of NZ_BAABAQ010000001.1, forward strand.
GTTTGCCGGGGAACAGATCTCTGCCCCTCCATGAAATCCCGGGAAATGCCCGCACGCCAATGTCGATATGCTTTCTTCACCCTTTCCCTACGTTCGTTTACGCTGTTCTCGCCCGCCACCGACCCCGTGGGCCGCCCCCGCAGACCCGCCCTACAGGCCCACGTCGCGGCGCATCAGGTCCTGTTCCACCTCCCTGCGGACGAGCAGCCTCGCCCGGCCGTTGTGCACGGCGACGACCGGTGGCCTGCCCATGAGGTTGTGGGTCGAGGCCATCGAGTAGTGGTGGGCCCCGGTGGCCGCCAGCGCGATGAGGTCCCCCGGGCGCAGGTCGGCGGGGAGCGGCGACGGTGTTTCACCCGCGTGCGAGACGCCCATGCCTCCTCCTGCTTTCGCGGCCCGGCCGAATGGCCGTACACAGGGGACGCTAGTTCGGACAAGGGCGGATCAAGCGGTTCTGGACGACACCCTGACGCTCCTCCGCCCTACCCTGACACCTCCTTGACGGCCGGACACGAAACGTGGGATCGGCGGCACGGACCGTTGCTCCCTCCGGCACGAAGACCCGCCCGGGGGAGCAACGGGACGCGCGGGACCTCCTGCGACGAAACCGACGGAACGACAGGGCGACGGGCACCTAGCCTGCGCGGCCCAGGAGCTTCTCGGTGGCGACGAGGCGCACACAGGTGGCGAGGCCGGAGATGGCCAGCTCCACCTCGTCGAGCTCCGGGTAGGTGGGGGCGATGCGGATGGTGCTGTCGCGGGGGTCCGTCGCGTACGGGTGGGTGGCGCCCGCGGGGGTGAGGGCGATGCCCGCCTCTCCCGCCCGCCGCACCACCTCGCGAGCGCATCCCTCCAGCACGTCGAGGCTGATGAAGTAGCCGCCCGAGGGGCTGGACCAGGTCGCCAGGCCGGTGCCGCCGAGTTCCTTCGTGAGGATCGTCTCGACCGCGTCGAACTTCGGCCGGAGCAGCTCCCGGTGGCGGCGCATGTGCTCGGCCAGGCCGTTCTCGTCGCGGAGGAACTCCACGTGGCGAAGGTGGTTGATCTTGTCGGGGCCGATGGTGCGCTTGGCGGTGTGCCCGAGCAGCCAGGCCACGTTGGTCGGGGACGACCCGAAGAAGGAGACACCGGAACCGGCGAAGGTGATCTTCGAGGTGGAGCCGAAGACGAAGACGCGGTCGGGGTTGCCGTTCTCGGCGCACAGCGCCAGGATGTCGGCGATCTCCGCGGGCGTGTCGGTCAGGTGGTGCACGGCGTAGGCGTTGTCCCAGAAGATCCGGAAGTCCGGGGCGGCGACCGGCATGGCCGCCAGGCGCCGCACCGTCTCGTCCCCGTAGGAGACACCGCTGGGGTTGCTGTACTTGGGCACGCACCAGATGCCCTTGACCTGGGGGTCGTCGAGCACGAGACGCTCCACGACGTCCATGTCCGGCCCTTCGGCGTTCATCGGCACGGGGATCAGCTCGATGCCGAACCGCTCGCACAGGGCGAAGTGGCGGTCGTACCCGGGAACCGGGCACAGGAACGCGACCCTCGGCTCGTCGGCCCAGCGGCGCTCGGCGCCGGGCAGCGCGCCGAGCAGGGCGTGGACGATCGAGTCGTGCATCAGCGAGAGGCTGGAGTTGTCCGCGGCGACGAGCTGCGCGGCGGGCACCTGGAGCGGGCCGCTGAAGATCTCCCTGAGCTCGGCCAGGCCCTGGAGCCCGCCGTAGTTGCGGCAGTCGGTGCCGTCCGCGGCGCTGTGACCGCCGGGCAGGTCCAGCAGCGCCTCGGAGAGGTCGAGCTGCCGCGCCGACGGCTTGCCCCGCGTCAGGTCGAGGGACAGACCGCGCCGGACGAGCGCGTCGTAGTCACGCCGGGCGGCGTCCCGCTGGGCGGTCAGCTCGTCGATGGTGAGGGCCGGAGAGGTCACGGGAGTTCCTTCGCCTGCTGGTGATCGGCTCCGGAGGCGGCCGGCGACCGGCTGGAAAGACGGCGAGGGAGCGGCTCCGAAGGTGGCCTGGGTGACTTCGAAGAATAGAAGACCGCTCCGCCCGACCGGAAGCCGGGCCGGTCACGCCAGACCGGTCACGCCAGCCCGCTCGCACCGGGCCGCTCGCACCGGACCGGTCGCACCGGACCGCTCGCACCGGGCCGGTCGCGCGGGCTGTCCGGGCCGGGCCGGTCGCGCGGGCCGTTCACGCCGGGCCGGTCGGAGATAAATCAGCCGCTCCATCACGAGCGTCGTACCACCGGCTCGCCATACGATCACCGTATGGCGGAGGTCATGGGGCGTGACGGAACCTGGACGTTCGACGGTGAGATCCTGCGGATCGTGCCCGGTCGCGACCGAAGCGTGAAGAAGCTGCGGCAGCTGCTGGGCGAGGTGCGGGTGCCGCTGGAGGCGGTGGCCGGCATCGCGTACGAGCCCGGCAAGAAGGGCGGCAGGCTGCGGTTGCGCCTGCGGGAGGGCGCCGACCCGTTCAACCAGGCGGCACGCGGGCGGATCGCCGACGCCGCCGACCCCTACCAGCTGGCCGTGGACGCCGACCGCACCGGCGTCGCCGAGTACTTCGTCGACGAGGTGCGCAACGCGCTGGTGATCGAGCAGGTGCCGGACGGTCCCTCGGAGCGCTACCTCATGCCGGGCCCGGCGCTGCCCGTGGTGGTTCCCGCGGGCGACGGTACGGCGACGTTCGACGGCGAGTCGATCCGCCTCGAATGGAACTGGGCCACGGAGGAGGGCAAGAAGTCGGCCGGTCCCCAGCGGTTCGCGCTGAAGGACCTGGACGGCGTGGAGTGGTTCCCGACCGCGGGCCTGGAGAACGGCTACCTCCGTTTCCACGTGAGAGGCGCGGCACCGCACAAGCTCGCTCCCAAGCACGACCCGGCCTGCCTGGTCCTGTGGGGTTTCGACAAGGAGACCCGCACGACGGCACTGCTCGTCGCCGCGGTCCTCGCCAGGCTGCCGCACCCCTCGGACGCCCAGCTACCTCCCGCCGCCGAGCCCCTGGCGATCGAGTCCCCCGCGGCCCCCGTCGGCGGTGACGACCCGGACTCGCTCCTGCGCCGCCTGCGCGAGCTCGGCGAGCTGCACAGGGACGGCATCCTCACCGACGAGGAGTTCACCACCGCCAAACAGGCCCTGCTCCGCCGCTTCTGAGCGACACCCACTTCCGACCTCTGCCCTCTGACCTCTGAGCGACACCCGTCCTTCCGGACGGCACCCGTCTCCCGGGCGGCACCCGCCTCCGGACGGCCGCGCGGAGGTCACCGGCACTGGGCGAGCATGACGTTCTTGTCCGCGCGGGTGACCGGCAGGTTGTACTTCAGGGCCACCTGGGCGAAGCGGACGACGTACGCGCAGCGGACCCCGCGTACGGGAGGGAGCCAGGACGCGGGCCCCGAACCGCCCTTGGCCTCGTTGGCGTCGCCGTACACCGGGAGGAGGTTGAGCGGGTCGTTGGCGATGCGCTTCCGCTTGGACAGCGGCCAGCGGGAGGCCCCCATCCGCCACTCGTAGGACAGCGGGACCACGTGGTCGACCTGGATCTCGTCGGAGCGCTTCTTGGTCCAGCGGACGGTCCGGCCGGTGTAGGGGTCGCGCAGCCTCATGGAGACGACCACGCACTCGGATCCGCGGCGGTAGCGCACGTCCTCGCCGTCGCGGGCCAGCAGGTCGTCGCGGGTGCCGCAGCCGTTGCGCGCGTACGGCACCCCCTTGGCGGTGTCGGCCCAGTTCTCGCCGAACCTGGTCCGGCCGTACCCCGCCTTGGAACCCATCGGCCTGACCCGGAGCTTCCCGATCAGCCTGACGGCGGCGCCCCGGTCTCCCGCCGACCTGACAGGCGCCAGACCGGGGCGCAGCCCGTCCGGGTTGTCCAGCGGCGCGACCCGGGCCGGCGCGGCCCGCGCACGCGTGTCGCCACCGTGCGTCGACAGTGAGAAGAGCACCGCGGCGCCGAGCATCACGGTGACCACCCCCCGCGTGCTCACCCATGCCTCCAGAAGGGTCTACGGGCTCATGCTTGACCGATTCCCGGTAATCCAGTGGTTGACACAGGGGTGTCCGCGGGTTGAGACCGTACCCGGAGGGGGCCGGTCAGGGCTGGAAGCGGTAGCCCATGCCCGGTTCGGTGAGCAGATGGACCGGGTGGGCCGGGTCGCGCTCCAGTTTCTTGCGCATCTGGGCCATGTACTGGCGAAGGTAGTTGGTCTCCTTGCTGTAGGAGGCGCCCCAGACATCGTTCAGCAGGCGGCGCTGGGTGATCAGCTTGCCGGGGTTGCGGACCAGGATCTCCAGCAGGCGCCACTCGGTGGGCGTGAGCCGCACGCCGCCCGAGACGGTCTTGCCCGCCAGGTCCACCTCGTGCTCGCCGATCACGAACCGGGCCGGTTCCTCCTCGGGGGCGAAGGTGCGGCGCGACACCGCGCGGATCCTGGCGAGCAGCTCGTCGACGCCGAACGGCTTGATGACGTAGTCGTCCGCGCCCGCGTCCAGGGCCTCCACCTTGTCGTGGCCCTCGACCCTGCCGGACAGCACGATGATCGGGACGCTGGTCCAGCCGCGCAGGCCGTGGATGACGTCCACCCCGTCCATGTCGGGCAGGCCGAGGTCGAGCACGACCAGGTCGGGGTGCCAGTCGGCGGCCTGGCGCAGCGCGGCGGCGCCGTCTGCGGCAACGGCCACCTCGTACCGGCGGGCGGCCAGGTTGATCCGCAGCGCCCGCAGGAGCTGGGGCTCGTCGTCGACGACGAGGATGCGCGTCACGGGTCCTCCACGGGTTCGGGCGCGGCCCGGTGCCGCGGGAAGACGGGCAGGGTCACAGTCATGGTGAGGCCACCGCCCGGTGTCTCGTCCGGTACGAGGGTGCCGCCCATGGCCTCCGCCAGCCCCCGGGAGAGCGCGAGGCCGAGACCGACACCGGTGGCGTTGTCACGGTCGCCGAGCCGCTGGAAGGGCATGAAGACCCGGTCGCGCGCCTCCTCGGGGATGCCGGGCCCCCGGTCGACGACCCTGATCTCCACGTGCTCGCCGTCGTCGCCGCTCACGCCCGCGCCGACCAGCACGGCGACGCCCGGCGGGCTGTGGCGGACGGCGTTGGAGACGAGGTTGACCAGTACGCGTTCGAGCAGCACCGGGTCGGCGGCGATATCCGGGAGGTCCTCGGGCAGGCGGGCGCGCGCCCGGTCGCGGAGCGGGCCCAGGTCGTCGATGACCCGGGGGACGACGTCCTCAAGTGCCGTCGGTTCCAGCGTCAGCCCGAGCACCCCCGCCTGCAGGCGGCTCATGTCGAGCAGGTTGGCGACCAGGCGGTCCAGCTTGGTCAGGGACTCTCCGGCGGTGGCGAGCAACTCCTCCCTGTCCTGCGGCGACCAGTCGACGTCGGTGGCGCGCAGGCCCTCCACGGCGGCCCTGGCCGAGGCGAGCGGGGTGCGCAGGTCGTGGCTGACCGCGGCGAGCAGCGCGGTGCGCATCCTGTCGGCCTCGGCGAGCGGACGCAGCCGTTCCGCCTGCTCGGCGAGGCGCTGGTGGCGCAGCGCCACCGCGGCCTCGGCGGCGAACGCCTCCAGCACCCTGCGGCCGGACGCCCCGGGCAGCCGTCCGCGTACGGCCAGCACCAGATCGTCGTCGACGACCACGTCGGTGTCGGCGACGCCGGGACGGGTGGACGGCTCCCCGCCCCCGGTCGCCACGATCCGCCAGCCGTCCGGATCGTCCGGCCCACCCGGCCCCTCAGAACCGGACGGGCCGGATGGGCCGGATGGGCCGGACGGGTCACCGCTGCGGCGTTCCAGCAGGGTGACGGAGGTCAGCCCGAAGGTCTCCCTTAGCCGGGAGAGCAGGGACGGCAGCGCCGCCTCGCCCCGCAGCACGTACCCGGCGAGGGTCGCCAGCACCTCGGCCTCCGCACCCGCGCGGGCGGCCTCCCTGGCGCGGCGGGCCGCGAGGTCGACGACCGCGCTCACCATGATCGCGACCAGCACGTAGACGACCAGGGCGAGCAGGTTCTCCGGCCGCGTCACGGCCAGCGAGTGGAACGGCGGCGTGAAGAACCAGTTGAGGAGGGCGAAACCGGCCACCGCGGCGGTGATCGCGGGCCACATGCCACCGGCCAGCGCGACGCAGACCACCATCAGCAGGAAGAGCAGTATCACGCTCGGCAGCGTCGTCGCCTGTCTGAACTCCAGGAGGGCGGCGGTGAGCAGGGGGAGTCCGAGCAGTGCCGTCCCCCACCCCGCCAACCTGCGGGAACGGGTGAGCGCGGCGCGCGACGGGCCACGTCCGCCGAACTCCCCCGCCTCCTCGTGGGTGATCATGTGGACGTCGACGGTCCCCGAGTACGCGGCCGTGGTCACACCGACCCCCCGGGAGAGGATCCGGGCGAGCCAGCCGCGCCGGGAGACCCCCAGCACCAGCTGCGTGGCGTTCACCCGCCGGGCGAACTCCAGCAGCGCCCGCGACACGTTGTCGCCCACCACCTGGTGGTAGCTGCCGCCCAGGCTCTCCACCAGCGCGCGCTGCCGGGCCAGGTGCGCCGGGTCGGCGCCCGCGAGCCCGTCGGCCATCGTCACGTGCACCGCCAGCAGGTCCGCCCGGGGGGACCGGGCCGCGATCCGCGCCGCCCGGCGTACCAGGGTCTCCCCCTCCGGGCCTCCCGCCAGCGCCACCACCACCCGCTCCCGGGTCTCCCACACCCCGGCGACGCGGTGCTCGGCGCGGTAGCGGCCGAGCTGGTCGTCGACCTTGCCCGCCACCCACAGCAGCGACAGCTCGCGCAGCGCCGTCAGGTTGTCCAGCCGGAAGTATCTCGACAGTGCCGCGTCCGCCTTCTCCGGCGCGTACACGTCGCCGTGCGCCATCCGGCGGCGCAACGCCTCCGGGGTCATGTCCACCAGCTCCACCTGCCCGGCCCGCCGCACCACCTCGTCGGGTACCGTCTCGCGCTGGACCACCCCGGTGATCTCCTCGACCGCGTCGCGGAGCGACTCCAGGTGCTGGACGTTGACGGTGGAGACGACGTCGATCCCGGACTCCAGGATCTCCTCCACGTCCTGCCAGCGCTTGGCGTTGCGCGAGCCCGGCACGTTGGTGTGGGCCAGCTCGTCGACCAGGACGACCCCCGGCCTCCTCGCGATGACGGCGTCGACGTCCAGCTCGCCGACCACGGTCCCGCGATGCTCCACCGCCACGCGCGGGACGATCTCCATCCCCTCCAGCAGTTTCTCGACGCGCTCCCGCCCGTGCGTCTCCACCAGCCCGATCACCACGTCGGTGCCGCGTTCGCGGCGCCTGCGCCCCTCGGCCAGCATCGCGAAGGTCTTGCCCACCCCGGGGGCCGCCCCCAGATAGACGCGCAGCCGTCCGCGTGCCATGCGGTCTCGTCCTTCGCCGATCACCGATACCTGCCGGGTTGCCGGGCCGGATCCGGCCGTTCTCCCCTGAGGCCAGGCTACGGTGGGCGGCCTTCCGGCCGATCGGGTGACCCGGGACAGCGTCCGGGTCAGAGCCAGTTGCGCTTCTTGAACGCCCGGTAGAGCAGGACGGTGCCCACGATGATCAGGATCGTGGACGTCCAGAACCCGATCGACTGGTCGAAGCCGGGGTAGGGCACGTTCTGCCCGTAGAAACCGGTGATCATCGTGGGCACCGCGATGATGGCCGCCCAGCTGGTGATCTTCTTCATGATGTCGTTGAGCCGGAACCCCTGCTGGTTCATGTGGGCCTCGCGGACGTTGCTCACCAGGTCCTGCAGGGACTCGCTCCACTCCGCGGTGCGCAGGGTGTGGTCGTAGATGTCCTGGTAGTACGGGGCCAGCTTGGGATCCAGGACGTCCTGCCTGCGCAGCAGGCTGCCCACGACCTCGCGCGTCGGCACCGCCAGCCGCCGGAAGCGCACCAGCTTCTTGTGCATCTCGAAGGTCCGGCGCTGGATGTGCGGCATGTCCCCGGGATTGTCCTGGAAGAGATCGTCCTCCAGCTCCTCGACCCGGTCGTCCACCCCCTGCAGCACGTCGAAGTAGCCGTCCACGATGTAGTCGAGCAGGCCGTGCAGCAGGTACGGCACCCCGAACTTGACCATGACGGAGTTGGCGTCCCAGCGCCTGAGCACCGCGTCGATGTCGAACTCGGGGTTCTCCCTCACGGTGACCAGGGCGTTCTTGGTCGCGAAGATCGAGACCTCGATGAAGTCGATCCCCTTCTCCATCAACCTCGTCGCGTAGGTGGTGATGAACAGGTGACTGTCGTAGGTGTCGAGCTTGGGACGCTGGTGACTGTGGAGGGCGTCCTCGACGGCGAGGGGGTGGAGACCCAGCTCTTCGCTGATCTTCGCCAGGTCCGCCTGCGTGGGCGAACAGAGGTCGAACCAGACGACGGCGGACTCGTCCCCCACGTGCTCGGAGATGTCGTCGATGGGAAAGCCCTCGGCCTCCAGGACGCCGTTGCGATACAGGCGGGTACGGTCCATGGGCGTCCACCCTAGACCTGCCGCGACAGCCCGGAAATCATCGGGAAGATCACACTTTCCACCCCTCGCGCGGCGCCCGGCGACGTCTCCAGGTGGCCCGTCCGGCACATTCCCCGACGACCATCGGGATTCGAGGAATAATCCCGCCCGGCGGGGGCAGCAGTGGCTATCACAACAGCCAAAGCCTGAGGTGGTAGCCACATGATAGTGCTGGGACTTCTCTTGATCGTACTCGCGGGTGCGACCGTGATCGCGGTCTCCTGGGACGAGACCGCGGCATCGACCACCACCGCTTCCTTCACCGTGTTCGACCGCCTGTTCCAGTTCACCCAGCTGGAGCTCTTCTTCGCCGGTGTGGCGACGGGAGCGGTCTTCCTGCTCGGCCTGGGGATCGTGTTCTCCGGTATGCGGCGCTCGGCCGCGAAGCGTCGCAGGCTCCGCGCCTCGCGGACGGAGGCGCGTGACCGCGTCACCCGCCTGGAGGAGGAGAAGCGGGAGCTGGAGCGCAAGCTCGAAGAGACCCCCGCGACCCCTGCGGCCCCCGCGACCGCCACGGCCCCCGTGGTCGACCGCGACCGCGACGGCGTCGACGACCGTGTCGAGAACACCGCGCCCCACCCCCGGGTCGAGGTGCCTCGGCAGTCCTCCACCGACCAGCTCGTGGCCGGTCGCCACGGGCGCTCGGACCACCGCTAGTCCACGTCTCCCCTCAGCCGGTGCGCCCCTCGGGCCGCACCGGCTGAGGCATGTCCGGACCCCCCTCGCCATCGGGTACGGTCCCGTCCGCCGGGGTCCCGGAGGATTTCCCGCGACGGTGCAGGAGTGTCATGAGCCCGCCCGCGACGAGCCCCCAGAAGGCGGCGCCCACGCCCAGGAGCGTCAGTCCCGACGCGGTGACCACGAAGGTGACGGCCGCGGCCTCCCTGCCCTCGGGGTCGGCGACGGCGGAGGCGAGGGCCGAGACGAGCGCGCCGAGCAGGGCGAGACCGGCGACGGCCTCGACGAGCAGCGGCGGGGAGAGCAGGACGAGCACGGTGGCCAGCCCCGAGCCGATGCCGAGGACGATCATCGAGACACCCGAGGTGACCGAGGCGATCCACCGGCGGGCCGGATCGGGGTCGGCGTCGGGCCCGGCCGCCAGCGCGGCGCTGATCGCCGCCAGGTTCACCGCGTGGCCGCCCAGCGGGGCACCGAGCGTACTCGCCAGGCCGGTGGAGACGAGGATCCCGCGCAGCGGGGGGCGGTAGCCGTACCCGGCGAGGACCGCCATGCCCGGCACGTTCTGCGAAGCCATGGTGACCAGGAAGAGCGGGAGCGCGATACTGACCATCGCCTGAGCGCTCCAGGAAGGGACGGTCACCTCAAGCACCGGCCGCACGTCCACCGCCCCCAGCCCCGGACCGGTCAGGGCGATGGCCGCGACGGCGACGAGGAGGGCCACCGGGACCGCCCATCTGCGGGCGAACCTGCTCAGCAGCGCCCAGGTGAGCACGACGGGACCCGCCATCAGCGGTATCTCGGCGAGTGCCCTGACCGGCGCGACACACAGGTCGAGCAGGACTCCGGCGAGCATGGCACCGGCGATCGGCGTGGGGATGGCCGCGATCCACCGGCCCAGGACGGGGAAGAGTCCGGCGGCGGTGAGGAGGAGCCCCGAGACCGTGAACGCCCCGACCGCGACGGGGAAACCGCCCTCCACGGTCCCGGTCGCGACCAGCAGCGCCGCCCCCGGGGTGGACCAGGCGATGACGATCGGAACGCGCTGCCGCAGCCCCAGCCAGACGGCCACCGCGCCGTTGGCCAGGCAGAGGACGAGCAGCCCCGACGCCGCCTGCCGCTGGTCGGCGCCCACGGCCCTGAGCCCCGCCAGGACCACGGCGAAGGAGCTGGCGAAACCGACGACCGCGGTCACGACTCCGGCGAGCACGGGTTGAAGCAGTCGTGTCATCTTCGGTCCTCGCGGGGGGAACGGCGCCGGGTGTTCTGCGAACGGCCAGGCGTTCCGTAAACGGAACGGCCCTCGTGCTGCACGATAGCCCCATGGACTCCGGAGCACAAAGCCCCAGGCCCGCCGGGGAAACCGGCACGCCCGGCCGATCCGCCACGGGCGACGGCACCCCCGAACGCCTCACCGCGGACACCGGCACGCCTGAACGCCTCGCCGCGGACACCGGAACGTCCAACCGGCCCGCCACGGACGATGGCACGCCCGACCGGCCCACCGCGGACATCGGCACGTCCGACCGGCCTGCCGCGGACACCGGCACCTCTGAACGCCCCACCGCGGACACCGGCATGTCCGACCGGCCCGCCATGGCGGGCCGTGACGCGCTCGTCAGGCCCGCCGTGGACGGCGGGACGCTCGACATCGGGCGGCGGATTCGCAGGCTGCGCGAGGAGCGCGGCATCTCCCTGTCGGCCCTCGCCCGTGGCGCCGGTGTCGGCAAGGCCACGCTCTCCGGACTGGAGAACGGCACCCGCAACCCCACCCTGGAGACCCTATGGGCGATCACCGCCGAGCTCGGCGTCCCCCTGGCGATGGCCGTCGGCGCGACGCCGGTGGACGCGGGCGGGAGCGAGGCGGCCGAGGCACCCCCCGTCATCCACGGGACGGCCGCCGAGGGGACGCTGCTCCAGGTCTTCGAGGACGAGGGGGTCACGTACGAGCTCTACCGGATGGTGATCCGCCCGGGGGTGACGCAGGTCTCGCCCGCCCACCACGAGGGCGTCACCGAGCACATGACCGTCTTCGCCGGAACGCTCAGCGCGGGACCGATCGGGGCTCCCCTGCGCGCCGGTCCCGGCGAGCACATCTCCTGGCGGTCGGACGTCCCGCACGCGTACGTCGTCCTCGGCGACCAGGAGGTCCACGCCAGCCTGCTCATCCGCTACCCGCGCCGCTGATCCCGGCGCCCCGGACAACCCGATTGCATGCTTAAAGTACCTAAAAAGTAATATTTACCCCATGACACCACGGTCCATGGCGATCCTCTTCTGGGCCACGGGTGTACTCGCCTACGTCGTCGCCGTCTTCCACCGGCAGTCGCTGGGTGTGGCGGGCATCGAGGCGGCGGCGAGGCTCGGCGTCGGGGCGTCGGGGCTCTCGGTCCTGGCCATGTGCCAGCTGCTGGTCTACGCGGGCATGCAGGTGCCCGTCGGGATGCTGGTCGACCGGCTCGGCTCCAAGCGCATGCTGGTCCTGGGAGCCGTGGTGATGGCCTGCGGCGAGCTCGTCTTCGCCCTGTCCGGAGGGCTGCTGCCGGGTATCGCCGGGCGGGCGCTGATCGGGTGCGGGGACGCGATGACGTTCATCAGCGTGATCAGGCTGGTCGGCCTCTCCTTCCCCGCCCACCGCAACCCGCTGATGGTCCAGCTCACCGGCCTGTTCGGCCAGCTCGGCGCGATCGCCTCCGCGGTGCCCCTCATCCACTCCCTGCACGCGTACGGCTGGACGCCGACCTTCGCGGGCGCCGCCGTCGTGGGCCTGGTCTCCGCGTTCCTGCTGGTCACGGTGCTGCGCGACGCCCGCCCCGAGCGTACGGGGGCGCCACCGAGCCTGAAGGCCGCCTGGGCGGAGCCGGGCACCCGGCTGGGCATGTGGACCCACGCGGCCACCCAGTGCTCGGCGGCGTCGTTCCTGCTGCTGTGGGGGTATCCGTTCCTGGTCCGGGGACAGGGGCTGACCCCCGCGACAGCGGGCGTGCTGCTGACCACACTCACCCTGTGCGGCATGGCGTGCGGGCCGCTGCTCGGCTATCTCGCCGGGCGGTTCCCCTTCCACCGCTCCCGGATGGTGCTCATCGTGATCGGCACCACCGCCGGGGCGTGGACCGCCGTGCTGGTCTGGCCGGGACGGGCGCCGCTCTGGCTGCTGGTGGCGCTCGTGGTGGTGCTGGCGGCGAACGGCCCGGGGTCGATGATCGGCTTCGACTACGCCAGGACCTTCAACCCGGCCACCCGGATCGGCGCGGCCACCGGCATCGTGAACGGCGGCGGCTTCGTCGCGTCCGTGTCGGTGATCGCCCTGATCGGCGTCACCCTCGACCTCATGGGCGACAACGGCCTGGACGACTTCCGGTGGGCGTTCGCCGCGCAGTACCCGATCTGGGCGCTGGGCGCCGTCCAGGTCATCCGCTACCGGGGCAAGGCACGGCGGCGCGGGCTCCCGGCCACCTCGACAAACTCCTGACACCCCGAAGAACCCGGTTCGGACGAACCTCGCCAAAGACCCGGTTCAGACGATTCACGCGAAGCGCTCGGCTCAGATAATCCTTGTGGAGGACTCGGCTCAGACGAGCCTTGTGAAGGGCTCGGCGAAGTGGGCGGTGCCGATCGTCCCGCCCTCCGCCCTGACCCGGTCGAGCAGCTCCACCCGCGTGGCCGCGGCCAGCTCGGGGTCGGCGTCGTAGAGGTAGGGCACCCGCGGATCCTCCAGTTGCACCGGGTGCAGCACCACGTCGCCGGTCAGCACCAGGTCACCGACCTGGACGACCTGGTGGCCCGGGGTGTGGCCCGGCGTGAGCAGCACCCGGACGCCGGGCAGCACCTCCGCCCCGCCGTCCACCGCGTGCACCCGCTCGCCCAGCGGCCGGACGACGCGATCGAGGACCGCCTCGTCCGCCGCGTCGATCTCGGCGCGCTGCAGGACGTGCCGGGCGTTGCCGAAGACCGGTGACCCCGCGACCACCGCGCCGCTCGCGTGGTCGCTGTGCAGATGCGTGATGACCACGGCGTCCACCTCTCCGGGAGCCGTCCCCACCCTGGCCAGCTCCGCGTCCAGCGCGCCGGGGACCGGTGCCCAGCTCGCCGCGGGCGAGTCGCGGGGGCCGATGCCGGTGTCGACCAGCACCGTGCGGCCGGACGCGTCGCGCAGCAGGTAGCAGTGGAAGTGCATGATCCACTCGTCCGGCTCGCCGTGGCGGCCCCCGGGGAACATCTGCGACATCGGCCGCCGGATCGCGTCGCCCATCGGCCCCACCGCGTCGCACAGCGGGAACACCTCGACCCCGGCGACTGTTATGGACTGATGTAGCATCCGCTCTCCTGTTCGGGATGAGGCAACGGTGCTACCGTGATACCGGGCGTGACGCACAGCTGGCTAGGCCGCGTGCGGTGATCCGCCCCCGTTTCTCGTTTTCTCTCTCACCGCCCCTGTGTCAGGCGTGCGGTCTCATCTCCCGTGAAAGGTCACTCATGACCGCGGAACCCGTTTTCAAGGAACCCACCATCGAGAAAATCAGCGCGAAGAAGGTGCCGCGCCCCCGAGGAGACGCCCCGGGCGGCACCGGGAAGGCTCCCCGCCGGAACGGCGCGGCCACGACCGGCCGGTCCCCCGGGCGCGACACCCCCGTCGAGACCGTGACCGGCCTGCTCGACATCCGCGACCGCACCGGATATATCCGGACCGGCGGTTACCTGCCGTCCCCTCGCGACGTCCGCGTGCCCCACTCCCAGATCTCCGAGTACGGCCTGCGCCCCGGCGACCGCGTCGTGGCCACCGCACGCGCCCCGTACGAGAGGCTGGAGGGGGTGGAGAGCGTGAACGGCGCCGCCACCTGGCGGCACCGGCCCGACTTCGCGGACATGACCCCGATCCACCCGCGCGACCGGCTCCGCCTGGAGACCGGATCGCTGACCGGCAGGGTCGTCGACCTGTTCACCCCGATCGGCAAGGGCCAGCGCGGGCTGATCGTCGCCCCGCCCAAGGCGGGCAAGACGATGGTCCTGCAGGACCTGGCGGCCGCGATCACCGCCAACCACCCGGACTGCCACCTCATGGTCGTGCTCGTCGGCGAGCGCCCCGAGGAGGTCACCGAGATGCGCGAGTCCATCCACGGCGAGGTCGCCGCGTCCACGTTCGACCGTTCCGACCGCGACCACACCGCCGTCGCCGAACTCGCCGTCGAGCGCGCCAAGCGCCTCGCGGAGGCCGGGCACGACGTCGTCCTCCTCCTCGACTCCCTCACCCGGCTCGCCCGCGCGTACAACAACCTCGCCCCCGGCGGGGGGCGCACCCTCGCCGGAGGCATCGACGCCGCGGCCCTGCTCCCCCCGCGCCGTTTCTTCGGCGCCGCGCGCAACCTGCGCGACGGCGGCTCGCTGACCATCCTCGCCACCGCGCTGGTCGAGACCGGCTCGCGGATGGACGACAGCCTCTTCGAGGAGTTCAAGGGCACCGGCAACATGGAGCTGCGCCTCAGCCGCGCCCTCGCCGACAAGCGCCTCTACCCCGCCGTCGACCTCGACGCCTCAGGCACCCGCCGCGAGGAGATCCTCCTCGACCCCCGGGAGCGGCAGCTCACCTGGCGGCTGCGCCGCACGCTGGGCGGCCTGGAGAGGCAGCAGGCCCTGGAGCTCCTCACCGGCAGGCTCGGCGAGACCCCCTCCAACGCGGTCTTCCTCCAGCAGATCCAGCAGACCGCCTGACCCGCCGTCCCCCGGAGATCCCCGCGATCCGGCCTCGGCGGGACGCGAGATGATGAGGACATGCTGGACGATGTCGTCGAACACCTCGCCTGCCCGGTCTGCGGAGGCTCGCTGGAGCTTGGGGAGCGGGTCCTGCGGTGCGCCCTGGGGCACGGCTTCGACGTGGCCAGGCAGGGATACGTCAGCCTGCTGACCGGGTCGCGGGTGCCGGGAACGGCCGACAGCGCGGCCATGGTGGCGGCCAGGGACGCCTTTCTCGGCGCCGGGCACTACGCCCCGCTGGCGGAGGCGGTCGCCGGTGCCTGCCGTACCGGTGCGAAGGTGGTCGCGGACGCCGGGGCCGGGACGGGCCACTATCTCGCGCGGGCGCTCGACGCGCTGCCGGGGGCCGTGGGAGTGGCGCTGGACGTCTCCAAGCACGCGATCAGGCGGGCCGCACGGGCCCATCCCCGGCTGGGGGCGGTGGTGGCCGACGTGTGGCGGCCGCTACCGCTGGGAGATGGCACGATAGATGTGCTTCTCAATGTGTTCGCCCCTAGAAATGGGGCAGAGTTCGCGCGGGTGCTCAAGGGGGACGGTGAACTCGTAGTGGTCACGCCCACCGCACGGCACCTCGCGCCACTGGTGGAGCGACTGGGCCTCCTGTCGGTGGACGAATCGAAGGAGCGGCGTGTGGCGGAGAGCCTGAGCGAGCACTTCGTCGAGACCGGCCGGAGCACTCTAGCGTTCGAGATGCCCCTGGGGCATGATGCGGTCGAAGCGGTCGTGGGAATGGGGCCCAGCGCCTGGCATACGGAGACGGAAGTTATGCGAAGAAAAGTCGTAGAACTTCCGGAATTGAGCCTTGTAGAGGCTTCTTTCCGTATGTCTATCTTTAAGCGCCACCCGTGAGCAAGCTGTGTGCTTGACAGCCACCTTCGAGACGCCTGTTACTGATGTGACTTTTAGTCCGAAATTCCCAGACATTACTCAAGCAATTAGCCGGTGAAGACGCCATACTGGACCGCAATCCGGCGAGCCCGCGCCTGGACGCGTGAAGCTGACGCCTTGACGGAGGGAAGCGCCATATGAAGGCGGAGGAGCGCTGGCAGGCCAGGTTCCGTGCGCCGCGCGCGACGTTGCCCGTGTGGGCGGCCCAGGCTCCCAGCCGGTCCGTCTACCGCAGCAACGCCTCGGGGGCGTGGGAGGTCTACGCCTGGGACCGCGCGGGTGGCTCCACCCGCCAGGCGACCTCACGGCCCAAGGGCACCTCGCACGGCGCGATCGATCCCACCGGGCAGTGGATCTGGTGGTTCGACGACACCGACGGCGACGAGTGGGGCCGGTGGATGCGCCAGCCCTTCTACGGCGGCCCCGACCAGCCGATCGACCTCGCCCCCGGCTTCCCCGCCGGGCTCGGGCTCTCGGCGACGGGCGACGCGGTCATCGGCATGGCCAGGCCGGGACAGGGCTTCACCATCCATCTCGTACAGCCGGGCGAGCCCGCGCGGACGCTCTACGAGCACGCCGAGGCGGCCGCCGTCTCCGCGGTCTCCCTGGACGGCTCGCTGATCGCGATCAGCCACAGCGAGCGCGGCGACGCCCGGCACCCCGGGCTGCGCGTGCTCCGGCGCAACGGCGAGGTCGTCGGCGACCTGCACGACGCCCCCGGCAAGGGCCTCATCGGCCTGCGTTTCGCCCCGGTGTCCGGAGACCGCCGCCTGCTCACCCTGCACGAGCGCAGGGGCCGTCGCGAGCCCCTCGTCTGGGACCCCGAGACCGGCGACCAGCGGGAGATCTGGCTGCGCGACCCGGGCGAGATCACCGCCGACTGGTACGACGACGGCCGCTCGCTGCTCGTCGTGCGCGGCAACCGGGGCCGCACCTATCTGACCCGCTACGACCTCCCCGGCGGCGGGTTCTTCCCGATCGAGACCCAGCACGGCGTGATCGACGCCGCCGCGCCCCGCCCCGACGGCTCCGTCGAGTACTCCTGGTCCAGCGGGGCCCACCCGCCGCTGATCCGGTCGACCAGCGGCCACGTGGTGATGAACCACGGCGGCCCCACCTCACCCCCGTCGGTCCCGGTCGAGGACGTGGACGTGGAGGGGCCCGGTGGCCGCGTCCACGCCTTCGTCTCACGCCCCGAGCGCGGCTCCGGCCCCTTCCCCACGGTCTTCGTGCTGCACGGCGGGCCCACCGCGCAGGACGACGACTCCTTCGTGCCGCAGGTGGCCGCCTGGGTGGATCTCGGCTTCGCGGTCGTACGGGTCAACTACCGGGGATCCACCGGCTACGGCTCCGCCTGGCGGAACGCCCTGCACGGCGACGTCGGGCACATCGAGCTGGCCGACGTGGCCGCCGTCAGGGACGCCATGGTCGACCGCGGCGTCTGCGACCCCGACCGGCTGGTGCTGTCCGGCGCCTCCTGGGGCGGCTATCTCACGCTGCTCGGCCTGGGCACCCAGCCCAAGATGTGGGCGGCGGGCATCGCCACGGTGCCGATCGCCGACCACGTCGCCACCTACGAGGAGGAGACGGAGGCGCTGCGCTCCTACCACCGCGCGCTGCTCGGCGGCTCTCCCGAGGAGCAGCGCGAACGGTACGTGAACAGCTCGCCGATCACCTACGTCGACCAGGTCGAGGCGCCGCTGCTGATCCTCGCCGGGGAGAACGACCCGCGCTGCCCGATCGGGCAGATCGAGGCGTACGTGGCCCGGCTCGCCGAGCGCGACCACGAGCACAGGGTGTACCGCTACGACGCGGGCCACGGCTCCCTGGTCGTCTCCGAGCGCATCGCGCAGATGTCGGCGCAGCTGGAATTCGCCCGAAAGCACGTGAAGACCGACATTTAGCCCGTATCACCCCGCGAGGGGAGTGACGGTCGCCCGTACGCCCCCCGGGGGACGCGCGGGCGGCCCCGTCCAGCTGGTGAGCGGGCGCGCGGGCGGTCCCGTCCAGCCGATCAGCGGGCGCGTTGCTCCGGCCAGCCGGTGGGCGGGCGCGCGGGCGGTCCCGCCCGGCCGGTGAGCGGGCGCGGGACCGTGGGCGCGCGGCCCGTTCAGCCGATCAGCGGGCGCGCGGGACCGCCCGGTGGGTGGGCGGTCCCGTCAGCGGGCTCGCAGGACCACGATCGCCATGTCGTCGGCGCTCGGCTCGGGGGCGAAGTCCTGGACCGCGCGGCGGATCCGCTCGGCGACCGCCCGCGCCGACAGCCCCGCGCACTCGGCCAGCAGCTTGGCCAGCCCCGCGTCGTCGTCGAGCAGCCGCCCGTCCCTGCGACGCTCGGTGACCCCGTCGGTCACCGCGAGCAGCACGTCACCGGGGTCGAGGTGGACGAGCTCCGCCTTGAAGGTCGCCTCGGGGAAGACGCCCAGCAACGACTGCGAGGTCACCACGGCCTCCACGACGCCGCTGGGCCGCAGCCGCAGCGCCTCCGGGTGCCCGGCGGAGACCATCGCCACGTCCAGGCCGCTCGGCACGGGCGTGATCTCCCCGTGCAGCAGGGTCAGGAACCGGGCGCGCTCGCCCTCGTCCAGGATGGCCTGGTTGAGACGGTCGAGGACGGCCGCCACCCCGTACCCCTCCCGCGCGAGCAGGCGCAGGGTGTGGCGGGCCAGGCCGGTGACCGCGGCGGCCTCGGGGCCGGTCCCGCAGACGTCGCCCACCGCGAACCGCCAGGAGCCGTCACCGGCCGCGAAGAGGTCGTAGAAGTCGCCGCCGACCTCGTTGGTCTCCCCGGCGGGCTCGTAGACCACCGCGGGGTCGAGACCGGGGATCTCGCCAGGCTCGTCGGGAGGGAGCAGGCTGCGCTGGAGCGCCCGGTTCGCCGCCGCCTGGGTGGCGTACAGCAGGGCGTTGTCGAGGGCGAGTGCGGCGCGGCGGCCGATGTCCTCGGCGTACTGGAACACGTCCTCGGCGAACCGGTCGGGCCGCCCCAGGCACATCGCGCCCAGCGTGCGCCCGCGCGCGAGGAGCGGGATGACCAGCATCTGCGAGTCGGCGAGCTGCATGGACCCGCCGCCCTGCGGGATCTGGACGCCGGCGAGCTCCTCCCGGAGTTCGTCGATGCGCCGTTCGTCGGTGTGCCAGAGGTAGGCTGGGCGCTGCGGGCCGCCGCCGTCGCTCCATGTGTAGACGGCACACCAGGTGGCCAGCCGCGGCACCACGATCTGCGAGATGATCGCGGGCACCATGTCAGGGTCGAGGGTGCCCGCCAGGAGATCGCTGGCGTCGGCGAGAAAACCCATCCATATCGGCCCGCGGCTGGGTTCTTCGGCGGCCCACTCCGAGGACGGCCGTCCGGAGGAGCCGGGCAGCCGGATCCTGGCCCAGTGCGTGCGCTGCTGATCGGCGAAGGTGACACCCCATTCCTCCACCGGTACGGACGGAGCGCCGGGGCTCCCCTCGGGGGCCTGCTTCTGGCGCACCTCGATCTGCAGCCCGTCGCCCAGATGGCTCCAGACGATCTCGAAGGGGACGTCGGTCACCTGCGACGACAGGTCGGCGGCCAGCCGCTCGGCGGTCGCCAGGACGGACGCGGCGGCCCAGGCGGTCATCACCTCGATGGTGAACCGCCTGGCGGCAGGGACGGCCGTGTGTCCCGGGGCGAAGGTCGCCGCCAGGACGGCACGTGGAGCACTGGTCACTGTTCCGTGACTACCACACTTCCCGTTGACATGGGGTGAATCGAAGGTGGGACTACACATTGCGCACCGTGACAGACTGGGGTGACTCACGGCTGCGCCCCCGGGAGTCAAGGAGGTCTCATGACCACGGTCAACACCGTGCCCGACGTCGAGGAGCGACGTTACAGCGAATCCGATCTGCGACCGATCCTGCAGACGCTCATCACCTGGCGCGACGGTGACTTCCGCCGCCGGGTGCCGCACGCCCCACCCGGAATCCTCAGCGAGATCCGCCTCCTGCTCAACGAGGTGGCCGATCGCCGCGAGCACCTGGCCAACGAGCTGCACCGGGTCCGCCGCGAGGTGGTCAAGGAGGGCCGCTTCGGCGAGCGCCTCACCCCCGGTCCCGGTGTGGGTTCGTGGGCCGAGAGCGTCGACTCGGTCAACACGCTGATCGACGCGCTCGTGGGCCCGGTCAGCGGGGCCGCGGACGTGATCGACGCGGTGGCCAAGGGTGACCTGTCCCGCCGGATCGATCTCGATCGCAGTGCCAGGGGCGAGGTGCGCCGTCTCGGCAAGGCGATCAACGGCATGGTCGACCAGCTGTCGCTGTTCACGTCCGAGGTGACGCGGGTGGCCAGGGAGGTCGGGACCGAGGGCCGCCTGGGCGGCCGGGCGAACGTGCGCGGCATGTCGGGAAGCTGGCGCGACCTCACCGAGGCCGTCAACACCATGTCCAGCCGTGTCTCCGCGCAGGTCCGCGACATCGCCGCGGTGACCACCGGGGTCGCGCGGGGCGACCTGAGCCGCAAGGTCACCGTCGACGCGGTCGGCGAGATGTTCGAGCTGAAGAACACCGTCAACACCATGGTGGACCAGCTGCTGGCGTTCGCCGAGGAGGTCACCCGGGTCGCCCGCGAGGTCGGCACCGAGGGCCAGCTCGGCGGCCAGGCGCAGGTGCGCGGCGTGTCGGGCGTGTGGAAGGACCTCACCGACAACGTCAACGTGATGGCGGGCAACCTGACCACCCAGGTCCGCGCCATCGCGGCGGTGTCCACGGCGGTGGCGCAGGGTGACCTGTCCAAGAAGATCACCGCGGACGCCCAGGGCGAGATCCTGCAGCTCAAGGACACCCTGAACACCATGGTCGACCAGCTGTCGATGTTCGCCGACGAGGTCACCCGCGTCGCCCGCGAGGTCGGCACCGAAGGCCAGCTCGGCGGCCAGGCCCGCGTACGCGGCGTCTCCGGGGTCTGGAAGGACCTCACCGACAACGTCAACTTCATGGCGAACAACCTGACGTACCAGGTCCGCAACATCGCCGAGGTCACCACCGCCGTCGCCAACGGAGACCTGACCCGCAAGATCGACGTCGACGCGCAGGGCGAGATCCTCGCGCTGAAGACCACGATCAACACCATGGTCGACCAGCTGTCGTCCTTCGCCTCCGAGGTGAGCCGGGTCGCCCGTGAGGTCGGCTCGGAGGGCCAGCTGGGCGGTCAGGCGCAGGTGTCCGGGGTCTCCGGCACCTGGAAGGACCTCACCGACAACGTCAACGTGATGGCGAACAACCTGACCACCCAGGTGCGCCAGATCGCCGCGGTGTCCACGGCCGTCGCCCAGGGAAACCTGTCCAAGAAGATCACCGCGGATGCCCAGGGCGAGATCCTGCAGCTCAAGGACACCCTGAACACCATGGTCGACCAGCTGTCGATGTTCGCCGACGAGGTCACCCGCGTCGCCCGCGAGGTCGGCACCGAAGGCCAGCTCGGCGGCCAGGCCCGCGTACGCGGCGTCTCCGGGGTCTGGAAGGACCTCACCGACAACGTCAACTCCATGGCCAACAACCTGACGTACCAGGTCCGCAACATCGCCGAGGTCACCACCGCCGTCGCGTCGGGCAACCTGACGCGCAAGATCGACGTGAACGCGCAGGGCGAGATCCTCGCGCTGAAGACCACGATCAACACCATGGTCGACCAGCTGTCGTCCTTCGGCGCGGAGGTCACCCGGGTCGCCCGCGAGGTCGGCTCCGAGGGCAAGCTGGGCGGTCAGGCGCGCGTCGAGGGCGCCGAGGGCATCTGGAAGCGCCTCACCGAGAACGTCAACGAGCTCGCCGCCCGCCTCACCACCCAGGTGCGCGCCATCGCCGAGGTCACCACCGCCGTCGCCACCGGCGACCTGACCCGCTCCATCACCGTCGACGCCGAGGGCGAGATCGGCGAGCTGAAGGACAACATCAACATGATGGTGGCGGTGCTGCGCGACACCACCACCGCCAACCAGGAGCAGGACTGGCTGAAGTCCAACCTGGCGAGGATCTCCCGCCTCATGCAGGGTCACCGCGACCTGATGGAGGTCGCCAAGCTCATCATGAGCGAGCTGACCCCGCTGGTGTCGGCGAGCTACGGCGCCTTCTACCTCGCCGAACCCATCGGCGACCGCGACCTGCACCTCATCGCCGGGTACGGCGCCCGCCCCGGCAGCGGCCCCCGGCAGCGGTTCGCGACCGGCGAGGGCATCGTGGGCCAGGCCGCGATGGAGGGCAGGGGGATCATCCTCGGCAACGTGCCCGCCCGCTACCTCACCGTCGACACCGGCCTCAGCACCTCCACGCCCGCGCAGATCGTCGTGCTGCCGGTGCTGTTCGAGACGCAGGTGCTCGGCGTCCTGGAGCTGGCCTCGTTCAGCGAGTTCAGCGAGGTCCACCACGACTTCCTGAACCAGCTCGTCGAGACCATCGGCGTCACGATGAACACGATCATCGCCAACTCCAGGACCGAGGACCTGCTGACCGAGTCGCAGCGCCTCACCACCGAGCTGCAGGAACGCTCCGACGAGCTCCAGCGCCAGCAGGAGGAGCTGCGCCGCTCCAACGCCGAGCTGGAGGACAAGGCCGCGCTGCTGGCCAAGCAGAACCGGGCCATCGAGATCCAGAACTTCCAGATCGAGCAGGCCCGCCGCACGCTGGAGGAGCGCGCCGAGCAGCTCGCGGTCTCCTCGCGCTACAAGTCCGAGTTCCTCGCCAACATGTCCCACGAGCTGCGCACCCCGCTGAACAGCCTCCTCGTGCTGGCCAAGCTGCTCACCGAGAACGCCGAGGGCAACCTCACCGCCCAGCAGGTGGAGTTCGCCAGGACCATCCACGGCGCCGGTTCCGCCCTGCTGCAGCTGATCAACGACATCCTCGACCTGTCGAAGGTCGAGGCCGGCCGGATGGACGTCCACCCCCAGCAGATCTCGCTACCCAAGCTCGTCGACTACTTCGAGGCCACCTTCGAGCCGCTCGCCCAGGACAAGGGCCTGTCGTTCACCGTCGAGGTCGACCCGTCGATCCCGCAGGAGCTCCGTACCGACGAGCAGCGCCTCCAGCAGGTGCTGCGCAACCTGCTCTCCAACGCGATCAAGTTCACCCCCAAGGGAGAGGTGCGGCTGCGCGTGATCCACGCCAGGCGCGCCGTCGCCTTCGTGGACGACACCCTGCGCGGCGCCGACGGCATCCTCGCCTTCGAGGTGGTCGACACCGGCATCGGGATCGCCTCCGACAAGCTGGAGGTCATCTTCGAGGCGTTCCGCCAGGCCGACGGGACCACCAGCCGCAAGTACGGGGGGACGGGCCTGGGCCTGTCCATCTGCCGTGAGATCGCCCGCCTGCTCGGCGGTGAGATCCACGTGGTCAGCAAGGTCGGCGAGGGCAGCACCTTCACCCTCTACCTGCCGCCGTCGTACGGCGGCCCGCTCGCCTCGCGCGACGGCGGGGCGAGCACTCCCTCCTCCCCCCGCAACCCGGCACTCGTCGGCGTGCTGGAGGAGCCCGACGCCCTGCCGGAGCTCACGCTCAACGACGACATGCCCCTGCCGCAGTTCCCGCAGGACGAGGGCAAGCCGTGGAAGGGCGACGACCCGCTGACCGGGGCGAAGATCCTGATCGTGGACGACGACATCCGTAACGTCTTCGCGCTCACCAGCGTGCTCGAACGCTACGGCTCCACGGTGATCTACGCGGAGAACGGCCGCGAGGGCATCGAGCAGCTCGAACGCAACGAGGACGTCGCCCTCGTCCTGATGGACATCATGATGCCGGAGATGGACGGCTGGGCCACCACCTCCGCGATACGCCGGATGCCCCAGTTCGCGGACCTGCCGATCATCGCGCTAACCGCTAAGGTCATGCGAGGCGACCGGGAGAAAAGCATCGCATCCGGCGCCTCCGACTACGTGCCCAAGCCCGTCGACGTCGACCGCCTGCTGGAAAGGCTGCGCGGCTGGCTGACCCGGGGCAAGCCGGCCGGCGACTCCAACGAAGGCGTGTGATCGATGCCGGACAGAGCCAAGATCCTCCTGGTGGACGACCGGGAGGAGAACCTGATCGCGCTTGAGGCCATTCTCAGCTCGCTCGATCTGATACCCGTCCGGGCGAAGTCGGGGGAGGAGGCGCTGAAGGCCCTGCTCGGCACGGAGTTCGCGCTGATCCTGCTCGACGTCCGCATGCCGGGCATGGACGGGTTCGAGACGGCGGCCCACATCAAGCGCCGCGAGCGCACCCGCAACATCCCGATCATCTTCCTGACCGTGGTCGACAGCGCGCCCGACTACGCCTTCCGCAGTTACGCGGCGGGCGCCGTCGACTACCTCACCAAGCCCTTCGACCCGTGGGTGCTGCGGGCCAAGGTCGCGGTGTTCGTGGAGCTCTACAACATGAACCGCAGGCTGGCCGAGCAGGCCACCCTGCTCCGCGAGCGCCTCGCCACGGAGTTGCCGCCCGGTGAGGCGTCCGACCAGGCCGCCGTGCTGCCCGAGCTGTCCAGGCGCCTGACCGCCGTCGAGGAGGAGCTCGGCCGGGTCGTCGAGCTGGCCCGCAAGAGCGGCGACCCCGGTCTCACGGGGCCGATGGCCGACCTGTCCAGCCGCCTCGACCACCTGCGCGCGGGCTTCGACGCCCTCACCTGACGGGCGTTCCCCCGGTACGGTCCCGAGCGCGGTGTGGTCCTGAGCGCGGTGTGGTCCCAAGCACTCCTGAGCACGGGATCCTGGGCACGGCGCTGTGTGCGGTGCCGTGCGATGCGCTGTGCGTGCCTCAACGCGGGGCGCCTCCGGGGACCCGAAGCGCTCGCGCGCTCCAAGGGTCCTGAGCGCCGCGCGTCTCAGCGGCGGGCGCGCTCCAGGGCGTCCCAGAAGCCTCGGCGCAGGGCGTGGCGGACCTCGTCGTGCAGGAGGAAGTCGATCGGCAGGGAGGAGCCCTGGAGCAGGCGCGCCTCCAGGTCCGAGGGCATCCGGGGCTTGCGGGCCAGGACCGCCTCCAGCCACAGGGCGGGCGCGTCCTTGGCCACGGACTCGCCGAAGTCGTGGCCCTCCTTGTGGGCGGCCTGCACCGCGTCGGAGAGGGTCGTCGCGGCGCCGGTCCCCGTGCCGGTCCCGGTGCTCTGCAGCGGCACCGGGGCCGGTTGGGGACCGGTGTAGGCGCCCATCTGCGGCGGGGACTGGTAGCTCGGCATGCCGCCGGTGTTGCCCAGCGAGTACTGCGGCGCGGCCGGCAGCGGGCCCGTCTGCGTGCTGACGGCGGCGTGCGAGGGGGGCGTGGAGGCGGGCGGGGGCGGCGGGGATGGCGGCGGCGGGGGTGAAGGCGGCGCGGCGGGAGTGACCGGGGGGATCGGCGACTCCTGGGTGTAGCTCTGGTAGGCGGAGGGCAGCGCGGGCTGGGCGTGGGCCGCGCGGGACGTCTGGACCGCGGGGATGGGGCTGGTGGCCGGGGCTCCGTTGCTCCCGCCGAGGCCGCCGGTGCCGCGGGAGGTGACGGGCTGGCCGTTGGTGGCGCCGTGCTGGTGGCCGTTGGCCGCCAGGACGGGGGGCTCACCGCTGAGCAGGCTGACGTGCGGGCGCAGATGACCGGCGCCGATCTCGATCAGGTCGTCGCACTCCTGGCGCAGCGTACGGGAGACGGCCCAGCCGCCGTCGGCGCTGATGTGCACCACGGTGACCCGGACGCCGAGGTCCTGGGCGTCGCAGACGACCTGTGCCAGGTCCTCGTCACCGCTGACCACGACCGCGTCGCAGACCGCGCCGTTGCGGGCCAGCGTCATCAGGTCGCGGTGGACCTGGGCGTCGACGCCCTCGCGGCGGCCGGGGCGGATGCGCGACAGGCGGAGCTTGAGGCCGGGGATGTCGGCCAGCGTGTCGTGCTCCGGGGTGCGGCGGCCCTCCACGGTCGCCTCGTACCAGTAGCAGCGCAGCAGCGGCAGGCCGGTGCGCTCCCTCGACAACTTGTTGAGCAGCTGGAGCAGCCCCGGGTAGTCCCAGGAGACGGACTCGCGGTGGCGGGTACCGTGCACCGCCATCGCGCCGTCGGCCAGCAGGTAGCCGGCGTCCACGAACAGCGCGCAACGATCCACACGACACCGCCCTTCCTACGTAGCCCGATCCTTCGGTTCAGACAAGCCTGAAAGAACCCCTCAGAGACCGGACAGACGGCCCTTCCTCAGGGTAATCAAGCAGCTGACCATCCGAGGGTGAATCCCGACGATTCCACCCGCGCTCGACCATACGCTGGATCGTTCACGCAGACCGTACCAGTTTGTCCCGTTCGTGAACCCCCTCGGCGAGGTGCCGCTCGTTCGGGTTTCCCGCCGTCCCGCCACCGGTGTCCCCGGGCTCCGCGTGGCCCCCTCACCGCACAACGGACCCGGGCGGACTGTGCGTCCCTCTCCCACCGTCAGCAGCGAACCGGACGTCTCCTCCACGGCACCGCCGACACCTCAGGCCGTCACGGGATCCGTTACGGGGTGGTTCGTTACGGGGTGGTTCGTACGCTCACCGCCACCACGCCGAACAGCAGGACGTCCTGGCGCGTGCTGAGCTCCAGCACCGGGTCACGGCCGAGGGGCGACCGGAAGCGGTCCACGTCCGTACCGAAGGTCGTGCCGGTGCCCCGAGCCCCGGCGGCGGACCCGTCGAAGGGGTTGCGCGGGTCCCGCTCCCCACCGGCGGGCCGCAGGGTCCGGCCGCCGAGCCTCACCCGATCACCCGTGACGCCCGCGTCGCCCTCCCAGGTCACCAGGGCCATCCTCGCGGGCGCGCCGGAGGGCGTCAGCCCGCCGAGCGGTATCCGCGCCGAACGGCGCCCCCCGTCCAGCACCGTCGCGGTGTCGACGACGACGGCCTGGCTGTACGGCCGGCGCGGGTCGGCCACGATGACCACCAGGCTCCAACCGGCATGGCGCGCCACCCCGGACCGCACCGAGGCGTCGGCCACCCAGTACGTCCCTCGGACCGCGCCCAGCAGACGCGTCACGTCGGCGAACGCCTGGTAACCGCGCCCCGCAGGCAGCTCCCTCTCCACCACCTGCGTGGCCCTGACCTGCCGGTATCGTTCCTCCCCCGGCACCTTGAGCTTGACCCGCCCGCTGGGGGGCGCGCTCGCCGACCAGTACAGGCCCGCCCACACCACCTTGCTCGCCGCAGGCAGGACGAGCCGGGCGGCGCTCGAACTGCCCGTCGACGGATCCCCGTCCCGGTCGAGGGGACGCATCTCCCAGCTGTTGTTGTCGCGCCTGCCGCCCCGCCGTGACCGGGCGGCCTCGCACGCGGGCTCCGAGGGCGCGCAGCTCACCAGGGTGTTGCCGATCGCGGAGACGGCCACCCGGCCGTCGGTGGCGAACCGGGCCGGGGCTCCCGTCGCCCGTACCCCGCCGCGCGACCTGGCCGCCACCCGCGTCCCCGCGGTGGAGACCGTGACCGAGGGCGACGCCCCGTACGTCGCGTCGCCCGACACCAGGACCCTCAGGAAGACCGCCGTGGCCCGGCCCGCCGGTAGTGGGCCCCGGACGCACCGGGCGCCCCGGGTCAGAGCCCGGCAGGACCAGCCGTCGACCGTGCCGACGGGCGTGACGCCGCCGACGGCGTTGCCCCGGCGGGACCCGGAGGGCAGCGTCACGCCCCGTGGCAGGCCGACGTCGGCGACGACCTCCTCGCTCTGCCCTCGGCCCGCGTTGCGCAGCCGCACCACCACGATTCCGGCCTCGGACCTGACCAGGGCGCCGAGCGCGTCGATCCTGGCCACGAGGCGAGGGGCGAGCGGGGAACCCGTCCGGCCCCCCTGCCCCGTTCCGGCCGGGTCGCCCCCCTCGGACGCACCGGCCCCGCCCCCGCCCCCGGACCCCGTCCCGCCGGACTCGCCCTCGAGGCCCGTCCCGCCGGTCCCGCTCCCGGGTCCCGTCTCGCCATCCTCGCCACCGGGGTTCGTCCCGGCGCCGGATCCGGGTGCCGCTCCGGTGTCGCCGGGTTCGCGGCCGGGTCCCGTCGGCCGTCCCGAGAGCGACGGTACGGGAGGCCCCGAGGTCCCCGGACCTGCCGAGGACTCCCCCGACTCCCTCGAGGACTCCTCCGGGGATTCCCCCGAGGCGGAGGAATCGGGCACCGGGGCCACGACGATCGGCTCGGAGGCCGTGCTGGGCCGGTTGACGGGCTCCTCGGCCGCCACCAGCACGAGGGCCGAGGCCACCGCGACCGCGGCGGCCGTCACACCGGCCACGACGGCGCGGCGTACGGATCGGGGAGCCCTCCGCCAGCGGGCGGCCAGCCCGCCCCCCGCCGTGACGCCCATCCTGGCGAGCGCCGTCAGGTAGGCGGGGAACGCGGGACCGGCGACGAGCGGGCCGATGACGGAGCGGACGCCGTGGCCGATGCCGGTCAGCTCCGCGAGCACCGCGCGGCAGCCGGAGCAGCCCTCCAGGTGCCGGTCGATGACCCTGGCCTGTTCCCTGGCCAGGCCGCCGCGCGTGTAGGGTCCCAGCCTGGTCAGCACGGGCCGGCACTCGGGGGCGGACGTCTCGGCCAGGTGGATGCGCAGGCACGCCTGGCGCATCCCCTCCCGGGCCCGGTGGGCGAGCGCCGCCGCGCCGTTGACCGTCAGGCCCAGCAGGAGCCCGACGTCCTCGCCCCTGAGCCTCTCGACCTCGGCGTGCCACAGGACGAGCTGCCACCGCTCGGGCAGGGAGAGGAACGCCCTGGCCACCGGGGAGCGTTCCAGGCCCTCCAGCGACGGGTCGACGAGAAACGCGCGTGGACCGAAGGGGTCGAGCTCCCCGTCCGCCCGCTCGTCGATCTCCCCCTCCCCTTCATCGGCTTCACCGGTCTTCCCGTCGGCCCCTTCATCGGCTTCGCCGGTCTCGCCGGTCTCCTCGTCCGTCCGCTCGACGGCCTCCGGTAGCGGCCGCCCGGTGGCCCGCGGGCCGCTCGCCGTACCGGAGCCACTCGCCGTACCGGAAAGGTCGCCGACGGTGCGGCGCAGGACGGTGAGCAGGTAGGCGCGGAACGCCTGTTCCGGGCCGTCTCCCCGGGCGATCACGTGGTGGACCCTGGCGAACGTCCTCTCCACGACGTCCTCGACCTCGGTCCCGCCCGGCAGGAGCAGGCGGGCGAGGGCGTACGTCGCGGGGGCGTGCCGCTGTTGGAGCAGCCGGTAGGCGGCCACGTCGCCGCTCCTGGTGGCAGCCAGCAGTTCAGCGTCGCCTTGAGATGTTTTCACACTCATTGTGACCTCACCATTACCCGGAGTTGCCTGCCGGATAATCCCGCAGTACGCGCCGCGAGTAAACCCGGATCGCACTTTTGCCACCCCCGGCCCGAAACCGGCGTTACGGCGGACCTGTTTTCCGACGGGGCCCGATCGGGCGGGTTCCGAAGTCGCCCTAACCTTGTGCCATGAGCGATCGCGAGAGCCTGTTGACGGAGATCAAGGGCAAGGCCGTGGTGCACGGCAAAGTCGTGCTGTCCTCGGGCAAGGAGGCCGACTTCTACGTGGACATGCGCAGGGTGACCCTCGACGGGCAGGCGGCGCCGCTGGTGGGGCGGGTCATGCTGGACCTCACCGAGGACCTCGACTACGAGGCGGTCGGCGGCCTGACGCTGGGCGCCGACCCGGTGGCGTCCGCCATGACGCACGCGGCGGCCGCGCGGGGCGGGCGGCTCGACACGTTCGTGGTCCGCAAGGCGCAGAAGACCCACGGCATGCAGCGCAGGATCGAGGGGCCGGACGTGTCGGGGCGGCGGGTGCTGGTGGTGGAGGACACCTCCACCACCGGTGGATCCCCGCTGACCGCGGTGGAGGCGCTGCGCGAGGCGGGCGCCGAGGTCGTGGCGGTCGCCACGATCGTGGACCGGGGAGCCGCCTCGGCGATCGCCGAGGCCGGGCTGCCGTACCTGACCGCCTACACCCTGGCCGACCTCGGCCTGGCCTAGAGACCAGAGAGCCTGGAGACCGGAGAAAGGCCCTGGTCGGAAGATTCTTCCCAGGAGGCTCTTTTCCGGAGGGGGCCCGAGCTTCCAGAGGGGTCCCGCGCAGGAGGAGAGCGGGAGAGGCGGCGCTAGTCGCGGGAGACCGTGAACTCCTGGCGCTCCCCCGCCTTGCCCGGGGAGCGGACGGCACCGTTCACCTGGACGCGGACGGCGGCGGAGTCGGCCAGGACGACGTCGACCTTGGGGTCGAATGACCGGAACCGCTCGCCGAGGGCCATCTCCCGGTCGAGAAGCACGTCACCCCCGGTGACCTTCAGGAAGACCGTGGGGCACTGCTCCCGCAGGCACTCGACGAGGACCGTCGGGACGCGTTCGGGGGTGGCGGAGGGGGCCGGTGAGGCGGCGGCGGACGACGCGGCGGCCGAGGGGGCGGACGACGGGGCCGTCTCCGCGCCGGAGCCCAGGCCGCCGACGAGCGAGAGGACTCCCAGCACGACCAGGGCGACGACCACCAGCACCGCCAGTCCGACGAGGACCAGGCGGGCGATACCCATCGGGTCAGACCTGTGGCGTCCCACAGTGTGGAGATTAGCGGTTCGTGAGGAGATTTCACGACCGACCCGGTGGATCCGGCAGGAGCAACACGCCCGGGAAGCAGGAGGAGCGCGCCCAGGAAGATCGTCCGTACCCCCTCCGGCTCGCCCCGACGACCCCGGCGTCTCCGGCCGGGGAGGGGGCGGGGATACGGTGGGAGACACACCGGCACGGACCGAAGTGGTATTGGAGCTGTCCGGCCGGGCAAAAACCCGGGATACTGGCCTACGGGCTATGTCCTCATAGCCGTGCGCCAGCTTTTCACAGCCGTCTCCAGGGAGATGACACGATGCCTATCGCTACTCCAGAGGTCTACGCCGAGATGCTCGACCGGGCTAAAGCAGGCGGTTTCGCCTACCCGGCCATCAACGTGACCTCATCACAGACCCTCAACGCGGCGCTCAGGGGGTTCGCCGAGGCGGAGAGCGACGGCATCGTCCAGGTGTCGACCGGCGGCGCCGATTTCCTCTCGGGCACCACGGTGAAGAACATGGTGACCGGCTCGGTGGCCCTGGCGGAGTACGCCCGGGTCGTCGCGGCCAACTACCCCGTGACGATCGCCCTGCACACCGACCACTGCCCCAAGGACAAGCTGGCCGGTTTCGTGCGCCCGCTGCTCGACATCTCCCTTGAGCGGGTGGCCAGGGGCGAGGACCCCCTCTTCCAGTCGCACATGTGGGACGGCTCCGCCGTGCCGCTGGACGAGAACCTGGAGATCGCCAAGGAGCTCCTCGAGAAGACCGCCCGCGCGCGGATCGTCCTCGAGGTGGAGATCGGCGTCGTCGGCGGCGAGGAGGACGGCGTCGTCGGCGAGATCAACGAGAAGCTCTACACCACCACCGAGGACGCCCTCGCGACCGCCGACGCCCTGGGCCTGGGCGAGCGGGGCCGCTACATGCTCGCCGCGACCTTCGGCAACGTGCACGGCGTCTACAAGCCGGGCCACGTCAAGCTCCGTCCGAGCGTGCTCAAGGAGATCCAGGACGCGGTCAGCGCCAAGTACGGCACGGAGAAGCCGTTCGACCTGGTCTTCCACGGCGGCTCCGGCTCGCTGCTGGAGGAGATCCACGAGGCCATCTCCTACGGCGTGGTGAAGATGAACATCGACACCGACACGCAGTACGCCTTCACCCGCCCGATCGTCGACCACATCTTCAAGAACTACGACGGTGTGCTCAAGGTCGACGGCGACGTCGGCAACAAGAAGGCGTACGACCCCCGCTCGTACGGCAAGGCCGCCGAGACCTCGATGGCGGCGCGCATCGTCGAGGCCGCCCAGCACCTGAAGTCCGCGGGCACCAAGATCTCCTAAGGCCCGGAAAGGGGCACGGAAGAGAGCGAGAGATCGGCCTCCGGAAAGACTCCGGGGGCCGATCTTGGCCTGACGCGGGTCCACCGGGTAGGACTGTCGTTATGGAATCGCACGAGAACCTCCTCGCCGGCCCGCCGCCCACCCTGCTCCCGGACCTGCCCGAGGCCCGGGAGGCACTGGAATCCGGCGCCCAAGCATCCGACGTCGCCGCGCGTTTCCCCGCGTACCCGGCCGTCTGGGCCGTGCTCGCGGACGAGTACTTCGCGGCGGGGCACGCCGTGACGTCGTACGCCTTCGCCCGCACCGGCTACCACCGCGGCCTGGACCAGCTGCGCAGGGCGGGCTGGAAGGGGCACGGCCCGATCCCCTGGGAGCACCTTCCCAACCAGGGGTTCCTGCGCTGCCTGCACGCGCTGGCCCGCGCCGCCCAGAGCATCGGGGAGAAGGAGGAGGCCGAGCGGTGCTTCCAGTTCCTGAAGGACTCCAGCGCCGAGGCGTCCGAGGAGCTGACCAGCCGCTGACCCGCCGGCGCCCGGCCACCGGTCCCGCCCCCGGCCCGTCCGGCCGAGCCACTGCTCCCGTCCCCGACCCGCCCCGCTGAGCCGCCCGGTCCCGCCCTTGGCCCGTCCGGCCAAGCCACCGGCTCCGTCCCCGACCCGCCCCGCTGAGCCGCCGATCAGCTTCCGATCCGTCTCCGGGATCTCCCACCTCGCCCTCTTTCGCGAGGTGGGAGATCCCCATTTCGGATGCGGTCGGGTATTCTCTCCACGCAAGAGCCCCTGTCGCGATTGCGCCAGGGGTTTTCGTTTTTGTGGTGGGAGACTCACGATGCCGGCTGTCGTTCTCGTTGGTGCCCAGTGGGGCGATGAGGGCAAGGGTAAGGCGACCGACCTGCTTGGAGACCAGGTCGACTACGTCGTCAGATACCAGGGAGGCAACAACGCGGGCCACACGGTCGTCATCGGCGACCAGAAGTACGCGCTGCACCTGCTGCCCACGGGAGTGCTCTCCCCGAACGTCGTCCCCGTGATCGGCAACGGTGTCGTCATCGACCCGGGCGTGCTGCTGGGCGAGATCGACGGGCTCCAGGCCCGGGGGGTCTCCTCCGAGCGGCTGCTGATCTCCGCCAACGCGCACCTGATCATGCCCCACCACAAGGCCCTCGACAAGGTCACCGAGCGCTACCTCGGCAAGGCCAGGATCGGCACGACCGGGCGCGGCATCGGCCCCGCGTACGGCGACAAGATCTACCGGATGGGCGTGCGGGTCCAGGACCTGCTGGACCCGGGCATCCTGCAGAAGAAGATCGAGGTCGCGCTGGGGGAGAAGAACCAGATCCTCACCAAGATCTACAACCGCCGGGCGATCGACGCGGGCAAGGTCCTGGAGGAGTATCTCGGCTACGCCGAGCGCCTCAAGCCGCACATCGCCGACACCTCGCTGATCCTCAACAGGGCGCTGGACGAGGACAAGGTCGTGCTGCTGGAGGGCGGGCAGGGCAACCTGCTCGACATCGACCACGGCACCTATCCGTTCGTCACCTCCTCCTCCCCGACGAGCGGCGGCGCCTGCTCGGGTTCGGGCATCCCGCCGACCCGGCTCACCCGCGTGATCGGCATCCTGAAGGCGTACACCACCCGCGTCGGCTCCGGCCCGTTCCCGACCGAGCTCGACGATGAGATGGGCGAGTGGTTGCGCACCACCGGCGGCGAGTACGGGGTGACCACCGGGCGCAACCGCCGCTGCGGCTGGTTCGACGCGGTGATCGCCCGCTACGCCACCCGGATCAACGGCGTCACCGACTACTTCCTCACCAAGCTGGACGTGCTGTCCGGCCTGGACACGATCCCCGTCTGCGTCGCCTACGAGGTCGACGGCGTCCGCCACGACGAGATCCCGATGACCCAGACCGACTTCCACCACGCCAGGCCGGTGTACGAGGAGTTCCCCGGCTGGAAGGAGGACATCACCGGTGCCAGGAGCTTCGAGGACCTGCCCGCCAACGCCCAGGCGTACGTGAAGGCCCTGGAGGAGATGAGCGGCTCCAGGATCTCGGCCGTCGGGGTCGGTCCCGGGCGTACCGAGACGCTCCAGATCCACTCGATGATCTAGTTTCTCCCGGTACGGCCCGCATCCGCGTCACCGGGGCGCGAGCCGTACCGGACGATCGGCGCGCGGGGTGGATAAGGTCCCTGTGTGCATGTCGAGATTCACGGTCATCGCGGCGCCCGCGGACTCCGTCCCGAGAACACCCTGCCCGGTTTCGCCCACGCCCTGGAGCTGGGCGTCGACGCGCTTGAGCTCGACGTCGCGCTCACGGCCGACCGGCGGCTGGTGCTCACGCACGATCTCACCGTGTCGGCGGTGACCAGCGCCGACGTCCGTCCCGCCTTCCGCGACGACCCCGTCTTCCCGTACGTGGGCCGGCCCGTCGGCGCGCTCACGCTGGCGCAGCTGCGCACGCTGGAGTGCGGGATACGGGTGCCGCGCCACCCCGGCGACCGTTTCGCCCCGACGCAGGTGCCGGTGCCGAACACCCGGATGCCGACCCTGGGCTCCGTGCTGGGGCTGATGGACGCGTACGGCGCCGACGGGGTGCGGGTGCACGTGGAGCTGAAGTCCGATCCGACCAGGCCCGACCTGAGCGCCGACCCCGCCGAGTTCACCGAGATGGTGGTCGCCGAGCTCGACCGGCACCGCAGGCTGGAGCGGGCGGCGATCCTCAGTTTCGACTGGCGCGTCCTGCGGATCGCCCGCTCGCTCATCCCCGCGACCCCGCGGTACGCCCTGATCGAGCGCGCCACCATGGACGGCGCCTGGCTCGACGGCCTCCGCCTGGAGGACTTCGGCGGCGACGTCCCGGCCGCCGCCGCCGAGGGCGGGGGCACCACGCTCTCCCCCGAGCACGTGATGGTCGACCAGGAGTTCGCCCGGCGGGCCGAGAAGGCGGGCCTGCCGCTCGCCGTGTGGACCGTGAACGAGCCGGGACGGGCCGCGGAGCTGCTCGACCTCGGGGTGGCCGCGATCGTCACCGACTATCCCGACCGGATGATCGCCCTGTGGGCCGAAAGGAGCATGCCCGTCCCCCGGCCGATCACCCCCGCGCGTCCCCTGAGCGCCTGAGCGCCCGGGAGGACGCGGGTCGCGTCAGTCACGCGCGCGTCCCCTCGGGAGCGGTGAGAGGACCGCGGTCACATCCAGCCGTTGCGGCGGAAACCCCGGTAGAGCAGCGTGCAGGCGACGACCATCACGCCGATCACCAGTGGGTAGCCGAAGACGGAGTGGAGCTCGGGCATGTGCTCGAAGTTCATGCCGTAGATGCCGGCGATCATCGTGGGGACGGCCATGATGGCGACCCACGAGGAGATCTTCCGCATGTCCTCGTTGGCGAGCGCGTTGGAGCGGGCGAGCGCCGCCTGGAGGATGGAGTTGCAGAGCTCGTTGGACGACTCGACCTGCTCGCAGACGCGGGCCAGGTGGTCGACGACGTCGCGGAAGTACTCGCGCATCTCGGAGGGGATCATCCGGCGCTGGGCCAGCGTGGACATCGGCGACTGGAGCGGCATGACGGACCGCTTCATCTCGATCATCTCGCGCTTGAGGTTGTAGATCCGGCCGATGTCGCGGGCGCTGACGTCGGCGAAGACCATGGCCTCGACGTCCTCCAGCTCGGCCTGCATGC
Source organism: Streptosporangium oxazolinicum (assembly GCF_039537505.1). NCBI lineage: Bacteria > Bacillati > Actinomycetota > Actinomycetes > Streptosporangiales > Streptosporangiaceae > Streptosporangium > Streptosporangium oxazolinicum. Next base: position 722,027 of record NZ_BAABAQ010000001.1, read on the forward strand.
GGTCGGCCACGCTGAGGTACCTGTCGACGACGTGGTCGGCGATCGCGTGCAGCACGCCGGTGGGGCCCCGGTTGAGGAGCTTGGGCTTGTCCTCGAGGCGTGCGCGCACCTCCGAGAGGGGGCAGTGGCTGCCGTGGCGCACGGTCACCACGAAGTCGGGGCCGACGAACACCATGAGCTCGCCGGTGCCGATGATCTCGCTGGTGGCGGTCAGCACGTCGTGGTCGATGTAGGCGACGGTCTTCAGGACCACGAACACCGAGTCGCCGTAGCGCTCGACCTTGGGCCGCTGGTGAGCCTTGACGGCGTCCTCGACGGCGAGCGGATGCAGGGCGAAGACCTCCGCGAGCCACTCGACCTCGGGGGCGTCGGGCTCGTGCAGGCCGACCCAGACGAAGGCGTTGCCCCCTCCGGAGCCTCCGCCGGAACCCTTGCCGGAGCCCCCTTCCGAGGCGGTGCCGGAGGCCGCGTCGTGGGCCGCGTTGTGAGCACGGACGAGCTCCAGGGCGTCGGGGATGCCCAGGGCGTCGATCTTCTTGCCGCCGACGTAGGCGGCGTACTCGACGAGCGAGTCGCTCGGCGGGACGCAGACGCCGGTCATCCGCTCACGGAGCGAGACGGCGGACGTGGACGTGTGCGCGGCACGGATCGTCCGGGTGTGCTTGATACGGGGAAAAAGAAGCGAGGAGCGCATGGCGAGCCTTTCCCGCCCAACCTGGCGGGATCCACACGCGATGCGATGTCACCCCCGGTGAAGGAGGTGACGCGTGCGGCGCCGGTCGGGCACCGAGATGGGGTGGTCGAGGGTGCGCACAGCAGGCGTGCGCGAGCACGTACTGCTGGGATCGCCAGAGGACATCCCGAACCACCTCCAATCAGCAAGAGACACGCAAAGCCACCCAAAAGCTAACACGATTGAGGGGATGCCTCTCAGTTTACTCCCAGGTTCAACTGTTGATCATGCACAACCAGACAAAATTCACACGGCCTTTACAGCACCTTCCCCGCCGGCAGGCCTTCGAGGTTGTCCACAGCCTGTGGACAACCTCGCGGGAATCGGGATTCCGGCCCGGGACCGGGACCGGGTAAAGCATGGCGGACGCGAGCCCGGGAAGCCGTCTGAGCCGCGAGACCCGGGGGTGGCGGGCGCGGGCCCGAGGGGGACGCCGGGGGGACGATAGGCTCTGACGAGTGCGCGTTCTTGTGATTGGATCCGGCGGGCGTGAGCATGCCCTGTGCCGGTCGCTGGCGGCGGACCCCCAGGTCACCGAGGTTCACTGTGCTCCCGGAAACGCGGGTGTCGCGCGGGTCGCGACCCTGCACCCGGTGGCGCCCACCGACCCGGCCTCGGTCACCGAGCTGGCCGGGAGACTCGGGGCCGACCTGGTCGTGATCGGCCCGGAGGCGCCCCTGGTCGCCGGGGTCGCCGACGCCGTCAGGGAGGCGGGGATCCCGTGCTTCGGGCCCTCGCGGCAGGCGGCGCTGATCGAGGGCTCCAAGGCCTTCGCCAAGGACGTCATGGTCGCGGCGGGCGTTCCCACCGGGCGGTCGCGCACCTGCGTCACGCCCGAGGAGGCCGCCGCCGCGCTCGACGAGTTCGGCACGCCGTACGTGGTCAAGGACGACGGCCTCGCCGCCGGCAAGGGCGTGGTGGTCACCGGCGACCGCGACGAGGCGCTCCGGCACGCCGCCGCCTGCGGGCGGGTCGTCATCGAGGAGTTCCTCGACGGCCCCGAGGTGTCGCTGTTCGCGCTCTGCGACGGTTCCACCGCCGTGCCGCTCCAGCCCGCCCAGGACCACAAGCGCGCCTACGACGACGACCAGGGCCCCAACACCGGCGGGATGGGCGCCTACACACCGCTGCCGTGGGCGCCGGACGACCTCGCCGACCAGGTGATGGCCGAGACCGTCATGCCGACCGTGACCGAGCTGGCCAGGCGCGGCACACCGTACACGGGGGTGCTGTACGTGGGGCTCGCCCTCACGTCCAAGGGCCCGAAGGTGATCGAGTTCAACGCGAGGTTCGGCGACCCGGAGACCCAGGTCGTGCTGGACCGGCTGGAGACGCCCCTCGCGGCCCTGCTGCTCGCCTGCGCGAACGGGACGCTCGACCGGTTCGGGCCGCTCACCTACCGCGACGGCGCCGCGGTGACCGTGGTGATCGCCGCGGAGAACTACCCGGCCGAGCCGGTGAGGGGCGACGTGATCGAGGGGCTGTCCGACCCGGTCGAGGACGCCTACGTGCTGCACTCGGGCACCGCCCTCGACGGCGACCGGATCGTCTCCAACGGGGGCCGGGTGCTCAGCGTGGTCGGCACGGGGCCCGACGTCCCCTCGGCGCGAGCGGCGGCCTACGAGGCCGTGGAGCGCATCCGGATGCGCGGCTCGCACCACCGCACCGACATCGCGGGCCGAGGCGCCTGACCCCGGCTTTCCGGGAGGCGTAGCGCTTGATCGGCATGTCGCGATAAGCCTGGGGCAGTCATGTGCCCGTCCCAGGCCGCTCCCCCCGGAGGAACGATGTCGCTTGACCCCGCGATCCCCCCAGAGCGGATCGGCGACACCGGCGTGCTGCGCTGGCCCGGCACCTGGCGGGTGTACGTGGCCACCCGGAGCGAGGAGATCAGGGCCGACGCCGAACGGGCCCTCACGATGCGCGACGAGGCGGGCCAGCTGGTCTCGGTGGGCGAGGGCATCGGCACGCACCTGGCCCGCGCGGAGACGTACGCGCGCAGCAGGCACGGCGTGCGGCGCTGGCTGACCGGCCAGGCCATCGAGGGCGCCTGGTCCAACATCAACAGCGCGACCGTGATGCTGTACGGCGTGCTGCCGACGGCGGAATTGTGCGGGCGGGCTCCGGAGGTGGCGGCGATCGGCCGGGCCTACCTGCCCGGCGACGACCCCCGGCTGGTCCACCTCCAGGCCAGGCTGGCCGCGGGGGACCTGGCGGAGGACGACCGGCCGCTGATGCAGTCGGTGCTGCGGGCGGCGTACACCGCGCAGGCGATGGAGACCGGGCGGGTCCGCAGCTTCCGCAACCTGCTGCTCGGCGGGGTGGTCATGCTGAGCCTGATCGTGCTGGGCGTGGTGGTCATCGGCGCGATCTGGCCGAACGCCATCCCGATGTGCGGCAACCAGTCGGTGATCCGCACCCAGGGGCTGATGCCCGCCCAGATCTGCCCGACGGGCGGCCTGCAGCCCGGCCACGGCGACGTCCCGCTCGTCGCCCTGATCGGCATGCTGGGCGCGGCGCTGGCCACCGCGGCCTCGCTGTCGACCCGCTCGGAGCTGTCCACCCGCTACTCGCTCGCGGTCGTCCAGAACCTCCTCAAGGCGCCCGCGGGGGTGGCCACCTCGGTGCTCGGGCTGCTCATCCTGAACTCGGGCTTCGTGCCCGGCTTCGCGGGCCTCGGCTCGCAGCCCGCGATCCTGGTCTGGGCGATGGCGTTCGGGTACGGCCAGCAGGTCGTCACCCGCTTCGTCGACCAGCGGGCCGACACCCTCCTGTCGGCCGCCTCCCCCCTCACCACCGCGGGCGGCGCGAAGCACAGGTAGCGTCCGTGACGCCGCCTCCGTGTCCCACGGCCGGCCATGAGATCATCTTCCGTACGACCCGGCCGTGAGCGGTGCCGGGACACCTGGCCGAGGGGGCGCGGAGACACCGGGGAACACGGGCCGGGCGGGCTGTCGTCGCCCGCCGCCGCGAAGGCCGACGATTACCGGCCATCCGAGGGGTAGTTCCCCCCTGAAGTGGCCGGTTCAGGGGCATCTAACGACTACTGTTGGCCCGATAAACCTCGGCTGCCGCCCCGCGCCACACGAATCACCCGAATCACTTCAAGGAGCATGACGCATGGTCCGTTACCGCGTGCGCGGTGGCAACCCACTTCGTGGAACCGCCTTCATCCAGGGTGCCAAGAACGCCGTGCTGCCCATGATCGGCGCCGCACTGCTGGCGGCCAGAGGCCGTACGGTCCTGCGCAACGTCCCGATCATCGAGGACGTCCGCCGCGCGGTCGAGCTGGCCCAGACGGTCGGCGCCACGGTCGAGCTCCACGAGGCGGAGCGCACGCTGGTGATCGACGCCTCGACGCTCAGCAGCCCGGTCCTGCCCGCCGAGATCGCCCGCCGCTTCCGCGGTTCGGTGCTGTTCGTGCCCGCCCTGCTGCACCGCCTCGGTGAGGCGATCATCGAGGGCGTGGGCGGCTGCAACCTGGGCAGCCGCAACCTCGACTTCCACTACCTGGGCTACAAGCGCCTGGGCGCGATCGTGGACGAGGGCGACTCGGTCATCCACGTCAAGTCGGCGGGTCTCACCGGCGCCACCCTGTACCTGGACACCCCCTCGCACACCGGCACCGAGAACCTGATCATGGCCGCCGCCCTCGGGCGCGGCACCACCGTGATCGAGAACGCGGCGCTGGAGCCCGAGGTCCTCGACGTGATCGAGATGCTGACCCGGATGGGCGCGAAGATCAGCGGCGGCGGCACGGGGTTCATCACCGTGGAGGGCGTGGAGGAGCTCCAGGCCGTCGAGCACACCGTGATGCCGGACCGCCTCGACGCGGGCGTGTTCGCCATGGCCGCCGCCGTCACCGGCGGCGAGGTCAACCTGGTCGGCGCCGACCTGGACCACCTCGGCGTGGTCCGCTACAAGCTGGAGCAGATGGGGGTGGAGTTCGCCGACCACGGCGCGGTGCTCCACGTGCGCAGGGACCGCCCGCTGCGCCCGATCAACGTGATCACCGACACCTACCCCGGCTTCGCCACGGACCTGCAGTCGCCGATCATGACGGTCGCGTGCCTCGCCGACGGTGCCAGTTACATTCATGAACGCATCTTCGACGGGCGTTTCGCTCTGGCCTCAGAACTGAACAAGATGGGCGCCGATATTGAAGTGAAAGAGAACAGCGCTGTCGTTCGCGGCGCTACTCCGCTCACCGGGACAGAGGTGACCGCCCACGATCTGCGCTCGGGAATCGCGCTCGTGCTCGCGGGTCTGGCCGCCGAGGGGGAGACCGTGATCGGATCGGGATATCTCATCGACCGCGGGCACTCTTATCTGGCCGAGCGTATGCAGGCGCTGGGGGCCGACGTGCGGCGAGAGATTTCAGCTTCATAATCAGCGGGTTTGAGACGCTCAAAAACCGCTCTGACCTGTGTAAACGATGCCAGTCATGGCTTTAACCCGGAAGTGGCTTCCGGAATTGGCCGCAAATCGGGCGTGACATTACGGCCCTCGCAAGCGATCGTTCCAAAAGAGAGCCGAAAACAAACGGACGGCATGATGGGACGAACATTGGTCGAGCGGGCCGAAGAAGCGCCACGAGTGTCACGCCCGGGTGCCATGACACCGGACCTCACTATCGGTGTGGTGGGCCCCCATGACCTCGTCGAACGGGTGATGTTGATGGGGCATGCGGCCGCCCCGTTACCCTGCCGCCTGGTGGCGGCGGCATACCGCGACGAGCAGGAGGCCGCCGACAAGGTCACCCGCCTGGGAGCCGGGGTGGACGCGTGCCTGTTCGCCAGCCCGGTCCCCTACGATCTGGCCCGGCGATCGGGGGTGCTGACGATGCCCGCGACGTATGTCCAGCTCGGCGGCGCCGCGCTGATCGCCGCGCTGGCGAGGGCCGCGCTGGACGAACGGATAGACCCGCGCAGGGTCAGCATCGACGTCCTGGGCAGGGCGGAGGTCGAGGAGGCGTACAACGATCTGAGCCTTCCCTCGGGGGATGTGCAGAGCCGCGACGAACCGGGCGCCACCGGGACGATCGCGGCCTTCCACGAACGCCTCGCCCGCCAGGGCAGCACGAGCGGGGCGCTCACCTGTCTGCCCGCGGTCGCCGACCGCCTTCAGACGGCAGGGGTGCCCGTGGTCAGGATCCGCCCCACCTCCGCCGCGGTGCGCACGGCGCTGCACACGGCGGCCCTGCTGGGCGCGCACCACCGGCTGGAGGAGTCGCAGCTCACCGTGGTCCTGGTGGAGGTGCCCACGCTGCGCGAGCCGGTTCGCCGGGCCGCGCCACGTTACTGGCGCGACGAGCTCCGGCTGTCCCTGCACCGGTTGCTGGTGCAGGAGGCCAACCGGATCAACGCGTCGGTCACCACGGTCGACGACCACAGCTACATGGTCACCGCGACCCGCGGCTCGGTGGCCGCGGCCACCGAGGGCTTCCGGGTCCTGCCGTTCGCCGCGCGGGTCCGCGACGAGCTGGGCCTGGCGGTCGAGGTGGGCGTCGGCATGGGCCGTACCACCCACGACGCCGAGTCGCACGCCAGGGCCGCGCTGGCGCGCACCCAGGCGGGCAAGCAGGCCCAGGGCTTCGCGGTCGACCGCGAGGGCAGGGCGCTCATCCCGGCCCCCAGGATGCCCCCTCAGGGCGCCGGACCGCTGAAGCCGAAGGGTGTGGAGGTCCTGGCCCGGCTGGCGGCCAAACTGGAGGGTGGGGACACGGTGGTGGACGCGGAGGGCGCGGGCAAGATGCTCGGCGTCACCCCGCGTACGGCACGGCGGTTGCTGCGCACGCTGGTAGACGAGGGACTCGCGTGGCCGCTCCCGCCGAACCGGACGCCGCAGCCTGGGCGTCCCCGGCAGCTGTACCGGCTGATCGTGGAGAAGCTCGGCGCCCGCTGAGCCCTCTCGACGCCTCGGCCGACCTGGAGGCTTCCGCCGCACCCGGGCGGCGGAACCTCCCAGGTCACGGCACGCCGATCCCGGCGTGGCGTGACCTGACGGCGCCCGGCGCGCCCGTCGTGGCGTGTTCACCGCTGCCTGTTCACCACGGCCCGTTCGTCCGGGCGTGTTCACTGCGGTTTGTTCATTCCGGCCTGCTTGTTTTGGCCTGTTCACAGCATCCTGTTCATTCCGGCCCGGTCATTACGGTCCCCCGCCCCGATGCGGCGAGGCCCCCGGGCCGCGATCCCCGCGGCGCGATCCGCCGGAAGCGGTGCCAACGCGATGTCATGGGGCACCCTCCCGATCCATGCTTCGCCGCGCCACGTCTCAGGGTCCGAAACCCGCGAGCGAAATGTCGGTTTCAACCGCTATTGTCATGAGCTATGCGCCAAGACAGTACTGACAGCCGCAAGGCGCTCCTCGTCTGGGGGGCGCTGGCGATCGTGTACGTGGTGTGGGGTTCCACGTACCTGGCGATCATGATTACGATCGAGACGATCCCGCCGCTGCTCAGCGGGGCTGTCCGCTTCGTCACGGCCGCGCTCGTCCTGGGCGTCGCGGTGTACCTGCTGAAGGGACGGAGCGCCTTCCGGATGACCTGGAAGGAGGCGGGCGGGGCGGCCCTGGTCGGCCTGCTGCTGCTGAACGGCGGCAACGGCATGGTCGCCGTGGCCGAACAGCACATCTCCAGCGGCCTGGCGGCACTGCTGGTGGCCTCCACACCGCTGTGGCTGGTCGTCTTCAGGATCCTGTTCAGGGACCGGCCACGGGCGCTGACACTCGTGGGGGTGCTCATCGGGTTCGGCGGCGTGGCGGTGCTGTCGCTGAGCGGCGGAAGCGAGGTGGCCGACGGCTCCGGAGTCGTGACCATCCTGCTGGCGTCGCTGTCGTGGGCGGCCGGATCGTTCCTGGCGTCCCGCATCCCGATGCCCGCGAACCCCTTCTCCGCGAGCGCCGTGGAGATGGCGGCGGGCGGCGCCGGGCTCGCCGTGACCGCCGCCGTGATGGGCGAGCGCCTCGACGTCGCCACCGTCTCCACGCGGTCGTGGACCGCGCTGGTCTACCTGATCCTGATCGGGTCGCTGGTCGGCTTCACCGCGTACGCGTGGCTGCTCGGCAACGCCCCGATCTCGCTGGTGTCCACCTACGCCTACGTCAACCCGGTCGTGGCCGTCGTGCTGGGCGCCCTCGTGCTGAGCGAGCCGGTCACCGGTTCGATGGTCGCGGCCGGTGTGGTGATCGTCGTCGGTGTGGCCCTGGTGGTCTCCACGGAACGGCGCCGGAAGCCGGAGCCCGTACCGGAGCCGGAACCCGCGCCCGCGTAGGCCACGGGCACCCGGCGTCGGTGCGAGCCCGGCGGACGGCGTCCCGGGCTCCCGCCGCGAAGCCCGCCGAGAGAGATCGCGGGGCGCGGCGGGACGGCCGGGTCAGGCGCTCCCGAAGGCCGCAGCGGCGGCCAGGAAGGTGTCGTTGGCCTCGGGGTCGCCGACGGAGACCCGGGCGCCCTCCCCGGCGAAGGGCCGCACCGCGACGCCCTCGGTCGCGCACGACGCGGCGAATTCGAGCGTGCGCTCGCCCAGCCGCAGCCAGACGAAGTTCGCCTCGCTCACCGGCACCTCCCAGCCCTGGCGGATCAGCGCCTCGCGGACCCGCTCGCGCTCCTTGACCACGGCGTCGACCCGCTCCATCAGCTCGTCCTCGGCGGCGAGCGAGGCGATCGCGGCGGCCTGGGCGAGGTGGTTGACCGCGAACGGCACGATCGTCTTGCGGACGGCGGTCGCCACCGGCTCGTTGGCGATCATGTAGCCCACCCGGAGCCCGGCCAGGCCGTACGCCTTGGAGAAGGTGCGCAGCACGGCCACGTTCGGCCGGTCGCCGTAGACGGTGAGCCCGTCGGTGACCCCGGCGTCCCTGACGTACTCGCGGTAGGCCTCGTCGAGCACGACGAGCACGTTCTCCGGCACCCGGTCGAGGAAGGCCGCGAGCTCGGCGGCGTGGACGACCGTGCCGGTGGGGTTGTTCGGGTTGCAGACGAAGATCATCCGGGTGTGCGGGGTGATCGCGTCGGCCATGGCCTCCAGGTGGTGCGTCTCGCCCAGGAGCGGGACCCGCACCGAGGTCGCCCCGGCCAGGTCGGCCAGGAGCGGGTACGCCTCGAAGGACCGCCACGCGTAGATCACTTCGGCGCCCGGCTCGCTCACGGTCTCGAAGAGCTGCTGGGCCACCGTCACCGAGCCCGCGCCGAGCGCGATGTGCTCGGCCGGGACGCCGTATCTCCCGGCGATCGCCTCGGTCAGCTCCGTGGCCGCCGGATCGGGATAGCGGTGCATCTGGGCCGCGGCCCTGGCGACCGCCTCGACGACCGAGGGCAGCGGCTCGTAGGGGGATTCGTTCGAGGAGAGCTTGTAGGACCGGCCGTCGGCGGACACCACGGCCTTGCCCGCCCGGTAGGCGGGCATCGTGTCCAGGATCGCGCGGAAACGAGGCATGGTCTTACTTTATGAGCAGCGAGCGGGTAGGGCATCCTGTAACACTGGAGGTGAGAGGCGTGCCCGACCGGGAGGACGACATGAGCATCGCACCGCTGGCCGAGACGCCGAGCGCCGGGGCAGGCGAGACGGGGTCACCCGAGCTGGAGCCGTTGCCCAGTTGGGTGTTCCCTCCCAAAGAGGGCTTCTCGGCCGAGGACCTCGACCGGCTTCGAGGGATCCCTCCTCACACGGAACTCATCGATGGCACTCTCGTCTTCGTAAGCCCCCAGACCCGTTTTCACGCTCTCGTGTTGTTCCTCCTGCACAAAGAGCTTGATCAGGCGGCACCGGCCCATCTCCGGGTGGAGCGGGAGATGACGGTGAAGCTGGGGCGACGTCAACGACCGGAGCCGGACCTGGTGCTCCTTCACGCGCACGCGCCCTCCGACCTGACGCGGACCTTCTACGAGGCGGCGGACGTGCTGCTCGCTGTCGAGGTCGTCTCCGCCGAGTCGGAGACCCGCGACCGGGAACGCAAGCCGGTCCTGTACGCCCAGGCGGGCATCGAGCACTTCTGGCGGATCGAGGAGAAGGACGGCCGCCCGGTCGTCTACGTCTACGAGCTGGACCCGGCCACCATGACCTACGCGCTCATGGGGATCCACCACGACCGGCTGAAGATCAGCGTTCCGTTCGACGTCGACGTCGACCTGACGGAGATCGACGACCTCTGATCGGGAGGGAATCCCACGACGGCCCGTCCCCGGCTACTCCTTGAGGGAGCGGAGCATCGGGGGGTGCAGCGCCACGGCGGGGCCTCGGCGGTAGAGCTTGGCGGGGCGGCCGCCGTCGCGGGTGGTGGTCCCGCCGGTGGGCACCAGGAAACCCTCGGCCTTGGTGACCTTGCGGTGGAAGTTTCGCGGGTCGAGGGCGCGCCCCCAGACGATCTCGTAGACCCGGCGCAGCTCGGCGACGGTGAACTCCGGCGGGCAGAAGGCCGCGCCCAGCGGGGTGTACTCCAGCTTGGCGCGGGCCCGCTCGATCCCGTCGACCATGATGCGCCGGTGGTCGAAGGCCATCTCGCCCAGCAGCGAGGAGACCGGCTGCCAGCTCATGTGCACCTCGGTGGAGGTCGGCAGGTGCGGGGCGAGACCGAGGTAGGCCACGCTCAGCACGCGCTGGCGCGGGTCGCGGTCGGGGTAGCCGTAGGTCCGGAGCTGCTCCAGGTGCACGGGGGCGCCCGGCAGGCCGGCCCGTTCGGCGAGGACCCGGGCCGCGGCCGCGGGCAGGTCCTCGTCGAGCTGGATGAAACCGCCTGACAGGGCCCAGCGTCCCTCGTACGGCGGATTGTCGCGCCGCCAGACGAGCGCGCTCAGCGCCTGGCGGCGCACCGTGAGGACGACAAGGTCCACGCTGACGGGAATGCGCGGCACCATGGCAGGCACGTTACACCGGTCAGACCCGCACGCGGACGTGCAGCGTCTCGGTGGCGGCGCGTCCGTCGGCCGCCGCGACCGAGACCTGGATCCAGGTGTCCTCCGGCACCTTGGTCCAGTCGAACGGGATCCACGCCGTCCCCATCCGCACCGGCAGGTCCGGTGGCGGTTCGGTGAGGTTCACCCCGGCCACGTCGACGACGCGGGGCTCCTCCTGACCCTCCCAGGTGATCGTCACCTTGGAGCCCATCGGGATGTTGTAGCCGCGGATCTCCATGCCGTCCTGGATGTCGCGCTGCATGCGGATCGCGTCGGCCGCGATGGGCCGGTTGTAGTCGCGGGCGATCTCCTCGGCGAGGGACGGGGAGCCGCAGGTGTAGAAGTCGCTCCACATGTAGGAGACGACCTTGGAGACGTAGCGCCCGACCTGCGCCACAGCCGTGTCGAGCCGCTCCTTGTCGGTGCGCCCCCGGTCGGAGCCCGCGGCGCACCGCTCCTCGCCGGACGGCTCGAAGGCCTCGACGTTCGCCCAGAGCTGCACGTTGAAGCCCTGCTCGACCATCCTGGTCCTGGCGAGGGACATCTCGCGGTAGTAGTCGCGGGTCGAGCCGTGGTACGCGTCGCCGTTGGTCTCCTCCTCGACGACCGGGCGCAGCCGCTCGTCGATCTCGTCCTCGCGCTGGTCGGCCCAGAACAGCCCGACCTTGCCCGTACCCCGGCTGTCCTGCGGGGCGATGATCCCGACGCCGGTCCTGGCGAGAGCCTCGAAGCCCTTGGCGACCTGCTTGGGGGTGGCGCTGAACGGCCGCTGCTTGCGGGCGTCGAGGTAGGGGCTGACGAGGACGGGCCTGCCGGGCATCTCCTGCTCGACGATCTCGTGCTGCGAGGCGTAGACCCTGAGCGTCGGGTGGTCGTCGTCGGAGTCGCCGAGATACTCCATCTCGCGCATCTGCAGCTCGAACGGCTGGTAGAAGCCGCCGAGCGAGGTGCGGTCCTGGAAGCGCGCCCCGTAGTCCTGCATGATCCGCCGAGTGAGCGTGGTGAGCGTGTCCGTGCCCTGCTTGGCGGCCCGGGTCTTCTGCGCCGGGTCGCGGGGGGCGAGCGGCAGCGCGGGGTAGACCTTCACCCCGAACCGGTCGCCGAGATCGAGCAGCTCGGTGAGGCTGTCCTCGTGCGCGGCCGCGACCAGGATCACGTGGTAGCCGCGCCCCTTGGTCCGGATGTTCGAGCAGCTCGGGTCGTCGGTGCCGTTGTCGGTGGCGACGATCCGGTAGAAGACGGTCTTCTCCGTGACGATCTTCCGCTCGAACTCGGGGCAGCGGAACAGGCCGGGGCCGAACGCCTCGTCGGTCCGGTAGACGAACGTCCAGCTCACCCGGTTGCCGGGGTTGGCGGCCTTGAGGTCGTTCTCCGCCGCGAGCGCGCACGGGACCCCGTCCTCCTCGCACGGCTCGTAGCGGGCGTCGACGTTCCCCTCGCCGTCGAGGATCCGGCCGTCGTCGTCGAGGCTGCGGGCCTGAAGGCCCCAGCCGATCCGGATCACCGTGTCGCCGCCCACCTCGTGGATGGCGCCGAACTGCCGCCGCCAGGTGCAGTGGTCGGTGGTCGGGACGAGCCAGTAGCCGGTGATCGCGTACGGCCAGCGCATCGTGGTGTCGAACGTTCCACACGGGTCGGTGAACTCGGCCACCTCCGGCACCGGCACCGAGGGGGTTCCGGACGAGGTGGAGGGCGATGTCGCGAGCGACGAGCCTCCCGCCGTCGGGGAGTCGTTCCCGGCGGACGTGGTCATCACGAACGCCGCCACACTCGCGAGGATCACCACGCCCAGGAAAGCGATGAGCCAGCGCACGTTCAGGACACTACCGTTCTTGTGATCAGGCAGACATAAGGAGCCTGGCGGACACCGCGAGCCCCTCCGTACCGGAGATCAGCTCTTGACGCCCGCCCACGCCTCCAGCTGGGCGACGAAACGGCGGGCCGAGTTGGGCCAGTGGTGGTTCGCACGGGCCGCCGCATACCCTCGGGCGCCCCGGGCATACCGCTCCCTGGCGTCGTCTCGCAGGAAGAGCACGGCCTGGGCCACGGCCTTGGGATCCCGCCAGGGCACGACCATGCCGCTGTCGTAGCGTTCGACCAGCTCCACCGCCCGGGGCGAGGGAGTGGTGATCACCGGGATGCCGTGCGCCATGTACTCCACGATCTTCGTGGGCATGGAGTGCCGGTAGTTGGGCTCGTCGTGCAGCAGGGAGAGCCCGGCCAGCGCGCCGTCGAGCCGCTTGAGCGCCTCGTCGTTCGGCATGAAGTCGCGCCACTCCAGCACGCCCTCGGCCACCGCCTCGTTCAGCGTCGGCCGCGACTGCGGGTCGGCGTAGCCGATCAGCTCGACCGCCACCCGGTACGGCTGGAGCAGCCGGGCCACCTCGATGGCCTCGCGCACCCCGCGCGCCCCCGACAGCCAGCCGAGGTAGACGACGCGGTCGTCGCCCGGCGGGGTCACCTCGTCGGGCACCCAGGTCTCGTTGGGCACCACCAGGTGGGCCTGGCGGAACCTTCCGGCGTACGCGGTCTCGGCCAGCAGCAGATGCAGGTGCCGCTCGGCCGTGCCTTCGAGCAGGCGGGCCAGGAACCGCACCGGCGGGCGCAGGAAGGCGGGCAGCCAGGGCTTCAGCGACAGCGTCGCCGGGGTGTCCTCGTGGACGTCCCAGACGACCGGGGGCCGCTTGCGCACCCCCACCACCGCGAGCAGCAGCTCCGGGTCGTGGATGACCACGAGGTCGACCTGACTCCGCATGCGCTTGAACACCTTGCGCGCGGCGCGCACCGCGGCGAACCGCTTGCGCTCCGCGGCGCGGGGGAGGTCGACGCCGTTCACCCAGGAGCGGGCCATCACGCCCCGCGCCGTGTACGGGGCCGCGTACGTGACCTCATGACCGGCGTCCACGAGCGCGCGGATCTGCCGGTGCAGGATCCGGGCGTCCTCGGGGTGATGCACCACCGTCATGACGAGCACGTGCACTGCGCGCAGCCCTCCGTCGCTAGAGCCGCTCGACGCGTTCACCCTCGGCGAGCACGCCTCGGGTGTCGAGCACGAGCTTGCCTTGGTCCTCGACAATCGACAGGTCGAAGGCGGCGTGCTGCTGCAGCAGCAGCGTCACGTCGGCTTCGGCCACTCCCTTGGCGAGGTCTTCCTCACGCGGCACGTCGACGTCGTCGACCCGCCACTCCTTGACGTACGGGTCGGCGAAGACGAGCTCCGCGCCCAGATCCAGCAGCGCCCGCGCGACCGGCAGGGCCGGGGTCTCGCGCTCGTCGGCGATGTCGGGCTTGTACGTGACACCGAGCAGCAGCACCCTGGAGCCGTTGACGGGCTTCCGCTGCCGGTTGAGCAGGCGCTGCACGCGGGCCACCACGTACGACGGCATCCGCTCGTTGATCTCCTGGGCCAGCTCGACGAAGCGGAACGGGTAGCCCAGCTTGCGCACCGTGTAGGAGAGGTAGGACGGGTCGACGGGGATGCAGTGCCCGCCGACGCCGGGTCCGGGCAGGAACTTCTGGAACCCGAACGGCTTGGTGGCCGCGGCCTCGATCGACTCCCAGAGGTCGACACCGAGCTCGTCGCAGAAGATCGCCATCTCGTTGACGAGGGCGATGTTGACGTGGCGGTAGGTGTTCTCCAGGAGCTTGGCCATCTCGGCCTCGCGGGTGCCGCTCACCGGCACGACCTGCTCGATGAACTGGGAGTAGAACCCGACCGCGCGGTCCTTGCAGGCCGGGGTGTAACCGCCGACGACCTTCGGGGTGTTGCGCAGGCCGTACTTGGGGTTGCCCGGGTCGATGCGCTCGGGCGAGAAGGCGAGGTGGAAGTCGGTGCCCGCGGTGAGGCCCGAGCCCTTCTCCAGGATGGGCCGGGCGACCTCGTCGGTGGTGCCGGGCCAGGTGGTGGACTCCAGGACCACCAGCGTGCCGGCGCGCAGGTTGCGGGCGACGGTGCCGGTGGCACCCTCGACCGCCGACAGGTCGGGGCGGTGGTCCTCGTCCAGCGGGGTCGGCACGCAGATGACGACGGTCCGGCTGTCGGCCAGGACGGATTCGTCCAGCGTGGCGGTGAAGCCCCCCGCCAGCATGTGCTCAAGGTCGGCGTCGGTCAGGTCGTCGATGTAGGAGGTGCCCGCGTTGAGGGACTCGACCTTCACCGGGTCGACCTCGAAACCGACGACCCGCAGACCGGCCGCCGTGGCCTCCTTGGCCAGGGGCATGCCGACGTAGCCCAGACCGATGATGGCCAGGTCGTAGGCAGTCACTGGATGACCTTGGAACGCCGGAAACAACACTTCATGGTCGCAAAGGCTATCTCAAGTCCGAACGAGCTACGCCTAATGCGATTGAACGCATCACAAACGGCTGGGATCCCCGTTACCAACACGAGACCATCAACCAGCAATCGATCGGTAAATATCACGGTACGTCTCCGCGACGCGGCTCCACGTACGCTTCGCCGCCACCTCCGCCCGTCCGGCCTCCCCCATCGCGGCCCTGCGCACCGGATCGTCACGCAACCCCGCGATCGCCTTGGCCAGCGCCTCCGGGTCCCCCGCGGGCACCAGAAGCCCGGCCCCGTCGGAGCCCACGAGCTCGGAGAGGGCCGGCAGGTCGCTCAGCACGACCGGCTTGCCGAGAGCCATCGCCTCGACGGGTTTCAATGGCGTAACAAGTCGGCAGACGCGCAGGTCCTCGCGGGGGCAGACGAAGATGTCGATGGCCGCCTGCGCCTGCAGGGCCTCGTCGGGGCCGACCCGTCCCGGCAGGATCGCGATGTCGCCCAGCCCGAGCTCCTCGACCTGTTCGAGCAGCGCCGCCCGCTCCACGCCGTCGCCGACGAGCAGCACCCTGACCGGCGCGCCCTCGTCCCGCAGGAGCGCGGCCGCGTTGATCATGGTGGCGAAGCCCTCGTAGGCCACGATGCTCGACACCGAGCCCATCACGATCTCGCCGGGCTCGATACCGTACGCGGCGCGGAACGCCGCACCGTCGTACTCGGCGCTGAGCAGCGCGTCGTCCACCGCGTTCGGCGCGAGATAGATCTTCTCCCTCGGCACCCCGCGTTCGACGATCTCGGTGGCCATGGTCTCCGCGAGGGTGACCACGGCGTCGGCGGAGCGCATGATGAACGCCTCGCGGTCGCGCTGGAGCACGTGCCGCTGGCTGCCGATGCGCTTGGGGTCGCGGGAGGCCCAGGTCTCCTCCAGGAAGCCCCGCACCTCGTAGACCACCGGCGTGCCGGTACGCTCGCGCACCGCCAGCGCCACCGACCCGTTGCGGTGGTCGGTCGCGGCGTGCAGCACCTGCGGGCGCAGCGTCCTGACCAGCTCGGTCACCTCTCCGGCGCCGCGGATCATCCGCCCCTGGCTCTCGAAGGGCACCTCGCCGCTCGGGATCAGCCGGTGGTAGGGGATCCCGTCGATCTCCTCGTACGGCGTCGCGTCGGCGTGCCCCTGCATCATCGGCCAGCCCCAGCTGGTCACGACGTGCGGATCGAGCCCGGCGGCCTTCTGCGAGGTGACGATGCGGTGCGTGCGGACGGTGTACCCGGCCTGCGTGTACGGCAGCGCGTTGGTCACGCAGTGCAGCACCCGGCCCTGGAACCGCTCACCCACGATCACCTTCGCCTTGGGCGGGATCGGGTTCGGCTGGATCGCGGCCAGCTCTCCGGCGTAGTAGGCGTGCCGGCGCTTGATGAAGGGGTAGCGCGTGTGGGCCTGCAGCACCGCGGCGGCCTCGCTCATCCGGCCGGAGTCGAAGTGCTCCTTCGCCTCGCTCCACGGGCCCTTCACCAGGCGCATGCCGAGTTTGCGTACGACGATCTTGGCGCGGCGCGCGACGGGCCAGGCGAACCGGCCCACGACGGGGCGGACACTCGGCGGGAGCGTCTCGGCCGCCGCCTGCGCCACGCGTACCGGGTCGGACTTCACCTTGGTCGCCACGACCCGGGAGACGATCACCGGGTGCTGGACGAACCCCTTGATGAGCCCGCGCAGTCCCGCCCTGGCCGACTTCGCCGACACCAGGGAGGCGGGCGAGCCCGGGGAGGTCGAGTCCGGGGAGCTTGGGGCGACCGAGGACGCGGGGAGAGACGCGGGGACCTTCTCCTCGTCCTCGTCCGAGGGCCTCGCCGTGACGACGGGCATGTCGGAGACCGGGGCCGCGTTCGCGTCCGGTTCCGTGGCGCTGTCTGGGGTGCCGTCCGGGGTGGGGTCCGTGTCGTGGTTCGCGACGGGGTCCGGGGTCACGTCCGCGAGGGGAGGCGTCTCCGCGCTCGGTGGGGGTGGCGGCTCGGTGGGCGTGTCCACCGCGGGTGCCTCCACGACCGGAATCGTCTCCCCGGAGGAAGGGGATTCCGGCTCCGAGGATGTTTCCGGCGTGAGGGGTTTCCTCTCGGAACCCTCGGGGCCCGGGGGCTTCGCCGGAACTTTCGCTGGAACCGAGGGGGAGTCTGGCCTGTTGGCATCGGATACCACGCCGTGACCGTACCATAGGCAACGTTTGCCCCACTGCCGCATGAAAGGCGAGGTCAATGAGGGACTTTGCCCGTCCGGGCGCTGCTCAGGGCCCCGATAATCCCCTCGTCCTGCACGTGCTCGGCGCGCGTCCCAACTTCGTGAAGGCCGCCCCGGTGGTGCGCGCCCTCACCGAGCTCGGGGTGCGGCAGGGCATCGTCCACACCGGTCAGCACTACGACGCGCTCATGTCGGACGTGTTCTTCGCCGACCTCGGTCTCCCCGAGCCGATCGCCAACCTCGGCGTCGGTTCCGGCTCGCACGCCCGCCAGACGGCTGCCCTGCTGGTCGGCCTGGAGGACGTGGTGCTCGAACACCGTCCCACCCTGGTCGTCGTCTACGGCGACGTGAACTCGACGCTCGCCGCGATCCTCGTCTGCGCCAAGCTCAACGTGCCGACCGCGCACGTGGAGGCGGGCCTGCGCTCCTTCGACCGGGAGATGCCCGAGGAGGTCAACCGGATCGTCACCGACGGCCTGTCCGACATCCTCTTCGCCACCTCGCCGGACGCGCTCTCCCACCTGGCCGCCGAGGGCGTCGACCCGGCCCGGGTGCACCTCGTCGGCAACCCGATGATCGACAGCCTGTTCTCCGCGCTCGACCGCCTCGACCCGGCTCCGGTCCGCTCCCGGCTCGGCCTTCCCGGGCGGTACGCGGTGGCCACCCTGCACCGTCCCGGCAACGTCGACGACCCGGCCTCCGCCAAGGAGCTGGTCGAGGCCGTGCTGTCGGTGAGCGGGCGCCTCCCGGTCGTGGTGCCGCTGCACCCGCGCGGCCGGACCCGCCTGGCGGAGGCGGGGCTGGTGAACGGGGAGAACCTTCTCATCGTCGACCCGCTGGGTTACGTGGACTTCCTGTCGCTGGTGCGGGGCGCGACGCTGGTCGTCACCGACTCCGGCGGCGTGCAGGAGGAGACGACCATGCTGGGCGTCCCCTGCCTCACGGTGCGGCCCAACACCGAGCGGCCGATCACCATCACGCACGGCACCAACCGGCTCGTCACCCCCGCGCAGCTGCCCGCCGCCGCCGACCGGGCGCTGGCGGAGGGCGCGGCGACGCCGTCGGGCGAGCTGCCCCCGCTCTGGGACGGCAAGGCCGGTCCCCGGATCGCCCGGGTGATCGAGAGCTGGCTGCGCGGCGGCAACCTCTCACCGGCCGGCCAATCCGTATCGCCCAAATCCCTTTAAAACGACTATTTCGGTACGGCTATGGTCGTACGCTGGCACGACCCCTGACAAAGGCGATGTCCCCATGAGCGATGAGACCCCAGAAGAGCCGAAGTTCCAGCGTCTCGGGCCGATCAACTGGCTGCCCGAGGAGCGCAAGGTCGTCGAGCGCCTGGAGGAACGCGTCCACGACCTGGAACGGCGGCTCGCCATCGCCGAGGCGCGGGCCGACTACGCGCAGTGGAAGCTGGAGTCCACCAAGGTGCAGCGCCCCTACCGGGTGGCCGAGGCACTGACGGCGGCCAAGGGGCCGGGGGTCACCGCGCTGCCGGGCAGGCTGCGCTCGGCGATGCAGGCCCGCAAGGGGCCCAAGCCGCCCCGTCCGGTGGCCGAGGTGGTCGAGGAGCTCGACCAGCGGGGGCCCGTGGTCGACGTCCCGCAGGTCAAGTGGCCCGCCGGTCCGATCGTCCGCCCCGACATGAAGGTCGCGGTCATCCTGGACGACTTCTCCCGGATGGCGTTCAAGTACGAGTGGGACCAGATCGAGTTCGGGCTCCGCGACTGGCCGCAGATCTTCGCCGAGCGCCGTCCCGAGATGCTGTTCGTGGAGTCGGCCTGGCACGGCAACCAGGGCCGCTGGCGCTACCAGATGACCGGCACGAACGCTCCCAAGCCGGAGCTGCTCGCCCTGATCGACTGGTGCCGCGCCGAGGGGATCCCCACGGTCTTCTGGAACAAGGAGGACCCGCCGAACTTCGACTTCTTCATCGACACGGCCAAGCTGTTCGACTACGTCTTCACCTGCGACGGCGACATGGTCCCCCGCTACCGCGAGGTGCTGGGCCACGACCGGGTCGACGTCCTGCAGTTCGCCGCGCAGCCCCGGGTGCACAACCCCATCCAGGACAGGCAGGGCCGCGTGAACGACGTGGTCTTCGCGGGCATGTACTTCCGGGACAAGCACCCCGAGCGCCGCGAGCAGATGGAAACCGTCATCGCCCCGATCCGCGAGCTCGGGCTGCACATCTTCGCCCGCAACGGCACCGTGGACCCCAAGTACGCCTGGCCGAAGGAGTACGTCCCGCACATCGTGGGCGAGCTCCCGTACGACCGGATGCTGGCCGCGTACAAGATGTACAAGGTCTTCCTCAACGTGAACTCGGTGCTCGACTCGCCGACCATGTGCGCCCGCCGCGTCTTCGAGCTGTCTGCCTGCTCGACGTCGGTGGTCTCCGGCTGGTCGCGGGCCATCGAGGAGACCTTCGGGTCGCTGATCCCGATCGCCCGTGACGAGCTGGAGTCGTACAACCAGGTCCTGCACCTGATCAACAGCCCCGAGCTGCGCGCCCGGCAGGGGCACCTGGCCATGCGCGAGGTCTTCGACAAGCACCTGTTCTCGCACCGCGTGGACCAGATCCTGGGAATTCTCGGCAGGCCGGTGCAGCGGCGGACCCGGTCGATCTCCGTGGTCCTGCCCACCAACCGCGCCGCCCAGATCGAGCACGCGATCTCCTCGGTGGCCCGGCAGATCCACCGGCCCGTCCAGCTCGTCATGGTCCTGCACGGCCTCGACATCGACCCCGTCGTCGTCGCCGACAAGGCCAGGATGGCCGGGATCACCGACGTGGTGGTCCTGCCCGCCGACGAGTCGCTGTCGCTGGGCGCCTGCCTCAACATGGGCATCGCCGCCGCCGAGGGCGAACTGATCGCCAAGATGGACGACGACAACCTGTACGGCGAGCACTACCTGTCGGACCTGGCCCGCGCCTTCGACTACTCCGACGCCGAACTGGTCGGCAAGGGCGCCCACTACGCCTACTTCGAGGGCGGCAACACCACCATGCTGCGCCTGCCCGGCCTGGAGCACCGCTACGCCTTCCTCGTCCAGGGCGGCACCTTCCTCGGCAAGGCCGACATGTTCCGCCACTACGGCTTCGAGGACGTCACCCGAGGCGAGGACACCCGCCTGGTCCGCCGCCTCAAGGAAGACCGCGTCAAGATCTACTCCGCCGACCGCTTCAACTTCGTCTACTGGCGCAGCGGCGACAAGACCATGCACACCTGGCAGGCCGACGACATCAAGCTCACCCGCAACGCCCAGTTCTCCTTCGCCGGCCACCCGGAAGCGCACGTGATGATCTGACCTCTTCGGAGACAACTCAGGAGGCGCGGCCGGGCCGGCGGGAAGCAGGATCCCGCCAGGAGCGGCAGCCCACGTCGACATGCCTCCGGTGCGAATCGATGCCTCTCACCTTTCACCTCAAGAGCACCTAAAGCGATCATCCGACCACGGACATCCGTTGCGTTTATTGCGTTTGTGTCGGATACTGCGTTTGAGGAGGTGGGGAAGATGACCGTTGCCCCGATCCAGCCGAACTCGTCGGACGCCCTCGCGGCCCGTGACGCGCTTCGCCGAGTTCGCGGCTACCTTCGACGTCATCCGGATAGTCCCGCGCGAATCCCCGTCGTGGTGGAGGAGACGCGCGAGGAGCTGGTGATGCCGCGCGCGGCTGTGGAACTGCTCGCGGCGATACTCGCTCACATGGCGGCGGGCCGTGGAGTGTCTGTGGTGCCGGCCCACGCGGAGCTGACGACCCAGGAAGCCGCCGACCTTCTCAACGTGTCACGGCCTTACCTCATAGGTCTGCTCGAAGCGGGCGAGATCGAATACCGTCTGGTCGGCACCCATCGAAGGGTGCGGGTGGAATCACTGTTGGACTATCGCCGAAAGGATGATCAGCGACGCCGAGAGGCGGCGGACGAGTTGTCGGCCGCGACGCGTGAGCTGGGACTCGACTGAGATGGCCTTCACGGTTCTCTACGACGCGTGTGTTCTGTACCCGAGTACGCTTCGTGATCTTTTGATCCGGATCGCACAGGCGGGCCTGGTACAGGCGAAGTGGACTCAGCAGATCTTGGATGAGATGTTTGAGGCGATCAGAGAGAACCGGCCGGACATCGCTGCGGAAAAGCTTGATCGTACTCGTGCTTTGATGATCAGAGCTGTGCGGGACTGTCTGATCACCGGCCACGAGCCGCTGATCGAGGGAATCAAACTCCCCGACCTCGATGATCGCCATGTTCTCGCCGCAGCGATCCGGGCACGGGCTCAAGTGATCGTCACCAACAATCTGAAGGACTTCCCGACGGGCTCCTTGTCCGGGTGGGACATCGAGGCCAAGAGCGCGGACGACTTCGTTCTTGATCAGATATATCTGAATGAAAAGGTCGTCTGGGCCTGCGTTCAGCAGATCGCCGACTCCTGGAAGAATCCTCCCGGCGCGGTCGAGGACGTGCTGGCCAGTCTCGAAAGGAACGGCCTCCTCCAGTCGGTCGCCGAACTGAGGGCTGTCTGAGAAAGGCCGACTCCTCACGGACGGGCAACGGTTTTCGAAGCGCGGCGATCACCACGGCATCGGCGTTTCGTACTACGTGTTCGCGCTCCGGCGGGTGGGTGCTCCGGGCGGCCGTCGTTGGTGGCCGTCCGGTGTGTCAGGCCTCCGGCCTGGCGGGCGCGCCGGTCACGGATTTTTACAAGCCGCCCGGAACACCCACCCACCTCCGCACACGGCTCGTCCCGCCGTACGCCGTGCGGACCGTAGTCGCTTCCTTGCGGGCCGCCCATTGGGCTCTGGGACGCTGAAGCGATCCGTACGGGATCGTCGGCGGCCGGGCGTCGTAGCTGAAGCGTCCGTGCGGAAAGGAGCGCAGGGGCGCTCGCCGTAGTTCCCGGCGGGGGGTGCGTGCGATCCGGGATCCCCGTCCGGTGTCCACGACCTCCACCGGAAGCGGGCCGCGCCTGCCGTCGCGGTGAAGTCGGCCGCGTCTTTGTCGGCCCGGGTTGCTATAGATGACGCTGTCACCCCCCGACGATCAAGGGATGTACCGATGGCGTTGCTCACCCACCACTTCGGCGACTCGGTCGTCGTCGAGTTCGTGGCCCGGCAGGGAGGCTGACGTGGCGATCCTGGATGAGATGCCTTCGGCCCAGCGGGCCTGGCTCGACTGCCTGGACGAGGTGACGTTCGACGTCTTCGAGCGGCTGGACGCGGTCTTCGACCCGGCGGAGCACGCGCCCTGGGACGTGAAATTCACCGAGACGCCGATGGGGAGGCCGGCGGAGGAGTTTGGTGGTGCCGAGTGGCGAGCCCTGGGACTGTGGGGCCAGCTCCGCCTGCACATCAGCATGGGAGAGGGCCATTACAACCGGGCGTTGACCAGTGTCTTCACCCCCGTGCTCCGGCGCGACCCCCGATGGACCCCGGCGGAGATCGAACTGCTGTGGCGCGTCGCCGTCACCCCGCTGGACAGGAACCAGCAGCCGGCAGACCTCTACCGGTTGCCTCTCGCCGCGACCAGACGGCTGCCGGTCGCCGAGCGCGAGCCCTACGTGGAGTTCTTACGGCAGGTCAAGGCCCATCTGGCCGAACGGCCGTGGGGAGCGACCGACTCGGTCAAACGCGTCATCGACAACCTGCTGGCCGACCACGCTGGCGATCCCGCGGCCGCCGCCCGCGACCTCGTCAACGAGCTGGACCCGTTCGCCGTGCTCCTGCGTGAGGAGTACGCCGCCCGGTTCGGCGCTCCCGAGGTGCTGCCGTTGCTGCGCCACTGGACCACGGCCACGAACACCCGGCCCAACGCCGCCTGGCTCGACCAGGCCGCGGCGCTGCTCACGCCCGCCGCCGTCGCCCTGGTCAAGGACGTACTGGGCCGCATTCCCGATTACCGCGAGCACGTCGAGTCGCGTTTTCACCGGACCATCGTCACCTACTTCCACGAGCACACGGCGGTCCTGGTGCGCGGCATGGTGTGGACGTGCGAGCTGGTCGACGAGCCGTGGGTGACGAAACTGCTCGGCGACGTGGCCGTGGCGACCGGCATCGGCGTCGGCGGCTCGGGGCCCAACTCGCGCAACGAGCGGACGACCAACGCCGCCCTCGGCGTACTGGCCCGGCGCGGCGGCCTGGAGGTGGTCACCCAGCTCGCCCGGGTGCAGGCGAAGGTCCGCAGGAAGAGCATCCTCGCCCTCGTGGCCAGGACCTTGAACGCGGTGGCCGAGCAGACCGGCCTGTCGCCCGAGCAGCTCCTGGACCGGACCGTCCCGTCCTTCGGACTCGAACCCGACGGCACCCGCACCGAGCACGGCCTGCGCCTCTCCGCCGACGGTGTGGTCACCTTCGTCGACGACGGCGGCAAGGTCCGCAAGACGATCCCCAAGGCCGTGCGCTCCGCCCACGGCGAGTTGCTGGCCGAGCTCAAGGCCACCGCCAAGGAGCTGAGGAAGACGCTCCCCGCCGAGCGCTTCCGGGTCGAACGCGCCCTGGTCACCGAGCGGATCTGGCACTGGCGCGACATCTGCGCCTACTACCTCGACCACCCGGTGACCGGCAGGTACGGCAGGGCGCTGATCTGGGAGATCTCACAGGGCTCCGCCGGCCTCCCCGTCCGGACCGCCGACGGCTGGGAGCTGACGGACCAGCGAGGACGGAGCATCCGGCCCCTCCCGGACACCCCGGTGAAACTGTGGCATCCCATTTCCGCCACCGTGGACGAGGTACGCGCCTGGCGCGACCACGTCCTCACGATCGGCCTGCGACAGCCGTTCAAGCAGGCGTTCCGCGAGATCTACCTGCTCACGCCCGCCGAGGAGGGCACCGGCGACCACTCGCGGCGCTTCGCCGACCACTTCCTCAGGTACGGCCAGGCCAAGGCGCTGCTCACCGAACGCGGCTGGACCGGCCTGTCGCTGGGCCACTGGTGGGCAGAGGGCGGGTACGACCAGGCCGAGGCCGTCAAGGAGCTCCCGGGGCTGACCGTCCATTGGGACTTCCACCTGGACGAGGCGTCGGGCGAGCGCGACGGGTACGGCACCGCCTCGGTCTGCGTCAGCGGGGACATCCATTTCACCGACGAACACGGACACCGGGTCCCGCTGGCAGAGGTGCCGCCGCGAGTGTTGTCAGAGGCGCTGCGCGACGCCGACCTGGCCGTCGGCGTCACCTCCACCGGCCTCGCCCCCGAAGGCCACGACGACTACTGGCACTCCTACAACGTCGGCGACCTCACCGAAACCGCTCAGGTCCGCCGCGACGCCCTGACCAGGCTGATCCCCCGTTTGACCATCGCCGACCGGCTCGAACTCACCGACCGTTTTCTCCGCGTCCGAGGCGACCTTCGCCCCTACAGGATCCACCTCGGCTCCGGCAACATCCTGATGGAGCCCAACGACGCCTACCTGTGCGTCGTTCCCGGTCGTTCCGCCGACCGTGTCTTCCTCCCGTTCGAGGAAGACGGCGGCATGCTGTCGGTCATCCTGTCCAAGGCGTTCCTGCTGGCCGCGGACACCACCATCACCGACCCGTCCATCACCCACCAGCTCCGCTGACCCACCCAGTCTATGGAGTGACCTGTCCGACCGCGCCGCCCCCATCGGTCTTTAAGCGGTGACGGTCACGAGTCCGTCAACGCGGGGGTGAGCTTTCCTGTCTCAATCTTGCTGATCTTACTTTGGGACATGCTGCAGAGCCGCGCGAGCCGATCTCCCGTGAGACCGGCTTGCTTGCGGAGTGTTTTTAGCTTCTCCGCCAGGTCTTGCTTTGATCGCCCCAGCTGTTCAGGATCTAACGTCACTCATGATCTTTCATGTACTGCGCGAATGAAACGGAGTTCTCCACAGCAATCTGTTTCCACCGCCGATATGGTCCGGAGCTTCCTTCGATCAGCTCTCGATTGATCTGGGTTCCGTCTGGCCGGAAGTTCAGATGGACCACGGACGAGTCATCGAACATCCACCAGTCTTGATCGGAGGGAATGTCAATGACTTGATCTGTGAGGTCGAGTATTCGGATGTCCTCCCCGGCCATGATGTTTCCAGGGATTCCCCACGCGAGCTGGTAGCGTTGGTAGTCGGTCAGCGGCCGACGAACGACACGCACTCGGCCGATGCCCTTACCCGCGTCCACGTAGCCGGTGACCCTCCTGTGCCATGCGGCGTTGTGGTTGTCGGGCTTGGGTTCTCCTCGCAGGAAGCGGGCAAGGCTTTCCGCCTCTGCCGGCATGGTGTACTTGGGCTGTGTTTCCAGCCGGAAGGCGTCGCGCTGAAAAGAGTCGAAGAAATCTTTCCATGACTCACCATCCAAGAGCAAGAACGGCCTCCCTGAGAACGCCTTCCGGGATCTCTACGGCGGATTCCCCGTCAGGCACCCTCAAGCCCTTGAACTCGTCGCCCTGGACAACGAACGTCCGCCTGTCGGTCAAATAGACATTGGGACAGTCGTTGTCGTCGCACTCACCGTCCCCATTGCCCGTTATCCGGGTTAGTTTGGGGCTTTGAGTCATTGCGTTTCCCTTCGGATCACCGTGCCGATCGGGTTTCGTGTCCATGACGGTAGAGGGGGGGATCCGGGGTGGTCAATCAATGTCACGGATATTCCTTTCTCGAATAACGGGAGGTGAGACGACCCGCCCGCGCGGGAGCGGCGCATCGTTCTCTCCCTGGAGGTGCCAGGACCCGCACGGAGTTCGGCTCTCCATGCGGAAGGAGGCTTCGAAGCCACAAGGACTGCGGGCGGATGTGCTGGTGGCGGCCCTCTCCTGGTGTGGTGGTAGTGCTGGCCGTACCCGCGTGGGCCGGTGGGCGGCACCTCGTACAGGCCGGTGGGCGGGATCGATCATGATCTGCTCGCACCGGCAGGCTTACTGGCACCGCACCGCGCCATCGAGCAGAGAGTCCCGTGATGCCCCCTTTCACCACCGTCACCTCCCCGTCGACCAGGCCCGCGTCCGCCGGGCGCCGTGGCCTGCTGGCCCTGGCCACCGCGGCCGCCGTCGCGCTGGGTGGCCTCAGCCTGTCCCCCGCCCCGGCCGCCGCCGACACCGCCCCGCGAACCGGTCCCGCCGACAACGTGCAGACGAGCCTGAACGACCTGGTCCGCGGCGGTGGCTTCCCCGCCGCCCTGGCGGCGGTGCGGGGCCGTGACGGGCGTACCCGCGACTACACCGCCGGTGTGGCGGACCTGAAGACGCGGGCGAAGGTTCCGGTCAACGGGCGGGTACGCGTCGGCAGCAACACCAAGATGTTCGTCGCCGTGGTCGTGCTGCAGCTGGCCGGGGAGGGAAAAATCGACCTGGACGCGTCGGTGGAGGAGTATCTTCCCGGCCTGATCCGCGGCAACGGCAACGACGGCCGGAACATCACGGTCCGCCAGCTGCTGCGGCACACCTCCGGCCTGCCGGACTACGCCAAGGACGCGTCGCTCTTCTTCGAGTTCCAGCACCGCTACCTTGAGCCTCGCGAACTGCTCGACAGGGGGCTGGCGCAGAAGCCGGTGGCGGCTCCGGGTGAGAAGTGGAGCTACAGCAACACCAACTATGTCGTGCTCGGCCTGCTCGTGCAGAAGGTCACCGGCCGCCCGATCGGCGAGGAGGTCACCGGCCGGATCATCAAGCCGCTCGGGCTGCGCGACACCTACTGGCCGGGCCTCGGCGAGCAGGGGATCCGGGGCGCCCACCCCCGCGGCTACGCGTCCACGGGACCCGCGTCCATGGTGGACGTCACGCGGATGGACCCGTCCATGGCGTGGGCGGCCGGGCAGCTCATCGCCGCCCCGCGTGACGTCAACGGCTTCCTCGTCGCGCTGCTGGGCGGCGAACTCCTCAAGCCGGCGCAGCTGGAGGAGATGAAGCAGACGGTCGAGATGCCCGCGTCCCCGGCCGGTTGGGGCTACGGGCTCGGCCTGATGAAGGTCAAGCTGAGCTGTGGCGGCCACGCGTGGGGCCACGGCGGCGATATCCCGGGGTACGAGACCCGTAACGCCGTCACCGAGGACGGCCGCTCGGCCACGGTCGCGGTGACCTCGCTGCCCGGCACGCCGGCCGCCGGTCAGCAGGTTGACGCCGCTCTCGACACCGCCCTGTGCCCCGGCAGGTAGCGCCGCGCCTGGATCGGTGTCGGCGTTCCCGGGCGGCTGGGTGATGGCAGACTTCGCCCATGGATTCAGGAAGCATCACGGCGGCGGTGGCGGGCACGTGGGAGCTCGGTGACCTGACGGTCAACCGGATCGGGTTCGGCGCGATGCGGCTGACGGCGAACGCCGACGGCACGCCGAGTGATCGTGACCGGGCGATCGCCGTGCTGCGCCGCGCGGTCGAGCTCGGGGTGAACCACATCGACACCGCCGCGTTCTACTTCTCACCGCTGCGTTCCGCCAACGAGCTGATCAACCGGGCGCTGGCCCCGTACCCCGACGATCTGGTCATCACCACGAAGGTCGGACCGGGCAAGGACCCCTCGGGCGCGTGGCTGCCACTGGCCAGGCCGGAGCAGCTACGCGGCCAGGTCGAGGAGAACCTCCGTCAGCTCGGCCGCGACCACCTCGACGTGGTGAACCTGCGGGTCCACGGACCCGACTCGATCGCCGAGCGCTTCGGCGCGCTGGCCGAACTGCGCGACGCCGGGCTCATCCGCCACCTGGGCATCTCCAACGTCAGGCCCAGGCATCTCGCCGAGGCCCTCGCCATCGCCCCGGTGGTCTGCGTGCAGAACAGGTACGGCCTCGGTGCGAACCCCGAGCGTCACGAGTTCCTGCGCGCCTGCGGCGAACAGGGCATCGCGTTCGTGCCGTTCTTCGCGATCGCCGGGGAGGGGCGCGAGGCGGGCGCGAGCGGCACCGACGACGAGGCGGTCCTCGCCGTCGCGCGCGCCCACGGGGCGACGGCCGCACAGGTCCGGCTGGCGTGGACGCTGCTGCAGGGGCCGCATGTGCTGGCCATCCCGGGCACCGGAAATCCGGACCACCTGGTCGCCAACGTGGCCGCCGGAGCACTGCGGCTCTCGGACGACGAACTCGCCCGCCTCGAAAGGGAGACCCCGGTCGCCTTCTGACCGATCACACCTCGCCGGCCACCCGGTAGGTGCACAGGGACACACCCGCGTCGCTGGTGGCCGTGGAGACCAGTTCGAACGTGCGCAGGGTGCCGTCGGCGGGGAAGATGGTCTTCCCGCCGCCGAGGATCACCGGCATGACCACGAGTCGGAGCTCGTCGACCAGGCCCTCGCCCAGGAGGGTGCGCGCGAGCGTGGAGCTCCCCATGACCAGCAGGTCGCCGCCGTCGGTCTCGCGCAGTTTCCTGATGTGGGCGACGGCCTCGCCACCGGGGATGCGCGTGGTGTTGTTCCACGTCAGCTCGTCGTCGCCCAGCGTCTGGGACACGACGTACTTCGGGAGGGAGTTCATCCGGTCGGCGAACGGGTCACCGGCCTGGTCGGGCCACGTCGCGGCCATGCCCTGCCACGTGCGGCGCCCGAACAGCAGCGCCTCGGTCCCGGTCAGCGCGCCGTCGAAGGCGCCGCCGACCACGTCCGGGTCGAAGAACGGGTGGGACCAGCCGCCGTGGGCGAAGCCGCCGTCGGTGTCCTCGTCGGCTCCGCCCGGCGCCTGCACGACGCCGTCCAGGCTCATGAACTCGATGATCACGATGCGCATGGGATTCGCTCCTATGAGGGGTGTGTGTTCTGAGGTGTGACGTCACCGGTCCGGACGAGCGCGTGCGCGCCCGGACCATCACGGACCGGTCGGGGCCCCGCGCCGCTCAGCCCGTTTCCTTCAGGCTCGGGTGGAGGGCGACGACGATCCGGTGGTCGCGGCCGTTCTCGGCGGACTCGTCGTGGTATTTGGACACCAGCGCCGTGACGGCCCCGGCGAGCTCCCCGGCGAACGCGGCCCGGTCGGCGGCCGAGGCGAAGCGCACCTCGCCGTCGATCGCGAAGGTCGCGACGCGCTTGCGCGCCTTGGTGGCGCCGGTGATGAGCGACCCGACATCGCGGACCAGCCGGGCCGCGACGGCCAGCAGCCAGCTCGCCGACAGCTGGTCGGGGGAACGGGCCGGGTCGGGCTCGACGGACGCCAGCGCGGTCGGGGAGATCACGTAGGAGGCCGCCGTCGCGCGCATGATGCGCTCGTTGACGTTGCCCTTGCGCCGCTCCTCGATCATCTCGACGAGCCCGTGCGCCTCAAGCGTCTTCAGGTGGTAGTTGACCTTCTGCCGGGGCAGGCCGACCTTGGCGGCCAGCATGGTCGCGGATCCGGGCTCGCTCAGCTCGGCCAGCAGCCGGGCCCGGATGGGGTCCAGCGAGACCTCGGCCGCGGCCGGGTCCTCGATCACGGCGATGTCCTGCATGCCCGCAGACTACTTCCGACAAATTATATTGTCAAGAAAGTCGTATTTTCCGGAAGGGCGGGTCACGGCTGACCGCCGCATGGCATATGGGCATGATGTCGGGAATCCAGGAACCGGCGGGTTCGGGCGGACAGTACATGTGTGTGGAAACGACTATGCGTGCCCGGATACGCGCCGGGGATCCGGACGCCTTCAGCCGGCTGTTCGACGACCACGCGCGCTCGGTCTACAACCACGCCTTCCGGCTGACCGGCGACTGGTCGGCCGCCGAGGACGTGGTCTCCCTCACCTTCCTTGAGGCGTGGCGGCTGCGGGGCAGGGTCGACGCGGACGGCGGCTCGCTGCGTCCCTGGCTGCTGGGCGTCGCGACCAACGTGGCCCGCAACGTCAACCGTGCCGCCCGGCGGCACGCGGACGCGCTGGCCAGGCTGCCTCCGGGCGAGGCGGTGCCCGACATCGCCGAGGAGATAGCGGGCCGCGTCGACGACGACGAGCTGCTGGTCTCCGTGCGGGCGGCCCTGGCCGCGCTGCGCAGGCCGGAGCGGGAGGTGCTCGCGCTGTGCGTGTGGGCCGGACTCGGGTACGCCGAGGCGGCGGAGGCCCTCGGCGTACCGGTGGGCACGATCCGCTCCCGGCTCTCACGGGCGCGGAAAAGACTAAGGAGGCTCGCCACGGACACGGCGACATCGACATCGACATCGACATCGGTGGTGGCGGCGGCGGGAGAGACGCGGGAACCTCGGGCGCGGTCCAGACAGGTAAATGGTGACCGCGACACCGCGGTCCGGCTCGTTCGGGAGAAGCACCGGTGAATGTCCCCAGGCCCCAGGCTGGTCACGATCAGATCGAGGAACTGGCCCGGCTGCTGCCGGTCCCGGTGGAGCGGGAGCTTCCGGCGAGCCGTCACCGATCGCTCAAGGAGTTCTTGATGACCGAGATCCACCAGGACGCCCAGCCCGCCGGGCCGAGGCGGCGGCTGCCGCGCCCGGCCCTCCTCGCCCCCCTGCTGGCCGTCGCCGCCGTGGCGGTCGCCGCCCCGCTGGCCCTCGGCGGCGGTGCGGCCTACGCCGTCTCCAAGAATGACGACGGCACCATCTTCATCACCATCAACGAGGCCAAGGACCCCAAGCGTCTCCAGGCGGACCTGCGGGACATGGGCCTCAACGCGGTCGTCGACTACATCCCCAGGGGCAAGAAGTGCAGCCCGCAGCCCCGCAGCCAGAGCTTCCTGTCCAAGGAGGAGGTCCCTCTCACCGTCTGGCCGGGACCGGAGACCCAGGAGTCCGGCTTCACGATCGACCCCAGGGCCGTCGGGGACGGCCAGGTCGCGGTGCTGGAGTTCAGCGTCTCCGAGCAACCGCATCTGGCGGTCGCCGGAATCTGGGCACGCGTTTCCGACGGCCCCGTAGCCGACTGCGTGCTGGTCGACAGCACCGAGGCCCCACTCGGCCCACCCGAGGGTGACTGACCGCGCTCTTCCCGGGGCCCGGGTGCGCGGACCCCGGTTTCCGCCGGTGGCCGCGTCGGCGAGGCGGGCGGGAGGTCCGTCACAGGCAGGTGAGGCGGGCCAAAGGTCCGTCACGGGCAGGTGAGGCGGCGTTTTCGGGGTGATGGTGACGCGCACGACGACGGCCCCGCCCCGGGAAGATCCGGGGCGGGGCCGTCGTGGGTGCCCGAGGGTGGTGGTCTCCGGGTTCTCCGGGATCTTCCCGTGGAATCCGGCCACCCCGGGTCACGGGCTAGCGGACGCCTCGCCTGCCGTACAGGCTCACCGCCAGGATGACGCCGACCGCGGCCAGGGCGACCTGAATGATCAGTTCGATCCAGTCGATGCCGGACGTGGCGGAGACCCCCAGGGCTCCGGCGATCGCGGTGCCGATGAGTGCGGCGACGATACCGATCACGATGGTCAGCCAGATCGGGATGCCCTGCTTGCCGGGCACGACGAGCCGACCCAGGGCACCAATGATGGCGCCGATGACGATGGCGGTAATGATGCCGGTGACTGTCATGTTCCACGCTCCCTATCTGCTCAGCTGCCAGGCGTATGCCCTGGGAAAGAGGAACAACACATAACGGGGTGACCCGAAATTGGTGGCCACTCGCCGGGACGCGCCCTGAGCTCGTACGGGACATGCCGTAAGGGGGTCGCGAATCGGTCCCGGGCGGGGGTCGAGGGCCGGGCGCACCGGTGCCTGGGGTGGGAGATCGGGGGCCGTCCCGGTGTTCCCGACGGCCTACCGGCGCGGGGCGCGACGCCGTCCGGGAGGGATCGGAGGAGCACAGGCCCGGTGGCGCCGGGGACGAGGGCTCCGGCGAGCGGCTCCTCGCCCTGCTGGGAGCCGCTTTACCCGGCTCCTTTTCCAATGCCGCCGCTTCACCCGTCGCTTTCCCCGGGCCTCGTTCCGCACGCCTCTTTCCCGTGTCGCGACCCCGGTTATCCTCCGCGCGACACTTTCCTTACCCGCCGTGAAAAGGGATGTGAATACGGGTCCCGATCCGGTGTGTCCCGCTTAACCACACGTCGTCCGGCGGTACGGGGCGGCCGGACTTCCGGTTCCCCTCACCCGGACGGTCATTGTCGCGGCACGCCTTTCACCAGGCGACCTTCGGGTCCGGGCGGACGGAAGGGGATGGAGCAGCAGGTAAAGGTGGTTGGGTGCGGAGTGGTGCGCATCCGGGCGCTCCCCGCGAGGCCCCCTTCCCCCGGACCGGACGGGTCAGCATATCGCCAATGCCATATCACCCCCTCACCATCGTTGATTCCTCGTGACCATGACATAACTCCTATAAGGGAAATATCATGACAGTGCGGTAATGGCGTGGGTAAAAACTTCCCGAAAACGCAGCGAGGCAGCCCCGCCGATCCATTCACATCGTGATGATCGCCCCATGACAGATCCTCACGAGATCAATCCACGTAAGGCCCTGGAACTCGGCATGGACCGGCCCATCTCCCGCCGGGACTTCTTCGATGGGGTGATCACGGCCACCGGGATCGCGGCGGCGTGCTCGCTGCCCGGGGCCGACAGGGAAGACGCCCCACCCACACTCCCGGAGGATCTGGAGCTTTCGCCGGACATGTCCTATCCGCCGTCCCGTACGGGGCTGCGCGGCGACACCGCGGAGACGCTGAGCGTGCCCCACGCCCTTCGCGACCACCGGTTCTGGCCGTACGCGGGCGCCCCGGAACCCACCGGCGAGCACTACGACCTGGTCGTGGTGGGTGCGGGGATCAGCGGTCTCAGCGCGGCCCACCGCTGGCTGGAGCGCGACCCCGCCGCGCGGATCCTGATCCTCGACAACCACGACGACATCGGCGGGCACGCCCTGCGCAACGAGTTCCGCCCGGCGGCCGGGAAGGGGCCGCTCGTCGCGTACGGCGGCTCGCGGTCGATGGAGCGCCCGTCGGCGTGGACCCCGGAGGGCAAGGACCTGCTCGCCAAGCTGGGCATCCACCCCGAGAGGCTCGCGGAGTCCTCCGGCCGGGGGCTGTACGCGAGCCTGGGGATGCACGACAGCGTCTTCTGCGACCGGGAGACCTTCCCCGAGGAGCGGCTGGTCGTGCTCACGCCCGGCAGGAGCGCCCCCCGGTGGATCGCCGAGCTGCCCGTCGCGGAGCGGGCCAGACGGGACCTGCTCATGCTGTACGGCGATCCGCCCGACTGGTTCCCCGGCCTGTCCGCCGAGGAGAAACAGGCGCGGCTGGCCCGGCTGACCTACTCGGGCTTCCTCGGGGACGTCTGCGGGGTCCACCCGGACGTGCTGGCGTTCGTCAGGACCATGCCGAGCGACGAGTGGGGCTACGGCTCCGACGCCTTCGGCGCGATCGACGCCTGGGCCGGTGCCGACGAGCACCGGTACGCGGGGTTCCAGGGGCTCGGGCTCGACAGGTCCAAGCCGTCCAGGTACAACTCCCCGACCGTGATCAAGGAGTGGGACGCGGGCGAACCGCGCGTCTGCCGCTTCCCCGAGGGCAACCAGGCGATCGTCCGGATGATGGCCGCCCGGATGATCCCCGGCTTCGCCACGAACGCCGACGCACGGGGCGTCACCACCGCGAGCTTCGACTACGGCGTGCTCGACCGGCCGGGCAACCGGGTCCGCGTACGCCTGTCCAGCCCGGTGGTCTCGGCCGCCAACGACGGCCTCCCCGGCACGGCCACCGGCGCCACGGTCGGCTACTTCGACGGCGAGCGGGTGAGGACCGTGCGGGCGAGCGGTGTGATCATGGCCTGCTGGAACTCGATGATCCCCTACCTGATCGACGACCTCCCGCCCGCGCAACATGCGGCCCTGCGGCGAGCGGTCAAGGTACCCCTGCTGTACGCGACCGTCCAGCTCCGCGACTGGCGGGCCTGGCGGAGGATGGGGATCAGGCGCGCCCGGTTCACCGGCGCCCGCTGGTGCGTGGCCGAGCTCGACGACCCCGCCGACACCGGCGGCTACCGGTGCCCGAGGAGGCCCGAGGAGCCGATCACCGCGCACCTGGTCGCCACCCCCGTCACCCCCGGCGTGTCACCCGCGGACGGCTCGATCGCCGGGCGGTACGCCCTGATCGAGACGCCGTACGAGCACCTGGAGTACGGCATCCGCGACCAGCTCACCCGGCTGCTCGGGCCGGGAGGCTTCGACGCGGCCCGCGACATCGAGGCGATCACGGTCAACCGGTGGGGACACGGCTACGCGCCGGAGTACGCCACCCCGTGGGACCTCGACTTCTACCCCGACGGGCGGCCCCCGGCTGCCGTCGCCCGCAGGACGCACGGCCGGATCGCGATCGCCAACTCCGACTCCGTTCCCGCCGCCCGCGCCGACGCGGCCGTCACCGCCGCCTACCGCGCGGTCGACGAGCTCCAGATCGGACCCGCGCGCCCCTCCCTCGGCCCGCTTCTGGCCTGACTCCCCTGGCCGGACGGACCGCCCACGAAGGTTTTCTCAGGCCGGTCTTCTCAGCCGGGTGAAGGCCCAGCTCATGCTGGGCTCGACCGCCCAGCGGGTGACGCGCCGCACCGGCGCCGTGCACAGCAGGGCGGCGAGCCCGACGCCGAAGAGCGCCACGGCCACCACCCCGGGCAGGGTCTGCGACCAGTCGCCGTAGAACCGCTCCGCGACCTTCACCACCAGGCCGTGGAGAAGGTAGGCGTACATGGTCGCCATGCCGAGCCCGGAGTACCAGGTGCGCCTGGACGGGGTGATCGCCAGGAACGCGGCGACGAGCAGCGCCCCCGCGGCCAGCATGCCCAGGCGGATCAGGCTGCCGGTGAGGTCGTCCACCCCGATCACGTCGTTGGCGTGCCGCCAGCGGATCCACTCGGTCTTCACGGAGGTGTGTATGGCGAAGGCGAGGACCGCGCCGGCGGCCAGGGTGACCGCGCCCGCGACCCGGACCCACCGCCTCCTGAGCCACTCGAAGTGCTCGGGCCGCAGCATGAGCCCGAGCACGTAGAACGGGAGCAGTCCGAGGGTGCGGTTCATCGACAGCTCGTCGGGGAGCCTGCTCATCCCCGACAGCAGTGACAGCCCGACCGCGATCACCAGCGGCCACCGCAGCTGTTGCCAGACCGGTGTGGACAGCCGCCACAGGAACAGCGACATCAGGAACCAGGTCAGGTAGTACGGGTCGAGGAGGCTGATGTCGAGCTTGCCGTACAGGATGAGGCGGGGAAGCGAGTAGATCAGCTCGAAGATCACGTACGGGACGGCGAGGGTGCTGATCAGCTTGCGCGCCTTGCCCGACGAGAAGGTGAAATTTCGTGACAGGTAGCCGCTGAGCACGATGAACAGCGGCATGTGGAACGTGTACACGAAGAAGTAGGCGGCGTGCGCGGCCGGAACGTCCCGCAGGTCCTCGATCAGGTGACCGGACACGACCAGGGTGATCGCGAGGAACTTGGCGTTGTCGAAGAACGGGTCCCTGGCCGAGGCGGGCGGCAGGACGGCCCGCAGCGGGGTTGCGACGCTCACAGCCCCGGACGGTAACCGGACCCGCCCAACGCCCGGCGAACGGCCGGTGACGCGCGGGGAAATCCCCCCTGCGAACCGTACGGCCGCCCGTCGCGGGTGAGACCCCCACCAACATGTCCGCGCGCCCGCGCGGACGCGGCCGGTTCGGGTGACGCGGCGTGGAGTACGGGTCGTGGAATGTCCACGCGCCCACGCGTGGGTACCCGCGTACCCGCGTGCCTACACGCGTACCCGCGCGGGAACGCCGCCGTACGGACCGCGAGCGGTTACGCGACGGCGGCGGCGCTGGCGTCCCAGAGGGCGCGGGCCAGCGCGGGGTCGGTCATCCTCCTGGGAA
The DNA here is from genome assembly GCF_039537505.1 of Streptosporangium oxazolinicum. NCBI lineage: Bacteria > Bacillati > Actinomycetota > Actinomycetes > Streptosporangiales > Streptosporangiaceae > Streptosporangium > Streptosporangium oxazolinicum. Next base: position 757,821 of record NZ_BAABAQ010000001.1, read on the forward strand.
CGACCGCGGGGGCGCCCTTGGCGAAGTAGCGGCCCGGGTGGGCGGCGCCGTCCGGATGGGTGGCGAGGTGGACCATGGTGCTCGCCCCCTCCTCGACGGTCTGGCCCATGCCGGGGACGTTCTTCACCATCCACATCATGAGCGTCGACGGGGCGAACTCGGTCCTGATCACGCCCGGATGGAAGCAGGTCGGGGTCACCCCGGTGCCCTGGAGGCGGCGGGCCAGCTCCACCGTGAACAGGGCGTTCGCCTGCTTGGAGTCCCCGTACTGGAGCCAGCCGCTCCAGCGCCGCCGCTCGCGGTCGAGGTCGGACGGGTCGAGGCCCCCGGTCTTGCCCGCCCGGGAGGTGGTGGTGATCACTCGCCCCGCGACCCGTTCGAGCAGCAGGTTCGTCAGCAGGAAGGGGGCCAGGTGGTTGACCTGGATCATCATCTCGTGGCCGTCGCGCGTGAGCGTGCGCCTGGTGGTCATGACGCCCGCGTTGTTGACGAGCACGTCGATCCGGTCGTAGCGGGACAGGAGTTCAGCCGCCAACCTACGCACATCATCCAAAAGGGTGTAATCGCAGGTAAACGTATCCGGAAGTGCCCCGGAGACCTCGCGCACCCTTTCCGCTACCCGAGCCGTCTTGTCGGGATTACGGCCAACCAGAACTACCGTCTGCCCGCGCCTCGCGAGCTCCACCGCCGCCGCTTCACCAATTCCGGCACTAGCCCCGGTAATCACACTAATCATCAGATCCTCCACTGCGCAAAAACCTTATTCGGTGCTAGTCTCCTGTGCGATCTTCCGGAGGCGTATCCATCCCTAAGCCGGCACGAGCCTCCACACGCTCAGAGGTTGGAACGAGTGGACATGGGCTCTAGAAACCGCTCGATTCGGTTCAAGATTTTCTTGCTGTTGCTCCTGCCGCTGCTGTCACTGAGCGCGCTCTGGGGCTTCGTACTCAACCTGACCGTTGGCGACGGCATCGCGCTGCTGAAGGCGAACGCCCTCTACCAGACGGTGGGCGTCACCTCCACGGAGCTGGGACTTCAGCTCCAGGCCGAGCGGACACAGTCGTCGGTGGCGATCAGTTCCAGGGTCCTCACGAGCGGGATGGGCGATCAGCGCGCCCGCACCGACCGCGCGGTCGCGGGGTTCAGGAAGGCCGCCACAACCGACAATTCCGGCAGCCCGGAACTGCGCAACTCGCTGGACGAGCTGCTCCGCCAGCTCGACAGGCTGCCGAGCGTCCGCTCGGGCGTCGACAGCGGGCAGCACACGCGGCTGGGCGTGCTGTCGAACTACAACCAGATCCTCGACGCGGTCTTCCTGGTGTACGACCAGATGGCCGCCGTGCCCGACCTCTCGATCTTCCAGCAGGCCACGGCCATGCAGGGCATGGGCAACGCCCACGACATGGTCGCCAGGGAGAACGCGCTGATCAGCGGGGCGCTGATCGACTACCGGCTGTCCGAGGAGGAGCGCAGGGCCTTCGGCGAGTACGTCGCCACCCGGCGCTTCCTGCACGCCAGGGGCGCGGCCTCGCTGGACCCCGAGCTGGGCGCGCAGTACCGCGACACCTTCGCCTCCGCCGCCTTCGAGAAGTTCACCGACCTGGAGAAGGCCATCATCGGGTCGACCGGCGGCCGGCTGACCCCCGAGGCGAGCAAGTGGAAGACGACCACGAACGCGATCTCGACCTGGCTCGACAAGGTCAATTTCTCCTCCTCCAAGATCCTGGCGGACCGGGCCCAGGAGGTCGCCACCGGCGTCCTGATCCGGATCGTGATAGCGGGTGGCGTCGGCCTGATCGCGGTGGTCGCGTCGATCATCATCTCGGTCCGCTTCGGCCGCCGCCTCGCCGCCGAACTGGCCGGGCTCCGCTCGGCCGCCCTGGATCTGGCGGACGTGCGGCTCCCCCGCGTCGTCGACCGCCTGCGGCGCGGCGAGGAGGTCGACGTACGGGCCGAGGCGCCGCCGATCCAGGCGGGCGGCTCGACCGAGGTGCACGACGTGGCCCACGCGTTCGGCTCGGTGCAGCGCACCGCCGTGGAGGCCGCCGTCGGCCAGGCCAACATGCGGCGCGGTGTCAGCCAGGTCTTCGTGAACCTGGCCCGGCGCAAGCAGAGCCTGCTGCACCGCCAGCTCACCCTGCTCGACAGCATGCAGCGCCGGGCGACCGACCCCGACAGCCTTGAGGACCTGTTCCGGCTGGATCACCTGACCACCCGCATGCGGCGGCACGCGGAGGGCCTGATCATCCTGTCCGGCTCGGCGCCCGGCCGGTCGTGGCGCAAGCCGGTGCCGGTGATCGACGTCCTGCGGGCCGCGATCGCCGAGGTCGAGGACTACACCCGGGTCAACGTGGTGCCGGTGCCCGACGTCTCGCTCGACGGGGCCGCGGTCGCCGACATCACCCACCTGGTGGCCGAACTGATCGAGAACGCCACGATCTTCTCGCCGCCGCAGACCTCGGTCACCGTGCGCGGCGACGTGGTGGCCAACGGGTTCGCCGTCGAGGTCGAGGACCGCGGCCTGGGCCTGAGCACCGAGGAGTACGCGGCGATCAACGAGCGGCTGGCCAGCCCGCCGGAGTTCGACCTGGCGGACAGCGACCGGCTCGGCCTGTTCGTGGTGGGCCAGCTCGCCTCCCGGCACGGCGTCCAGGTCATCCTGCGCGGCTCGCCGTTCGGCGGCACCACGGCCATCGTCCTCATCCCCCGCTCGGTGATCGCCCAGCAGGGCTCGCCGCTCGCCCTCACCGCGGAGCGGCCGTCCCCCGCCGCCGAACGCGTCACCGGGCGTCCGGGAGAGCTGTTCGAGTCCGCCCCGCCCGGCGCGCTCGCTCCCCCGGCCAACGGCACCAACCTCCCGCGCAGGACGAGGCAGGCCTCCTCGAACCAGCCCGCCCAGCCCGCACAGCCCGCCGCGGCCCCGTCCCTCAGCGTGGTGACGGACCTGCCCGCCCGCGCCCCGTTCCCGGATCGGGCCGCGCCCGCGGGCCGGGAGACGGGCTGGGACACGGGCTGGGACGCGGCCTCCCGCGAGGCGCCCCCCAACGCGCCGTTCCCGGCGGCGCCCTCGGAGCCCTCGGGGTCCCAGGGATCGCCTCAGGAGCCCCGTGAGCCCCACGAGACGCCCCCGGAGCCCCGGCCCCGGGAGAAGGGCGGCAACGGCGGTCCGACGCGTCAGAAGGCCACACAGCCCCCCACGGGGCCGGGCGGCCTGCCCCGCAGGGTCCGGCAGGCGAACCTGGCGCCTCAGCTCCGCCAGGAGGCGGAGCCCGCCGGGCCGGGACCGAGGGCGGAACCGAGCGAGGAGCGTTCGCCGGACGAGGTCCGCGCGCTGTTCTCCGCCTTCCAGGCGGGGGCGCGACGCGGGCGCGAGGAGCAGGACAATGACTTCGCGCACCATACGACAGGCGACAAGGGGGACAAGTGACCGGGAAATTGACCAACACCGGCGAGCTGAACTGGCTCCTCGACGACCTGACCACCAGGGTGGGCGCGGTACGCCAGGCGGTGATCCTCTCCACCGACGGGCTGGCCGTCGGATTCTCGAAGGGGCTCCTGCGCGAGGACGCCGAGCATCTGTCCGCGGTCGCCGCCGGTTTCCAGAGCCTGGCGCGCGGGGCGGGACGCCACTTCGGCGGCGGCGACGTGCGCCAGACCATCGTGGAGATGGAGTCGGCGTTCCTGTTCGTCACCGCCGCGGGACAGGGCACCTGCCTGGCCGTGCTGAGCAGTTCCGACGCCGACGTCGGCCACATCGCCTACGAGATGGCGATGCTGGTCAAGCGGGTCGGCCAGCACATCTCCACCAATCCACGTCAAGGTCTCTCGTGAGGAAGGGAGCGGGTGGCCGCGTCGTCGACGGACCGTCGGATCCCCGAGCCCGGTGCCGGAGGTCCGGATGACGCACTGGATGGACGAGGAGGCCGGGCCGGTCGTCCGGCCGTACGCGCTCATCGGGGGTCGTACCCGCTCCTCCGGTGACAAGCTGGACCTGGTCGCGATGGTCACTTCGACACGCGGCGCTCCGTCCGGGGGGTTCGTCCCAAGCCCCGAACAGGAACGCATCCTCGCCATGGTCACCACTCCGACCTCGGTCGCCGACGTCGCCTCGGACCTGAACCTGCCGCTCGGCGTGGTGCGGGTCCTGCTCGGCGACCTGCAGGACCACAAGCTCATCTCGATCGGGCGCGCCTCCGCGAGCGAGCGCATTCTCAAGGAAGTGATCAATGGACTTCGGGCCCTCTGACGAACCCGTCGCCCTCAAGATTCTCATCGCGGGTGGCTTCGGGGTGGGCAAGACCACGCTTGTGGGCGCCATCAGCGAGATCCGGCCGCTCCGCACCGAGGAGGTCCTCTCCGACCGCGGTATCGGCATCGACGACGTCGACGGCGTCGAGGGCAAGACCACCACCACGGTCGCGATGGACTTCGGCCGCATCACGATCAGGGAGGGCCTGGTCGTCTACCTGTTCGGCACGCCGGGCCAGGAGCGCTTCTGGTTCATGTGGGACGAGCTGTCCTACGGCGCGCTGGGCGCCGTGGTGCTCGCCGACACCCGGCGGCTGACCGACTGCTTCCCCTCCATCGACTACTTCGAGCAGCGCGGCACGCCGTTCATCGTGGCCGTCAACTGCTTCGACGGCGCCGACCGGCACGAGGCGGAGGACGTACGCGTCGCCCTGGACCTCGACGTGGACGTGCCGGTGCTGCTCTGCGACGTGCGACGCCGCGTCTCGGCGAAGACGGTGCTCGTGACGCTCGTGGAGCACTCCCTGAGGGTGCTGACGGCCAGCCAGAGCTGAGGAACGGGCCGGGGTGCTCCCCCCGGCCCCAGGCCCCCGGTGCCGGGGGCCGGACACCGGCTCGGGCGCTACCGCCGGAGGCCGGGCGCGCCCGCGAGAGGGATCACAGCGCCCGCAGGCCGCTGATCAGTTCCCTCAGGAGGTTCTCCGGGGGCATGGAGGCCGCGGGAAGCGGCGAGCGCACCAGGATCAGACCCTGGTCCAGCAGATCGCCCAGGAGAACCCTGATCACGCCGACCGGCAGGCCCGCGTCCGAGGCGATCTCTACGATCGGGCGGGCCCGCTTGACCAGGTTGAGCAGCCGCCGGTGCTCGGAGCCAAGGTTCGCCCCGGCGGCGACCGGCGTTCCCGTCGCCACCGCCATCGCGAGCATGTCGAACGAGGAGGACGACGCCCGGGTGCGCCCTCCCGTCATCGCGTAGGGACGGACGACGGGCCCCGCCTCCTCGTCGACCCACTCGACGTCGTCTTTCATTGGCCCGCCATCCGGGGACCGGTGGCCAGATGCTGGCCGACACGGGTGACCAGGCGGGCCATCTCGTAGGCGATCAGGCCCACGTCGGCGGCGCCGGTGGTCAGGACCGACAGGCAGCTTCCCTGGCCCGCGGAGGTGACGAAGAGGAACGCGGAGTCCATCTCCACCATCGTCTGGCGGACGGCACCGCCGCCGAACTGCAGGCTGGTGCCCTTGGCGAGACTCTGGAAGCCGGAGGCGACCGCGGACAGGTGCTCGGCGTCCTCCTTGCTCAGCCCTCGGGACGAGGCCATCATCAGCCCGTCGTTGGACAGGATCAGCGCGTGCGAGACGTCCGCCACACTCGTGACGAAGTCATCCAGAAGCCAATACAGCTCACCCGGCACGTGGTTAAACCCCTTCCCCTCTGACGATCTCGTTGGTCGCCGGCCCCCACCGGCTCGGTGAACCCGTTCTCGCTGCTTCGCTCCCACAGACGCTGCCGGACAGCACCCATCGGCTCGGTGAACCCGTCCCCGACAGTCCGCTCCCACAGACGCCGCCGGACCATACCCACGGGCTCGGTGAACCCGTCCCCGACAGTCCGCTCCCACAGACGCCGCCCGGCCGCGCCGGCGGCCTCCGGCCGAGGCTCGGCGAACCCCGTCCCACTGCTCCGCCCCCGCCCTCACGATCCCGGCTCATCGCTTGGCACCGCCGTCCTCGTCCTCGTCGCGGCCGCGCTGCCAGCCGGACTGCAGGGCGCTCATCAGCGCCCTCGCCTCCTCGGGCGAGCGTCCCTCGACCTCGGCCTCGGGCGGGCGGGACTCCTGGGCCTGGCGCGGCGGCAGGTTCGCCTGCCGCACCCGGCGCGGCAGGCCGTCGGCGGCACCGCGCCGCGTCGGCTTCCACAGGTCCGCGGGGATCGGCACCTCACCGGAGTCGGCAGGCCGCTCCACCCGTTCCACTCGCTCCACGACGGTCTCGGCGCCCTGCCCCGCGGACTCGGGCCGCACGCTGATGACGGTGAGCACCGGCGGCTCCAGCGGCTCCTCGACGGGCTCGGGGTCTCCGAGCAGTTGCTCGGGAAGGAGGACGACCACCCCGGTGCCGCCGTACGGCGAGGCGCGCAGCATCACCTCGACCCCGTACCTGGCGGCCAGCAACCCGACCACGGCGAAGCCCAGCCGGTCGGTGTCGGCCGGGTCGAACTCCGGCGGGCTGGTCAGGCGCTCGTTGATCGCGGCGCGCTTGTCGTCGGTCAGCCCGAGCCCCCTGTCCTCGATCTCGACCGCGAAGCCCCGCCCGACGAGCTCGCCCCTGACCGAGACCTGGCTGCCCGGCGGGGAGAAGACGGTGGCGTTCTCCAGGATCTCGGCGAACAGGTGCATCATGTCCGCGACGGCGTTGCCGACCAGGGTGGTGCCGCCCGTCGGGAAGATCCGTACCCGGGCGTAGTCCTCGACCTGGGCGGCGGCCCCGCGCAGCACGTCCTCCATCGGCACCGACGAGCGCCACTTGCGGCCCGCAGCGCCGCCGGACAGGATCACCAGGCCCTCGGCGTGGCGGCGCATGCGGGTGGTGAGGTGGTCGAGCCTGAAGAGGTTCTCCAGCGCGGCGGGGTCCTCCGCCTGCTTCTGCATGCCGTCGAGCAGCTTGAGCTGGCGCTGCAGCAGCGACTGGCTCCGGCGGGCGAGGTTGCGGAAGGCCTGGGAGACGCCCTCGCGCAGCCTGGCCTGCTCCACGGCGGCGTCCACGGCACTGCGCTGGACGCTGTCGAAGGCGGCGGCGACGTCGTGGATCTCGGTCGTGCTGCCCAGCGGCTCCAGCGGGGGCGCCTCGGTCGCCACGTCCACCCGCTCGCCCCGGCGCAGCTTCGACATGACCCTCGGGAGCCGCTCCTGCGCGAGGTCGGCGGCGGCCCGCCGCACCGCGGCGAGCTCCTTGGTGATCCCGCTGCCGACCCGGTACGAGATCAGCAGCGACGCGACGACCGCGATGAGGCCGAGCACGCCGACGACACCGGCACGGACGAAGACGCCGACGGCGGCGGGCGCGGCCTGCTCGACGAGCGCGGGGGTGGCCGCCGTCAGGGACCGCTGGTAGGCGGCGTCCAGCTCGTCCCCGGCGGCACGCCAGGCGGTGGACGGCACGCCACCGGCGCCGGACAGCAGACGGTTCTCCAGGCTGGTGAAGCGGGCGTACGTCGAGGAGGCGATCATCTCCGAGAAGGGGGCGCGCAGCGCGGGCTCCAGATCCGGGAGCGCCTGGTCCATGAGGAAGACCCGGTTGGCGGCGAGCCGGGTGAACAGCCGCATCTCGCTCGCCGTCATCGGGGTCTCGAGCGCCAGCGCGCCCGCGGCGAGTGCCCGCTCGCGGCTGAGCAGGTCCATGGCCTGGTTGATCATCGTGATGCCGCGCGACTGGCGGTAGAGCGGGAGGTCGTTGGTGAGGCTCAGGGTGTTGAAGAGCCGGCGCAGGGCGTCCGGCAGCCGGGAGAACTCCTCGGAGAGGCCCACCGGGCCGATCCGCCCGGTGTCGATCCTGGCGCGGATCGCGTCGAGCCCGTCCACCTGGCGCATCAGCTCGGCGTGGCGCGTCCGCATCTCGTCGGACATCTCCGCCTGCGCCGACTCCCCTGTCGTCTCGCGCAGCCGGGAACGGGCCTGGTCGGTGACCGAGCGCTGGCCCGCGAGGGTGTCGCGGTCCGCGTCGGAGCGGGTGGCCAGGTACTCGGCCGACAGGATGTGCTCACGCTGGACCGCGGTGCCCAGGTCTCCCGCGGGCTTGCCGACGGAGTCGTACAGCGTGCCGACGGAGAGCAGGCTCACCGAGTCGCCGACCGTGACGACCGTCGCGAAACCCCACAGCGCCACCAGCGAGGCGAGCGGGATGACCAGCAGCACCGAGACCTTGAAGCGGATAGACCTGCTCGCTGCCATGTCACCTCAACGGCTCGCTCTCGGAGCGCCGGGGGGAGGCCCCGGACGATCTCTAGATCGCCGACGAGAATAGCACTGGCGGCTCCTGCTATTTGTAGCCTATTTGTGACATGTCATGAAAGAGTTTTCGGAAGTGAGTGCGTCAGCCGAGAGCGGCGCGTGACGCGGGGGCGGCGCCCCGCGCCCAGGTCAGTCGGACGAGCCGGAAGGCCAGCACTCCGACCAGCGCGACCTCGGCGCCGAGCAGGGTCCACTCGACGAGTCCGACGAGCGCCCCGCCTCCGGGAAGCATCACGTAGGTGAGGGCCAGCAGTCCGAAACCCCCGGCCAGCGTGAGCCACTCCACCGGCCTGGCCACCGGCCGCCACCGCTCGTCCTCGCCGAACCGCGCCACCGTCAGGCCACCCGCCGCGGGCACCGCGGCCAGCACGGCGATCGACACGTAGCGGTACGCCTGGGCGACCAGGTCCGTCCCCGTACCGGGAATGGCCGAGGGCAGCACGGCGAGCACGATGAGTCCCGCGCCCCAGACCAGCATCAGCCGTTCGGCCAGGACACCCACCGGCGCCCCCACGGCCCGCAGCCCCGCGACCACCGCGAAGGCCGCGACCCCCAGCGCCGTCATCGCGAACCCGGTCGCCCCGGTGCGGTCCAGCGCGGCGTACTCGCTGATCGTCAGATCGAGGGGGTTCGGGGAGAGGACCGGGTCGGCCTGTCCCGCGACGGCGGCCACGGCGGCCACGACGATCCCGGCACATGCGATCAGGGGGTAGAGCCTCTTCGACGCGAGCATGCGCTAAGACTGTCCGCCGGAGGACGTTTCAGACATCCGGCGGCACCCCTGATCCAACCCTGAGGCGTCCCTGAGACGGCCCGTCCCCGGATGGTTCGGGGGAGGCGGCCGATCATCCCGGTGAAGCGGCCGGTCATCCCGGTGAAGAACGCGGGCCCCGGCCCGTCCCGCGCCCCGGCGGGAGCGCGTGACGGGCCGGGGCCCATGCCCGGCGAGGGCGTGCCGCGAGAGGGTTCACGCGACCGCGTGCCGGTGTCCCGGTCCCGATGTCTCAGGCCCGATGTCCCGGTGCCGCTTGCTCAGGCCCGGTGTCTCAGCCGAGGCCGCGGACCTCGGCGTAGCGCGCCCTGACCTCCGGCGCGGGATCGGCCTCGTAGTGCTCGGCCTTGCCCGCCTCCCAGGCCGGGGGCTCGTCGCCGCCGAGCAGCCAGGCGGCCTGCCTCGCCGCCCCGTCCGCGACGTACTCCCCCGGCTCGGGGACGACCACCGGCCGTCCGAAGACCGCGGGGGCGATCCGCCGTACGGCCTCCGACCTGGCGCCTCCGCCGATGAGCAGCACCCTGGCCGGGTCGAGCCCGAGGGCGTCGAAGGCGTCGGCGAGATGGCAGAGCAGGCCCTCCACCGCCGCCCTGGCCAGGTGCGCCGGGGTGGAGGTGGCCAGCGTCAGCCCGTGCAGCGAGCCCGTGGCGGTGGGCAGGTTCGGGGTGCGCTCGCCCTCCAGGTAGGGGACGTGCACGAGCCCCCCGGCCCCCGAGGGCGCCTCCAGGGCGAGCCTGCCGAGCTCGTCGAGCCCGACCCCGAGCATCCGCGCGGCGGCGTCGAGCACCCTGGCGGCGTTGAGCGTGGCCACCAGCGGGAGGAACCGCCCCGTGGCGTCCGCGAACCCGGCCACGGAACCGCTCGGGTCGGCGCTCGGGCTCGCGGCGACCGCGAAGGCCGTCCCCGACGTCCCGATCGACACCACCACGTCCCCGGGCAGGGCGCCGACCCCGAGGGCCGCCGCCATGTTGTCGCCCGTGCCCGGCGCGAGCCGCACCGCGCCCGCGCCGGAGACACCGGCTGCGGGCCGCACCTCACCCGCGGGGTCGCGGGGACCCAGAACCTCGGGAAGGCCGGGTACGGCGCCGAAGGCCGTCTGGAGGAGGTCCGTCCGGTAGGTCCCGGTCGCGGGCGACCAGTAGCCGGTGCCCGACGCGTCGCCCCTGTCGGTGACGAACTCCCCGCCCAGCCGCCAGGTGAGCCAGTCGTGCGGCAGGCACACCCTCGCCGTGCGGCGGGCGGAGTCGGGCTCGTGCTCGGCCAGCCAGCGGAGCTTGGTCACCGTGAACGACGCGACCGGCACGCTGCCGACCGCCTCGGCCCAGACCTCCGGGCCGCCCAGCTCCTTCACCAGGTCGGCGGCGGCTCCGGCGGAACGGGTGTCGTTCCACAGCAGCGCCTTCCTGACGACGTCGCCGGACTCGTCCAGGCAGACCATGCCGTGCTGCTGCGCGCCGACGCTCATCGCCTCGACGCCGTCCAGCCCACCGGCCCGCGCGATCGCCTCCTGGAGCGCGTCCCACCAGGCCCCGGGATCGACCTCGGTGCCCTCGGGGTGGGGCGCGCGCCCCTGGCGGACCAGGGCGCCCGTGCGGGCGTCCCTGATCACCACCTTGCAGCTCTGGGTCGACGAGTCGACCCCGGCCACCAGTGTCATCCGCGGACTCCGAAGAGGTGGTCCATGGCGAGCTGGTTGAGGCGGGTGAAGTGGAAGCCGCGCGCGGCCACCGCGTCGAGGTCGAAGTCGTCGCGGTTGAGGTCGGCGATCGTCTCGCCGGGGGCGAGCGTGGGCTCGGAGAGCTCGGCGACCTTGCTCGCGGCGAGCGCCTCGGCGACCTCGGGGTCGGCGCGGAACGCCGCGACCTTCTCCTTCAGGATCAGGTACGTGCGCATGTTGGCCGCGGCGGAGACCCAGACGTCCTCGGAGTCCTCGGTGCGCAGCGGCTTGTAGTCGAAGTGCCTGGGGCCGTCGTAGCCGCCGTTCTCCAGCAGGTCGACCAGGAAGAAGGCGTTCTTCACGTCGCCGTGGCCGAAGATCAGGTCCTGGTCGTAGCGGGGGCCGTGCTGGCCGTTCAGGTCGATGTGGAAGAGCTTGCCGTGCCAGAGCGCCTGCGCGATGCCGTGCGCGAAGTTGAGCCCGGCCATCTCCTCGTGGCCCACCTCGGGGTTGAGGCCGACGCGCTCGGAGTGCTCCAGCTCGTTGATGAACGCGAGCGCGTGGCCGATCGTCGGGAGCAGGATGTCGCCCCGCGGCTCGTTCGGCTTGGGCTCGATGGCGAACCTGATGTCGTAGCCCTGCTCGATCACGTACGAGGTGAGCACGTCCATGCTCTCCTTGTAGCGGCTGAGCGCGGCCCTGATGTCCTTGGCGGCCCCGGACTCGGCGCCCTCGCGCCCGCCCCAGCAGACGTAGGTGGTCGCGCCGAGCTCGGCGGCGAGGTCCACGTTGCGGATGACCTTGCGCAGCGCGTAGCGGCGGACGTCGCGGTCGTTGCTGGTGAAGCCGCCGTCCTTGAAGACGGGGTGGGTGAACAGGTTCGTGGTGGCCATCGGAACCTTGAGCCCGGTCTCGGCCAGTGCCTTCTTGAGGTTCGCGACGGCCCTGTCACGGTCGGGCTCGACGGCGAGCAGGTCGTCGTCGTGGAAGGTGACGCCGTACGCGCCGAGCTCGGCGAGCCGGTGGACGCTCTCAGCCGGGTCCAACGGGGCCCGGGAGGCGTCCCCGAAGGGGTCTCGGGCCTGCCAGCCGACGGTCCACAGCCCGAAGGTGAAGCGGTCTTCGGGCTTGGGGGTGTAGGCGTTCATCTTCGTTCCTCCGATTTAATCCACTTTATGGACTTAATATGGATCGAGGTGGTGGGATCGTCAAGGGGGTGGATGTCTCATGACACAGGCCGTACGCCACGACTCGATGCGCGCCCGCAACCTCGGCGTGGTCCTCGGCGAGGTACGCAGGAGCGGTCCGATCACCCGTGCGGCGCTGGCCGAGATCACCGGGCTGACCAAGACCACGGTGTCGAAGATGGTCGGCGACCTGATCGAGGCGGGCATGGTCGCCGAGTCGGGCGCGCTCAGGGACGGCGAGCGGGGACGGCCCGGCACGGCCGTCGCGCTCAGCGGGCGGCGGGTCGCCGCGCTCGGCCTGGAGATCAACGTCGACTACCTGTCCGCCTGCGTGGTCGACCTCACCCTCGCGGTGCGGCTCAGATATACACAGGCTGTGGACAACCGTAGGGCCTCGCCTGTGGAAACCCTGTCTCACCTGGAAGAACTTGCCCACAGGGCTGTGGAGGAAGCGCGCGGGGAGGGCCTCTCCATCGCCGGATCGACCCTCGCGGTGCCCGGCCCCGTGGACGGAGGACTCGTCCACGCGGCCCCCAACCTCGGCTGGCACGACGTCCGCGTCTCCGACCTGCTGGGCTTCCCCGTCGAGCTGGACAACGAGGCCAACCTCGCGGCCCTGGGCGAGCTCTGGTTCGGCTCCGTACCCGGCGACTTCCTGCACGTGTCGGGGGAGATCGGCGTCGGCGCGGGCCTGGTGGTCGGCGGGACCCTGTTCCGCGGCGCCCGCGGCCTCGCCGGGGAGCTGGGACACGTGGTCGTCTCCCCCGACGGCCCGGCCTGCCGCTGCGGCGGCCGGGGGTGCCTGGAGCAGTACGCCGGGCAGGACGCGCTGCTGAGGGCCGCCGGACTCGCCGGGGTTCCCGAGTTGCTGGCGCACCTCCAGGCGGGCGAGCGGGGCTCCCTGGAAGCCTGTCAGCGCGCCGGACAGGCACTCGGCGTCGCCCTCACCTCGGCGGTGCACCTGATGGACCCGGGGACCATCGTGCTGGGCGGGGTGTTCGCCCCGCTGTTCCCGTGGATCCGGGATCCGGCGCACGAGACGATGACCTCCCGGCTGGGCGTGATGCGCCGCGCCGTCCCCGAACTCACCGTCTCGCGCCTCGGCGGCGACGCCGCCACCCTGGGCGCCGCCGGACAGGTCATCCACCGCGTCATCGCCAACCCCTGGAGCCACCTGGCCACGACACGACCCTGACCGCGCCGCCGCACCTCACTTGTCGCGACGGGAACGCTCTCATCCGGCTCGTACCTCGCGGCCCCTCCCCAGATCTCCTCAGGCAAGTCGTCGGCGCGGCTGGAGGATCGGCGGCGACGGTGTCATTAAGCGCGTGCCCGAGTCGGCCACTACGCACGACAAGCCGACTACGAACAGTGAAGATCGCCATCCACGGCTGAAGCACCAACCGCCGTGATCCTCAAGGCTGGCGACCGTCCACCGATTCCTTCGCCTCAGAGTCGGGCGCGGATGGTCAAAGGCGGGGCACAGAGAGACAAGGATTCGGCACCGTTTCGGAGGATGCTTAATTCAGAATTACCAAAGCAGCCCCAGGACAACGGAGAAGAAAATGAGAAAGAGCATTGCGAGAGCTGCAATAATTGCAACGTTCGCAGGAGCTTCACTCGCCGTCGCGGTAGCACCCGCATCCGCGGGTGCGAAGCCGAGCTGCGTATCGGTCAACGTGAAAAGCTTCAACAACATCACGATGACCAATAACTGCTCGACGAGTCATCGCTTGAAGGTCGTTTGGAACAATGCCCGAGACTCCGGGTGCTTCACCGTCGCCGTCGGCGCCTCGAAAGACGTGAACGCATACAACCAGCCCCTCGCCTCGTACGACAAGGTTGTTACCTGTTAGGACTTTTGAGGAATTCGGATCCTCAGCGGGCCTCGTTGGCGGCGTGGTGAGCGCGACCTTTGGTCGCGCCCGGGGACGGCGGCACGGGAGGTGGGATCGCCGTGCCGCCGCGTCGTTCAGGGAGGGTCTGCCGGTTCGACGTAGTGCCTCCCGAGTCGTCCGGCGAGTTGGCGTGCGACCTGCGGTGCGTCGCTCGCCGGGGCGTGGTCGGCGGGTTCTTCCATGTGGACGGGCCCCCATGCGAAGAACTCGCCCTTGCGGTCGGTCCACACAGTCAGGTCGGCGCTGATCACCAGGCGGGGTTCGCCTTCGTCGTAGGAGATCTCCGGGTAGATCCGGTGGGTGTGTAGCTCGACGCGCAGAAGCTGCAGGGCGGTGACGGCGGCCGACCGCCAGGTGGCCGCGTTGAGCCGTCCGCTCACTGGCGTGCCGTGAGGCGGGAACATGGCTGAGTCCCTTCGTGGGAGAGGCGTGGCCCTGGGACTCCTCCCGGTCGGCCTGGCGGCAGGCCGAGGGCGGGGAGGAGTTCCGGGGCCGCCGGGAGTGGCGGGCCCAGGCGACCGGCCGCACCGGGTGCGGGCGGCTGGTCGCCTGGGGGCCGGGTCCGCCACAGGTCGAGGTCTACCTGTTGCATGTGGTCCCACAGTTCGGCGGCGCTACTGGCGTGGAGGGTGCGGCACTGGGCCGGGTCGGTGCACTCCCATGCCTCGAACCGTCGGAAGCGCAGGCTCCAGATGACCCACCAGGTGGGTGCGTGTTCCTGTACCTGTTTGGCGGCGCGGGCCGCGTCGGCGTCAGCGCGGGACGACATGGTCGGCCGTGAGGGTGTCGGCCAGCAGCGGCAGTTCGCTTTCCAGGATGCTGGCGGCGGGACGGGTACGCAGGATCCGGTAGTGCTCGGCGAGCTGCTCGGCGGCGGCGGGCAGTGTCAGCGCGGAGCTGAGCACGGGTGCGCCGGAGTCGCTGAGTTCGGGGCCGGTCCACCAGAACCTCTCGCCGTCGGTGTAGGCCAGCAGCCCGTAGTAGAGGGACACGATGGCGTTGCCGGAGCGAAGCTCGTGCACGTCAGCCTCGATGCCGTACACCTCGCTGAGCACGAGGGTCAGGTCTCTGGCCCGCGTGACGGCCTGCCCCTCGGGCGGCTGCTCGATGGTCGGCTCGGTGACGGGCTGCGCGGCGGCGTTCGCCTGAAAAGCGTGACTGTCGCCGCGCCTGCTCATGGGGTTGCCCTGCGGCGGGGGCGCGTTCATGCCGCCGCCACCTGCCAGTAGGGCTGGTGCCGTCGGGGCGGAGGGGTGTCCGGGGAGTGGCCCCGGTCGGGGGCGACGGCGGGCCCCGGCCGGAGAGTCTGGTGATTGAGGGGGTTCGGCAGGAGGGTGAGCGGCGGCCAGGCGGCCTGCTGGCTCGTGCTCGGAGGCGTGCCGCCGTGCGCGCGGGCCGTGGTGCGGGCCCGGCGACGGGAGAGCGAATCACGGGCGAGCGTCAGGCGGGCCGCGCGGTTCTCCCGCGGTTCGACCGGGCGGGGCGTCGGGCGTCGGCTGTCGTCACGTCGAGTCGGCGCGGCGGCGGGCCGTACAGCCGGGCGGGGCATCCGCTTGGGCAGCGACTCCGCGGGCGCGGCCGGGGCCGACGCGGGCGACTCGGGGCGGCGCTGTGCGGGCACCAGGGGGATGGCTTCGACGGGTGCCTCGTCGGCGGTCGGCAGGAAGATGCCGAGGCGGCGGGCCTCCAGGCGGACGGCCATCAGCTCGGCCGACGGCTGCGCGTACTCGTGGTCGGCGGCCAGGCCGGGGCAGCCGTGCGCGTAGGGGGCGTGCCCGCAGACGGCGCAACCCATCGGCAGGGGTGGGCTTTCAGCGAAGCAGCCGCAGCCGTTCGCCGTGATCCGGCCGAGAACCGGAGCATTAGGGTTGTTCACGGGTCAGGAGTCCCTTCCTGATCGAGGGACCCGTCCGGCGTTGCGATCGCCTGGCGGGTCCCGCCTTTTCATGGGGACTCCATGAGAACGCTGCGTGATCGCATCACAACAGTGGATACTTTGGATGAGGGCGGATATCCCTCTGCATCCCCTGTGCCCTTGAGGTGCGCGCATGAATGATCTTCCTGTGTGGGCTGTCAGGTTGCGCCATGAGCGGCGGTCGCGGAAATGGTCCCCGAAGTATGTGGCCCGGCAACTGATCGATGCGGCAAGTGGTCGCATCCGGGCACATATGCCGACTCACGAATCGTTGGCCCGCATGGTCCGCACATGGGAGGCCGGTAAGCATCGGCCGAGCGAACCTTACCCGCAGCTGCTTGCGCAGATCTTCGGGGTCACCGAGGAAGAATTGTTCGCCGATCCACCGAATGCCACCGACTCAGGAGAAGCGCCCGAGGGTACTCTCAGCTGGAAGGCGCCGGATGGAGACAACGACATGGAACGCCGACGACTTTTGCAGATTGCCGCAGCCAGTGCCGGGATTGGGATCCTCGGCGTTTCCGGTGAGCCGGTTCGCCAGCTTCTCGACCTGTCCCTCAGCCACGATTTCCGCAGCGGCGAAGAATGGGAGATGTCCTGCGACGATCACCTGCACGCGCTTCGGACCCGGCCTCCCGCGCAGGTGGTGGCCGATCTCGTCATTGATTTGCACCTCCTGCGGCGGCAGATGGAGACATCCTCTCCCGCTGAGGTGACAGGGTTGCAACGGGTCTTGGCCGCACTCTCCGCTGTTCACGGCAACGCACTGACCCGGATGGGCGACCACGGGGCCGCTGTCCGCTGGTGGCACACGGCCCGTCACGCGGCCGACGCCTCCGGGGATCGGGAGGTGCGCCTGCTGGTCCGGGGCGAGGAGGCAGGCACGGGCCTCTACGGACAGCGCACGCCCGAAACGGTCCTCCGTCTTGTCCGAAACGCCGAGCGGATCGCCGGTGGACCCTCCGTCGACCTGCTGACCACACAGGCGAAGGCCCTCTCCATGCTCGGCAAACACGAGGAGGCGCGCGAGACACTGAACGCTCTCGTCGACCTGGCGGCGAAGGGCGCCACCGGAGACTCGATCGGCTTTTGGAAAGAGAACCAGATCTACTTCGCCGAGAGCTGGGTTCACGCCAGCGCGGGTGACGAAGACAAGGCGGCCACAGCTCGGGAGAATGTGCTCAGGCTGACCGGCGACTACCAGTACGGAGCCAACATCATGCTCCATGAGGCGCTCTGCACGGTCGTCAGGGGAGGCATCGACGAGGGGGTACGACGCGCGGCAACGGTGATCGACGCTCTTTCACCCGCCTATCGCAGCCGCTACATCCTGGAAACCGGGCAGATGCTGCTGCGTGCCGTACCTCATGACCAGCAGAACCGCCCGACTATCGGAGAGTTTCGTGAAGTTCTGGCCATCGAGGCCGCGACGTAGTTCCCAGCGGACGACTTCCACCGTACGGGTTCGATGACAAAAGACCTCTGCTTCGAGGGGCTTTGATACGAGCTGTTCGGTTATGCGATGTGCTCGATTCTGATCACCAGGGAGATGCCAAGCGCCCGGCCGAGGCGGCTGACGAGCGAATGCCTGAGCACCTGCCGTCCAGAAGCGTTCGATCAAGGGATGGGAAGAGGGAGACAGAAATCCATGAATGACGTCTTTCCTGTCCAATCGTTCGGCACGGCATGATGCGGCTGCGCAGACCGCGCGGAAACCTGGTGAAACGAAACGTCGCCACCGACGGTCCCGGCTATTCCTTCCCGTCGGCCTCCGCCCAGGAGGTCTGGAAGCACCACATTCCGCCGACCGCGTCCGTCGAGCCTCTGACCGATCCACGGATCGCGAAACTGCTGGGTGTTCCTGCGGGCAGTCCGGTGATGCGCCGGTTCCGGGTCACCGGCCCCGAGTCGGAGCCCCCGTTCCAGATCAACATCTCGTGGATCCACCCGCGCGGTGTCACCGACGCTCCCGAGGTCGATGCCCAGGCTCCCAGCCCAGGTGACTGGCTGTACCGGCTGGAGAGGGCGGGCCACTGGCCCATCAGCTGGATGGAGATCCACAGGGCGCGGATGCCGACCAGGGACGAGGCCGGTCTGCTGGAGATCCCCACCAGCCTGCCCGTACTGGAGATCGTGCGTGTGGGCACCTCCGGAGGCGACGGCCAGCCGATAGAGGTGACCGAGTACATCGTGGCCGGGGATCGCGTCGAAACCGTGCACGTTCTCCACCGCGACGAATCCGCACAGGCCCCATGGCCCGACGACACCGAGACAGGCGGATGAACGAATGCCCCTCACCGTCGAAGCCGCCGCCCGCACCCACATCGGGCTCGTACGCCGACGCAACGAGGACGCCGTCTACGCGGGCCGCCACCTGTTCGCCGTCGCTGACGGTCTCGGCGGCCACACCTCCGGCGATCTCGCCAGCACCACCGTGATCGAAGCCCTGCGGCCCCATGACCGCCAAGTCGACCCGGCGGATCTGTCCGCCGTTTTGGGGCGAGCGGTCTATGAGGCCAATCAGGCCCTACGGCGTAGGACCGAGATCGAACCCGAGCTGGCGGGCATGGGCACCACACTGGTGGCGCTGCTGTGGTCCGGGACGAGGGCGGTCCTGGCGAACGTGGGCGACTCCCGCGCCTACCTGCGACACGACACCGACGGGCCCTCGGAGATCGTCCAGATCACCGAGGACCACACCTACGGGAACCTGGTAGCCGACGCCGACAACGTGCCGAACCTGCCCGGACGCATCTCCCGCTTCCTCGACGGCCGGGCCGACGGCCGCTCCCCAGACCTCACCATCCGGGCACTCCACTCCGGCGACCGGTTCCTGCTGTGCTCAGACGGGCTGAGCTCGGCCGTTCCCAATGAGCTCATCCGAGACACTCTGCGCTCGTCGAACGATCCGGAGGAAGCAGTCGATCGCCTCGTCACACTGGCCATCGACCACGGCGGCCCCGACAACATCAGCGCGATCGTCATCGATGTAGCGGGTATCCGCGACAGCGATTCCTGAAGCGGGGATACCGATGCCTCCTCAGCCGTTGTCCGAAGAGCAGGTCGTCGCCCGTCTGGCCGAGTTACCGGGATGGGAGCGTGAAGGGCAGGTCATAGCCCGGACGTTCAAGCACACCTACCACGAGTGCGTCCACCTGGCCGTGTACGTCGCGGCCAAGGCCCGCGAGGTCGGCCACCACCCTGATATCCACATCACCTGGCAGCGGATCCGGTTCGCGATCACCACTCACGACGCCGGAAACCGCCTCACGGCCAAGGACTTCGAACTCGCCCGCCACATCGACGCGATCGCCACCGGCCACGGCGCCGAAGCGATCTGAACGCACGTCCGGAGCAAGAAAGGTCAGCGCCCCTCCCACGTCCGTCCTGTGAGCGCGTCCCCCAAGGTCACAACGGGTTCGAGGTAGGGAGGAGCGCGGCGCAGATCTCGCGGGTCATCGCCGACCCTTGGAGCCACCTGGCCACGGCACAGGCCTGACCGCGATGGCCGAACGGCCGATGGATGGGGAGAGGCTCTCGTCCGCAGGCATCACACCGGTATCGCCATCGCGGACGATCTTCCTCGCGACCCGCGCTCCTACGCTTCTGAGTGACCTGGAGAACGACGTACGGAGCAGAGATGACCGCAGTACTCGCCGGTGCGATGATCGCCGTGGTGATCGGTTCGGGGGGCGTGCAGCCGGTGGTGGCCGACAGGGCCGGAGCCTCGTTGCAGGCCGGGGTGGACGCCGTCCACCAGGCCGGCGCGGTCGGGGTGCTCGCCGAGACACGGGACGGGCACGGCCGGGCGGCGGCCCGGAACGGGGTCGCCGAACTGGGGAGCCGGACGCCCGTCCCGTGGAGCGGCTACTTCCGCATCGGGAGCACCACCAAGACCTTCACCGCGGTGGTCCTGCTGCAACTGGTCGGCGAGGGCAGGCTCAAGCTGACCGACACGGTGGAGCGCTGGCTGCCCGGTGTGGTCGACGGCAACGGGAACGACGGCCGCGGGATCGCCGTCAAGAACCTGCTGCGCCACACCAGCGGCCTCAACGACTGGAACGGCGAGGTGCCGATCGCCAAGGAGCCCACGCCGCGGAAGTATCTCGAAGAACGGTTCCGTCTCTACCGGCCGGAGCAGCAGGTGAGACTCGCGATGCGCAAACCGCCCATGTGGACCCCCGACCCCGGTGACCCCGCCGGGGAGAGGCGGTGGGCCTACTCCAACACCAACTACACGCTGGCGGGCATGGTCGTCGAGAAGGTGACGGGCAACCCGCTGGAGCACGAGGTGCACGAGCGGATCATCGCGCCCCTGGGGCTGCGGCACACCATGACCGGCGCCACGGCCTACGTGCCGCACCCCCATGCCCACGCCTACCTGCAGTTTCCCGGTCGCACCGACCTGACCGACACCACGGTCATGGCCGACGGCGGCTCCGGGGACGGGGGCATGGTCAGCACGACGGGTGACGTGACGACGTTCTTCCGCGCCCTGCTCTCCGGACGGCTGCTGCGCCCGTCGGAGCTGAACGAGATGAAGGACACCGTCCCGGCCGAGGACTACGACGGGACGCCCGGTACGCGGTACGGGCTCGGGCTGGCCTGGCGCCCGGTCCCGGGCTGCGCGGGCGGTGTCTGGAGCCACCACGGCAACTCTCCCGGCATGGGCTCACGCAACGGCGTGACCGGCGACGGCCGTAGGGCGATCGCGATGTTCATCTCCACGCAGCGGACCGACGAACGACAGCTCCGGCAGGACACGGCCGCTCGCGAGCTGATCGACGGCACGCTGTGCGGTGCGGGCTCCTGACCCGCGGCTCGCCGGGGACCGCGACGTCACGAGGGGATCGAGGGGGTCGAGGGGGTCGAGGGGGTCGAGGCGGGGAGGATGGCGGCGCAGATCTCTCTTAGTTGGCCGAGTTGGTCAGGGGTCAGGCGGTCGAACAGCGTCTGACGTACGGCCTCGACATGGCCGGGGGCGGCGGCGGTGAGGACCGCGAAACCCTGGTCGGTGAGGACGGCCCAGCTCACGCGCCTGTCGACGGCGCACGGCTCGCGCCGCACCCAGCCGCGCTCCTCCAGCCGTTTCACCGCGTGCGACAGGCGGCTCTGCGAGGAGCCGACCTCCGCCGCCAGCTCGCTCATCCGCATCGTGCGACCGGGCGCCTCGGAGAGCTTCACCAGCACGGCGTAGTAGGCGTGCGGCATGCCGGAGTCTCGCTGCAGCTGCCGGTCCAGCTCCTCCTGGACGAGCTGCGAGGCGGCCAGGAACGCGCGCCAGGTGCGCTGCTCGTCGTCGTCCAGCCATCGCGTCACGGCCACAGCTTACTTGAACTCTCAAGAAAGCAGGGGTAATCTACTTGAGAGTTCAAGCTTTTGGGAGGAACCATGCCGGTTCAGCGACTCAACCACGCCGTTCTCTTCGTACGCGACGTGGAGCGCAGCGTCGCGTTCTACCGGGAGGCCCTCGGCTTCAGGATGGTCATGGGCATGCCGCGTGCCGCGTTTCTTCAGGCTTCGGGGTCCAGCAACGACCACGACCTCGGCCTTTTCGAGATCGGCGCGCAGGCGGGCCCCTCGGGGGCCGGGCGCTCGACCGTCGGCCTCTACCACCTGGCCTGGGAGGTCGACACCCTCGCGGAGCTGGAGCGGATCGCCCTCAAGCTCGGCGAGCTCGACGCCCTCGTCGGCGCCTCCGACCACTCCACCACCAAGGCCCTGTACGCCAAGGACCCCGACGGGCTGGAGTTCGAGGTCTCCTGGCTGGTCCCCGCCGACCTTCTCACCGAGGAGGTGCTGAGCGGGCGCTCCGGCATCAAGCCCCTTGACATCGCCAAGGAGAAGGAGCGGTACGGCGCCGAGACCCGCGGTGGCCTCGGGGTCTCGATCCCCGTCTGATCGTTCCAAACGGCGCGGGGACCCGGACGGGGAGGAGGGGGTGATCCGGCGAAGGCCTCCCCAGCCCTCCGCCGGATCACGGACTCCACCGACGTGCCCGCACAGCTCGGGGATACTCCCCTTTTCGCAGTTTTTACCTATCCGTAAATCGTTTCACGAAGCGTCGGAGCCTGACCTCCCGGAGCTCTCGGAGTGTCAGAGCCTGCGGAACCAGTCGCGTACGGCGTCGATCCCGCCGGTCCCCAGGGCGACCATCAGCGCGCACCGCGCCTTCGCGGGCGCCAGGCCACGGGCCCCGATCGCCCCGACGTGCGCGGCGAGCCCCGCGCCGAAGCGCATCTCGTCGAGCGGGACCGCGTGGGTACGGCACCTCGACGCGACGACCACCGGGATCCCCCACTCCGTCAGCTCGGCGATCGTCGTGAAGAGCTCGACCGGCACGTTGCCCAGGCCGGTCCCCTCCAGGACGACGCCCTGGGCCCCGGCGTCCACGACGGCGGTGAGCAGCGCGGGGGCGATCCCCGGATAGGTCTTGATCAGGGCGATGTCCGACGCCGGGTCCCCC
The DNA here is from genome assembly GCF_039537505.1 of Streptosporangium oxazolinicum. Taxonomy (NCBI): domain Bacteria; kingdom Bacillati; phylum Actinomycetota; class Actinomycetes; order Streptosporangiales; family Streptosporangiaceae; genus Streptosporangium; species Streptosporangium oxazolinicum. Next base: position 779,974 of record NZ_BAABAQ010000001.1, read on the forward strand.
ACGAACGCGGGCGGCCGGGGCGGCGGGGCGGACAGCGTCTCGACCCGGCCACCGGTCACCCGGCCCAGCACGGGGAAGGGGGCCGACGAGAACGCCGCGACGCTCGTGGCGTCGACCTTGGCGACCCAGCGGGCCGCGTGGATCTCGTCGTTGACGCACACGACGGCCCCGGCACCGCGCGACGAGCCGTCGGCGGCGGCGACGATGGAGGAGACGAGGTTGCGCGGGCCGTCCGGAGACAGCTCGTCCAGGGGGCGTACGGCGCCGGTCAGCACGATGGCGCCGCGCTCCGCCGCCCGGCCCGCGAGCAGGTCCACGAGGTACGCGGTCTCCTCCAGCGTGTCGGTGCCGTGAGTGATCACGACGCCGTCGAATCCACGGTCCAGGATCGCCAAGCGCGCCCTGCGGGCCAGTTCCAGCATGGTCGAGGGCGACATGTCCCAGCTGGGCTCCGCCATCACGTCCTCGACCACCACGTCCGCCGTGATCGCGCCCGGCGGGAGCGCCCGCAGGAGTTCGGTGCCGGACAGGACGCCTGGGCGGCCGGGGGCGTACGAGTGGGCGATGGTGTCACCGGTCGCCAGCAGCAGCACACGCTTCAAGGGGACGATCCCTCCGATGGGCCGCGTTCAGGTCGTCTCCATTTATAACCCAGGACTACCCCCATTGGGGTTATCTTTGGTGTCGCAGGCTGGGTACGGCCCGGCCGATGGGGGCGAGCGTTCCAGAGGTGGCGAAACACGGGTCGTCGAGCGCGTCGTCCCACTGGTTTTTCCGGTGACGGCGAGGTGGTCCTCCATGGCCGCCGATCAGAGGTTTCGGCGCCGCTTCCGGCTCTTCGATCAAAAGCCCCAGCTCTTCGGTCAAAAGCCCTGGCGCTCCGTTCAGGAGTTCCGGTACCGCTCCCGGTCCGGGGAGCGTGTCAGTTCTCCGGCGAGCCCGGCTCCGGGGTCGGCGAGCCCGTCGCTCCGGAAGAGCGCGTGGGCCGCCTCCCGCGTCCCGTCGTCCTGCCTCGCCCTCGTCACGAACTCCTCCGGGGTCTGCCCGAACAGGCGCCGCAGTTTCGCGGAGCGCGCCAGCAGGCGTCCGATCAGCTCCGGCTGGGGAACGAGACGCAGCGGCTCGCCCTCCTCGTCCACCAGGCATCCGTGTCTGCCCGCGTAGACGTGGCACGACGGAAGCGCCTCCCCGGAGGAGAGGGTGACGGGGAAGGAGTGCGGGGGCAACGGGAGCCGGAGGTAGTTCGGCTCGGTCGCGTCCAGCGCGGCGAGCTGGGTGTCGTCCACCCACACCACGAACAGGCGTGACGACCCCGGCGCCCTGATGGGCGCGGCGGGCAGGTAGGCGTTCCTGCTGACGTGCGCCGACACCCCCGGGGCGACGCCGTGCACGGTGGCCGGGGTGAGCGGGACGACGGGCCGGATCCCGGCGGCGGTGAACTTGCGGCGCAGCTGGCCCGGCGCGGCGTTGGACCCCACCGCGACCACCGGGTGGCGCGCCTCCAGCGGCCTCGCGCCGAGGCCCGCCAGGTGGTCGGCGAGCCGCGCGTCCCGGCTCCCGGACCCGACCCGCCAGCCACCGAGGGGACCGGCCTCCTCGGACATCGGCAGGAAGCGGTCGTCGGCCAGCAGGCCCGCCCCCGAGGGGAGACGGCCGGGGTAGGTCAGGGGCTTGGACATCGGGTCGTCGGCGAGAAGCCGGGGAAGATCGACAGTGCCGGGGAAGCCGGGGAGCATGGCCCGACCGGGAGGCGGTCGGCCTGTCGCCCACCCCGCGCCATGCCGTCCGACATGTTCGAGGGGGACCATCCCTCAAGGTTATGTGAAGGGGGCAAATGTCCCCGTACATCGTAAAAAGTGAGGTCGGACAGCCGCGTGGTCACCGCGACGCGGCTCGCGCCGGGGGGTGGGGTTTTCCCCACCTTTTTCCGGGATACCTCGCCCCTGTGTCCGGGCCGCCACGGTCCCTACGGTGGTCCTATGACCGCGATCGAGATGACCACCCCCTGGGAGAGGATCAGTGCCCACTGGTCCGCACGGGCCTGGCTCCGCACCGCGCACCTGGTGACGGGCGTGCCGGTCGCCCTGCTGGGCGCGGGGGTGATCTCGGCGCTGGTGGCGGCGTCGGTGTTGCTGGTGTGGACCGTGGTGGTCCCGGTGATCGCGCTGCTGCTGTTCTTCTGGGTCGTCCGGCTGCTCACCCTGGTGCAGCGGTCCCGGTTCGCCGCCTTCCTCGACGTCGACATCCTCCCGGTCCCGCGCCGTCCCCTGAGCATGAACCCGTTCAGGCGGCTGCTCCAGGAGGCCAGGACGCGGAGCACCTGGCGCCGGCTCGGATACCACCTGCTGGCCCCGCTGGTCAGCGGCGTCGGCGCCCTCTCCGTCGTCGGGGCGTGGGCGGGCGGCCTGGTCACCGCCGGGCTCGCCGTGCGGTACTGGGCGATGGAGGAGAGCTGGCGGAGCGTGGCGTTCGTCCTCGTCTCGGGGGCCCTGCTCGTCGCGGCGCCGTGGGTGGCCCGCGGGTTCGCGGTGCTGGACGTGATCGCCGCCGAGGCCCTGCTCGGCCCCAGCCTGAGCGACCAGCTGGTCCAGCGGGTCGAGACGCTGCGGGAGAGCCGTGCCGAGGTGGTGGACGCCGCGGACGCCGAGCGCCGCCGCATCGAGCGGGATCTGCACGACGGCACCCAGCAGCGGCTGGTGTCATTGGCGATGAACCTGGGCATGGCCCGCGCCACCCTCACCGACCTGCCGGAACCCGCGCGCGAGGTGATCGTCCAGGCGCACGAGGAGGCCAAGCAGGCCCTGAAGGAGCTGCGCGACTTCGTCCGGGGGCTGCACCCGGCCGTACTCAACGACCAGGGCCTGGACGCGGCGCTGTCCGGCCTCGCCGCGTCGGCCCCGTTCCCCGTACGGCTGAGCGTCGACATCTCCGAGCGGGTCTCCCCCACGGTCGAGGCGGTGGCGTTCTTCGTCGTGTCCGAGGCGCTGACCAACATCACCAAGCACGCGGGGGCGTCCGGCGCCGAGGTCACCGTCACCCGTCTCGGCGACCGCCTCCACGTGGCCGTCGGCGACGACGGCCACGGCGGCGCGGACCCGGACCGGGGGACCGGCCTGCGCGGCCTGTCCCGCCGGGTCGGCTCCGTGGACGGCATCCTGTACGTCGACAGCCCGCTCGGCGGGCCGACGACGATCAGAGTGGAGCTACCGTGCGCGTAGTGCTCGCCGAGGACTCCGTACTGCTGAGAGAGGGCCTCGTCCGCCTGCTCGGCTCGGCGGGCATCGAGGTCGTGGCCGCCGTGTCCGACGCGGAGGGACTGCTGCGCGCCGTGGATGAGCACGTCCCCGACCTCGTCGTCACCGACGTGCGAATGCCGCCCTCGCACACCGACGAGGGCCTGCGCGCGGCGCTCGTCCTGCGCCGCCAACGGCCGACGCTCGCGATCCTCGTGCTCTCCCAGTACGTCGAGGAGCGCTACGCCACCCAGCTGCTGTCCACCGCGACCAGCGGGGTCGGCTACCTGCTCAAGGACCGGGTGGCCGACGTCGAGGAGTTTCTCGACGCGCTGCGCCGGGTCGCCGCCGGAGGCACCGCCCTGGATCCCGAGGTCGTCGCCCAGCTGCTGCTGCGCAGGCACAGCGACCCGCTGGACCGGCTGACCCGCAGGGAGCACGAGGTGCTCTCACTGATCGCGGAGGGCCGCTCCAACACCGGGATCGCCGAGGCCCTGGTGGTGTCCGAGAGCGCGGTCGGCAAGCACATCAACAACATCTTCACCAAGCTCGACCTCTCCGGCGCCGACAAGGACCACCGCCGGGTACTCGCCGTCCTGCGATTCCTAAAGGTTTGAGGACATGCCGATACGAAACAACGCCCGGATCGCCTGGTTGATCGCCGGAGGGACGCTCACCGCGCTCGTCGTGGCCTTCACCGCCCTGGCGGTGTGGGTCGAGATCATGACGGTCCGCCGGAGCATGGAGACCACGATGCAGTCCCGGGCGCTCACCGCGCCGGGGATCGTCGTGGAGACCACGGGCTACGTCAACGTCTCGGTGGTGCCGGGCGCTCCGAAGCGGCTGGATCTGGAGCGGACGCTCTTCTGGACCCTGGACCGGCCGGTGGTCACCGAGGAGTGGGACGGGCGGACGCTCAGGCTCGACGTCCGCTGCCTCGGCGGCGACGGTCCCGGCGGTCCCGCCTGCCAGACCGACTACATCCTGCGCGTGCCCGCCGCCACCGACGTCGAGGCGGTGTCCCGCCGCCTCGGGACCGTGTCGGTGAGCGGGATCCAGGGCGACCTGGATCTCTCCACCACCGCCGGTGACGTGATCGTGGACGGCACGGGGGGCGCGCTGCGGGTGCGGGCGCAGACGGGGAACGTGATCGGCACCGGCCTCGGCACCACCGGGGCCGACGTCGAGACCGGCACGGGAGACGTCGAGCTGGGGTTCACGGCCCCGCCGGGCAACGTCAACGCCGTGGTGAGGGCGGCCGGGAACGTGAGGGTGATGGTGCCGGACGGGGAGCAGTACCAGGATGGCTACGACGTGCGGACCGGCACCGGGAATCCGGAGGGTCGCGACGTGCGGACCGGCACCGGGAACGCGATCGTCGAGGTGCGGCGAGACCCGGCCGCCCCACGGCGGATCACCGCCCTGACCGGGATGGGCGAGCTGAGCATTCTCCCGTCCCGAACCGCCGCTTCCCACCCCGCGAGTCCTATGAGTCCCGCGACTCCCGAAAGCCCCGAAAGCCCCGAAAGCCCCGAGAATCCTGCGAGTCCCGCGACTCCCGAGAACCCCGCGAGTCCCGAAAGCCCCGCGAGTCCCGCGCGCCCTGCGAGCTCCGTGAACTCCACGAGTCCCGCGTGGGCCCCGTGAACGCGACGCGGCGAGGAGCGTCCCCCGCCTCCCCGGCAGGGTGGGGTCGGGCAAGCGGAGCATTGCGCACACAGGTTTGACCAGTTCAAAACCAATGCCGGGGCGTCTCCGTCCGCGCGGAGGACTTGAATCGAGTCATGATTCCCGCCGACGACCCACAGAGCCGAGCGGTCATCGACATCGCGACGCGGCTCTTCGCGGCGTTCGGTTACGACGGCACGTCACTGCAGGGGATAGCGGAGGCGGCCGGGGAGGACCCGGCGTGGGTGCAACGGCGGTTCGGGAACAAACACGATCTCTACCTCGCCGTCATCGACCACGCCAGCCGGACGGAACGGGCGGTCGTGGAGGACGCGCTCAGCGCGCTCCCCGCCACCGACCCCGAGGGGGTCGCCGCCGCCATGTACAACCTCTCCGAGCGCTACCTGGAGTTCTGCCTCACCCACCCGCAGATCCCCGCGCTGTGGATGCACCGCTGGCTCGGCGACGCCGCCGACATCCCCGACCTGGAGCGGACCTACTCGGTCCCCCTCATCAACTTCACCCGCGACGCGCTGCGCTCCGCCGCCAGGGCCGGGCTGATCGACGACCAGGTGGACCTGGGTCTGATGGTGCGTACGCTGATCTGGAGCGTGTACGGGTTCCTGCACGGCGAGACGATCGCCGAGGGGGACCGCTCCGTCTCCTCCGACCCGCAGGCGCGGCAGCGCTTCCTGGCCCATCACCGCCAGCTGGTCGACCGCATGCTGAGACTCCCGGGCGGCTGATCCCGGGCGCCTGAGAAAGATCCTCTTCAGTTCCGGAACGAGTCTTCACTGACGGATTTCCTCCGAAATACCGTGACATGTCAACACTGCCGATGACATCGGTTACTGTGTCGCCGATCGTGAATGCGGGCGAGGTGGGAGCGCGCCCACGTACGTGGGGAAATCCCCTCGACGCCGGGCCGTAACCGTCTCATGATGTCGGTGGGATGCTTCCATCGACCGGGACGACGGCGACCCCGCCACCGCCCCGCGTGTCCTGGCAGTCGCGAGAACCAACGGGGGTTGTCGAAGGATGACCGCAACGACCATCTCGGCCAAGGGCGAGACCCTGGCCTTTCCCCAGGACTTCGTCTGGGGGGCGGCCACCGCCGCGTACCAGATCGAGGGCGCCGCGCGAGACGGAGGGCGCGGCCCGTCGATCTGGGACACCTTCTCCCACACGCCGGGAAGGATCGCCGACGGCCACACCGGTGACGTGGCCTGCGATCATTACCACCGCTACGCCGACGACGTCCGGATGATGGCGGAGCTGGGCCTGGGGGCCTACCGGTTCTCGGTGGCGTGGCCCAGGATCCAGCCGTCGGGCGCCGGGCCCGCCGTCGCCGACGGGCTCGACTTCTACGACCGGCTGGTGGACGAGCTGCTCGCGGCCGACATCTCCCCCTACGTGACGCTCTACCACTGGGACCTCCCCCAGGCGCTGGAGGATCGGGGCGGGTGGACCAACCGCGACACGGCCTACCGCTTCGCCGACTTCACGCGCATCGTGCACGACCGGCTCGGCGACCGCGTCGGGACGTGGATGACGATCAACGAGCCGTGGGTGTCCTCGGTGCTGGGGTACGGCATCGGCATCCACGCGCCGGGCCGCGCGTCGGCGGCGGAGGCCTTCCGCGCCGCCCACCACCTCCTGCTGGCCCACGGGCTGAGTGCCCAGGTGCTGCGCGACGCGGGCGCCCGCGAGATCGCCCTCACCCTGAACCTCACGCCGGTGATGACGCCCGGCCAGGTGAGCGACCCCGACCTCGTCCCGTCCGCCGAGGACTCCGAGGCGGTGAACCGGATCGACTGCCTCATCAACCGGCAGTTCCTCGACCCCGCCCTGCGCGGGAAGTATCCCGATCCGGTGCTCGCCATCATGGAGCGCATGGGCGGGGTCGACCACATCCGCGACGGCGACCTCGAAACGATCAACCAGCCCATCGACCTGCTCGGGATCAACTACTACACCCCCTGCGTCGTACGGTCCGAGCCGGGCGAGCCTGCCAACGCCGCCTACCCCGGCAGCGAGGACATCCTGTTCAGCGGCACCCACGCCCCGACGACGGCGATGGGCTGGGCGATCGTGCCCACCGGGCTCTCCCAGCTGCTCACCCGGCTCTCGCGCGACTACCCCGAGGTCGGCCTGCTCGTCACCGAGAACGGCGCCGCGTTCAACGACGTGGTGGCGGGCGACCGCGTGCACGACGCCGACAGGACCGCCTTCTTCGAGGGCCACCTGAGGGCCGCGCACGCCGCGATCGAGGCCGGTGCCGACCTGCGCGGCTTCCTGGTCTGGTCGCTGATGGACAACTTCGAGTGGGCCGAGGGCTACAACAAGCGCTTCGGGATCGTGCACGTCGACTTCGAGACGCAACAGCGGCTGCCCAAGGACAGCGCGCTGTGGTACCGCGAGGTGATCCGGCACAACGGGCTGCACCGCGAGCGCGCCAGGCGCCCCACCCTGGAGGCGGTCGCCGCCCGCGCGGGCGTGTCGAGATCGACCGTCTCCCGGGTGATCAACGGTGAGGGCACGGTCAGCGACGAGTTCCGCGCCATCGTCATGCACGCCGTCAACGAGCTGGGGTACGTCCCCAACTCGGCGGCCCGCAGCCTGGTGACCCGGCGCACCGACTCGATCGCGCTCGTCGTCTCCGGCTCCCCCACCGAGGCGCGCGCCGACGACCCGCTGTTCTCGGTGACCGTCCGCTCGGCCACCCGGGAGCTGGAGGAGTCGGGCAAGCGCGTCACCCTCATGCTCGCCGACTCGGCGGCCGGACGGCTCCGGGTGGAGCAGTACGCCGCCTCGGGACACGTCGACGGAGTGGTGCTCGTGTCGGCGCACGGCACCGACCCGCTGCCCGCCGCGCTGGCCCGTACGGGCATCCCCGTCGTGTCACTGGGCAGGCCCGCGGTGGCGACGCAGACCCCGTACGCCGACGTCGACAACGTGGGCGGCGCCGCCTCGGCGGTCAGGCACCTGCTCGCCCGGGGACGGCGGCGGATCGCCGCGATCGCCGGGCCCCCGGAAGCGGTCACCGCGCAGGAACGGCTCAGGGGATACCGCGAGGCGCTGCGCGACACCGGGCACCGGTCGATCATCGCCGTCGGCGACCTCACCCTCGCCTCGGGCGCGGACGCGATGCGCCAGCTCCTGCACGACGACCCGGTGCTCGACGCGGTCTTCGCGGCGGGCGACCTGATGGCGATCGGCGCCCTGCGGGTGCTGAGCGAGTCGGGGCGGCGGGTGCCCGACGACGTCGCGATCGCGGGGTTCGACGACATCGAGGCCGCCTCCTACGCCGTGCCCGCGCTCACCACGGTACGCGCGCCCAGGGAGGAGCAGGCGCGGGCGGCGGTGCGCCTGCTCCTCCGCCAGATCGACGGCGGCCCCGTGTCGTCGACGATCCTGCCCACGGAGCTGGTCATCCGGGAGTCCAGCTGACGCGTTGACCGCGAGCCGCGCCCGGCGAGGGCGAGGTCGTCCCCGGGTGCCGGGCGCGCGGCGGTTCGCGGGCCGGATCGGCTCAGTCGTGCACCCTCTTCCCGTTGGCGCCGACCGCGTACCACTCGGCGCCGAAGCCCTCGACGTCATTCCCCTTGACATCGCCCGGCTCGGTGTCCTTGGCGAAGTAGTAGAGGGGGTGGTCGTTGTAGGTCACCTGCGTCGTGCCGTCGTCTCGCTCGATGGTGCCGAGCAGCTTCTCCTTGACGCCCTCGCCCGCCTCCGGTTTCCCGTCCGTGACGTACGGCGGCCACGCCTGCGCGCAGTCGTCGGAACACGACGACTTCCCGTCCTTGTCCTTCTTGAAGAGGTAGAGCGTGCGCCCCTCCTCTCCGACCAGAACCTTTCCGATCTTCGTCTCACCCAGTTCGACCTTGGCCCTGGTCGCCGGTGAGGACGAGTCAGAGGGTTCTGGCGAGGCGGGGGTTTCCGGCGAGGTGGGCGACGCTTTGACCTGGTCCGCGACCATCGGCTCGGTCGTGCCCCCGTCGTCGGCGCCGCCGCATCCGGCTGTGAGCACGCCGAGCGCGAGCACACCGGCATGGAGCAACTTCCTCATCTCCGACCCTCCAGGTAACAGGTAAGCAGTGCCATTACTGCTGGACAGCAGACACGTTGCGGCACCGGTTGGAGAGCACGACACGGACCCCTTGGCCATGCCTTTGCCCGTCCTTGCGAGACCCGTCTCACGACCGTCCGTGAGCCGGGGGCCGAGAGCCGGGAGGCCGAGGTCGCGAGTCGGGCCGGGGACGAGGACCGTGCCGGGAGGAGGTCCGGAGGGCGGTGCCTTTTCGGGGAGAAGATCAGTCAGAGGTCCGGAGGGTGGCGCGGGAGCGGCGACGGTGTGCCCTCTGGCGGCACGCCGTGCCGCAGAACCGGGCGGGACGGCCCGTACGCGCGGCACGGATCGGGTCGCCGCACACCTCGCACCGCGAGAGGTCCGCGCCGGGACGGCCCTCCTCCCGCGACGACGCCGCGACCCGAGTTTCGTTACGTAGCGGCACCGAAGGTGGTGTTTCGTTACGTAGCGGTGACGCGAGCGGAGTTTCGTGACCGCGAATCGCCGCCGCCTCGCGTTCCGTGGCGCCCCGTGCCACCGCCCGCGCGCCGTCCCTCGTCACGGCGCCGTCTCTCGTCACGGCGCCCTCCCTCGTCACGGTGGCGGACCCGCCCCTCGCCGAAGGGGCGATCCCCGTCGCGGCCCGCGCGGTCTCCGTACGGGCGTCGTAGCCCGCGCGGGCGGCGGCGATCTCGTTCTGGTGCCGCTCCGTCCAGGTGACGAGCGACTGGATGGTGTCGTGCAGGGTCACGCCGAGGGGGGTGAGCTCGTAGTCCACCCGGGGCGGCACGACGGGGTGCACGGTGCGGCGCACCAGGCCGTCCCGCTCCAGATGGCGCAGGGTGACGGTGAGCATGCGCTGGCTGACGCCGTCGATCTCGCGGCTCAGCTCGGTGAAGCGGAGGGTGCGGCTGTCGAGGAGCGCGATGACGAGCAGGGACCACTTGTCCGCGACCCGGTCGAGAATCTGGCGGACCTCACAGTCCTCCCGGGTGTCCCACTGACGGGCGTCGTAGGCGTCGTCGGTATCGGGGCAGCAACCCGGTGACTTCGAAGTGCCTTCTTCCACGGTCATTGATGGTGCCGCATGATGCGACTACTTACAAGAGGGAACCGTAACGGCGCGAAAGACCCGGCCACGGTTCCCGCCTTTCTCCAAGGAGTCGTCTCGTGTCCACACCACTGTCCCCACCATCGGATCGCATGAGCGGGCGCGCCTGGGGCATGCTGCTCGTGCTGTGCGGTGCGATCTTCCTGGAGGGGATCGACGTGGCGATGCTGAACGTGGCCCTGCCGTCGATCCGCTCCGACCTGGACCTGAGCACGGGCGCGCTGAGCTGGGTGATGAGTTCGTACGTGCTCGGCTACGGCGGTTTCATGCTGCTGGGCGGGCGGGCCGCCGACCTGCTCGGCCGACGGCGGATGTTCCTGGTGTGGCTCGGCGTGTTCATCGTCTTCTCGGGCCTGGGCGGGTTCGCGACCGAGGGATGGATCCTCGTCGTCGCCCGTTTCGTGACGGGGGTGGCCGCCGCGTTCATGGCGCCCGCCGGTCTGTCCATCATCACGACGAACTTCGCCGAGGGCCCGCAGCGCAACAGGGCCCTCCTGGTCTACGCGGGTACGGCGGCGGCCGGTTTCTCCCTCGGCCTCGTCGTCGGCGGCCTGCTGTCCGAGATCAACTGGCGCTGGGTGTTCTTCGCCCCGGTGATCATGGCCTCCGCGATCCTCGTCGCCGCACTCCTCCTCATCCCGAGGGGCGACGATTCGCCCCCTCGGGCACGAGGGGGCTTCGACCTGGCCGGGGCGATCACCGTGACCGGGGCGATGATGGTGCTGGTGTTCGCGGTCGTCCGGCTGGAGGACCCCGCCGCGGGATGGGTCTGGACGGCCGGAGCCCTCGCCGTCGGGCTCGTGCTGCTCGCCGTCTTCACGGCGATCGAGCGGCGGTCGGCCTCGCCGCTGGTGCGCCTGGGCATCCTCCGCTCAAGGCCGCTGGTGCGCGCCAACCTCGGCGCGCTGCTGTTCGCGGGCTCCTTCTTCGGGTTCCAGTTCCTCGTCGTGCTCTACCTTCAGGAACTGCGCGGCTGGTCGTCGTTACAGGCGGCCCTCGCCCTGCTGGTGGTCGGCATCGACGCCATCCTGGCGCCGACCCTCACCCCGCGCCTGGTGAACCGCTTCGGCAACACCCGGGTGATCTTCGGTGGGCTGGGCCTCGCCGCCGTGGCCTACGCGCTGTTCCTGCCGATCGGCCTCGACTGGACGTACGCGGCGATGTTCCCGACCATGATCATTCTCGGGCTCGCCTTCTCCCTGGCGTACGGGCCGCTCACCATCGCCGCGACCGACGGCGTGGCCGAGGAGGAGCAGGGGCTCGCCGGTGGCCTGCTGTACACCTCGTTCCAGTTCGGCGCGGCGCTCGGCCTGTCGGCGGTGACCGCCGTGAACGTCGCCGCCACCGGGGCCGATGCGTCTCTCCTCACCGAACTCGACGGCTTCCGCGCGGCCCTGGTCATCCCGGTCGCGATGGCCGTCGCCGGAGCGGTCGTCATCGCGTTCGGCCTGCGGGGACGCGGCGGGCCCGGCGCGGGACTCCACCGGGGGACTCCGGTGGCCGCCGAGTCGCGGTAAGGCCAATTCCGGGGCGTCCGGGCCGGGAGCGGGGGCTCTGACGGGCCTCGGGAGATGGGTCGCTCCCGGGGCCGTCCTCGCGTTCAGACGCCGTAGGGGTGCCTCGTCCTGGCCTCGCGCAGCGCGCGGGCCCACCACGTCAGCTGGTCCAAGGTGGTCTTGACGGTGGCGTCGCACTCCGCGTTCGCCCTGGGCCAGCTGCCGTCGGGGGCGAACCGCTCCCAGTAGCGGGGCAGCGCGACACCGTCGCGGATGGCCACCGCGTGCAGCTCGGCGAACACCTCGCGCAGCTGCGCGGCGGCGAGCAGGCCGCCCGAGTCGTTACCGTAGGAGACGACCGCGACCGGCTTGGCCTGCCACTCCCCGTGGTACCAGTCGATGGCGTTCTTGAGCGAGGCTGGAAAGCTCCGGTTGTACTCGGGAGTCACCACCACGAACGCGTCGGCGTCCGCCAGGCGCGGCGCCAGCGCCACCACCGGCGCGGGCAGCGCCTCGTCCTGATCCGTGAGCGTCTGCGGCAGGGCGGCGTCGGCGAGATCGATCAGGTCGATCTCCAGATCCGCGCGCCTGCGCGCCCGCGCCGCGAACCAGGCCGCCACCGTGGGACCGAACCGGCCGTTACGAGTGCTGCCGACGATGACCGCCACCCGCAACCGGTCGCTGTCTCGCGTCCTCGGCATCCTCGGCCTCCTTCGCTTCCACGTCCCGCTTGATGTGTTCCACCCTGCCCGAGGGTGTTTACGGCTTGTTTACGCCCGCTCCCACCACCGCCCGGACCCGCCACCAGCTCCCGCCACCGCCCGGACCCGCCACCACTCGGCCCTGGTCTCACCGGCCCGTACCGGGTGGTTCGACCGCTCCGTACGACTTCGTACGACGTGGTTCGGCCCTCGCGCACGGGGCGCCTCGGCTGTCGCGTATGGACCGGCCCCGCGCAGCCGTGCGCGTTATGGTGACGTCCATGCGATTTGGGGTGCTGGGGCCGTTAGCGGTGTGGACGACGGACGGCAGGCCCGTCGCCGTCCCCGGGCTGAAGGTCCGCGCCCTCCTGGCCGACCTGCTCATCCACGAGGGACGCCCGGTGCCCGCCGACCGGCTGGTCGACGACCTGTGGGGCGAGGACCTGCCGGGCAACCCCGCCGGGGCGCTGTCGGCCAAGGTCTCGCAGCTGCGCCGGGCACTGGAGGACGCCGAGCCCGGCGCCAGGAAGCTGGTGGTGTCGCCGCCTCCGGGATACGTGCTGCGCGTCGAGACCGACGCGGTCGACGCGCGGCGATTCCTCTCCCTGACCGCCGAGGCGGCGCGGACCGGTGACCCTCGGGCCAGGGCGACGCTGCTGGCCGACGCGCTCGCCCTGTGGCGCGGCCCCGCGCTGGCCGACTTCGGTGACGAACCCTTCACCCAACCGGTGATCACCCGCCTGCACGAGCAGCGGCTCACCGCCTACGAGGATCACGCCGAGGCCCGCCTCGCGCTCGGTGAGCACACCGGGCTCGCGGCGGAGCTGGGCGATCTACTGGCCCGGCACCCCCTTCGGGAAAGGCTGCGCGCCGCCCACATGCGCGCCCTCTACCGTTCCGGACGGCAGACCGAGGCGCTGCACAGCTACGAGGAGCTCCGCGCCCACCTCGCCGACGAACTCGGCCTCGACCCGGGTGCCGAGCTGATCGCCCTGCACCGGGCGATCCTCGCCCAGGATCCGGCACTCGAATCACCCGCCGTACCGGCCTCTCACCCGGCCAGGCCCGCCACGAACCTGCCCGCGCCCCTCACCGACCTGATCGGCAGGGACGACGCGACCGCCGAGATCGGCGCCCTGCTGCGCGGCGACCGCCTGGTGACCCTCACCGGTCCCGGCGGGGTGGGCAAGACCCGCCTCGCCGTCGAAACCGCGCGGCGGCTGACGGACGCCTTCCCCGACGGCGTGTGGCTGGTCGAGCTGGCCGCGCTCGACCGGCCGAACGCGCCGGAGACGACGGGCTCGCTGATCGACGTGGTCACGACGGCGCTGGACATCCATGACAGCGCCGCTCCCGGGAATCCCCTGGACCGGCTCGTCGGCGCGCTCCGTTCCCGGCGGCTGCTGCTGGTGCTCGACAACTGCGAGCACCTCGTCGAACCCGTCGCCGAGCTGACGGAACTCCTGCTGCGAGCCGTGCCCGGCCTGCGTGTCCTGGCCACCAGCCAGGAACCCCTCGCCCTGACCGGTGAGGTGGTCTGGAACGTCCCGCCCCTGGAGACGCCCGACGCCGCCGCCGACCTGGACGCGCTGGAGCGAACCGGCTCGGTGCGGCTGTTCGTCACCCGCGCCCGCGCGACGACCCGCGGATTCGTCCTCGACGCGGACACCGCCCCGGCGGTCGCCACGCTCTGCCGCCGCCTGGACGGCATCCCGCTCGCCCTGGAACTGGCCGCCACCAGGGTTCGCGCGCTGGGTGTCCACGGCCTCGTGGCCCGCCTGGACGACCGTTTCCGTCTCCTGGCCACCGGGCATCGCGGTGCCCCGCCCCGCCAGCAGACGCTGCACGCGATGATCAGCTGGAGCTGGGATCTCCTGACCGGCCCCGAGCGCCTCACCCTGCGCCGCCTGGCCGTCCACGCCGGTGGCTGTACCCTGCCCGCCGCCGAGGCCGTCTGCGGCGCGGACGACCTTCCGGCCGCCGACGTGCTCGACCTGCTGGTACGCCTGGTCGACCGCTCCCTGGTCACCGTCACCCACACCGCCGACGGCCCGCGGTACCGCCTGCTGGAGTCGGTGGCCGCCTATTGCGTCGAACGCGTCCACGAGGCGGGCGAGTTCGAGTCGCTGCGGCGGCGCCACCGGCGCTACTACACCGATCTCGCCGAGGAGGCCGAGCGACACCTGTACGGGCACGACCAGCGGCTGTGGCTGCGCCGCCTCGACGCGGAGACCGCCAATCTGCGCGCCGCGCTCGACGGCGCGGTCTCCGGCCGGGACCCGGAGGGCGGGCTGCGGCTGGCGAACGCGATGACCTGGTACTGGTTCCTGCGAGGCAGGCTCGCGGAAGCCAGGCGGTCCCTGGCCTCGGTACTCGCCACCGAGGTGCGGGGCGTCACCACCGACGTGCCGGGCGTCGCCGAGGTGCCGAATGTCACCACCGACACGCGGGGCACCGCCGAGACGACGGGCGCCACCGCCGCGACGACCGGCGTCGCCCGGGTTCCCGCGCTCCGCGCCAGAGCCCTGGCCTGGCAGGCGGGCATCGCGTTCCTGCACGGTGACGTGGCCGACCGGGCGGCCATGCGTCTGTACGAGGACATCGACGACCCGGGCGAGCGTGCCAGAGCCCAGTGGTTCCTGCTTCTCACCGGGATGGGCATCGGTGACCTGTCGGCCGGCGAGAAACTGCTGGACGAGGCGCTGACGACCTTCGGCGAGCTCGGTGACCGGTGGGGGACGGCCGCGGCTCTCGTCACCCGGGCCAAGCATGCGCACATCCGGGGTGACCTGGCCGTGCTCGAACACTCCGGCGAGCGGGGAGCGAAGCTGTTCGGCGAACTCGGTGACCGCTGGGGTCAGCTGCAGGCGACGGAGTGGCTCGGCGGGCTGGCGGAGATGACCTGCGACTACGAGCGGGCCGACCGGCTGCACCGGGACGGGGTGCACATGGCCGAGGAACTCGGGCTCTGGCCCGAGGTCGCCATGCGGCTGGCCTGGGTCGGCTGGATCGCCCTCCAGCGCGGCGACCACCCCCGGGCACGGGAGTCCGGCGAGCGGGCGGCACGGCTGGCCGCGGAGCAGGGCCACCGGGCCGGGCAGATCTTCGCCGAGACGGTGCTCGCCTACGTCGCCAGGAGGGAGGGCGGGCTCGACGTCGCGGAGACGCACCTGCGCAACATCCTGGACTGGACCCCGAACCAGGAGGACGGCGCGGCGGACAACCTCGTACACCTGCCGATGGTCCTGGTCGAGCTCGGTTTCGTCTTCGAGGAGCGCGGCGACGCCGCGACGGCGCTGGCCATGCACCGGGAGAGCTTCACCATCGCGCGCGAGCTCGACGCCCTCCGTGACGTGACGCGCTCCCTGGAGGGCCTGGCCGGGGCGCTGTCCCTCGCCGGGGACCACGACCGTGCCGCCCGGCTGCTGGGAGCGGCGGCCTCGGCCCGCCTGTTGACGGCGATGCCCCCGGCACCCGCCGAACGCGACGACGTCGACAGGATCACGGCGAGAACGCGCGACGCGCTGGGCGAGGACGACTTCGCGTCCTGGTTCGAACGCGGTGGCGACCTGACACCCGAGGAGGCCGGATCGCTCGCCGCCCGGACGACCGTGCCCTGACACGGCCCGCTCGGGCGGGCCGATGTCAGTGATCGCGCGGGATGGGCGGGGTGGTTCGGAAAGGCATCGCCTTGAGTGGTGGTGCGGGGTGGGTTAGAAGGCGTCGCCCCGGGTGGTGGTGCGGGGTGGGGTGGAAGGCGTCGCCTTGCGTGGTGGTGTGAGGCGGGTTAGAAGGCGTCGCCCCAGCGGCCGCAGTCGTCGAACTTGTCGGTGCCCTCGCAGACCCGGATCTTGAAGTCGTCGAAGCCGTTGCTCTTCTTGAAGCCGCCGAAGTGGTCGATGTCGCCGTGGCCGAAGGTCTTGAACACCTTGGTGTGCGAGCCGAAGCGGTCGTGCCACTTGAACCACACGTAGCTGTAGGAGCGGTCGCGGTCACGGTCGAACAGGTCGCCGTAGAACCAGTAGCGGCCGTTGTCCTTGGTCCAGTAGCCCTTGAAGTACGAGCGGTGGCCGAAGTCCTCGCCGCGGCCGAAGCCGGAGTAGTAGGGGCCGAAGAAGTGCTTGCTGGAGGTCTGCGCCTGCTGCGTGGCGGCAGCCGAGGCGGTGCCGGAGGTGGCGGCGGAAGCGGAGGCGGCGGGGGCCGCGGCCACGCCGGCCAGCAGGGAGGCGGCCAGGGCCGCTCCGGCGAGGAGGGTGCGCGTCGTGCTCATTGTCATGCTCCTGTGCGGTGTGTGGGGGTGTCGCTGTTCGGACACCACGAACACTAGAAACCGCCGACGCTTCCTTCTGCGCACGAATGCACACTCAGCTCCCAGAGTGCACTATTACGGATTTGAACCCACAGAGCCGACCGCCTCACGCCTCCGCGGTGAGCTCCGTGGTGAGATCCACGCGCCAGTCGTTGCACCGTATGGCGTTTCCCGGCGGATATTCGCCGTCGAACTCGGCGACGAACTGGAACCCGGCCTTCCGGCAGATCGCGTTCGACGCCGGGTTGCCGACGGAGGGATATGCGTGAACATACCGGTGTGTCCGCTCCGCCCTGGCCAGGGCGATGACGGCCACGGCCGCCTCGGCCGCTATGCCCCTGCCCTGGAACTCCGGCAGGACGCCCCAGCCCGTCTCGTACACGGTCTCGTCGTGCCAGACGCGTTCCCAGTATCCGATGCTGCCGACCTGCTGGAGATCGGGGAGCAGGACGATGCTGAACATGCGGCCGGTCCCCTTCCCGACGATATCGACATACCGTCTGTGACGTTCGAGGAGTTTCTCCTCGGTCTCCGGGCCTCCCAGGTGCTCGGTCATCTCCGGCGCGTTGATGCGACGTAGCAGGTCGAAGTCGGTCTCCGCCCACGGATCGAGCCGTACCAGCGGCGCGTTTCCTCGCTCCGGCATCTCTCTCACTTCACTTTCGGCCACTCGCGTTCAGAAGCATGCGGATTCTGCCAGGCACCACCGACAGATCGGCCCCGGCCCGTACTCAACGGGCGGTGGGATCGGGGCTCCGGCGCCCGCGGGTCTGGAGCGACACCGTGGCCGCCTCCCGCCTGCCGTTGACTCCCAGCTTCCGGTAGATGTTCCGCGCGTGCGTCTTGACGGTGTTGACCGAAAGGACGAGATCATCCGCTATCTCCCTGAGGGTCAGCTCACTGCGCAGGTAGTGCAGCACCGCCACCTCGCGCTCGCTGAGCTCGGCGACCGGTACGCCCGGTACGCGTGAGCCGGGGCGGGGTGATCGCCCGAGGTCCGAGGCCACCTGGTCCCGCAGGTCGGTCAGGCCCATGGGGTTGGGGCACCGGGCAAGCAGCTCGTCCGCCGCCGCCAGGCGGTCGGCCGCCCGCCCGGTGTCGGCACGACCCGCGAGCGCGCGGGCGAGGAAGAGGAGAGCGAAGGCGCCCATCGTCGTGTCGGCGCCGAATCCCGGGGGCGCGTCGACCAGCTCCTCCAGCCGCGCCACGGCATCACCCCCGTCCTCCCCGCCCGCCCGCGCCACACCGCCGTCATGGCCCTCCCCACCGGCCTGGACCACTGAGCGTGACCATGGCGGGGAGACGGGTCGGGTCGTGTCATGGCCCTCCTCACCGGCCTGGACCACCCCACCGCGACGATCCTTTCCACCGGCCCGCACCACACCCGTACTCCGGCCCTCCCCGTCGGCGATGACCGCTCGGAGGATCACTCCTTCGGGTGCGACCCTCGGTCTCGGACGTGTCCGGCACTCGGTGAGGGCGATATGGACCCGACCGGCGTGGGCGACGGCCGCCGTACGATCACCGGCGAGATGCGCGGCCAGTCCGGCGATGCCGTGGACGGTCGCGCGCAGCGGCGGCGGCAGCGGTGTCGTGGTCCAGAGGGCCTCGATCTGGTCCAGCAGCCGCCCGCACTCGGCGAGCCGTCCGGCGAGCAGGAGCGTGCGGGCGACGCCGATCCGGGCCTGGGTCCGTACGAGCGGGGAGATCGGTGCCGCCGTCTTCTCCCTCCGGAGAAGGGTCAGGCCCTGGCGGAGGGCCAGGGGGAGGTCACCCCGCTCGCGGGGCAGGCAGAGCCGCCACGCGTCCTCCGGCCGGATCGGCCCGCCGTCGCCGTACCCGGGGGAGACGGCGCGGGACCACCGGTCGCGCTCGTCGAAGCGCCCGAGGGAGCACCACAGGTGAAGCCCTCGCCCGGCCAGCCCGGGGCGCTTCCCGATCTCCTCGTCGGGAAGCGCGCTGAGCCACTGCTCCAGGGCCGTGAGCCGTCCGGCCCGGTAGTAGTCGTCGAACAGCTCCCGCAGCATCTCCGCGGCGGTCCCGTGGTCCCCCGCGAGGAGGGCGTGGTCGACGGCCTCGTCACGGCTCCCGTGGACGGTGTGCCACCGGGCGGCGCTTCGATGCGCCATGCGCGCCCGCCCGGGATCGGTGGACTCCCGCCTGTGCGCCAGTGCCTGCCGGAACAGCCGCTGGTAGCGCACCCACGTGCCGGAGGCGTCCTCGGCGACGAGGAACACCCCGTCCCCACGGAGCCGGTCGAGCAACTCCGCGGAGTCGTCCCGGCCGCGTACGGCGTCCGCGAGCGCCGCGCAGAAGCGACCGAGGACCGCGGTGTCCAGCAGGAACTCGCGAATCTCGGGGTCGAGACCGGCCCATACGTAGTCGAGGAGATAGCCGATCAGCGCTTCCCGCGCATGGACGAGCCCCTCGACGGCCCCGGCCGCCGCCTTCCCCTCAGGGACGAACCCCCCAACAGACCCGGCCACCGCCTCCCGCGCGTGGACGAACCCCCCACCAGACCCTGCCGCCACCTCCCGCGCGTGGACGAGATCACCGGCGCACGCCGTCCCCGCTCCGTCCGGCCGTGGGTGCCCCTCCCGGTCCCGTACGAAGTCCCGTACGAACCGGCTCTCCCCGTCGGTGAGCACCGCCGTCTCCCCGCTCGCCCGCAGGTGCGCCCCCGCGAGCATCAGGCCACCGGCCCATCCTTCGGTGGCCGACACCAGGGCGGTGGCCGTACGCGCGTCGGCGACGACGCCGAAGACCTCGGCCAGCAGGTCGCGTGTCTCCCGCGGGTCGAACCGCAGGTCCGACCAGGTGATGGCCGACAGGCGGCTCGCCAGCAGCAGCCGCTCCAAGCGCAGGGGTGGTCTGACCCGGCCGGCGATCACGGTCGTGAGACCGTCGCCGCACGCCCTGATCAGCAGGTCGAGCCGGTCGTGGATCTCCGGGTCGACCACGTGCTCGTACTCGTCCAGGACGAGCACGGGCCGGTGCCTCCGCTCGAGGATGTGGTCGGCGAGGGCGGACACGTGGACGTCGCTGCCGTGGACGAGCGTCGCGGACGGGTGTGGCGGGGCCTGTTCGCCGGTCGCTCCCGCGAGGGCCCCGGCCACATGGCGCCAGAACCGCTCCGGGTCGTTGTCACGGCCGTCGACGTTGACCCATGCCACGGGCCGCGACTCCACGGCGGACCACTGCACCAGCTCGGCGGTCTTGCCGATCCCGCTCGGCCCCACCAGCAGGACGACGATCGACTCCTCCACCGCCGTACGCAGCCTGTCGCGTATCCGGGGACGCGGGAGAAGAGGGGACAGCGGCCTGGGCACGCGAAGCTTCGCGGCGACGAGACCTTCGCCGCCGCCTTCGGGAGGCGCGGACGCGGACGGAGCCGTTTCCCCACCCGGGACCGCAACCTGCTCCCCCTCGGGGGGCGCGGACGCGGACGGAGCCGATCCCCCACCCGGAACCTCGGCCTGCTCCCCCTCGAAACACCCGGGCACGGGCCGGTCCGGCCCAGCCGTCTGCATGCCCCCATGCTACGCACGCCCTCACGACAGGCCGCCGGGCGGTGGTCAGCCGGAGTGGAGCACCTCGTGGTCCCACGTGCCGGGAGCCTGCGTGTGCAGACGCCAGTAGATCTCGGCGATGTCGTCGGGGTCGAAGGCCGTCCCGGGGGCGACCGCGCCGGCGACCGTCACGGTGGCGACGTGGACCCCCGAGGGCCCGTACTCCCCCGCGAGCAGGGTCGCCAGCGTGCGGATACCGGCCTTGCCCAGGGAGAGGCTCGTCACCTTGGGTTCGGGGTCGGGCATACCACCGGTGAGGATGATCGTGCCGTGTCCCGCCGCCGACATCCTCGGACCCAGGTGGGCCGCCGCGGTGACCGCGCCGACGACGTTGACCGCCAGCGTAGCCAGCAGTTCGGCGGCCGAGAGCTCTCCCGGGGCGTCCCATCGGATGTGCGCGGCGTTGTAGACGAGCACGTCGGGCACGCCGTGACGGTCCACGGCGGTGTCGAGGGCCACGCGAATGCCCGCTTCATCCGTGCTGTCGGCGACGAACCCCTCGACGGCCTTCGCGCCGTCACCCGTCAGGGCGGAGACCGTCGCGTCAACGGTGTCCTTCGTACGGGCGATCGCCACCACCGGCATGCCCGTACGCGCGAAACGGCGTGCGACCGACAGGCCGATTCCGGGTCCGGCACCGATGACGACTGCTCCTGGCATGGTTTCGCATCCTTTGGGAGTGGTTCTTCGAACGGGATCAGCCGCGCGGGCCGTACGCGTACAACAGCTGAACCGTGTCGTTCGCGAGGTCGGAGGACGACCGGCGAACGACGACGCCCCGGCGCGGCGGTCCGGTGTCCGCGAGGAGGATCCGCACGGCTCGTACCCATTCAGCCGTGTCGAACGGGATGGGTGCCAGGACGGTCACGGAGGATCGGGGGGATCGGAGGGGGTGATCGGCCCCTCGCCCGGGGGTGAGTCGCGAGGAGGGCCGACCGGCCCGCTCACCGGGTTCTCCCCGAACACTCATGAACGGCTCGTTACCGGGCAAAGGGCTGTGATGGCGTGTCCGGCCTGGCCGGTCGTTGACAATCGGCCGGGTGGTTGGCGACGGTGAACTACCGCGAACGGTGAAGCACCGCGAACAGGCCGTGACAGGAGGGACGAGAGCTTGGGCGAGGTCGGGCGGGAGGCCACGGCACCCACACCCGGGCAGGTCAGAGCCCTCTTCCCGAGGGCGGCTCGCCTCCTGTCCCACGCGCGCACGCTGCTCGCCGACGACACGCGGGCCCGCGCCGACGCCCAGCGGGCGCTCTCCTCCATGCGTACGCGCCTGGCGCGCGAGGAACTGGGGGCGATTCCCCTGGCGCGCCTGAAGGACGTCACCGTGGGACGGCTGCGCCTCAGGGCCCTCGAAGAGGCCGGCCACCAGACGATCTTGGACATCCTGGACACCACGCCGTACGCGCTCCAGCTTCTCCCCGGCGTCGGAGCGTGGAACGCGAGACAGGCACACGCCGCCGCCGAGCAGATCGCCAAGGCGGTGGAGGAGACGGTGGCGCTGCGGATCGACGTCGACCGGCAGGACGACGAGACCACGGCCCTGCTGATCGCGCTGAACCGGCTGGTGAACGCCGGTCCCGACCTGCCGCGCGCGGGCGCCGCCGCGCGGAGGATCGAGAAGAGGCTGGCCTCGCTCCTGCCCGCCGCGCAACCGGCTCGCGGATGGTTGCGGATGCTCCTCGCGGGCCGGGGAGGCCGTCTCCGCGCGCAGGAGGCCGTCGCGCGGATCGAGGACGTGATCGCGGAGGCGAACGCGTCCGACACGGCACTGCTCTTCAGCCAGGCCTCCGTGGACCTGCTGCGCCCGCCGGTGTCCGGCATCGAGGCGTGGGTCGACTTCGAACTCCGCGCGTCCGAGTACTACAACCTGCTCGCCGAGCTCGCGGCCACGGAACCCGACCGTGTCGCCTCCGAGGGTTTCCTGCCCGACGACATCTCCGCGCGGGTCAAGGCCCAGGACCTCGACGACACCCACCGCAGGGTCTCCCTGCGCGGCTACCAGTCGTTCGGCGCCCGCTTCGCCCTCGCCCAGCGCCGGGTGATCCTGGGGGACGAGATGGGCCTGGGCAAGACCGTCGAGGCCATCGCCGCCCTGGCGCACCTCAGGGCGCGGGGCGAGAGCCACTTCCTGGTGGCCTGCCCGGCCAGCGTTCTGATCAACTGGGTACGCGAGGTCGAGACCCGCAGCACGCTCAAGGCCTACTCCCTGCGCGGCACCGACCGGGCCGCGGCCCTGGCGGAGTGGGTCCGCACCGGCGGCGTCGCCGTGACCACCATCGACACCCTGCACCGGCTGGAGATCCCCGGTGACGTGGCGCTCGGGATGCTCGTGGTCGACGAGGCGCACTACGTGAAGAACCCCGCCGCCCGGCGGTCGCAGGCCGTCGCCCGGTGGTGCGGCCGTACCGACCGGGTGCTGTTCATGACCGGCACCCCGATGGAGAACCGCGTCGAGGAATTCCGCAACCTGATCGGTTACCTCAGGCCGGACCTGGTCCCCGGCCTCCGGAACGGCGACGCGGCGGCGGGAGCCACAGGAGCCGCGGGGGCGCAGTCCTTCCGCAGGGCCGTGGCACCGGTGTACCTGCGCCGCAACCAGGAGGACGTGCTCACCGAACTGCCCGACCTCGTCCACGTGGACGAGTGGGAGGAGTTCAGCCCCGCGGATCTCACCGCCTACCGCAAGGCCGTGTCCGGCGGGAACTTCATGGCGATGCGCCGCGCCGCCTACGCCGTGCCGGAGACGTCGGCCAAACTCCAGCGGCTGCTGGAACTCGTCGACGAGGCGGCGGGCAACGATCTCAAGGTCGTGGTCTTCTCCTACTTCCGCGACGTCATGACCGTCGTGCACGAAGCCCTCGGCGGCCCCGGCAGCCCGGAGTCCGCCGGTGACCCCGGCGGCCGGGTCCACGGGCCGATCTCGGGCGACCTCGGCGCCGCCCGCCGCCAGCAGGTCATCGACGAGTTCACGGCCGCCCCCGGCCACGCCGTCCTGCTCAGCCAGATCCAGGCCGGTGGGATCGGCGTCAACCTTCAGGCCGCCTCCGTAGTGATCATCTGCGAGCCCCAGGTCAAGCCGACCATGGAGAGCCAGGCCGTGGCCCGTGCCCACCGCATGGGACAGGTCCGCAAGGTCCAGGTGCACCGCATCCTGACGGCCGACAGCGTCGACCAGCGCATGCTCGACATCCTCCGCGGCAAGGCCGGGCTCTTCGACACCTACGCCCGCCGCAGCGACCTGGCCGAGTCCACCCCCGACGCGATCGACATCTCCGAGCAGGCCCTGGCCCGCCAGATCGTCGAGGAGGAACAGCGGCGCCTCGCGACGTCACGGCCGCCGAGCGCCTGAGACGGCCGATCGCCGCGGCGTCGCGCTCCCGGTCTTGCACCCTTAAGGCCGTGACGAGGCGGGTGCCGCCCGACCAGGCGAACGCGCGGAAGGTCGAACCGGCTCAGGAGGTGATGAAGGCCAGCAGGTCGGCGTTGAACTCGTCCTTGTAGGCGCCGACCAGGCCGTGCGGCCTGCCCGGGTAGACCTTCAGGGTGGCGTCCTTGACCAGCTCCGCCGACTTCAGGGCGGCGTCGGCGATGGGCACGATCTGGTCGTCGTCGCCGTGCGCGATGAGGGTCGGGATGTCGAAGCGCCGGAGGTCCTCGGTGAAGTCGGTCTCGGAGAAGGCTTTGACGCAGTCGAACGCGCCCTTGAGGCCCACCTGCATGCTCCACAGCCAGAAGGCGTTCCTCGCCCCCTCCGACACCTCCGCGCCGGGACGGTTGAAGCCGTAGAAGGGGAGGCTGAGGTCCTTGTAGAACTGCGAGCGGTCGCCCTTGACCCCCGCGCGGATGCCGTCGAACACCTCGATCGGCAGGCCCTCGGGATTGGCGTCGGTCTTCAGCATGAGCGGCGGGACCGCGCCGAGCAGAACGGCCTTGGCGACGCGGGAGGTGCCGTGCCGGCCGATGTAGCGGGTCACCTCGCCACCGCCGGTGGAGTGGCCGACCAGGATCGCCTCGCGCAGGTCGAGGGTCTCGATCAGCTGGGCCAGGTCGTCGGCGTAGGTGTCCATGTCGTTGCCGTTCCAGGGCTGGCTGGAACGGCCGTGCCCTCGGCGGTCGTGCGCGACGGCCCGGAAGCCGTTGTCCGCGACCAGTGTCATCTGGTCGTCCCAGGCGTCGGCGTTGAGCGGCCAGCCGTGGCTGAAGACGACCGGCTGCCCGCTGCCCCAATCCTTGTAGAAGATCTCAGTACCGTCGGCGGTGGTGATGAAGGCCATGATCAGTTCCCCGAGGTGTCGTGCGGACTGGACATACCCGAAGTTAGGCCAGCGGGCGGCGCCCGCCACCGGTCAGACGACCGCATCCTTCGAACTTCATCCTACATTTACCGAATCATGACTTTATAGGGTGATTTGTTCATGTCTGAGGTTTTCGGTCGAAGGTGACATCTGGTACCGGGGAGCGGCCCGGTCGCCTACCGCTGGTCGCGCAGGGATTCCAGCATGCGCGACAGCGCCTCGGTGACGGCGGGGAGGTCGTCGGGGTCCGTCGAGCGGGCCAGCCACAGGGCCGCCTCGTTCATCGCGCCGGACAGGAGGCGGGCCAGCGGCTCCACGGGCTGGCGGGCGACGACCCCCGCCTCGATCAGCGTGCCGAGCGCCTCGGTGAGGTGCCGCGCCGAGGACGCCTCGTCCATGGCACGCCACTCGTTCCAGCCGAGCACCGCGGGGCCGTCGACGAGCATGATCCGCTGCACCTCGGGATCGCGGCTCACCGCGAGGAAGGCCCGGCATCCCGCGACCAGTTGCTCCCACGGGTCGTCGTACGTGTCCGCCGCAGCGGCGACCCGCTCGCCGACCTCCTGCTGCACCTGCTCGACGACCACGTGGAAGAGGGCGGCCTTGCTCTCGAAGTGGTGGTAGAGCGCGCCCTTCGTGACGGCCGCGGCCCCGACGATCTGCGCCAGGCTCACCGCGGCGTACCCGTGCCGCGCGAACAGTGTCCTGGCCTCGGTCACCAGCGCCCGCCTGGTCTCCAGCCGTTGCCGTGCCCGGTCCACCGTGGCCTCCCTTGTTCGCGTACCGATGGTATGTTAGCTTCACATACCGACGGTATGTGAATTCGCCGAAGGGAGAGAGCATGACCCTCACGAGCTTCTACCCGGTCGTCTGCACCGATCGGATCGCCGAGTCCCACGACTTCTACCGGCGGTTCTTCGGCTTCGAGACGACGTTCGAGGCGGACTGGTACGTGAGCCTGCGACGGCCGGAGCCGCCGCACTACGAGCTGGCGCTCGTCGACAGCGACCATCCGACGGTCCCGGAGAAATACCGGTCGGCGGTACGGGGGCTGATCCTCAACTTCGAGGTGGCCGACGTCGACGCCGAGCACGACAGGCTCGTAGGGCGAGCGGGACTCCCGGTGGAGCTGACGCTGCGCACCGAGGAGTTCGGGCAGCGGCACTTCATCGTGGCCGCGCCCGACGGTGTGCTCATCGACGTGATCACCCCGACCGAGCCGTCCACCGCCTACGCGGAGCAGTACGCGACCCCCTGACCCGCACCACCGGACGGGTCCTAGGATCCGCCCGGCGCGGCCTCCCTCCGGGAGGACCTGGCCAACCGCCTGCCGAGACGTTGAACGGGGGCCTCGAGCAGGCGGTGGGTCAGGTAGCAGAGCGGCACCAGGGTGAGGAAGAACAGCGGAAGGTTCGGGCTCACCCTCAGCAGGAGCGGGTGCAGCAGATAGAGGGAGAAACTGATCACCCCGAGGTGGGCGAGCCACCGGGGAAACGACCTGCGCCGCGCCGCGAACCCGGCCGCGAAGAAGGCGGCGGCCAGCAGGATCGCCGGGGCCCAGCCGGGATCGTCCTTGGCGAGGACCCCACAGGCCAGGACCGTCAGCACGGCGGTGACGGCGGTACGCCACCGGATGGTCCCCCGCTCGGCGCGGTACACGGCCGTACCGGCGAACATCACGGCCAGGATGATCAACCCCTGCCACGCGCCGATCCGGCTGCCCAGGATCACCAGCACGAGGCCGAGGATGCCACCCGCCACCGCGGCGACCGTACGCGTCCCGCCCCCCGCCCGCGCCGACACCACGACGACCGCGACCACCGCGACCCCGAGAAGCGCCGCGACCAGGTCGGCGCGCCCGCCGATGACCGGGCCCGGCAGCAGGAGGCCCAGCAGGACGGCCGACAGCGCCAGGACGATCGCGGCCTCGGCCGACCGGTGCGCCCGTCCCGTGGCGAACAGCCCGACCGCCAGCAGGTAGAACGCCATCTCGTACGAGAGCGTCCACATCACGTCGATGACGGCGGGCACGCCGAGCAACTCCTGCAGCATCGTCACGTTCCCGAGGACGACCAGGGGAAGGGGGCGCGTGCTCAGGCCCGGGTGGAGGACGAGCACCCCGGCGTACGCGAGAAGGAGGGCCAGGCCGAGCGCGGCGAGCAGCAGGGGGAGCAGGCGGAAGGCCCGGCCGATCCAGAAGGCCCGCAGGTCACCGCGCCGTTCCAGGGAGGCGGGGATGATGTAGCCGCTGACCAGGAAGAACACGAAGACGCCCCAGGTGCCGACGTCGATCCTGCGGTCCACCTCGGCCCAGACGCCCGGGATGAAGGTCCAGCCGGAGTGGTGCAGCGCGACGGCCAGCGCGGCCGGTCCACGCAGGGCGTCCAGCCAGGCCAGCCGCGAGGGGATCGGGGCCATTCGCCCGACTTTAGGCGATGTTCAGCGGTTCCCGGCACTCCATGGCCCGTAACCCCGGAGCACGACGGCCATGGCCCCAATCACCTCCGGCGGCCGATACGCCCGTCACCGATCACCTCCGGCAGCCGGTGCGCCCGTCACGACCTGACCCGGGCACGGTGGATTTGCCGGTAGTCCTCGGAGGTGAAGATTTCGTCTGCCCGAGTTGATCCTGTCGAGATCAATTCACTGACACATTTCTCGTCGGCGCCCCTACACCAGCGGCCCCGCCGGGGAATTCTTCCCGGCGGGGCCGTCGGTTTCATCTGCACAAGTGTGCGGTCAGCAGGTGACCGTCTTGTCGTACGTCGAGAACACGCTCATAGCGCCGATGGTCTTAACCTGTCCCGCGGACAGGGTGTGACACGCGCTGTCCGCTCCGGCGTGGAAGATAACCTTCACCTTCATGGTCTGGCCGCAGTTGTTGGTCAGCTTGACAGTCGTGTTGCTCAGGTCGGTGGGGTCATTGTTGGAGACCACGCGCGAAATGCAGGACGGCGCCGTGCCCAGCGCGGCGGACGTCCCGGCGGTAAGACTGCTCGCCTGGGCGGCGGAAGCACCCGCCAGGGAGAAGGCCGCGGCGAGCGTGGCGCCCAGGAGGGGGATGGCTATCTTCTTCATGTGTTGACCTTTTCCTTCTGTTGAGCACCTTCGGTACCGGTTGACAGGGAGGGTCGTTTTCCGGCGGAAGGTATCGCTGCGTTGGGACTGAATTAATGATCACTCAGAAGCGATCCCGTGTCTTTGCCCATCCACGCCAGGATTTTGCCCATCCGCGCCAAGCCGAGGGCGGAGGAACCGATGGACAGCCGTTGCCGCGTTTTCCGTCATTCCTGTGTCCACGGCCAGCGCGCAACCGACAAACCAGGTCTCTTTTCCCTGGTAATTCACGCGATCAATTCATGTCCGTTAAAGGGAAAATTGTGATGAGTCCCGTTACGCAGCGAATATGTCAGAGGTACGCCGATCGGCGGCGTCGCGGGACCGCTGAGGCCCAGCGGTCCCGGAAGGGACGCGACCTCCTCGACGGGAGGGCCGCCGGTCGCAGAACCGAAACCGGGCAGAACGCGGCCGGGCGGCGTCCTCAGCGAATCGGGTCGGAAGGATTGACCCTGGCGACGAAGAGCGGGTCGACCGGCGTGAAGGGGAACCGGGGGAGGTCACGCTCGGGCATGCCGAAGCTCGCGGCGAGAACCTCGCGGGAGAACGCCGACGCGCTGGCCCGGTAGCCGATGTCGGCGGGCATGGCCTGGTCGAAGAAGATGAGGAAGTGGATGTCGTCCTCGCCGAGGACCTCGATGTGGTGCGGGAAGGCGCGGGGCACGAAGTACACGTCACCGGGGTTGAGCACGTACTCGTCGAGGGCGCCGTCGGGGTCCAGGACACGCATGCGGGCGTGCCCCCTCTCGACGTATCCCATCTCGCCGGTGACGGGATGCCAGTGCGGCTCGCGCATGCCGCTCTCCCTGATGCGCAGCGAGTACATGGAGATGTCCTCCAGAGCGGCCCAGTACTGCTTACGGGCGAGGCGGGCGTCGCCGTAGGCGTAGGACAGCGGCGGGTGCTGGCCCTCGACGTCGAACAGGTGGGCGTTGGGCAGTCCGGCCGTGGACGGGACGTCGGCGGCGCCGGTACGGCGGACGATCTGCTGGGCCGGAGACCGGTCGAAGGCGGCGAACGCCGAGGCGGGCAGGTCGTAGGTGTTACCGAGGACCGCGTCGGTCATGGCGCTGAGACTGTCGTGCAGCGAGAAGTGCCGGGGGCGTTCGTCGCGCAGCGCGAGAACGAACTCGGCGCGGTCGTCGCCGACGTTCTCGATGTGGTAAACCGCGCCCGACTCGACGTGGTACATCTGACCTGCGGTGACGACGAACGAGGAGAAGACGTCGAGGTTTCCGAGGATCGACACCAGGGCCGTGCCGGAAAGGCAGTAGCCGAGCTGGTTGGCGTTGACGTTCCACTGCGGCTCGCGGATCGCACCGGGTTCGAGGACCACTCGCTTGATCGAGAGCCCGCTGAGAATGGGCAGCGCCCCGGCGTCGACCAGGGTGACCGATCCGAGCTCGCTCTCGAACGCGGGTGGCGCGGTCGCCAGCGAGGTGACGTGAGGTGAGGTGCCGGTCATGACTTCCCCTTCGTTGTCGCGACCCGCACGGTCGCGATCGAACTCCGGCCTGGGTCACATGGTCACGTCCACACTGATGGTGTACGCCTGTTTCTGCAGGTTAAGCAGCAGGTGACCGTTGTGTCGGGTACTGCTGCGGCGTGTCGCCGTATGACTTCCGGCTGGTACGCAGAGCCCCGTGCGCCGGCCGACACCGCCGGGCGATCTCACGTTCATCGACCGGCTCTCGGAGCACCTCGTCCACGTTCAGGTTCACCGGGCTGGTCGGGCGGCTCGATGCCGGGCACGCTGCGCGGCGATGTACCGCGAGATGCTCCCTCCGGAACCGCCCGCCGGTAGCGGTCGGCCAGCACGCGGATCTCCGCGACGAGTTCGGGCGGCTCGGTGACCTGGAAGTCGGCGTCGAGCATGCTGAGGTACGCGGCCAGCATCCGCGGCGTGTCCGAGCCGACCTCGGCCACGCAGGCGTCATCGCCCAATGCCTCCACCGGAACTCCGGGCGGCAGCCGGTCGCGTACGTATTCGGCCGGTGCGCGCACCGTCACCCGCGCCCGGCACTGCCAGGTCGCGGTGGCCAGGCCACCGGCGACATGGCCGACGAGATCACCGCCGGGATCCTCGCGCGGGGAGAACCGCGGGCCGTTCGGCGTCAGCAACCGCATCCGGTCCACCCGGAACGTGCGCCAGTCGGACCTCGCGACGTCCCACCCGACCAGATACCAGCGGCCTCGGTCGTGCGCGAGCCGGTGCGGCTCGACCTCGCGGCGGCTGGCCGACCCGTCGTGGCCGGCGTAGTCGAACCGAAGCCGTTCGTGATCGCGGGAGGCCGCCGCGATCATGGTGAGCGTGGTGGCGTCCACGCTGGGGCCCGAACGCGGGAGCGGGACGAGGTACGCGCGCAAGCCGTTGACGCGACGGCGCAGCCGCGACGGCAGCACCTGTTCGAGCTTGGTCAGGGCGCGCAGCGCCGCCTCCTCGATGCCGGTGACCGCGCCCTGGGTGGCGCCCACCCGCAGCCCGACCGCGACGGCGACCGCTTCGTCGTCGTCGAGCAGCAGCGGTGGCAGCTCCGCACCGGCCCCGAGCCGGTACCCGCCAGTGACGCCCCTGACCCCGTGCACCGGATAGCCGAGGCCGCGCAGGCGTTCCACATCGTTGCGAACGGTGCGCGCGGTGACGCCGAGACGCTCGGCGAGCTCCGGCCCGGTCCACTCCCGAGGCGACTGCAACAGGGAGAGCAGCCGTAGCAGTCGTTGTGCCGTGTCCAACATGTTCCAAGTCTGTCCCGGATACAGGAACGGAGGTTTCCTGTATCGCTTCTACGTTTACCGACATGGACAACAACACCGACATTCGTCCGTTCCGCATCGACATCGCGCAGGCCGAACTGGACGACCTGCGCGATCGCCTCACCCGCGTCCGCTGGCCACGGCAGGTCCGCGGAACCGGCTGGGAGCGCGGCGTCCCCGTGGACTACCTCAAGGAACTGGCCTTCTACTGGGCGAACGGCTTCGACTGGCGCGCGCAGGAGAAGACGCTGAACGAGCACCCGCAGTTCGTGACGACGATCGACGGCCAGGACATCCACTTCCTGCATGTCCGCTCACCCGAGCCGGACGCCCTGCCGCTGATCCTGTGCCACGGCTGGCCGGGCTCGTTCGTGGACTTCCTGAAGGTGATCGGGCCACTGACCGATCCCCGCGCGCACGGCGGCGACCCGGCGGACGCCTTCCACGTCGTGATCCCGTCACTGCCCGGCTTCGGGTTCTCCAACCCGGTGCGGGAACCGGGCTGGGGCAACCTGTTCCGGGTGGCCGCCGCGTTCGGGGAGCTGATGAACCGGCTCGGCTACCGGCGATTCGCCGCGCAGGGCGGCGACGTCGGCGGCGGGGTGGTCACGCTGCTACCCATGGCCGCCCCCGGCCGCGTGGTCGCCACCCACCTCAACGGTCCGTCGCCGTACCCGTTCGGCCCGCCCATCGAGCTGGACGGCCTGTCCGCCACGGACCGGGCGCGCGCCGAACGATTCAACGCCACCCGCCAGGATGGCCTCGGCTATCTGCACCTGCAGTCCACCCGGCCGCGGACCCTCGCCTACTCGCTGACCGACTCGCCGATCGGACAGCTGGCGTGGATCGCGGAGAAGTTCAAGGAGTGGACCGACCCGGCCGCCGAACTGCCCGAGCACGCGGTGGACCGCGACCAGCTGCTCACCAACGTGAGCCTGTACTGGTTCACCGGCTCCGGCGCGTCCTCGGCCGACATCCTCTACGAGGGGATGCAGGCCTACCGCGAGATGGCCGCCGGCCAGTCCGGCGACGGCGGCGACGGCGGCGACCAGGCCGGGTGGCCGTCGGCACCGGCACCACCGCAGGGGATCGCGGTGTTCGCGGCGGATTCGACGATCCGCGCCCTCACCGACCCGGCGAACACCGTCGGCCACTGGTCGGAGTTCGACCGAGGCGGACACTTCCCCGCGATGGAGACACCCGGCCTACTCGTCGGCGACCTGCGTGAGTTCTTCCGCATCGCGCGATAATCCCGGCAACAGCGCCGCCGTTCGGCGGGCAGAATCGAACGATGACCTTCACGACACCGCCGAAGACCGCCGCGTGGCGGCATCTCGACGCGCGGGACGGTTTCGAGGTGGCCTACTTCCAGCCTTCGGACGACGGCCTGCGCGTCGAGGGGTGCACGACGGCGGTCGAGGAGGGCGAGACCTGGATCGTCGGCTACGCCATCGAACTGGACGCCTCCTGGACCACGCGCGGCGCGCGGATCACGGGGCGTTCGGCCTCGGGGTTCCGGCACCTCGTGCTGGAGGCCGACGGCGCGGGCCACTGGCTCGTCGACGGCGCACCCGCCCCCCACCTGGACGGCTGCCTGGACGTCGACCTGGAGTCCTCGGCGATGACCAACGCCTTCCCCGTGCATCGGATGGGCCTGCGCGTCGGTGACCGGTCGCCCGCCCCCGCCGCCTACGTACGCGCCACCGATCTCTCCGTCGAACGGCTTGAGCAGGACTACGTCCGCGTCGCCGACGAGGACTCCCGGCAGCGCTACGACTACAGCGCCCTGGTCTTCGACTTCGCGTGCCTCCTGGTCTACGACGAGTCCGGCCTCGTGCTCGACTACCCCGAGATCGCCGTACGCGCGGCGTGACCTCCTCCCTCACCAACCGAAGCGGTGGGCGGCCCGGGAGGAGGACGCTCTCGTGCCGCGCCTCGCGCGGCAGCACCCCGGTCAGAAAAGGGCTGGTGAGGTCGTCGACGGGCTTGCCGAACGTGAACTCGGGAAATCCGCACAAAAAGCAGGAATCTGTCAACGCCGGGGCGTCGACACGCCGCCGGTCGGTTCGGTGAAGTCGTCGCCGAAGGCGGCGGTGAGCGCCTTCGCGATCAGGTCGGGCAGCTCGGTCCGCCCGTCGTCCTCGGCCCAGCGCACCAGTGCCGTGTGCATGGCGGCCAGACAGGCACTGGCCGCCACCTGGGCGTGAAACGCCGTGTCGGGATCGGTGGCATCGTCTTCCAGGGCATCGACGATCGCCCGCTGAAGGGCGTACTGGCTGTCCAGGTGCTTGGCCCGTAAGGCCGGCGTCGAGATCATGAGCCGGAGGCGGGCAAGCAGGAACCGCTCATCCGCCGCCGGGTCGTCTCCGTGGTCGCCACGGGTCAACATCGCGGCCGAGGCGATGAGCGCGCCGCCGATGCGGCGGACCAGGGGCTGTGCGACGGACGACGCGGCGATCCGCTCGGCGACGAGCCGGCCGTGCTGGTCGACGAGCACGAGGTCTTCCTTCGTGGGGAAGTGCCGGTACACGGTCATGGGCGACACACCCGCGGCGTCGGCGACGTCGGTCACGGTCGTGGCGTCGTATCCGCGCTCAGTGAACAGCCGTACCGCGTGCGCCTGAATCACGCGCTGCGTCTCGGCTCGTCGTCGCGCTCGCAATGTTGTGTGCTGGTCGGGCATGTGATAGATCCTACCTTGGTGATAGTAACTACCAGATTGGCAGTTACTAACAGAGAGGTGGTCGGCATGAGTGATCTGACCGGCAGGACGGCCCTCGTGACCGGAGCGTCGCGCGGCATCGGACAGGCGATCGCGACCCGGCTGGCGGCGAAGGGAGCGGTGGTCATCGTGCATTTCGGCA
The DNA here is from genome assembly GCF_039537505.1 of Streptosporangium oxazolinicum. Classification (NCBI taxonomy): domain Bacteria; kingdom Bacillati; phylum Actinomycetota; class Actinomycetes; order Streptosporangiales; family Streptosporangiaceae; genus Streptosporangium; species Streptosporangium oxazolinicum. The sequence goes on from NZ_BAABAQ010000001.1 coordinate 813,163, forward strand.
CGGACGAGGACGGTGCGACGGCGACGGTCGACGAGATCGAGCGTGCCGGTGGAACCGCGCTCGCCGTCGGGGCGAAGCTGGGCGTGGACGACGACGTCGAGACCCTTTTCGCGGGAGTCGAGGCCGGGCTCGCCGGGCGGCCACTCGACATCCTCGTCAACAACGCGGCGGCCGCGCCCGCCGGTCCGCTCGGAACCACGACGCGGACGGAGTTCGACCACCTCTTCGCGGTGAACGTGCGAGCGCCGTACTTCATCATCCAGCGAGCACTGCCGTTGCTGCGCGACGGGGGCCGCATCGTCACGATCTCGTCCGTGGCGACCCGGATGGCCAACCCCACCCAGACGTCCTTCGCCATGACGAAGGGCGCGATCGAGACGATGAGCATGACCCTGGCCAACGAGCTCGGAGTCCGAGGGATCACGGTGAACGCGGTCGCTCCCGGCGCCACCCGGACGGCGACCAACGGATCGGTCTTCGAAGTGCCGGGCCTGGCCGAGCTCATCATCGGAACGACGGCGCTCGATCGCCTGGGCGGGCCCGGCGACGTCGCCGACGTGGTCGCGTTCCTCGCCTCCGACGCGGCGCGCTGGATCACCGGTCAGGTCGTCGACGCGAGTGGCGGCCTGTTCCTCGGACCGCGCGTCTGATCGACCGACCGGCCGGACGCTAGCCTGATCAATATGGATGAGCGCGACGGAGTGGAGATCATCGCCTTCGTGGACGCCGAGGCGTTCGAGAGCTGGCTCGCCGAGCATCACACGCGCCACGAGGGATTGTGGATCAAACTGGCCAAGAAGAAGACCGGTATTCCGACGGTCACCTCCGACGAGCTGGTCGACGTCGGGCTGTGTTACGGCTGGATCTCCGGGCAGCGGTTGCCTCTCGACGAGCGGTACTACCTGCAGAAGTACGTGCCACGCCGCCCCAGGAGCCTGTGGTCGCAGGTGAACGTGGACAAGGTCGCGATGCTGACGGCCGAGGGGCGGATGCGCGAACCCGGGCTGGCCGAGGTGCGCAAGGCGCAGGAGGACGGGCGGTGGGCGGTGGCCTACGAGTCGCAGAAGACGGCGACGGTGCCCCCCGATCTCGCGACGGCGCTCGACGCGACCCCGGAGGCCAAGAAGGCGTTCGAGGCGCTCGACAAGACCGGTCGTTACCTGGTGATCCTGCCGCTGCTCCAGGCGCTCACGCCGGAGAACAGGAAGGCCCGGCTCGACAAAGTCGTAGAAACACTGACAAAAAGCGAAAAATCGAGATAAGTCAGCCTGCACACCAACGCGGCGACCACGGTGGCCGGGCCGACAGCGGTGCTGCTGATGTCGCGGAGTCCCGAGCCGCTGCACACCAACGCGGTGGGCACGGTGGCCGGGCCGGAGATCACCTCCTCGGCTCCGGCCACCGTGCTCAGGACGACGCGGCGACGCGTTGACACCCCGTCCCCGCGGGCCGACGTTCCCGCCGTCGTTCCCGCCGCCGCTCGGCGCGGTCTCCGGTCGGGTATCCGTCCGGCTCCGGCGCTACGGGGCGCAGCCGGCGAGTTCGGGCCGCTGCGGCGTGCCGGTCGAGGGGCCGAGGAAGAGCCTCGCGCAGTCGCTCATGAAGCGCGGGTTCTCCTCGGGGACGTAGTGGCCGGCGTCGGGCGCCACGGCCGTGCGGACGTCGTCGGCGACCTGACGGAACGAGTCGGCGACACCGGGCCCGAACGAGTACTGACCACCGATCGCCAGCACCGGCATGGGCAGCCGCCTCGCCGCGTTGGCCTTGTTGTTCTCAGCGTCCGCGGGGAACGCCCGGTAGTACCCGTACCCCGCGGTGCGCCTGGCCGGGTCCGCGTAGGCCCTGAAGTAGGGCTCGCGCTCTATCGCCTCCGGACGGTAACTGAAGTCGTACATCATGCCGAGGTAGGTGCTGACGTCGTCGTTGTCCATGATCCGCTCGGGGATCGGCGCCGGGGACATGTTGAACCGGAAGTGCCAGCTTATTCCGTAGAGCTCCTCAAGGCCGAAGCCGGCCAGCGGCGTCTCGATCACGGCGATCCGGGCCACCTCGGCCGGGAAGTCACGCGCGTAGGCGTAGGTGACCAGGGCGCCGAGGTCGTGGCCGATGAGCGCCGCCCGCGTGAAGCCCAGCTTCCTGACGGCCTCGTGGATCCGCCGCGCCGTGGTGACCTTGTCGTAGCCGGTGGTCGGCACGCTGGAGTCCCCCAGCCCCGGCAGGTCGAAGGCGATCACGGTGTGGTTGCGGGCGAGGTCGGGCATCACCTTGCGCCACATCAACCAGGTCTCCGGCCAGCCGTGCAGGAGCACGATGGCCGGGCCCGACCCGCCGCGGACGTAGTGGAGGGTGCCGCCGTCCACCGCCACCTTCCCGTGGTTGAACCCGGGGGCGAACCTCGCCGGACCCTCAGAAGGCTCGTGGATCCTCCTGTTCGCGTCCGCGCTGGCGGTCGTGGTGAGCAGGGCCATGACCAGGGCGACGAACACGCTGAGGGCGACCCTCCCCAGCCTCGGTCCTCGCGGTCCCGCTCCCGGCGCTCGCACGGTTCTTGCGTCTAACGGCATATTCGGCTTCCCTTTCACAGATCTTCACGGATCTTCACGGACCCTCACGGATCCTCACCGATCGGAGCGCACCGCTCTCACGAGTCGGCTTCGCCGTACCAGTGCCACACTGTCGAGGTGGATCGTTCCGCGGCGCATCTTCTGGAATGCGGTGTTGCTGCCACACACCGCTCCGTGATCGCCACTCGTCACGTGCGAAGAAACCCCGCCGGAAACGGGCGGAAGAACGATCCCGCAGCCCAGAGGCCCCGCGCCGAGGCCCTTCCCGGCTCGCGCCCACCCACCTCCACATCGAATATGCTGGGCCGTGAGTGACAGGGAATCAGGGAGACCGGACGTGATAGGCGACGACGACATCTCCGGGTGATACCGGAAGTGACCGGCCACCGCGGGCGCATAGGAGCGCCGTCGCCGTGGCCGTCTCGTCATTGTCGTCGTCCCACCGATCCCTGCCGGGCGGCTCCGGCGCGCCCGCATCCCACCCGAGGTCTCTCGCATGTCCGACGCGTTCATCATCTGCTCGAACCTTTCCTTCTCCTGGCCCGACGACACCCCGGTCTTCCAGGACCTCTCCTTCACCGTGGGAGGCGGCCGGACCGGCCTCGTCGCCCCGAACGGCGCCGGTAAGAGCACCCTGCTCAAGCTGATCGCCGGCGAGTACCGGCCCGGCGGCGGAACCGTGTCCGTCAGCGGCCCGCTCGGTTACCTCCCGCAGACCCTGCCGCTCACCGGCGACCTCACCGTGGCCGAGGTCCTGGAGATCGCTCCGGTGATCAGGGCCCTGGACGCCATCGAGTCCGGAGACACCCGCGAGGAGCACTTCACCACGATCGGCAACGACTGGGACATCGAGGAACGCACCCGTGCCCAGTTGGACCGGCTCGGTCTCGGGGAGATCTCCCTCACCCGGCGCCTGCGCACCCTCAGCGGCGGTCAGGTCGTCTCTCTCGGCCTGGCCGCGCAGCTGCTGAAACGGCCCGACGTCCTGCTGCTGGACGAACCGACCAACAACCTCGACCTGGACGCGCGCCGCAAACTCCACGACGTGCTGGAGGACTGGAACGGCTGCCTGCTGCTGGTCAGTCACGACCGGGCGCTGCTGGACCGGATGGACCGCATCGCCGAACTCGACCGGGGCGAGATCCGCTCCTACGGCGGGAACTTCACCGACTACGAGGAGGCCGTACGCGCCGCCCGGGAGGTCGCGGAGAAGAACGTCCGCAACGCCGAGCAGGAGGTCAGGCGGGAGAAGCGGGAGATGCAGCAGGCCCGCGAGCGGGCGGCACGCCGGGCCGGCAACGCCGCCCGCAACCTCAAGGACGCCGGCCTGCCGAAGATCTTCGCCGGGACGATGAAGCGCGACGCCCAGGAGTCGGCGGGAAAGGCGAACGAGACCCACGCCGCGCGGGTCAACGACGCCAAGGCCCGGCTCGACGAGGCGGGCCGCGCCCTGCGCGACGAGCAGAGGATCACCCTGGAACTGCCCGGCACCAACGTCCCCGCCGGACGCACGGTCTTCCTCGGCGAACGGATGCGGGTCCACCACGGTGATCGGGCCCTGTTCGCGGGAGAGGGCGCCGACCTGACGATCCGGGGACCCGAGCGGATCGCGCTGACCGGCCCCAACGGCACCGGCAAGTCCACCCTGCTACGCCTGATCAACGGCGATCTCGAACCGGACGGCGGCCGGCCCAGACGAGCCGACGGCCGGGTCGCCTACCTGTCCCAACGGCTGGACCTGCTCGACCTCGGCCGTACCGTGGCGGAGAACCTGGCCGCGTTCGCGCCCGGAATGCCGCAGGCCCAGCGGATGAACCTGCTCGCCCGCTTCCTGTTCCGCGGTTCCCGCGTCCACCTGCCCGTTGGAGCGCTGTCCGGCGGCGAGCGGCTGCGCGCCACCCTGGCCTGCGTGCTGTACGCGGAACCGGCGCCCCAACTACTGCTGCTGGACGAGCCCACCAACAACCTCGACCTGGTCAGCGTCGGCCGGCTGGAGAGCGCGCTCAGCGCCTACGAGGGCGCGTTCGTGGTGGTCAGCCATGACGAACGCTTCCTCGCGGAGATCAGGATCAACCGCTGGCTACGACTCTCCGAGGGCCGACTGCTGGAAACGGGAGCCCCCGAGGAATGAACAGCACCTGACCGCGTACCGGGAAAACCCCGCGCGCTTGATCCGCTGGTCGCCGGGCAGGCATGGCCTGCCCGGCGAGGGAGGTCGCGGCGTCTCATTCCAGCGTCGTCACACCGATGCCATCGGCTGGGTCCCCTGCCCTTCGATCTCGTCGGCGTTGTCCGCTCGCTCATCAGCGTTGTCCGCTCGCTCGTCGGCTTTGTCCGCTCGGGCGGGGAGGATCACGGCGGTGATGACCACGGCCACGGACAGCACCGCGCTGATGATGAAGGCCAGTCGCATACCGCCGAGGTTGGCGAGCAACTCCGTGGCTCCCGCGGATCTCAGGGAGTCGGCTCGCGCGCTCATCACGGTGATCACGAGCGCGGTGCCGATGGCCGCGGCGACCTGTTGCAGCGTGCTCAGGATCGAGCTGGCGTGGGAGTAGAGCGGCGGGGGAACCGCTCCGAGCCCGAGGGTGAACACCGGGGTGAAGGTCGCGGCCAGCCCCACCATCAGCAGCGCGTGCAGGCCGAGGAGCTGCCAGAACGGCATGCTCATCGTGATCTGGGTGAAACCGGCGAGCGCGAGCGTGATCGCGAGCGCGCCGGGGATGACCAGAACCCGGCCACCGAACCGGTCGAACAGGCGGCCGATGACCGGACCGAGCAGCCCCATCGCGAGGCCGCCCGGCATCACGAGGAGTCCGGTCTCCAGCGCGCTGAGCCCGCGGACGTTCTGCAGGTACAGCGGCAGCAGGATCATCGAGCCGAGCATCGCCATGAAGGCCACCGACATCAGGATCAGCGCGACCGTGTAGGTGCGGTGGCGCAGGGTCCGCAGGTCCAGCAGCGGCACGCCGCGCTTCTGCAGCGACAGCTGGCGGAAGACGAAGACGGCGATGGCGGCCAGGCCGGCCGCCACGATCGCGGCGGCGACGCGGACGTCACCGCCCTCGAACCGGCTGAGCCCGTAGACCAAGCCGCCGAACCCGGCGGCAGCGGTCACCACGCTCAACCAGTCGACGGTGCTGAACTCGGGCTCTCCGACGTTCTTGAGCTGCTTCAGGCCACGCCATGTGATCACGGCGGCGATGGGGAGCACCACGGCGAACAACAGCCGCCAGGAACCGAACTGGAGGATCACCCCCGAGACCGTCGGGCCCATGGCGGGCGCGACCGAGATGGCCAGGGAGACGGTGCCCATCACCCGGCCCCGGTCGGACTCGGGCACCACCTGCATCAGCGTGGTCATCAGCAGCGGCATCATCACCGCCGTCCCGGACGCCTGGATGATGCGGGCGCCCAGCAGCACCTCGAACGACGGCGCGACGGCGGCCAGCGCCGTACCGAGCAGGAACAGGCCCATCGCGGTGCTGTACGCGCTGCGGGTGGACACCCGCTGCAGGAACCATCCGGTGATGGGGATGACAGCGGCCATGGTCAGCATGAAGGCGGTCGAGAGCCACTGCGCGGTCTGCTCGGTGATGTGCAGCGCCTCCATCAGCCGCGGGATGGCGTTGATCATGATCGTCTCGTTGAGGATGACCACGAATGTGGCGAGCACCAGCAGCCGGATCACGGCCGGGGTGCGACCTGGAGCGGCGGCCGCGGGTTTGGCGGGTGAGTCAAGCTGTGGGCTGAGCACGGTACCTCGATCAAGGTTGTCGGATATGACGTGATCACGGCTGGCGGGCCAGCTATGGGGCTCACGAAAAGTTGTGGGCATGCAAAGGATGACCTACACCACTGACAAAACTCATCGCCCACCCCCAGCATTCCGGCAAGTGACATGAGATGTCACTCGGTTTTCACCTGCGGAAGACGATCTTCAGATCACCCGAAGGAGCATCCGAATCGCGCTGTGAGCTGGGCGAACACCGCGCACGCCACCCGCTCCGAGGGCCGGGACACCACTTCACCGGCCCGCGACCGCGCCTTCGGCGGTGGATCCGGCCACCCCACGTCAACGAGCCACCCATCCCACCACCAACCCCCGCCTCCCGCCGCCCGCCACCGACATGCGGCGACCATCAGGCCACCGAGGACTCCTCATCCCGGACGGCGATCGGATTCGACGATCCGCGGGACACGAGTGGCCGCACGATCACGGATGTGCCCCGAGTCTCAAAGCTCTCCGTGGCGGGGCGTCCCTACGCGGGAGCGAGGAGAGGCCGATCCGCGCGCGATTGGCACGCATGGTCAACGGGCTGGCACTCAGATGCAAGGAGAGCAGCCGGACATATGTGATCCTTACCAGTAGATAACCAGAAAGAGGCACATAACAGTCAGTCAGCATTTCACCGCTACACCATTCCCGGTATCACCAAACCTCCTAACGTACGCGTGGATCGCAGGAATGGACGGGCGATGCGCCCCGACCTCTGGCAGTGGAGTGACACGAGCGCCGGTGGCGGCTCCACCGATGACGAAACTTCACCGTCATGGGCGGTGAGGGATATCACAGCCCGTCACCCGCCGGTCAAAGATTACTTTCCCACCCCACTATTTCCACGAATAGTCATTGCATTATTAAACAGGAGCGGGACATGTCTTACATGCTGAAAAAACTGGCCGGATACGCAGCAGGACTGGCACTGGTGGTGAGTGCCAGCATGATCGCGGCCTCACCGGCGGAGGCCGCTACGGCGAGGTGCATCGTCCCCGGGACCGGCTGCACCACGGGCAGCATCCCGGCCAACTCCGGTGGCCATTGGGTCTACTACTACTGGGACTCCGGTCTTTCCGCCGTGGGCTGCAGTATGCGTATCGTCGATGTCGCCAACGGTGCGATCGTCTACTCGGGTCGCGTTGGCGTGGCCAGCCACAGGTACGGATACGTCTACGGCCTTTACGGCTCCTATCGAATGGAGATGTACAACTGCAGCACCGGGGCCGTCGGATACATCAGGAACACCGTGACTTAAGAACATCGGTGCCAGCCGTACGCCCAACCGCAATCGCGGCCGCTCTGTGAGACCGCGACGCGTATCCCGACGGAAAGACCGCCCGCTGACGGCCAGACAAATGCCGGTGGCCCGCTACGGCGAAGAGTCAGGCCTGACCGGCACCGCGCCTTGACACGGAGCGGTTGGTACAGGGCACGATGTTGCGACTCTCGGGCTCGTCCAGCCTCATCTCCGGCCGAGCCCGCCCCGTTTCGAGGGCCCCCGGCCCACACTCCGACCGCGTCCACCCATTCAGAGGTCCAGTACGGCCGGCCCGACCTCGTTGAAGGCGTGGATCACCTCACGCGCGGTGCCGTCGTCGGCGACCACCAGGCGGGCGATCGCCAAGGCGGTGTTACCCGAGGCGGACGCCATGACGGCCATCGCTCGGCGGACCCGGATCGAGCCGTGCTCGCCGCGGCACACGATCCGCAGCGGTTCGGCGCCTTCCTCCGAAGCCAACCGGCGCACTCGCACTCGCTCAGCCATGACAGGACCCTCCCCCGACGGGTGAACCCCGTCGACAACCCACCGCGAGATCGACGTACCTCGGCCGTCGGCCGATCGATCAACCCGGCCAACGTGCGCGGTCGCCGTACCGGTGTGCCGTCGCCCACCGGCATCTGGCGGTACCAGGCCGAATAGGATAAGAATTCCAAGATCGGATCTTGGAGGTTGTTCCTGTGATGTCCACGGACGTGCCGTCCCAGCCGCCGGTGGTGGCTGGACGTCCCCGGCCGTGGCGGCTCCAGTCCCAGGGATACGTGGCCCTCCTCGGCGGGGCCGCCGCCGTCACCGCCATCGCGCTGATGAACGCCGCTCGCCTCGACGTACCGAAGAGGGGCAGAGCACTCATCGTCGGCACCGGTCTTCTCGGGCTGATCGTGGATGTGGCCCTGATCTGGGATACCAGGGTGAGCTCCAGCACCTACACCGTGTTGTCGGTGTTGCTGGTACTGGTCGTTCATGTCACCCAGGTGGCTGTGCAAAGACCACACGACCGGGGAGCCCCTCTGCTGTCCAGGGGGAAAGATCATGCGCCGATGTGGCTCGCCGGCGCGGTCGCCATTCTCGCCGGCGGCGCACTCCACTACCTCGTGGTGGCCACTCTCGAAGGGTGACGAGAGCCCCCTGCCAACCTGTCCAGGGGCCTTCCCGCAGGCGTGCGGCCGAAGCGATTCGAAACCCCGGCTTCCGATCCGCAGGGAGGGGAGGACGCCTCACCAGCGGGATCCCGCCCCGCTCAGGCAGTGATCGCGGGCCGGTGAAGGGTGCTCCTGTAAGGCGGTGTCGCTGTACGGGCTGCTGTGCGGCGCTTCGCTCAACGCGCTCCGACACGGTCGTCACCCTGTTCGCCGCCCGGAAGGATCGGCGTCAGCCTTCCGGCTTCCTCATCGGCGGTGAGGTCTTCGGCCATCGTCCGCTCAGGCGTTACCGAGGAGGCTGGTCCGTCCAGCCGGTGGTCACCCAGATGAATCTTTTGCTCAATGTCACGCTTCCGTCGTTGCCGGAAAGATAGGTGGTGCGCGTCACCTGGGCGGTTTCAGGATCGACGACCAGCTTGATCTCCCACTCGGTATCAGGATAGGGAAACCGCAGTTCCTGCCCACCCTCGACCGCGCCCGTACTCTCGACGCCCGGAGTCGTGGCGAGTGCCCGGAACGCCGCGGAACGGACCTCCGGCTGTGTCGGCAGCTCCGAGATCAGCGTGACAAGTGAGAGGAGAGGGGGTCACCTCGCTGCTCGGATGCGGCCATGGCGCTCTCGCGTCCCTGAAGCCCGGTGAGCCACGCTTTCAACGCCTCGGGATCCGTCGGCAGCCTTTCGAGGTCCTCGATGCTCACTTCGGCTCCCTTGAGCATGAGGGGGCCGGGTCTGACACGACGACGTCTGGAGGGTCGCCCGGATCTCCGATGGACCAACGCCGGCCATCGCGCGTGATCCAGCTCTCCCGACGCGAACTGTCCCCGTCCGGCGTCTCACGTTTGACGTGCCAGTAGGTCCCGGAACTTTGAGGTGTGCGTTCCGCGCTGGCAGCGGCCATGAGCAGGACCTCCCTGCCCGAGATGGGTGCGCCGGCGAGCGTGATCACGCCCGTGGCGAGCACGGCGACGACCGCCGCGACGGCGGTGGCCAGGGTGAGCGCGGGTACGAGCCACCCGATCCGCCGCCGCACGCGGCCTCGCATCCTGTCCTGGAGTCGGCCTCTGCTGCGCGTGATCGCCTCAGCGGGAGGCTCGGGCTTGGCCGGCAGGGTGGCGAGTGCCTTCAGGTCATCCATGAGCCGTCTCCTCGTCGATAAGAGCGTGGATTTTCGCGCGCGCTCGGCTGAGCCTGGAGCCCACCGTGCCGACGGCGATGCCGAGCGCCTGGGCCACTTCGTCGTAGCTGAGCCGGCCCAGGGCCACGAGCAGCAGGACATCGCGCTCGCCACCGGACAGCGCGGCGAGCGCCTTGGCCAGGTGCGGCCGCATACGCTGGGCCGCGACAGAAGTGACGAACCGGTTCTCGTGACCCTCTACGACGGGTTCCGGGCCGAGCCGGGCCAGCGCCCTGTAGTGGCGTTTCTCCTTGCGCCGGTGCCTGGCGATCAGGTTGGTGGCGAAGCCGAACAACCAGGGCCGCAGGCCCCCGCGTTCCGGGTCGAACCGATCACGCTTGTCGAAGGCCAGCAGGAACGTCTCGGCCGTGATGTCCTCGGCGGTCTGCGTGTCCAGCCGACCGGCCACGTACAGGTAGATGTCGCGGTAGTAGCGGTCGTGCACGGCGGTGAACAGGTCAGGGTCCCGCCGATACCGGGCGACGAGTGCGGCGTCGGTCACCTGTTCGCCCACTTCGGCGATCAAGTTCTTGTCTCCGGCATAAGCCTGCCTTCCGGATGATGGTTACGATCACCCATCCTTCGCCGCACGCCAGGATCGTCTTCCCTCGGGTGTCCCACCCCCAGCGCGAGAGACCATCGAGGTCTCGATCGATCAACCCGGCCAATGCACGTGGTCACCGCACCAGGTGCACTGATCCGAGATATTAGGTACGCCCCGATCGATCAAGGTTGGGACGTTCTTCTCATGTGCAGCCCAAAGGAAAACTCCATGGATCGCGCGGTTGCGATCCAAACAGAGCGATATTGGCGGGCATCCGGCTCATGCCCCGCGGGCGGAAGGGCCCGCTGCGATGACTGGCGACCATATAGCGAATCCATGACCATATAGCGAATCCATCACCGGACCGCGACGCGCCAATCACCACCCTCCGATCTTTAAACATCTCTCCCACTCCCGAATGTCCGAAGACCCGAAGGTGGCAAACATCGCCACGTTGACCGGGATGCTTCTGGCTGCTTCGTGGAGCATCATCGATCACCTCACCGGGGACAAGGAAACACCGATCGGCAGTTCACAGTCCGGGGGGCAAGAGGCGCAGCGGAGAAAAAGGAGCCTTCCCTCTTCTTCGCCGGGAGAGCGGATCGCCTGGCCGCTGACCTGAGATCTTCCACAACAGGACCACACCGCGAAACCTCGCGCCAGAACCCAGGCCACCACGTCCAAAGCGGGCGTTTTATCCCTCAAATTCCACCTAATTCTAATTTTGGATATTTCACCACACATGAGAGCTTAGATCAATGTCACGCTTTGTGCCTGTTTCTATAAGCAGCTGATAGTCCAGGGAGAAACATCCGGAGAAGCCGACATCTATGGTGGCCCCCGGGGCGGATGCGACAGCGATCCGCAGCCTTTCCCCCGGAAGCTCCCGCGGCGGGCGGCACCGCTCATCACGGCGTCGAAGTCGCACACCGATTCACACACGGCGGCACCGATTCGTGCATGGCGATTGGGCCGGACGTGGAATCTCCGGCACTGGACGTCCGGGCGGATCTCTTGGATTCTCGGCAGGAACGGCATACGGGCCTGCCTGCCGCGCCCGCCTTGACTCCGCTGAATCCACGCTTGCCGAAGGGGCGCCTCCGCCACGGGCGCCCCGTGGCGAGGAAGCGGCGAGGAAGGCGAGGGGGAGGGTCCACGCGCGATGCCGCCGCGGGCGCCCCCGCCCGCGCGGACACGTGGGCCGGGACGGGGCCGGTCTCGGGCCGTCCTGCCAGGCAGGGCCGAAAACACGTCCCAAATGGAATACGGTCACTACTTTTCCCGACCAGTTGGCGCACATAAGCGGATTATCACTTCCGATTTCCCTGTCGTGCCGTGATGAAAGGGTGCCGGACAGTAAAACCCACAAGTCAACCGCAGGTCAGAAGCGCGAGTTGATAGTTCACCCGGATGTCGTGTTTTCCGGAGGCAGAAGAAGCCGGTGGATTTCTCACGGATCACGGTCTACCGTGAGTGAGGCTTTACGCGCCTCTCCTGCCCTGTAGGCATCTTCTCTGTCCGGACGGCGAAGACCGAGAGAATCCGCGTAAGACCGTCTTGCTCTGGTTGAGGGGCTGTATTAGCATCTTCGATGCAAAAGTAGGGGAATGTAAGCGATAGTGGGTGGGGATGTAAAGCGGGAGAGTACGGGGATGCAAACGGGGATGTGAAATACGAGTTCATCCAGTCCGGTACATCACAATCCGATCTTGACGCAGGCTCAGGCGCGCCTTTTCCATGGGTGCCCTTCGACCTGCTCTCGGCCATGCTCCAGAAACTGTTCTTCTCTTGTGGAAGGTGCTCTTGACATGACACCCATGGGACCGCTAGAAGAGCCCGTTTCCGTTAGGGACTCGGTATCGGAACTGATTACCACGTCGAGCTACCGGCCGACGGGAAATTCTTACATCGACAACACTCCCTATCATCGTCCGTTGGACGCCGATCGGCTTTCCAGAATCAAATGGGATCAGCCGCTCACCGAAGAGGGACTGCTCTCGGACGAGAGCCTGGTGGCCAATAGGCTGCTGATGAACATCTACGAGAGCGATGCGCTCTTCCTGCCCTCCGACGGGCTTTCCGGAAAAGAGAAGCAGTTCACGGAGTTCTACGGCCGGAAGGCGCGGCTCCATTCCGACCTCGTACGGCCGGCCGTGGAGTCCTACGTGTTCGACTCTCTCGGATCGGATGTCCAGATAAACGGGCGCTGGGACTGCGACGCCCTTGAGTCGCACGTCCTGGCGGCGATCGACGAGGCAGTGAACGGCGACCGGCCGGCGCTGCGCGCGATCGAGGAGGCGGCGGACCCGCGGCGCGCGGCCGAGATAATGATCGCTCAAATGGCGCTCGACGGCCTGACCGAGGCGACCGCGATGTCGCAGAACCTTGGGGGCGCGTACGGCCTGGAGCAGAGCGAGGTCTTCAAGATATTCATCGACGAGTTCGGCTACGGCGTCTTCGACGCCAAGCACAGCACCCTGTTCGTCGAGCTCTGCCGCAGCGTGGGGATGAACACCGAACCGCACCACTACTGGTTCTATTACCTGCCGAGCTGGATCGCCGGGAACAACTACTTCTACAAGGTCACCAAGAACCGGGCCCAGTTCTTCCGCTACATCGGCGGCATGGCCTTCCTGGAGGCGACGTTCGCCCCGTCCTTCGCGGCCATGACGAAGACGTTCCGCGCGGTCTACGGCGACCAGATCGACACCCGATACTTCGACGAGCACGCCCACATCGACCAGCACCACGGCAGGATGGCGGTGAACGACCTCCTGCTGCCGCTCGCCCGCAAGCACGGCGACTACGCCATCCGCGAGTTGCTGCGCGGCATCGAGGACGTCCGCGCCCTGGGCCGACTCAACGACGCCGACCTGATCGGGCAACTCGGCTGGCAGCCGGAGGTCACGACCGCGGAGACCGGCCGGGACGGGCAGGACGAACCGCGCGAGATCGACGCCCGCACGCCGTTCGAGACGATGATCAGCGACCACGACATGACCGTCTCGGTGCTGGACGGCACCGCCGAGCTGCACTGGAGTGCCACCGGCGGGCCACTGGAGGTGGCCACGGGCCAGGCGGTGCGCGTCCCCAAGGGGCGGCTCTACGGTCTGCGGGCCGGAGCGAGCGCCACGATCGCCTTCACCCGGTCGTCACCGCGGGCCGATTCGTGAGCGCTCGCATCCGGGTGGAACTGGAATGGCCCCGGCACAACGCCGTGCGCGCCGGTGACGAGACCTACTTCTGCCTGGAGCGGGCCGGGTCCGTGCATCTGATCCACAGCCGCTGCCCGCATCGCGGTGGCCCGCTCCATCTCGGCGAGATCGAAGCCGAACGGCTACGTTGCCCCTGGCACGGCAACACCTTTCGCGTCGACCGCCTCTGTGACCGTGCTGTCCCCACGATCCAACGAGGTTCCAGCGTTGTCGCCTACCTGCCCGCCGACTTCGGCGAGGCGGTTCCGGTACAGCAAATCGTGTTCGCGAGCTAAGGGCGTTTCATGACATCCATCATCAAAAACGTCGAGGGCTCATCGAACGACTCGGAGCCCGATGTCGAGTCACTCTTCTGGACCGAGGTCATCGGTTCCGAGACCATGCTGAAGCACGGCATGGACGCGATGAACCGACGAGACTACGCCACCGCCGCCAACCTTTTCGCGGGGGCGGGCGGAGCGCGGCCCGGATACGGCCCGGCCAACCTCCTCTTCAATCGCGCGGTACGCCAGCTCGTGCCGCGCTGGCACTTCGCGATGCTCAACGACCAGGCCCGCAACGAGGCCTACCGCAAGGCCATCTCCGCCGTCGTGCGCCCCGGTGACCTCGTCCTGGACATCGGGACCGGAGCCGGGCTGCTGTCCCTGCTCGCCATCGAGGCCGGCGCCGACATGGTGGTCACCTGTGAGATGGAGCCGGTCATCGCCGCGATCGCCCGCCGGACCATGGTCGTGAACGGCGTGGACTCGCGGGTGAAGGTGGTGGAGGCGAAGTCGACGGATCTGCGGGTCGGCATCGACCTTCCCCGCCCGGCGGACGTGCTGGTCACCGAGATCTTCGACTGCGCGCTGCTCGGCGAGGGCGCCCTGCCGAGCATCGAGCACGCCCGTCGGGAACTGCTGCAGCCGGACGCCGTCATCGTGCCGCAGGGCGCCCGGCTGTGGGGACAGCTGGTCGAGAGCGACGACCTGTTCGCCCATAACCACGTGGACACCGTCTACAACTTCGACATGACGCTCTTCCAGCAGTTCAGGTCGATGGAGTACTTCTCCACCTATCTCACCAGCTACCGGCACCGGCTGCTCGGCGAGCCGTTCCCGCTGTTCGACTTCGACTTCCGCACCGGCAAGGGCGAGCAGGAACGCGTCATCCCGGCGCCGGTGTCGGTCGACGGGACCTGCCACGCGATCGTCATGTGGTTCGAACTCGACCTGGCCGAGGACATCACCCTGTCCAATAGCCCCGAGGACCACGGGACACACTGGCGGCAGGCGGTGCAGACCTTCGAGCGGCCCCTGTCCTGCCGTGCCGACGAGCCACTGCGGCTGTTCGTGTCCCATGACAACGACCGGGTGCTGGTGCGGCCCGAACCCCTCGGTGCCATCGCGGCTGAAGAGTCCGCTTCCGGACACAGATAGCCGACAACCACCGAGGATGGGCGGGCGTCCACCACCGTCGTCCCCGTACCTCCGCCCATTTTGAGGAGAAGATGAGTACCACGGCTGATTCATCCAAGGAACTACGCAAGACCCTGACCATCAGCCGTGGCGTCGGCCTGGCGGTCAGCATGATCGTCGGCAGTGGGCTGCTGGTGTTGCCGGGGCTCGCATACGCCTCCGTCGGATCCGCGGCGGTCTTCGCCTGGGTCGCGGCGGCGATCATGGTGATTCCCCTGCTGCTGGTCTTCTCGAAGCTCGGTTCGCGCTACCCCAGCGCGGGCGGAGTGATCGGCTTCATGCAGGCCGCCTTCGGAAGGAGCGTCGCCTCGCCCGTCGCCTACGTGCTGCTCGGCGCCACGGCGTGCGGCGGGGCGGCGATGGCGATCACCGGGGGCAACTACACGGCGGTGCTGCTCGGCATGCCCGACGCCGTCTTCCCGGCGACGCTCGCCTACCTGGCGGTGGTGGCCGTGCTGAACGCCCTGGGGTCGCGCCTGGCGGGCGGGGTCCAGACGGTCGTCACCGCGCTGCTGGTGCTGCTCATCGCGGTCGTCGCGGCAGTGCCGTTCTTCACCCCCGGTTTCGAGATGCGGGGCGCGGTGACGCTGCCGACGAACTGGCTCGACCTGCTCCCCGCGGTCGGCCTGGTCTTCTTCGCCTTCACCGGCTGGGAACTCGTCGCCTCGACGACCGAGGAGTACCACAACCCCCGGCGCGACCTGCCGCTGGTGCTGGCCGCCTCCTTCGTCGTCATCGTGGTCCTGTACGTGGGCATCGCCACCGCCGTCCAGGTGTCCCTGGACCCGAACGACCCGATGGTGCGGCAGGCACCGGTGGCGGCGGTCCTGCGGCAGGTCTTCGGCGCCGCGGCCGGAACCGCGGCCGCGGTGCTCGGCGCCCTGATCGTCTTCGCGACGCTGATGGGCGGCACCTGGGCGACCTCGCGGATCGTGTTCGCCACCGCGCGGGAGCGCCTGCTGCCCGCGCGGCTGACCGTCTGCAACAAGGTCAACGGGGCCCCCATCGCCGCCATCGTGGTCGCCGTCCTGATGTTCGGCACGGTCGTGGTCCTGTACGGCGCCGAGGTGCTCACGCTGGACCAGGTCTTCCAGCTGTCGGCGGTGAACTTCATCATCGGCTACGCCATGTCGGCCCTGGCATACGGCACCCTATTTAAGGGGCCGAAGAACTGGCTGCTGGTGGTGCTGGCGTGCGTCCCGGTGGTGGTGCTCCTGATCGGTTTCGGCTGGATGCTGCTCTACCCCCTCGCACTGCTGATCGCCGGCACGGTGGTGCACGTGCTGACCGCCGAGAAGGACCCGGTACCGGTGGCACCCCCGGCCGACTGAGACCGACCGAGACCGACGGGGCGGGCCGACCTCGGCGAAACCGGGACCGGCCCGCCCCATCGCGTTCGGCCACGGTGCTCTTTTCGAACCCCCACACCGGCGGCGGAATCCCCTGGAAGATCCTGCGGCGTATCGATCCGATGCCTACTCCACCCACCACCAGCCGTCAAAAGCGTCCGGCGCCTGCGGAGCGAGAAGGACGAGACGATTCGCCGAGGGGGCCGACACCAGGACGATCAAGGGCGTGCTGCGGCACACCCGGCAGGCGACGACGTCCAACGTCTATGTGCACCTGCTGGAGGAGGTGAAGCTAGGTGCGGCCGACAGCGTGGACGGAGTCCTGTCCGACCTGACCGCGCGACGCGCAGAACGAGGGAAGAGACGTCGTGAGCGCGTTGCCACACCCGTTGCTACAAAATGATCAAGGCGCCCCTTGAGGATCAAGGAACGCCCTGGTCAAACATGTGCGGCCGGAGGTACTCGAAACCCCAACCTTCTGATCCGCAGGGAAGGGCAGATGCCTCGTCAGCGGCGACTTACCCTGCTCAGATGGTGGTTACGGGTCGGTGGAGGGCGATCTGGTAAGGCGGTGCTGCTGTATCAACTGCTGTACAGCATTCCTCATCCCTCGCGAGATGCGGCGTGGCCTTTCGCCGAATCAGCGTCGAGCGATTCCCTCAAGACCGGCTCTGAGCCAAGATGATCCAAGCACCGTGACGTGGGAGGGCGCATGATCGTGTTCACGTGTGCGGACTGTGACGCATCGCTGACCCTACCCATGTCGCAGGTCGCGCTCCCCGCCCACGCCCATCGGAAGTACGGCCACGAACTCCTTCCCGTGCTCATGGAGCCCGGGACCTACGCGGTGGATCCGGAACCCTTTGGACCGCCGTGGCGGCGGTGGGAGGAGATCGGCGCGAAGGAGGCGGAAGCCCGCGGTGTGTACGCGCCGGTCTTCGCCCTGTCGTACGGGCCACCGGGAGCGGTCGCGGTCGCGCTGGGCGACGTCCGCGGGACCGTTCTGATTCCGGAGCGATGCGACGGCCTCTGCTGTGGTCTGGACAGCAGGAACGGCCTCAACATGGCGTGCGCGCAGTGCGGGCACGCTGTGGCCACCCTCATCGACGACTGCGGGCACTGGCAGGTGGTGTGGCTGGACCCACGCGCCGTACGTCTCCCCGACACCAACGCGCCCGCCCGCCGAGTGCTCAGCTGGGAGGAAGTACGAGAGCAGCCGGAGAGGCCACCGGTTGATCCGATCGGGGCGTGGAGCCCGGTGTGGGAGGCGGCGGTCTCGGTGGCGCTGGCCCACCTGCTGGCCGCGTCGGGCGGTGCGCGGGTCGTGGTTCCCGACGGCCCTGTCGCCCATGCGTTCCGTCCAGCGCTCGACGCCCTGCTCCCGGCCGAGCCGCCGACGAGGAGCCTGGCCCTGGTCGGGCCTGGCCTACCCGCCACGGTCACGGACATCGCCTTGGTCCCACGGCACCCGCAGACCGGGGAGACATGGTCGTCCAGCACGGAGGCAGCGGTGCCGCTGGATGCCGATGTGTGGACGTACATGGCCTTCAGCCGCAATCGGCGGCTCCGCCCCGCGTCGGGCGGGCTACCCGACGGCGTCTACCGCGATGACCCTCCACCGCCGCCGCCTCGCAGCCCGTTCCGGCTCGACCGGGAAATGTTCCTGGACGCGCTGGCACGACTGCCGGAGGTTCGCCAGCCATGGCTGCGTGCGGTTTACGACGACGTACAGGACCGTCGATCCAACCTCCCGTTCTGGTGGTAGGAAGACGCGCTCCTCGCTGGCGTCCCGATCCACGTCGTCGCCGCTCGACCCGGCCATGCCGATCTGTTCATCACGCTGCGGGTCTACGCCCACATGATCCGAGCGGTGGAAGCCTCCGCGGCTGATGTCTTCGCGGATGCCGTCGGCGAATAGGGAAGATGCTCTGTCAGCAAGAAGCCAGATCGATCAAGAAACCAAGAAGGCCCCTGATGGCTAATGCCTGTTCAGGGGCCTTCTCGCATGTGTGCGGCCGGAGGTACTCGAAACCCCAACCTTCTGATCCGTAGATCCCCAAACGACTTCCGTACCTGTTCATAGCCGTTCGTCATGCAGCAGATGAGAGTCCGGCCGTTCAGATCAGTCCGGTTTGATCCAATGTCGCACGTCCCGTTGGCTCCCAAGATGGCTCCCAGCATCGAAGCACCGATGGTTTTACAGCGGACCGGTGTTCCTGGCCGCGCTAAGCCCCTGACCTGCGTATACGGCTTTCACTGCTCTTCTATCAGAGAAGATCCTCCCCCGCATACCTCACGAGAGCGGCCGATCGACCTCGGCGTGCTTAGCGCGTTCTCGCAGTCCACGTAGGCGGGTCGTACCGACCCCCGTATGTCCTTTCGCCCGTCGGGGGCATCGGTGTCCGAAAACCCGCAGAACCCACCGGTGATGTGCTTGGCGGACAGATGCGTCAGACCTATTTCCGTATTTCGGTTGCTAGATGCTGCTGTGACCGCTGTGCTGTGAGCGTGCGTATTCGACGGGTGAGAATCCAGGGGTACCGGTGTCTAAGGGATGTGGACATCCGGTTCGACGACATCACGACGTTCATCGGTCCAAATGGTGTTGGCAAGTCTGCGGTGCTGCGCGCCCTGGACTGGTTCTTCAACGGTCCTAGCGGTCCTGGACTCACCGATGAGGACGTGTGGGCGGGGCACCAGGAAAAGCGAATCAGCGTCGAGGTGGAGTTCGGCGAGCTCACCGATCTGGACCGAACCGCGCTCGGCAAGTATGCCGCCGGTGGCGCGGAGACCGTACGGCTCTGGCGGCGGTGGGAGAACGACACCGACAAACTGTCGGGGCGAGCAATGGGCTATCCGGCGTTCGACGACGTCCGCGAGCCTGATCGAGCCAGTGAACGGAACGCACGTTACAAAGCACTGCGAGAGGCACATCCCGAGCTCGGACTACCGGCGGCGCGCAGTTCACAGGCGGTCGAGGAGGCGATGTCAGAGTGGGAACGTAAGCACCCCAACGAACTGGTGGCAACTGAGCTGGCGGCTGACACTCACTTTTTCGGGTTCGCTGGACAGGCAAAGATGACGGGACTGTTCGACTACGTCTTTGTCAGCGCCGACCTGCGGGCGGGTGAAGAGGGTCGCGACTCCAAAGGCTCGGTTATCGGTCGGATTCTCGACCAGGCCGTCGACCGCACTCAAGCCGAGAAGGATCTGCTCGATCTGCAGACGCTCTTCAACAACGATCGTCAGGAGATCCACCGCCAGCACTTCGAGGAGCAGCTTGACACACTGTCGGTGCAGCTGACCGACGAGGTAGAGAAGCTGAGCAGCGGACGTCGGGTGCGGGTCAGCTCGCACGTTCCCGAACTGCGGTTGCCGCAGGCGCAGTTCCAGATCACCGTTCAGGACGGCACCGCCAGCACCCGACTCGACCAGCAAGGGCATGGATTCCAGCGGGCATTGCTCATCACCGCACTGCGACTGCTCGCGGAGAGCAAATCCAGCGAGAACCGCCGGACGGTCTTTCTCGCTATCGAGGAGCCGGAGCTGTTCCAACACCCCGTACAGGCCCGCGTGTTCGCAGCTGTGCTGCGCGCACTCGCAGGTAACGCCGACCGTGGCATGCAGATCGCCTATGCCACGCACAGTCCGTATTTCTTGGAGCCGGAAGGTTTTACCGAGATCCGTCGGCTGACCCGCGCGATCCAGGGCGGTGCGCCGACAGTCATGGTCGACTCAACCACGCGGAGCGAGATCACTACACGGCTAGATGGAATTCTCCCGGCAAACAAGATTCACCGTCAGCTGATGAAAGTGTGTCTGAGGGAGATCCCGGAAGCCTTGTTCGCCCGGGCAGTCATCCTCGTAGAGGGGCCTACAGACAAGGGTGTGCTAGAAGGGTGCGGGCTCCGACTGGACCCGCTCAATAAACACGGCATCGTAGTGGTTGACGTTGTCGGCAAAAGCAAAATTCCACTGGCGCACGCGATCCTCACCGAACTGAGCGTCCCGACCATGGCGATCTTCGACGGCGACGCACGCCACGCTGAGCGCAACACCGGGGCGACCCAGGAGAAGATCGACAAGGACACCGAGCAGCACAAGGGCGAGAACCGCAAGCTGCTCGCCTATCTGGGTGGGACGCTGGCGGACTTCCCGAAGACACATATGTGGAAGGGATACGCAGTTTTCCATGACTCCTTGGAGACCTACCTCGAAGAGGAGTGGCCTGAGTGGGCGATGGCGAAGAAGCAACTCATCGCTGACGGCGACGGAGTAGACGGGAAGAACGAGGACACCTACCGTCAGGCCGCCGTAGAGGCAGAGACTGACCCGCCGACTTTGCTATCTCAGATACTGGTCCAAGCGCTGGCGTTGGCGGCGGACAGTTGACCCTCTACCCAAGGGACGAACAGTAGGACGGCGTCAGGTCGCACTGACGTTACTATCCGAGCGTTGGAACTACTGATTGTTCTCAGTGCGCTTCTGCAGAGCTAACACGGCCTGAGCAGTCAACGGTCAGTGACCTTCAGACTGCAGTCCGACTGCCTGAACCAGGCCTGACTGCTGCCGCCTTCGGCAATTTTCGGTGTTCCCGCACCGCCATAATGAACCGTGGCCAGCCACGTTGTCCGGTGGGCCGAGGCTGAGGGACGAAGCCTCGGCCCGTCGATCGCCCCCGACCACGCATAGAGATCAGCCGCAGTCAGGCGATCGTGAGGGTAGCGCTGACCATGACACGAGCTTGAATGATTACGAGCCTAAGCGCCTGATGAGCTGTCGAATCTTCCGCTCGGATACTCCAGCTGACCGGGCTGCATTGATGAGTTGCTGACGCTTCTTCTCGTCAGCATTGGTCCAGCGGTCTGGGCTCTTCTTAGGCACATCACGCTTACCAGCACCCACCTTCAGAGCGCTGGACGCCCCTACCTGAGCATGAACGACGCGCTGTCCCATGTATCTCCCCGTTCCAGAGGGTCCTTATACCTGATGTGAATCATCCTCGGTGGAGTACAGAGCTACAAGCCTGTTTGAACTGCAATCCAAAGACTGTCGACTATCGTCAGGCGATCATGGGAGTTGCATTCGCGGCGGTGCGGCCCCGCTGCGGTGGGTGATGGTCAGGTACGGCGGCTTCGCGGTGCGTTGGGCGGCCCACAGTCCCGCCGCCGCCCGAGACCGGCGCCCACGCCGCACGCTCGGGCGGCGTTCGGGCGGTGGGCCGTGCGGCGGCGCGCTGCGCCGCCGCCTTGATACTTATAAGAACAATTCGGCAACGCCCTAAGGACGCTCAGACTAGAAGAGTGGTGCCGTGCAGCTGGCTTGTGTGGTGTGAGCTGCGCGAATATTTCGCATACCGATGCTGCCCGAGGGGCTATCTCGCGCGCACCTCGCTCTTGTTGCCCTGGCCATCATTGCGCTCGGAGGCAAGCCGAGCTGAAGCGCAGGGCTGCAGGACCATGCAACCAGGTTGAGATGCGGCACTCCCCTACCAGGGCTGCTCTACCAGGAGTTCCTAGTCAGCAATCGCTCCAGCCGACGACCCAGCGATCCTCCGCCCCTGCTAACCGAAGTGCTCATTCAACAAAACCTCATGGCGTCCCGAGTGGATCATCGCTGGCTAAGCAGGGCTACGAGGTGGCGCTTGCTACTGACATGGAGCCTCTCCCCCACCCGAGCTTTTAACTCACCATCTTGCGCACCTCGGTGTCGGGTGCAAAGCTCTGGCTAGCAACATATATGAGGATACATGGACAAATCGCCCATATCTTGACAAAAAGATCTACATGGCTCATAGCGGACCGAATCAATTAAGTCTGTAATGCGCGGGTACTGCGGAGAGATGTCTAATAGTACTCTTCATGGGAGTGCTCTTAGATAACGAGGAGAGCTGTGGCTACCAGATCGTATTCTGAGCAGACCATTAAGCAGCTATTCGGATCAACTGCTGGACGATGCTGCTTTCCTGGTTGCGGGAAAAACGTGATACACGCGCAAACCAGGCGAAGTAGCACAGCGATTACAGGTGATATCGCCCACATCAAAGCATTCTCCGCAAATGGACCTAGAGCCGACGTGGACCTAGACATCAAAACTAGGAACAGCTTTGAAAACCTTCTGTTATTATGTGCAGCCTGCCATCGGCTAGTTGATGGTCAGCCAGAAGAATACACGGACGATGTTCTTCTTGCGATAAAGAACAAACATCTGGATTGGATAGCAAGCAGGCTAGAGCGAGAAATGAACGATATTAGCTTCGCCGAACTAGACCTTATATGCAAGAGGATCATATCCAGCTCTATAGCAGAATCAACTGCTCTCCTTGCGACTCCGCCAGCAGAAAAACTTGCTTTAAACGGTTTAGGAATGCGAACGGAGAAAAAGATTCGGCTAGGCCTCATGCAGGCACCACAAGTATCACTTTTCCTGACAAATATGGCTACACATGTGGACGCAGACTTTCCAGCTCGGCTAGTTGCTGGCTTCAGAATGGAGTACCAGAGGTGGTGGGAAGAGGGATTGAGAGGCGACGATCTTTTCTTACTCATAGAAATGTTCGCCACAGGAGGCGCGCAAGATTTCGAAAAACAGGCCGCTGGCTTGGCTGTCATCGCGCATCTGTTTCAAGTTTGCGACCTATTCGAGGCAGCATGATTCTCCCCAATAAGTACATCCAAACATCCCACTCTCTTCTCGGACAAGCCTCAGAAATATTAGTGCTTCGCCGTCAAGGGTTGAGTGTTTCATCATTGTGGGATGAAGTTCGTAACGCAACATCAATTTCATACGAGCAGTTCATTCTCGCTCTAGATCTTTTGTATGCCATCAATCTCCTTGACATAAACGAAGGGACTCTTCGTTGGCCTTCATGAAGATATTGAAAATATACGCAAACAAGCCAACTTTTCGCGAGATTCATCTACAAGATGGATTGAATTTGATCGTAGCTGAACGCGCAGATACATCGAGTGAGCACGACAGTCGAAATGGGGTGGGAAAGAGCACCCTCTTGGAGATAATTCACTTCTGCCTAGGATCATCCGTTAGCAACAAGAGCGTTATAAGCCACTTAAAGGAAACCGACTGGCAGTTCAGCCTTGAGCTTCGAATCGACGATGCAGTTGTTCATGTAACAAGGGGTTTTTTGACTCCTAGCCAAGTAATATTGCGTGGCGATATTCATTCTTTGGGGGTAATCGATGAAGCGGAACTATTCCCGCGAACAGAGGCTATTTGCACGCTAAAGAGATGGAAAGACTTACTCGGAGCTTTAGTTTTTGGCCTAGATGATCAGGTTCTCACAGAGAGCGCTGCTCCTAGTTTTCGAGCTCTCATCTCATACTTTGCCCGGTCGGGTCGCGATGCATACATCGATTCTTTTACTACATCCAGGCAGATCAGAACATGGCAAAAGCAAGTCTACAACGCGTATTTAGTGGGCCTAAATTGGCATCACGCCTCTAAATGGGAAATGCTTCGAGAGAATGAGAAGCTTGTACGTACATTGACAGCAGCGTCCTCCAAGCGGAGTCAGTCCGAGATGGCTGATTTGGAAAACGAACGAGTCCGTTTGTCTTCTGAGCGCGAACGGCTTGAAGCGCAGGTCGCCAATTTTAAAGTTGTCCCGGAGTATCGAGCTGTTGAAACCGCAGCACGAAATCTAACAAGAAGAATGCGCGAGTTAGCGAACGAGTCATCGATCCTGTCGCAAATGATCGAAAAGTATGAGCTACAGATGGAGACAGAGTCTGCAGAGGACCTCAATAAGGTACGACAGATATACGCTGACGTTGGTTTGCTCTTCCCCGATAGGCTCAATCGAGAGCTAGAACAGGTGTTGGAATTTCACACAACAGTTACTCGGCATAGACGAGAGTATCTCAGTAACGAGATTATTCGCTTAAGGTCGCAGGTAGATCAGATACAACTGCAGCTAAGCAGGCTGGACACTGAGCGATCTGAGCAAATGCAGTTACTAAGTGATGGTGGAGCAGTTGAAGAGCTTGGAAATCTCCAGTTTCGCCTCGGCCGAACTCTAGAGCGGCTTCATGAAACAGACAAGAAGCTCGCGGGTCTAGAAACCGTGGCTATAGATGAAGCCACTATTGCTTCAGACCGGCAAGCGCTCTTGAGTAGGGCTGTTATTGATCGTGCTGAACGTCGCCCGCGATGGAGCGCGGTTATTGCGAAGTTTGTGGAAGCTACAGATCATTTATACGAAGAATCGGGAGCTTTAAATTTCGGACTCAATGAGAATGGATTCACATTTGAAACAAAAATGCCCCGTCAACGCTCTGGCGGCGTTGAAAATATGGCTATATTTGCATACGATTTAGCTCTTACGCAAGTATGGTCAACTCGCGAAAATCATCCCGCATTCCTCATTCACGATAGCATCCTCTATGAGGGCGTAGACGAACGACAGATTGCACTTGCTCTGCAATACGCAATGACGAAGGGTGAGGCATGCGGTTTTCAGTATCTTGCACTTATTAACAGCGACAACATACCGCGCGCCGACCTTGCCGAATTAGGCTTGAATTGGCGCAACCACGTTCGACTTGAGCTAAAGGATGATGATCCAGCACACACTCTGCTTGGATACAGGTTTTGATGGCTAGAACAGAACAAAACCTCGCACTGCTAAGATGCGTAATCATCCACTATCGGGACCAGCTCGTCATAGACCTGAAGACGTGATGAAGACTCTCATCAGGACAAGCTAGCCTTCGTGATGACATGCGGCTCTATGCTCATGCCCGTGTACGTCAGCGATGTGGGGCGGTAACTTCGCTGTGTGGCTACCAACGAAGAGCGGTCGCGGTGGATCGTGCACGGGGAACGGCTCATCTATGACAACCGGTGGATCCGGCTGGGGCTCGTTGACGTGGCGATCCCGGACGGGGAGCGGTTCGAGCATCACGCGGTGCATCTGGATCGGGCGGCGATCGCCGTGGTGGTCGACGAGCAGAACCGGGTGCTGATGATGTGGCGGCACCGGTTCCTGTTCGACCGGTGGGGCTGGGAGCTTCCCGGCGGCCTTATCGACGCCGGCGAGGAGGCCATCACGACGGCGGCTCGGGAGGTAGAGGAGGAGACGGGGTATCGGCCCAAGGAGATCGAGCCTCTGATCACCTATCAGCCGATGGCGGGCATGGTCGACTCCGAGCACAGCCTGTTCCTGGTGCGGGGTGCCGATCTGGTCGGGAGTCCAACCGGAGAGATTGAAGCCGATCTCATCGAGTGGGTGCCAATGACGGAGATCCCGGCGATGATCGCACGTGGCGACATCTGGACCTCGGGGACGCTGATCGGATTGTTCGCGGCGCGGGATCGGCTCAGCGCAACGAGCGGCTGACGGCTCGGGCGAGTTCCTCGACGCGTCGGCGTTGCCGGCTGGATCCGGTCATCGTGGCGAGGTGCTGGGCGCGTTGGATGTGGGGTTGGGCGGCGTCGGGCTCTCCGCGGGCGAGGAGGGCATGGCCCAGGTCGCAGCGGACGCCGGATTCGGCGCGGTTGTAGGTGCCGTCCATCCCGGCCAGTGCGGAACGCAGGTCCTCGACGGTTCCCGGATCGCCGAAGCGCACCAGGCAACTCCCCCGCCAGCGGGCCAGGTGGTGAGCGTTGACCGACAGGTAAGGCATGTCGGGGTCGGCGTCGCCATCGGGCAGGAGCGCGGCGGCCTGTTCCAGGGCGGTGCGGCAGGTCGTCTCGTCACCGAGGATGGCGGCGCCTTCGGCTTCGGCCGCGGACATCCAGGTGCGGAGCCGGGCGGGGATGCGGTCGCGGTAGGTGGCGTGGATGTACTGGAGGAGTTCGGTGCCTTCGGCTGGGCGGCCGAGTTCCATCAGGACGTATGCCTGTTCGCCGGAGACGTAGGCGATGAGGGCGGGGTCGTCGGCTTCGCGGGCGGCGGCTTTGGCGTGCTCGTAATGATTCCAGGCGTCGTTGAGCGCTCCGGTGTGGATGGCCTGCCATCCGGCCAGTGAGGCGGTCTCGGCCAGGACGTGGGCGAGCTGGGCGCGGATGCCGGGGCGTACGGCGTGGCGGTGGGCGTCTTCGACGTGGGAGATCTGGGCACGCATCTTGTCGGCGATAGCAATGCCGCCGAGTCGGCGATCCATGAGGCGCAGGTTGTTGGTGTCGGTGGTGAGGATCATGACCATGGTGGGGTCGATGGCGGCGGCTGCCTCGATCCGGGCCGTCAGTTCCTCGCTCTGCTCCTGGTGGTGGTCGTCTTGGTTCCCGGTGGGGGATGCGGTGTCGAGGGGTGCCAGGCCGAAGAGCATCCGGGCGTGGTCGGGCAGGCCGAGACCGGTGGCGATGCGCTCGTAGACGTCCAACTCGGTGATGTGGGACTGATGCCGGCTGATCCGGCTGACGCGTCCCTGGGACATGCCGGTTGCCGCGCCGATGTCCACTTGACTGGCGCCGGCGTACTTGGCGGCGAGTTTGAAAAGACCGGCTACGTCACGATTTTTGAGGATTTCTCTGCTGTCTTCGCGGCCCCATACTTCGGCCGGGATCTTGATCGGCGCGAAAGCGCTCCCGTGCATTCCGCCCTCCGGTCATCGGTTCCCGAGGTGGTGCGTCGCTACATGTCAAGACCCTATATGCCTTGGTGGAATATACGCGTGGGATAGGTGTGAGAAGTTCTTCCATCGATCCTTTCCGGTATGACAACGCCGGTTAAGTGCGAGGAATGCGATGGGCGCGGCTGGAAGATCGTCACGCGGCGCGGACATGTCGCGACCTCGTTTCTAGGAGGTGCGGTCTCCTCACAGGAGGACTGCCTGTACTGCGATGGTCCCGAGCCCATTGTCGAGATGTTCGAGTGGGAGGTCTTCACCTCCGAGGGCGTCGAGCGGCTCGGGCCGTGCGGTACCAGTTCGGGGCAGGCGACCGCGATGGACGAGCTGCGCAAGGCGCTGCGCAGGATGGAGCCGCAACCGGCTCTGTGGGGACGGGTCACGCGACGGGTCTACGACTTCGGCTTGGCGCCAGGCGACTGGTCGCGAGAGGTGATCTTTCACGCCACCGTGGATCTGGCCGGGTCGGTGCGTTTCGAACGGCAGGAACCATGAGTGGGAATCCTCCTCGGCGGGGAACGTCGTGCCTCGCTGAACATCTCGTACCGGCCGCTCCCGGATGCATGCCGTTGACGTGGCACAAGGCGCGGCGCTTCGGGCGGGTCCGGGTGGCGGCCTGGACCTGTCACGAGCATCGGGTGACGTTTTACGAACTGTGCGACGCGGGTGGACTGTCGTTCATCCGCAAGACGGTTCAGGGTAAAGAGCAGACGACGGTGCTTCACAGCGATCCGTGGCCGCCTGCTCAGGCACGGGTGATGTGGATCAGGGTTCTGGCGGGGCTGGCCCGGTAGCTGTTTCCTACTGGTGTGGGTCCTGACAGGACTACCCTCAGCCGATAGTCTGCTTATGCAGACAAGTGGAAGAGCGATCAGGCGGTCAAGATGAGCAAGGATTTCGCCCCTCCGAAGTACGCCCAGGTGATGAGCACGATTCAGGAGCGCATCGAGGCCGGGCAGTACGCGGCGGGTGACATGCTGCCCTCGGAGACGCAGCTCGTTCGGGAGTTCGGGGTAGGCCGTACGACAGTGGTGCGGGCGCTTCAGACGTTGGCCATGCAAGGCTGGATCGAGCGTGAGCACGGCCGCGGTTCGTTCGTGAAGGGCCGCCCGGAGAGCGCCGCTGATCGCATCCGACCGGGGCTGGCCGTGACCGAGCAGGCCGAGAGCGGCGACACGGTCACCGACGTCGCCCGTGTTCCGGCTCCTCGCCACATCGCCCGTCTTCTCGGTGTCGAGGACAAGACGCCGGTGATCTCGCGTCGACGGGTGGCCAAGCAGGGGGGGCGGCTGTCGGCGGTGGAAACCCTGTGGTTCCCGCTGGAGATCGCGCTGGGCACCGACATTGACAAGCCCGAACCGCTGCCCCGAGGGGTGCGCCATCATCTCCAGGCGGTCAAGCACCTGCGCTTCGATCACGTCACCGAGCGGCTGACCGCGCGCAACCCCACCAAGGAAGAGGCCGAGTTGCTCGCCTCCCCCAAGCCTGTCCTTGGGGTTTTGGCCACCGTGCATGACGCTGCGGGGACCGTGCTCCTGGTGATGAGTGTGGCGCTGCCTGGTGACCTGCACGAACTCCAGGACGTCTACCCGGTGAACTGAGGTTCTTCTCGGCCTACTCCACTCATTCACTTGTGCGGACAAGTGGGTGTAGGCTACTCTCGACTTAAGCGGACAAGTGAACAACCGGACATCTGGTTGCCGCTGAATGAGAGGAACCGACATGGCCATCCAAGGCCCTATCCCCGTCCACTTCGGACAGGTCTTCCCGCACGGCTGCTTCATCGTCGGCGAGGTCGAGCAGGTCAAGGACTTCGACGCCTCGTCCAAGGGCCGCACCGTCTACGCCAAGGACAAGAACACCGGAGAGCTGGTGTGGCAGGTCGCCGTCATGGACGCCGACCCGACCGTCAAGGCCGGCCAGAAGACCGTCTCGGTCAAGATCCTGTCCCCGATCCAACCGACCGTTCCGGCCGCGCTGCCGGGCCTGCCGTTCGTGCCGGTGGAGTTCGACGGGATGACCGCCACCGCCTACGTCGCCCAGAACACCGGACGCCTGGCCTGGTCCATTCGAGCCACCGCGATGCGTCCTCCCCGCACCGCGGCGGCTCCCGCTCGGCAGAGCGCTCAGGCGCCGGTCAAGGAGACGGTCGGCAAGGACGTGGCCACATGAGCGAGCACAAGCCCTACACCTACGTCACCGCGTCGATCCACGAGGGCGTCACCCGATTCAACGTCTCCTTCTACACCTCGGACATGTCAGCCAAGGCACTCGGAGGCGACGGTGGGCGACCGTTCCTGACCCTGTCCAGCGCCGAGGCACAGATGACGGTCACCACCACGGGCGGCGGACCGGTCACCGAGCAGGACGTGACCCTCGCGCGGGAGATCTTCACCGCTTCCGCGCGCTACCTGGCCAGCTGCGAGCGCCTCCACGCGGAACAGCCGACCAACCTCACCAACCAGACCACACCGCCCGGTGAGGTCGCGGCCTGACACGTAAGCGGGGCCGCCAGAAGCGCCAACTTCCGGCGGCCCCTCGGTTCTCCCTCTCACGCGAATTCAAGGAAGGCCTCCAGCCTAATGTTCAAAAAACTGCCCGGAGACGAGGCGCAGAACCTCGTCTCCACCACCCCCGATACCGCTGTCGTCTTTCGCCCGGCCGTCCTCCGTACCCCGGCGATCGTCACCATTGTGATCTTCGCGTGGCGGCTGCTGGCCGGTGCCCTGCGGCTGTTGTGGCGCCACCCCATCGCCTCGGCCTTCGTGCTCACCCCCGTTGCAGTCACCTACTGGTACGGCTGGCGTTGGGGCCTCGGCCTGGTCACCGCAACTCCTCTCGGCCTCACCGCCTGGTTCTTCCTCGCTCGTCCCTCGTTCCTTCGCCTGCTGGGCTGGCGTCTGCTGGCCTGGTGGCGGCTGGTGTGGGTCTACCGGCGGCACTGGCAACCAGTGATGATCATCTCTGGACTCGGACGTCACTTACGCGGCCGGGACTACCTGCCTCGCGTCGTCCGCGTCAGCTGCACCTCGTGGGCCGACGTGGTCACGGTGCGGATGCTCACCGGGCAGGCGGTCAAGGACTGGTCCGACCGCACCGAGCACCTCGCCCACGGGTTCGGCGCTCGCTCCTGCCGGGTCTCCATCGCGCGCTCGGGCCGGCTGCTGCTCGTCTTCCCCCGCCGTGATCCCCTCGCCACTCCGCTCCCGGCCGTACCGGTCCCGGATGAGGCGTCGGTGGGGCCGGTGGAGGTCGGCAAGTGCGAGGACGGCAAGCCCTGGCTCCTGAAGGTCCATGGCACTCACGTCCTGGTCGCCGGGGCCACCGGGGCGGGCAAGGGCTCGGTCATCTGGTCGGCGATCCGAGGCCTGCTGCCCGCCACGCGTGCGGGCCTGGCACAGGTGTGGGCGCTGGACCCCAAACGGATGGAGCTGTCCTACGGGCGTGACCTGTTCGGCGACCGCTACGCCGCGAGCCCGGCTGACTGCGCCGATCTGTTGGAAGCTGCGGTGAAGATCATGCAGGAGCGGGCCGACCGCTACGCCGGACTCCAGCGCTCCCACACTCCCACCGTCGATGACCCGTTCGTCCTGGTGGTGGTCGACGAGGTGGCGTTCCTCACCGCCTACCAATCCGACAAGGGCCTCAAGCTCCGCATCTCCGCCGCTCTGGCGACGCTCACCACGCAGGGCCGCGCGGTCGGCTTCGGTGTCCTGGCAGCTCTCCAGGACCCGCGCAAGGAGGTCATGAACATCCGCAACCTGTTCCCCGACAAGATCGCACTCCGCCTCGATGAATCCGAGCAGGTCGACATGGTCCTCGGCGACGGAGCACGCGACCGCGGGGCACTGGCCGATCACATCTCCCCGATCCCTGAGCAGGGCGCCGGTATCGGTTACGTCCGGCTGGAGACCTCACCCGACCCGATCCGGGTCCGTGCCGCCTACGTCTCCGACAGCGACATCCGCGCGATGGCCATGGAGGTGACCGCGTGAAGGTCTGCTTCTACGGCACCGACGAGGAGATCACCCGCATCTGTGAGCGGCCCATCCTCGCCGTCCTGGGACGGCATCACGCTCAGCCCGTCCTGGCCTTTGAGCTGTTCAACGTCCGCGTCACCACCGACCCGTACCAGACCACGTTCCGGCTGGTGGCCGACCTGTCCGAAGTACGGGAGAGGGGCGAGCGTGACTGAGCTGGCCTACATCCTTGACGGCCTGCGCTGCGCGGCCTGCCACGCGGTCAACACTCTGTGGCTGGACCTGCTCCGCGGCCTGGTCGAGTGCCGCGAATGCGGACAGGGCGCGCTCCTCGACCACGACCAGGAGGCGGACGCGTGAGCAACCCCAACGACCGCAGCCTGTCGCGCGCCGAGCGTCAGAGGATGCCGCTCGCGCTGGATGTGGCGGTGGAGATCGCCAAGCACAACGGGGTGTGCATCCGGCCGGTGGTCCTGCGTCGGCTGGACACCCGCACCGGGCTCACCGAGGACGTCAACGTGCCCTGCGGGGCCACCATGGACGCCAAGTGCTCGTCGTGCGCCCGACGTAACCGCTACCTGCGGATGGCCCAGTGCCGGGAAGGCTGGCACCTGGAAGCCGAACCCTCGACCACCCCGGATGAGCCCAACGAGGAACAGCTCTGGCTGGTGGAGTTCCGCGCCGACACGCAGGCCCAGCGCGATGCCGCAGAGAAGGCCAGCGATGACACCACCGACCTGGACGCGATCCTCAGCGGACTGGATGCCGAGATCACCGCAGCCGGGATGCGCGGCACTCTGCTCGGCCGTACTACCGCCAAGCGCAACCGTTCGACCAGGCGACGCCAGGACGCCCCCGACCTGCCCAGGAAGGTCCGGCAGAACACCACCCTGGGACGGACATTCACCAATTCTGACGGGATGGTCTACCGGCCGTCGCTGTTCGTCACGCTCACGCTTCCCTCATACGGCAAGGTGCGCAACGGCGTGCCCGTCGATCCGGACGGCTACGACTACCGACGGGCGGTCCGGGACGCGCTGCACTTCTCCAAGCTCGTCGATCGCTTCGTGCAGAACCTGCGCCGCGTCGCGGGCTATGACCTGCAGTACTTCTCCTCCGTCGAACCACAGAAGCGGCTCGCGCCGCACCTGCACATGGCCATCCGGGGCACCATGCCGCGCACCGAGGTCAAGGCGATCGTGGCGGCCACCTACCACCAGGTGTGGTGGCCCTCGGTCGACGAGGTGCGTTTCGAGGGCGATCACCTGCCGGTGTGGGTCGAGCGTCCCGCGCGGGAAGACGGCACGCCTTACCCAGACGGACAGGACGGCGACTACCTCGATCCGGTTACCGGGGAAGTGCTGCCCACCTGGCGCGAGGCGCTCGACCGGCTCGACGCCGACGAGGAGGCCGAACCGCTGCATGCGGTCCGCTTTGGTGACCAGGTCGACGTTCAGGGTGTCCTCGGTGGCACCCCGGATGCCGACCAGTGCATCCGCTACCTGAGCAAGTACCTGACCAAGAGCCTCGGCGACACCCTCGACGCCGACAACCCGGCCCAACGTGACCACGCGGCCCGCATGGTCGAGGCGCTGCGTTACGAACCCTGCTCTCCGGCCTGCTCGAACTGGCTGCGCTACGGAGTCCAGCCCAAGAGTCCCAAGGCGGGCATGGCGCCGGGTCGGTGCCGGAGCAAGGCGCACAAGCCCGAACACCTCGGCTACGCGGGACGGCGCGTCCTGGTCTCCCGCAAGTGGTCCAACAAGACCCTGTCCGAGCACAAGCGCGACCGTCGCACCTGGGTTATGGAAGCCCTCGGCCTGGCCGACGAGCCCGTCGACCCACACCGCTACGTCTGGAAGCCCGTCCCGGCCGGCGACGGCAACATCCCCTCCCTGGCCCTGCGACTGCTGCGCATGGTCGCCGAACGCCAGCGCTGGCGAGCAAGCCTGGTCGCTCTCCAGGTGAAAGCCACCGGCCAACTCACACCCGACCTTTCGGCAACGAAGGAGGCGGCATGACGAATGACCTCGATCACCTGCTCCTCCGGCCGGAGAGGGCGGCGGAGCTTCTCAGCATCGGCCGGACCACGGTCTACGCACTGATGCGGTCGGGCGCTCTCCGCTCGGTCCGTGTCGGCACCCTCCGCAGGATTCCCCCGACCGCGCTCGTCGAGTTCGTCGCGCATCTGGAAGAGGAGCAAGCAGCATGAGCACCAAGAAGCGTGGCCACAACGAGGACTCGATCTACAAGGACGGCGACCGGTGGCGCGGGGCGATCTCCATCGGATACGGGCCGAACGGGGAGCGCCTCCGCAAGAAGGTCTCCGGCAAGACCCGACCCGAGGTCGTCGAGAAGATTCGGAAGATCCGTGAGGGCATCGCCAAGGGTCTGCCGGTCCCCGACGACAAGATCACCGTTGGTGCTTTCCTCGACCGCTGGCTGTCGACGCTCCCCGGTCACATCGCGGATTCGACCTTGGACGACTACGAGGACACGGTGCGGCTCCACCTCAAGCCGGGGCTCGGGCGGCACAAGCTCACCGCGCTGACCGTCGCCCACGTCGATGCCCTGTGGCAGGCCAAGCGGGCGAAGTACAAGCCCAACAGTGTCCGAATCATGCGGGCCGTCCTGCGCAAGGCGCTCGGGCAGGCTGAGCGTGAGGGCCTGGTGGCGCGGAATGTCGCGGCGCTGTCGATGCCTCCCCGGCTCAACACCGACGAGGGTCGTACGCTCACGATCGACCAGTCGCACAAGCTTCTCGACGAGGTCACGGAGCATCGAATGGGGGCGCTCGTCCTCCTGGCGCTCGTCTTCGGCCTTCGCCGCGGTGAGGCTCTCGGGCTGATGTGGAGCGGCTTCGACCAGGAGGCCAGGACCCTGCGTGTGGCACACGCGGTGAAACGGATCAAGAACCGCACCCCCGGCGCGGAACGTAAGACCAAGCTCGTGATCACCGAACTCAAGACCAGGAAGTCACGCCGTACGCTCTGCCTGACGCCCGAATTGGTCGACGCGCTCAAGCAGCATCGGGCCACGCACAACGCGGAACGTCTTCAGGCCGGAGAGGAATGGACCGAGCACGGGCTGATCTTCCCTTCGATGCTCGGCAATCCGTCCGACCCCGACACCTTCTCCCACCTGTTCTCGAAGCTGGCGCAGAAGGCTGGCCTCGGTCACTGGCATCCGCACGAGCTGCGGCATTCCGGGGCCTCGCTCATGCTCGCCCAGGGCACGCCGCTGCACGTCGTCTCCGACGTCCTCGGGCACGCGAGCATCGCGATCACCAAGGATGTCTACGGGCATCTGATGGAGGGGGACAAGCGGGCGGCGTCGGCGACGATCTCCGGGGCTCTGCTGGGCAGGTCCGCGCCTTTGGCTCCCAGGTTGGCTCCCACAGACGCCGAAGAGACCGGCTGAGCGACACAACGAAAAAGGCCCCTGACGGCGTAATGCCTGTTCAGGGGCCTTCTTGCATGTGTGCGGCCGGAGGTACTCGAAACCCCAACCTTCTGATCCGTAGTCAGATGCTCTATCCATTGAGCTACGGCCGCTCGCTGCGTAAGCAAGCATAGCGGGTTTTGGGCGATGCCTCGAACCGGTTAAACGATCGCCCCTGGATCCGCCGGTCGGCGCCGGGTTCTTCGGCGGGGGCGGGGATCCGGCAAGGGGGCGGGGATCCGGCAGGGGGCGGAAGCGGTGGGCGGGGTCAGGCGGCCTGGAGGATCGAGGTGAGGACGCCGGGGAAACGGGTCTCCATCTCGGCGAGGCGGAGTTCGTGGCGGCGGAAGCTGCCTTCCGGGGTGACGCGGAGGAGACCGGCCTCGCGGAGGACTTTCAGGTGGTGGGAGAGGGTCGACATGCTCACGGGGACGTCGAACTGGCCGCAGACCACCCCTCCGGCCTCGGCGAGCTGGCGGACGACCGAGAGGCGGACCTCGTCGGCGAGGGCGTTCAGCATGCCGGGAAGTGTGACGGAGGCCACGTCCGGGTGGTGGAGGGCTCGCATGGGCCGATCCTAACCGAGGATTTCGAGACTTTGACAACCATCGAAGTCAGCCACACAATTCGATGCATGTCGAAATCCCACAGGAGGCAGGATGACCCCCGATGACGTGCTCTCCACGACGAGGGCCGTGCGCAGGCGCCTGGATCTCACCCGGCCCGTCCCTCGCGAGCTCGTCGAGGAGTGTCTCAAGCTCGCCGTACAGGCTCCGACCGGGCGAAACCGCCAGCGCTGGCACTTCGTCGTGGTCACCGGGCGGGAGCGGCGGGAGCGGATCGCGGAGCTGTGGCGGGAGGGAATGAACCGCCCCGGGACCCCGATGCCGGAGGAGGACGCGCGGCGGGCGTACGCGTTCCCCGGCTCGATGGAGCGGGTGTGGGAGGGGGCGGAGCACCTGTACAGGCACATCCACGAGGTCCCGGTGTTCCTCATCCCGTGCATCACGGGGCGGACCGAGGGAGCGAGCGTGCACGAGCAGGCCAACACCTTCGGCTCGATCATGCCCGCCGTCTGGAGCTTCATGCTGGCCGCGCGGGCCAGGTCGCTGGGCACGGCATGGCTGGGGCCGCTCCGCCTGGAGCGGGAGGCGGCCGGGGTGCTCGGCATACCGTACGAGAAGGTGATGCAGGTGGCGTTCGTCCCGTTGGCCTACACGATCGGGACCGATTTCAAGCCCGCGCGCCGGGTGCCGATGGAGGAGGTCACGCACTGGGATCACTGGTGATCCCAGTGCGGGCGTCGACGGCCCTTCCCGCGGTGCCCGGGGCGTCCGTCGGCGCTGACGAGGTGCCGGTGCGCCGGATACATCCTTGTGTGTACGGGTGACCCGTCCTGCGCCGGACCCGCGGACCACGTCGGGGTGATGAGATGGGAGGCATGAGACGAGACGACGCGCTGTGGGCCGTGGCGTGCCTCGTCGGTGGTCTCCTCCTGCTCGCCGCGGACGCCTACCAGCACCGGTGGGCCTCCGCCCCGCTGTTCGTCGGGCCGCTGGCGCTCGCGTGCGCGGGGGTCGCGGTACGGCGGAGCAGGCCGCTGCTCTCGCTGGGACTGGGGGTCGTGGCCTTCCTCGGTGACTTCGCCATGGGCCCGTCCCTGGGTACGGTCCTGATCGTCACGGACAACCTCTACGCGGGGGTCAGGTACGGTCCGCGGGTGCTGGGCAGGTGGATGCTCGGCGTCACCTCGGTGATCGCCGTCGTGGCGGGCGTGGTCGCGGGGGCCCTCTACCAGCACTGGTCGGCCGCCGCCATCTTCCTCGTCCAGGGGGGCCTGGTCGGGGTGACCCCCGTCTTCACCGCCATGCTCATAAGGCAGTTGCAGGACCAGGCGTTGTCCGAGCGCGCGCGGGCCGAGCAGGTGGCGCGGCTGGCGGAGCTCGACCGGGCGGCGGCGGTGCAGGCCGAGCGGACCCGGATGGCGCGAGAGCTGCACGACATGATCGCCAACCACTTCAGCGCGATCGCCATCCAGTCCACCGCCGTCCTCTCCCGCAAGGACCTGGACGCGCGGGCCGTACGGGAGGTGCTGGCGTCCATCAGGGAGAACAGCGTCGAGGGCATGGGGGAGATGCGTGCCATGATCGGGCTGCTCCGGCAGGACGGCGAGGAGCCGGAGGCGACCAGGCGGCGGGTCGCCGAGGCCGGAGAGCTGGCCGAGAGGGCGCGGGAGGCGGGACTCGACGTCCGGATGCGCGTGGACGGCGACGCCAGGGAGCTACCCGCCTCGGTCGACCTGGCCGCCTACCGGATCGTCCAGGAATCGCTGACCAACGCGCTCAAGCACGGCGGCAAGGCCGCCGATGTGGTGATCGGCTATCGGCCGGGGCTGGTCACGCTGACCGTGGACAACCCGATCGACGGCGCGGAGCGGGGGCTTCCCGGCGCGGGTGCGGGGATCATCGGCATGCGGGAGCGTACGGCCCTCGTCGGCGGGGTTTTCGAGGCCGGCCCGTACGACGACGGCTGGCGCGTCCGCGTCGAACTGCCCACCCGGGAGATCGCGTGACGGGCCGGACGTCCGGTTCAGGGGACCGCACGACAGGCCGCACGACGCGGACGCCCAACCCCGGGAGGCCGGGTGACGACCTGCACGCCCGGCCCGGAGATCATATGACCGCCCGACCCCCCGCCCGGGAGATCGCATGACCATCCGAGTTCTCGTCGCCGACGACCACGCGGCGGTCCGTACCGGCATCGTCCTCATTCTCGACGGCCACGAGGACATCGAGGTCGTCGGCCAGGCCGCCAACGGGGAACAGGCCGTCGCGATGGCCCTCGACCTCCGTCCCGACGTGGTGCTGATGGACATCCGGATGCCGAAACTCGACGGGATCTCCGCGACGCGCGAGCTGAGCGGGATCGCCGACGTGCTGATCCTGACCACGTTCGACATCGACGAGTACGTCTTCGGGGCGCTGCGGGCCGGGGCCGCCGGGTTCCTGCTGAAGAACACCGACGCCGACGCCCTGGTGGACGCGGTGCGGGTGGTGGCCAGGGGGGAGGGACTCATCGCGCCCGCGGTCACCCGGCGGCTGATATCCGCCTTCGGCGCGTCGGTGCCCGAGCGCAGGTCGTACGAGGTCGGCGTCCTCACCCCGCGCGAGCGCGAGGTGCTGGCCTGCATCGGGCGGGGCCTGTCGAACGCGGAGATCTCCGCCGAGCTGGACATGGCGGAGGCGACGACGAAGACCCATGTCAGCCGGTTGCTGAACAAGCTGGGTCTCCGCAGTCGCGTCCAGGCCGCGATCCTGGCCCAGGAGCTCTCCACGGAGAGGTGACCGGGAAAAGTCAGAGGCCCTCCGCCGGGACGTACAGGGAGAGGGTCTCCGCGACGCAGGCGGGCCTCTTCTCGCCCTCGATCTCCACGGTCATGCGCACGTTCGACAGGTAGCCCGAGGGGGTGCCCTTGAGGTCGACGAGCTCGGCCCCCGCGCGGATCCGCGCGCCGACCGGGACCGGCGCGGGGAAGCGGACCTTGTTGAGCCCGTAGTTGATGCCCATGGCCAGGCCGCCCACCTGGAGCAGTTCCGATGTCAGGGAGGGCAGCAGTGACAGGCTCAGGTATCCGTGGGCGATGGTGGCGCCGAACGGCCCTCGCTTCGCCCGCTCCACGTCCACGTGGATCCACTGGTGGTCGCCGGTCGCGTCGGCGAACAGGTTGACCTGCTCCTGGGTGATCTCGCGCCACTCGGTGTGGCCGAGGTGTTCCCCGACGGTGGCCTTGAGCTCGGTGATGTTGGCGAAAATCCTCATGTCCGGAACTTTATTTCGCTGGGGGCGCGGCGAGAAGGTTCACGGCCCCGCGCTCCCCGTTGTCGCGCGCCCACCCCGGCACGCCGCACCCCAGCACGGCCCACCCCGGCACAGCGCGCCCCGCCCCGCGCGGCGACGAGATCGGGGGACGTCGCAGGGGCGCGTTCCGGTGCGTCCTCTTTCAGGTATCCCCGGCGTACCGATTTCCGGCTGGCTTCTGGCGGCTTTTCGTACGGTCCGCATCTTGTTTTCGCTGTACGGCCCGCGACGCAACACCGCCCGTTCACGCGGGTTCCCTAGCGTGCCCGCCATGAGACGACGCATGACGATCACCATTGGCGCGGCTGTGCTGGCACTGGCGGTGTCCGCACCGGCGGTGGCCGACCCCGGGCAGCCCGGCTCCGGCCTTCCCGCCGCCGACAACGCCGGGACCCAGCAGGCGGATTCGCAGCGGACGGAATCCGGTCACCCCGGGTCCGGTCACCCGGGTTCCGGTCACTCCGGTTCGGGTCACTCCGGATTCGGGCGCGCCACGCTGACCGGGTTCGCATCCCTGCCCGCGCTGACCTTCGTCCCCGGCAGCGAGCCGTCGGGGTCCAAGCTCGGCACGGCTCCCATCAACGGGGTGACCCCGCCGTTCGCCGGGCAGCCGGTGCAGGGCTTCAGCGGCATCGTGCGGCGGCACGACGGCACCTTCGACGTACTGTCCGACAACGGTTTCGGCGCCAAGGACAACAGCGCCGACTTCCTGCTGCGGGTGCACCGGGTGAAGCCCGACTTCCGCCGCGAGAAGGTGACGGTGCTGGGCGGATTCAACCTGAGCGACCCCGACAGGCGCGTCAGCTGGCCGCTGACCCGGCCGGACCGGAAGCTGACCGGCGCCGACTTCGACGTGGAGTCGATCGTACGGACCGTCGACGGCACCTACTGGATCGGGGACGAGTTCGGCCCGTTCCTGCTGCACTTCTCCGCCTTGGGCAGGCTGCTCGAGGCTCCGATCCCGCTGCCCGGCGTGAAGGCCCCGGAGAACCCCTTCCTCAACGGCGAGCAGCCGAACCTGGGGCGGAGCAAGGGCTTCGAGGGCATGGCGCGCTCGGTCGACGGCCGCACGCTGTACCCGCTGCTCGAAGGCACCGTGACCGGCGACGCCGCCGGGACGCTGCGGATGAACGAGTTCGACCTGCGCAGGCGGTCCTACACCGGCAGGCGCTGGACCTACCGGCTGGAGGGCCCCGACAACGCGATCGGCGACATGATCGCGGTGGACCGGTACCGGTTCCTCGTCATCGAGCGTGACAACCTCCAGGGGGACGCGGCCAAGACCAAGCGGATCTACATGGTGGACACCCGCCACGCGGACCTGCGCAAGACCCTGGTCGCCGACCTGCTCGACCTGGCCAACCCGCGTGGTCTGGGCGGGTTCGGGGAGACCTTCCGCTTCCCGTTCCAGACCATCGAGGACGTCGTGATCCTCGACGACCGGACCCTGGGGGTGCTGGACGACAACAACTTCCCGTCCTCCGCCGGCCGTACCCCGGGCAAGCCCGACAACAACGAGTTCATCACCGTGCGCCTGTCGCGTCCGCTCCAGGCCGACATCCGCGTCTACCGGTAACGGCTCGCTCGCGAGCCCTCCCTCCCCTTCCGGAGCCGTTCCGGACCCCCTCCGGGGAGGGAGGGCTCCGTCTTTTCCCCGCCTTCCGGGGAGGGGCCCCACTTTCCGGGGAGGAGCCGCCGCGTCGCCGCCGCGACCCGGTCCGGTGAATTGCGGGCGGCACTGCTTCCCCTACCGCACGAACAACTATGACAAAATCGTAAATAGCAATAGATAAACTCCCATCAGCATTCACAGTGCCATTTATTTGCTCTACCTCAACCGTTTCAATACGCTATTTCATGGTCCGAGGGGTATCTCCTAGCTGCTGCCACTTATGGGGCAGTGAGGGATATCAGATGTTTTCGGAACCAGAAACGAGATGGGGAAATATCGTGCTTCCTCGAAAGAGCGGACGGGCACCGGGGCCGAACTCCGGCAGGCAGGTGGGCGTCCTCGCCATCGCGGCAGTCGCCGGCATCCTCATGACGTCGACCCAGGTACCGGCCAACGCCACCATCGGGCAGGCCCAGACGCTCGGCTCGATCTCACAGCCGAACGCCGACAGCAATCCCGGCGGCCAGTTCACCCGCCGCCCCGACCCCTCCCGCAACCAGCATCGCGGACGCGAGATGAGGCCCTCCGACAGGTGGCGAGGAAGGTGGCAGCGCCACCAGGACCGCCCCAACGACCGTTACCGCGGGCGCAGGGGTGACAACGCGGCACCCGCCGGGCGCGAGCGCCTTTCCCGCTCCGAGAGGATGATGAGGGACCTCCAGGAGGACCCGTCGTTCCCGGAAATCATCGTCCGCGAGAAATAAGCCCGAAGGGCCACTCCCCCCGGCCCGCCGCGACGGAACACGAGACGCGGCGCGCGGCGCGGGAACCCACCGGGTGACCGGTACGGCACGACGAGGAAAACGGCCGGTCGGCCACCCCCGCCCCCGCCCCGATCGAGCCGTGTGTGCCGTACCGGTGCGCACCGGTACGGCACACGGCAACCCCTCCCCCCTCCCCGCGGCGCCGTTCCCGCTCACGACCGCTCCCGTCGTCCGGGATCCCGCACGTCGGGAGCACGTCGGAACGAGCGGAACGAGGGGGCCGGAACGGAGTCGAGGCCCCATATGGCGCGGGCCGCTCCCCCTTCCCACCGGCAATCCTGAAATCAGCCATTGAACACTATGAACGAATAATCATTATAAATGTAACTAAATCGTAGATGAGGCGCAGGTTTTCCTTCACAACACTGTTTATTTGCTCTTCCCGAACTATGGCGGAGCGTTGTCCACATAAGCCTCGGGTATCTCCTGTTCGTCGTCACTTCCGTGGCCGCGTGACAGGTCCGAATAAATTCGGAATTAGTAATGATATGGGGAAATAACGTGCTTCCTCGTAATAGCAGATGGACGTCAGCCCTTTCCGGTAAACGCGTCGGCGCTCTGGCCGTCGCAGCGATGGCCAGCATCCTCGTGATGTTGTCGAATCAGGTGCCGGCGAACGCCACCGGGGAGACGAACCTTCTCAATTTCGCATCCCACAGCGACAACGGGGACACCGGGGGCTCCGGCCGTAAATCCCGTCCTCATTCCGTGAACCATACGGAGAAGCCCATTCTTCGCCCGTGCCGACCCTGCCGATGCGCAAAGGGAGCCCGTAACTGCGAATGCCCTACGGGCGGTCGCGGGAACAGGTGTGACAGGGAACACCGGAACCGGCGCTGGGTAGGGAAGCTGAATGACAACAGCGACAACAACAACGACGTCGACAACGACGGCAGGGTGAGCGCCACCCCCATCAGGCCCGCCATCCCTGGCGCGCCCCCTGCCACCGGCCTTCCCACCGCCACCAGCTCCACCAGCGCAGTGGCCGGACCCGCGGGACCACCCGGACCCGCAGGGCCACCCGGACCCGCG
Organism: Streptosporangium oxazolinicum; assembly: GCF_039537505.1. Classification (NCBI taxonomy): domain Bacteria; kingdom Bacillati; phylum Actinomycetota; class Actinomycetes; order Streptosporangiales; family Streptosporangiaceae; genus Streptosporangium; species Streptosporangium oxazolinicum. The sequence continues at coordinate 855,005 of NZ_BAABAQ010000001.1, forward strand.
GGACCACCTGGACCCGCGGGTCCACCCGGACCGGCAGGACCACCCGGACCCGCGGGAGCGAACGGCCTCGCGGGAGCGGACGGACTGCCCGGACCCACCGGCCCAGCGGGACCAGCGGGACCGCCCGGACCGGCGGGACCATCCGGACCCGCGGGAGCGGACGGGCTGGCAGGACCTCCGGGAGCGGACGGATCGGCAGGACCCACCGGCCCGGCGGGGCCGACAGGACCGACAGGACCGGCGGGACCTCGCGGACCCGCGGGAGCGACAACGTTCGCGACACCATCCAAGCCCACAGCGGCAGGGTGCGCCGTGGCCAGTCCCATGGTCGCTCTCCAACCTGTGTGCGCCGTGGCTCCTGTCAGCGTCGCTGTGGCTCCCGTCAGCGTCTCCGTGGCCTCTGTCGGTGTCTCCGTGGCTCCCGTCAGCGTTCCCGTAGCCGCTGTCGGCGTTCCCGTGGCTCCCGTCGGCGTTCCCGTGGCCGCTGTCGGCGTTCCCGTGGCTCCTGCCGGCTTCTCCGGGCCTCTCTGTCTGCCCAGTGACTCCACCACCGTCGGCCTTCTCAGCACCTCGGAAATCGTCGGTTGCCGGTAGCCCGCGGCGAGGCCGCGTGCCGCGCTGAGAAGCGCGCGGGACAGGACGCGAGCCGCTTCGGCACGGGTACGACCTCGCGAAATCCGTACGGCACCGGATCGCACCGTCGCACGGCGCGGACGTAGCCGACCGGCACGGCCACCGCGTGATCCACCGGGTAGGGGAAACCGGAGATCACGCGGTGGCCGTGCCGACGCGGAGTCGTCGGCACGGCGATCGAACGTCGGCGTCCCAAGAGAACGTCGGTGTCTCCACGAGGGCATTGACACCTCCACGAGAGCATCGACGTCTCCAGGAAAGCCTCAGAGCGTCAGCGTCTCCAAGAGCATGACAAGTTGGTTCCAAGATGGTTCTCGCAGACTTTGTCCGCCGACCCCGGCACAGGACGAAAGATGCTCACGATGAATGCCACAGACCGCCCGTACACCCATGAGATGGTGATAGTCCACCGCGTCTTCCGGCGAGAATCCGGTTTGATGCCGCGGTTCGTCCGGGCGGTGCCCGAAGGCGACACGGCTCGCGCGGCCGAGATCGCCGAGCACTACCTCGACTACGCCGAGGGCCTGCACCATCACCACGCGGCCGAGGACGAGCTGGTGTGGCCGCTGCTGCTGTCGCGGGTCCGGCTGGAGACCGACATGGTGGTGCGGATGGAGGACCAGCACCAGCGGATCGACGAGACCCTGACCCGGATCGCCGGGATACTGCCCGAGTGGCGGCTCACGGCCGCGAAGGGGACCGGCGAGAAACTCGCGATCGCGATGGAGGAGCACCGCGCCGCCCTGATCGAGCACCTGGACGACGAGGAGCGGCATGTGCTCGCACTCATCGCCGAACACATGTCGGTCCCGGAGTGGGAGGCCGTCGGCGCCCGCGCGGTGGAGCAGATCGCCAAGGAGAAACTGCTGCTCTCGATGGGCGCGATCCTGGAGGAGGCCACCCCGGAGGAGCGCCGGTTCTTCCTCGGCAAGTTACCGGCCGTCGCCCGGCTGCTGTGGAGAACCGTCGGCCGCCGCCAGTACGCCAAGCGGGTGCGGAGCCTCCGAGGACCGCTGCCGGCGTAAGCCCCTCACGGGACGCGCGGCTCACTCCTGGGCGCGGGGAAGAACGGCCGTCATGACCAGGCCGCCACCCCCGCGCGGGCGGGCCGTGACGTCGCCACCGTGAGCCCGAGCCACCGAGCGCACGATGGACAGGCCCAGGCCCGCGCTCTTCGCCGTGACGAGGCGGTCGGCACCCAGGCGGCGGAAGGGCTTGAAGAGTTCCGGGACGTCGTAGGGCGGTACGGCGGGCCCGGTGTTGCTGACCTCCACCTCGACGCGTCCGTCAGGCGTGGTACGGCTGACGACCCGCACCCAGCCGGTGCCGTCCCCGGTGTTGTGCCGGATCCCGTTCTCGACCAGATTGTGCACCAGGCGTTCGAGCAGGAGCGCGTCCCCGCTGGTGGGCGCGTGACCCGCCGCCTCGTGCACGGTGATCTTCGCCTCCTCCGCCTGCCAGGCGGTCTGCCCGATCACGTGGGACACCACGTCGGCCATGTCCACCGGTGACCGGTCGGCGATCTCGTGCTCGGCACGGGCCAGCAGCAGCAGTCCCGAGATGAGCTGCTCGTGCCGGGCGTTGATCTCCAACAGGCTCTCGCCGAGCTGCTTGACGTCGGACGACGCCGCCCTGCGGTGCATGGCCAGCTCGACCAGCGCCCGGTTGAGCGTCAGCGGGGTGCGAAGTTCGTGCGAGGCGTTGGCGACGAACCTGCGCTGACCGTCGAAGGAGTGGTCGAGCCGCTCGACCATGGTGTCGAAGGCGTCGGCGAGCTCCTTCACCTCGTCCTCCGGCCCGCGCAGCGCGATCCTCGCGCGCAGACCGTGGTCGGCGACCGTGGTGACCGCGATCCGCCGCGCCGTGTCGGTCACCCGGCGCAGCGGGGCGAGCACCCGCCCCGCGACCACCCACCCGAGACCCGCGGCGGCGGCACCGACCACGGCCAGCGCGACCGCCCCCTGGGTGAGCAGCGAAGTGGTCGCGGCGGTGCGCAGTTCCTCCTCCTGCCGCTGCAGCCATTGGATCGCCTCGGGGCCGGTGAGCATGTGGCCGTTCATGTTGATGAGGATCCTTTCCCTCGGCCCGCCCCTGACTCCCCCGTACCTGTCGACGAAGGACTCGGCCAGCTGCTGGTCGAACAGCAGGTAGGTCACGCCGAGCAGGGTCAGGCCCGCGGCGAGGAACAGGGCGCCGTACACGAGGGTGAGCCGGGTCCTCAGCGTGAGGCGCGGCAACCTGTCGATGATCACGCGATCCGGTATCCCTCCCCCGGCATCGTCTCGATGACCGGCGGTTCCCCGAGTTTGCGCCGAAGCTTGAGGATGGTGAGGCGCACCACCCCGGTGAACGGGTCGGCGTGCTCGTCCCACGCCTTCTCCAGCAGTCGCTCGGCGGAGACGAGCGCCCCGTCGGCGCGCAGCAGTTCGGTCAGCACGGCGAACTCCTTCTTCGACAGCGGCACGTACCGTTCGTTCCTGAACACCTCCCGGCGGGCGGGGTCGAGGGTGATCCCGGCCCGCCGCAGCACCGGCGGCGCGGCCGGTCGCGAGCGCCGTCCCAGCGCCTGGACGCGGGCGGCGAGTTCGGCGAAGGCGAACGGTTTGGCCAGGTAGTCGTCGGCCCCCAGGGACAGCCCGGCCACCCGGTCACCGATCTCCGCAGCGGCTGTGAGCATCAGCACCCGTGCGGTCGACTCCGACTCGACCAGTTCCCGGCAGACGTCGTCGCCGTGCACGAGGGGCAGGTCGCGGTCGAGAACGACCACGTCGTAGTCGTTGACCGCGATGCGTTCCAGCGCCGCCTCGCCGTCGTGCGCGGTGTCGACCGCGTGCGTCTCGCCGCGCAGCCACTCGGCTATCGCGTCGGCCAGCATGCGCTCGTCCTCCACCACCAGCACTCGCATCGCGTTCTCGCGCCCCCTCGTCGTGTACGGCGTCGTGTACGGACGAGGTGATGGTGACGTACGCGGTGTTTGCTCGCCGTTAGCGCCGATGGAAACGCGACCGAAACGCGCTCCCCTGTTGCATCACCTCTCGAACGGCCGGCGGAGAACCGGCCGTCGGGACACCGTCGGGACACCATCGGAAGACCGTCGGAACACCGTCGGAAGAGGAGAGAATCATGAGAGTCCTTGGCGCGCTGGCGCTCGCCCTGCTCCTGGTGGGGTGCGGTACGGCCGGCACCGGCGCGGACGTGGCGTCCACGGGCGGCGGTGGCGGCAAACCCGCCGCGAGCAGTGCCGCGCCGAGCCTGGACCAGCACGAGAGGGGCATCAAGTTCGCCCAGTGCATGCGGGAGAACGGCGTCGACATGGCGGACCCCGAACCCGGCAAGGGCGTCACCATCCGGGCCGACAGGAGCGTCGGCAAGGAGGCGATGGACAAGGCCATGGCGGCCTGCAAGGAGTTCTCCCCGATGGGCGGTTCCGGACCGAACGGGCCGGACCCGCAGCGGGCGGAGTCGATGCGCAAGTTCGCGCAGTGCATGCGGGACAACGGCGTGGAGGACTTCCCGGACCCCGAGAGCGGCGGCGGGCTGCGCGTGACCGGGGCCGTCGGAGAGGACCCGGACTTCCAGGCCGCGCAGGAGAAGTGCTCGAAGGAGTTCCTGCCCGAAGCGGGTCAGGGAGGCTCCTGATGGACACGACCACGCTCCCCCCGAGATGCGCCCACCCCCCGGGAAAGCTCCCGACGAACACGAACACGAACACGGTGACGCTGAGACGTGCCCGCCCTCGTCCACCCCGTCAGGAGGGCTTCTGATGGGCACGGCCACCCTCGACGACGGGACGGACATGGACGCGTCCCCTCCCCGCTCGCGGCGACGCGACCGCCTCGGCCGTGGCAAGAAGATCGCCGGACTGGCCGTCGCGGTCGTCATCCTCGGAACGGCCGCCGCGGCCACGAGCGGCATGGTCGGTCCGGGCGGCACCGGAACGGACAGGACGGCGGGCCTCCTGCCTCCGGCCACCACCCCGGTGAAGCGGCAGACGCTCGCCGACACGCGGGACGCCGACGGCGAGCTCGGCTACGGCCCGGCCTCCACCGCGGTGAGCCGACAGCCCGGCACGGTCACCTGGCTTCCGGACAGCGGCGCCCAGGTCACCCGTGGCAAGCCGCTCTACAAGGTGGACAACGAACCGGTGGTGCTGATGTACGGCTCGACGCCGGCCTATCGCGACATGCGGATCGGCACCGAGGGGCCGGACGTCAGGCGCCTGGAGCGCAACCTCCGCACGCTGGGCTACACCGGCTTCACCGTGGACGACGAGTACACCGACGCCACCGCCTCGGCGGTCATGCGGTGGCAGGACGACCGGGGCCTGGAGGAGACCGGCGTCGTCGAGCTCGGCCGGGTCGTCTTCGCCGACGGCAAGGTCCGCGTGGACAGCCTGGAGGCCGAGGCGGGCCAGCCCGTCGCCCCCGGCCAGAAGGTGCTGACCTACACCGGGACCACCAAGGTGGTCACCGTCCAGTTGCGGGCGGAAGATCGGCGAATGGCGAAGAAGGGGGCCAAGGTGTCGGTCACCATGCCCGACGGCGGGAGGGTGGCCGGCGAGGTCACCGATGTCGCCACGATCATCGAGCCCGGGGAGGGACCGAACGCGGACCCGGAGACGAGACTTGAGGCGCTCGTCTCCCTCAGCCGCCAGAAGGCGGCGAGCGGCCTCGACCAGGCCGCGGTGGACGTGACCTTCACGGCGTCCAGGCGCGAGGACGTGCTGACCGTACCGGTCTCCGCGCTCGTGGCGCTGAGGGAGGGCGGATTCGGCGTCGAGGTCGTCGAGGGCACCGGGTCCCGCTACCTCACGGTGAGGACGGGCCTGTTCTCCGGCGGCCGGGTCGAGATCTCCGGGGACGGCCTCGCCGAGGGCATGACCGTGGGGATACCGAAATGATCTCGTTGTCGGATGTGACCAGGGTCTACCCCGGCGGGGTCACCGCGCTGGCCGCGGTCTCCCTGGAGATCGGACGCGGCGAACTCGTCGCCATCGCCGGCCCCTCCGGCTCGGGCAAGTCGACGATGCTCAACGTCGTCGGCACGCTCGACCACCCCTCCTCCGGAACCGTGCGCATCGACGGGTACGACATCTCGAAGCTGTCGGACAGCGGGCTCTCCGCGTTGCGGGCGACGCGGATCGGCTTCGTCTTCCAGCACTTCCACCTCGCCGCCAGGGTCCCGGCGCTGGACAACGTGGCCGACGGTCTCCTCTACACCGGCCTCGGCCTGCCCGAACGGCGCCGCCGCGCCTCGGCCGCGCTGGAACGGGTCGGGCTCGGCCATCGCCTCGACCACGAGCCGCACGAGCTGTCCGGCGGTGAGCGGCAGCGCGTCGCCATCGCCAGGGCCGTGGCCGGGGACCCCCCGCTGCTCCTCGCCGACGAGCCCACCGGCGCCCTGGACTCCGTCTCCGGAGCCGGGGTGATGGAACTGCTGCGCGATCTGAACGCCTCGGGCACCACCATCGTGATCATCACGCACGACCGGGAGATCGCCGCGAGCCTGCCCCGGCAGGTGCGGATGCGCGACGGCCGGATCATCTCCGACTCCGCGGACGGCCGGATCGTCGTCGACTCCACGACCGTCACCGACTCCGCGACCGATTCCGGTCCGGTGACCGGTTCCAGTCCAGTGATCAGCTCAAGCCCGGTGATCGGCTCCGGCCCGGTGATCGGCTCAGGCTTCACAGCCGTCCCCGACTCCTCGACCTCCTCGACCTCCCCGAGCCCCCCGGCCTCCGCGACGTCGAGAACCCCGGGGCCTCCGGGAACCCCGGCGGCCGGGTCACCGCGGCGTGCCGGATCCGGGGTGGCGTGATGACCGTGATCGATCGGGCGGACCCGCCGAGGCTGGTCCCGGCCAGGATGCGGCCGCGCGACGTGATGCGGGTCGGCGCGGTCGGCCTGCGCACCCGCCCGCTGCGGGCGTTCCTGTCCGCGCTCGGAGTGGCCATCGGCATCGCCGCGATGGTCGGCGTGGTCGGCATCTCGTCCTCGTCGGGCGCCGAACTCGACCGTACGCTCTCGGCACTGGGCACGAACCTGCTCACCGTCTCGTCCGGCCGGACACTGCTGGGCGAGGCGGCCAAGATGCCGGTGGACGCCGAGGCGATGATCGAGCGGATCGGTCCCGTGGAGTCCGTCTCCGCGGCCGGACGCGTCGATGACGCCAAGGTCTACCGGTCCGAGGAGATCTCCGAGGCGCAGACCGGGGGTATCTCCACCCATGCCGCCCGCCTCGACCTCCTGTCCACGGTGAGCGCGACGGTGCGCAGCGGCACCTGGCTCAACGGGGCCACCGAGCGCTATCCGGCCGTGGTGCTCGGATCACGGGCGGCGGAGCGGCTCGGGGTGGGCGCGGCGGCACCCGACGCCCAGGTGGTCGTCGGCGACGTACGGTTCACCGTCGTCGGAGTCCTCGCCCCGGTGCCGCTCGCCACCGAACTGGACGACGCGGCGCTGGTCGGCTGGCCGGTCGCGGAGACGGCACTCGACTTCGACGGGCACCCCACGACCCTCTACACCCGCTCCGACGAGTCGCGGCTGGAGTCCGTCCGCTCGGTCCTGGCCGGTACGGCGAACCCGCAGGCGCCCAACGAGGTCGATGTCTCGCGCCCGTCCGACGCCCTCGCCGCCAAGCAGGCCACCAACCAGGCGTTCACCGGGCTCCTCCTCGGGGTCGGCGCGGTCGCGCTGCTCGTCGGCGGCGTCGGGGTGGCCAACACCATGGTCATCTCGGTGCTGGAACGACGTCCGGAGATCGGCCTGCGCCGCTCGCTCGGTGCGACGCGCGGGCAGATCCGCACGCAGTTCCTCGCGGAGTCGCTGCTGCTCTCGGCCCTGGGCGGGGCGGGCGGGATCCTCCTCGGCACCGGCGTCACCGCCGGATACGCGCTCTACCAGGGCTGGCCGGTGGTGCTCCCCGCCTGGGCGACGATCGGCGGCCTCGCGACGACCCTGTTCATCGGTGCCCTCGCCGGCCTCTACCCGGCCGTCCGCGCCTCCCGGCTCTCCCCGACAGAGGCACTCGCCACACCGTAGAACGCGCTCGTCCCCACCGCGAGGAGACCTCCCGTCCCCGTCTCCACCTCCCGGAAAGTCCGCCGCGGCCCGTGATCGGCGCCCCGGCCCCACGGGACGACCCGCCGGCCGGTGTGGTTTGGTCTACGCTTTGGTCCATGATCACCGCCTGAGTTCGGTCGCCGGAACAGCACTCGCCGATGGCGCGGTAGCCGTACCCACGTGACCCCGAGCCGTGGCGGCCGGGTACGGCGGTGCCGTACCCGGCGCGCGGAAGGAGCGTGATTGTGCAGTTCAAGGTTCTGGGTCCGTTGCACGTCCGATCCGGCGACGCCACCCCGGCGCTGGGGCCGCCCAAGCAGCGGCTCCTCCTCGCGGTGCTGCTCGGCCACCCGCACGGCTTCGTCTCCGTCGACCACCTGGTCGACGCGCTGTGGGGAGCCGCGCCCCCGCCCTCCGCGGAGGCCAACATACGGCTCTACGCGCGCGGCCTGCGCCTGGTCCTGGGAACCCAGCGGATCCTGCGCGAGGGCCGCGCCGGCTACCGGCTCGACGTCGAGTGCGGCGAGGTCGACGCCTGCCGTTTCGTCGGGCTCGTCCAGGACGGGCAGGCGGCCCTGGCGACGGGCGACGCCACCGGGGCCCGGCGGTCGCTCGGCGAGGCGCTGAAGCTGTGGCAGGGGCCGCCGTTCTGCGACCTCCCCGCCGAGGCCGCCCTGCGCGAGGAGCGGTCCCGCCTGGAGGAGTGGCACATGGTGGCCCTTGAGCGACGGATAGAGGCGGACCTGCGCCTGGGACAGGACGCCTCCCTGGTGGCCGAGCTGACGGCGCTGGTGGACCGGAACGCCTTCCGCGAGCGGCTGTGGTCGCACCTGATGCTCGCGCTCTACCGGTCCGGCCGCCAGGCGGAGGCCCTGGAGACCTACCGGCGGGCACGCGGGATCCTCGCGGACGAGCTGGGCCTGGAGCCCAGCCGGGAGCTGCGCTCGATGGAGAAAGCCATCCTCACCGCCGACCCGTGGCTCTGGAACGCGGCCGAGAACCGGCCGCTCCGGGTGGACACCCGCACCGCTTCGGCACGTCCGCCCGCGTCCGGCCATCGGGAGGTGCCCGCCCAGCTGCCGGCGAGGCCCCTCGGATTCGTGGGGCGCGACGGTGAGCTCGCGCGCCTGAACGAGATCGCGTCGGGCGCCGACGAGGAAGCCAGGGTCGTCGCCGTCGTGGGACCGCCGGGGGTGGGGAAGACGGCCCTGGTGGTCCGGTGGGCTCACACCGCGCGTCACCTGTTCGGCGACGGGCAGTTCTTCGTGGACCTGAGCGGGTTCGGGGTCGGCAGACCGCTGGACCCGGGCCTGGTGCTGGAGCGTTTCCTGCGCGTCCTGGACGTACCGCTGTGGAGGATCCCCGCCGACACGGAGGAGCGGGCCGCCGTGTTCCGGTCGCTGGTGGCCGACCGGCGGATGCTGGTCGTACTCGACAACGCCGCCTCGGCCGCGCAGGTGCGCGCGCTGCTTCCCGGGGCCGCGCCGAGCCTGACACTGATCACCAGCAGGCTCCGCCTGGACGGGCTCGCCACCACGCACGGCGTCCCGAGGATCCCGCTCGGACCGCTGCCGGTGGCCGACGCCGTCGCCCTGCTCCGGGACCGGCTCACCCAGGCGAGGCGCGACACGGGCGATGTCACGGGCAGCGTCACAGGCGGCGACACGGGCGACGTCACGGGCAGCGACACAGGCGGCGACACGGGCAGCGTCACAAGCGCCGACTCGAACGGCGACACGGGCGCGGAGGAGCTCGCCGAGCTGTGCGACCGGATCCCCCTCGCCCTGCGGATCGCGGCCTCCCGCCTGGAGATGTCGGCGTACGATTCGGCCCTGCCCGCGCTGGTGGCGGAGATGACCGACGAGCGCGTGCGCCTGGACAGGCTCGCCGTCGACGAGAACGAGATATCGATCCGAGCGGTTCTGCGCGCCTCGCTCCGCTCGCTGAGCGAGCCGGTCCGCGGGATGTTCCGGCTGCTCGGGCTGCATCCCGGCCCCGAGCCGTCCCTCGCCGTCGCCGCGGTCCTGGCGGGTACGGCGGCCGACGAGACGCGAGATCTGCTCGACCGGCTCGTGTCCGTCCACCTGCTCGCCCCCGTGTCCGGCGGCCACTACGCGATGCACGACCTGGTGAGGATCTACGCCCGTGAGCGTTTCCTGGCCGAGGAGAGCGCGAGTGAGCGGGAGCGGCGCATGACCGCGCTGCTGACCTGGTACCGGGACGCCGCCAACGCGGCCGACCGGGTGCTCCGGCCGAAGGAACGGCCCAACTTCACCTCCCCGACCCGGCCCGTGGGGTTCGCCGACGCCGCCTCCGCCCTGGCCTGGTTCGACGCCGAAGCCGCGAACCTCGACGCCGCGGTACGGCGCGCGGCGGAATCACATCCGGCGCTCGCCTGGCAGATCGCGGCGGCCATGTTCGGGTGGCTGAACCGGCGCCACCACGCGAGGCAGTGGGCCGACCTCTACACCGTCGCGGCGGACGCCGCCGCGACGGCCGGAGATCCCGCGGGCGAGGCGATGATCACGGGCCGGCTCGCCATCGTGCACAGCCTGCTGGGCGACACGGAGCGCGCCGTCTCCGCGTGCCACCGCGCGCACCGGCTCCGGCTCGGGCTCGGAGACACCCTGGGAGCGGCCACGGCCCTGCTGAACCTCGCCGCCGCGTACATCAACGCCCACCGCCCGGAGGAGGCGATCCGGTGGCTGGAGGAGGCCGGATCCCTGGGAGCGCGACTGCCGGACGCCCACCACTTCACCGCCCTGCTGCACAGCAACCTGGGCGAGGCCCACCATCTCGCCGGACGCCTCACCCAGGCCATGAGCCACTACCGGATCTCCCTGGAGATCAGCGAGACGGGCTGCGGCGACCGGGACATCGCCCAGATCCTGGTCAGCATGAGCGCGCTCCATCGCGACATGGGCGCCCATGAGGAGCCGATATCGTGCGGGGAGCGCGCCCTCTCACTCGCCACCCGGACCGGTGACACCCTGCTGCGGGCGGAGGCGCACGAGGCGCTCGGCCTCGCCCACGCCTCGCGGGAGCGTACCGGCGCCGCCGTGACCCACCTTGAGGCCGCCCTCGCCCTCTTCGAGGACCTCAGGCACCGCAGGGCCGGAGTGGTACGCGACCACCTCGACCGGCTCGGCGTCGCTCCGGCCGGTTGAAGGGTGTCTCACGGACAGCCGTATATACATGACATATACGGCGCGTATCCGACCCGATGACACGATCTCGATAGCCGGTCTCCCGATCAGCTCCTCGGGAGAAATCATGATCACTATATCCCGGCCGCGGTCGGACGCTCAGCCCTCTCCCGGCTGAGACCTCGGCCGCGGCGCCGTGACGGGGCGCGACCATCGGGGCGCCGCGCACCGTTGACGTACGAAACCGTGATCACCAACCGACGGCGACCACCCGCAGCGGTCGCCGTCGGTCCGACCACCGCCTTGGTGCCGTGCCGCTTCAGGGTCGGCGACGCCTCTCCATCGAACGCGCCGCCGTGCCCCCGCTGTCACCGAACCGACACAGCGGCACAGCGGCACTCCGGCACTCCGGCATCCCCGGGTACGGCGGACGCCTCGTACGGCGGGCGACCGGCGACGGGCGGTGGGCGACGGGCGGTGGGCGACCCGCCGCTGACCGCCCACCGTCGAACCCACCCCTCGGAGCGCGCGCCTGGGCGTCACCACTCGGCGGCTAGAAGCCCCTGCACTGGTCCTCCTTGTTGCCCCCGACGGCGTTGGCCTTCCCGGTCGGCGCCGGCCGGTTCTCCTTGCACTGGAGGTTGCCCTTGATCTTGTTCCCGTTGATCTGCGCGCCACCCCGGTTGCCGACCACCTGGACGCTGCCACCGACCCGGTTGCCGTTGGCCCTGAGGTAGCGGCTGTTGGCGTCGTACTGGATGTCGGCGTTGATCCGCGACGACTCGACGGTGGCCGCGCCGCCCTGCTTCACCTGGACACTGCCGACGACGACCGACCCGCCGACGACCGAGACACTGGCGGCTCCCTCGGCCTGGACGTTGCCGACGACGTGAACTCCTCGGGCGACAAGGGTCGCGTTCCTCTCGACCTTGAGGGTGCCCTTGACCCGGGTTCCCTTGAGCGTGCAGGTGGCGCCCTGCGGCACGCGCACGTTGTCGAGGGTCACCGCGCCGAGGGTGCCACGGCAGGCGCGCTCCTCCGCCAACGCCGGGGTGGCGACGGCCACCGCTCCGACGGCGGTACCAAGGACGGCTCCGGCCAGCGCCATTCTGATCCTGCTCATGTCGTTCCTCCGTCAGTTTCGGCCCGAGCGGCTACCCGGCCCACCACGAAGCATCACGACCGGCGGTGAGGCGACCCTGAGGCCGACGTGAGAGTCCTCTCATCGAAAAGCACGCCGAATCGCCGGTGTCAGCCCTCGGGACGCTCCCGGTGGACGGGACGAGACCGGCCCCGACTCAGGCTGGAAATTTCATGAGCGTCGCGAGCGCCTGTGACAGGCACAGGCGAGCACGGTGCCCGGCTGACATGTGTCCCGGTGCGCCACCCACCGCCAACGCCCCCGCCCTCGACGCCGACCAGAGGACACGCACCACGCCCTACGACGTCGGGACCGCCAAGCAACACTTTGGACTTGACCGTACGGAGATCGGCCCGCGGAACGGGCGCGGACGCACACCGGCTCACCACCTGTTCGAACACATTGCCCCGGCGATGCTTTCGGCGAGCGGTCCAGACCACGCGCAGCACGTTTCGTTCACTCACAGTAATGGTAGGCATACGCGGAGTAGATCGCTGGACCGTCGAGAGGATCATCGTGAAGCGAATCGCCCTCGTCCCCGTCATCTCCGCCGCCATGGTCGCGGTCATGGGCAGTGCCGCCTACGCCTCGCAGTATGTGGCCTACGAAGGGCGGGGCTTCACCGGCCGGTCGGTGGTCATCGACCGGTGCGGCCCGTCCAACATCCCCTTCCACGGGTCGTACAAGTGGTACGGCGACGGTCAGAGCGGCCGTATGTACAACCAGCCCAACACGCAGGGGGTGACGCACTTCGAGCTGCCGTCCAACCGCAACGCGGAGCAGAGGACGCCCGTCGGCTGGAAGAGCATCTTCATCGTGTGCTGACACCCGTGAGGCGGACGGTCCGTAGCCCGTCCGCCTCACGCTCCCGCGCTCACCGAGACACGGCACGAGGGAGAGCCGGTGGCGTGGACGTTCGGGGTCGGCGAGGGCGACGTACTTCCCGCGGCGTGAGAGGTGAGGTCACAGCGCCCCGGGAGGGCCGGGCAGGACGATCTCGAAGAAGCCCTGCGCTCTGTACGTGGCGAGCTTCCTGGCCTTGCCGGTCCTGACGTTCACCGCGTAGGCGGTCATGGTCTGGTATGGCAGGTCGATTATCGCGGGCTCGTCGTCTGACGCCGTGGACGCCGGCCTGCACCGCACGGACATGGTGAGAGCCGTGACCTCCTCGGCGCTGAGCCAGGTGCGCAGCGAGATCCGGGAAACATCGGAGGGCAGCCCGCTGATGGCGGTCGTCTTCCGCTTCTTGCCGGTGAGCGTGTCCATCAGGGCGAGGTTGCCCTGACGGCACGGCTTCTCGGCGGTGCTGTGGTTCTCGATCACCGCGACGGTCTTCCCGTCGGGGGCGAGCGGGCTGAAGAAGTAGTCCACCGGCAGGATGACCGACGTGGAGTCGCCCTTCGAGGAGCTCGGCCACAGGTTCGAGATCGTCCGCAGCTGTGATCTGGGCGAGTATTCCGCGAGCGTGATGGTGGCGCCGTCCCGTGACAGGCCGATGGGGACCCAACGGGTCGGCAACTCGCGGACGACCCCGTCGCGCATATCGATGAGCAGCGCGGGGTCCTTGAACTCCGGGACCTTGCTGAAGGCCACGAATCGCCCGTCGTCCGACAGCATCAAACGCGAGACGCTTCCCAGCCAGGCCTGCGGCACCTTGTTCGCAGCCGTCGTCTTCTGGCCCGATGCCAGGTCGCGGACCTGAAAGGTGCCCTCCTTGGCGCTGTAGTAGGCGATCTTCCGGCCGTCCCGGCTAATCGCCAGCGGGCTGTCTCGCAGGCCGGTGCGGCCGGGGGCGAGGCTGGGCAGCGCCTCCGGCACGTGGTAGGTCCTGCCGCTCCGGGTGACCACCCGCCAGCCTCCGTCCCGGCAATCCGACGGCGCCTTCCCGCTGTACGGCTCGCAGAAGGTCTTGTACGCGTGACTCAGCGGCCCCACCCCGCGCGTTGGCAGGTCGCCTCGGGAAGCGGCCTCCCGCGACCCGTCCGGCAGCAGCCGGATGGTGAACGTCGTACCAAGAGCGACGACCGCGACCATGGCCGCCGCGAGGAGCGAGATCACGGTACGCCGCCTGCGATCACGCGTCGCGATCGTGCGTTCGGCCAGGTCCACCTGTGGGGACTCGTCGGCCAGGTCGACGAGCGCGTTCCGTAGCCAAGTCATCGGTGAGCCTCCTCGGTTTCCAGGTCGGCGAGCTTCGGCGCCAGTTCGGGAGCCAGTTCGCGTAAGCGGGCCAGCGCGTAGTGGGCCTGGCTCTTCACCGTTCCGATCGAGCAGCTCAGCAACTCGGCCGTCTCGCGTTCGGTCCTGTCCTCGTAGTAGCGCAGTACGATCACCGCCCGCTGCCGGGGCGGCAGCCGCATGAGAGCCTGGCGCACGACGAGCCGCACGATGGTGGAGTCCTCGCCCGAATACGGCCGGTCGGGCGGGTCGGCGGTCGGGAGCTCGGCCCTGCCCCGGTGCCGCCGCCACGAGATGTACTGATTCAGCAGCGCCTTACGCGCGTACGCCTCGGGGTGCTCGACGCGCGACAGCCTGGACCAGCGTCCGAGCACCTTGAGCAGAACACTCTGCAGCAGGTCCTCGGCCTGGTGGGCGTCTCCCGTGAGCAGGTAGGCGGTGCGCATCAGCGCCTGCTGATGACCGGCGACGAACCCGCGGAAGCTGTCATTGCGATCCAAGGCGACTCCTCTCAACCGTTACTGACGCCGGTGACATGTCGAAAGGTTCGGTCCCGTCCGGCTGAAACTTCGGGTCGCGTTCGAATACGTCACCGGCTGCGGAGGCTCGGGATTCGACCCCCGGATGCGCGGTGAACCCAAATCACATTGGCAGCTCGGATCTCGGCCGTCGGGTGCTGCCGGTCTCTCTGGAAAGAGGTTGAACGGGGCTGAATCGCACCTAGAACCGCAACCAGGAACCGGCTGTCACCGGCAGGCTGATCCCGGTGCTGCGCGCGGTCCCGATAGGCGCTCGGATTTCGTGCACGGTGATCACATCGCCTGGCTTGAGGTGCCGTCAGTGCTCGAAGGTCAGGGGAGGCAATCTCACCGGCCCGTACCTGCCCGGCTTCAAGAGTCGGGCGATGCCGAGCAGGGGTTCGTTCTCGGGCGTGACCGCGTGCGAAGGCCGATGTCTCACATGGGCCGGAGCACTCCGCGGAGAGGTACAAGACTCGTGCGGCTTTCCCCTTCAGTGCTCGTGAGGCACAGGCCGGCACGAACGGCACCGTTGCGGGCCTCACCACATCGCTGTTCGCACCGGTCGGCGTCCTCCTCAATCCGCACCAGGCGATCGTGGGGCTGTACCGGCTGCGGCCCTTCCTCGCCGGCCCGTGAAATGTCCATGATCTTGATCACAAGATGCGTTCTCAAGCAGAATCGACTTCATGACGGCGCTGGACGGTACCGAAGGCCGCTTTCCTCTCGATGTCCAACTGTCGGGCCTCGGGATTCACCTGCGTGAATGGACCGATGAGGACCTTCCTGTCATGGTCGCCCTTTTCGATGAACCACGGGTCGCTCGCTGGACTCCGCTACGTTCGCCGTTCGACTTCGACGCCGCTCAGGAGTACCTGTCTCAGTCGCGGAAAGCACGTGCCGCTGATCGCGGCATGCAACTCGCCATCACCGGGGACGGTGGTGAGGCACGAGGAGAGGTGTTGCTCTTCCGTACGGCCGATGAGCCCGGTGTGGCCGAACTTGCTTACGCGATCGGTGCTCAACACCGGGGAGAGCGGTTGGCGGCTCGCGCCGTTGAGTTAATGGCCGACTACGCCCGCACCTCGCTCGGGATGCGCAGCCTGCTTCTACGGATTGATCCAGCAAACGCGGCAAGCGTCGCGGTAGCGCGGGCCACCGGCTTTCACCTGGCCGACGATGAGCCGGTCACCTTCGAACGCAAGGGCCACGACATCACCCTGTACAGGTGGCGCCGTGATCTCGCCCTGTAAGTGACCACCGCTCGGTGAAAACGGCACGACCTGCGGAACGCCACAGATACCCGTAAGCGAATGTGAAAGGTTCTGTGATGACTTCAAAGCCCTGACTTCATCGGGTGGAGGCTCCAGCCGGGAGTGCAAACGGCCTTGACCAAGCTCGTCCGGGCGAACACTGTAGAAGCCAGTGATCTCGCCTGGAAGGGACGTGCATGTTTGGTCTGGGCTGGCTCGAAATTTTATTTTTTGTGGTCGTGGCCGTCGCTGTTTTCTTAGTGATGCGAGCTCGACGGCGATAGATGGGGCGGCGGGCCAGACCCGCTCCACAGCCAGCAGGCGTGCGGCCTCCGTCTCGGTCGCGTCCCTGACCGTCAGCAGTTCGCCGTCCTCGTCGAGCACGGTGACGATCGCGGAGACCAGCACCTCGTCGCGGGAGCCGTCCTCACTCTCGATCCGCCGGTCGACGCCGAGCTCGTTCTTCCTCACCGATCGCCAGAGCCGAGCCCGGCAGGTCGCGCCGGTGTTGGCTCTCAAGGGGCTCCGAGGATCTTCCGCGTGCCGCCTGAGGATCGTGAAGGTGGGTGCGGTGTCGGGATTGAGCTGCCTGGCGATCCGGGCACGGGTCCTCCTGAGAGCGGCCTCCCCGTCCTCGCTGTCGGGATCGTCGGCCGTGTCGGGCTCTGGCAGGTCGGGCTGACGGCGCAGGGCCGGCCAGTCTGTGGCGGAAACGTATGCGGACGGCCGGGGCACCGCCGTCGTCCTCTCCGGTCGGGCATGCAGGACGGGGTCGAAGACGTCCCGGATCGGCCAGAACCGTAGCAGCACATGCTCGGTCTGCGGATCCTCATAGAACTCGTGACCTTTGCCCCAGGCGGACGGGACCCGGTAGGTGCGCAGGCCGTACAGGAAGTACGAAGGCCCCAATCGTGGAATCGTCCAGATGCGGCCCAAGGCCTCCCACATAGAAGTGTCCGTACTCGATGTCGTCCTCATAGGTGATCCTCCGCAGCACCTCTGCCACCGGTCGTCCTCCTGACAAGTGCGAGTCCATAGGAGGACCGACGGTAATACTCAGGACCGACAGACTGAGAGACTTTCGGGACCGAAGCATGACTACCACTTCAGCCGCACATCGGGATATCCGCTGAGGTGGACGGGAGACGTCTGGGGTGTAGCCGACAGGACGTGAGTGACCATTCAGGGGTGATGGAACTGAAGATCGTACGGTGGCCGCGTTGGTCAGGGTAGAACACCTCGACGCGACTCGCCTACAGGCCGGGGAGATGACGCGTTCACCCAAGTGGCAGCCCCCTCATTTTTACTGCCAACTGGCCACCTAAAACAGCCTCGGGCTTGCGGTCCGCAGTAGGATCACGCGCGTTTCCTGGCACCGACCATGAAATGTCAGTTCATGATCGTAGGCTTGCCGCTCATGACCGATTTTCGCAGCGTGTCGTTCGATCTGCGCGTTTCCTACCGGCAGGCGTACCTCGTCGACGACACCGATGACGCCATGGGCCCGGACGACCTACTTCGTGATCATCCCACGCATCCTGTCGGGATCATACGGGTGGCAGACGGCTGCGCCTTTCTGATCACAGGCTTGCACACAGGCACGGTCGGCTTCTCGGTGACAGTGGCCGACCACGACCTCGGAGCGGACATCGACGGCTACGAGGACATCGTGGAGATCAGCTTCGAGTCCGAGGCCGGGCGGGTCTCCGTACACGAGTGGGGCTGCGAAAAGTTCCATGAACTTCCCGAACTGTCCGCAGGACCGGGGTGGTACCGGTTGCGCTACCACGCCAAGAACATGGACGAGGCCGCGGAGGTGGACACTTCTAACGAGATCATCGACCACTACCTGCTGCAGATCTGGCCTGAGAGCGAGTCCGTCCCGCGTGTGGTCAAGAGCACAAGCGGGACGCTCGCCCACTGGCGCCGACCGCGCTGACAGTCGGTCACACCGATCGCTGCCCCAGGCGCACGGGTGACGGCATGCTCTTTCGTCAGCACAAGGGCCGGAGCAAGCTCACCCTTCACGTCCTCCCGAATCGCCGCCTTTCCTGCGGGCTCATCGCGACGCACACGCGGCCGAACGGGAAAAGGCGGGGATCTGTGGGATAGGCACGATCTCGTGTTCACCACCCGGCACGGCAGGCCGATGGAACGGAGCGAGGACCACAAGGCGTGGAAAGCGCTCCTGAAGCGGGCGGGCGTTCGTGACGCACGACTCCACGACGCTCGCCACACAACCGGAACACTCCTTGTGGAACAAGGTGTGCATATCCGCGTCGTACAGGAAATCCTCGGCCACGCGCGGGTGGCCACCACCGAGCGCTACACCCACGTGGCCGGCGCGTTGACGCAGGACGCGAGCACCCGCATGGGAGCCGCAATCCTGACAAGGGGTCAGAGATCAAAAAGGCCCTCTCCCCGTGTCTCGGGAGAGGGCCTCTGTGCTGCGGAGGCTCGGGGATTTGAACCCCGGATGGGCGGTAAACCCAAACCGCATCAGCAGCTCGGATCTCGGCCGTCCCGATCGGTTCCACCTGGACCAACGGGCGCGGGCGGTCCTTCCGGAACGAGGTTGAACGGGGCTGGATTGCAACTAGAACTGCAACTAGGAACCGGCTGTCACAGGCAGGCTGACCCCGGTGATGCGCGCGGCCCCGATAGGGGCTCGGATCTCGTGCATGGTGATCACATCGCCTGGCTTGAGGTGCCGCCAGTGCTCGAAGGTCAGGGGAAGTAATCTCACCGACCCGCACCCGCCCGGCTCCAATGGATCACGGCCTTCGACCCAGAGGCGGGCGATGCCGAGCAGGGGTTCACCCTCGGGCGTGAGAAGACCGACGTCCCACATGGGTCGGAGCACTCCGCGGAGAGGTACGGGTCTCATGCGGCCTCCGTCCTCGGCGCTCGTGAGGCAGAGATCGGCACGAACGGCACCGTTGCGGGCCTCGCTGCATCGCCATTCGCACCAGTCGGCGTCCCACTGAAGCCACATCAGGCGAGCGGCGTCGGCCAGCAGGCTCCAGAACTCGGGTAACTGAGGATGCGCGTCGCCGAGCTCTTCGAGAAGCAGAAGGGCCGTCTCCCATTCGCCGTATTCCAGGTACTCCAGCACGTCGGCCACACTGATGCCGGCCACCTCGGTCCGGACGTCGACGAGACAGAGTCGAGCAGCTTTCAGAAGCGGGGAATCCTGGAAGTCCACGATCTGATTGTTCCTGGCCACGGTGGTAATCCTCAAATCAGGCACCTCATAATCCGCAAATCGCCGAACGGCTTCCACCTACCCGATTTCTCTGACTGTGGTTGCTCGAACATCTACTACTGCTCACAATCTGGTGGGGTCAAATGCCTCCGGCGCATCTGCTTCGACGTCTCCTGCGACGCGCTTGATCAGCAAATCCCGCTCCACGCATGACTACTAGTTTGGAAGATCTCGGTACGCACCCCTCTGACCTGCTGTGTTCCAGGTCAAAGGCATTTTCGCCTTGCCCGTGAGTCCCCGTTCCTCCCCCTTGGCGACCCTCCTGACGGGCACGCGACGGGCACGGCACTGACGTCCCAATCAAACTGCATTAGCAGCTCGGGAGGCCATCGTTCAAGACAGTCCCACCTTGACCAACGCCTCCTCCTGATCTGCTTGGAATGCGCTGGTACGGCGGTGAACTGCAACCCAAATTGCACCCCGAACGGGCTCATGACCTGCGTGAAGCGTGCGTACTCTCCCATCGGGTCTTCCTATCGCCGGGTTGAACACAAATCAATTTGGTGTCAAGCCAGCTCTGGAAATCTGCCTTCAGAGCTTTCGTAGTAGCGGGCGATGGAGGCACGGTATAGTAAGGCGCCGGGCTGGAGGTGGCGGGGTTCCAGCCGGACGCCAGTGCGTCGTTCAGCGAGCGCCAAAGCGCCCTTGATGTAAGGTGGGAAGACCTCGGGTTCCGGGTCGAAATCCCAGAGCATGCCCAACTCTTCGAGGTCCTGCTT
Organism: Streptosporangium oxazolinicum; assembly: GCF_039537505.1. NCBI lineage: Bacteria > Bacillati > Actinomycetota > Actinomycetes > Streptosporangiales > Streptosporangiaceae > Streptosporangium > Streptosporangium oxazolinicum. The sequence goes on from NZ_BAABAQ010000001.1 coordinate 874,922, forward strand.
CAGTCGTTCAGGATCGGTGCTGTCGCTCCAGTGGGCAAACATCGGGACCAGGCGCGCGACGATGTCGCCGTCTACGGCATGGACGAAGTGGGAGTGGTAGTTGACATTGCGCTCCACACTGGCGATCGACGTACCTTGCGATAGGGCGTGCACCACGTCGCGCAAGATCCCGGCATAGCCGTATTCCACCATGATCGATCCACCGGGAGCGTGGCCGACTTCGATCGTGGCGAAGCCTTCCTGTTCAGGGTCCTCGGTCAGTCCCAGCCGGCGTAGCACCTCTTCAGGCGCGAGATCGGCTATGAAGGTGAAGCAGAACGCCGCCGATGCCCATCCAGACTGACTCCACCATGCGTAAACGTCCGTGGTCGCTCCGCGGTCGCCAGTGACAATCACTGTGCCCTCAGAATGACGGATCGTTCCATCGGTGACCGGATCGACAGGGATTCGGTGACCGCAGCCTTCTTCCGTCTCGTCGTACAAGGCCAGGTGCGTGGGACACGGCCATGTACGACAGGTAGGACACGTTTTTACGCTATCGAATGTGCAGTCATTGCAGCCGCGGGGCGTTCGCCTGCGCGTGACATGACGAGAGCAAGGGTGCCACTGGGCGATGATGCCCAACTGGTGGAGGGCATCGACCCGAGCCACCGCTTGCACGGCCTTTTCTGAGAATTCCGGCACAGGAACCTCTCGATAGTTCTGAAGGGGCGTAAGACGAGGCTGCCTGATTATCCAGGGCCGCACGTGAGAACCGCATATCTTCAGCCGTTCGCGCTCACGACCTCGTGCGACTCGGCCTGTCCTTGGCCCCGAGCTTCATCGCGCCAAATGCACGCAGACAAGCCCCGATGCCCGGTGAGCCAGGGTGAGGAACGAACCCTGAATCTTCGATCACCCCCGATCAAGACGGACCTCGGCCACCCCGTGGCGATCGTCGTGCTGCATCGGGGCGGCGGCGCGACCAAAGGCCGGCGAGGGCGTAGGTACAGTGCGGTGCGCGTGCGGCGACGGCTCGGAGTACTGCCCGCGCGTCGGGACCGGCCCCCAGGCCGCATGCCCGGCGTGCGCAGCAGGCGCAGGGCCGGGCGACGGCGCATAGCTTCCCGGCCCGAACGGGTGTGCTCCGCAGTGATCGAGCTGACGGGCTGCCTGAGTCCCCACGTGTCCACACCGCAGCGTGATCACACGCGGCTGGTCTGGTTGAGCCCTGACCGGGGGACGGCGCGCCTGCGGGTGATCACGTGGACCTGCCAGTGCCGGGCCACCCTGTACGAGCTGTGTCAGGCCGGAGGGCAGGGCTTCATCCGGCGCACGCTCCAGCTGGACGGCAGTCCGGAAGTTCACGAGACCTATCGGTGGCCGATCAAGCAGGCCGACGATATATGGCGGGCGTTGCTCTCCGGGGAGGCCCGATAGGCGGATGCGTCGGCATGGTCAATCTCGGTCTTCCGTGTCGCCGCATCACGGATCGGCGCCCAACTGCAACTCGAACCGCAACTATGACGCCCTCAGAGATCAAAAAGGCCCTCTCCCCGTATCTCGGGAGAGGGCCTCTGTGCTGCGGAGGCTCGGGGATTTGAACCCCGGATGGGCGGTAAACCCAAACCGCATTAGCAGCTCGGGGCATGACAGTTCAGAACAGTTCCACCTGGACCAACGCTCCTCTGTGGTCCTCCTGGAACGGCCTGGTACGGCGGTGAACTGCAACCCAAACTGCAACCCGTGCATGGTCCGAGCTGCATGCCACGCATGCCTTCATCAGGCTGATCATCCCGTCTGCCTCGACTCACCACGAAGTGGCAGCGGGTCGGCGACGGAGGGACAAGATCGTCTTCGTGTGTCCGTTTACCGACCGCCGTCCCTCGACCACGCAACCGTCGCAGATGAGCTTGAGACGAAGGAGTTGACCTGCTGGGCTTGCCTGGGTCGCGGCAGACGGGACGATCAGGCCCACCTCAGCCACATATGGCCTTGCGGTCGCGTACTGACGATCATCCCGGGAGCCAAGCGTTCCGCCGGATCACGCAGCTTGAACTGGAGAACGCTGACCTTTGACACATGTCGACCGGGTGGCCATAAGTCACCACGACTCCCCGCCGATCACCTTCAGATCGAACAAGCGTTTGCCTACACCCGGGCTACGCTTGGGCCCAGAGGGTGCAAGCATCGCGTAGCGACCCAAGCGTAGCCCGGGTGTCAAGGGTCAAGGTCTGGGTTCTGCTAGAGATCGGGTCACAGTTAACTTCTGGCCGCAGCGCCAGCCGGCCATCGTTCGACAGTCCGCCGATAACCGTAAAAAGCTCACAAGGGGCAACCAAGACATGGCATACTGCAATATGTAAAAGGGAGGAAGCGGCCGAAGCGACTTCCTCCCGTATGACAAGGAGACTACCTCTTCCGATGCTCGATGACAACCAGCAGCATCACTACACCGCAAGACGGATGCTTGACTTCGCAGCTGCTGCGACTCCCTGGCATCGCAGGTTGTGGCGACTGGGAACCATGCTGGAGTTGTCTGAGCTTCTTGAGGCAGTAGGCGCAAGGGCTCTAGGAGCGCTCGCCGAGTCTTCTGTGAAATATCTAGGCGATGGGCTGGCGAAGAGGATTCAGCGCGACCCTGGAATGGGCTCTCCCGCTGAACGCGGTCAACTGATCAAGCATGTTAACAGAACCATGCAGGTAGATGGCCATGACTGGGTCGCGCTAAATCTTCTGCTGCAGGAGAATAGACCCAAATATCTATCTCGATGGGCAAGTCATCTTAGAAACGAAGAAGCAAACTGCGAGCCAGTCGCACGGGCAGTAACTAGCTACATATTGGATGAAGGCTACAGTTCAGAAGCAACACACAAATGGCTCACTTATCACATAAAATATGGCCAGACGAAGCTAACTCTTAGCGACTTGTTCGAGGAAGCACAAGCCCTCGTCAATCGCCCTAAGATAAGATTCGATATCCTAGTTCCACTGATGGCTTGTCCGCCTCTTCCCGAAGAAAGACCGGAGTGTTGGCTGGACTCATCGGAGACTGCAGAATGGCTCGCATATTGGTTTCCACACTCCCCGAGTATTAGGCAATCAGGCGGTCTCGTCCTAGAGATTGATGCCAAAGATAAGTATTCAGCGCTTAAGGAAGTAAACAGCGAGGTTGAAAGGTTAACTGCCAGGTTCCAGGTGGGAGCTCGCCAACGACTGCAGTTTAATCCAACACTTTACATGCTTGGCGAGCAAGAGCCCTTGGATTACATAGGGGGCCCGCGTCGAGTAGAGGTGCACGCACTTGAACGCACGAAAGAAGTCTTCCGTCTTCGCCTTGATCCCCAAATCGATGCAGCCCTTGAACTCCTGCAGCCACTGGACCGTGGCACGCCTGCGGCAGCAATAGCAGGGAGCTGGGCCGCACTAGAGGCGCTTCTTATAGGGCCCGGAGATACCTCTAATCGGGCGGTCGCCGCAACACGGATGGCACGCATCGTGACTTGTAGTTACGTCACTAGTGAGCTAACTTCGCTTGCGCAAGCGCATGCCAGTACCAGCGATGACGCGATTGCCAAAGAACTGCGGTCAGTCAGCGACGACCAAGAAAGAGCCGTCTTAATCGAGAAGGCTATAAAAAGCGGGGTTGTAGACGATTTCGAGAGCGTCGGTGTCCAAATCGCACTTACGCGCATTCGTGCATTGATATCTAATCCGAATGCGATCTTGCCTCGCATTGTCAGTCAGCTGGAAGACTCTTTTCGCCGACTGTATCGGCAAAGGAATTTGATTGTTCATGCAGGACAGACTGGGTCAGTAGCACTCAACGGGACGCTACGTACCGTGTCACCCCTTGTGGGAGCGGGGGCAGATCGTGTTGTCCAAGCTAGCGCACTGCACGGCATTCCAGCTCTCATGTTTGCAGCTGCAACGGAAGTTCGACTAGCACAGAGCACTTTCAGCGAAAAATGCTTATCTGAATTGTTCAGCAATCGAATATAACTCTGAATATTTGCCGTTCGAGATAGAAATCGAACTGTCAGCTTGGGAAGTGCGTCGATCATGCCTTGTGGGGTGGCTGGCCTGGGCATTGGGCTGGCCGTGAGTGACCGTGGTTGACCCCTCGTCACCCTGGTTAATGGCCCGCTAATGGCCCGGCGGTCGCTCCGGCTCTACCTCGCAACATGGGATCTTCAGCACATGTCCACGATCATGAACAGTCTTCCCGATCCTCTGCCCGAGTTCTTTGATTGCGGCTGCTCGGACATCTACTACTGTCCGCGATCCAGGGAGGTCGAATGCTCCCGGCACAGCGGCTTCGATGTCTGCTGCGACGCACTCGATCACCACATCCTGCTCCATGCGTGATCACCAGTTTGGAAGATTGCGGCGCGCGGCCCTCCGGCCTGCCGCGTCCCAGGTTAGTGATGGTCTCGCCTTACCCGTGAATCCCCGCGGTTTCCCCTTTCTCACTCTTCTGACGGGCACGCAACGGGCACGGCTGGAAGGGGTGTTTCATGATCGTCGCATGCATAGTGCGCGGCGGTCGTTGGGTAAGCCTCCTGCGCCTAAAACCGGAACCTGCGGATTAAAAGTGGATTGTTCTTTTTGCCCCTCATGGCGCTCTGACTTGACGCTTCGGATGTTGCCTCGCGCTAGTCCGGGCAAGGCAATCCGCGCATATGCCGGATCTTGGAATCCTGCTCGACCATTATGGTCTTCGGCAATTCCCGGTGCAGTAGACGTTTGGATGCTGACAGTCATGGCTCGGTGACGAGGGGTCGCGGTTTGGTTGCATTGTGCGTTTTCCCAGTCGTTCGGTGCTGAACAGGGTTATCTGGTGGGTATGAGGATGGGGCGGGGTGTCGGCTGGGTTCTGGCGAGTGTGGGGCCGGTGGTGTCGGTCGCTGCTGGGGTGGCGACCAACCGGGTGGAGGGTCCCTGGTGGGCACAGGCAGGGTGGTTCGGTGGGGCGGTGGTGCTGGGTTGGCTGGGCCAGTGGATGGCGCGGCGTACCCCTCAAAACGGCAAACCGGTTCGGGGGTCGGCGCAAATTCCTGCTGTCACGGTCGTTACCTCCAGCGATGCTGTCGAGAGTGGGGCAGGCAGCGTAGCCCGTGTGGTGGGGGAAATTCCTCGCGAGCCGACGGCCTTTCAGTCACGTGCGGAGTTGGTGGCGTCGTTGCGGGATGCTGCGGGTTCGGGTCGGGCGGTGGTGGTCTGTGCGCTGACCGGCAGGAGGGGGGTCGGTAAGACACAGGTAGCGGCGGCTTATGCCCGGTGGTGTGCCGAGCAGGGATGGCCGTTGGTGGCGTGGGTGAATGCCGAGACCTCTGACCAGGCGCTGGCAGGGTTGGAGGCCATCGGGGCGGCGGTGGGTGTGGGAGAGGCAGGTGAGGACTCGTCGGTGGTTGCGGGGCGGGTTCGTGATTGGTTGAGCGGCCAGGCGGATCGGTGTCTGGTGGTGTTTGACAATGTGGCCGATCCGGATGTGGTGGCGCCGTGGTTGCCGGCAATCGGACGGACGCAGGTGGTGATCTCCAGTAACCATCGAAGCGTGCTGGCGCTGGGGGTGGCGGTACCGGTAGAGGTGTTCACCAATGCTGAGGCTCTGGCGTTTTTGGCTGAGCGGACTGGCCGGGATGATGAGTTGGGGGCGCGAGGACTGGCCGATGAGATGGGTCATCTGCCCTTGGCGTTGGCTCAGGCGGCGTGGGTGATCGGTCAAGAGGGTGTGTCCTACGGGGACTATCTGCGGCGGTTGCGCAGGGTGGCGGTGGCTGAGGAGTTGCGGCCGGTGCGGGGTGAGGGGTATCCGCATGGCGCGGCCGAGGCGGTGCTGTTGTCCTTGGCGCGGATCGGTCGTGGCCGTGCGGTGCGGTTGGAGCGGGGCTTGCTCGATCTGCTGGCGGTGCTGTCTCCAGGCGGGGTGCCTCGCGGTTGGTTGCATGAGGCTGCGCGGTTGGGCTTGGTGGGCAAGGTGAGTGGGGATGTCGGGCGAGGGGTGGATGCCGCGATCGGGCGGTTGGCTGAACCCTCGCTGGTGACGGTGAGCGTGGACGGCTCGACGGTGACTATGCACAGGTTCGTGCAGCGGGTTGTGCGCGATGCTGCCCGCGCTAAGGAGGATCTGGGCGCAATTCTCGTCAGCGCAGGCCAGTTGGTGGAGCACGGGTCTGTGGACTCTGCCCGGATATCGCTGGATCGGCCGCAGATGGAGACGTTCGTCCAGCAGTCGGCCGCGCTTTGGCTCAATGTCAGCCATCCGGCTTCCGATAGCCCACAGGTGGTAATCGACAAGGCTCTTAGCCTGCAAAACCAGGCTGGTCAGTATTTGGAAGCGGTCGGCGATCTATCTCGTGCCATCCCGCTATTCGAGCAGACTCTCACCGACTTTCGGCGGGTGCTGGGTGAAGACCACCCCGAGACCCTGGCCAGCCGCAACAACCTCGCCTACACCTACAAGTTGGCCGGACAGCTCGACAAAGCCGTCCTTCTGTACGAGCAGACCCTTACTGGCTTTCGGCGGGTGCTGGGTGAAGACCACCCCAGCACCCTGACCAGCCGCAGCAACCTCGCCGGCGCCTACGAGTCGGCCGGACAGCTCGACAAAGCCGTCCCTTTGTACGAGCAGACCCTTACCGACCGTCGGCGGGTGCTGGGTGAAGACCACCCCGACACCCTGACCAGCCGCAACAACCTCGCCTACACCTACATGTCGGCCGGACAGCTCGACAAAGCCGTCCCTTTGTACGAGCAGACCCTTACCGACTTTCGGCGGGTGCTGGGTGAAGACCACCCCAGCACCCTGGGCAGCCGCAACAACCTCGCCGGCGCCTACGAGTCGGCCGGACAGCTCGACAAAGCCGTCCCGCTGTTCGAGCAGACCCTTACCGACTTTCGGCGGGTGCTGGGTGAAGACCACCCCGACACCCTGACCAGCCGCAACAACCTCGCCGGCGCCTACATGTCGGCCGGACAGCTCGACAAAGCCGTCCCGCTGTTCGAGCAGACCCTTACCGACTTTCGGCGGGTGCTGGGTGAAGACCACCCCGACACCCTGACCAGCCGCAACAACCTCGCCGGCGCCTATAAGTCGGCCGGACAGCTCGACAAAGCCGTCCCGCTGTTCGAGCAGACCCTTACCGACCGTCGGCGGGTGCTGGGTGAAGACCACCCCGACACCCTGACCAGCCACAGCAACCTCGCCTACACCTATAAGTCGGCCGGACAGCTCGACAAAGCCGTCCCTTTGTACGAGCAGACCCTTACCGACCGTCGGCGGGTGCTGGGTGAAGACCACCCCGACACCCTGACCAGCCGCAACAACCTCGCCAGCGCCTACAAGTCGGCCGGACAGCTCGACAAAGCCGTCCCCCTGTACGAGCAGACCCTCTCAGATTGCTTGCGTGTGCTGGGCACCGATCACCCGATTACCACAGCGGTACGCGGCAATCTGGTTAAAGCGCGGGATTCGGTGGGCCAGGACTGAGGAACGAAGTCCTGGCCCTTCGATCGCCCCCAACCTGGTACGGAGTACAACCATAGTCAGGCGATCGTCGTGCTGTATTGGTGTGGCGGCAGGGCGGCACCCGGTACAGCGGTGCGGGTTCGTGCGGCGGGTGCTGGGTGCGGAGAGCGGCCCTGAGTCCCGCCGCCGTTCGGGACCGGCGCCCACGCCGCACGCCCGGACGGCGGGCGGGCGGCGGGCCGTGCGACGGCGCGGAGCGCTGCCGCCTTGATACCTACGAGAACAATTCGGCAGTGCCTGGTGTCTCGCTCAGCTCAGGGTTTCGTGAAGAGGTTGAGCACCTCGCCGAAGCCGTTGGTGAGGCTGTCGAGGAGGGCTTCCCCTTTTTCGGCAGTGGCCAGAGACGGTCGGCCGATGACGCCGCTGCCCGTGTAAGCCTGCATGCCCCTCGTCAGAAGATGGCGGCGGTCGTCGGCGATCCAGTCAGCGGACTGGTAGCCAGGGCGGATCACCTCGGGGCAGGCATGCAGCAGCAAGGAGGTCTCCAGCTCTCCGGCGTGCATGTCCTCGTGCATGGAACTGGTGAGCCCAGCGGCGGCTCGGGCTTCGTTCCAGTCCTCGCGTGAAGGAAACAGCGCCATGCGGCGACCTTCGGCGTTGGCCTCCTGGACGACGTTGCTCAGGACGTAGTTGCCTCCGTGACCGTTGACGACGACGAGGGCCGTGGGGCCGGAGCGGGTGACGGAGGTGTAGACGTCGGTGACGATCGCGTGCAGGGTCCGCGCGGAGATGCTGACGGTTCCCGGCCAGGCGCTGTGCTCGTGCGAGCAGGAGATCGTCACGGGCGGGAGCAGCAGAACGGGATGAGCATCGGCGATCCGGCGGGCGATCAGAGTGGCCACGATGGTGTCGGTGCTGAGGGGCAGATGGTCACCGTGCTGTTCGAAGCTGCCGATGGGGAGAATCGCGACCTGGGCGTCGCGGTCTCGTTCCTCGGTGGTGGTCGCGGTGGGCAGCAGGGTGGTCACCGGTCTCCTTGTGGCTGGGGTGCTGGCAGGGAGAAGGACTCCGAGAGGATGTCGAGCCTGGTGAGCAAGTCTGCCACGGAGGGGTCTACCGTCCATCGGGCCAGATGATCGCGCAGTGCTGTGAGTTGGTCGGCGACCCGGCTGGATCGGAGGGCCTGCATGCGGGAGAGGGCCTCTTCGGTCACCGCGCAGGCGTGCTCTCGTTCGCCCGCTATGGCGTAGGCGGTCGCCATACGAGTTAGGAACAGGACATGATCGCGCGTCTGGCTGGACTCGGGCCACTGGGAGCGACTCGCCTCGAATATCGGGATGGCCGCAGTGGCCTGGCCCAACAGGACGCGGGTCGCGCCGGTCTCCATGGCGATATAGGCGGGAGTGCAGTACGAGGCACGATCGCTCTCGCTCTGTGCCATCCCCGCGGCGGCTTCGAGGAGGGCCCTCTCCGAATCGCGGGCGGAGTCTGTGGCCTCTCCGAGGTGGGCGTTCGCTGTCGCGCGAGTTCTCAGGATGACCGCTCTGAGCCGAGGCGTGAGGGCATCGGAGTTGGCCAGAGCCGCGTTCGCCAGTCCAAGGCCGTGGCCGTAGTCGCCGGACTCGGTGGCGATGGCGCTTTTGCGCATGAGGATGTAGGAGATGACACGCTGGTCGCCCAATTCCATGGCGTAGTCCAGGGCCTTGTTGGTCCACATCGTGGCGCGGGTGAAATCGCCCAGGTCCTGGTGGAGCCAGCCGCAGAATTCCAGCAGTTCGCTGGCGAAATTCAGGGCTTCGGTGCGGTCGGCTCCTCGGGCTACCTGGCAGACCTGCCCGACTATCGGAATCTGGCCCTGAACGGAGCTGATCAAGAGGAGTGGCCCCATGATGGCCTCGGCCTGGATCTGGCCGGTGAGGACGTGCCGGAGTCCGGAGATGACGGAACGGCTGGACGCACTGGTCAGGCTAGTCAGGTATCGAGTCGGCAGGCTCGCCCTCGACGCCGGCTGATCAGACGGTGACGGGGTTGGCGTGTGCTGTGGTTGTGGGCTGGCTACAGGGAGCCGTCGCGGTGCCAGTCCGAGAGTGAGCCGGGCGGGGTCGGGCATGGCCAGACCGTCGGCGATGCGCTCGATCACGTCGAATGAGGTGACCTGAACGGCTCCGTTCATGATCTCGCTGATCTTGCCCTGGCTGAGATTGACCGCGACGCCGATGCGGGTCTGGCTGAAGCCGGTGTGCTGACGGATCAGCCGGAAGAGTTGCCCGATATCGCGGGCGCGGAGAGCGGTCAGCGTTTCCGGACGCTGCCATAGCTCCAGTGGGATAACGACTGGTTCAGTCGCATCTGCGGGCATATGGCCTCCCCTCTTTCGCGACTCGGCTTCTGGATATCCAACGCTTGTCACCGAGGGTTATCCCGTCAAGGGATATCGGTTATCCGGACGGAGTATTGCGGCTCGGGATGGGACGCGTGAGGCCGGATAGCGACCCTTGATCCATGAGTGAGCCGACGATTAGGGCCATGGAACCCGCCACGGTCGCGGTGGATGCTGGTGGATCTACCGAAGTCGCGGCGCTGTCGAGTTCCATCGGAGGCGGCGTGATGAGCGGAGATGAGATTCCGGCCATCGGCCGACAGAAAGCGATCACGCCGGTGCGGGCGGCGCGGCGGCTGCGCGAGGAGTTGGCCGCGTTGAACATCGCCTCGGATGTTCACGACGGGTACGGGCTGGCGCTGGTGTCGGTCTGGTTCGGACTGGTCGTGTGGACCGATGGCCAGGTGTTTCGTTGGTGGGCCGGACAGGAGATGGGGCGGGCTCGTCTTCGGCGCTATGCCTTCTGTCCTGCGGGTGATCCGGTGATGGCCGCTCGTCGGGTGGCCGATCGTTGTGTTGAGCTTCGCGAACGGGGGCCGGTTCCGGTTCCCGGCCCGAACGGGTGTGCTCCGCAATGATCGAGCTGACGGGCTGCCTGAGTCCCCACGTGTCCACACCGCAGCGTGATCACACGCGGCTGGTCTGGTTGAGCCCTGACCGGGGGACGGCGCGCCTGCGGGTGATCACATGGACCTGCCAGTGCCGGGCCACCCTGTACAAGCTGTGTCAGGCCGGAGGGCAGGGATTCATCCGGCGCACGCTCCAACTGGACGGCAGTCCGGAAGTTCATGAGACCTATCGGTGGCCGATCCGGCAGGCCAGCGATATATGGAGGGCGTTGCTCTCCGGGGAGGCCCGATAGGCGGACGCGGCGGCACGGTCGATCTCGGTCTTCCGTGTCGCCGCATCACGGATCGGCGCCCAACTGCAACTCGAACTGCAACTATGACGCCCTCAGAGATCAAAAAGGCCCTCTCCCCGTGTCTCGGGAGAGGGCCTCTGTGCTGCGGAGGCTCGGGGATTTGAACCCCGGATGGGCGGTAAACCCAAACCGCATTAGCAGTGCGGCGCCATAGACCTGACTAGGCGAAGCCTCCTGGTTGCCGTTCGGCTCAGCACAGAGTACCGGCCATCAGGCGAGGCGGCAAAGCGGTTGACGATCGCGTCTCGGGCAAGAGTTGGGGGAGAGTTATCCACAAGCGGTGGATAACTCTCCCCGTCCCTGTGGACAAACTGGGGAATCTGCAGCTGAGCACGGCGGAAATCCTGTGGATTCCCAGTTTGCGAGACGCTACATCTCACCAAGTGAACACCATTGAGGCCCCTTGCCGCCTGGCGAGATGGGAGGGGCCTCGGGTGGTCACGGAGATCAGGCGGCCGGGTTGGCCTCGCCCTCGATCTCAATCTTGATCTTCTTGCCGACGAGGACGCCGCCGGTCTCCAGTGCCTGGTTCCAGGTCAGGCCGAACTCCTCGCGGTCGATCTCGGCCTTGATCGAGAAGCCCCAGACGTCCTGGCCCCACGGGTTGGTGCCCGCGCCGCCATACTCGACGGTGAGCTCGACCGGCTTGGTGACGTCACGGATGGTGAGGTCGCCGACGAGGGTGAACTCGTCACCGGAGTGGCCGAGAACGCGGGTGCTGCGGAAGGTCAGCTCGGGGAACTTCTCAGCGGAGAGGAAGTCGTCGCTGCGCAGGTGGCCGTCGCGGTCGGGAGCGCCGGTGGTGATGCTCGCGGTCTTGATCGAGAGCTGCGCGGAGGAGTCCAGCGGGTTCTCGGCGATGGTGACGGTGCCGGCGAACTCGTTGAAGTGACCGCGAACCTTGCTCACCATCATGTGCTTGACGACGAAGCCGATCTGGGTGTGGGCGACGTCCAGGGCGTAGGTGCCCGGGGCGGGGATCTGAAGGTTCTCCCAGGTCCGAGTGGTCATTTTCTGCTCCCGAAGAGATGCTTGCTGAGTGGATGCTTGCGTCAACAGATTTCTACACGAGGAATATTCCGCTCGTCAACTACTGTCGGATAGGGTGGGAGCGTGAACCACTTTGACGACTCCCGGCTGACGGCGATGGGCCTCCTCGCCGAGGCCTACACCGGTATCGCAGCGAAGGCACATGAGTCCTTCGCGGCCGCGGGGCTCTCAGAGATCGACTTCGAGACGTTGATCAGGCTGGCGCGCTCACCGCAGGGACGGCTGCGCATGAGCGACCTGGCGGCGCAGACCGGCCTGTCCACGAGCGGGACGACCCGGGTCGTCGACCGGCTGGAGCGCGAGGGGCTGGTCACGAGACAGGCGTGTCCTACCGACCGGCGGGCCTCCTACGCGGCCATCACCGAGGCCGGCACCGACCGGCTCGGCGGCGTCCTCCCTCAGCACCTGATCGACATCGAGACCTGGTTCACCGGGCTCCTTCCCCCCGCCGAGCTCAGCGCCTTCCTCGGCACCCTCAGGACCATCCGCGACGCCGTACGACCGTGCGCCACCGCGGGGGCGGAGGACTTCCGGCCGGAGGAGGCCGCGCTCATCCCGTCCGAGTGACGCGTCCATCCCAATCTCCCGTACGGAGAAGGCCCCCTGTACGGAGGAGGCCGCGTTCATCACGGGGACCGTGGAGGGGCCGACGTTCCCCGTGGGTCCCCCGGAAAGCCCGGCGGGGTCCGTACGGAGTGACAGGAAGCCGGAGAAAAGAGCCGGTAGAGGGGTCAGACCTGCGGTTCCAGGTGTCGCGCCTCGGAGGGGGTGAGGTCACCGCGGAGTTTGGCCATCCCCCGGGAGACCGTGCTCTTGACCGTCCCGACGCTGATGCCCAGCGCCTTCGCGATCTCCGGCTCGGTCATGTCCTCGTAGTAGCGCAGCACGACGGCGGTCCGCATCCGGGTGGGCAGCCGGTCGAGGGCCTGCTCGACACTCTCGGGCAGGTGCTGGCGGCTCGCGACGACCGGCTCGGGGAGTTCGCCCGACGGGTACTCCTCCAGCTTGCGCCGCCGCCACCAGGAGATGTTGATATTGACCATCGCCCGGCGTACATAACCGTCCAGGGCGGTACGGTCCTGGATGCGGTCCCAGGCGAGGTAGGTCTTGACCAGTGCCGCCTGCAGCAGGTCCTCGGCGTCGCTCGGGTGCCCGGTGAGCCGGTGGGCGGCACGCAGCAGCGCCGGGCCGCGAGCAAGGACATACTCGCGGAACTCCTCGTCGGTCCCGCCGGCCACCGCGATCACCAGCCTGTGCTCCAGGTGCGTATGGTGGCCAGAATCGCAGTCAGAACCCATACTGCGGCTGAACCGAAATCTATATTTCATCCCATCAACGGTAAAGATCGGCTTCGATGGGCGATGGAGCACGCAAGAACTATTAGATAGCGGTTTGTCATCGGGTGGACACCAATGCGTTCTACCAGGGAGGGGAACTTTAGTACCTGGTTGGACACCTGCCGTGATTATTCGTGGAGCGGACAGCGGGATTCCGCGAAGCGTGTGACGCTGGCTGCGACACCTCGCAGAATTGGGGAGCGACGATGCCCTATCGCAGCGCCGATCGCCGCCGTACGCTGGCGGCCGCCGCGCTTGGCCGGACCGTCCAGGAGCCGGGCCCCCTCCCCACCGACGGTGAGTCCTTCCACGCGGTCAGCGGCACGATCCTCGACGTCAGCCCGCATCTGATCGTCGTCGACACCCCGGAGGGCGACGAGGAGCGGCTCGTCATCGCCCCGTGGGCGACCGCCTGGCGCGGCGAGGCCGTCAGCCCCGCCGACCTCTCCCCCGGTTCCAATGTGATCATCAGGGCGCTGCGGGCCGGCCGGGTCGTGGACCGGATCTGGGCGGACATCACCAGGATCACCGGGGTGATCCAGTCGATCGGCACCGAGGGCAAGGACCACACCGTGGAGCTGTACTGCGGGCCGCACCGCGGGAGGCGCACGATCGTCATCCCCTACCGCTCCTCCGGGCGGCTGCGGGTCAGGCATCCGCGGTTCGAACCCGGCTACCTGTTCGACGCCATCGGGGTCCGCGAGGACGGTACGGCGCGGGCCCGGCTGCCCGCGACCTCGCAGCCGCCCTACCGGTGGACGGCCGTGCCGCCGCCGCCCCCCGGCTACATCGGCGTGCAGTCACGGATCTCGGGCACGGCCACCTGGTCGGACACCTTCGACGACGGGGAGCAGGGGGTGGCCTACCCCATGCTGGAGCGGGCCGACACGGCGTGCGACGACACCGGGGTGTCCTGCGCCGGGCTGCCGTACCTGGCGCTGGGGTCGATGCTCAACGTGCGCAACGTGTGCGCCGGACGCACCTCGGTCCTGCCGATCGTGGCGTGCGGCTGCCTGGCCGGCCGGTTCTGCGACCGGTGCCTGGAGTGCGGCACCTCTCCGCGCGGCCGGATTCTGGAACTGTCACCGAGCTCCTTCGTGGAACTCGGCGGAGACCTGACCACCGGGTGCTTCAACGCCCGGCTCGGAATGGGGTGACACAGATGCTGACGACGATCGCCGCCGCGCAGTTGCCGATCGTGTTCCTGCTGCTGGCGGCGGGCACGGTCGCGAAGATCGGAACGGTCACGCGCGAGGTCGAGCCGGGCATGCTGAGCAGGCTGGGACCGGCCGTGCTGGTGCCCGAGCGCTGGCGCGCGCCCGCGATGCTGGGCTGCGCGCTCGGGGAGTTGTTCCTGGCGAGCGGGCTGCTGCTGACCGGCCATCCGTTCTTCCGGTGGGGAACCGCCGGGTTCTTCGCGATCTCCACCTACGTCCTGTGGGAGCTGCGGCGCCGCCGCCCGGACGCGGGCTGCGGCTGCTTCGGCGAGGTGAGCGCGGTCCCGGTGGGACGGCGGTCGCTGGGCCGCACCATGGTGCTGACGGCCATGGCCGTGGGACTGGTCTGGACTCCGGCGATCCCCGGCTGGGAGTCGATGGCGGGTCTGACGTGGACACACGTGCCGTCCGCGCTCGCGGGGCTGCTGCTGCTCGCCGCGCTCTCGCCGGAGATCGAGGAGACGATCGCCAGGCTGCGCTATCGGGCGCCCTGCGAGCAGCGCCGCCTCGACCCGGCCACCGCGCTCGGACGGCTGCGGTCGAGCACGGCCTGGCGCTCGCACGCGGGCCTGCTGTCGAGCAAGGACCCGGTCGACAGCTGGCGGGAGCTGTGCTGGCGGTTCTTCGTCTATCCGGGGACCAGCCACGCGGGCGCCCCCGTCGACGTGGTCTTCGCGGTCTATCTGAGCGGACGGCACCCGGCGGTGCGGGTCGCCATGGTCGGCTCGGACGGGCAGCCGGTGCAGACGGAGTCTCTGCCGGAATCTCTGCCGATATCGGCTGGACGCTAGAGAGCCCTAGATTTTTCTAGGGCAGCACGATTGAGCTCTATATGGCTCTCTAGCTTCCCCACTAGAGAGCCATATAGAGGGCTAGGGGCTCCTCCACACTATATCGAACAAGTGTTCAGTCAGACCGGTTGTGACCGCAGGAATTTTCCGAAGTGCGGGACGGTGAACGCGATCAGCCCGCGTTCCGCGCTGTAGATCAGGCCCTTCTTGATGAGGCTGTCGCGGGCCGGGGAGAGACTCGACGGCTTGCGGCCGAGCCCCTCGGCCACCTCGGCGGTGGCGACGGGCTCGTCACCGATGGCGGCCATGGCGTGCATGTAGTCGCGCTCGGCGGGGGTGGCCCGCTCGTAGCGGCTGCCGAAGAAGCCGACCGCGAGCTCCTCCTCGGCCTCCGGCGCGGAGACCCTGATGTCGTCGGCGGTGATCGGGCTGCGCAGCGCCAGGTCCCAGGCGACCTTGCCGTACGCCTGGACGAAGTAGGGGTAGCCGTCGGCGGCGACGTAGAGGGCGTCGAGGGCGTCCTGGGTGAACTCCACGCCCTCGCTCTCGGCCGGGGCGATGAGCGCCAGGTCGGCAGCCTCACGGTCGAGGCGGTCGATCCTGGCGTAGCGGAAGAGCCGCTCGGAGTAGCTCTTGCTCGCCGACAGCACGCTGGGCAGGTGCGGCAGCCCGGCGCCGACCACGATCAGCGGGCCGCCGCTCTGGGAGAGCTCGTGGCAGGCCGCGCAGAGCGCCGAGACGTCGGGGGCCTGCACGTCCTGCATCTCGTCGATGAACAGCGCGATGCCGACACCCAGGTCGGTGGCGACCGCGGCGGCGTCGACGAACAGTTCGGTGAGGTCGATCTCCAGGTCTCCGGAGTCGGCGCGCCCCCGGCCGGCGGGCACGTCGATCGCGGGCGACCAGTGCGAGGTGCCCTTGGCCGCGGACGGGTCGCGCATCGCGAACGCCTTGAGCACACCGAGGAACTCCTCGATGCGCTCGGGCGCCCGATGCCTCGGGGCCAGCTCCCTGACCGCCATGTGCAGGGCGGCGGCCACCGGGCGCCGGATCGACTGGTCGGGCCTGGCCTCGATCTTGCCGGTGCCCCACAGCCGCTGCATGGCCATCGACTTGAAGGTGTTGAGCAGAACGGTCTTGCCCACGCCGCGCAGCCCGGTGACCACCATGCTGCGCTCGGGGCGCCCTCGGGCCACCCGTTCCAGGACGATCTCGAACTGCTGTAGCTCGCGGTCACGACCGGCGAGCTCCGGGGGGCGCTGTCCGGCACCGGGAGCGTAGGGATTGCGCACGGGGTCCACGCTCTCGGACTTTATGACGGGATATAGCGGCCGGCTTAGAATTCCGTAGAAAGTGCTACGGCGTGTCGCGCCGCGCTCCACCCGCGGGCGAGGGAGCGGGGGGCACGCCGTCGGCGGCACCGCGAGCATCGTCATGGCACACCCCTTCACCTGCGAGAACGTCAGCCCGAACCCGTGTTCGATCCCGTGCCCACGACTGTAGCGCGGGTTCGAACACAGGCGCGATACGTTTCGATGAAAAGCCTCCCCAAGGAATGTGGGCTCCCACGCCAAGCAACCACGAAACCGGTCGTAAGCCGCACCGGACCCCGCTGACGTGGAGGGCCGTAAAGCGCTTACGTAGAGGGCCGTAAGGCAGGGCCGTACAGGGCTCAGTCCCGGACGGTCAGGCCCATCGAGCGCGCGGTGCCTGCGACGATCTTCTCGGCCTGGTCGAGGTCGGCGGTGTTGAGGTCGGGCAGCTTGGTCCTCGCGACCTCTCGCAGCTGCGCACGGGTGACCGTGCCCGCCACCTGGTGCCCGGGGCGGGGGCTGCCCCCGTCCAGGCCGATCACCCGGCGGATCAGCGAGGCCGTGGTGGGCATCTTGATCGCCAGCTCGAACGAGCGGTCCTCGAACACGGTGACGACGACGGGGACGACGAACCCCCGCCGGTCCTGGGTGGCCGCGTTGTACTGGCGGCAGAACTCCATGAGGTTCAGGCCCAGCGGGCCCAGGTCCTTGCCCACGGTGGCGGGACCGGCCTCACCCGCAGGGAGCTGGAGTTTGGCGATCCGGCTGACCTTCTTCTTCGACACGTTCGACATGCCCGTCAAGCTAAAGTCTCCCGTTACTGGAGACTCAAACGGAATAATCACCGCCATGAGCTACACGATCGGACAGCTCGCCAGACTCTCCGGGCTGCCGGTGAAGACGATCCGGTTCTACTCCGACATCGGGGTGCTCCCCGAGCGCGGCCGCACCCGGAGCGGCTACCGCCTCTACGGCGACGAGGACCGGGGGCGGCTGGAGCTCGTCAGGACGCTGCGCGAGATCGGCGTCGACCTGGCGACCATCAGATCTCTCGGCGACCGCGACCTGGGCGAGGTGCTCTCCCTGCACCTTCGTACGGTGGAGACGCAGATCAGGGCGCTGCAGCGGACCCGGGCGGTGCTCAGGGCCACGCTGGAGCGGGACGAACCGGCCGACGACGACCTGCGCCGGCTCAACGCCCTCGGGCGGCTCGGCGCGGCGGAGACGGCCGCGCTGGTGAACGAGTTCGTCGACGACGTCGCCGGGGAGAACGCCGCCAGGCAGGAGTGGCTCGGCGGCCTGCGCGCGGCCATGGTGCCCGACCTGCCCGACGAGCCGGGCATCGAGCAGCTCGACGCCTGGCTGGAGCTGACCGAGTTGCTCGCCGACGACGACTTCCGCGCCTCCCTGCGCGAGATGGGCGGCGACTTCTGGGCGAACGCCGACGGGATCGACCTGGCGGCCTGGCACGAGGCCAACACCCTGGCCACGGAGACGGCGCTGGCCGCGACGCGGGACGGCGTGGCCCCGGAGTCGGAGGCCGCCGCGCCCATCGCGGCCGGGATCGTCGCGCTCCTGGCCGGGGCCCAGCGGCGCACTCCGGAGTCGATCGTCCGGGACTACGCGGAACACGACCCGCGCGCCGGGCGATACTGGGAGCTGGTGGCCGTGATCAACGGCACCCCCTGGCCACCGGAACCCGTGATCGCCCACGAGTGGATCGCCGCCGCGACCGCCTCTCACCTCGGGTAATCAATCATCTACACTAGCTTTTTGTCGCTTTTGTCCGTTTTTTCTGAGGGGGCGACTCGTGTCAGGCTTCAAAATCATGACCCGTACTCGGGCCGCGCTCGCGACAGCCGCCGGCTGCCTGGCGGCGGCCTCGTGCGGTACGGCCACCCCCGGGCCCGCCCCGGCCGCGCCTCCGGTCACCTCGGCGCCGATCTCGGCGTCCTCGCCCGTCACCGAGGTGGCCGCCCCGGAGCCGACCGTCGTGACGCCGCCGACCAGCCCGCCCACCACGGCGTCGCCGACCCCGACGGGGCCGCCGAAGTTCTCCGCGAAGGTCTCCCGGGTCGCCCGTGAACGGCTCGAATACTCGTGGCGGCCCGGATGCCCGGTCCCGGTCGGCGACCTGCGGCTGATCACGATGACCTACTGGGGCTTCGACGACAAGCCGCACACCGGCGAGCTGGTCGTGAACAAGACCGCGACCGACGACATCGTCTCCGTCTTCCACCGCCTGTACGACTGGCGCTGGCCGATCTACAAGATGCGGCTCGTCGACGCCTACAAGGCCGACGACTTCGCCTCGATCGACGCCGACAACACCTCGGCCTTCAACTGCCGCCCCGCGGAGGGGTCGAGCAGCTGGTCCAAGCACGCCTACGGCCTGGCCGTCGACATCAACCCGCGCGAGAACCCGTACATATACGCCAACGGCACGGGGTCCCACAAGAACGCCCGCGAGTTCTTCAAGCGCCCCGTACGGGCTCCCGGAGTGATCAACCCGGGCGATCGCGTGGTCAAGGCCTTCCAGCAGCGAGGCTGGGAGTGGGGCGGCTACTGGTCCGGCATCAAGGACTACCAGCACTTCTCCAAGGGCGGGAACTGAGCCCCGGGGAGGCGCTCGTCCGGTGACGGGGCCGTTCTGGGCAGCGGGGCAGCAGGGACACCGGCGGGCCGGGCCCGCGCTCAGCCGTACACCGACGAGACCCCGACGCCGATCCTGGTTCAGCCGTACACCGACGAGACCCCGACGGGGCGGCCCCGGCTCGGCCATGCACCGTCGAGATCCCGGCGGGTCTGTCCGGGTCAGCCGTACGCCGGTGAGACGTCGGCGGGCTGGAGCAGGTCCCAGCGATTGCCGTACAGGTCCAGGAAGACGACGACCCGGCCGTAGGGCTCGCTCCGCGGGGCCTCCTCGAAGACGACGCCCGCCGACAGCAGATGCTCGTAGTCGCGGGCGAAGTCGTCGGTGTGGAGGAAGAGGCCGACCCTGCCACCGGTCTGGTCGCCGACCCGGGCCTCCTGCTCCGAACCGTCGGCGCGTGCGAGCAGCAGCGCCGTCTCCCGGGCACCGCGCGGGCGGACGGTGACCCAGCGCTTGCCGTCACCCAGCGGCGTGTCCTCCAGGAGCTCGAAGCCGAGGACGTGGAGGTAGAAGCCGAGGGCTTCGTCGTAGTCACGCACGACGAGGGTGGTGAGGCCGAGATAGGACCCCACGGGCGGCCCGAGCCTTCCCCGGGGCCCTGCCCCCGCCGTCAGATCGGCACGGACGGTCTCCTGAAGATTGGTGATCGTCAGGATGACCCGGGCGGCGAGCAGGCCCGCGACGATCGGCAGCGGGACGCAGACGACCAGGGCGACGGTCTCCAGAACGGTGAGGTCCGCGTTCCCCAGCGCCATGGACGCCGTCTCCAGCACCGTCCACAGCAGCCACGCCAGCCACCACGCCCAGACCAGCCCCGAGCGGCGTCCCCGGTAGAGGTCGGTTCCCGGCCGCAGCCCGCCGGGCCGGGAGGTGGTCAGGATGTCGTCGACGACCCCCTTGGGGACGAACAGGTTGGCGATGGGAGCGATCCACCCGAACACCAGGTACGGCGCGGCGTACCTGTGGAAGACCCCGGGGGAGATCGCGTGCGCGTTGTTCCGGGCGCGGAACAGCCAGCACACGAAGGCGATGCCCGTCAGCAGGTGAAGGACCCAGAAAAGAAGGATGACCGGGGAGAGGAGCAGCGCGTACACGGCGTTCCACTCGTAGACCGTCCGCCACGACCAGCTCTCCCGGTAGAGGAGCCGCATCGCCGAGGTGCCGGCGGAGGCGACGGAGGTCAGCGCGATCAGGGTGAGGGCGACGGTCGCGAACGCGCGGACCGGCCGCAGGAAGCGAACAGGCGCGAAAAGCGCGTTCGGGTACATGGGAGTCCTTCAACGAGGATCAAAACGGCCAGTATGCCGGATCAGGGCATAGCACCATGAACGTTTTTCTACCTGCTGGTTGTCCCCTCCATCACCGGCATCTTCCCGGTGGCCGGGGGACGGGGAGTGCGTGACCGGGCCCTGAGGCATCATTGGTCCATGACGGCCGGGGACGGGGACGGGTGGGCTCGGTGCGATCTCGGGCACCGGCACTGGGGGGTGTACGGCGCGGCCGGTTTGCTCGCCGTCCACCACGACGCCGAGGACGGGCCCCGCGTCCTGATGCAGAAGCGTTCCGCGTGGAGCCACCACGGCGGCACCTGGGGCCTGCCGGGCGGCGCCCGCGACAGCCACGAGGACGCGGTCGCGACCGCCCTGCGCGAGGCTTTCGAGGAGGCCGCGCTGGACGGCACCGGCCTGCGGGTCCAGGGCGTCTACCTCGACGACCACGGCGGCTGGTCCTTCGACACCGTGATCGCCGAGGCCTCCGAGCTGCTGCGCGCGATCCCCGCCAACGCCGAGAGCGACGACCTGCGCTGGGTCCCCGCCGAGGAGATCGCCACCAAGAACCTCCACCCCGGCTTCGCCGCGACCTGGCCGGTCGTCGGCCTCGCGCTCACCCCCTCCCTCGTCGTCCTCGACGTCGCCAACATCGTGGGCGCCCGCGCCGAGCACGGCTGGTGGAGGGATCGTGCGGGGGCGGCGGCCAAGCTGCTCGCCGAGGTCGGCGCGCGTGCCGCCGACGGCCGGTGGGCCGCGCCCGACCGCGTCCCGGCGCTGGCACGCTGGTTCCCCCGGCTGACCGCGGTCGTCGAGGGCGCCGCCCGCGGCACCGCCTCCGTGCCCGGAGTCTCCGTGATCGCCGCGCCGGGGAGCGGGGACGACGCCATCGTCCAGGCCGTACGGGACACCCGCCCCTGGGAGCGCGTCCTGGTCGTCACCGCCGACCGGGGGCTGCGCGAGCGGGTCACGCGACTGGGTGCCGAGACCGCCGGACCCCGGTGGCTGCTGGCGCAGTTGTGATGTTCCATGTGAAACATCGGAGCGATATGGCACGATGAGGCGCGTGTCCGAGCTTCGAACCGGCCCGCGGAGTCCCTGGACCGATGACGAGAGCCAGGTCCCCCCGGATTCCTGGGGACGTACGGGTTCCGCTTCCCAGGGACGTACGGGTTCCGCGAACCGTGCCCTGCCGTGGGGGTTCGCGCTCGTCGTCGTCCTGCTGGTGGTGGGGCGTTTCGCGCTCGCGCCGCACCTGACGGCGCCCGCGCTCCAGACGTGGGCGACGATCTTCGTGGCGATCTGCGTGCAGGCGCTGCCGTTCCTGGTGTTCGGGGTGGCGCTGTCGGCGGCGATCACGGCGTTCGTCCCGGCGTCGTTCTGGACCAGGGCGCTGCCGAGAAGCCCGGCCGCCGCCGTACCGGTCGCCGGGATGGCGGGGGCGGTGCTGCCGGGGTGCGAGTGCGCGTCCGTCCCGGTCGCGTCGGGGCTGATGGCCAGGGGGGTGACCCCCGCCGCCGCGCTGGCGTTCCTGCTCGCCTCCCCCGCGATCAACCCGATCGTGCTGGTCGCGACCGCCGTCGCCTTCCCCGGGCAGCCGATGATGGTGCTGGCCCGCTTCGGCGCGTCCATAACCGTGGCGGTGCTGGTCGGCTGGCTTTGGCTGAGGTTCGGCCGCGCCGACTGGCTGCGGATCCCTTCCCGGCCGCAGGGCGACGGCCCGAAATGGGTGCAGTTCGGGGAGGCGATGCGGCACGACCTGCTGCACGCGGGCGGGTTCCTCATCGTCGGCGGGCTCGCCGCGGCCACGCTGAACGTCACGGTCCCCCGCGAGTGGCTGACCGCGATCGCCGAGGTGCCGTGGCTCGCCATCCTGGTCATGGCGCTGCTGGCGGTGCTGCTGTCGATCTGCTCGGAGGCCGACGCGTTCGTGGCCGCCTCGATGACCGCGTTCTCACCGACCGCGAAGCTGGCCTTCCTGGTGGTCGGGCCGATGGTCGACCTGAAGCTGATCGCGCTGCAGGCCGGTACGTTCGGCAGGGCCTTCGCGGTCAGGTTCGTCCCGGTGACCTTCGCCCTCGCCGTCCTGGTGAGCACCGTGTTCGGCTGGCTGCTGCTGTGAGACACCCCTTCGTCCCGTTCTCCCCCTCGCTCCCTGCCACCGGGTACGCCGACCGACCGGCACCGGGATCCACCACGGCGGAAGGAACCCGCGTCCCCCGATGAACCGTGTGACCCAGAACCTCGTCCTGACCCTGCTGGGCTGCGCCGTGCTCCGGATCTCGGCGTTCTCCACGACCTATCTCAACTACGTCAAACCCGGCTTCCGGCCGTTCCTGATCGGCGCCGGGGCGGTGCTGGTGATCCTCGGGCTCATCGGGCTGTTCCAGGCGGGCCGGACGAAGGAGACCTCGGCGGAGGAGCACCACGGCTCGCACGAGGACGGGCACTCACATGGGGACGGGCATCCGCACGCGGAGGGGCATTCGTACGCGGAGGAGCATCCGCCGGAGAACGGGAGTTCCCGGGAGAGCGGGCATCCGCCGGAGGACGGGGACTCCCAGGAGAGCGGGAACTCACCCGAAGACGGGCACGCGCGGGAGAGCGGGCACGACCACGCGCACGGTGGGCCTCGGGTCGCGTGGCTGCTGTGCCTGCCGGTGTTCGCGATCTTCCTGATCGCGCCGCCCGCGCTGGGCTCGTTCGCCGCCTCCCGGGACGACACCCCGCCGCCCCGCGACCAGACCCTGAGCTCCTTCGCCCCACTCACCGGCACCGGCGCCGTCGAGATGACCATCGGCGACTTCATCGGCCGGGCCTGGGACGACGACAAGAAATCCCTCACCGGCCGCGAGGTCAGGGTCACCGGCTTCGTCACACCGGCGAAGAAGAAGGGGCAGTGGTACGTCACGCGCATGCAGATCGCCTGCTGCGCCGCGGACGCGTTCCCCTTGAAGATCGCGGTCAGGGGGCTCCAGGCACCACCGGCGGACACCTGGGTCGAGGTCACCGGCACCTGGATCCCGCAGACCTTCGGCACGATGCCCAACGGGGTCATCTACCCGCAGATGACCGGCAAGAGCCTCACGAGGGTCGATCCCCCCGACGAGCAGTACGAGTAGGCCGGGTATACCGAGGCCCAGATCGCTCCCGCCCGCCCGTACGGCCGAAGGAGTCAGGCGCGGGCCGGCTCCGGTTGCGGAATCGGCACCGGTTTCAGATTCCGGGTGGCCCGGTGGAACAGCCAGTAACTCGTCACCGCGACGACGATGAAGAGCAGCCTGGCCGGTCGGGGGATGTCCAGGATGAGCAACCCGTCGCTGAGCGAGTGGAGCATGGCCGCCGTGACGAAGGCGACGACGATGGGGAGGGTGAGGACGGCGCGGCCCCGGACCTGCCAGACGCCGAAGGCCACCGCGCAGACCAGGCCGGTCCAGACGAGGTGGCTGAAGGGGGTGCTGAGGCCGCGCAGGAGGAGGACCGTGCCCGCGCCCAGGGCGCCGTCGTGGTTGGCGATGCTCTTCCAGGCGTAGGCCATCGACTCCATGATCGCGAATCCGGTCGCGCAGGCCAGGCCGAGGGCGACCCCCGCGGCCTTGGTGAGGTGGCGGCCGGTGAGCGCGACCGCGAGGGGCGGGACGAGTTTCGCGGGTTCCTCGATCCATCCGACCCGCAGGATCGAGTTGCTGTTCTTCTCGGAGATGAGGAGCGCGTCGAAGTAGCCGCCGAGCAGGAGCGCGACACCGCCGCCGAACAGGAACATGCCCGCCAGCGTCATGGCCGGCACGCTGGTGGCGATGTGGATACGGTCGTGGACGGCGAGCAGGAGCGCGATGGGCCCGGCCGAGGCCCCGTAGAAGAAGGCTGCAGGGAGGACGGCCTGGTTACCGGCCACCTGCATCATGGCGATGAGCGAGAAGGACAGAGCGATCAGGGCGATCCACGCCTTGAACCATCGATGCCGATAGAAGCGCATATGGTCTCGCATGGTAAGTAATTCCCCAGCACATATGCCCTGGATTCGGGGGAAATGTCCATATTTATCTAAACATCGACTCCGCGACGATCACAGCACCGATGACCACGAACACCACGGGCACCAGCCACGCGCCCGTCCGCTCCACCAGGGCGATGACCTTCTTGTGCGACCCGAGCCAGGAGGCCGCCACGCACCAGACCGCGACGAGCACCGCGAACACGGCCACCGTGACGGCACTGGACGCCGGTCCGATCGTGCGGAACAGCGGGGTGTAGACGGAGATGTTGTCGGCCCCGTTCGCGATGGTCACCCCCGCGATCGAGAGCACCCCCGAGGCGACCCGGGGCGCCTCGCCGTCACCGTCCCTCCCGGCCCTCCTAGCTTTGACCAGACCCCACACCCCCAGGCCGAACGGCACCAGGCCGAGCAGCCCCACCCAGCGGTCCGGTATCACGGCGAGCCCGAGGGCCGCCGCGGCCGAGACGGCCACCAGCGCGGCGATGCCCGCGTACTGGCCCGTGACGATCTGCCAGGGGCGGGGAACGCCACCCGCCCTGCACGCCAGGAAGAGCACCGTCAGAATGATGATGTCGTCCACGTTGGTACCGGCGAAGACGGCGGCGGCCGTACCGATCGTTTGAATCACGCGCGCATTATGTCGGCTCTCCCTCCTGGTGCGCGACGAGCGTGGTCAGCCGAGAGCTACGGGCGTTATGATCACTTTCATCCGCTCTTGCCAGTCCCTCGGAGACCGCACGTGGGCTATCCGCCGCAGTACGGCCAGCCGTCGCGGGGTGAGACGGGACGGGGGCTGGTCGTGATGGTCGTCATGGCCGTCGGCCTGGCCATCGGGACCGTCATCACCGTCTTCATGGTGTTCAACCCACCCTCGTCACCGCCGAGCACGTCCTCGACGCCCGGCGGCGAGCACTCGGAGACCTCGGTCCGCCAGGCCGTCCAACCGGCACTCGACGCCTACAGCAGCGGGTCGTACGGCGACTTCTGGGACCTGTGGACCACCGAGGCGCAGGGGCTGATCGCGCGGGAGGAGTACGTGAGGCTGTTCGAGATCTGCCCGCCGATCCTGCCGAACTCCCCGCTCACCATCGCCGGTGTCACGATCACCGGCGACAACGCCCGGGTCGAGGCGACCCGGCTCGACGACGCGACGGACTTCGACTTCGCCTTCGAGAGCGGTACGTGGCGGTACGAGCCGTCGGCCGAGGAGCGGCTCACCTACCAGGCGCCGGTCGACCGGATAGCCGAGCAGCGGCGGGCCATGGGATTCTGCGGCGCGGTCACCCCCACCCCTGGCGCGCCCACCCCCACCGGTCCTGCCAATCCCATCGATCCCACTGTTCCCGGCAATCCCACTGTCCCCAGCAGTCCCGCGGACCCCTCGGTTCCCGGTGTTCCCACCGTTCCGACGAACCCCGCCGATCCCTCTGTTCCCGGTGCTCCCACCGCGCCCGCGAACCCCG
Organism: Streptosporangium oxazolinicum; assembly: GCF_039537505.1. NCBI lineage: Bacteria > Bacillati > Actinomycetota > Actinomycetes > Streptosporangiales > Streptosporangiaceae > Streptosporangium > Streptosporangium oxazolinicum. The sequence goes on from NZ_BAABAQ010000001.1 coordinate 900,763, forward strand.
GTGACCCCTTGGTTCCCACCGTTCCGACGAATCCCACCACTCAGCCGCCGGGGTTCCTGGAGTGATGACCTTTGGTCCGGAAGTGCTGCCATAATCCACAATTCACGGCTACTGTCGAACGCATGGCCCACTCCATGCCGGCATGGCGAGACGGCACAGGATCGGAAAAACCATCATCGAACGATCACGATGGTGCCAGACAAGAATCGGATTCGGTTCCGCTGTGGCTGGCACACCTCCAGCTCAGAGAAGGACAAAGGACAATCAGCGCACCGGCTTCTGACACAACTATCACCATAGAGCTGGATAAAGCGGATTATGAGGCGCTTTCCCGTAAGGCGCGACTGACCGGAAACCGCGTCGCCGATGTGATCCACGCGGCCGTCCAGCGAGAGATAGGCAACAAGCCCCACGTGATCACCCTGATGCACCGCTGGAACCTGCATCGCGAAGACCTCGACACGGCGGCCGACTCCCTCGGGGTCGACCAGCTCTCCGAGGCGGAGTGGGGCCAGATCGGCATTCGCCGTTTCCGGAGGCGTTGAACCATGCTTCCCGGTCGAGTACTCGACGTGAGCGCGCTCGTCGACATCGCGGTGGCGAAGACCGAATACTCCCGGAGCGTCGCCGCCATGTGTCTCTTCCGTGGTGGCGGGATATGCGTCCCGGCGACCAGCCTCGCGGCCGTCCTGTCCATCTCCCCGATCTCGACCCAGGTGGAGCTGTTCGAGCTCGTCACGACACCCGGTGTGAAGATCGACGACTTCACCCACGGAAAGGTGGGGGACATCGCGGAGATCCTCGACGGATCGCGCGACATCACGGCCGGACACGTCATCTGGTGTGCCCGCGCCACCAAATGGCCCATCCTCACCGATCGCGGGGCGGAGCTCATCCAGTACGACCAGAACATCGGGATCGATCCCCTGCCGTAGCGAGACCCGGCCGGGAGGCGTGCCGACGTGGCGGCTCCCGGTTCGGCCGCTCGCCCGGTGCGCTCCGCCGCCCGGTTCGAGCGGTCACCCCGGCTCGGCCGGTCACCTTGGCTCGGCCCGTCGGCCTGGCCCGGTCGACGGCCCCGACTCGGCCGGTCGGCCGTGGGCGAGGGTGGGCGCCCCCTGCCCGATCCCTGTCCAGGCGGTCGGCGACGGGTGGGATTCCCATCACCCATACTTTTTCAGCGAAAAACGATGCCAAATATCGTCGTACACACGATCGATTTTCGGGGCTGCGGCTTTCACACTGGGAGGGTGACGTTCGAGACGAGGCGCATCAAGCTAGACATTCCTGACGGACCAGAATACGACCAGGTGCGCGATATGCATGGTCACACGGTCACGGTGTTCGCGTCCACGGAGATCAACGGCGAACGTTCCCTGAAAATCGGCAGCCGGACTTTGCTGCTGAGGAAGGTGGGCGTGGACGAGGACGAAGAGGGGCCGATGGACATCTACCGGGCCGAATCAATTTCAGAACCCTCGTACTGAGGATCCGTCCAGGTGTCCCGTGCCCCGCTTGTCCCCGCGTCCCGGTGTCCCCGCGCCGGTGCGCCCGCCTCCGGGCCAACCGTGCCCGGTCCCGGATCCGCGGCCCGCCGTGGGGGACGTCCCGGAGGTACGCCACCGAGGTAAACCACGGGGGTATCCCGCGCGGGGTACGCGTGGGAATACGCCGTTCGTACCGGGGAACTCGTGAGGGAAACGTGCACGCCCGTCCGGCGCAAGCCCGTCCAGTACGAGGAGCTCCGACCGATGCGCATCACCTTCGCCACCGAAGCGGCACCCGGCAGGCAGAACACGGACGTTAAGGAAACCGCGGGCACCGCAGAAGCCACAGATCCCGTGGACAGCGCGGACGGAACGGACAGAACGGATATCACAGATAGCACGGACGGCGACGACAACGAGGACTTCTTCGGGGCGACCCCGGACGCCTTCGTCCTCCTCGACGGCGCGGGCACCCCGGAGGGGGCGGAGACCGGGTGTGTGCACGGCGTCGGCTGGTACGTACGCTCGCTGGGCTCGACCCTCCTCGCGGGCATGACGCAGGACACGGGAACGCTCACGGAGATACTCGCGAACGGCATAAAGGCCGTCGCCTCCCTCCACGACTTCGTCTGCGACCTCACCCATCCCGGATCGCCGTCCGCCACAGTGATCATGGTTCGCCGTACGGCGGGGAACCTGGACTTCCTCGTCCTGGCGGACTCCGTCCTCATCCTGGACATGACCGGTCAGGCGGAGCCGACGGTCGTCTGTGACGACCGGGTGGACCGGGTCGGCAGGGCGCACCGGTCGGCCATGGACGGCCTCGCCCACGGAAGTGCCGAGCACGTCACCGCGCGCCGGGAGTACGTGGAGACCATGCGGGACCACCGCAACCGCGAGGGCGGTTTCTGGATCGCCGCCGTCGACCCGCTCACCGCCGAGCAGTCGCTCACCGGCACGCTCCCCGCCGACCGGGTACGGGCGGTCGCCCTGCTCAGCGACGGAGCCTCCCGGCTCGTCGACCTGTTCGGGCTGGCCACCTGGCGCGAGGTCCTCGACACCCTCGAACGGTCCGGCCCCGGCGAGCTGATCCGCCGGGTTCGCGAGGCCGAGCACACCGATTCCGACGGCTCCCGCTGGCCCCGGACGAAAACCCACGACGACGCGACGGCCGCCTACTGCCTACTCGGCTGATCCACGACAACGCGACAGCCGCTTACCGCCCGTCCGGCGAGCCCGTTCCCTCTTCCCCTGAAGGCTCCTTGAGGGCTTTCCTCGGGAGCTCCTTGAGAGCGAGGGCCCAGGGGTGGTCCCCCCGGCCTCCGTCCTCGGTATCGGCCGGGTCGGACCCGGAAGGGCTGGGCAGGACGCGGACGCCTTCGGCCCGGAGGCTTTCCACGCTCCGGCGGAACGGCGTCCGCGCGGCGAGGGCTTCGTTGACGAAGGGCAGGACGACCACGGGGATGCCGAGTCCGGGGGCTTCGGCGAGGAGGCCGAGGGCGTAGGTGTCGGCGATGCCCTGCGCGAACTTGTTGACGGTGTTGTACGTGGCGGGGGCGACAATGATCGCGTCGGCCCTCGGGGGCTTGGGCTCGTCCGGTCTGCGGTACCGGCTGCGGACGGGTCGCCCGGTGCGCCGTTCCAGGGCGGGGACATCGACGAAGTCCAGCGCGGACGGGGTGGCGACGACCTGGACGATCCAGCCCTCCTCCTGGGCGAGGGCGACGAGACGGCCGACGTCGCGGGCGGCACCGGCCGCGCACACGATGACGTGGAGAAGCCTGCCGGACTCGGTCACGCGATCACTCCCAGGTATGAGATGTCATCCGCGCTTCGGAGGACACCTTGACGAACGTGACAGACGGTGGAGACTTATGCGGTGGTCAAAACCCTACGTCCCCGGAATTACAACGAGGCGATCTACGTCGGGCACTTCTTCCGTACCGGCGTGCCCGTGGTCATGGACCTCAATGGGCTGGCGGACGACGAGGCGAAACAGTTCGTCGACTTCGCCGCCGGACTGGTGTTCGGCAGAGGAGGGGACATGGATCGCCTGTCATCGAAGGTGTTCCTGCTGATGCCTCGCGGACCGGGCAACCGGGTGCCGGTCACCGAAGAGGCACCGTAGCGGGCTGACCGGCGAGCCCCGGATCTCCTCGGATCCCTCGCGCGGTGTTCAAGCGCCGCTGGGAGGTTGGAAGCCGACGTAGCGGCGCTCCGAACGGTGATCCCGGTCAAACCGGCCCGGAGATACCTCGCCTTCGACCGCTCACCCGGGAGCGAGCGGTCGCCGTACACACCTCACCCCGCCCGGGACCGGTCATGCCGTCGAGCAACTGGCCCACGATGCGGTCTCGCGGGTCGTGGCCGACGGCGTGACCGGATGCTTCCATGCCGAAGACACCGGCGAAGCGCGGCAGGAAGACGGGCAGGGCGAATCAGGGCGCACAGCGCCGTCCCGTAGGCCACCTCGAAGAGACAATCCGCGCGACCTGGCCCCTTCTCATGCAGCGACCGGCGAACCACTGAGAGAGGCCCTGGAGCACGCCCTGATCCGCTGGATCGGTGCCGAACCGGCGAACTGAGAAACGCCGACCGCGAGAGGCGACGGATTTGAGGACGCCGTACGACCAGAGCTCTCCGGGACTGTCTCGGCCCGGAGAAACGTGAGCGGAGCGACGAAGAGCAGGAACCGCCGGCGGATTCGGAGCGTGCCGGGTCCTTCCTGATCGTCCGGTGAAGGATTTTGGCCCGTCGCGGTAACTACAGATGACCGCATACGCCAGGAAAGGCCAACATGTATGACAATCCCTCGCGAAGTCATCGAGGTCGATGACGCGACCCTCATCGAGCGGTCGCTGAACGAACCCGAGATCTTCGCCGTCCTGTTCGACCGGCACGCGCCGCTCCTGCACCGCTATGTGACCAGAAGACTGGGTCCCAACGAGGCGGAGGACGTCGTGGCGGACACCTTTCTCGCTGCCTTCCAACGTCGGAGCGACTATGACCGGGGCCGCTCCGACGCCCGCCCGTGGCTGTACGGCATCGCCTCCAACGTGATCGGCAAGCGGCGGCGCACCGAGACGAACCTCTATCGCGCGTACATCCGCAGCGGCGTACACCCAGCGGAGATACCTGGCCTCCAGGTGGAGGACGGGGTCAACACCCTGGCCGTCAACCGGCCACTGGCACGGGCCCTGCTGGGACTGACCCGGGCTGACCGCGACGTACTGCTGCTCGTCGCCTGGGCCGAACTGAGCTACCAGGAGGTCGCCGACGCACTCGCCATCCCGCCGGGCACCGTCGCCTCGCGGCTCAACCGAGCCCGTCTCCAGATCCGCCAAGCCCTGAACCAGGAAGAACGAGGAGAATGACGATGGACGCACTGAAGTCGATGTGGGAGACCATCCCTCCCGCCACCCCGGGGGAACTCTCCGGAGCGCGGCGGCGGCTACTCGACGGTATGCGGCCCCGGCCGCGCCTCGTCACCGCCCCCCGGCTGCTGGTCGCGGCCGGTGTCGCGGTGGCGACCGCCGCCACGGCGCTGGTCATCGGGGACAGCCCCCCCGCCTACGCGCTGGCCAGGAACTCGGACGGCACGCTCACGGTGACCGTCAACGAACTACGCGACCCCGACGGGCTGCGGGCCAAGCTGGGCGCGGCCGGTATCAAGGCGGATGTGACGTTCCTGGCCGCGGGCACGCGGTGTGCGGCCCCTCGGTTCGCCGCCGTGGATTCGACCTACGATGGGCCGCCCACCGCAGGGCCGGATGAGCTGCGTTCACTCGTGAAAGAAGCGCGTTCGCCCAAAGCCGCCGTAGTGACCTCCATACGGACGATCCGGATCTCCCCGGAGCACATCAAGCCGGGCGAGACGCTCGTCATGGAGTTCCGCGACAACTCGAACGCACAGGTGCCCTGGCGACTTGGCAGGTGGCTGGCCCAGGCGGACACCCCCGTGCAACCGTGTACGCCCGTCGAGGACGCCAACTGAGACGACCCTGCGGCACGATGCCTCCTCGTCCTTCCACCAGGTCGAGGAGGAGGGCGAAGGTGCCGATCCCGCCGAAAGAGCGAGGTCATGGACGCGTCCTGACCCGTGGCACAGGAGCACGACCACGCGGCGTGTCCTCAAAGCAGGCCGCTACCCTCATCACCGGTTTCCGGCGCCACCGTCCGCCGCCGGCGCGCGAAGAGGCGACCACCCCACCGCAGCCCGCGAAGGAGGAGCCGGACCACCCCGAAGAGGAATGCGATCTCGAACAACAGGGAGCACATGAGGAGGACTTCGCCGAGCAGTTCCCGGTCGCTCTCGCGCGCCCACTCGACGAGCACCGGCGTGACGGCCATTCCGAGCACGTACCCGAGCATCGCCAACGCCTCGCTGTACCCGGCTCGCACGAGCTGATCTTATGCCTGTACGCGAAAGCCCGTGGTGACGCTCTTCGAACCCGGAACCCGATCTTCGGGACCTGACGGCGCCGGTGGTCGCGGTCTCCCTGAACCGTCGCGGGTCGCGGACGCCGATCTCCCCGGCCGGGAGGAGCAGACCTGATCGGCACGGCATCGTCCCGCTCGGCTCTCAGGTGCTCGATCTGTGCCGTCGGAGGCTGCGCCCCGGGTTGCGGGCCCGGGTGCTCAGCCTGCCGTCGGAGGTGCGGCCCGGGTGCTCAGCCGAGGCCGTGCCACTGCCGGACCGCGTCCCGGTGCTCTTGGCGGCCGATCGCCACGAGGTTGGAGCGGTAGAGACCGATCGCGCCGGGGCGGTCGAGGTCGGCTCGCGTACACGGCCGCAGGACGTTGTCCAGCTCGTCCACCAGGAAGACCCAGGGATAGCGGGCGAAGACAAGGTCGAGCAGTTCGCTCGCATCGCAGCCGCAGTTCGCCTGGAGCTCGGGGTGCAGCTCGAACAGCAGCGTCGGCAGGGCGGTCAGGGTCTGGGCCGCGCCTCGCAGCACGAAGCCCTCGTAACCCTCGACATCGATCTTGATGATGTCGGGTGGGCCAAGGCGATGGTCGGCAAGATAGGCGTCGATCGATGTCATCGGCATGGTGATCGCGCCCGTGGGCGTCCCGACGTTCGCCGCCGCGGCCGAGTGCTTGCCGGATTGCTCGCCCGACAGGTGCACGGTCAGCTCACCGGGCGACGCCCCCACGGCCACCGGCTCCACGGTCACCCGGCCGGTCAGATCGTTACGCTCCACGTTGCGTCGCAGGTAGGCGATGTTCTCCGGCACCGGCTCAAAGGCGATCAACCTGCCGTCCCGCGGAAGGTGCGTCCCGCCGGTGCAGGCGTAGACACCGATGTTCGCTCCGACATCGAGGATCGAACGACTGACCGAGGCCAGTCGCTCGAAGACGCCGACCTCGAACTCCTCGTAGTATCCCGCCGAGATCGAGGGCATGATCGTCGCGTCCCACACCGGGCCGGTCAGCACGACATCCCGGTAACGCGCCTCGGCATCGCGACTCCCGGTGGTGACGCCCAGCCGGAACACCGTGTGATAGAGCCGGTTGACCAGGGGGAGACGCCGGACGCTATGGCCGCGCAGCAGGGTGCGGGCCACCCGGCTCCTGTTCGCCGCCCTGGCCGCTCGCATCACCCCGATGGCGAGATCCCGCCGTAATCGCTTCATCGACATGGCCATGATGTGAATCTTGGCTTAATCATGGCTCATACGAGTAGAAATCCGGTGAGCGTCAGCGGCCAGAGTCTTACGGCATGCCGGTCGCGTCAGGTTCCCTCGATCGGGAAACCTGCCCGTCGTTCTCCTCGTCCGGGGCCCTGTGCTGTGAGGTCGGCACCACGGTCTGTTCGGTGTCCTTGTCACGGGTCACCCAGAGATAGACCAGCGCGCCGACGAACAGCACGATCGAGGTCCACTGGTTGATCCGCAGCCCCAGGAGCGTCACCGCGTGGTCCACTCCGCCCACCGGGTCGATCCGCAGCCCCTCGATCCAGAACCGCCCGAACGTGTAACCGGCGACGTAGAGGGCGAACAGGCGGCCGTGGCGCAGCGTGAACCGCCTGCCGACCAGGATCAGCCCGAAACCGAGCGCCGCGCACCACAGCGACTCGTACAGGAACGTCGGGTGGTAGAGCACGCCCGGCTCGCCGCCGTGCGCCTGGTCGATCTCCAGGCCCCACGGCAACGTGGTCGGACTGCCGTACAGCTCCTGGTTGAACCAGTTGCCCCAGCGGGCGATCGCCTGCCCGAACGCGATGCCGGGCGCGACCGTGTCGGCCACGGCGCCCAGAGACAGCCCCCGGCGGCGGCAGGCCAGCCACACGCCCACGCCTCCCAGGGCGACCGCGCCCCAGATGCTGAGCCCGCCCTCCCAGATGAACAGCGCCTGGTAGGGCTCCTTGACCGCGCGCGGGCCGAAGTAGTTCTGCCAGTCGGTGATGACGTGGTAGAGGCGAGCGCCGATCAGGCCGAAGATCACCGCGGGGATCGCGATGTCGCCGATCACGCCCTTCTCGCCGCCACGGGCACGCCAACGACGCTCGCTGAGCCAGACACCGAAGACGATCGCGACGACGAAACATAACGCGTAAGCCCGGATCGGGATGATTCCGAGATACCAGACCCCTTGGGAAGGGCTGGGAATCGAGGCAAGGGGCATGCCAGTGAAGCTAATCAACGCGAGGCCACTTGGCCGCCTTCGTGACCTGATCGCAAACCTTCGCGACGTGACGTGGCATGGACCAACCGGTGCGGCATTCAACGACGGCCTTGATACGGTCCTCGGCCGTGCTGGGCTCGCCACCAAAAGGGATTCTCCGCTAGGACGAGAGGCCCGGTTCCAGGTCATGGATCTGGGCCTTCTCGTTATTCGGCCGGTCTCCCTCCGGAGGAAAGCCGTACGGCTTCCCCATGTGGAAGATCGGTTCTCCTTAACGCAGGTGTTCGGGCAGACTCAGCCACATGTCGGCCTCGTCGGTGATCGATCGGTTGTCGATCGGCCGCAGGCTCGCTCCGGCGTAGCAGTAAGCCTCGGCTTGGTGGTGGTAGAGGTAGGTGGCGAGGATCTCCTCCGCGGATTCTTCGGCGTGGACGCTGCCGCCGCCGGGGTGGGTGTCCCATTCCTCGATGACGCCGTCGCGGGCGACGGCCCCCTGGTTGCCGCTCTTGGGATTGGCGAACAGTCCGTAGCAGACGGTGCCCACCGACAGGCGCTTTATGATGCCGGGGTTGGACGCGGCGTATCCCCAGGGCTGAACGACGACGCATCCGCCGGGCACGTCCGTGACACCGATGACGGCCAAGCCGGCGTCGAAATCCGTCCAGGGATCCTCCATGATCTCTTCAACGTCGGCGTCATCGGCCGGTACGGCCTCCAGGCGCCGTACCGCCTCGGCAGCGGTGATGTCGGCCACGCAGGCGAGGCTGTGGCCGTCGTCGTCGAAGCTCCCCAACGCGGCGATCAGACGCCCGGCCTCCGCCACGGCGGCGGTCTCGGCGACGGACAGGCCGATCTCGCCATCGGGAAGAGGGAACAGGTCAGGGGTGGGAGTGGCCAAGCCGAGTCGTCCGGGGGACCAGCCGTTCATCATCGGTCGCCACGGGTCGGCTCCGGCGGCGACCAGGGCGCGGGCGTTGCCGGGGCGGTTGGCGAAGACGGCTGCCCAAAGCGCGGTACGACCTTCGTGCTCCGCGTCAACGTCGCCGCCACGCTGAGCCAGCTCCACGACCACCTCGGGCGAGCCGCACTCGGCCGCCGCGTGAAGCGGTCGTTCGTGGAAGAACACCCCTGAGTTCGGGTCAGCACCCGCGTCGAGCCGGGCACGGATCAGGCCGAGGTTCGTCCAGTCGTCCCAACCAATGCCGGACCACCCGGATCCATCGTTGACGGCCATGGCTCTCCTTGAGGGGATGTACGGGCTATATGACCGCCGATCATGGCGTACGAGGCCGACAAATTCCGGGCCCGGTCGCAGCCGGTCTACGAGAGAACGGCGCTTTCCGGCGATCGTGGTCATATCGGCCGGTGAGGGCCGGGCGGAGATCGGTGAAAAGTCCGCGGCCCCGATGAATGCCGCTGCCTCCTTGGCTCTTTCCAGCGGATCATGTGGCCTCGACAGGATGCCATACAGCTAAGGGTTCAAACGCGAGACCTCTTCTCGGAGCCACAAGGTGAAACGGCGGTGCGTTCGACGATCGCCGTACAAGCCATCGATCTTCGTTTCGAACCCGAAGAAGCTGTGGATCGCGTCTGCCAACGGCTCCTTTTCGTCCTTGCCGAGCTGCTTGATGAGGAGCTCTATGGCGTCGAGGAACTGGGCGCCGAGAGTTCTACGGCTGTCGTCCAGCCGCCCGCATTGTTCTGCACCCCACCCCTCCGTGAGGGTGCCACGCTGACCAAGCCGCAGAGCATCTTGACGCACGCTTCAGCACCGTTGAGCATCAGAATCGAACGCACCAACCTCACCGGAAGGCGCAACCATGAGACTCACCCTGCTCGGCACCTCCAGCGGAAAAAGCGGCTGCCCCGCCCTGTACGCCACCGACCGTGGCACCTACGTCGTCCAGGGCAAGCGCGTCACCGACCAGGAAGCGATCGCCGACCTGGTCGGTCTCCAGGACGACGAGTTCTACGTGGAAGTCCCCGCCCACCTCCTCACCTTCGCGCAGAAGCCCGAGTGACTCGATTCGTCGACCGCCCTGAATTCACCGACCTGGTTCTCGGCTTCGAGCACACGGCATTCCGGCTGGAGGTCCGCGACCGCTACAACGAACCGTCCGAGGCCGAGGTCTTGCACCGGTTCCTGAGCAGCGGGCAGCTGGACGACTCCTACATGTCGGACTGGGTCGAGGAGCTTGGCCCCCGACTGGCCGGCGGTCAGCGGATGGACCGGGTCCGGGTGGTGTCCGAACCGCACAGCGACTACACGCGGTTCGGGCTCGCCCTGGCGACGTACAACACCGCAGCAGGCGAGGACATCAGATATCTGCCCCGCCACCAGGCGGCCGGACTTGATCTGCCCGAGCATGACTTCTGGCTGATCGACTCCACTACGCTGCTCATCTTGACGTTCGACGATGACGACGTGCTCCTCGGTGCTGACCTCATCGACGATCCGGCCGTGGTCGTGAAGCACTGCTACTACCGGGACGTGGCCCGCCGCCACGCCTTTCCGTGGATCGAGTACAAGACGCGTGTCGACCTACCAGAAAGCCCGTGAGGCGCTCGGCCTGCGCCTGCGTGAGCTGCGGCGAGACGCCCGTCTGACGGGCGCCGAACTCGCCGCAGCTCACGGCTGGCACCGCACGAAGATCCCTAAGATCGAGAACGGGAAGCAGACGCCGTCCGACGCCGACCTTGAAGCGTGGGCGGCGTCCTGCGGTGTGCCCGAACAGGCCCGCGAGCTGATCGCAGCTCTGCGGTCGCTGGAAGGCCAGTACGTCGAGTTCCGCAGGATGTTCCGGGCGGGTATGGCGGGACAGCAGCGAGCGTTCGCCGAAGTCGAAGCTGCGGCCACCTTCATCCGTAACTTCGAGACCTGCTTCGTCCCGGGCCTGCTGCAGACGCCTGAGTACGCCCGCGAGCGGCTCACCGAGGCGGTCGCCTACGACAGCGCGACAGACGATCTCGACGAAGCCGTCGCCGCACGGATGGCCCGCCAGCAGATCATCTACTCCACCGGTCGACGCTTCCACTTCGTCATCACCGAGTCCGTGTTGAAGCTTCGCCTGTGTCCGGTCGAGATTCTGGCCGGTCAGCTGGAGAGGCTGGCGGTCGCCTCGACGATGCGGACGATCCGCCTCGGCGTCATCCCCTTCGAAGCCCGCTACCCGGTTGAGCCAGTCCACGGATTCCACATCTTCGATGACCGGCACGTCTCGGTCGAGACTCTCACCGCGGAGCTCACCATCACCCAGGCGAGCGAGGTGAACGCTTACCTGGGCTCGTTCGCCCGGCTCGCCGACGCGGCGGTTTACGGCAGGGAGGCACGGGCGCTGATCGACCGCGCGCTGGATGACCTGGTGCCCGGCAAGTAGCAGAAAGTGCGGCAAGATGCTCGCTCCACACGGGCATCGCCGCGCAGGCGCATCTTGGCGCACTGTCCTTCAAGGTGCACGTCGATCCGCCCTACCGTCCTGAGCATGGCTTCCTTCCCTGAGCCGCCCCTGCTCCTGACCGACGACCAAGCCCACGCCCTCGCCCTGCACCTCGGCCGCGCGTTCCCGCCGTGGCGCATCTGGCGAGCCGCCGACACCTGGTACGCGACCGGGCCGTGCCGCATCCCCGAATGTGTCTGCTCCCGCACCCTCCACGCTCCGGGGCCGGCTGATCTATGTCAGCAGCTCGCCGAGGTGGAACAGGCCGAGCGGGAGCAGCGGGGAGACGGCGCCCTGTCGAACGAGGCGGCGTTCCTCCTCGGCGAGGCCCAGTTCTCCGACGAGGCCGCACAACTGGCCGAGCGGCAGCTGAAGGCGCTGCAGCAGGAGTTCCCGGGCTGGGACATCACCTGCGTGGCCGACCTGTCCACCCCGGTCTGGTACGCCGTTCTGCGCACCGCGCCCACCGACCGACAGAAGGTGGCCGGGGTGCTGGCCAAGCTCATACGATTCTCCGCCGAAGCACTCGCGACCGCCCTAGCCACGCAGGTGGAGCGAGTACATCGAGCGCGTGCTATTCATACCTTCGGAGCAGGGTGCTGAGTTCGCTGATGTGGGTGTGAGCCCTTGGTAGATGGCTCGGGCCGGAAGAACGTACTCCAGGCGGTGAAAGCCGACGGTGCGCGAATGCCTGGGGTCCGGTCAGGGCGCGGGAGAGTCGCTCTCAGGGGCGGCTGATGGTGGCCACGACCTCGACGGTCAAGATCCGGGGAGTCCAAGTGAGGAGGTCAGCACAGTCCTCCAGCGGTATCCCTCATCCCGGTTCAGGTCGATCAGGGCGACGCGTCTGAGGGTGAGGGGCACGACATCCGCGTACCGGCTGAGTGCTTCTCGGATGGGGGCCAGCGGCACCCCGCTGGTATTGGCGTAAGCGAGACTGACGTGAGGGTGGAACCCCTCGGCAGACTCCGGCACCCGACCTTCACCCCAGACCTCGCCGATGGCTTCACGTACGGCTTGGCGTACCACGGCCACGGCCTCGACGGGTCGCACCGGCAGATGCACGCCTTCGGCGTCGGCCAGCACCGACCCCAGCCTCACCTCTATCGGGCCGAGGTTGGCCAGTCGCTCGGTCGCCGCAGCGCCGATCGCCGCCAGGTCCTCCTGGCTGACCTCGTCGGCGAAGCCGACACCCTGGGTGGTCATGTGCAACCACTGGGATGGAATGGGATCCAGCGCAGCCACCTTGTCCAGGTCAGAACGTATCCGTGCCACGAACTCGTGCAGCTCGGGCTGATCGTCCACAAGGAAGTGCCAGGTGTAGAAGCTGCGGCCAGGCCGCCAGCCAGGACGCCACCACCAGTGATCACGAGTCTCGGTATCCTCCCCAGCCAAAGGGGTCACCTTTCTCTACGCATCCTGCTCTCGTCGCTGAACGCGCCGATGGCTTCCCTGATCACTCTGCCCTGCCCGCCGCTTTGGAACGCAGCCGGGATCCGGTCGGCGATCTCTCCGAGTTGAAGAAGCAAGGGCGCCGCGCGTGCCTCCAAGGGCGTCTCCAGAACCGGGGTGAGCGCCTCGACCGCTCCGTCCAGGGCCCCGGTGTCAATGTGGGCCCGGACCAGGTGGAGCATGGTCATTCGCTCGGTTCCGAGATTCCGGTTCCGCTCGGACTTTTCCTGGGAGATCTCCACACTGCGACCGGCCATCTCCATTGCTCGGCTGGGATCCGACAGCACCAGGTAGGCATCCGCCCAGTAGCTCAGCGCCCGTTCCGGCGCGCAGCTAAGCGGACCACCGGGAGAGGCCGTTCCCTCTGATTCGACCTCCTGAGCGTGGTACAGCATGGCGTGAGCGTCGGAGAGGCGTCCGAGCCTGGCGTAGTCCAAGGCGAGGGTGCTGGCCAGCATTACCTCGGTCTCCCCGCCGGTCCTCACGGCATAGCGAAGCCCGTGCTCAGCGTGGAGCAGGGCATCCTGCTTGCGGTCATCCCAATACGCGGCGACCTGCCGGGTCTTACAAACCCAGGCGAGCAGACCGTCGTGCCCGCACTCCTCGGCGAAGTGCCACGCGGCTCGTGCGTGCCTCTCTGCCACGTCGGGCCTCCCCAGGTCGGTGCTGACCCAGGCCAAGAACGTCATCGCCCAGCCAACGGTCAGATAGAGGTCTCGACGGTGGCGCAGCGGTTGGTGCCCTTCCAACAGTCGCAGAGCCTCATCACGGATGCGCCGTGCGTCTGCCAACAGCGGAGCCGTCGGTATCTTCAGGTAGCTGGCCGCGACGCGTTGGAGATCCACATTGAGGCGCTCGGTCGTCGAGGTGCCTACATTGGTGGTCTCTGCCTCGCTGAGGATCAGGTCGGATTCCCTCGCATAAAGGGCCAATTGCTCACTACCGGAGAAAGGACGTTGATCCCTCAGCTGGGAAAGAGCCGGAAATGCGACTTCAACAGTCCCAGGAAACGCAGGTGATCCACCGGACGGAACATTCCCCCTGAAGTTCGGATCAGCCTGCCGGTAATCGACGCGACCGATCTCGACCTGGTCATCTGTGCCGTAAAGGGCATATTCGGCATCGGTGAGCAACCGCCGCCCTTGCGTCTGGTATACGCGGGCAAGAGCATGCAACGCAGCCACGCTGGGACGTCGTCCTTTCGCGGGCCAGTGCTCGTACTGATAGATGCGTGCTTTGACCATGGTCGATTCGCCGGCATCGAGAGCGTTCCAACGGTCGGCCACTTCCTGGTGGCTGAGATTGTGCGCCCAGCGGAAAGCCACGCGAGGACCGACCTCAGGGTGATCAGTTTCCCAGACAGCGGCGATCTGCTCCCACGTCAGACCACGGGCTCGAAGCTGCTGAGAACGATGCGCGCGTTGCCGCCGATTGGGCCCGGTTTGCTCCATGGCTGAATCCGTCCGAGGAAGTGACGAAGCGCCTGACCTTCACAGCGTACGCATCACGTTGGAGCCGCGTCGGCTAACTACACAAACAGATTTCGGGACTCAAGCCCAGGTGAAGACGTCCTCCAAGCGCTAACTCTTCTGGCTCTTTATTCATTGACGCGTTCTCCGGAAACTTAAAAGTCCCGCCGAGCAAATAGCGGGTCCGTCTGGCGCTTGCCACGTCCAGACGGACCCTTGACCAGGAAGTGAGTCCTGACCCGATGAACAACCCTAGTGCTCCGGTCCTTGACCGGGCCATGGCGAGCGGCTGCGGCTGCTTCGCCGAGACCCCACCGATGCCGATGGGCTGTGCCGTCTGCGGGCACGCGCCCTATGCGCACGGCTGCCCCGGTCAGATCGGTGATCACGAGTACGCGCAGCCGTCCGGTGAGCTGATGACCAGGCGCCTTCAGGCTCGCCGCCGACTCGGTCTCGGCCGGGTCCTGCCCTCCTTCGAGCCTGTTCCCTCCTTCGAACCTGTTCGCGAGGTCGCCGCGCGGCCCGGTCCGGTCGTACCCACGCCTCGTCAGGCCGAGCGTGAGACGGCGTCGGCCCGTATCCGGCCCACCGGGCGTATGGACGCGCGCCGCCCGACGGTGCCCAGCGCTCGCCCGCACCGGCCGGTCGAGACACGGGAGGACCGCGCGGCCCACCTGACACTCACCCGGGATTCCCTTACCCGGCGCCGCGCCCGCGTCGCGGCCCGCACATATGAACACACGCACCATGACATCTCGCCTCACACCCCTGACGTGGGTGACCGGCGTCAGCCGTATGCGATCCCCCAGCCGGGGTCGGCCGTCGCTCCCGGCCGGGGCCGCTCACCGGCCCCCCTCCTCGATGGCACGAGCCGCACCGACCGAAAGCCGTGACATGAACGCGGCCCCGGAGCAGAGCGACAACTCCACAAGCAGGCACGGCGGCAGTCCTCTTCCCCAGACGTCCACCGCCGAGCGGCTACCCGCCGCACAACGCGCCGAGGACCTGGCCGCTGTGTTGGACGACGTCTACGGCATCCGAGCCGATGTCCACGAGCTCACTTCCGGCAACGCCATCGTGTCCGTCCACTACGGGCTACTGGCCTACACCGACGGCGAGAGGTTCTGGTGGACCGGCCCCGAGCTCAGCGACGCGGGCAGCCCGTTGCTCAGCTCCGCACTGACCCTGCCCGCAGCCGCCGAACAGCTCGCCGCGCACCACGCGATCCTGCGGGCCAGGGACGCCGCCGACGTGCTGCGCGGCGGGTTACCGCTGCTGGCCGACGTGATCCTGGCCGAGCATGTCGACCCGGTCTGATACCGAGACAGTGGGGGTCTCCGGGCGAGTACGGCCTGTCGCCAGGCCTACAGAAACCAGTTCCCCATCAGATGGAAGGAAACAACCGTGATCCCGCCCTACGGAACACCGGCGAGCGACCGGTTGAATGCGGCCGTCCGGCGGCCCGGTGCCATCGCCGCCCTCCAGCACCTGCGTACCGAACTGCACGCCCACCGGATCTACCCCGCCATCGCCTACGACGAAGGCATGCCCCGCCTCATAATCGGCGCCGACACGCTGAACGTCTGGGCCGACCGCGAGGGCATGTTCTTCTGCTGGGGCACCGTCCACCTTGGAGAACCCGCCGACCACGCTCCCGCCGACGATCTACCGCAGGTCGCACACCGGATCGCCGAACAGCTCGGAGAGCACTACACCGAGCCGGAGAGCCCACGATGAGCGACGCGATCGACTCCCGCGAGGGCGCCCTATGGCCGCTCGCGGAACCGGGCGCGACCGGATGACGTCCTGGGCAAGGCGTCATCGAACGCCGGTCGCGGCGGTGCCCCCGTCTGGAGGGGCGGGGGCACCGCTGCCCACCTGCCGGCAGGAGATCAAACGGGTTCCAAGGCGCTCGCCTCAGCCCCCATCGAAAACAGTCATAGAGAGGACGCCTGTGATGACCTCACTGGCACAGCAGGTCGCTCGCGCGGGGACAGTCGATCCCGACGTGCTGGAACGTGTCCGCCATGAAACCCTGACGGTCCCGGAGGGGTGGATCGCCCAGTATGGCGAATACCAATCGGGCGGCTGGGGGACGCTGTCGCTGCTGAACGAGACCGGCGTCGCCACCGACGTGACCATCACCGACTGCGAACCCGTAGAGACCGCTCTGCTGGCGTCGATGCCGGCCACCCGGCGGTTCTTGAACGAACTCGGACTGCGCTACATGTGGGCGCGGATCGCCCGCCTCGACGCGGGGGCCTTCCTGTGGGAGCACCGCGACTACGGAGAACTGCGGTCCGTCGAACGGCACCGGCTGCACATCCCCATCATCACCAGCACTTCGGCCTATCTGGTCCTCGCGGGCTCAGCGGTCCACCTGGCCGCGGGCAACATCTGGCGGCTCACTCCGACCTTCGCTCACGGCGCCTGCAACCTGTACGGGCCGACCCGCTTCCACCTGATCCTGGACTGCTACGCCAGTCCCGAGCTGGCTGAGCTAACCGCAGGACAACAGCTCCCGCACGACCACGTGCGCCATCTGCCGCGTCTCGACGACGACCTGCTCCGGCGAAAAGTCGAGCAGGCGCGATCTCTGGTCCGGCTCGGATACGGCCGAGCAGCCGAGCGACACCTGTTGCGGCTGTTCTTCACCAACGCCCTTCCCGAAGGGCGCGTCTACGACCTGATCAGCGAGCTGTACGACCACAGCGGCGCGACACGAACCGCGGAGATGTGGCGCAATCGAAAGTCCGTCCTGCTCGGTACGAACCTCGCCTGAGAAGACCGACGACTGAGAATGGACATCCCATGCCCGACATCTGCCATGAGGCCATCGACCGGATCGCCGCGGTGAACCGGCCCAGCCAGTTCACCATCATGGAAAACACGATCAACCGCCTCGTCGCCAGCCCTGCCGTCACTCACCTGCTCATTCGCGGATCCTTCGCTCATGGCACCTCCGACCGGCTCTCCGATGTCGATCTCGTCGTCGGAATCGCACCGTCAGCCTTCGCCGAGTTCGTCACCGTACTCGACGCTCTTGCCGTCGCCGAGCTCGGTGCGCTCATGCCCGGCTGGCCCGACAGGATCGTGCCCCGCATGGGCGGCCTCGGCTACGTTCACCTCGTCGAGGACAGCGGCAAGCTCTACCAGCTCGACCTGTATCTGGCGCCCTCCGACAAGATCGACGAGATCACCGCCTTCACTCGCGGCCACATCATTTACACCGCCCCTCACTCCAACGACGAGACCCCTGATCCGGCCGTGGCTCAACTCGTCACCGACTACCTGGCCATGCCGCCCACGTGCGAGCAACTCGTCGTCGAAGCACTGGTGCTGGGGTGGATGATCCGCAAACGGATCGCCCGAGGGCAGAAGTTCATGGCCTACGCCGAGACGCACATGCTCCACACCACGGCACGCTCTCTGATCCGGACCGCGCTGTCCCCGAAGACGGCGTTCTACGGCTGGTACCACCTCGACACCGACATCGGTGTCACTCCCATCGGCCGCTCCTGCCTCCGAGAGCTGGAAGCACTGATCACTTCCCCGCCCACGCCCACCGTCGCGTCCTTGAAGAACTCCATCGACCGAATCCTGACACTGGCCGAACGCGCGGCCCCGGACGCCGTGAACACGCTGCGGTTGTCCATCGACGCCTACCTCCACCATCTCGACCTCGGCTGAGCGCCACCAGCCGGTACGGTGAACCCGTGCTCCTACACGTCGCGGGACGGCGAGCTACCGGCGCCGGGCGGGGATAGACGAGGCAGCGTCCCGTCCTGCTCGGCGAGATCGCGTTCACATTCACGTTCACCGACGATCCATCCCAACACGTGCGGGGCCTTCCATGTCATTCGATCGGTTCGACGATCCGCCGCTCGGCTTCACCGCGGTACGCCCCTCCTGGGACGACCTTCCCGGCGAGCTGCGCGACTTCGTCACCACCCTCGTCGGTTCGGCCATCGTCGGGGTGGATGTTCAGAGCGGCGGTTTCACACCGGGAGTCGCGGCGCGTCTCGGCCTCGCCGACGATCGGGTGTTCATCAAAGCGATTCCTGACGACCACGTCCTGGCCGCCAAGTACCGGACCGAAGCGGAGACCGCCGGACGGCTTCCCATCGGTGCGCCGAGCCCACGACTACGGTGGCACGGTACGGCGGCCGGATGGGTCATTCTGATCTTCGACGACGTCGACGGCCGCCACCCCGACCTGACCCCCGGTTCGCCGGACGTGTCCATCGTCACATCAGCGCTCTCCGGCATGGCCGCGCTGCTGACCCCGAGCCCGATTCCCGACCTCCCACTCGCCTCCACCGGCCGGATCCACCAGCTGCGCGGCTGGGGCGATCTGGCTCTCTCCCCTCCCGAGGACTTGGGCGGCTGGGAGCGGCTCCACCTTCAGGCCCTCGCCGACCTGGAAACCCGCTGGACCCGCGACGCGGACGGTACGACATTGGTCCACGGAGACATCCGGCCCGACAACCTGCTCATCACCGCGACCGACGCCACCGCGATCGTCGTGGACTGGGCTCAACCCTGCCGGGGTGCCTCCTGGCAGGACATCACCGATCTCGTCCCGCACCTGATCATGGCCGGTCACTCCGCCGAGGCGGCGGAGAAGGCCCTGACCGGGCACCCCTCGTGGGACCTCGCCACCCCAGAGGTGATCACCAGCTACGCGGCCGCGTTCGCCGGATACTGGACCCGAATGAGCCGACAACCCGCCCCGCCAGGCGTCCCCCACCTACGCGGCTACCAACGCAGGGCCGCCGCAGCCGCCATCGCGTGGACGATGTACCGCACCAACTGGTAGCAACCTGCGGCGACACTCATTGACGCATCCGTACAACGCGAAGAAACGATCATGCGCCGAAGAGGCTCCGGAGGTACCGGGACCTCTTCGGCTTCCCGACGCGACCTGCGACGATGCGACTAGCATCATTCCGCGCGTATTCCGCGAACACCGGCCGAGAGCCGCTCACGACCGCACACCCCAGAAACGATCAATGACGCCTGGTCCGAGGGAAGTCCCTGGTCAGACGCCGTTCGCGGTGCTTGGCGGAGAGCGTGGGATTCCAACCCATGAGACCGGTCACCCGGCCTAGCGGTTTTCAAGAGGGCTGCGTTCCCCGCATTGACAACGGCTCTGAGCTGCTGTGATACATACGCTCCAGCACGGGAACTGGAAGATCATCCCGCGCATATCCCACAACGACCATCAGCCGATTCCGGCCCGCCCTGCGCTCCTACAGAGACCGTAGGCGACAGTCGCACTGCCCAACGTACGGACGACCACAGACCTATCGCACGGCCACCCCACCTCCGCCTACCCGGACGTACTCAGCCCCCGTACGCCTGCTTGTGGACTAGGCGGTCCATCCATGCTCTGGGCTGCGCTTGATCTCTCCCATGTCCCGATCTTCCTCTTAGGGCAGATTGCCACGCTACGGAGGAGATAGGACACAACCAGCTCTCACAACACCACTGATTGAGCAGAGCACATCGATAAGCTAGAGCTCTGCAGCATGCAGTGGAAGGGTGCAGATGAGCCAAGAGCTTGATTTCACGATCGAACCTGACTTGATGGGTGAAGACTTCGGCGTAGAACTAGAGCAGCCGGACGGCGAGATCACTGCGCCCTTTGACCCAGAGAAGATCGATGTCCAGACCCGGACCATGACCGTCGACCTATTGATGGCGCGACTGCGACGCAAAGTTCTAGACCTTGAGCCGAACTTTCAGCGCCGCGCAGGCATCTGGAACGAAGGAAATCAGAGCAGGCTAATCGAGTCTCTCCTACTCAGGATTCCCCTCCCGACTCTCTACGCCGCTGAGAGCGGCGAAGAGAGTTGGGTAGTGGTAGATGGAATCCAACGACTTACTACAATCGCACGGTTCGTAACGCCACAAGCACTTGGTTCAGACACAACACCACTCATACTTACAGGCCTGGAATATCTTCGGAATTATGAGGGGAAAGCATTCGACGAGCTTCCACTGCGCTTACAGACGCGCATCAATGAGACCGAACTGGTCATCCACCTTGTCCGAAGCGGGACGCCTGAGCAGGTGATGTTTAACATCTTTGCTCGAATCAATACCGGCGGAACCCCACTAAGCTTGCAAGAATTGCGCCATGCATTGATCCCTGGACGTTCACGCCAAATCCTCGCTGAACTCGCCCGATCAGATGAGTTCCTTCACGCTACACAAAGAAGTGTCTCACCATTCAGAATGGCAGATAGAGAAATGGTGTTGCGCTTCCTGGCTTTCCGACTTACTCCACCCGACGATTACCCAAGAGGAGATCTTGACTCCTTCCTGCGCGATGCCACTCACCGAGTGAACCAACTGGACGATAAGTTGACCGCCAAGCTGAGCGAGGAATTCTCAAAATCTATGCTGCGCGCAGCAGCGATCTTTGAGGAGCACGCTTTTCGCAAGCGCTTCCGAAACCAGAGCCGCAGACTACCTGTCAACAAGGCGCTTTTTGAAGCTGTGTCAGTCAATTTGGCGACCCTAACTAATAATCAATTCACTCAACTCGCAGACAAGCGCCACCAGGTTCAAGAAAACCTGATGGATCTAATGAATGACACAAAATTCCAACAGGCGATCTCTCTAGGAACCGGCGATAAAAGTAAAGTTACACTGAGATTTAACAGCATCGCACAACTATTTAAGGGGCTATCCAAATGATTAATAAGCTAAGCATCACAAACTTCAAAGTATTTACGTCTGCGGAGATTAGTCTAGGCAAATACACTCTACTATCCGGCCTCAATTCTTCGGGAAAGAGCACGGCCCTACAGGCATTGGCGCTTCTACGACAAGCCAAGGATGAGGGACTCCTTCACCATCCCGAAGATCACGAGAAGGGCCTTTCGGGCATTCCGCTAAACGGCGATCTGATTACCCTCGGCAGGGGGCAAGATGTTCTCAATGAGTACTTTGCTGGAGCTGCCGGATCAGAGCCAAAAATAGGATTTGAGCTACATGCTGGAGATGTGTCTCAAAATTGGTGGGTGGGATATGGTCGCGAAAACGATCTATTGCCCATCGTAGACACAAATTCTACAGAAATAGAAAATCTTGATACGGAAAAACTTTTCACCATATTCAATCCGGGATTTCAATATCTTACCGCTGATCGAATTACGCCAGCAGTAACCTTTCCAAGATCTCACGAGATGGCGGTTCGTAAAGGCTTTCTTGGGATTCACGGAGAGTACACGATCGACTTTTTGAGGGCAATGCAAGACGAACCAGTTTCAAATTCTGTACTACACCATCATGCGGCTACATCATCACGTCTACTAGATCAAGTCATCGCTTGGATGCAAGTGATCTGTCCTGGTGTGCGATTGCAGACTTCAACAATTGAGGGAACTGACCTAATCAGGCTCGGTTTTCAATTCAGCCGAGCCAATGAGCCCTCTAGTCGGTACTATCGGCCCACAAATGTTGGATTTGGGTTGACTTATGTCCTACCCACCGTTGTTGCCTGTCTCTCTGCCCTTCCCGGTTCAATGATTCTCCTAGAGAACCCTGAAGCACACGTCCACCCCAGGGGGCAAACCGCCTTGGCGCGACTCACTTGTGCTGCTGCTGCGGCTGGGGCTCAAGTCATTGTTGAGACACACAGCGACCACATTCTTAACGGTGTTCGTCTTTCGGTTAAAGAAGCACTGCTGGCCCCCCATGATGTCGCCCTCCACTATTTTCAGCGAGGGCCCCAGGGAGTAGAGGACATCATGCCCGCCGTCGGCCAAGATGGCATGCTATCGAGTTGGCCCAGCGGATTTTTCGACGAATGGGACCGGTCGCTAGACGAACTACTAGATTGAAACAGACTCCCGCCCCCCGCAAGAACGGAGCGCAAATGGCAGTTCTTTTGTTTTTCAATGAGCTGTCTTGTGGCTACAACGCCACCCAGCAAGAGGCGGACGAAGCTATCAGCGAGTTCGTCAATATGCTTAGAAAGATCAACGAGTGGCGAAGTGGCACTACCCTAGTCTCCGAAGTGCCATTCAAGAAAATAGAGATCATTCCCGGATACTATATAACACAGTGGGGAAATAAAAACGCCAACAAGGACGCTTGGCGTCGACTTCAGCGTTTCCGAGACCGCGCCCCTTTTAGCTCAATCCTCTCTACTGAGATAGCGAACGAATCAGAGTATTTCCACGATGGACAGCAAGGGCTAGGACTCGCCGCAGCTCACCTCTTGAACGGACTTTTAGTCAGCTTTAAACTTTCCCCTATTTGGGATCGTATTTCCATCCAGGCGGGACGTACTCTGCTAGTCGAATCGGAGAGCGGAGAACTGAGTTTGCGTGAAGAGGTCGTGGAACTCATACACGCCGCTCGATGCGCTCACGCAGGTCATCACGAGGAGTGGATAAAGCAGGTTGGTTTAACAGGTCTAGCTAGCGGCCAAGAGATCTGGGAGGCCCGTGATGACTTTTACCCAGCCCTGCGTTTCCTACCTCGTGTGGAAAGAGACCTACGAGATCTTCCCCCCTGGTGGGCTCAGCCTGTCGCTATGGAATTGCGACGCATAAACGAAGCAATCAGTTTATGGAAACCAGATGTTAGCCCCAGTCCAGCTTGGCACTCCTATATCACACCGGAAAGCCAAACGCGCATCAACAAGGGGTACGTCGACTTCGAGGACCTGGACGGAACAGTAAAAACCTTCAGTCTTCATGGACGCTTTACTCCACTTGCAGGGCGTATTCACTTCCTGTTAGTTCCATCAAACCGAACGGCAACTATCGGCTACATCGGCCGCAAAACAGGCATCTAACTTGATAGTTCCGCAGCAGACATCGAATATTCGCCTCTTGATTGCGCTGATGCTCGGTGGGCCGAGGCTGACGTGCGACTCAGCCTCGCCACCGAACCGGCGTACGCGGACCGGCCCAACAAGGGCTTCGTCGGCGCCACCCCTGATGCGATTGTCCTCCTGGACGGAGCTGGCGCCCCGGCTGATCCGGAGACGGGATGCTCCCACGGAGTCGCCTGGTATTCCCACACCCTGGGCTCGACCCTCCTGGCCGGGGTGACCCAAAGCGCCGATTCTTTGACCGCGATCCTCGCCGCTGGGATCGAAGCGACAGCCTCAATGCATGACTTCTGCTGTGACCTCTCTCATCCCGGCTCGCCCTCGGCCACCGTGGTCATGCTCCGCCGTACGGCCAACGTTCTGGACTGGCTTGTGCTGGCCGACTCCGTGCTCGTCTTCGACGTCCTCGACGCCGAACCCGTGGTCATCTGCGACGAGCGGGAAACCCTGACCGGTAACCGCTACCGGGAACCGATGAACGCCGTTATCAGGGGAAGCCCGGAACACCTCCAAGCCCTGAGCCGGCCATGCGCGCACACCGCAACGTCGACGGGGGATTCTGGGTCGCCGCAGTCGACCCCCTCGCCGCAGAACAGGCGCTGACCGGAACAATACCGGTCGACCGGGTACGGGCTGCCGCAGTCTTAAGTGACGGAGCATCCCGGCTCGTCGACCGATTCGGCCTGGTCACCTGGCGGCAACTCCTCGACCTCCTCGATCACGACGGCCCGGCCGAGCTGATTCGCCAGGTCCGCGAGGCCGAACGCTCCGATCCGAACGGCTCCCGCTGGACGCGAGGGAAAATCTTCGATGACGCCACGGCCATCTACGGCAGGATCACCTGACGCCGGAAGCAGCACGCTTCCCTACCAGTCGTGCCGACGGAAGACAGAAGTCATACGCAAGTGGCCGGTCGCGATCCCGACGTACATCTCGGACGTGTGAGCCAGCAACCACCCCTGACGCTCTACGCCTTCGATCAACTCAGAGATGTCCCACGCCGTGTAAGCCTCCTTGCGGAAATCGATCATCGCAATAGCCGTGAAGATCATGCGGCCTTCCGCACGCGCAAGCCGGGCGTCTTCGACGATCTGCTGAACCTCGCTGTTGTTCATAGCTTTCGGCACAAGCGATCCATCCTTTAGAGCTGACACACAGCGGTCACCAGGGCGGAAAACGACCTTGTTCCGGAAAGAGTTCCGACTTAAAACGCTCGACGCTTGGCGTTGACTCCCGAACAGCAGGTCTCACCCCTGGCTGCCCGGCCGTACGACCTGCGGCATGCGGCGGTGTCCCTGTGGCTCAATGCCGGGGTGGCGGCCCCCGACGTGGCAGAGCGGGCGGGACACGGGGTGGACGTACTTCTCAAGGTCTACGCCAAGTGCATCGATGGGGGCGCGGAGATCGCCAATCGCAGGATCGACGACGCATTGGCCGCATGATCAATCACACCTCGAAGAGGCTCCGAAGGCATCGGGACCTCTTCGGCTTCCCGACGCGACCTGCGACGATGCGACCGGCGTCATTCCGCGCGTATTCCGCGAACACCGGCCGAGAGCCGCTCACGACCGCACACCCCGGAAACGATCAACGGCGCCCGAGCCGAGGGAAGTCCCTGGTCAGACGCCGTTTGCGATGCTCAGCGGAGAGCGTGGGATTCGAACCCACGAGACCGGTCACCCGGCCTAGCGGTTTTCAAGACCGCCGCCATCGTCCACTAGGCGAGCTCTCCTGGTGACACGTCCGGAGAACGTGTCAGATTGCACCCTAGTCTCTCATTGGACCGGGCGTGCCTGGACCCGGCAGGCGCCACGGCTCCAATCTGGAGAGGTGACGCCCGCCGGGGTGGATCAGGGCTGGGGACCGGCGAAACCGTCGCCGACCGAGGCGGCCAGGCGGAGGTAGGACTCGCGGGTGCCGGCCTGGAGCCTTTCCAGGTCGATCTCCGCGCCCTCCTCGAGGTGCGGGTCGTAGGGGACGCGGATGACGGCGCGGCAGCGGGCCGCGAAGTGAGCCTCCAGGCGGTCGAGGTCGACGGTCGACTTCGACCGCGGGCGGACGCTGCAGAGCACCACGGTCGCGGAGCGGACGAGCTCCTCGTAGTGGTGGGCCTCCAGCCAGTCGAGGGTCGCCGAGGCGGCGCGGGCGCCGTCCACGGAGGGGGAGCTCACCAGGACGAGCTGGTCGGCCAGGCCGAGCACGCCGGACATGGCCGAGTGGAGCAGGCCGGTGCCGCAGTCGGTGATGCAGATCGAGTAGAAGTTCTCCAGGACCTGGGAGACCGACTGGTAGTCGGCCGCGCTGAAGGCCTCGGACACCGACGGATCCCGGTCGGAGGCGAGGATCTCCAGACGCGACGGGGCCTGGGAGGTGAAGGCCCGGATGTCGACGTACCTCTTGATCTGCTGGCGCTCGTTGAGCAGGTCGCGGACGGTCGCGGAGGTTTCGAGCTCAACCTTGTCCGACAGGGTGCCCCGGTCGGGGTTGGCGTCGACCGCGATGACCCGGTCACCGCGTACCTGGGCCAGGGTGGCGCCGAGGCCGACCGTGGTCGTGGTCTTGCCGACACCGCCCTTGAGGCTGAGCACGGCGACGCGGTGGTGGCCGGTGGCCACCGGGGTGCGTGCGCGGCCGACCAGCTCCCTGCGGCGGCGGACCTCCGGGGACTCGCCCGGCTTGATCAGCCCCGCCGACGCCTTGTAGACCAGCTTCCGCCAGCCTCCGGCGGGCGCGTTGCGGCGGCCCCTCAGCAGCGACTCCGGATCCAGGCTGTCGGCGGACTGCCGGGAAGCCGTGCCCGGAGGCTGGTGTCTGGCCGGTGCGCCGAAGGCGGGTGCCGGAGCCGTCTGGCGGCGGCGTGCCTGGTACGGCTCCTTCGCCGGTTCGGCCGCGTCCCGCCCGGGGGCGAAGGGACTCTCCCGTTCCGCGCGCTCCTGGGGTGCGGCGGTCTCCCGTTCGGGGGCGGGGGACGCGTCCCGGCCCGGCGCGAAGGCCGTGGGACCGGAGAAGGCGGCGAAACCGGAGGACCCGGAAGGAGCGGGTGGCGGGGGTGAGCTGGAGCGCTCCGTACCGAAGGAGCTCGACGTGGACTCCGCGCCGAACGCACCCGAGGTGGAGGGACGCTTCGGCGACACGGCCGGTTCGGGCCTGTCGACGCCGAAGGACTCCGGGGCCCGGAACGACTCCGGCTCGGGCTCGGGGCCGGACGAGGGGACGGGGCTGGAGTGGGCGGAGCCGGACGGGGAGACGGGGCCGGACGGGGGGACGGGGCCGGACGGGGGGACGGGGGCGGAGATGGGTTCGAAGCGCTCGGTCGCCTGCCTGGGCGACTCCTTCGTCACCGGTGACGTCGCCGACGTCACCGTGGGTTCGAAGGATTCGAAGGGTTCGAAGATCTTACGGTCGCGGTCCCGGTCGTGCTCCGCGCCGACGGCGGGGAAGCGGTCGGCCTCAGTGGCACCCGACGAGAACCGGTCGCCGTCGTCGGACGCACTGGAGCCGGACGCGCCAGAGCCGGATGTGCCGGAGCCGGGCGTGCCGGACGGGGACCGGTCGGCCTCGGTGCTTCCGGTGGTTCCGGTGGAGAAGTCTCCGCTGGTCGAGGAGAAGTCCTTGCCGCCCGAGGTGGATCGCGTGCCGCCGCTTCCGAAGGAGAAACGGTCGGAGTCGGTGCCGCCGAACTCCGTACTGCCGAAGGTGAACCGCTCGGTGTCCGAGGACGACGGCTTGAGCGGTTCCAGATCGGAGGACTCGTCCGTCGCGGGAGCGGGAGCGGAGCCAGAGGCGGCAGCGGAGGCAGGGGTAGCGGAGGACGGCTCCGCCGGACGCTGGGGTTGCTCGAACAGGCCGCGGGACGGTTCCTGGGCGGGCGCCGCGAACGGGGTGCGGATGTGCGGCTCGGTGAAGTCGGCGAGACCGTAGTCGCCGGTGTCGGACGGCTCCTGGCGCGGCAGGGGCTTGAGCGGCGCGAGAAAGCCGTCGTTGTCCTGCTTGCCGGAGGCCGGTGCGGGCACGGTGAAGGAACTCACCGTGTCGGAGGCCTCCATCCACTCGGCCGCGTCGGCGTCCTCCACCGGGGAGACCGGGGAGTCGGTGTCCGGGTGAGCCGAGTCGACGGCCGCGCGGAACAGCGGCGAGGACGTCGTGTCGGGCTCGGTCGGGACCAGGCTCCAGGGGTCCTTCGGGTACGGCGAGACGACGGCGTCGTCCACCGCGGTGGCCTTCACCGCCAGGGCGGGCGCCTCCTCCTCCTGCTCCTTGATGGCGTCAAGCCACGCGAGCTGTTCCTCGAGAGATTCCTCACGATCGTGTCTTGCCACCGTGTTCCCCCTCGGGATGGGCATAAAAGGGCAGCAAACACATAGCAGGTTAACGCCCTGTGTTCCTGTCAACGCGAGCAACCACCAAGTTGGGGCTCGGCGGATACCTTTGATCCATGCGCGCCATCGTGATCGATAAACCAGGCGGACCGGAAGTCATGACGTGGCGGGAGGTTCCCGACCCGCTGCCCGAACGCGGCGAAGTCATCATCGACGTGGTCGCATCCGCGGTCAACAGGGCCGACGCGCTGCAGCGTCAGGGCCTCTACGACCCGCCCCCCGGCGCCTCGCCGTACCCGGGCATGGAGTGCTCCGGCGTGGTCGGGGCGGTGGGCCCGGACGTCGAGGGGTTCGCGCCGGGCGACCGGGTGTGCGCCCTGCTCACCGGAGGCGGGTACGCGGAGAAGGTCGCCGTACCCTGGCAGCAGGTCATGCGGGTGCCGGAGGGCGTCGACCTGGTCGAGGCGGCCGGGCTGCCCGAGGTGGCCTGCACGGTCTGGTCCAACGTCTTCATGACCGCGCGCCTGCGGAAGGGCGAGACCCTCCTCGTGCACGGCGGTGCCAGCGGTATCGGCACGATGGCCATCCAACTGGCGAAGGCGTTCGGCTCGCGCGTGGTCGTCACCGCCGGGTCCCCCGAGAAGATCGACCGTTGCCTGGAGCTGGGTGCCGACGAGGGCGTCGACTACCGGCGGGAGGACTTCGCGGAGAGGGTCAAGGCCGACGTGATCCTCGACATCATGGGTGGCAAGTACCTTCCGGGCAACATCAAGGTTCTCAGGACGGGCGGGCGGCTGGTCGTGATCGGCCTGCAGGGCGGTGTGAAGGGCGAGCTGAACCTGGGAGCCCTGCTCGCGAAGCGGGCCTCGGTGTACGGCACCACGCTGCGTTCCCGGCCCGTCGACGAGAAGGGGGTCATCGTACGCGGGGTCGTGGACAACGTCTGGCCCCTGATCGACGCCGGGGCGATCCGGCCCGTGGTGCACGCCAGGGTGCCGATGAGCGACGCGGCCGAGGCCCACCGCATCCTGGAGTCTGGAGAACACATCGGGAAAATCCTGCTAGTAAGTTGAGGCTATGAACGCTGAGGAGAGCACTCCGCACATCGTGGTCGTGGGTCCCCAGGGCTCCCAGGGCGAGGAGGAGGGCGAGGGCCGGTCCATCGCCGACCTTGTCGAGCAGCCCGCCAAGGTGATGCGCATCGGCAGCATGATCCGTCAGCTCCTTGAGGAGGTCCGCGCGGCTCCGCTGGACGAGGCCAGCCGCAAGCGGCTCAAGGAGATCCACGAGAGTTCCATCAAGGAGCTTGAGGACGGTCTGGCGCCGGAGCTGGTCGATGAGCTGGAACGGCTCTCACTGCCGTTCACCGAGGACGTCAACGGCACCCCGCCCAGCGAGGCGGAGCTCCGGGTGGCCCACGCGCAGCTGGTCGGCTGGCTCGAGGGGCTGTTCCACGGCATACAGACCACGTTGTTCGCCCAGCAGATGGCGGCTCGCGCCCAGCTGGAGAACATGCGCAGGGCCCTGCCCGGCGGCATGTCCCTCCAGCAGCAGGAGGGTCCCGGCGGTAACGCGGGCCCCTACCTGTAGGCGCCCGCGACCCCGTTGAGCGTGGGCCCCTGCCTGTGGGCGCCCGCGAGCCCACTGGGAGCGGGCCACCGCCCGCTCACGAGGCTGCCGCGGGACCCGCGTCTCACGAGGCTGCCGCGGGGCCCGTGTCTGTGGGGTTCCTCACGGTCTGTAGAGCTTCTCAAGGACTCCGGCGACCCCGTCGTCGTTGTTGGCCGCGGTCACGTGATCGACCGCGGTCAGCACCTCCGGGTGGGCGTTGGCGACGGCGTACGAGGTGCCGGCCCATCGGAGCATCGGAAGATCGTTGGGCATGTCACCGAAGGCGATCACCTCCTCGGCCGCGATACCGAGCGTCATCGCGAGATGCGCGAGAGCCGAGGCCTTCGTCACACCGTGCGCGCTCATCTCGATCAGTGCCCGGCCGCTGGAATGGGTGGGGGTGACAAGGTCGCCGACCAGCCCGTAAACCGCCGCGTGGAGGATGTCCGGGTCCATTCTGGGATGCAGTGCCAGAAGTTTGGCGCAGGGCCGTGAGGTGAGTGTGTCCGTTCCGACACGGAGTCCGGTGACCGCCTCACTGTCCCACCCTCCGAGACTGAAGTCCGATTCGTGGGCGAATCCACCCTCGTATTCCACGGAGAAGGCGAGGTCGGGAACCTTTTCGCGGAGGCGCCTCACCACCTCTTCAAGCACGTCCGGGTGGATGAGGTGGGATTTGACGATCCGCTCACTGTGCAGGTCGTAGACGAGGGCTCCGTTGGCGCATATGGCCAGCCCACGGTGGCGTACCGCTCCCGCGACCATGTGCATCCAGCGAGGTGGCCTGCCGGTCACGAAGACCAGCGTGGCCCCGGCGTTCTCCACAAGCGCAAAAGCGGCGGCCGTGCGGGGGGAGACGGTGCCGTCCGAGCGCAGAGCGGTGCCGTCGAGGTCGGTGGCGACCAGCCTGGGGCTTTGCATAACACGTCCCAGTGTGCACTGTGATGGCCGACGTGTCGGCACCCGGATCCGGTCCGAGGAATCTTCCTCATGGCGGGAACACGCCTGCGCCGGATAGTGTTAGATGTGATGGCGTTGTATTAGCTGAATCCCGTTGTGAAAACCAGTTTGACTGAGCCACCCCGGGGCCCGCTGTACGACACATGGGGTTCATGAGGTGTGAATCCCAAAGTTTCAAATCCTGAGGGAGAGCTTTAATGGCTCAGGGAACCGTCAAGTGGTTCAACGCTGAAAAGGGCTTCGGCTTCATCGCACCGGACGGCGGTGCACCGGACGTGTTCGTGCACTTCTCCGAGATCCAGGGCAACGGCTACCGTAGCCTCGAAGACGGCCAGCGGGTCGAGTTCGAGATCACCCAGGGCCAGAAGGGCCCGCAGGCCTCGCAGGTCCGCGCCGTCTGACGCATAGACCTCTTGGTTGAACCGGAAGGCGGGGTTCGCTTCTAGCGAACCCCGCCTTCTCCTTTTCCGAAGCACCCGGGATGCCAGGGTTCTCCAAGAGGCGACCGGGATGCTCCGCCCTGAGAGCGATCGTGAGGCCTTCGGCCACGGCGGTGGCGGATCTTCCCCTGATGACCGCCTCCCGGCCTCTCACGGGGCTGTGGACGTGCGGGACACCATCACGTGCGGGACACACCATCACGTGTGGGACGCATCGGCCACGTGCGGGACATCATCGGCGCGCGGGACCGAACCCGCCCGTCCGGCGGCGGGGCGTACGAGCCGTGCGGGCGCCGGGGTGAGCGCGGCCACGACGACGGAGGAGCCGAAGCGTCAGGGGCGGACGCGACGAAGGCCCCGCCGGGTGGCGGGGCCTTCTCCGTGATCGGGTTACTTGACGGGTTCGAGCACGTCGAGGCCGACGTACGGGCGCAGGGCCTTGGGGAGCACGACGGAGCCGTCGGCCTGCTGGTGGTTCTCCAGGATGGCGACGATCCAGCGGGTGGTGGCCAGCGTGCCGTTCAGGGTGGCCACGTGCTGGGGCTTGCCGCCGGAGTCGCGGAAGCGGACGCCGAGGCGGCGGGCCTGGAAGTCGGTGCAGTTGGAGGTCGAGGTGAGCTCGCGGTAGCGGCCCTGGCTGGGCACCCACGCCTCGCAGTCGAACTTCCGCGCGGCCGAGGACCCCAGGTCTCCGGCCGCGGTGTCGATCACCCGGTAGGGCAGCTCGACCTTGGTCAGCATCTCCTTCTCCCAGTCGAGCAGGCGCAGGTGCTCGGCGTGGGCGTCCTCGGGACGGGCGTAGGAGAACATCTCGACCTTGTCGAACTGGTGGACCCGGATGATGCCCCGGGTGTCCTTGCCGTACGAGCCCGCCTCGCGGCGGAAGCACGAGGACCATCCCGCGTAGCGGTACGGGAGCGCGGAACCGTCGAGGATCTCGTCGCCGTGGTAGGCCGCCATCGGCACCTCGCTCGTGCCGACCAGGAACAGGTCGTCGTCGGGCAGGTGGTAGACCTCACTGGCGTGGGCGCCGAGGAAGCCGGTGCCCTTCATCGACTCCGGCTTGACCAGCACGGGCGTGATCATCGGGACGAAGCCCGCCTCGATCGCCTGCTGCATGGCCATGTTGAGCAGCCCGAGCTGCAGCCGGGCGCCGACACCCTTCAGGAAGAAGAAGCGCGAGCCGGAGACCTTCGCGCCGCGCTCCATGTCGATCGCGCCGAGCAGCTCGCCCAGCTCCAGATGGTCCTTGGGCTCGAAACCGAAGGACGGCTTCTCGCCGATCTCCTCCAGCACGACGTAGTCGTCCTCGCCTCCGGCGGGAGCCCCCTCCTCCACGAGGTTGGGCACCGTGTAGAGGACCTCGCCGAGTTCGGCGCCGAACCGCTCGGCCTCGGCCTCGGCGGACTTGACCTGCGCGGAGAGGTCTTTCGCCCGCTCCAGCAGGGTCGACTTCTCCTCCCCTGAGGCACGGGAGACCGACTTGCCGACGGTTTTCTGCTCGGCGCGGAGCGTCTCGAAGCGGCTCAGCGCGCCGCGCCGCCGCTCGTCGAGGTCGAGCAGCGTGTCGACGACAGAGTCGTCCTCACCGCGGGCACGCTGCGACGCCCGTAGCCGGTCGGGATCCTCACGAAGGGTACGCAGGTCAATCACAGCCACAAGGCTACCGATGTACGGCTCGGGCCCGCGCCCGGATTAACCGGGACCGCCCCCGTGGCGTCCGTTTCCCGCCCGGCGGGACATCCTCGGCGGGCATACGCGTGCTCCCGCGTCGGCTCGCGGGCGGGTGACGATCAGACCTGGCCGGTGCGGATCCTGCCGAGCCACTCGGCGGCCTCGGTGAAGTCACCGTCGTTCGTACCGCGCTTGATCTGCGGGAAGAGACCGTCGGCGCGCGGGTAACTGCCCAGGAAGCGCACCTTGGCGGAGATCCGGTGGAGACCCGAGATCGCCTCTCCGACGCGGGCGTCGGCGACGTGGCCCTCGAAGTCGAAATGGAAGAAGTAGCGGCCGATGCCGTCGCCGGTGGGCCGTGACTCGATGCGGGACAGGTTGACGCCTCGGACGGAGAACTCGGTCAGCATCTCCAGCAGCGCGCCCGGGTGGTCGTC
The DNA here is from genome assembly GCF_039537505.1 of Streptosporangium oxazolinicum. Taxonomy (NCBI): domain Bacteria; kingdom Bacillati; phylum Actinomycetota; class Actinomycetes; order Streptosporangiales; family Streptosporangiaceae; genus Streptosporangium; species Streptosporangium oxazolinicum. The sequence continues at coordinate 933,530 of NZ_BAABAQ010000001.1, forward strand.
GGCGAGGAAGACGACCAGGGAGGTGCGGTCGGCGCCGGTCGGCTCGGGCAGCGGACCGGGACGCGACACCTGGACGAACCGGGTGACGGTGTCGGTGCGGTCGCCGATCCCGGCCGCGAGCTCGACCAGGCCGTAGTGCTCACCGGCGATGCGCGCGGCGATGGCCGCGTCGTACGGCGAGCCGGGAAGCGCGACCTCCTGCGCCGCGGCGGCGGTCGACGGGGCGGCGACCACCACGGCGTCGGGCAGCTCGCGGGCGATGAAGTTGCGGCACTGGGTGATCGCCGCCGGGTGGGTGAAGACCCTCTTGATGTGGCCGATCTCGGTGTCGGGACGCGCCAGGAGCGAGAATTCGACGGGGAGCAGCAGCTCGGCAGTGATGAGCAGCGACTCACCCCGGGCGAGCTCGTCAAGGGTCGTGGTGATGGCGCCTTCGAGCGAGTTCTCCATCGGGACGACGGCTCCGTCGGCCTCGCCGCGCCGGACGGCCTCCAGGGCGGCGGTGACGTTCGGGCTCGGCAGGCGCTCGGCCTCAGGCGCCAGGATGCGCAGGGCTTCCTCGGTGAAAGTCCCCTCCGGTCCCAGGTAAGCGAGTTTCGGCATGCCCTCAGGGTATCCGGCGACTGTCAGAAAATGTGCGCACGATTACCTCCCGATACGGCTGATCTCGACCGGATCACTCGAAGTCGTTCCATGTCAGAGGCTTTTCGCTTGCCGATCATCTTTTCGGGGCCGCCTCGCGTCCGGGAGCCTCTGCCGCTCGGGCCGTCTTCTCGAAGCCCCTCTCGCGTCCGGGACCGCTCTCCCTCGGGCCGTCCTCTCGAAGCCTCTCCCTTGTCCGGGACCGCTCTCGCTCGGCTCCCCTTGAAACTCGCCCAGCTCCCCTGAAAGCCGCCCCGCGTCCGGGATCCCTCTCGCTCGGGCACCTTCGAAGGCCACTTCGCGTCAGCGGCCGTGTCCTGTCAGGGGAGCGCCCGGAACGCCGCTCTCCGCCTGGGCAGCCATACCCCCAGCAACCAGACCAGGGCCAGCGCGCCCAGCCCGAAGCCGTTCTGGACGATCTTGCCCAGTACGGGGCTGAGCACCGGGATCTCCGCCGCCTTGATCGTCACGCCCCACCAGGGGATCGGCAGCACGTAGTAGAGCCAGACCCCGGCGGCCACCCGGAGCCTGACCGGGTCGCGCCCGTCACCGGCCAGCGCGCCGAGCACCACGACCACCCAGGCCAGGTGGTGGATCCAGGCGACCGGCGACAGCAGTACGGCCATCAGCCCGACCAGGGCGACCCCGGTCACGAGATGCCCGTCGAGCAGGGCCCTGCGGGCATAACGGAAGCCGTACCAGGCGACCACGGCGACCAGCGCCACCCAGAGCAGGCTCGTCAGCACGTCGGGCAGGTAGAGCCGGATGAGCATGCCGCGCATCGACTGGTTGGTGGTCGCGGCGTTGGCGCCGAGCCGCTCGGGGTCGAGCAGCGCGCGGAACCAGAAGTCGGCGGCGTCCACCGGGATCACCAGGAACGGCAGCAGGGTCAGCAGCGCGGCGGTGAGCGCGGCCACGAGGAAGGTCCCGCGGTGCTCCCGCCTCGCGCCGGGCCCGAAACCCGCGATGAGAAGGTAGATCAGGAAGACACCCGGGGTGAGCTTGACCGCGGTGGCCAGGCCGATCAGCATGCCGCGCGGCCACACCGGGCGCCGGGCCACGCAGTCGGCCAGGCAGAGCGCGACGAGCAGGATGTCCACCTGGCCGAAGCGGACCTGGTCCCTGATCGGCATCAGGTAGGTGCACGCGATCATCAGGGCGGCGAACAGCAGGGGCGTCCACAGCGGGCCCGCACCCGTCCCGCCCAGCCGGGCGCGTACGCCCTGAAGTGTCCGCGCCGTGCGCGCCGACTCCCCGCCGGGCGTGCCGGGAACGACATCCGGCGCTCCCGGCGCTCCCGGTACGCCCGGTGTTCCAGGCGCGGAGGCCGCCTCGCTGGGCACGACGCGGAGGCCGAGCACGGCGCGGAAGGAGAGCCAGACGGTGATCGCCAGCGTCAGGAAGATCAACGCCGTCCACGCCCACTGCGCCGCCGTCCACGACACCGCCGCCAGCGGCGTGGCGAGCAGTGCCGCCACCGGCGGGTAGGTGAAGGGCAGCAGCTGCGGCGCGGGCGTGACGAAGCCGTAGACGGACCGGCCCTCCAGGACCGCCGCTCCGCCGGTACGGTACACATCCAGGTCGACCAGGCGCTGGTCGTCCACATTGCCCAGCCAGTAGAGCACCAGCGGGGCCACCGCGGCGGCGACGAGCAGCGACGCAGGCAGCCACGGCAGCCATGGCAGCCATGTCCATGGGCGCCGCCCGGTCGTGGTCGCCTCGCCAGTCCTCACGAGCAGGCAGGTTACCGTGGGGCCGGGAAAAGTGGCCGCCCGACGGGTACGGACAGGGGGAACCGGATGGCTTCGACACACCGCGGTCACGGGCCCGCGCGCCCGGCCGCCGGGGGGACCGTGACACGACCGGCGCTCCACCGGGTCGCCGGGACCGCGTCGGCCGCCGCCTCCCTGCTGATCCTGCTGCCGGTCCTGGTCTGCGTCCTCCTCGGCCTCCCGGGCGCCCCGAGGGCCTTCGCCGCCGCCGGTGTTCCGGGTGCCTCCGGTACCGATACGACGGGCGCCTCGGCGAAGATGTTCACCGAGGCGAGAATGCTTCCCGGGAAAGTCGTGATCGTCGGGGTACCGGGCCTGGAGTGGAGCGACCTGGACCGGGTGCGGACCCCGAACCTGTGGAAACTGGTGGGCGAGGGCGGGTCCGCGTCCATGTCCACCCGGGCGGTCCCGCCGCCCGAGCGGGGGATCACGTGCCCGGTGGCGGGCTGGCTGACGCTGTCGGCCGGCCAGCGGGCGGGCGCTCCCGGTACGGGCTGCGAACCCCCGCGCACGCCGGAGGCGACCCCCGGCGGCGGGGCGAGCGTGCCCGGTTGGGGTGAAATGTCCGCTTTCAACGCCACCACCTCCTACCGGCCGGTTCTCGGGCAGCTGGGCGGGCTCGCGGCCGAAGCGGGCCTGAAGGTGGCGGCCGTCGGGCCGGGAGCCGCACTCGCCGCCGCCGACAAGTCCGGAAAAATCGGGAAATACGCGGCGAGCGTCGAGGAACTGGGCGACCTGTCCCCGTACGGACTGATCGTGGTCGAGGCCGACGACCTCGCCAGGGACTGGACCGGTGGCGCCCGCGCCCCGGACGGCGCCCCGGTCGCGATGACCGCCCAGGCCAGGCGGGAGGCCGCGACCAGGGCCGACCGCGTGGTGGGCGCGGTCCTCGACCGCCTGCCCCCGCAACGCGCCGACAGCACAAACGGCACCAGCGGCGCCGACGGCACGGCCCCCGGAGCCGTGGCGTCGGGAACGGGGATCACGGTCCTGGTCGGCGGCCTGGCCGACACCTCGGTAGCGCCCCACCTGCACGTGGCGATCGCCCGGGGCCCGTCCCCCGACGGGGGAACGTACGCGCGCGGCTATCTCACCGCCACCTCCACCCGCCAGGACGGCCTGGTCACGAACACCGACCTGACCGCCACCGCGATCGGCCTGCTGGACCTGAAGATCCCCAACGGGGTCGTGGGACGTGCCTGGCTGGGCGACGTGCCGAGCGGGGAGCCGGTCGCGGCGACGGCCGGGAAACTGGCCGATGACGACCTGGCGAGCCAGGTGCTGCGCGAGGTGAGGGGGCCGTTCTTCGCGGTGTTCGTGGCGGTGCAGATCCTGTTCTACCTGCTGGCCGCCGTCGCGATCCGCCGGGGCTGGGGCGGCTCCCGCGCCCTGACGGCCGTCCGGGTCGTCGCCGTGGTCAGCGGGGCGATCGCGGTCGCCACCTTCCTGGCGCAGCTGGTCCCCTGGTGGAGCCTGCCCGCGCCGATGGTCTGGGTGATCGTGACCATCCTCGGCTTCGCCTGTGCGGTCGCCGGGGTGGCGCTCGCCGGGCCGTGGCGGGCCCATCCGCTCGGGCCGCTGACGGTGGTCGCCGCCGTCACCTCGGTGACGCTGCTGGCCGACGTGATGACCGGTTCGGCGCTCCAGGTGAACGCGGTCACCGGCTACGAGCCGGTCACCGGCGGGCGCTTCTACGGTTTCAGCAACATCGCCTTCGCCGTCTACTCCGCCGGCACGATCCTGACCCTCGCCGGGGTCGCCCAGTGGCTGATCTCACAGGGACGGCGGGCGCTCGCGCTCGCGGTGTGCGCGGCGTACGGGGGGCTGGCGGTGTTCGCCGACGGCTGGCCCGCGTGGGGTGCCGACTTCGGCGGGGTCCCGGCGTTCCTGGTGGGGGTCGCGGTCTTCCTGATCCTGCTGTCCGGCGGGCGGGTCTCGCCGGTCAGGCTGGTCCTGGTCGGCCTGGCGGGCGGCCTGCTGATCGGCGCCATCGCGGTGTTCGACTGGCTGCGGCCCGCCGACCGGCGCACCCACCTGGGCGCCTTCGTGCAGCAGGTGCTGGACGGGGAGGCCTGGACGGTGGTCGGCCGCAAGTTCGGTGCGATGATCGGGGTCACGGTCGGCAACTGGTCGCTGTCGCTGCTCACGCTGGTCGCGCTGGCGTTCCTGTTCCTGGTGCTCGACCGCCCGTCGCGGTGGGGGGCCTCGGCCCTGGGCCGGGCCTACGCGCTCGCGCCCGCGCTGCGCGCCGGGCTGATCGGGGCGCTGGCCTGCGCGCTGATCGGCTTCCTGATGAACGACTCGGGCATCGCGATCCCGGCCATGGCGCTCACGGTCGCGGTGCCGCTGACGCTGGCCGCCTGCGTGCGCGCCGTCCGGCTCTCGCCGCCCACCACCCCAGGGCGACCGTCAGTGCCAGCAGCGTCCACGGCACCACCGCCTCCCTGAGCAGGGTCTTCGTCCAGAGCAGGTCGTCGGGCCGTAGCGCCTCCCTGGCCGGGAGGTAGCCCAGCGACAGCACGACGACCCTCGCCACCATGAACGCCTCCAGCGCGGGCCAGGACGCCATGGCCAGCAGCGCGAAGGCAAGCCCGTCGTACCAGGGCAGCGCGTACGGGGCGGCGAACAGCCAGGCGACCACCATCGCGGCGGCGACGGCGGGCGCGGTGTCGACGGGCAGCGCCCTCGGCGTCCCCGGCGCTCCCGGCGTCCCCGGCGTCCCCGGCGCCCGCAGCGCCCCCGATGCCCGCAGCAGCAGCCAGGCCAGGCAGGCCATCAGGAGCAGGGACCCGATCTGGATCCAGGCCGAGTACGCGCCCGGCCCGAAGAGCGACTGGAAGCCCACCTTGACGAGCTGCCAGGGGGTGGCGAGGGAGACCTTCCTGCTGGCGGCGCTCACCTGGTCGAGCACGTGCGGCCCGGCGGCGGCGTAGATCGCCACCACGGTGGCCGTCGCGGTCCCCGCCACCACGGCGAGCCTGCCCGGCGAGCGGCGCAGCTCCCACGCCGGTCCGAGGGCGACGAGCCCGGCGTTGAGCTTCACCCCGATGCCGACCCCGAGCAGCAGCCCCGAGGCGGCCCCGCGAACCGTGAGCGCGGCGACCATGCAGGCGATGGCGAGGGTGTCGACGTGCATCCCCGCGGCCAGGTGGTAGATCATCAGCGGGTTGGCCGCCCACAGCAGCGCCGCCCGCCGCTGGAGGTCCGCGTCCCCCCGGGCGAAACGGTGCAGCAGCAGCGCCGTACCGATGAACGCCGCCGCGTTGACGACGGCCATCGCGAAGACCGTCAGCCTGACCGAGTCACCGCCCACGAGGCTCGCCAGGGCCTGTACGGCGGTGGCGACCGGGCCGTAGACGCTGGTCACACCGGCCCACTCCTCCACCGCGCCGGTGACCGGGTCACCGGGCAGGGTGGCGGGGGTGATCGCGTACGGGTCCTGGCCGAGCGTGACCAGGCGGCCGTACGCGGCGTAGTTGAGGTGGTCGGCCGAGCCGGAGGGCGGCAGGAAGGCGAGCAGGCCCGCCACGGCGCAGCCCGCCGCGAGCAGCCAGCGGGGATCGGGCCCCCACCGGGACCTGAGCGCGGCGGCGAGCCCGAGCCCGCCCAGCACGATCGCGACGGCGCCCAGGGCGACGACCAGATGGGCACCGGGGTGGGCGTCCAGCGAGTACGGGGGCTGCCAGGAGGGTCCGGGCAGCTCCGGGACCATCGCCGAGGGGCCCAGCAGCCCGATCAGGACCGTGGTCGCCGCCGAGAGCCCCACGGCTCCGAACGCGGCGACGTCGAGCCCCCGCGGCGTATCGCCGGCGGGACTCCGCCTCTCGTCGAGGACCGACGCATCCCGAGTCACCCGCAAATTCCAGCACACCCGGCACGGTGCCCGGCACGAGCCCGGCACGATGCCAGGCGTCGTGCCCGGCACGATGCCCGGTACGACACTGGCGGGCCGAGCGGCGGCGCGAGGGTAGGCGGGGCGGCTTCACCCCCGGCGGTCAGGGCGAGCGGCGAGACTGACGGCGCCCGAGCGACAGGCAGGGTCAGCGGCGTCCGAGGACCCGAACAGGTCGCCGGTGCCCGGCCGGGTTGACGGGACAACGGCGTCCGGGGAACCCGAACGGGCCCGGGGTGCCCGACCGGGGTGACGGGCTAACGGCGCGCCAGGAGGGCGCGGGCGACGTCGCGGAACTGCCTGGCCCGATGGACCTGGGCCCTCCAGTCGGTGCCGGTGGCCCGGTGTGCCATCTCGACCGGGACCTCGCGCACCCGAAAGCCCTTCCTGAGCAGGTCGATCGTGAGACCGGTCTCCACGCCGAAGCCGTGTGCCAGGGGCCGGGCGGCCTCGAAGGCGGCCCGGGTCAGGCAGCGCTGCCCGTTGAGCGGCTGGGCGGGCGTCCAGCCGGTGGCGCGCTCGACGCCCTCGCGCGCGAGTTTCACGACGAACCCGTGACCGCCGAGCTTCACCCGGGTGACGAAGACGGCGATCGTCATGTCGGCCTCGCCCGCCGCGACCGGCTCGATCAGCGGCGCGGCCGTACGGGCGGTCTCGCCCAGGTCGGCGTCGAGGAACAGCAGGTGCCGGGGCGTCTCACCGTCGCGGTCGAGCTGGCGCACGGCGTGGGCGCCGCTCTCCATGGCGGCGGCCTTGCCCCGGTTGTGGCTGTGCCGCACGACGCGGGCACCCGCGGCCTTGGCCACCCGCCCCGTCTGGTCGACGGAGCCGTCGTCGACGACCACGACGAGATCGACGCCGGGCAGCGCCAGGACCGCGGCCACGGTGGCCCCGATCCTGTCGCCCTCGTCCTTGGCGGGAATGATCGCCGCCGTGCCGGTCATCGAACACCTCCGAGTGTGGAGTTCCCGGGCATCAGCCGTGGGAAGGACGTCATCCCTGGGATTCGGAGGTCAGCAGCTTCTCCGGCATGGTCTCGTGCACGACGAAGACGGAGTCGAGGCCGGTGACCTGCAGAATCTTGCGGACGGCGGGCCGGGGCGCCGCCACCTCCAGTGTGCCGCCCCGTTCGCGCAGCCGCTTGAGCGCGGACAGCAGCACGTTCATGCCGGTGGAGTCGCAGAACTCCACGGCGGACATGTCGAGGACGACAAGCATGGTCTGGCTCTGCCCAAGCAGCCGGGTGAACTCGGCCTGCAGGCGAGGCGCGGTATATAGGTCGATTTCGCCAACGATGGTCACGACGGTGTGCCCGGCATGAGATCGAGTTGAGACTTTTAGCTCCACAGCGGGCACACTAGCGGCGCGAGAGCCGCTGGTCACGTTCTCTTGAACAACCCGAGTCGTCCGCCCTTTGTCCCCCGTTTCCGCCTCATGGAAACCCTGAGTGCGCGAAGCTTGACACTAAGCAACACCGGCTTGGCCGGAAAAGGGAGGAGACCCGGCACCTCCCGATCGTCGCTGCGCTACGTCAGTGGCGGCCGTTGAGTGACAAGAAACGGGCTCGAAAGCACCCATGAACACCGACCTACCTGAGGATCTCCAGCGACAACGGCTCCGGGAGCATCTGGAGTCCATGATCACTCGTACCGACAGGGCCACCTCGTGGCGCGACGCGGCGAGTTCACTGCGGGACCTGGTGAACCACGAGGGATACGTCCCGATCAGGACCCGCCTGTCGACCGAGGACCTCGACTTCCTCGAGGGAGCGCGCGAAGAGCTCCTCGACTTCGCCACGCTCGGCGTCAGGCTGCTCGACCTGCACCAGCCGCGCGACGCGGGCGGCATCACCAGCGACGCGGCGCATCCGATCCTGCGCTGCCGCAGCTGTATGTGGCGCTGGCCGTGCCCGACGTTCCGGGCGATGGTGGAGTCCCTCGGCACCACCAGGAGGCTGACCTCCTGCCAGCACGTCGAGCCCGACACCGAGGGCGGCGAGTGCGCGCAGATGACCCTCATGGTCTCCGTGCGCCCCGAGGGTCCCGACGGCCTCGTCCCACCCGCACCGACCACCAACGGCGCCGCCTCGAACAACACGGGCTCCAACGGCACCGGCGCGAGCTGACCGCCCATCGGCCATCCAGACCGAACCGCCCAGGCCAGACCGTCCAGACACGGCCCGAACACGGCCGCTCAGGCGGAGAGGGGCAGGCGGATCTCGAAGCGGCAGCCCGGACCGGAGTTGACGACGCCGATCGTCCCCTCGTGAGCCTCGACGATGCCGCGCGCGATCGCCAGGCCGAGGCCCGCCCCGGTGCCGTCGGCCCTGGGGGTACGGGCCGCCTCGCCGCGGAAGGCGACGTCGAAGACGCGGGGCAGGTCGTCGGCCGGGATGCCTCCGCAGCAGTCGGCGACGGACAGGCGGGCGACGCCGTCCTCGGCCGAGACGCGGACCACGACGGCGCCGTCGCCCGGGGTGTGCCTGATCGCGTTGACCACCAGGTTGCGCAGCGCCCGGGAGAGTTCGGCCGCGTCGGCCTGGACGGGGACCACCGGGTCGGCCTCGCCGGTGAGCCGCACCCCCCTGTCCCTGGCCAGCTGTTCCACCCCGGCCAGCGCGTCGGCGACCAGGTCGCCGAGGCCGATCCGGACGCGTGACAGGCGCAGCGTCCCCGCGTGGATCCTGGACAGCTCGAACAGGTCGTCGACCATGCCCGAGAGCCGGTCCACCTCCAGGCGGATCTGCCGGTGGTAGCGGCCGACGGTCTCCGGGTCGGCGACCACCCCGTCCTCCAGGGCCTCGGCCATGGCCCGCATGCCCGCCAGCGGGGTGCGAAGATCGTGGCTGACCCAGGCGACGAGCTCGCGGCGGGCGCTCTCCAGGGCGCGCTCGCGCTCGTGGCCGAGCCGCAGCCGCCGGTAGGCCCGGTCCAGGCTCCCGGCGATCGTGCCGAGTTCCGCGGGCAGCCCCTCGGGGGGTGTGAACTCCCCCGAGGCCGACACCGCGTGCACGGCGTCGACGAGCCCGCGGCTCGCCGCCACGACCCGGCGCGAGAGCACCGTCGCGACGCCCAGCCCGACCAGGCCGCCCACGGCGACCACGCTGAGCACGATGTCCCTCGACGTACCCTCGATGATCATTTTCAGGGTGACGGCGACGATGCCGCCCACCGTCGCCACGACGGTCACCACGACGACCACCGCGAGCATCACGCCGATCGACCGCTCGCGCAGCAGCCGCATCGCGCCCAGCCCGGCCAGCGCGACCAGCAGGCCGAGCCCGGCGGTGACCGCGACGATCAGCAGCATCTCGGGGATCACGGTTCCGCCAGCGGCTCGTAGCGGTAGCCGACGCCCCAGACGGTGACGATGCGCCGGGGAACGGTCGGGTCGGGCTCGATCTTCTCGCGGAGGCGGCGGACGTGGACGGTCACCGTGGACGAGTCGCCGAAGGACCAGCCCCAGACCTGGTCGAGCAGGGCGGAACGGCTGAAGGCCTGGCGGGGGTTGCGCATCATGTGGGCGAGGAGGTCGAACTCGCGGGCGGTCAGCATGATCTCGTCGCCGCGGAGCCGCACCTCGTGGGCGCCGACGTCGACCGTCAGCTCGCCGTCCCTGAGCACGCCGGTACCGGCCGGAAGGGAGGCTCCGCGCGCGCGCCGCAGCACGGACCGCACGCGCAGGGCGAGCTCCCGGGGGCTGAAGGGCTTCGTGACGTAGTCGTCGGCGCCGGTCTCCAGGCCGACGACCCTGTCCAGCTCCTCGCCGAGCGCGGTCAGCATGATCACCGGCACCGGCCACCGCTCCCTGAGCTTCCTGCAGACCTGGAGCCCGTCCATCTTGGGAAGCATCAGGTCGAGCACCATCAGGTCGGGCGGGTCGGCCAGCGCGCGCCTGAGCGCCTCGGCGCCGTCTCCGACGCACTCGACCACGTGGCCGTCGCGTTCCAGGTAGCGGGCCACGACCTCGGCCACCATCGGATCGTCGTCGACCACCAGAATCCGCGTGCTCATGGCCCCCACGGTAGGCCCGCGAGGGGACGATCCCTAAGCCGTGTCACCGGTCCGTAAGCACTGGATCGTTATGACCATCGTTATGACCAGGGCCCCCGCCGTTTCCCCTGCCGACGTACGGTGGACCGCATGAGTCGTATCGTGCTGGGGGTTCTGGGCGTCCTGCTCGCGCTCTACGTGGTGTTCGGGTTCGTGCTGCCCGCGCTCTTCGGGCTGCTGAAGTTCGCGCTCGTCCTGGCGGTGGTGGCCTTCGTGGTCGTCGCCCTGGTCACCGCGGTGGCGAAGTTCAAGAAGTGAACCTGCTGCTCACCCTCCAGACCCTGGCGGTCTGGATGTTCGACGGCGGCGGTGTCCTGACGGCCGCCGCCGTGGTCGGGCTGGGCGTGCTCCTGCTCGCCTGGGCGCTGCGCCCGGCACCCGTCACCTCCGGTACGACGTCACGGTCGCCGCTGTCCCGGCGCGATCGGGCCAGGCGGACGATGTTCGTCCGGCAGCGCGACCCCGACGCGGCCGGGAGGTCCCGGCCCAGAGCACCCTCCGCGGGCCCGGCGCCCGCGTAACCCCCGCGACCTCTCGCGCCCCCGTGCTCCGCGCACGTGACCGGCATGCCCCGTACGCACGCGATCGTCGTGCTCGGAGGCACCCCGTGAGTACGGGTCCCCCCTCGCGGGCGCCTTCTGCGCTGTCTCCACTCCGCTCAGAAGGGCCCTTCCATGTTCGACTCCGTCATCGCGTCCGTCGCCGACCTCATCGCCGCGCTCGCCGAGCCGCTGGGCTCCACCGCCCTGGCGATCGTCGTGTTCACCGTCCTCGTCCGGCTCCTGCTGCTTCCGCTCAGTGTCATGCAGGCCAGGGGCGAGCGGGCCAGGGTCCGCCTCGCACCGGAGCTCCAGCGGCTCAGGAAGCGTCACGGCCGCAACCCCGAGCGGCTCCAGCGGGAGCTGGCCGCCCTCTATGCCAGGGAGAGGACCTCACCGCTGGCCGGGTGCCTGCCGTCCATGGCGCAGATGCCGTTCCTCATGGTGACGTACCAGGTGTTCATCTCCTCGACGATCGCCGGGCAGGCCAACGCGCTCCTGACCCACGGGCTCCTCGGGGTGCCACTCGGGCAGCAGTTCGCGAGCACGGTGGCCGGATTCGGCCTGCTCAGCGGTCCGACCCTGGTCTTCGCCGGGCTCTTCCTGCTGCTCGTCGCCGTGGCGTGGATCACGTCCCGCCGGATGCGGCGCACGATGGGCGAGGAGGTCCAGCCCGCGGCGCTGCGCAGGATGATGCCCCTGCTGCCGTACGGGACCGTCCTGGCCGCCGCGGTCCTGCCGCTGGCGGCGGGAATCTATCTCCTCGTCACGACGGCCTGGGCGGCCGGGGAGAAGGCGGTGCTGCACCGCCCGGCACTCGCCGCCTGATTCACCCGGTCACCGACGCTGGTCACCGACGCGGGTACCGGCCCCGGATCGGGTCCCGGAGGTGAAGGCGGAGGTTTTCCCGCCGAAGGGGTGCCGTTCCCGTCCCGCCTCATGAGGTGTGAGGCGGGACGGGAACGGCCGGAAGCGTTACCCGCACTCCCTGAGGGCGGGCTCGGGGGTGGAAACATGGCCGTTACCTACCGTGTCGACCGCCGTGACCACCGCCCATACCGTGGTGACGTCCCCCTCGTGTCTGACACCCCACGTGGAGGCGAGATACTCGACGATTCCAAGGCCTCGCCCTCCCAGGGAGGAGAGCGCCGGGCGTCCCGCCCGCGGTTCGGTGGCGGCGCCACCGTCACTCACAGCGACCTCGACATGCTCCTCGGTCCAGCGCCACGACACTCTGATCTGCCCTGATGGCAACGGGTGGGCGTGACGCAGCGCATTGCTCAGCAGCTCGCTGACCACGAGCACCGCGTCATCGATGGCGGTCTCGTACACACCCCGTTCCTGCAGGTCAGAGCAGAGGCGTTGGCGTGCGACAGCGACGCTGGACGGTGCATACGGCAACAGAACGACGCTCGACGCACTCACCTCCCCGTATGCCTGTTCCCCCCTGAGGAACTCACCCCAGTACGACCGAAATGCCCCGTTAGATAGTCTTGGAAACCGAGCGTCAATTACAGCTTGTGCACATTCGACAATAGATCAGCACATCCGTTACTGACTTGTTACCGGTTCGGCGTGTCGATCAGGTAAGGGCGTCCGGCGTGTCGGCGATACGAAGCGCCAACCTCATCCGGGTCCCGCCCGAGGGGCGCGGATGCGCCGAGACCTCCCCGCCCTGGGCCCGCGCGAGGCTCCGCACGATGTAGAGACCGAGGCCGACCCCGCCGAACCTGCGGCGGTCACCGCTGTCGGCCTGGACGAAGCGCTCGAAGACGCGCTCCCGGCTCGCGTGGGCGATGCCCACGCCCTCGTCGTCCACGACCAGCACCACCCTGTCGCCGTCCACCCACGCCTCGACCCTGATCAGGCCACCGTCCGGCGAGTACTTGAAGGCGTTCTCCAGCAGCTGGGCCAGCAGGATGTCGGTGGCCAGCGCGTCGCCCGCGACCGGGGGCAGGTCGTCGGGGACGTCGACCTCGACCCGGTGCAGGTCCGACAGGATCGGCAGGCCCAGCGTGGCGGCCCGTACCAGCTCGGCCAGGTCGAAGCTCTCGATCCTGAGCGTGAGCTCGCCGGCCCCCGCGCGCGAGCCCAGCAGCAGGTGGTCCATGAGCTGGCCGAGGGAGCGGGCCCGCTCGGCGATGGTGTGCACGGCGGCGCGGCGCTCGGCGTCGGCCATGCTGTCCCAGCGGCTGTCAAGTGTGCTGGCGAAGCCCCGGACCACGGTGATCGGCGTGCGGAGCTCGTGGCTGGTGGTGGCGAGGAAGAGGTCCTTGGCCTCCTCCAGCTCCTTCTCGCGGGTGATGTCGCGGAAGTCGACCACGATCTCGTCCGTCTCCACGATCTCCGCGCAGAGCACGTCCAGCCAGGTGCCCGAGGGCAGCTGGATGCTGAGCTTGTCCCCCGGCCCCGGCAGCTGGAACGGCGGCGGCCCGCCGATCACCTCGGCGGCGTGGAAACCGGTCAGCTCGCTGGCGGCCGGGTTCCACTGGACGACCCGGCCCGTACCGTCGAGGACCGCGATGCCGTCGGCGCTGGCGTCGAACACCGCCCGCTCGTGGGCGCGCTGCCGTACCGCCTCCTGGTAGGCCATCGCGTTGCCCACGGCGATGCCCGCGTGACCGGCGAGGAGCTCCAGCAGCTCCAGCTCCAGGTGGCCCACCTTGCGCTTGGCGAACAGCGCGTACAGCGCGCCGTACGGCCGCCCGCCCGTCGCCGCGAGGCCGAGCGCGATGGTGTGCAGGCCGGGCAGCCGCGACCAGATCAGCTCGTCCAGCCGGTCCTGGTCGCCGGTCTCCAGCAGGATGGTCCTGCCCTCGCGCAGCAGCCTGCCGACCAGGCTGGGGCGCAGGTCGGCGGTGGAGTCGCGCATCGAGTCGGGAAGGTTGTGGCAGGCCACGAGGCGGAGCCGGTCACCCTCGATCAGCACGAACCCGCCCGCGTCGGCCCCGGTCAGGTCGGCGAGGCTGGCCGCGATCCGGTCGAGCACGGCGGGCAGCTCCAGCTCGGCGTTGATGTCGGCGACCACGTCGGTGAGCCTGCGGACGAGCTGCGCCCGGCGGGCGTTGCGGTCGTTGGCGGTCTCGTCGTCCTGGGCCAGGTGGTAGACGCTGACGTAACCGAGGAGGGCGCCGTCCGGCGAGGACAGCGCGCCGGTGTCGACCCGCACGTCGAGCAGGCCGCCGTCGCGGCGGAACCGCTTGGTCCTCAGCGAGACCTCGCCGCCGGTGCGGACCTTCTCCAGGACCGCGTTGTGCTCGGCCGTCAGCTCCTCGGGGACCACCGGCGCCCGCCGCCCGACGATCTCCTCCGCCGACCAGCCGAAAAGACGCTCGGCGGCGGGATTCCAGGCGAGAACCCTCTGCTCGCGATCGATGGTGACGATCGCGTTGGGCGCCGCGGCGACGACCTCACGGCCGATGCCCCCGTCACTGTCGGCCCTGTAGTCCACCACACACCCATAGTGCCGTCTCAACCAGCCTGATCTTGGCACTTTCGTCCCGCACGTGTTGCCACTGGCCGGGCGATCCGTCCGATACTCTGCGGTCACCACACACCTGGATACGAAAGGGTGGGGCCATGTCATCCGGCGACATCGATGCATTGCTACGGGTGACCTCGCCCGACTATGTCGGCACGAGCCATCCCGACATCGCGTTCGGCACGCTCGACGGTCCGCTGGGGCGCCTCACCCTCGCCGTGACGGGCAGGGGTGTGGTGGCCTGCAGCTACGAGGACGAGAACGTCGTCTTCGAGCGGATCAGCAGGGAGGTCGGCACGTTCATCGGGCCGGACGCCCGGCGGCTCGACCCGGTCCGCCGGGAGCTGGACGCCTACTTCTCCGCCAGGCTCCGCGCCTTCACGATCGCCGTCGACCTGCGCCTGGCCACCCAGTTCTCCAGGACCGTGCTGCAGATGATGCTCGCGGTGCCGTACGGGACGGTGACGACCTACCGCGAGATCGCCGAGCGGATCGGCAGGCCGAGGGCGCTGCGCGCGGTCGGCAACGCGCTGGGCAGCAACCCGGTGTGCGTCATCGTGCCGTGCCACCGGGTGGTCGAGAGCGAGGACGTCCTCGGCGGGTACGCCGGAGGCTCGGCCGCCAAGGAGCGCCTGCTGCGCATCGAGTCCACCGCCTCGGCCCGCGGCACCGGCGGGTAGACCGCCGTACGGCCGCCATCGTTCAGGAGCGGCGCCGGAGCGCGCCGAGGCCCAGGGTGACGAGACCCGCGACGAGGAACGCGCCGACGGACGCGCTCATCCACGGCTGCGGGACGAAGCCGAGCGCGTCGCGGGCGCCCTTCCAGAACGAGGTCCACCACGCGACCTCCGGGGCGACCGGCAGCGCGGCGAGCATCCACCAGGTCACGAAGCCCAGCACCCACGGGAGCACCATGAGCGGGCGCGAGGGCGCGGTCTCGGAGGTGTCCCAGCCCCTGGCGCCGCCGAGCAGGAAGTAGTCGGCGGCGAGCACCGCGAACATCGGCACGAAGACCGCCCCGATGAGGCCGAGGAAGACGGTGTAGGTCTGGTCGGTGACGAAGATCGCGAGCAGGGTGACCAGCGCGCCGATGGCCACGGAGATGACCCGGCGGTCCAGCCTGGGCATCAGGTTCTGCAGCGACATCGCGGTGGAGTAGACGTTCACGAACGACTGGTCGGTCTCGCGCAGCACCAGGATGCCGAAGAACAGCGGGCCGAGCGCCGCGGCCACGAAGGGGTCCCAGACCTGGTCCGGGTCGTTGCCGACCAGCGCGAGCGCCGCGATGCCGAGGACCAGGCAGGCCACCTGGGCGATCGTGTAGCCGCCGACGACCCCGGTGAAGGCGGCCCTGCCGGAGCGGGAGAAGCGGGCGAAGTCCGCCGCGACCGGCACCCACGAGACCGACAGCGCGATCACGTAGTCGACCGACGGGGCGAACGCCTCCCAGGAGCCGCCGCCGATCGCCGGTCCCCGCTGGAAGAGGGCGACCATGAACCAGATCATCGAGATCACCACGGCGGCGGTGACGTACCTGCGGAGCAGGCGGACCGCTCCCAGCGGCCGGATGGTCAGCGCGGTGGTGATCACCCCCGCGACCACCACCCAGACCGCGTAGGGCACCTCGATCCCGAAGGATCCGGCGATGGCCTGGGCCCCCTGGGAGATGACCCACAGCTCGAAGACACCCCAGCCCAGCATCTGGACGATGTTCAGCACGGTCGGCAGGTAGGAGAGCCTCGCCCCGAACAGCCCGCGCAGCAGGACCATCGCCGGAGCGCCGGTCCGCTGCCCGGGAATCGCGGCCAGGCCGACCATCGCGGTGCCGATCACGCTGCCCACGACGGCGGCCAGGATCGCGGCCACGAAGCTCAGCGGCCGGTCTCCCAGCGGGTTGATCAGCGTGATCGCACCGGAGAACCCGAGCAGGCTGACCCCCAGGTTGGCCCAGAGCGCGCCCTGGTCGAACACGCCGAGGGCCTTGGGAGGAGCCTCGCCGAGGGTGAGGGGCGCCTCGACCGCCCCGGAGTCCTCGGAATCGCCGGAACCCTTGGAATCAACGGCGGCAGACGTCATCACGCGCTCCCTACGCCGGCATTACCCGGACAGGTTCATGCGGTCGGCGGCGCGTCGGGGGTCCGTGAGACCCTCTGCGTGGTTCCGCCCTCTCAGCCCGGTTACGCCCGAGCTCCCGCGGTAGACATTCGCCCTGATTATGCCATTCATTCACTCCTTGGCAAGGGTTCTCCTCCCTCTCTCGTGGTTCGGACGGCTCAGGCGACGAAGGGGTCCTGGCCGTTCTCGGCGATCATCGGACGCCCCGCGACGTCCCAGGACCGCATGCCGCCACCGACGTTGATCGCGTCCCAGCCGACGTGGTTGAGCCAGGCGGCGGCGTTCGCGGAACGGCCGCCGACCCGGCAGATCACGTAGACGGGCGCGCCCTTGGGCACCTCGTCGACCCGCGACTGCAGCTCGCCCAGCGGGATGTGGACGGCGCCGGGCGCGTGCCCGGCACGCCACTCGTCGTTCTCGCGTACGTCGAGCAGGAACGCGTCATCCGGCACGGCCTGCGCCTCGACCTCAGGAACACTCATGCGCCCATTGTTCCAACTCCTCCACCGGATGGGGCGCAAAGCCACTCGGACGCCCTCATCCGGACCTTCAATTTCCCTTGATAGCAGGCTAATTCAGCACATTCGGCCTTGCTGAATCGTCCGGACCGGGGTGGGGTCAGGGCACGTCCCAGAAGGCGAGTTCGTGGGCCATCCCCTCGGCGAACAGCCTCCCCGCCCTGTCCGGATCCGGCGCCGCCTCGTCGATCATCACCGCGACGCGCCCGGTCAGCTCGGCGAAGGCCGGGTGGGCGTAGGTGTCGACCCAGGCGCGGTAGCGGGGCTCGTCCGGCGGGTTCTCCGCCAGGCGGCGGCCGAGCGTGGAGTAGCCCCACATGCAGGGGTAGAGCGCGGCCAGGCCGTCGGCGTAGACGGCCGCGGAGTCGAGCAGGAAGGAGGTGTACGCCGCGCAGGCCGGGCCCTTCCTCGCCCCGTCGAGGTCGGCGCCGAACTCGGCCGACAGCGACCGGTGCAGGCTCAGTTCCTCGTGGAAGGTGGCGTGCGCCAGGTCCACCAGGTCGCCCAGATGCCCGTCCGGGGCCTGCCACGCGAGTCGCGAGAAGACGCGGACGTAGTCGAGCAGGAACAGGTAGTCCTGCTCCAGCCACGACCGGAACACCGGCTCGGGCAGGTCTCCCCGCGCGATGCCCGCCACCGTCGGGTGGGCGAGCTGTGCCTCGACGAGCGGGCGGCCGATGGCGTGCAGTTCCTCAGAGACGCTCATGGGTCGGAGATTGTGTCAGGTCAGGGCCGCGGCGCCGAAGGAGACTCCGAAGCGCCTGCACCAGATGGTGACGGACCTCAGGCTGTCGAGGTCGGCCCCGGCGGGGATGGCGTAGTTGGCGTTGCCCCTGTTGCCCTTCAGCTCGCCGAGTTCGAGGTGCTCGCCGTCGTCCAGGTTGAACCACCCGGCGTTGCCCTTCTTGACGGGCTGGTCACTGAGCCAGACCCGCAGGTCCGGGCCGTCGGAGGTGTTCAGGTCCTCGATCCGCAGGACCCTGCTCCCGTCGGGCAGTTCCAGCACCCTCGCCCTGCCCTCGGTCTCGTGCTCGTGGGAGACGAACGTGCCCTTGGCCAGGGTCTTCGGCCCCTGGGCGGGCGTGGGGGTCTCGGCCGCCTCGGGCCCGGGAGACGCGGCTGGGGACACGGCTGGAGACACGGCCACGGCGGGCAGCGCCTCGTTCACCTCGACGGTGGTGAACAGGCGCCACGGCTGGAACAGGTACAGCGCGACACCGAGCGCGACGACGCCCACCGCCAGGACGCCCCAGGTGACGGGGTGTCGGAGCAGCCTCTTGACTCTCATCGGATACCTCCAGCGTCGAGACCCGCGGCTTCCGGCCTCGGTGCCGACGCTATCCGCGCCACCGCCCTCGATCGATTACGGAGTGCTTACGACCGCGAAGCGCCCGCGACGCGGTGCCGGACGAGGACGGTGATCGCCGAGGAGGCGCTCCCGCTCGCGTACGACTCGCATATGACTCGCATACGACTCACGTACGACGACGAGGAGGGCGGGCAGCCCACCGGCTCGGCTCCTCCCCGGGGCTGGACGCCGCGCAGGCGGCACGGCGGGCCCCTGGCCTCCGGGCGCGGGCCGGGGAGACCGGACGGGCCGGGGAGGGAGGCCGGGGAGGCCGTCGCTACTTGCCGAGGGCGTCCTCGGGAACGGGCTTGTCCTGGGCCAGGGCATCGAACATGCGCAGGGCCTTCTCCCGGTCCCACTTGACGACGGACTGGCCGTTGATGGTGGGCAGGGAGCCGATGGGCACGACCGTGGTGACCGGGTCGCCGCCCATGGCGAGGCCGAGGGAGAGCAGGTCGAACGCGCCGGTCTCCTCGCCGACGGACACCGAGTCGGCCGCGCTCAGCGCGAGCGGGACGGACGTGAAGGGGTTGATCAGGACGCCGGGGCTCGCCGCCTTCTTCACCACCGCGGAGAAGAACTGGCGCTGGCGCTGGGTCCTCTCAAGGTCGGGGATCGCGCCGGTGGCGCGGGTGCGGACGTAGCCGAGGGCCGTCCCGCCGTCCATGGTCTGCAGGCCCTTCTTCAGGTTGATCCCGGCCTTGGGGTCCCTGATGGCCTGCTTGACGTTGATCTCGACCCCGCCGATGGCGTCGACGATGCCCACGAAGCCGCCGAAGCCGATCTCCATGTAGTGGTCGAGGCGCAGCCCGGTGACCTGCTCCACGGTCTTGGGAAGCAACTGCTGGCCGCCCTTGAAGGCGTAGGCGGCGTTGAGCTTGTCGCTGCCGTGGCCGTCGATCGGCACGTACGAGTCGCGCGGGAGGCTGACCAGGGTCGGGCGGCCGTCGCCGTCGGGGATGTGCAGCAGCATCATCGTGTCGGTCCTGCGGCCCACGGCCTTGCCCGTGGCGAGCTTCTTGCGCTGGGCCGCGGTCAGGCCCGCGCGGCTGTCGGAGCCGACCAGCAGCCAGTTGGTGCCGGGGGTGTCGGCGGGGCGGCCCTCGTAGTCGGTGAGCGCCGCGATCGTGGTCAACCGCGAGTTGACCACGAAGTATCCGCCGATGGCCAGGACGAGCAGCACGACGACCAGTCCGGCGAGGATTCGCACGGCCAGCCTGCCGGGACGCTTCGGCCGCCAGCCGGGCACGCGCGACGCGCTCCCGCCCTCCCTGCCGCCGGAGCCCCCGTGCGAGCCGCCCGGTGAGGCCGAGGGCGCCCTCAGCGGCTTGACCGGGCTGGAACCCGACCTGGCCTTGCCGTACACCCGCCCGCCTCCACGGGGAGGCGGCACGTCGCGCGACGCCTCGGGGGCGGGCGCCTCCCGCCGCGGGCTCGCCGTCCGCCGGACGGGCGTCCCCGGGCCGCCAGGCGAGGGGTAGGCGGGCTGCCCGGCCGCTCTCGGCGGCACGGGCCCCGGCGTGGGCGATCGCAGCGCACGAGTGCGATCGTCGTCTTCGGGCCTGTGAGCCACGTCTTGTCCCGCCACTTCTTGGTCTCATGGTGAAAACGTCATTATCGACGCTACGTCGTGGCTCGGGCGCCTGCCGACAGGTCCTCAAGGTTTCCCTATGTAAAAGTACTCAGACAGGTTGTTAGCGACCAACAATGCGATCGTCGGCCGATCCGGAAACATCGACCCCCACCCGGATCGTTACGGTAGAGGACTACCTCTGCTCGAAAGGATGATCGTGTCCACTCCGGACCCGTGGAGTACCTGCCCGTGCGAACGCACGGGCACCACTGAACCGACCGGGAGAGCCGCCCGGTGAACACGGCTTTGGGCCTTCTGGCCATCCTCCTTCTCACCCTCGCCACCGGCTACTTCGTCGCCCAGGAGTTCGCCTTCGTCGCGGCGGACCGCGGCGTGCTGCGCGAGCAGGCCGACTCCGGCGACGCGGCGGCGGCACGGGCGCTGGAGGTGACGGGACGCCTGTCGTTCATGCTGTCGGGCGCGCAACTCGGCATCACCGTGACCGCCCTGCTCGTCGGCTTCATCTCGGAACCCGCCATCGCCACGGTCGTCCGCCCCTGGCTGGAGGCCGCGGGAGTGCCGTCGGGGGCCGTGCCCGGCATCGCCGTCGCGATCGCCGTCGCGCTCGCCACCGTCGTCCAGATGGTCTTCGGCGAGCTGGCCCCGAAGAACCTGGGCATCGCCCGTCCCGAGCCGGTGGCGAAGTTCCTCGCCCGCTCGACGATGATCTACCTGCGGATCGCCGGGCCGGTCATCCGGCTGTTCGACTCCGCCGCCACCGGCCTGCTGCGCCGGGTCGGCGTGGAGCCCGTGGAGGAGATCGAGCACGGCGCCAGCCCCGAGGAGCTGTCCCGGATCATCTCCGAGTCCGCCACGGCGGGTGACCTGCCGCCGAGGCTGTCGGAGCTGCTGGGACGCGCCCTGGAGTTCGGCGACCGCACCGCGGAGGACGTCATGGTGCCGCGCCCCCGCGTGGTGCTGCTGAAGGACGACCGGCCGATCTCCGACCTGGTCGACGCCGTCCGCAGGCACGGTCACTCCCGCTACCCGGTGCTCTGCGACCAGAACGGCGACGACGTGGTCGGCGTCACCGGCGTACGCGAGCTGCTCAGGTCGGGACTGACCGACGGCACGCTGGAGAAGATCACCCGCCCCGCGCTCCTGGTGCCCACCTCCTCGCCGCTGCCCCTCGTCCTGGAGCGCATGCGCACCGCCCGCGACGACCTGGCGTGCGTCATCGACGAGTACGGCGGCCTGGCCGGGGTGGTCACCATCGAGGACCTCGCCGAGGAACTCGTCGGCGAGCTCATCGACGAGAACGACCCGGAGCCCGCGGGGGTCGTCGTGGGCGACGAGGGCACGTGGGACCTGCCGGGCACGCTCCGGCTGGACGAGATCGAGCGGGCCATCGGGCTGCAGCTCCCCGAGAGCGACGACTACGACACCGTCGCGGGCCTCGTGCTCGCCACCCTCGGCCGGATGACCGAGCCGGGCGACCAGGTGACCGTCACGCTGACGTCGCGGAACGACCCCCTGGAGAACGACGGCGCCGACGAGGAGGAGGCGGTGCTCACGGTGCTCTCCGTGCACCGCAGGGTCCCCGAGTGGGTGCGGCTGTCGCTCAACGCGCCGAGGGAGGCCGATCCCGGGGATGACCCGGAGACCGGAGCCGAGAAAGAGGACGACCCCGTGATGAGCGCGCCGCGGATGATCGAGCGTGGCCCCGAGGCACCCATGATCGAGCGGAGCGGGGGGAGGCGACGATGAGTTCCGTCCCCGCCCTGCTGCTCGGCGTGGCCCTGTTGATCGGCAACGCCTTCTTCGTCGCCGCCGAGTTCGCGGTGATCTCGGCCCGCAGGCACCGCCTGGAGGAGCTGGCGGGCAAGGGGGGCCGGTTGACCCGGCTCGCCGCCCGCGCCGCCGTGCGCGGCGGCAGGGAGCTCTCCCTGATGCTGGCCGGAGCCCAGCTGGGCATCACGCTGTGCTCGCTCGGCCTGGGCATGGTGACCGAACCGGCCATCGAGCACCTGCTGGAGCCGGTCTTCGGCGCGGTCGGCCTGCCCGAGTCGCTGCGGGTCCCCGTCTCGCTCGTGATCGCGCTGGCGCTCGTCACCTTCCTGCACATGGTGATCGGCGAGATGGCCCCCAAGTCGTGGGCGCTGACCCACCCGGAGACCGCGGCGATGGGGCTGGCCCTGCCGTTCCGCGGCTTCACCTGGCTCGTGAGGCCGGTGCTCGCCTCGCTCAACGGCCTGACGAACGGGATCCTGAGGCTGTTCGGGGTGGATCCCAAGGACGAGCTGGCCACCACCAGGACCCCGGTCCAGCTGGCGATGCTGGTCGGCGAGTCGGGCCGGATGGGCCTGCTCGACCGGGACGAGCACGACCTGCTCACCCGGGCCCTGCGGGTCCACCAGCAGCCGGTGGAACGGCTGATGCTGCCGCTGGACAAGATCACCTCGGTGCCCGCAGACGCGACGGGCGAGCGGATGCGCCAGGTCGCCGCGCGCGACGGGCACCTGCGCATGCTGGTCACCTCCGGCGGGCAGGGCGACGTCCTGGGCGTGGTGCACGTCAGGGACATCCTCGTCCGGCCGGAGGCGAGCCCCGCCGAGCTCGCCCGCCCGGTGCCCCGCCTGGACAAGGCCACCACGATCCCCGACGCGGTCTCCACGCTCCAGGACGCCCACGCGCACCTGGGCCTGGTCACGGACGGCGGCGGCGAGGTGGTCGGCATGGTGAGCCTCACGGACCTGCTCGGCGAGATCCTGGACGTACGGGTGCTCGCGACCCGCTAGCGGTCCCCGCGCTCCCTCCGGCCACGGGACCGGCGGGAGCGCGGCAGGACCGGAGGGAGACCCGCGAAGCCGATCACGGGAGCGGACGTGAACCGGTGGGACCGGGCGCGAACGGTGCGACCGGTGAAATCGACGCGATCGATGAAACCGGGGGGACCGGTGCGATCGCCGGGAGAGCGGCCGGGCTGATCGCGGGACCGGCGGAGCCGGTGGAAACCGGTGGGAGCCGGTGGGATTGATCGCGAGATCGGCGGGAAGACGACACGGGCCGGGGAAAGATTCTTTTCCCGGCCTGTTTTCTCTGTCAGCGTAATCCGACACCGACGAACCCATGCAAGTCATCCGAAAGTGATCAGCAAGCACTACCGGGTAGGACGGGAAGGCATGCCGTAGCGGTCCAAAAACCACAAGACCCATGCGTAACCCCTGAGACTTCTCTATAACGGAGCGAGCGACTACCTTGATCGATGATCGACTCGGTCCGGCACGAGACCTTACGGACGGCTCGGATGAATACGCGGTTTCCCAGGAAGCGACAAAACCCCGGTCGCGATGTTCGCGTGACCGGGGTAGTGATCTTGTGGGCGAGGAGGGATTTGAACCCTCACGTCCTTTCGGACACACGGACCTGAACCGTGCGCGTCTGCCGTTCCGCCACCCGCCCTTGTTGGGTGCGGTCGAAACATTAGCACGAATCAGCCGGTACCCATGAACCCGGATACGATCCTCCTAGATGCGAAGCGGAGCAGCTGGGTGCGAGCGAGCGAGGAACGAGCCAACGAGCCCCCAAGCGGCCGCGATCACATAGACGGAGGAGGGGAGGTACCCGGTGGGAGTCCTTCAGCGTTTCGAGCGGAGGCTCGAAGGTTTGGTTGAAGGGGCCTTTGCGCGGGCGTTCAAATCTGACCTTCAGCCGGTAGAGGTCGCCAGTGCGGTCCAGCGGGAGATGGACGAGCGGGCGGCGATCGTCGCCCAGGGACGCACTCTCGTGCCCAACGACTTCGTGGTCGAGCTGTCCACGACCGACAGCGAGCGGTTGGAGGTCTACTCCGACAGCATCAGCCACGAGCTGGCCAACCTCGCGCGGGAGTACGCCAAGGAACAGGGCTACTCCTTCGTGGGACCGGTCAGGGTCCGCTTCGAGACGGCCGACGACCTCGCGGTCGGCCTGTTCCGCATCCGTTCGGGCGTGATCCGCGGCGCAACGGTCGAGCAGGACGAGATCCGCACGCCGGTGAGCGACGTGCCCGCCGCGAAATCCCACGCCTTCGGGGGCCGCCCCCGCCTGCTGGTGTCCACCCAGGACGACCCGCAGGGCCAGCGGTCCTTCGACCTGACAACCCCGGTGACCCTGCTCGGCAGGGGCACCGACTGTGATCTACGGCTGGTCGACCCGGGTGTGTCCCGGCACCACGCCGAGCTGCGCGTGGAGGGTCCCCTGGTCGCGCTCGTCGACCTCGGCTCCACGAACGGCACCTTCGTCAACGGCCAGCCGGTGCGCCGGGTCGAGCTCCAGAACGGCACTCGCGTGACGCTGGGGCGAACGACTCTGGTTTTCCGGCGCGATTAAAGGTAAACAGACGGTCCATGTCCGAGCTCACGCTGCTGCTGATCCGGCTCGCCTTCCTCGCGGTGCTGTGGTTCTTCGTGATTGCCGCGGTCGGTGTGATCCGGACAGACTTGTTCGGATCCCGCACGGCCGCCGCCGTCCCCGCGCGCAAGGCCCCCAAGCCGGTGAAACCCACGGCCAAATCCAAGAAGGGGGAGCCACGGGAGATGGTCGTCACCGGTGGCCCCCTCCAAGGCACCACCATCACCCTCTCGGAGACGCCCATCACCATCGGCCGGGCGAACGACGCGACGCTGGTGGTCAGCGACGACTACGCCTCCAGCCGGCACGCCCGGCTCTTCCCCCAGGACGGTCAGTGGATCGTGGAAGATCTCGGCTCGACCAACGGCACGTATCTCGACCGCTCCAAAGTCACCCGTCCGACTCCGGTGCCGCTCGGTGTTCCGATCCGCATTGGTAAGACCGTCATCGAATTGCGCAAATGACCATCGCACTCCGTTACGCCGCCCGTTCTGACGTCGGCCTCCTCCGCGAAGGCAACGAGGACTCCGCCTACGCCAGCGGCCGCCTGCTCGCCGTCGCGGACGGCATGGGCGGCCACGCACACGGCGAGGTGGCCAGCTCGGTCGCCATCGCCGCGATGTCCTCGCTCGACGCGGACGCCCTGGGAGGTGACCTGCTCAGCGCCATCGAGGCCGCGGTACGCGACGCCAACCGCCAGCTGCACGAGATGGTGGGCCGCGATCCCAGCCTCAAGGGCATGGGCACCACCCTCACCGCCATGCTCTGGTCGGGGACGAGGGTCGCCCTGGTCCACGTCGGCGACTCACGGGCCTACCTGCTGCGCGCCGGCGAGCTCTACCAGATCACGCACGACCACACCCTCGTGCAGTCACTGGTGGACGACGGCCGGATCACCCAGGACGAGGCCGCCACCCACCCCCAGCGGTCGATCCTGCTGCGGGCGCTCGACGGCAGCGGCGAGGTCGACCCCGACCTGTCCCTGCGCGAGGCCCAGATCGGCGACCGCTACCTGCTCTGCTCCGACGGCCTGTCCGGGGTGGTGAGCGCCGAGACCCTGCACCACACGCTCTCCACGATCGAAGACCCGGACGGGGTGGTCCGCACCCTCATCGACCTGGCCAACCGGGGCGGTGGTCCCGACAACATCACCTGCGTCCTCGCCGACGTGCTGGAGGTGGACGAGACCCACGTGCCGCGCACCGACGCGGCCGTGGTCGGCGCCGCCGGTTCCAGCATGCCGCGGTCACAGCCGCCGGACACCCCGGCGGGCCGCGCCAGCGCGGTCACCATGCCGCAACCCGTCATCTCCGACGACGACGACTTCGACGAGCCGGTCGTCAGGGCCGCGGCCCGACCGGTCAAACGCCGCCGGCTGTGGCCTCTTCTGGTCGTGGCGGGCGGCGTCGTCGTCATCGGGGGCGGCTTAGGCTGGTATTTCGGCGGGCAGTGGCTGGAGGACCAGTACTTCGTGGGAGCCAAGGGCAACGAGATCGTGGTCTTCCAGGGCGTGAAGACCAACCTCGGCCCCTTCGAGCTCTTCGACGTCGCCCAGAGCACCGCGGAATCGATCACCACTCTCGGCGCGTTCCAGCAGGGTCAGGTCCGCGACGGCATCCCCGTTCCCACCGTCGAGGCGGGCCTGAAGAAGATCGAAGAGCTGAAGACGTCCGCGGCCGGATCCGAGGAGAAGGACGAACCGACCGCGTCCCCGAGCGCCTCCGCGTCCTCCGCGCCCGCCAGGGCTCCCGAACCCACAAGGTCACAGTAAAGACATGAGCACCCCTAGCGCCGAGCCGGTCCCGCTCCCCGCCAAACGGCGGGTGGCCCAGTTGGCGATGCTCGCGTTCGCGGTCGCCATCGTGATGCTGGCGTACGCCAACGTGGGGTTGGCCCTCGACAACCAGATCCCCTCCGGGATGGTCACCTACGGCCTCGGCCTGGGCGGCCTCATGCTCGCCGCCTACCTGGTGCTGGCGAAGTTCGCACCCTGGGCCGACCCGCTGATCCTGCCGCTGGTGACACTGGTCAACGGCATCGGGCTGGTGGTCATCTACCGCCTTGAGGCGTCCGGCATGAAGGGGGCCTCGGCCACCAACCAGCTGCTGTGGACCGCGGTCGGGGTCGTCATGTTCTCCGTGACGCTGATCGTGCTGCGCGACCATCGCGCGCTGCAGCGTCTGACCTACACCATGGGCGCGCTCGGCCTGGTCCTGCTGGTCTCGCCGCTGCTGCCGTTCCTCGGCCAGGAGATCAACGGCGCCCGCATCTGGATCGGCATCGCCGGTTTCACCCTCCAGCCCGCGGAGTTCACCAAGCTCGCCCTGGTCATCTTCTTCGCCGGTTACCTGGTCGCCAAGCGCGACGTGCTCGCCCTGGCCGGGCGGCGGCTGCTCTTCATCGACCTGCCCCGGGCCCGCGACCTGGGCCCGGTCCTGATCACCTGGGGTCTCAGCCTGGGCGTGCTGATCCTGCAGAAGGACCTCGGCTCCTCGCTGCTGATCTTCGGCACGTTCATCGCGATGCTCTACATCGCCACCCAGCGCACCTCGTGGGTGCTCATCGGCATCCTGCTCTTCGTCGGCGGCGCGGTCCTGGCGGGGCTGCTCTTCGACCACGTCGCGGCCCGCTTCGAGGTCTTCCTCGACCCGGAGAACCCGGAGCTGTACGACCGCGACTTCGGCGGAAGCTTCCAGCTCATGCAGGGCCTGTTCGGCATGGGGCAGGGCGGCGTGCTCGGCACTGGGCTCGGCCAGGGACATCCCGACCTGATCCCGCTGGCCTTCTCCGACTTCATCTTCACCGCCGCGGGCGAGGAGCTCGGCCTGACCGGGCTGATGGCCCTGCTGATGGTCTACGCCCTGCTGGTGGAGCGCGGCCTGCGCACCTCGATCGCGGCTCGCGAGCCGTTCTCCAAGCTGCTGGCGGGCGGCCTGTCGTTCATCCTCGCCTGGCAGGTCTTCATCATCGTGGGCGGCGTGACCAACCTGATCCCGCTGACCGGCCTGGTCACCCCGTTCATGTCCCAGGGCGGATCGGCGCTGCTGGCTAACTGGATCCTTATCGCGCTGCTGGTACGCATGTCGGATACGGCGAGGAAGCCTCCGCCCCAGGCCATCCAGGACGAAGGAATGACGCAGGTGTTCCAGCGATGAACGGTCCCCTCAAGCGCGCCGCCCTTGCCTGCCTGCTCATGTTCGGCCTACTTATGATCAATGTGAACTACCTGCAGGCCGTGCGGGCGGAGGAGCTGCGCGACGACTCGCGCAACACCCGCAACTTCTTCGCGCGGTACGAGGTCGAGCGCGGCCGGATCACCGCGGGCGACAAGGTCCTCGCCGAGTCGGTCGACACCGGCGACCAGGAGTTCCGCTTCCAGCGGCGCTACCCCGAGGGCAAGGTGTACGCGCCCATCACCGGGTTCTTCGCGCCCGAGAGCGAGCGCGACATCGAGCGGGCCGAGAACAGCCTCCTCGACGGGTCGAGCGCCGACCTGCTGATCCGGCGCAGCATCGACCTGTTCACCGCCAAGCAGACCAAGGGCGCCAACGTCGACCTGACGATCAACCCCCGGGCGCAGGAGGCGGCGTACAAGGCGCTGGGCGAGAGCGGCAAGAAGGGCGCGCTGGTCGCGATCGAGCCGAAGACCGGGGCGATCCTCGCCATGGTCTCGATCCCCACCTACGACCCCAACCCGCTGTCCAAGCCCAGCAAGGAAGACGTCAACGCGGCTTACAACAAGCTGGACGAGGACGAGGACCAGCCGCTGCTCAACCGGGCCATCGAGCGCACCTACCCGCCGGGCTCGACCTTCAAGGTGGTCACCACCGCCGCGTACCTGGAGAGCGACGACACCGTGGGCCCGGAGACACAGGTCGACGCCCCGCAGCGGCTCGACCTGCCCAACACCACCGCCGACCTGCCCAACTCCGGCGGCGCGGCGTGCGGCTCCGGACGGGTGACGCTGTCGTTCGCGCTGGAGAAGTCCTGCAACACCCCGTTCGGAAAGATCGCGATGGATCTGGGCTACGACGCGATGCGCGACCAGGCGCTCAAGTTCGGCATCGGCGGCGACCCGATCGAGATCCCGCTGCCGGTCGCGGGCAGCACCATCGGCCCCGAGGCGGACCAGGCGGCCCTCGCCAATGCCGCGATCGGCCAGCGCGACAACCAGATGACCCCGCTGCAGATGGCCATG
The DNA here is from genome assembly GCF_039537505.1 of Streptosporangium oxazolinicum. Taxonomy (NCBI): domain Bacteria; kingdom Bacillati; phylum Actinomycetota; class Actinomycetes; order Streptosporangiales; family Streptosporangiaceae; genus Streptosporangium; species Streptosporangium oxazolinicum. Next base: position 962,049 of record NZ_BAABAQ010000001.1, read on the forward strand.
ATCGCAGCCGGTATCGCCAACAACGGCGTGGTCATGAAGCCGTACCTGGTGAACAAGATCGCGGATTCTGAGGGCGGCGAGGTCGACAGCGCCAACCCCGACGAGCTGGACACCGCGATGAGCGAGGACAGCGCGCGCAAGCTCCAGGAGATGATGGTCAACGTCGTCAACAAGGGCACCGCGAGCGCGGCGCAGATCCCGGGCGTGACGGTCGGCGGCAAGACCGGCACCGCCGAGACCGCCCAGGGCCGTGCCCCGCACGCGTGGTTCATCTCCTTCGCCCCCGCGGAGGACCCGAAGGTCGCCGTCGCGCTGATCGTCGAGTCCGGGAGCGCCGGCAGCGACGCCTCCGGTGGTCAGACCGCGGCCCCGATCGCCAAGAGCGTGATGGAAGCGGTGCTGGGTAGATGACCGCGTTGCTCGGGGGCCGGTACCGCCCGCTGGGGCGGATCGCGTCGGGCGGCATGGGTGAGGTGTGGCGGGCCAGGGACGAGCTCCTCGGCCGTGAGGTCGCCGTGAAGCTGCTGCGCCCGCACGTGGCGGAGGATCCGGCCTTTCGCGAGCGATTCCGCTCCGAGGCGCGCATCGCGGCCGGGCTGTCCGATCCGGGCATCGCGCAGGTCTTCGACTACGGCGAGGGCGGCGGCGTCGCCTACCTGGTGATGGAGCTGGTGCCCGGACAGTCCCTGGCCGGCATCCTGTCCCGCGACGGGGCACTGAGCCCCGAGATCACCCTCGACGTGGTCCGCCAGACCGCGATGGGCCTGCACGCCGCGCACCGCGCGGGGATCATCCACAGGGACATCAAGCCCGGGAACCTTCTGGTGACCGAGGCGGGCGTGATAAAGATCACAGACTTCGGCATCGCCAGGGCGCTGGAGGCCGTGCCGGTCACCCAGACGGGCATCCTGATGGGCACCGCGCAGTACGTCAGCCCCGAGCAGGCGTCCGGTGAGCCGCTCACGCCCGCCACCGACATCTACTCGCTCGGGGTGGTCGCCTACGAATGCCTGACCGGTCACGCGCCGTTCCGCGCCGAGACGCAGGTGGCGATCGCCCTCATGCACATCGGCGAGCCCCCGCCGCCGCTGCCGCCGAGCATCCCGCCGGCGGTCCGCGACCTGGTCATGGCGTGCCTGGCCAAGGACCCGCTGCGGCGCCCGGCCGGTGCCAGGGAGCTGTCGGAGCGGGCGGACATGCTGCTCGACGCGCTCACCGCCACCGGTGCCACCGGTCTCGGCCTGCTCACCGACCCCGCGGGCTGGCGCGCGGAGCCCGTGGGCGAGTGGCCCCAGGAGGTCACCTCCGCCCTCGCCGTCCCGCTCCGGCCCGAGGCGGGTCCGGGCGCGGGCCTGGGAGCGGGTTCGGGGGCGGGTTCGGGCTCCGGTCCCGGTCGCGGCGCGGGCCCCGGTGAGGGATCAGGAGCGGGCGCGACCCCGCCGGGCGCCACGCCGGTACGCCGCGGACGCCGCGGCCTGCGCAGGAAGACGGTGATCGTCGCCGCGGTCGCGGGGTGCGCCGCCGCGGTCGGGCTGGGCGCTCTCGCGACCCGCGAGCTGGCGAACCGGCCCGGTGACAGCGAGCCGGGAGAGCCGGTCGTACGGTCGAGCCCGGCCACCACGTCACCGACGGCCCGGCCGACGAAAAGCAAGCCCTCGACGAGCAGACCGCCGCTCTCGCCGACGAAGTCGGCCCGCCCCTCGGTCACGCCGTCGGCTACGGTAAGCACATCGGCCACGCCCACCGCAAGGCCGAGTACGTCGCCACCGCCCAGCCCCAGCCCGACGACTCCCACCCCGACACCCGCCACCCCGACGGTGACACCGAGCCCCACACCGAGCACGACTCCTGAACCAGGTGACACAGACCCGCCGAATGAGGAGACGTGATGCGGCAACGGGTCGATGATGGACACCGGTGGCCCAAGAGCTCACCGGCACCCAAGATGAACGGTAAGGGACAGTGCAGGAAATGACTCAGCCCCGACGCCTCGGCGATCGCTACGAGCTTGACGGCGTCGTCGGGCGTGGCGGCATGGCCGAGGTCTATCGCGCCCGAGACATCCGGCTGGATCGGATCGTCGCCATCAAGACCCTCCGCGCGGACCTGGCCAGGGACCACATCTTCCAGGCTCGCTTCCGCCGGGAGGCGCAGTCCGCCGCGTCACTGAACCACCCGTCCATCGTCGCGGTCTACGACACCGGCGAGGACGTCTCCGAGGGCGCGCCGGTGCCCTACATCGTGATGGAGTACGTCGACGGCCGCACGCTGCGCGACCTGCTCCGGGCCGACCGGCGGCTGCTGCCCGAGCGCGCCGCCGAGCTGGTCGACGGGATCCTGCGGGCGCTGGACTACAGCCACCGCGGCGGCATCGTGCACCGCGACATCAAGCCCGCGAACATCATGATCACTCGCAACGGTGACGTGAAGGTCATGGACTTCGGCATCGCCCGCGCGATGGCCGACTCGGCCGCGACCATGACGCAGACCGCCCAGGTGATCGGAACCGCCCAGTACCTCTCGCCGGAGCAGGCCAGGGGTGAGCGGGTCGACGCCCGCAGCGACCTCTACTCCACCGGCTGCGTGCTGTACGAACTTCTCACCGGGCAGCCGCCGTTCACCGGTGACTCCCCGGTCGCGATCGCCTACCAGCACGTGCGCGAGGAGCCGATCCCGCCGTCGCAGATCGACCCCGACATCCCCCAGTGGGCCGACGCCATCGTGCTCAAGGCGATGGCCAAGGACCCGGCGCACCGCTACCAGAGCGCCGGGGAGATGCGGGCCGACATCCAGCGGGCGATGTCCGGCATCCCGACGGACGCCCAGACGATGGCGCTGAGCGCGAACCACAACTACGCCCCGGCCACCCGGACGATGCAGGCTCCCGGGCCCGGTGGCCCGGCCACCCAGCGCACCACCGCGGTCCCGGCGTACCAGTACGGCGAGGAGGGCGGGGGGCGCGCCGGCGGGGGCGGCCGGCGCCGGCAGCAGAGCGGCGGGAACACCGCGGTCAAGACCGCGGCGTGGATCCTCATCCCGCTGCTTGTCATCGGAGCCTTCATCGGCGTCGGCTACATGTTCCTCAGCTCGCCGGGCACACCCACCGCCGCGAGCAAGGTGACGATCCCGCCGCTGGCCTCGCAGACCGAGGAGGCGGCGACCAAGGCGCTGACCGCCCTCGGCCTGAAGGTGAAGACGGCCCAGGAGTACAACGATGAGATCCCGAAGGGGTCGGTGATCGGGACCGACCCGGCGGCCGACACCGAGGTCGAGAAGAACGCCGAGGTGACGCTCACGGTCTCCAGGGGCATCGAGAAGGTCGAGGTGCCCGCCGTGCTCAACATGACCGCGGACGACGCCAGGAAGGCCCTTGAGGACGCCGGCTTCGAGGTCAGCCTGCAGACCAAGGCCTCCAGCCGCAAGCAGGGCATCGTCTTCGAGAGCGTGCCCGAGGCGGGCAAGAAGGCCAACAAGGGCAGCACCGTCCGGATCTACGTCCCCAAGGAGGCGGTGGAGGTCCCGGGCGTGGCGAACCTCACGGTCGAGGACGCCACGAAGGCGCTCAAGGAGGCGGGATTCAGGGTGAAGACCTCCGAGCAGCCGAGTGACCTGCCCAAGGGCACCGTGCTGAGCCAGTCTCCCGAGGCGGGCGGCAAGTATCCCCCGTTGACGACGATCACGCTGATCGTGTCGAGCGGGGCACCGCCCGAGCCGACCGAGCAGCCGACCTTCCCCGAGGAGCAGCCGACCGTTCCCGAGGAGCAGCCGGAGGAGACCTTCCCCACCCAGCCCGACGACGGCACGATCTTCGACGAGTCGCCGCAGGACGGGACCTGACCTTCGACGAGACACCGCCTGACCTGAACACCTGACGAGAGGCCCCCGCGACCGCGCGGGGGCCTTCCTCGTTTCCCGCCGCTCACGGATCTGGAAGACGGGGAGGCCCCGGAAACGGGGAAGAGTCCTTCCGCCACTCGGGGGCGATGGCGGAAGGACTCTCACTGGTCAATCGCCCAGGACGGGTCCCGCGTTACAACAATCTTTCGAGCCAGTTTCCGAGCAGCCGATGACCGTGTTCCGAGATCACCGATTCGGGGTGGAACTGCACGCCCTCGACGGGAGCGCCGCGGTGGCGCAAGCCCATGATCACACCGTCCTCGGTGGTCGCGGTGACCTGGAGGATCTCGGGAACCGTTCCGGGCAGGACCGCCAGCGAGTGGTAGCGCGTCATGGTCACCGGCGACGGCAGGCCGGCGAAGACGCCCTGCCCGTCGTGCTCGATCGCGCTGGTGCGGCCGTGCACCAGCTCGGGTGCCCGCCCCACGGTCGCCCCGTGGGCGATGGCGATGGCCTGGTGCCCCAGGCAGACGCCGAGCAGCGGGATGCCGTGGGCCTCGCAGTGGCCGACGAGCGGGACGCTCACCCCCGCGTCCTCCGGGGTGCCGGGGCCGGGGCTGATCAGGACCCCGTCGAAGCCACGGGTGTCCTCGACCGCGACCCGGTCGCGCGGGCGCACGTCACAGGTGGCGCCGAGCTCGCGGAGATACTGGACGATGGTGTGGACGAAACTGTCGTGGTTGTCGACGACGAGGACGCGGCTCATCGGCCCACGACGGCCGGGTCGAGGGAGATGCGGGGTTCGATCCAGGGGAACACGACATACCAGAGTACGGCCGCGACCAGCCCGGCCAGCACCAGGGCGGTGAACGCCCTGGTCACGAGGTTTCCGGGAAGCATCCGCCAGATCCAGCCGTACATGGGACCCACCTTCCTGCCGATCCTGTCATTCGAGCCGTACGGGGTGTCTCTCACGCCCTTCCAGCTCACCGGAGACGATGAGCCGCTGGGCGGCCGAGTACTCCGGATGGCAGGTGGACAGGGTGATCAGCGCTCTGGTCGGCTCGCGGTCCGGCCGGTCGGGGACCGGGGCGACCACGCCGATCTCGGCGGGGTCGACGACGCGCTGACCGGTGACGCGGTAGGTGTAGCGGACCCTGCGGGTGTCGACGAGGATGTGATCGCCCTGGCCGAGCTCGTCGATGCGGTTGAAGGGCGCGGCGTAGGTGGTCCGATGGCCCGAAAGCACGAAATTACCGATTTTTCCTGGCATGGCGGTTCCGGGGTAGTGCCCCGGGCCCATCCGCAGCCGATCCTGGTCGACACCCTCCACGATGGCGTACCGGTAGTCGTCACCGAGCCTGGGTATCGTCAGCATCGCCACCGCACCGCCCAGCCGGACCGGCCCGCCGTGCCGATATCCGGCCTCTCCGCCCGGCGGGATCTCCCGCAGAAGTTCTCTCCGCAGCAGCACCTGCTGATCGGCGGTGTAGGAGCCGGTGCCCCACAGCAGATAGGCGCAGAAGAGAAGGACGACCAGCCCCGTGGTGACGCTCAGGTCTCCCAGAACCCTCAGCGCTGCTCTCATGGGGGCAGGGTAGTGACGAAAAAGGCTTTAGCGGCGGGCCGGAACACCGGCCCGGCATAACATTTGCCACAGGATGGTGCCCCGCGGAATCGCCATGGTCCACCTGCGCGGACTATCCTTACACGGGACTTCACCCACTAGCGACTACGCTAATCGATACGGCCTGCGCACGATCCAGATCGCGCAGGGTTGACGCAGGAGAAGAACCCCAGTGCCCAAGCCCAAGACTCGCAAGAAGCCGGTCTACACCCCGCCGCAGACGACACAGCAGGTCAAGATCAGCCCGCGCTGGCTGGCGCCGGTCATGGTGACCTGCTGGATCGTCGGCATCCTGTGGATCGCCGTCTACTACGTGGCGCCCAACGCGCCCCTTCTCGGCGACCTCCAGAACTGGAACCTGCTGGTCGGGTTCGCGTTCATCATCCTCGGGGTGGTCCTGTCCACCCGGTGGCGCTAGCTTTTCCACAGGCGCTGTCCACACCCTGGGGAAGCATCAGGGTGTGGATCAACCGAAGATCCCGAGTTCGGCCTGGACGGCGAACGGCGGCAGCCCCAGCACGAGCGCGACCAGGACGACCAGCACCGCCGCGCAGCCTCCCCACTGGATTGCGCTGCGGTTCCTGGCGGGAGCGAAGGCGAAGATCGCGGCGACCAGGGTGCCGGTGATCAGGCCACCGAGGTGTCCCTGCCAGCTGATGCCGGGGACCACAAAGGTGATCAGGGCGTTGGCACCGATCAGCCAGAGGACGCCCTGGGCGTTGTAGCCGAGCTTCTTGGCGAGCACGAACAGGGCGCCGAACATGCCGTAGATCGAGCCCGAGGCGCCGACCGCGGCGATGCCGAACAGGTAGATCGCGACGGACCCGCCGAGCGCGGCGAGAAGATACAGCGCCAGGAACCTGGCCGACCCGAGGCGCCGCTCCAGCTCGGGGCCGATGGCGTAGAGCGCCCACATGTTGAACACGATGTGGGTCAGCGCCCAGCTGGAACCACCCAGCGGCTGGTGGAGGAAGGCGCCGGTGATGAGGCGCCACCACTCGCCGTGATAGCCGACCTCGTAGGCGTTCATCGTGAAGTTGGCGAGCACCCAGTTGGTGCTCACGGTCTCGGCGGCGTACGCCAGGATGTTGACGATCAGTAGCGCCCAGGTGACGCGGGGCGTGGTGACCGCCCGGCCGCCGAACACCGACCGCGCCTGCCGCATGCCCATGTTGCCCTCGGCCACGCACTCGGGGCACTGGAAGCCCACCGAGGCGTCGCGCATGCAGTCGGGGCAGATGGGGCGGTCGCAGCGCTGGCAGCGGACGTAGGTCTCACGTCCCGGATGCCGGTAACAGGTGGGGACAACGGTGTCGGGCTCGTTGGACGGCTGGGTGGTCATGTGTGTGGCTGGCCCCTTCGAGCGTGCTGTTATCCCACAGACTGCCAGCCTATTCACGATCCCGAGCACCCGTACACCCGCGAATGGCGGTCGCGCCCCCCGGACGGGGCGAGCCCAGGGCGTCCTCTGGCTGATCGGGACCGGAGAGGAGCCGGGGCCGGGGTGGAGGAGCGAGGCGGGGGCGGGAAGGCGCGGGGACGCGAACGGCGGCCTCCGGGGAGGCCGCCGGGCGAGAGATCAGCTCTGGACGCGCTCGATGGTCACCGACTCCAGGACCACGGGCTCCGTGGGACGGTCACGGGCGTCGGTGTCGGTCTTGGCGATGGCGTCGATGACATCCTGGCCCTCGATCACCTCGCCGAAGATGGTGTGCTTGCCGTTCAGGTGCGGCGTGGGCACCACCGTGACGAAGAACTGCGAGCCGTTGGTGCCGCGGCCGAACTGGACACCGGCGTTGGCCATGGCGAGCAGGTACGGGCGATTGAAGTAGAGGTCCGGGTGGATCTCGTCGTCGAACTTGTAGCCGGGGCCGCCGACGCCCTGACCCAGCGGGTCGCCACCCTGGATCATGAATCCCGAGATGACCCGGTGGAAGATCGTGCCGTCGTACAGCTTGGCGTTGGACTTCTGGCCGGTCTCCGGGTGCACCCACTCGCGGGTGCCCTCGGCGAGCTCGACGAAGTTTCTCACGGTCTTGGGCGCGTGATCCGGGAAGAGCTGGATCTTCACGCTACCGCGGTTGGTGTTGAGGTTCGCGATCAACTTCTCAGCCATGATCGGACTGCCCCCTTCAAGGTCGTAGGCAATACCTGTGCAACGTATTGCTTTTATGGCGCTTTGACGATTTCGGCCGTGGCCGCATCCCCAAGCATCCTCCCATGGGCCGTCATGATTGAGCCGCCATCGAGCGGGAAGGGGTGGCGACGGGGCCCCAACGAATGGGGAGGTTGTTGTGCCTCTAGCACTGTTTGGAAAGCGCCACATCAAGATCGTGGCTCCGGAAAGGCGGCTGCGCCACGTGAAGGCTCAGGCCGTCCGAGCCGCGGATCGGGTCGGCCCAATGGCCAGCCATGCCCGTGACGCGGCCAGTCATCACGCACATGACGTAGCCGTCCAGGCTCGCGACGTGGCCGGTCACGCCCGCGAGATGGCCGGTCAGGCCCGTGAAGTGGCCGGTCAGGCTCGCGACGTGGCCAGTGAGAAGATCATCGTGGCACGTGGGTGGGCGGCACCGAGGCTCGACGCCGCCGCGCACTCGATCGAGGAGCAGCTCGCGCCGAAACTCAGCGCCGCGCTCTCCCAGGCCGCCGCGAGGATCGATCCCACTCCCGCGAAGTCCAGGAAAACGCCGATGCTCCTGCTGTTCGCGGGCGTCGCGATCGCGGCGGCGGGCTACGTCCTGTACCGCAGGAACGCCGACCAGTGGACGGACACGCTGAAAGAGAGCGCCTCCGACGCGTCCCAGTGGGTTGGCCAGAAGACGGAGGCGGCGGCCGGGAAGGTCTCCGGCGCGGCGGACGACGTCGCGACGAAGACCGGCGAGCTCGGCGCCAAGGCCGACGCCAGGGCGGAGCACACGTCGCACACGTCCAAGGGGCAGCCCTAGGAGCCGGGTGCGCCGCCGGGTGAAGTGGGTTCCGATCGGCCGAACGAACGTCGAACGGACACGACGTACGACACCGGCCGTACGGCACCGGCACGGAAGTACGGCCCGCACCGCGAAGGTGCGGGCCGTACTTCCGTGCGGCGGCACATCGGCCGATGGCCGCGCTTCCCCGCCCGGGTTTCCCGGATCGCTCCCGAGGCCGTGCTGCGAACCGGCCAGGGTCATTCCCGCACGGATGCCCCGGCCGGTTCGCAGGTCTTTCCGGGGGCGCCCCCGCTCTCAGGGGCGCGCCCGCGATGTCACTCCCCCTCGGCGTTCTTCGCGCAGGTGACGGTGGGCGCGCCGCCTTCGGAGGACTTGCCCGCGACCCTGACCTCGGTGACCGAGGCCCCCTCGGGAGCGGGCACGGCCAGGGAGAGCGTGGCCGCGTCCGATGGCTTCCCGGCCTCCACGGGAGCGGGTGCTGTCATGATCTTGATGTCCTTGGGCGGGGCGGGCGGCTCCGCGCCCGGCCGCACCGCCTTCAGGTCCTCGGTGATCATGACGCGGCCGGGCTCGGCCTTCTTGAACTCCCCCTTGACCTCGCCCTTGACCTCACCGCCCTGTCCGGGCTTCCTGAGCTCACCGTCCTGCCCGAGCGGCAGGGCGGGAACGGCGGGCACCGCGGGAGCGACCCCGGACTCCTTCATCTCCTTGAGCTCGGCCTCGGTGAGCGAGCGCGTCACCAGGGTCACCTGGCCGCCGCCCTCGCAGGCGATGAGCACGACGCCGTTTCCGGGAGTGAGGGTGGGGACGGGAGCGGGAGTGGGTGTGGCGGCGCTGGCGGCTCCGGTCAGCGTGGCCATCAGAGCCCCCGCGGTCACCACGGCGACGGCGAGCGTGCGAATACGCATGTGTTCTCCTTGTCGGACGAATCGGTGAACGGATCGGCAAGCGGACCGGTAAGCGGACCGGCAGGTGGTTTCGCGGATCACAGGTTCCCGCCCGTTGCCTGAACCCAGGCTGAAGACACCGGAAATCGTCTTCAGGTTGGCTTTAGGCGCGGTACGGCACGCTGGACGGCATGCGCGTGCTGCTGGTTGAGGACGAGAAGCGCCTGGCCCATCTCCTGAAGGAGGGACTGGCGGGCGAGGGATTCGCCGTCGACGTCGCCTACGACGGGCGCGACGGGCTGTGGATGGCGACCGAGAACCCGTACGACGTGATCGTGCTCGACGTCATGCTGCCCCGGATGAACGGCTACACCGTCTGCGCCAAGCTCCGCGACGCGGAGAACTGGACGCCGATCCTGATGCTGACCGCCAAGGACGGGGTGCACGACGAGGCCGAGGCCCTGGACACGGGCGCGGACGACTTCCTGTCCAAACCGTTCTCCTACGTGGTGTTGCTCGCCCGGCTGCGCGCGCTGGTACGCAGGGGCGGCGGGGCGAGGCCGGTGTCCATCGTGGTCGGTGACCTGACCGTCGATCCGGCGGGGCTCCGCTGCCGCCGGGGCGATGTGGAGATCTCCCTCACGCCCAAGGAGTTCGCGGTCCTGCACGGCCTGGCGCGCAGGCAGGGCGAGGTGGTCTCCAAGAGCGAGTTGCTGGCCCAGGCGTGGGACTTCTCCTACGACGGCGACCCGAACATCATCGAGGTCTACGTCAGCGCGCTGCGCCGCAAGATCGACTCTCCGTTCGGCCGCTCGTCACTGGTGACCGTGCGCGGCGCCGGCTACCGGTTGGAGGCCTGAGATGGCGTCACGCCTGTCCGTACGGCTCCGGGCGACCCTCGCGGCCACCGCCATCGTCGCGGTCGCGCTGGGGGTGGCGTCGGCGGTGCTCGTCGGCGTGCTGACGGGAAGCCTGACCCGGAGCGCCTCCGACGAGGCCGCCCGCCGCGCCGGCGCGACCGCCGACGTGCTCGCCGGCGGCGGGATGATGCTCGACATTCAGGCGTTGGACGCCACACCGGCCGCCGTCCCGGAGCACGCCACGGCGACGATCGGTGCTCCGCCGGTCAACGTGGTGACCGTCACCGGGCCGCGGGACAAGACCGCCCAGCTCTCGGAGCCGGCCCTCCTCGACCCCGACATCAAGATCTTCACGCGTCCCGTGTGGACGGCGCCCCTCGGCCCGGCGTACAGCGGGAGGGCAGTGGCGTTGCCCACGACGGTGGCCATGAAAGGCGTGGCGGGCAAGGCGGTGGTCCAGTCGGCCGAGACGGCACGATGGGCGCCGGACGACTCCTTCGCCCTGGCCACGATGCCCGTGAACACCGCGAACGGCACGCTGTTCGTGCAGGCCAGGGCTTCGCTGGAGCCCACGGGGGAAGCCCTGAAGTCCCTGCACGGCCTGCTGCTTCCCGGTATTCCCGCGCTGCTCCTGCTGGTCGCCGCCCTGACCTGGCTCGCCGTCGGCCGGGCGCTGGCACCGGTCTCGGCCATCCGCGCCGAGATGGCCGACATCACCGCCAGCGACCTGCACCGGCGGGTCCCCGTACCGAGGTCGCGCGACGAGATCGCCCGCCTCGCCGAGACCATGAACCGCACGCTCGACCGCCTGGAACTCGCCGTCAGCCGGCACAAGCGCTTCGTCGCCGACGCGGCCCACGAGCTTCGCAGCCCGCTGGCCATCCTGCGGACCCGCCTGGAGCTGGCCCAGCCGGGGCCGCTCGCGGCCGAGGCGCTGACCGACGTGGAGCGGATCCAGGCGCTCACCTCCGACCTCCTCCTGCTCGCCCGCCTCGACGCCGGTGAGCCCGGCTGTCACGAGGAGGTGGACCTCGGTCAGGTGACCGCCGAGGAGGCGGCCAGGTCGCGTCCCAGACCGGAGATCAGGGTCACGCTGGAGGTGGCGGCCGACACCGTGGTCCTCGGCTCCGCCGGGCAGTTGCGCCGCCTGGTGGCCAACCTGGTCGACAACGCCGTACGTCACGCGAGTTCCGCGGTCACCGTCCGGCTGGCCGCCGAGGGCGGCGAGGCGGTGCTCGACGTGCGCGACGACGGGCCGGGCATTCCCGCCGAGCACCACGAGGCGGTCTTCGACCGCTTCACCCGGCTGGACGAGGCCAGAGACAGGGACGCGGGCGGTGCGGGTCTCGGGCTGGCCATCGCCAGGGACATCGCGGTACGGCACGGTGGTGGCCTGCGGGTCGCGGGGAAGGATCGCGAAGCCTGGCTACAGGCCCGTTTTCCTGTGATGTGAACCCACACACGTTATCTGTCACTCCCAGGAGGCCCGCCATGCCCGCCCAGGGTGCTCTCGTGGCGGGTGTCTCGTACGGGCCCGAGCGGCTCGCGCGGGCCGCTCCCGTGGCGGGTGCCACGCGAACGGCCCGCGGGTGAAGCGGGGTCGGCAGCGGGGTCAGCGAGCCGTGAAGACGGGGACCCAGGATTCGTCCTCCTGCTGGCTGTTCTCCCGGAAGCCGCTGAGCGGGACGGCCTCCCCGCCGTTCAGGCCGACCAGGAGCAGCCGGTTGCGGAACTCACCGCCCACGCAGTCGTCGGTGCCCTTCTGCTCGCAGGCCCAGACGACGAGCCGTTCGTCGTCCGCCCACGCCACGGACTGCTCGATCCAGTAGCCGGAGACCGGGGTGAGCGGGACGGTCCTGCCGGTGGACAGGTCCTGGATTCCGACGACCGCGCTCCGGTCGGGGCTCTCCACGGCGAGCCGGGTGCCGCCCGGCGAGAGCCCGGCCTGCTGGTAGGTCTCGGCCTCCTTGGAAGGGGCCGGTCGTGCCCTGCCCTCCAGGTCGTAGTACTTCCTGGTCACCGGCATGACGGCGTGGCTCTCCCAGACCAGCGTGCCGTCGTCACTCCACCCGAAGTCGTTACGGTGGTCGAACCCCGCGTCCGGATCCACCGCCACCGTGCGGAAGACGGACCGGCCGTCGTTCAGGTCGACGACGGTGAAGCCGATACGGCTCTGCGGCATGCCCTGCTGGCTGTTGTCCACGGGAATGTAGGACTCGTCGGGGTTGGCGGAGTAGTTCGTGAGCAGCAGCCGGGTCGCGTCCGGCGACCAGCGGACGGCCGAGGCGGGACGCTCCAGGGCGATCCAGCGAACCTCCGCGCCGCGACCGGTGAGCACCCCGACCCGCGTCGCGGGAATCTCCTCCAGGAAAGCGGCCGCCTCACCACCCCTGGCGACGTCGAGCCACGCCCACGGGGTCCGCTCGTAGACGCCCCTGTCCCTGTCGTAGCGGTTCCAGGTCAGCTTCCTGACCTGCCGATCCGCGGAGATCTTCTCCTCCTTCCAGGTGTAGTAGGAGTAGGCCGCCACCTCTCCCGCGGCCACCAGGGTCTTCGGCGGTGAGGAGTCCGGGTCCGCGGCGGTCTCCCTGGACGGGTCGGGGTCGGCGACGACCGCGATGGCCGGCGCGTCGTTCCCGAGTTGTTCCCTCCCCTGTACGAGGGCCCCCTGCACGAGGGCCGGTGCGGTGACCGCCGCCGCGATGACGGCCGCGGTCGCCCCCGCGACCACCGCGAACGTCCGCGACCGGTTCCTGCGCCGCCGCCGGAGCGCGGCCCCCGCCAGATCCCCCGGCGGTACGTTCGCCTCCGCCGACCACTCCCTGAGGGTCTGCCTCACCAGCTCGTCGATGGTCACGTCGCCACCTCCCCGAAAATCGTGTGCGGCTCCCGCAGCTCCGGGGCCAGGACGCGCAGCCGGGCCAGGGAACGATGGGCGGTACTGCGGACCGTGCCGACCGAACAGCCGAGAATCCCGGCCACCTCCGCCTCCGGCAGGTCCTCGTAGTAGCGCAGCACCAGCACCGCCCGTTGCCGGGGGGTGAGCCGGGCCAGTGCCCGGCGCATGACGATGCGCAGGTCCGCGCCGGGCGTGCCGTCGGCCACCGTTCCCTCCGGCGGCTCGGCGACCACGGTCTCCCTGCGCCTCCGCCACCACGAGACCTGCTGGCGGTACATCACCTGCCTCACGTACGCCTCGGGTGTCTCCACCCGGCTCCACCCGGCGACCGTCCTGGCCAGCGCGGTCTGCAGCAGGTCCTCCGCCGCGTGCTGGTCGCCTCCGGTCAGCAGGAAGGCCAGGCGCATCAGCGCGGGCGATCGCGCCGAGACGAACTCGCGGAAACGTCGCTCCTCTGCGGCGTCCACGATCACCTCCACTCTGCGGTTACCCCTAGGACGCTCCACGGTGGGCGCCACTATGTCTCCTCGCCACATGAATCGGCGCGAGGTCGCACGGGACCGGGTGGTCTTCCCGGGACATCGGCGAAGGTTTCACGTGAATCAATGCGCTTCGCGCGGCAGCGGGGAAGGGTTACGGGCTACGACGGATCGCGCCCGCCTCCGGAGAGAAGGATGTGAGACCGGTGAGTGACATCGTCGTGTTCCGCGTCCACGACCGGACGGCCCGCCGCTCGCGTCCCCGATGAACGGTTTCAGAAATATCTTATTGATATCGCCATATAACACCGCCTGGAAATATATACATTTTTGCCCGGGAAAAGCACCTTCAAATAACCCGTGAATCGCGCGCGGATGTATAAGTCTTACTTCCTGGCAAGTAACATTACAGGGTTGATCGCGCCTGTCGGCGGATAGACGTCACACCATGCGAAGCACCGTTCGGCAATCCCTCATCACCAGCACCGCCTTCGCCCTGGCCACAACCCTCCCCTTCAGCGTCGCGCACGCCGTGGCCGACCCCACCCCCGATTCCCAGCACGTCCCCCTGCCGGACCAATTCACCACCCTCAGAACAGGCAGCAGGGGAATCGAGGTCCACAACGCGAAGAAAAGACTCAGAGATCTGGGATTTCCCCCGGGAAATCTCAGCCCCACCTACGACTCCGCCCTGCGGATGACCGTATGGGCCTTCCAGAAGGCGAACGGATTGAAACCCGTCGACAGAATCGACCCGCCGACCTGGCAGGCCCTCCTGCACCCCCGCCGGATCAGGCCCCTGGTGGCGTACGGGGAGCGGGAGAGGACCGAGATCGATCTACGGCGCCAGCTCCTCGTCGCGTGGCGGGGCGGGAAGCCCGTGCTGGTGACCCACATCTCGACCGGTGCCCGCAGGGCGTACTGCGAGAAGGGACACTGCGGGTTCGCCTCGACCCCGATCGGCGACTACCGGGTGGGAGTGCGGGTTCCCGGCTGGTCCACCGGGATCCTGGGGGCGATGTTCTACCCCGTCTACTTCAACGGCGGCATCGCCATCCACGGTTCCACCCTCGTTCCCCGCTACCCCGCGTCCCACGGGTGCGTCCGGGTCCCGCTGCACAACGCCCTCGACCTCTACCGGTTCCTCCAGCCGGGCACTCCCGTGTACGTCCGCCGCTCGGAGGCTCCCGCCGAACGCCGCCCGAAGGCTCGCGCGGAACGCCTCTCGCGGATCCCCAAGGCACGACCTCCCGAGGCTCCGCACCGCTCGTACCGTGACTCCTCACGGCCCGGACGCCCAACCGGCGATCGAGGCAGGGGCCGCCGGTGAGCCGTGGCGACGCGACCGAGGCGGGAGGTGGCCTTACCGCCACGATTCCCGGCCGATACGGCGATCGGACCGATCCCACGGGCTTAGAACCGTGCCGCGAGGTCATGATGAAGATGTCGGCAGATCATTCCGAAGGGCGTGAACCGTGATACCAACCATGATCCTGTTCGGCCTGGTCTTCGGGCGCTGGTGGCGGGCCTCTCTCCTCGCCGCCGCCGTGTTCTGGCCCGCGGTGCTCCTGGCCGGTGACGCGATCGGGCTCGACGGGTCACTGATGATGGCGGCCGCGCTGGGAGTGCTCAACGTCTCCGCCGGAGTGGCGATCCACCAGAGCGTCCTGTGGATCGTCAGGAACACGATCACGCAGCGGCCACGGGCGAAGAATCCGTAGCCGCACGACCGCCGAAGCCCGGTTCCGCGAGTGATCACTTCAACGAAATCCCCCGAGGGTACGGGCGGCATCCGGCGATCGATGCCGCCCGCGGAGGTGTCTCAGGGCCTGATCCCCGCCAGGATCACCTCGTCGAGCACGACCGAGGCGGTCGGCTGGTCGGGCCTGTCGTACTGCCCCGCGGTGACGGCGACCACCAGGTCCAGCGCGGGCGCCACGTAGATCCGCTGGCCGCCGTTGCCGAACCCGCCCGTCCACGTGTCACCCGAGTACCAGTGGTAGCCGTAGCCGGAACCCTCGTCGATCCGCACGTGCGGGTGCAGCGCCGCCTTCAGCCAGGACGAGGGGACGACGCCGCCGCCCCCGTCGAGCACGAGCCGCCCGATCGCGAGAAGGTCGCGAGGGGTGAGCCGCAGCCCGGCGGCGGCCATGGCCACCCCGTCCGCGCCGGTCGACCACTCGAAGCGCGCGATCCCCAGCGGCTCGAACAGCCTGGCACGCGCGTAGTCCGCCACCCCCCGCCCGGTGCCCTTCTCGATGAGCCGCGCCACCAGCGCCGTGGCGCCTCCGCAGTAGGACCACCGGCTGCCGGGCTCGTCCACGATCCGCTGCCCGAGGACGTAGCGGTATCGGTCGGGGGCCAGTTCCATCGCGACCTCGCTGTTGGCCGCGCTCGTGTAGGGGGCGCTCTCGTCCCACTCCAGGCCGAGCGTCATGGTGAGCGCGTGCTCGACCGTGAGCGCGGCGCGCGGGGGATCCTCGGCGAGGTCCGGATACTCGGGAAAGTGCCGTAGCAGCGGCTCGCGCGGCTCCGGTACCTCGCCGTCCGCGAGGGCGATGCCGTACAGGAGGCCGACGACGTTCTTGGTGATCGAGCGGACGTCGTGGAGCGTGCCGGGCGTGAAGCGCACCCGGCCGAGCGGCTCGTTCAGCCTGAAGTCCTCGCCCTCGCCGTAGTGTTCAAGGATCACCCGGCCGTGGCGGACGGCGACCACGCCGTGGAGGTCGGGCACCCGGCCCCGCTCCACGGCCAGGGTGAGACGGTCGGTGAGTGTGTCGCTGCTCATGATCCTGTTCTACGTCCTGCCACCGTGTCAGGAGCGACCCGGCGGGGAGACGGCCGTCCTGACCTTCGGCCCACCCCGGTCCTCAGTCCGTGCCGCTCGTCAGGCCGTCCCGGTCCTCAGTCAGTGCCTGTCCTCAGGCCGTCCTGGGGAAGCGGTCGGAGTGGTCGGCCTGGATCCAGCCGGGGTACTCGACCGGGAGCGCGCTGGCGGCGTCCAGTTCGGAGAGGTCCCGTTCGGTGAGCTCCAGGTCGACGGCGGCGAGGTTCTCGGCGAGCTGCTCCGGGCGCTTGGCGCCGATGATGACACTGCTCACGCCGGGTCGCCCGAGCACCCAGGCCAGCGCGACGCGGGCCACGCCGACCTCGTGGCGGGCCGCCACCTCGCGCAGGACGTCGATGACGTCGTAGGCGCGCTCCAGGTTCACCGGCGGGAACTCGAACCGGGTGCGGCGGGCGTCCCCGTCGCTCGTGCCGGTGCGGTCGAACTTCCCGGACAGCAACCCGGCGGCCAGCGGGCTCCAGACCAGCAGGCCGAGCCTCTGGTCGTCGACCAGCGGCAGGATCTCCCGTTCGATGTCGCGCGCCGCGAGCGAGTACTGGGACTGCAGGGAGCTGAACCGCGCCCATCCCCGCCGCTCGGAGACTCCGAGGGCCTTCATCGTCTGCCAGGCGGTCAGGTTCGAGGCGCCGATGTAGCGGATCTTCCCCTGGCGTACGGCGTCGTCGAGGGCGGCGAGGGACTCCTCGAAGGGAGTGATCGGGTCGATGTTGTGGATCTGGTAGAGGTCGATGTGGTCGGTACGGAGCCTGCGCAGGCTGTCCTCCAGCGACCGCATGATGTGCAGCCGGGACTGGCCGACGTCGTTGGGGCCGGGGGCCGTGCGCGCGGTCATCTTGGTGGCCAGCACCACGTCGCGGCGGCGTGCCCCGAGCACCTGCCCGAGAAGCTCCTCCGACTCGCCCCCGCCGTACACGTCGGCGGTGTCGATGAGGTTCACCCCGTGATCAAGGGCGGTGCCCACCAGGTGGTCGGTGTCCTTCACATCCAGCGCGCCGACCGCCTCCCAGACCTGGGAGCCGCGCCCGCCGAAGCTCATCGCCCCCAGCGAGACGCTGGAGACGAAGACTCCGGTGGAGCCGAGCTGTGCGTACTTCATCTTCCTCCTCCTTCTTCTTCCAAATGAGGGGGGCGCTGGAACGCTACAACCGGCTATCTGGACAATCCATAAGAAAGAGTCCGACATATATGCGAGATCGTCCGGAGTCACCCATGGACCCCCTGTCCGATGTCCTGACCCTGCTGAACATCCGCAGCGCCTTCTCCTCGCGCTTCGAGGCCGGTGGCCGCTGGGCGTTGCGCTTCCGGAGCTACCGGCACATCAAGATCGGCTCGATCCTGTCCGGCGCCTGCCTGCTCACCGTCGACGGCTCACCCTCGCTGCGGCTGTCGGCGGGGGACTGCTACCTGCTCACGGGCGGGCGGCCGTACGAGGTCGCCAGTGACCCGGGCATCAAGGCGGAGGACGGCCACGCCGTCTACCTCGACGCCCCCAACAGCAGGAATGTGCGGTACGGCGACGCCTCGGATCCGGAGCCGACCGTCATCATCGGCGGCAGCATCACCCTCGACGACATGACCGCGACGCTGCTGCTCGACTGCCTGCCCCCGGCCGTGCGCATCCCCGCCGACAGCCCTCCGGCCCGGACCCTTCGCCCGGTGCTGGGGATGTTGACCCACGAGACCGCGACCGAGCCGCTCGGGGCGACGGTGATGATCGAGCACCTGACCCAGATCCTGTTCGTCCAGGCCCTGCGCGCCCACCTCTCCGGCGAGGAGGACGTCCCCGGCTGGCTGGGGGCGCTGAACGACCCGCGGATCGGTGCCGCGCTCACGCTGATGCACCAGCAGGCCGCCCGCCGCTGGACGGTCGCAGACCTCGCCGCCGAGGTGGACATGTCCCGCTCCAGCTTCGCCCTGCGTTTCAAGACCCTCGTCGGGCTGCCGCCGCTGGACTATCTGCTGCAGTGGCGCATCCGGTCGGCGGCCGAGACGCTGCGTGCCGGTGACCGCACGGTCGCGTCGGTGGCCGCCGAGTGGGGGTACGCCTCGGAGAGCGCCTTCAGTAACGCCTTCAAACGGGTCACCGGCCAGCCGCCGGCCCGGTACCGGACCGCGAAGCCGCCCCCGCCGGCCGCGCCGCCCGTCCACGAATGACGACGCCCGCGACCCGCTCACGCGTGACCCGCCCCCTCCTGCCGGGCCGGGCCGGCCGGGGTGGACGACCGTGCCGAAGCTCCCGGGGGAAAGCGCGGGCGCGTCTCCGCCGGTATACGAGTTGACAGACGCGCTCAGAAACCGGTCCGATGAACGACGGAAGACGTGGCCGGTCCTCCCGTCTCGTCGCGCCGCCCGTGTGTCACGCGGTGGTCCCGCTCCCGGTCAGGAAGGTGATCCATGCGCGCCGGCAGAATGCACGCCGATGAGGTGGAGCACGATGTGCCCCTCGTCCGCCGGTTGGTGGCCACGCGGTTCCCGCAGTGGGCGGACCTTCCCGTCGAGCCGTTCGACTCTTCCGGCACGGACAACGCCATCTACCGGCTCGGCGACGACATGGCCGTACGCCTGCCCCGCAGGGCCGGTTCCGCGGCGCAGGTCGAGAAGGATCTGCGGTGGCTGCCGAGGCTCGCCCCGCTGCTCCCGGTGCCGGTTCCCGTCCCGCTCGGCGCGGGGAGACCCACCGAGGACTACCCGCTGCCCTGGTCGGTCTACCGCTGGCTCGACGGTGAGAACCCGTCCGTCGGCCGCCTGACCGAACCGGTCCCGCTCGCGAGGGACCTGGCGGCGTTCGTCGCCGCGTTCCGCCGGATCGACCTCCCCGACGGGCCGCCCGCCTACCGAGGTGGGCCGCTGGCGACGCTGGACGCCCCGACGCGCATCGCGATCGACGACCTGCGCGGGATGATCGACACCGACGCGGCGACCTCGGCGTGGGAGGCCGCCCTCGAAGCTCCCGGGTGGGCGGGTCCGCCCGTCTGGATCCACTCCGACCTGATGCCCGGGAACCTGCTGCTCGTCCGGGGGCGGCTCGGCGCCGTCATCGACTTCGGCACCGCGGGCGTGGGAGACCCCGCCTGCGACCTGATCGTCGCGTGGAACCTCCTTCCGGCCGGCGTACGCGACGACTTTCGCGAGGCCCTCCGGGTCGACGACGCGACCTGGGCGCGCGGGCGCGGCCGGGCCCTGTCCATCGCCCTCATCGCGCTCCCCTACTACCGGGACACGAACCCGGTGTTCGCGGCGAACGCGCGGCACGTGATCCACGAAGTCCTCGCCGACCACGAGAACGCCGGGTGACAGGACCCCCGGACGGCCTCTCCAGGTGAGACGGGCTCTCCAGGTGATCGGGGCGAAACCACCGGGTCGCGACGCGGCCTCGGCGAGCGCACGCGCCCGGCCGGGCCCACCGGGCGACGACACGGGTGCGTCCGCTTGCGGATAATCCAGAACGGTACCGGTTGGCTATGGTAGGGGGCATGACCGCCATGGCACCCGCCCGTACCGAGCCGGATCTGTCGTTCCTGCTGGACCACGCCGGTCGTGTCCTGAGGACCCGGATGGCGGCGGCGCTCGCCGAGATCGGGCTGACGGCACGCATGCACTGCGTGCTGGTCCACGCCCTGGAGGAGGAGCGCACGCAGATCCAGCTCGCCGAGCTCGGTGACATGGACAAGACCACGATGGTGGTCACGGTCGACGCCCTGGAGAAGGCGGGGCTCGCCGAGCGCCGCCCGTCCAGTACGGATCGGCGGGCCCGGATCATCGCGGTCACCGAGAAGGGCGCGGAGGCCGCGCGGCAGAGTCAGGAGATCGTCGACGGCGTGCACAGAGCGGTGCTGGACGCGCTGTCCGGCGACGAGGGCGAGGTGCTCGTGCGGGCCATGAGCCGCCTGGTGACGGGACATCTGGCCGTCCCGGTGGAGGCGCCGCAGGGGATCCGGCGGGCACGGCAGCGCACAAAGTAAATCCATAGAGGATCGTCTACAACAAAACTATCTGCTACGGTCGCTCCTGTTCCCCTTCGAACAGGAGGCGGCCCCATGTCGCACACCGCATCTTCCCCCCGTCCCTCCCGGCCACCCGGCACCGGCACGTCCCCGTCGCGATGGCTGGCGCTCACCGTGCTGTCCGCCGCGATGCTGATGACGATCCTGGACGGCAGCATCGTGACCGTGGCGATGCCGGCCATCCAGGCGGACCTGGGCTTCTCACCCGCCGGGCTCAGCTGGACCGTCAACGCCTACCTGATCGCCTTCGGCGGGCTGCTTCTCCTGGCCGGCCGGTTGGGTGACCTCATCGGCCGCAAGACCATGTTCCTGGCGGGGAACGTGGTCTTCACCGCCGCGTCGCTGCTGGCCGGAGTGGCCACCGGGCCCGGCATGCTGATCACCGCCCGGTTCCTGCAAGGTGTCGGCAGCGCGATGGCCTCCGCCGTCGTACTGGGCATCCTGGTGACGCTGTTCACCGAGCCCGGGGAACGGGCGAAGGCGATCGGCGTCTTCAGCTTCACCGGAGCCGCCGGGGCCTCGATCGGCCAGGTCCTGGGCGGGGTCCTCACCGACGCGCTCAGCTGGCACTGGATCTTCTTCATCAACCTGCCGATCGGGCTGGCCACGATCGCCCTCGCGATCTGGGCACTGCCGGGCGAGCGCGGGATCGGGCTCGCCGCCGGAGCCGACGTCATCGGCGCGGTGCTGGTCACCGGCGGCCTCATGCTGGGCATCTACACGGTGGTCAAGATCGAGGAGTACGGCTGGCTCGCGGCCCACACCCTCGGCCTCGGCGCTGTCTCGCTCGCCCTGCTGACCGCGTTCGTCATCCGCCAGGCGACCGCCGCGACCCCGCTGATGCCACTGCGGATCTTCCGCTCGCGCAACGTCTCGGGCGCCAACCTGGCCCAGATCCTGACGCTGTCGGCCATGTTCGCCTTCCAGATCATCGTCGCGCTCTACATGCAGAGGGTCCTCGGTTACGGCGCGCTCGACACCGGCCTGGCGATGCTTCCCGCGGCGGTCGCCATCGGCGGCGTGTCCCTGTTCCTCTCCGCCCGGCTCAACACCCGCTTCGGCGAGCGCGCCGTCCTGCTGGTGGGCCTGGTGCTCCTGTTCGGGGCGATGAGCTGGCTCACCCGCGTACCGGTGGACGCGAACTACGTCACCGACCTGCTCCCGGTGATGCTGCTCGTCGCAGGCGGCGGGCTGGTGCTCCCGGCACTCACCGCGCTCGGCATGTCCGGCGCCAGGGCCGACGACGCGGGCCTGGCGTCCGGGCTGTTCAACACCACCCAGCAGATCGGCATGGCCGTCGGCGTCGCGGTGCTGTCCACGCTGGCCGCCCGGCGTACCGAGGAGCTGCTGTCCTCGGGAGAGAGCGGGACAGCCGCGCTGGCCGGCGGCTACCACCTGGCCTTCGGCATCGCGGCCGCTCTGCTCCTGGCCGCCTTCACCGTCGCGCTCGTCGTGCTGCGGCAGCCCAAACCGGACACCACCGCCTCGGACGCGACCCCCGTCACGCCGACGGCCCAATCAGAAACCACCTGATCACGTACGGAAAAGAGCCGGGTGCCGACCTCGCGGTGACCGCCCTCTTCGGCGCGGTCGTCTCCCCCCAAGATTCCGACCGCCGGCGCACCACGGGGGCCCGGCGGTCAGAAGAGGGTCAGCGGCTCGGTGGGCATGGGCTCGGGCAGCGGCTCGACCTCCGGCAGCAGGACCCGTACGTCGTCGTGAAAGCGACGGGCGAGCGTGGGCGCGTCGGCGTTGTCGGGGGTGTGGATGAACACGGTCGGCGAACGGCCTTCGCGCAGCCAGCCGGTGACCGTGCCGACCCAGTGCCGCCAGCCCTCGATCGTGCTCGCCGTGTCGTCCCTGCCGAGGTAGCGGACGATCGGACGGTCGGTGAGGGCGACCGACCGCAGCGGCATGCGCGGCTTCTTCGCCCACGCCTCCCGTTCGCTGTCGCTGGTCGGGGGACTCCGGAAGAGGGTCGTGGTGTCGAAGGGCACCCACTCGGCGCCGACACCGGCGAGCACCCCTTCGAGAAGCCGCGCGGATCGCGCGTCGTCGAAGAACGCGCGGTGGCGGACCTCGACGGCGTACCGGTGCGAGCGGGGGAGCCGGTGGAGAAAACCGGCGAGGGTGCCGAGGTCGGTCGGGGCGAACGACCCCGGCAGCTGGATCCAGAGGGCGTGGGCTCGCGGCCCGAGTGGCTCGATCGTCTCCAGGAAGGATCGGACCTCCTCGTCGACGCCGGTGAGGCGGCCCTCGTGGGTGATCGACCTGGGCAGTTTGACCACCAGGCGGAAATCGGGCGCGGTCTGCCGCGCCCACGACTCCACCGTGCTCCTCGCCGGTGTCGCGTAGAACGTCGTGTTGCCCTCCACCGCGTTGCACCAGGTCGCGTAGGACCGCAGGCGCTCCCCGGGAGGGAGCGGATGAGGCAGGAGACGCCCCTGCCATGACTTGAGGGTCCACATCGCGCATCCCACATGAAGCCGCATGACCTCGACGCTATCCAAGGTCCGCCGGAGAGGGGGAACCGAGCGCGCCTCAGGACGGACACCCGGCCCGCCACCGGGTGGGCGCGCTTTACAGGAGCGCTACAACCCGGCGTCGTACGTTGGTTAGATCCATTGCCCAGACGGGCATTTCGGTAGATCACCGCACTCGCGACAGATGGGATGCTCCTTAATGAAGGTGACATTTCTCGTAGCAGGGGTCCTGGCCGCCCTCGTGGCGGCCCCGCCCGCAGTGGCGGCCGAGACCGGATCGGGGACCGGCGCGTCCACGATCCCTGCCTCTTTCGACAAACCGGCCTATCCCACCGAGTTCTCCCTCCCGGACGGTTTCCAGCCGGAGGGGATCGCCATCGGGCCGGGATCGGCCGCGTACTTCGGCTCGCGCGGGACCGGCGCGATCTACCGGGCCGACCTGCGCACGGGCAAGGGCCGGATCATCAACCCCGGGCCGGGCACCCCGTCGCTCGGCCTCAAGGTCGACGCGCGCGGGCGGCTGTTCGTCGCCGGTGGTACGGGCGGCGACGCCCGCGTGATCGACACCCGCACCGGCAAGGTGCTCGCGAGCTACCGGCTCGCCACCGGCGCCGCGTTCGTCAACGACGTCGTGCTCACCCACGACGCGGCGTACTTCACCGACTCGACCAACCCCGTGCTGTACAAGCTGCCGTTCGGGCGCGGCGGAGCGCTGCCGGCCGAGGCGGTGAAGGTGCTGCTGAGCGGGGACATCGTCTACACGACCGGCATCAACGCCAACGGCATCGCCCCGACCCCCGACCGCAGGGCCCTGCTCGTCGTGCAGTCGAACACCGGCAAGCTGTTCCGCGTCAACCCCTCGACCGGCGTCGCCACGCTGGTGGACCTCGGCACCGAGTCCCTGGCCAATGGTGACGGCCTGCTGCTGGAGGGCCGCACCCTCCACGTCGTGCAGAACCGCCTGAACACCCTGACGTCCTTCTCCCTGAACCGTGGCGCCACGTCCGGGAAGGTGGTCCGCAGGCTCGTGGACGACCGCTTCGACGTCCCCACCACCGTCGCCTCCTTCCGCGACCGCCTCTATCTCCCCAACGCCCGCTTCACCACGACCCCCACCCCGACGACCCCGTACAACGTGGTGGCCGTCAAGCGCCACTGATCGTTCTCTCATGACCGGTCGCCGCTGACCGGGATGCCCGTACGTCCGTGATCCCGGGTCCGCACCGGGGAGTGCCGGGGAGTCCCGCCGCTCTCCGAGGACCCGGGATTCTCGCCGTACGGCGGCGGGTGTGCTCGTCCGGCATAGCGGTCACCGCTCTCCCAGCCCGGCGACCCGGCCCCGGACCACTTCGGGACAGCATCGCCCTCCCCGCCCGGCGACCTGACGCCGGGATCACCTCGGGACGGCATCGGCGCCGTCCCCAGACGGTCCCGTCCGCGTCACACAGGCGTCAGGACGTGCCGCCGAAGTCGACGTTCTTGGTCTCGGCCGTCCCGGCCGTCCGCCCCGGCGCCGCGTGATAGGTCCAGTACAGGTTCGTGTGCGCGATGACCTGGGCCGGCGGCGGCGCTCCCCATTCCGTCTGGTCCTCCGTCGTGTGGGCGTCGCTGACAAGGGTCGCGTCGTACCCCCTGACGAACGCGCCGTGGAGCGTCGCGCGGACGCACTCGTCGGTCTGCGCTCCGACGACGACGAGCCGCCCGACGCCGAGGCCCGCCAGCACGGTCTCAAGGGTGGTCTCCTCGAAGGAATCGGCGTAGCCCTTCTCGACGAGCGGCTCGGCGTCGTCCGGGGTGAGCTCGGGGACGATCCGCCAGTCGTCACTCCCCCTCACGAACCGCTCGTCCGTTTGCTGGACCCAGACGACGGGGACCCGCTCCCGCCGCGCCCTCTCGACAAGGCCGCCGATGTTCGCGACGACCACATCGCGCTCGTGAGCCCCCTCGACGACGCCGTTCTGCACATCGACGACGAGGAGTGCGGTGTTCGGCCGGTTCTCAAGTGTGGTCATGGGCTTCCCTCGCTCACGCTGAACTCCTGTGCCCGCCCACGGTAGACACCCCCACCGACAAACCGGTCTCCCGCGTTGCGACCTGAGCGTTTACCGGCGTCGGCACCCGCGAGCCCGCGGGTGGCCGCCCACTACGCCTCGTCGGCGGGATCGGCGATGCGGTACCCCACCCCGGGCGTCGTCGTGATGATCGGCGGGCTCCCCAGTTTGCGACGCAGCCGTCCGATGGTCACGGTGACGGTGTTGGTGAACGGGTCGGCGTTCTCGTCCCAGACCTGTTCGAGGAGGTCCTCGGTGCTCAGGAAGGCGGGGCCGGCGCGCAGGAGGGTTTCGAGGAGCGCGAACTCCTTGACCGAGAGGTCGAGCTGCCGGTTGTCGCGGGTGGCCGTGCGGCGTACCGGGTCGAGCTCGATCCCGGCCGCGCGCAGTGTCCGTGCGCGGGAGGACGGCCGGCGGCGGGCCAGGGCGAGGACGCGCAGGATCAGTTCGGGAAAGTGGAAGGGCTTGGCGAGGTAGTCGTCGGCTCCCAGGGTGAGGCCGCTGACCCGGTCTCCCGGGGAGCCGGCCGCGGTCAGCATCAGGACCATCGCGCGGTCGTCCCGCTCGGTGATCATCTGGCAGAGGGTGTCGCCGTGGATCCCGGGCAGGTCACGGTCGAGGACCACCACGTCGTACGCGTTGAGATCGAGCTTCGCCGCGGCGGTCAGGCCGTCGTGGGCGACGTCGACGGCCATGCCCTGGTCGCGCAGGCCCTCGGCCAGGATCTCGGCGAGCGGGCGCGCGTCCTCCACCACCAGGATCCTCACCCGGCACCGCCTTCCGGTGCGGGCGCGAGCGGCAGCGAGACGGTGACGCGCAGGCCGCCTTCCGGCCGGGCGCGCAGGTCCAGGACGCCGTCGTGCGCGCTGACGACGGCCGCGACGATCGACAGGCCGAGGCCGGAGCCGGTCTCGGAGCCGGTCCGGTCGGCGGCGAGCCGCCGGAAGGGTTCGGCGAGCCGGGCGACCTGCGCCGGGTCGAGAATCGGCCCGTCCGTCTCCACGGTCAGCCGCGCCGAGTCGTTCCCGGTCCTGGTCGCGAGCCGGATCGAGCCACCGTGCCGGTTGTGGACGACCGCGTTGGCGATCACGTTGTTCACCATGCGGGACAGCAGGGTCGGGCTGCCCCGGGTCCACGCGGTGTCCTGAGCGAGGACCTCGACGGTCAGGTTCCTGCGCGCGATGTCCGGCGCCCAGGTGGTCAGCGATTCGAACACCAGGGCGCCGAGCGAGACCGGGGCGCTGTCCCGGAGCTCGCCGTGCTGCGCGCGGGCGAGGTCGAGGAAGCCTTCCATCAGGTTGTCGACCCGGTCGAGTTCGGTACGCAACCGGTCGGCGAGCGCCAGCGTCTGCGGTGGCACCGGCCGCGGTTTCGCCACGGCCACGTCCAGCGACGCCCGCATGGTCGTGAGCGGTGTCCGCAGTTCGTGGGAGGCGTTGGCGACGAATCGGCGCTGGGCGGCGAAGGACGCCTCCAGGCGTTCCAGCAGCCCGTCGATGGTGTCCGCGAGGTCCTTGACCTCGTCGGCGGGGCCCCGCACGGCCAGCCGTTCGTGCAGGTTGTCGGCCGAGATCCGCCGGGTCGCCGCGGTGATCGTCCGCAGGGGGCGAAGCACCCGGCCGGCCACGGCCCTGCCCAGCGGGAACGAGATCGCCGCCATCACGACCAGCGCGATCACCGAGCCCACCAGGAGCTGGCGTGACTGGATCGCGTGGACGTCCGAGAGCTGCGCCTCAAGCTGGTGGACGCGATCCTGGACGGAAGGGGGACGGTCGGGTACCGGCTGGGTCACACTCACGCCGGTGGCCAGCAGGTTGGTCAGGGCGAGCAGCCCCAAGCCGGACAGGAGGAACAGGACGGCGTACAAGATGGTGAAACGCTGCCGTACCGTCCGCCTCGATGACGCGGGGTGTCGCGGCTCGTTCATCGGTCCTCTCCCGTTCGCGTGCGGCCCTCCAGGATCTCCCGGACGTCCAGGACCTCCAGGATGCGATGCCCGACCTAACAGCGGCATGACGGGGGTGGTTCGGGCCGTGTTATGACCGGATCCGTAGAACCGGCCCCATGCGAGAAACCAGCAGAACCACCGCCGAGCCGCCCCTGACCGCACGGGTGCGACAGGAATGGGGAAAGTTCCGCACCCGGGGCCGGATGACCGCCATGGCGGCCGCGATCCTCGTCACCGTCCTGTTCGGGCTGCTCTCCGCGATCGCACTCGGCGCCGGCTCCCATTGCAGCCACGGCCCGGTGGAGGTCCCCTGCCCCACCGATCCGGTCGGGCCGCACGGCCAGGCGGTGAGCGACACGTTCTACTTCGCGCACCAACCCCTGGGCGAGAACGGCAGCATCACCGTCCGCATGACGTCCATGACGGGCATCATCACCTACCCGCCGCCCGACCACGACGAGATCGTCCCCGGCCTCGTGCCCTGGGCGAAGGCCGGAATCATCATCAAGGACGGCACCACCCAGGGCTCCTCCTACGCGGCGCTGATGCTCACCGGCTCGCACGGCGTACGGATGCAGCACGACTACACCCATGACACGGCCGGCCGCGCGGGCGGCGTCTCGGCGGAGACACCGCGCTGGCTGCGCCTGACCCGCTCCGGCGACACCATCACCGGCCACGAGTCGGCCGACGGCACGCGATGGACGAAGGTCGGCACCGCCCACCTCACCGCGCTGCCCGAGACGGTACGGGTCGGGCTCTTCGCCGCGTCCCCGGGTGACCTGACGCTCACCCCCGTCGCCCTCGGCGGAAGCCTCCCGGCATCGCGCTTCACCCAGGCCAGCGCCACCTTCGACCACGTCAGCGTGGAGGGCGGCACGCCCTCCGCCGAGTGGAGCCGCGGCAGCGTGGGCGAGATGGGCCACACCGACTGGGAGAGGTATCACCGGGCGGCCGGGCTCGTCGAGTCGAACGGCACGTTCACCGTCACCGGAACCGGCGACATCGGGCCGGCCGGTACCGCGGGCGGCCGCCCCGTGGAGAGCACCCTCGTCGGCCTGGTCATCAGCCTGATCATCGTGCTGGTGGTGGCCGTGCGATTCACGACCGCCGAGGACCGGCCCGGCGGAACCGGCACCGAACCGCCCATGACCGCCGGGTACCGATCCGGCGAGACCGGTGCCGAACCACTCATGACCGCCGAGGACCGGCCCGGCGGGAGCGATGCCGAACCGCTCACCCGCCGGACGCTGGCGGCGAAGGCCCTCGTGATCGGCGCGGTCACCTTCCTGGCCGGACTGGTCTCCGCGGCGGTCATGGTGCCGGTCGGCCCGGCGCTGCTGCGCGCCAACGGCCTCGGCGTCAGCCCGGCACCGGCCCTCACGGGCCTGCGGGTCGTCGTCGGCGTCGCGGCGATGCTCGCGGTCGCCGCCGTCCTCGCGCTCGCTCTCGGCGCGCTGCTGCGGCGGACGTGGACGGCGATCCTCCTCACGATCACGGTGGTCGTCCTCCCGTACCTCCTGGCGGCCCTGCCGCTCCTGCCCGACGAAACGGCCAGGTGGCTGCTGCGCGTCACACCCGCCGCCGGCTTCGCCGTCAAACAGACCCTCCCCGAGTATCCACAGGTGGTCGCCCACTACGCGCCGTCGGCGGGCTACTACCCGCTCGCCTGGTGGGCCGGGCTCGCCGTCCTCTGCGGCTACACCGCGGTCGTATTCGCCCTGGCCCGCTCCCGGCTGCGCCACCTCACCTGAGGCGACGGTAACGCGGGTTCGGGTCCCCGGGCCAGGCCGTACGTCCGGGACCGCCGCCGATCCGGAGCTCCGGCCCCCACGGGATACGGTCCGGCACACCAATTTGGCTGGGTCCGTGGTGTATGCGATATATTTCACCTGTAAGACGTTTCTTACAGGTGAAGGAGTGTCATGACAGGGGTCGCGCCGACCGGTGACGAACTGGTCGTGATGCTCGCGGCGCTGGCCAACCCGCTGCGGCTGCGCATCGTCGCGAGGCTCGCCGGTGGGCGTGACTACGTGAGCCGCCTGGCCCGCGACATCGGGATCAGCCGCCCTCTCCTGCACATGCACCTGCAACGGCTGGAGGCGGCCGGGCTGGTCGTCGGCAGCCTTGAGCTCTCGGAGGACGGCAAGGCCATGAAGTACTACGAGGTCACGGACTTCCACCTGCGCCTGACCGCCTCGACCGTGGCCGAGGCGGTCCGGACCCTCACCCGATCGGACCCGGAGAAGGGTCCCGCACCCAAGGAGCAGCCCTGAATGGACACGACGACCTGGCCGGGCACGGTCCTGATCCTGGGCCTGTCATTCCTGGCCCTGATCCTGCTCATCGGCACCGCGGCGACGGTCCTGGAGTTCCGCAAGCTGAAGCTGTCCGCCACCGTGCAGGAGGACCTGCGCCGGCTCGTACGCCGCTACGAGCAACTCGCCGAGAACACCATGGACGCCCAGCAGCGGACGTCGAACGACCTCTCCGAACTACGAGCGCGCGCGGCCTCGATCGAGCAGATCCTGCGAACCGTCGAATGAGAAGGACACGATGAAAGCGATCGTCCAAGAGAGGTACGGCTCCGCCGAGGTCCTGGGACTCGGTGAGGTCGACAAGCCGGTGCCCGGCGACAACGAGGTCCTGGTACGCGTTCACGCGGCGTCGGTGACCCACGGCGACCTGGTGATCATGACAGGTCTGCCCTACCTGAGTCGCCTGGCGTTCGGGCTACGCGGGCCGAAGCAGAAGATCCCCGGCCGGGACATCGCCGGAGAGGTCGAGTCCGTCGGTAAGAACGTGACGCGCTTCCAGCCGGGCGACGAGGTGTACGCCGAGGTCTCCGCCGGGGGCTTCGCCGAATACGTCCGCGTCCCCGAGGACCTGACGTGCCCGAAACCGGCCAACCTGACCTTCGAGCAGGCCGCGGCCGTCCCCTACGCGGCGAACACCGCGTTGCAGGGTCTCCGCGACCGGGGTGGGATAGCGGCGGGGCAGAAGGTCCTGATCAACGGGGCATCGGGAGGCGTGGGCACCTTCGCCGTACAGATCGCCAAGTCGTTCGGGGCGGAGGTGACCGGTGTGTGCAGCACGAGGAACACGGAGCTGGTCCGCTCGATCGGCGCCGACCACGTCCTCGACTACACCCGGGAGGATTTCACCAGGGGCGACCGGCGCTACGACCTCGTTTTCGACCTGGCGGGCAACCACTCGTTGTCCGGCTTCAGACGCGCGTTGAGCCCCGGGGGGACCCTCGTCCTGTCCAGCTCGAAAGGCGGCCGGTGGCTCGGGCCGATGGGCCGGCTCGCGGGGGCGGTGGCACTGTCGCCGTTCGTACGGCAGAGCCTGCGCCCGTACACGGCGAAGCGAAGCCAGAGGAACCTCGCCGACCTCAAGGAGATGATCGAGTCCGGGCGGATCACACCGGTGATCGACAGGACCTATTCGCTGAGCGAGGTCCCCGAGGCGATGCGGTACTTCGGCGAGAAGCACGCACGAGCGAAGATCGTCATCACCCTGTGAAGCCGAGGTCCGCGCCCCGCGAAGGGGAGTCCGGGCTCCTGACCTCCCCATTCGCGAAGACGCGCAACCGATCTTCTCGGCGAGCCGGGTGAACTCGGGGCAGGCCCGTTCCCTCCACAGGTGGGGGCAAAAGCGACAGAATGCGCGGGGCCCGATATATGTACAATGACCGCGAAACCAGCTGACCTTCCCGATCGGAAGCAGGGCGAATGACAGGGCTGCCCCCAACCGCACTGGTGCCGATTCTCGTCCTGCTCCTGGCCTTGGGGATCGACACCTGGATCTACGCCGACGCCAAGGAGCGGCTGAGGCAGGGCAATCCCGCCTCCTTCTCGTTCGGGTCCCTCAGGATAGAGACGCCCCAGGCGTGGTTTTTGGGATCCCTGATCCTGTGGGTCGTCTTCTTTCCGCTCTACCTGACCGCCACGGGGCGAAACCCTTTCCGGTGACCGTCGGCGGATCGGTGGCGCACGACGCCGACCCCGGCGAGGAGGCCGCGCAGGAAGGACCGGACAGAAAAGACCGGGCACTGACGGCGCGGCTCGTGTGAAGATGCTCGGTATGTCCAGTCGCGCACTGAGCTTCGGAGTGATCGCGGAAGCATACGAACGATTCCGGCCGGGGTATCCCGCGGAGCTTTTCGACATGGTGACGGCGTACGCGGCTCGGCCGGTTCGGACCGCCCTCGAAATCGGCGCCGGGACCGGCAAGGCGACCCGCCTGTTCGCCCGGCGAGGGATCGCGGTCACCGCGACCGAGCCCGATGGGGCCATGCTCGCCGAGCTGCGCAAGCACGTGCCGGAAAGCGTCAGGACCGTACGGGCCGCGTTCGAGGACTTGCGACCGGGCGAGAGGTACGAGCTGGTCTACGCGGCAGCGGCGCTGCACTGGACGGATCCGGAAGATCGGTGGTCGCGCATGGCCGCGCTACTGGAGCCGGGTGGTGTGTTCGCCTCGTTCGGCGGGCAGATCCAGCCGGCCGACCCGGCCGTGGAGGTGGCTGTTCGCACGGCACGGTCACCGTTCATGGCCGACGACGAGATTCCGTCTCCGGATGGGACGCCTCCGGAGAATGACATGCAGTGGCCGGGTACGGAGCTCCAGCGGTCCGAGTGGTTCACCGATGTTCGGCAGGCCGTGGTCGAGCGGCGCTTGACGATGAGTGCCCGCGACTATGTCGGCCATCTCTCGACCGTCTCGGCCTATCTCATCTTGCCGGCCCTGGAGCGAGAGGAGGTGTTCAGTCGGATCATGCGGATTCTGCCCGCGACGGTCGAGATCACCGCCGACATCACCGCCCATATCGCGCGTCGGCGCCGCGAGTAGTGCCTCGATGGTCAGACGTCCACCTCCGCGAGCGTTCCCCGCGACATCGGGCACGCGACGGGCACGCCGGCCACGGTGCCCAGCGGGCCGGGGCTGGGGAACGAACTGCCGGACCGTCAATCACCCCAGCCCCGTACGGAGATCGGTCACCCTCAAGTGATCGTGAGGCCGAATTCCATGACATAACCTGCGACGGCGAATAAATGGTCTTAAAGGTAGGGGCGAATGGTGATCGGGATGACGGGCTGGCTCGCACTGGCGGCCTTCTGGCTGATTATCGGCCTGATTCTGTTCTTCATCATCTATGGAGCCGTGAGGCTGGCGCTCAAGCATGACCGCCGAAGCCAAGGGCGCTGAGGCGACGAAGCGCGGAGCGGCTGGCGCGATCACGTTCAGCACAAACCGCTCCGAGAGGCGAGTAAGTGATCGGCCCTCATCCCGCGCTGATCGTCCGCAGGAGATGACGAGCTTCCTCGATCACACGACTGCCGCCCTTGCGCGCGGCCGTCTCCGCCAGCCCCGGCACATCGGCCCGCGCCCCCGCGAGAGCGGCGGCCTTGACCGCGACGGCCAGGAGGTCCGCCAGGCCTGTCAGCGGTCGTTCTCCGGTGCCGGGCAGCAGAGCGGGAAGCGCGTCGACCAGGATGGCCCACGTCTCGTGATGCGCCCCTGACAGCGCGAGCTCCTCCAGGGCCGGTGTGACCCGGTTGAGCTTCACGGCGTCCGCGCGGAGCCGGGAAACGACCCGACCCGGGTTACGCGAACCTGGTCGGTGAGGCCGGGGAGCCGATCAGGGTCGTCCCGGACCCTGCTTCCCTCGTCACCTCGCACGCGACAGCCCCCACGAGGTCAAGCCATGAGATCAAGCATCCCTCAGCAAGGAGCGCACCAGCTCAGTGATCTCCGCGGGAGCGGTCTTCGGCGTCCCGGCGTCGAACGGTGGCTCCGGCGCGTACTCCAGCCCGAGCTGGATCGCCATGGCCATACCCTCGCCCGCCAGCAAGGACGCGAGGTAGAGCGCCATGTCGATGCCGGCCAGCACGCCGCCCGAAGTTATGATCTTGCCGTCCCGGACGAAGCGCTCGTTGACCGGCCGCGCCCCGAACCCCGCGAGCAGGTCGTGGGCCACCCAGTGGGTCGTCGCCCTGACCCCCTCCAGCAGACCTGCCGCGCCGAGCGCGAGCGAGCCCACGCAAACCGAGGTGGTCCATGTGGTGGCCGGGTGCACCGCCTTCACGTAGCGGATCAAATCCTGGTCCGTCATGCTCCGCTTCACGTCCTTGGTACCCGGCACCACCAGGACGTCGGGTCTGGGCAGGTCGGCGAAGGAGGCGGTGGCGGTCAGCGTAACCCCCTCGTCGGCGACGACGCCTGGCCGCTCCGCCACGAAGGTGACCGTCGCGCCGGGAATGTTCCTGAGCACGAAGTACGGTCCCAAGGCGTCCATGGCGTCGTAACCCGCGTACAGGGGAATCGCGATGTGCATGTCAGCTCTCCTTGTCAGGGAATCCGCTTGTCGTGGAATCTGCGCCGGTACTCTCCCGGCGAGACCTTGAGGTGGCGGCGGAAGACGCGATAGAGGGTCTCGGGCGTCCCGAGTCCGACCCGGGTGGCGATCCGGTCGAGCGGCTCGTCGCTGCTTTCCAGCAGTCGTCTGGCCGCCGCCGCCCGTGCCCGCTCGACGTACCGGGCGGGTGACACACCGACCTCGGTCCTGAACACGCGTGAGAAGTGGCGGACGCTCATGTTCACGTGTTCCGCGAGGGCCTCCACCGACAGGTCGGCGTTCAGGCTCTCCTCGATCCACCCCTGGAGGTCGCGCAGGGGTTCACGCTTCGGTGTCCGCGCGCTCAGCGGCGTACTGAACTGGCTCTGCCCGCCTGGTCTCTGCAGGTACACGACCAGCCAACGAGAGATCTCCCTGGCCAGGTCGTGCCCGTGGTCGTGAGCGACGAGGGCGAGAGCGAGGTCGATCCCCGAGGTGACCCCCGCCGAGGTCCACACGTTGCCGTCGCGCACGTAGATGCGATCGGCGTCCACCCGCACGTTGGGATGCTCGCGGGCGAGCATGTCCCCCACCGCCCAGTGGGTGGTCGCCCGCCTTCCCTCCAGCAGGCCGGCCTCGGCCAGCAGCCACGTGCCCGAGCAGATGGATCCGACACGGCCTGACTCCCCGGCGAGCCTGCGTACCTCCGGCACCAGTGCCGCCGTGTCGGCGACAGCCGTACGGGCCGGGAGGCCGCCGACCACCAGCAGCGTGTCGATCGGGCCTTCCACGCTTCGCAGTGGCGTCTCGACGACCACGGTGACGCCGGACAGGGAGCGTACGGCCCCCGCCTGAACGGCCGTGACCTCCACCCGGTAATCGGCGCCCGGATCCAGCAACCCGGCCGCGGAGAAGACATCGGCCGGGCCCGCGAGATCGAGCAGCTGGAAGCCGTCGAAAAGGATGATGACCACGCGTTGCGACATGTCGCCATACTTGGCCCCGCGCGGCTATGGCCGCAAGGACACATACCTTGCAGATTCAGCCACGGTTCAGCATGGCGGAGCGCTGTGACCGCGTCGTTCCGGTCACCACCGAAGTCGCGAAGGAGCAGGGGCGGCCGAACACCCCCCACGGCGGACGGTTTGATCGCCGCGACGGCCGGGGGGATGGACGGCCCCTGACCGGCGGGAACGTCAAGGGGAGTCACGAACAGCGGCCCGCCTCTGAAGCGCCCCCGCCGGAGGCTTCGGTGGCTCTCCTCTCCTACCGTTCGTACCGTGGAGAACTGACCCGAGGGGAAGGTCGGAGCATGGGAAACCAGACGTGGCTTCGACCCGGGCGTCGAGAGGCTCCTGGCGCACGCCCGACGCTTTCGAGCAGGCTTCCGCGCTGTGGCTATTTGCCGGCTTCGGTTCGACGGAGCTGTGGCTGTTTACCGGCTTCGGTTCGACGAACGATCTCGTCGACGACGTGTGCGAGCGGTGCGGTGGCGTCGATCGAGATGCCGTTCTTCGGAATGTCTTCTTTCGTTCGGTGCAACCGCACGATGAGTTCTCGTTCCGCCTGCTTGCCACCCCACTCGTCTTCCGGCCGCTGGTCAAGCCGCCGGTTCAACGTGTCGAGGTCGACGTCCAGGACGAAAACACCGTCAAATAAATCGACGAACTGATAAAAATTCCTGGAACCACCGCAGAAGAACGTTACCGCCTCATCCTGGCCGGCGACCAGGGCTCTTACCCTGTCTACCTGCCAAATGTGGTGCTCGTGCGTCGCGCCACTCGTTGGTATCCCGGTTTCCGGATCGCCTTGATAAGCCAGATCGGTGTCACCGTTGATGGCGTGGTAGCCGCGTCGCCGCAATTCTTTGCAGACCGACGTCTTGCCGGTGCCGGAAACTCCCTCGATCAGATAGTTTCTGATTCCCATTGCCAGAGGATAACCGAGGACGTGTCCGTCCTGCTCGACGTCGTCATGGTTGACGGCGTTGGGAGAGCGGTGTCGCCGCCGAGAATTCGTGGCTCGCCATGGCGCACAGGGCTGTGAGCGGAGCCCCATCGGCGCGGTCGGCCGGTTACCGGTTGTCCCAGCCTTCGTGGCCGTACCAACGGTGGTCAACGCCGCCGGAATGCGCGGCAACGTTCGGGGCGGGCGGACGGCTCACGGGCGCTCGCGTTCCACGAGGCGTCGTCAGGATGCCCGGACCTGCCCAAGCGGGCCAAGCGGGACACCACCCTCGGCCGGACCTTCATCGCCCCCGATGGCAGGGTGTAAGGAGTGCCGGGGGCTATCACGGAAAGCCCTGTACGCTTTCACACCACTACTTCCACCACTCAAGCCCCATACCTTTTCAAGTATCACAAAAGGATATATCTCCTGCTCAAGGCACATACCCGGCCTTATTCGCTGGATGGAAAAAAGCGAAATAACACCTCCGTCTTGACGAAGACGTCGGATGGCGTAAGCATGGAAGCTGTTGTTCATTTTCTCATGTATGGAAACAACAGATTCGGTCAACAATTATTCGCGGGTGCGGTTTCTCGCCCGTGACACGAGTAGGGTGATGAGTGCCGATTCCCGTTCCAGGAACCAGCGACCCGAAGATCATGTCAATGAGCTGAACGGAACCGTGCTGGGATCGGCGATCCAGGCCAGGGACGTCCACGGCGGGATCCACCTGCATCAGGCGTCCACCCCCCTGCCTCGGCCGACCCAGCTGCCGGCCGGCGGCATCCTGGTCGATCGTGCCGAGACGCTCGCCCTGCTGGACGCCGTGCGTTCCGGCCCGGGAGGGACGGGGGTGCCCAAGGTCGCTGTCGTCAGCGGCCCGGCGGGCATCGGCAAGACCGCGGTGGCGTTGCACTGGTCGCACCGGGAGCGTGGCGCCTTCCCGGACGGTCAGCTCTTCGCCGACCTGCGTGGGCACGCCGTGGACGCCCCCGTGCAACCGGCGGAGGTGCTGGGGCGGTTCATCCGCGCCTTCGGGGTCGCGCCCGGACGGATCCCCGGTGACCTGGCGGAGCGTTCGGCGCTCTACCAGTCGCTGGTGAGCGGGCGCCGTCTGGTCGTCGTGCTGGACGACGTCCTGTCGGCGGCCCAGGTGAGCCCGCTCCTGCCGGCGTCCTCGGACAGCTTCGCGATCGTCACCAGCCGGTGGCGGCTCGCGGGTCTGCTGATGCGCGGGGCGAGGGGGGTCCAGCTGGACCGGCTCAGTCCGGCCTCGGCGCTGACGCTGCTGGAACGGACCGTCGGCGAAGACCGGGTGCGCGACGAGCCGGAGGCGGCAGACGAGCTGGTGGAGCTGTGCGCGCGACTACCGCTCGCCCTGTGCGTGGCCGCCGCCCGGCTGGCCACCAGGCCACACTGGCCGCTGTCGGAAATGGTGGAGGCCCTCAGCCACGAGCGGCGGCGCCTCAGCGAGCTGTCGGTGGAGGACGACATGACGATCCGGGCCGCTCTCACGCTCTCCTACCGGGGACTCTCCCCGCAGGAGGCACGTGTCTACCGGCTGCTCGGGCTCTTCCCCGGCACCACCTTCGACAGCCGGGCGGTGGCCGCGACGGTGGGGCTCCCGCTTGTCCAGGTCCGTCACCTGCTGGAGGTCCTGACGGACGCCAACCTGCTCGACGACGTGCCCGGCGGGCACTACCGCCTCCACGACCTGACCCGGCTGCACGCCCGGGAGCTGGCCGAGCAACTGGATTCCGAGGCGACCCGTGAGGAGACCGCGCGCAGGGCGCTCGACTGGTTCCTGTACACCACCTGGAGCGCGAGCCAGGTCGTGCTGCCGTACCGTCGGGTCTCCCGGGAGGCGGTGATCCACGAGCCCGCCGAGCCGGTCGTCTTCACCGGCCCGGCGCAGGCGCTCGACTGGCTGGAGGACGAGTTCGCCAACCTCAGGGCCGCCGTCCGTGTCGCGTTCGAGCGAGATCTGTTCGACGTGGCCTGGCAGCTGGTCGACGGCATCTGGCCGCTGTTCCTGTATCGCGGTCATCACGCGGAACGGCTGGAGGTCGACAGGCTGGGCCTGGCGGCGGCGCGCGCCTGCTCGGACTCCCGGGGCGAGGCCAAGATGCTGAACCGGACCGGCCTGGCGCTGCGCACCCTCGGCCGGTTGGACGAGGCCGCCGACGACTTCCGGAAAGCGCTGGAGATCTGGCGTCGCGAGGGAAACCGGCAGCGGGTGGCCGGCAGCCTGCGCCGGTTGGGCCTGGTGGAGAAGGACCGGGGGCGAATCGACGAGGCCCTCGCGCTCTTCGGGGAGGCACTCGACGGCTACCGCGCGATGGGCGGTTCACGCAAGGTGGCTCTGACGTTGTGCGACCTCGGTGACGCGATGACCGGGAGCGGTCGCCATGCGGAGGCCGTCGAATGCCTGACGGAGGCGCGACAACTCCTCGCGCCGGAACCCGACCCCTACAACCAGGCACGCGTGCTCGTCCTGCTCGGCCGCGCGCGGGCCGGAGGACCTGCGGCGGCGGCCGATCTCCTGGAACGGGCGCTGGAGGAGATGCGGCGGATCGGCTCGGACAGCGGCGAGGCCCAGGCCCTGGAAGCACTCGGAGACCTCGCTCTGGAGAACGGTCAGCGGGACGACGCTCGTGAACATTACGAGGAGGCGCGGCGGATCCTCGTCCGGCGGGGGGCCCGGAGCGGAAGGCTGGACGATCGGCTGTCCCGGCTGGGCGGAGACTGACGGCCGGGTGGTGCCTGACGGTCGAAACCGCCCCGGCGGGATGCCGGGGCGGTCCCGGCGATCAGGCCGTCCCGGCGTCCCAGCGTCCGGTCACGACGTGCGGCGAACACGCCGCTCCCAGCTTCGACAGTTCCTCACAGGTCAGTGACGCCGTCACCGGAGTGCGGGAACCGATCTTCCAGCCGGCGTGCACCACCGCCGCCCGCAGGGCCCGTACCGGATCGCCGGTGTTCCGCCAGACGTGCAGGAAGGTGGCGAACAGCGCGTCACCGGCTCCGGTGGTGTTCACGACCTCCCGTGACGTCACGGCCTCCGCCCTGACGAGCAGCCCGTCCCTCGTCCCGAGCACCGCCCCCCGCTCGCCGAGCCCGACGCCCACCACCTGGCAGCGCGGGTAGCGACGGAACATCTTCGCCATCCACCGCTCGGGCGGACAGGGAAGGCGTTCGTGGCTGCAGAAGACGATCCGCGCGGCCTCCAGCCACGGACGGTTGTACTCGCCGTCGAGATCGTGGATGAGGTGGACGTCCACGGCGATGGGAACGCCGAGCCGAGCCGCGGGCCGTACCAGATCCCGGACGAACTTCGCGTTCGTCAGGACCAGCAGGTCCGCGCCACGGGCCTGCTCCTCGAAGAGGTCCGGTGAGTACGCGACCCCGTTGACGGGCGCCAGATGCGGGAAACCCATCCGACGGCCGTCGGGCGTGACGAGTGTCACGCCCGACGACGACTCGGCGCTCTCGACGATCCCGGGTCCGAGCAGGCCCGCACGACCGAGCTCGGTCGTTATACCCGCGCCGATGAGATCCCGGCCGACCACGGTGCACAGACGCACGTCGTCGCCGAGCGTCTTCAGGGTCCGCGCGATGTGGCCCGCGGCCCCCGACACGCCGGCGCATGACCAGCGTGGCGACGACGTGGGGGCGTACCGGATCGGGAACTCCCTCACCCCCACGGACATGTAGAAGCTGACGGCACCGGCCACGAGGATCGCGCGGGTCATGCGGACATCCCTCCGGTGTCGTACGTCCGGAGGTGGGCGGGTCTGACCTGTGTCCTGCCCGCCACTTCGAGCGTTCCGATCCGGGCCGCCGAGGAGTCGGCGTACCGGCCCACGATCACCGAGGCGGTGGCCAGACTCTCGAACGGCATTCCAGCGATCCGCCAGCCGTACAGGAACGACCCGTAGACGGCGGGCCAGGGGGCGGAGCCGCCGGGAAGACCTCCCACCTCGGTGATCGCGGCGAGCCGTCCGTCGCGCAGCCCGGCCAGGAAGCCGCCTCCGGCCTCGTGCCCGCCGACCGCGACCTCGCAACCGGGATACCGGTCAAGGAGACCGGAGATATCGCGCTCTGGAACGTTCCATGAAGTCTCCTGGCTTACGAGGACGTCGGCGACCTCACACCAGATCCGGCCCAGGGGGTCGTCGAGGGTGGCGACGATGTGCGTGCCGTCGAAGACGCGCCTGCCGGGCGGCAGGCCGCGGTGGTGTCCCGCCGGAGACAGGATCATGAGGTGCGGGGCGCGGAGCGGGCCCTCGCGGGGGATCACCAGGATCGCCGGGTCACTCCGCCGCGACGCGGCGGTTCCGCGCGTGGCGGAGGTCCGCGACGGGACGGTGATCCGGGACGGAGCCGAGGATCCGGGTGGAGCGGGAGTCGCGGGTGGGGGTGGGATCCGGCGCAACCTGAGCGCGTGTTCCACCCGGAAGAGGTGAACTGAGACGAGTGTGCCGAACACGTCGATTCTCCGATCTGGGGTCTACCTGACGAGAAAGGGCGCCGGAGCCGGTGCGGTCACCGGGATGACCGAGGGTTGCCGCAGGTCCAGCGACCGGTAGATGAGCCGGCGCATGTTCCGGTCGAAACGGCCCGGCGCGGAGGTGATGCTTTCCGCGACGGCCCGGTAGTGGCCGGGCTCCACCTCCGTGGCGATCCTGACCAGCTGCTCTCGCAGCGAACCGCGAGGAGAGAGCCGGGGGGCGACGGCGGCGAGCCCGCCGAGGGCGGACGCCGGGTCGACGTCGTCCCGGGGGAAGCCGGCCAGTACGACCGGCGCCCCGGTGACCGTCCCGTACAGGGTCGCCGATCCGTGGTCCCCGATGATCCAGTCGGCCGACGCGAGGACCGCGTGCCAGTTCGCCTCCGGTGGCACCAGGCTCAGACCGCGCCGCAGGGAATCGGCGAACCAGGCTCTCACCTGCCAGATGCCGTGCCCGAACCAGATGTTGGGGTGCAGAAGCAGCACGACCCGATACTCCTGCCGGGGCAGCTCGGTGACCAGGCGGTGCAGCAGCCGGGGCCATCGGCCGAAGAGCGACGCCGGCCCCCAGGTCGAGCTGACCACGACGAGCTTCTGCTCCGGCTCGACGGCCAGCGCGCGGCGGTACAGATCTCGGTGCGGCAGGCCGGCGGCCAGCCTGTCGTACGACGGGTCGCCGACGACGGTGGCCACGGGGAGCGCGTCCGGGCAGGTCCGGGCCAGCCGTCCCAGCTCGGAGGAGTGGGAGAGCGCCACCGCCGAGGGCAGTACGGCGCCGTCGTGCAACAGGCGCTGGGGATCGAGCCCGTACGCCACACGACCGCCCACGGCACGCACACCGTCTCGTACGGTCACGAGCTTGTTGAAGCCGGCACCGTGCGGAATGACGATCAGTGGCGCGTGGATCTCGTGGAGCGCGCCCAGGCTGGCGGCGATGGCGAGATCGAACCGCTGGTTCCTGGCCTGCTCCCAGGGCAGCACCACCGCCCCCAGGCCACCGACGAACTCCGCGACCCCGTTGCTGAAGACGTCCGGGGCGATGGTGAACACGACCTGGATTCTCAGGTCGGATTCCACGAGACGCACGGTGTCCATCAGGCGCTGTCCCGACGTGACGGTGTGGACGACCACCAGCACCACTTTGCAGTCCCTGCGCGTCACCCATCGGCGAGAGTCGAGCCCGATAGGAACCCTGCTCCATTCGTGATCGGACATTTGCCTGTATCACCCCTGACCTGTTCCGGCGGACGGGCGAGGTTCGTCGCCCTCTCTAGAGAATTGCCGCCGAAACTTGCGGAAACCCTTGCGGCAATCCTGTTGCCAGCCAGGAAGATTGAGGATAAATAGGTCATAGGGCTGGTCGAATCACTTACTGCTCAGTTGACTCTGGCCAGTTAAATGCGTCAGACGGGAAGACCACTCACCCCGGGAAGGGGAATCGAATGGAATTCCGTATTCTCGGCCCAGTCGAGTTTTGGTCTCGGGGTCAACGCCGTGACCTGGGGTGGGCCAAGGAACGTCATGTTTTGGCCGTCCTTTTGATGACACCGGGCAAGCCGGTTTCCACCGAGTCGCTCATCCGCAAGGTGTGGGACGAAAGTCCACCGGCCAATGCCCGCAATAGCCTGTACAGTCATGTCGCCCGGCTCAAGAGCCGCCTCCACGGCGCCGGAGAGGACGTGCGGCTGAGAGGTGGTTCGGGGACGTATTCCCTTGAAACAGATCCGGAGAACATCGACTACCATCACTTCCGCGCGCTGTGCTCGCGAGCCCGTTCGGTAACCGAAAACGGCGACGTCGACGACGCTTTCCGGTTGTATGGCGAAGCGGGTCGCCTGTGGCGGGGAGAGCCGCTGTCCGGACTCTCCGGTTCCTGGGTCGTCCATACCCGCCGAAAGCTCGAAAACGACCTTCTGACCGGCACCGTCGAACGCGTCGAACTCGAACTCCTTCACGGCTCGAACACCGACCTCGTGCCGGAACTGTACGACCTGGTCAACCGATTTCGATTCCACGAGAAACTGGTCGAGCTGCTCATGCTGGCGCTCTATCGCGCCGGTCGGCAGGCGGAGGCCCTCGGCGCCTACCGTCAGGCGCACAGGCGTCTCGTCGGAGAGCACGGCGCCGAACCGGGACCGGGGTTACGGGCACTGCACCAGCGCATCCTCCAGGGCGATCCGGCACTGCTGCCCGAGTCCTGGCGCGGCACCCCGGGAAGCTGGCGCGGTGCCTCGGGAGGTTGGCGCGGCGCCTCGGGAAACACGCCGCTGACCAGCCTTCCTCGCGACGTCCGCACCTTCGTCGGCAGGACGCCCGAGATCAACCGGCTGATCGACGAGCGGATACGGGAGGACGCGGTCACCGTTCTCGCGATCGACGGCATGGCGGGGGTCGGGAAGACGGCGCTGGCCGTGCACCTGGCCCACCGGCTCGCCGACGACTACCCCGACGGCGTGCTCTATCTCGACCTGCTGGGCTACGACGCCGAGCACGCGTCGATGGACCCGGCGACCGCCCTCGAACGTCTCCTGCGCCTCCTCGGCATTCCGGTCCCCGGCGACCTGGACGAGCGGGTGGCGAGGTGGCGCACCGCGCTCGCCCGCCGCAAGGTGCTCCTGGTCCTCGACAACGCCATCGGGCATGATCAGCTCGGTCCCCTCCTGCCGGGGGCACCCGGCTGCCTTGTCTTGATCACCAGCCGTCGGCGGCTGGCGGGGCTGGACGACGTTCACTCGCTCTCCCTGGAGGTGTTGCCACCGCAGGAGGGGGCCGCCCTCTTCGGCCGCGTCGTGGATTCGCGGCGCGCGCTCAACGCGGACGACGTCGCGCGGGTCGTGCGGCTCTGCGGCCATCTCCCCCTGGCGATTCAGCTGGCCGGTAGCCGGCTCCGGCACCGGCCCGCGTGGAGCGTGGCCGACCTCGCCGAGCTGCTCGGCAGGAACGACCGGCGGCTGACCGAGATCCGGGCGGGGAACCGCGGGATCACCGCGGCGTTCGAGCTTTCCTTCAACGGCCTGGACGAATGGCAGCAGCAGGCGTTCTGGCGACTCGGACTGCACCCCGGGGCGGACATCACCGCGGACTGCGCGGCGGCACTACTGGAGACGGACCGGGCCGAGGCGGAGAGGCTGCTCGACGATCTCCTCGACCATCACCTGATCGGGGAGCCCAGGCGTGGTCGCTACAGATTTCATGACCTCATCGGCGAGTACGCCCGCCTGTTATCGAGCCGGGAGCCGGAGAGCGCGCGAGCCGAGGTGCTCCGCCGGGTCCTCGACCACTACCTTCGCATGGCCGACACCGCCGACCGGCTGCTCTACCCGCACCGCACCCGCGGCCCCGCCGAGATGTCCGGCGCGTCGGGTCCCGGAACCGGCATCGCCACCGAGGAGCAGGCCCTCGCCTGGATGAACGCCGAAGCGGACAACCTGCTCCTCGTCACGCGCTACGCCGCCGATCACGGGTGGACAAGGCACGCGGCACTGCTTCCACGCGTCCTCGGCCGGTATCTCGACGTGTGGGTCCGCTGGGCGGAGGCGGCCGAGCTCCACACGCGTGCCGTGGAGGCGTGGCGCGAGCTGGGGAACTGGTCGGGGACCGCGTACGCGCTGGCCGACCTCAGCGTGGTGCGGCGGCAGACCGGCCGGCATGAGGAGGCGCTCCGGCTGGCGGACGAGGCGCTGACGATCCAGCGTGCCCTCGACGACGAGCGGGCCGTCGCCGACCTGCTCGAC
The DNA here is from genome assembly GCF_039537505.1 of Streptosporangium oxazolinicum. Taxonomy (NCBI): domain Bacteria; kingdom Bacillati; phylum Actinomycetota; class Actinomycetes; order Streptosporangiales; family Streptosporangiaceae; genus Streptosporangium; species Streptosporangium oxazolinicum. The sequence goes on from NZ_BAABAQ010000001.1 coordinate 1,005,433, forward strand.
AGCAGGGGCCTGGTGTACTGGCAACGTTCCGAGTTCGACGTCGCCCTGGACTGCTTCGAGCGGGCGCTGCGACTGCGCAGGGCGCTGGCCGACCGCCACGGTCAGGCCGCCAGCCTCACCCATATCGGGATCATCCACTCGTATCGGGGAGATTACCCGAAGGCTATCGAGTACCTGCTGGGGGCGCTCGGGCTGTACCGGCAGGGCGGCGACCGGCGCGGGCAGCAGGTCGCGTTGAACAACATCGGCGAGATCGAGTTCAAGCTGGGCAACTACACCACCGCACTGGGTCACTACGAGGAGGCCGGGTCCGTCTACCCCGACATGGGCCCGCAGAACAAGGCCATCTGGCTCAACAACGTCGCCAACGTCTATCAGCTCCTGAACCGGCACGCCGACGCCCTTGAGTGCTACAGACAGGCACTGCAAATCCACAGTAATATCGGCGACCGGCGGCACGAGGTGGACGCCCTCAACAATATCGGAAATTGCTACGCGCGCATGGGCAGGGACGAGGACGCGCTCGTCCATCACCAAAAAGCATTACGTATTTCTATCGAGATATTGGATCGCCGCGAGGAGAGCCAGGCCCTTCTCAGTATCGGCGGAATCCATCATCGCGCGAATCACCACGACGCCGCCCTGGCCCATTTTAAAAAGGCCCTCGCCGTGGCACACGCCATCGGGGACGTCCACCAGGAGGCCCGCACGCTCGACGAGATGGGCACCGCGCTTGCCGACACCGGCGAGAAGGCGCGGGCAGAGGAGTGCTGGCGACGGGCGCTCGGCCTCTACGAGTCTCTCGGCGTGGTGGAGGCGGAACTCGTCCGGGCAAGACTCGCCAGGTAGAACCGACGGGGACTCGCCATGATCCATCCTGCTGTATGATCATCTACAGCTTCCAGGGATAGCCAAAGCGGTCATATCGCTCTTCTCGCCAATTTGCCGCTTTTGCTCTCACACCTTCCACAAGAGGTCATAACCATGTGGAATGAATGGCGTTTTAGGGCTATCCTGTAACCAGATTTCGGCCTGGTCCAAATTTGAGACCGAAGGCTTTTTCACCTTCACGAAAAGGTAAAACAGCATGGGGTTCTTCTATCACGCTGCCATCTGCGCAATTCTCACGGTTGGGGCTTTTATGATTTATTATATTAACATGGTACCGGCCGGCTATTTTCCGGGAACGGGCGCCTGAATATTGCATTGTATAGCAGGAGGCGGCGTACGCCGCCTCCTTTTTTGTTGGCCTCGGGGTCTCGCACCCACGGCCATGGCGAAACCGAGCAGCGGCCGGACACGGAGTTCGTCCGGAAAGAGAAGACGGGCGGGCAGGCCGGTCCACCGTGATGCTTCCGGACCCGGCCACGACGCGTGGCTCCGGTACCGTCACATACGGCCCGCACAGGAGGCCGACGCGACGGCGACGGACGATCTCTTCGGAGGCGCGCGAGGGTCGGTGTTAATCATGCCTCGCGAGGGCCGCTCCTCCCACCCCTCCCAGCCTCCCGGGCCGCCATCGGATCCATCCGAAACCTGCATAACCGAACGACCGCTTGCCCTCGCACGTCCTGACTGTCGGTGGTTAGGCTCGAAGGGCTTCGTTTCACGAAAAGGCCCCGCCCTCCCCCCGGAAGGGAGAGCGGGGCCGACGTGTTACTGGGACGGCTAGCTGTCGAACTCGCCAGCCTTCACCCGGCGGATGAAGGCGCCCCACTCAGGGTGGTCGAAAGCGAGCTGCGGGCCGCCTGGGTCCTTGGTGTCTCGCACGGCCCAACCGCCGCCGTCGAGGGGCGCCCCTTCGACGCAGTTGTCGCCTTGAGCGGAGAGACTGCTCTTCCGCCAGGCGGCTGTGGTGCTTCGTTCCACGTTTCGCCTACCTCTGCTGTAGATCCCTGACCATGGACTGCATGCGCTGCGCCGACTCTTCCGTGGACAGTGCCAGCGCCTGCACCGTGCTGAAAATTACGGTATACCGATGGAGGTCCGGAGGCTTTTCGCGGTAGAGATCGTCCGTAGGGGTCTCCGTGTAGACCAGTGACGGGGATGCCGCGTCCTCAAAGTCCAGGATCACGAAGCCGCCAGCCATCGCTGGGTGTGCGCCCGCACTGAAGGGCAGTATCTGGATGGTGACGTTTGGTCGCTCACCCATTTTGGTGAGGTGCTCCAGCTGAGCGAGCCGGACGTCGGGCCCGCCGATGAGGCGGTGCAGGGCAGCTTCGTCGATCACCGTCATCAGCTGGGGAGGATTCGCCCTCTCCAAGATTTCCTGCCTAGCGAGCCGCGCCTCGGCGTGACGTTCGATGGCGGGCTCGTCGAGGCCGAACCCGGCGCGGAAGACCGCCCGCATGTAGTCCGGCGTCTGGCACAGGCCCGGGATGTTGGGGTCATAGGTGCGTAAGGCGACCGCCCCGGCTTCGAACGCAGGCAGTCGACCGCGGAACACGTCCTTGTAGTCGGCCCACCATCCGCGTTGACGGGCCTGTTTGGCGAGGTCGATGAGCGCCGCGCGTTCACCCTCGTCGGTCACCTCGTAGGTGTCGAGCAGATCGCGGATGTCTCGCGGATTCGGAAGCTTCCAGTCGTTGCGCTCGATGCGGGTGAGTTTGGACGGTGTCCAGCCGAGACGCTTGGTGACTTCGGCAGCGGTGAGCTTGCGTTCCTTCCGGAGGTCGAGCAGCGCCATGGAGAGTTGCCTCCGCTTGACGGTGGGGCTGTGTTCGGTCATGTGCCGTCCTTGTTCCCGCGAGGCGACAAAGGGTGCATATCTAGACAATATGAAATTTCTGATTTCAGTATTGCCTTTTTCTGATACCCATACAACCATGAGGGTAGAACCCGTCACGGGGAGTGAGGCAAGCATGACGCCATTACCGGCGAGCGCCAAGACGCTGCGCGAAGAGTTCCCCAGATGGGCTCTGCGAGAGTCCGGCGCCCACCGCCACTGGGCCATCCGTACGGACCGGCCGACGACGCCGCAGATCAAAGTCGGAGCGAAGCTCTACCTGTCCAGGGAGACCATCACCGAACTGGCCGAACGTCTGCGCGCCGAGGAGCGGCTGCTGGCGGAGGTCACGCCATGACGCTACTCATCATCCTGGGCGGGCCAGTCGGACTGGGGGCGGACGAAGGTCGCGACGCCGTGCTCAGCACGGACGTATCCCTCGTCGGCCAGTTGGTCGATCACCTTGCGGATCGTATTCTTCGCGGCCCCGAACTCCTGGTGCAGCTGGTTGAGGCTGGGGATGGGGTATCGCGGCTTGTACTCGCCATCCCGGATGCGGCGGCGCAGCTCATCGGCGAGCTGCTTCCAGCGGGCACGGTCGGTCTCCCAGACGACCTCCCCATCCACCTTTTTGATCATGGTGGAGACGGTAGAGCGTCACACTCTTGCCCGCCTAAGCAGGGAAGTGCAGGCAATAGACTGCTACAGCATGCAACAGCATGGCACAGTAAGGATCATGCTTCCTTCCTGGGCGGAAACCCGGGAGAGGTGAGAAACGAGTGCGGCCGCCCCTCGCGATGGATTCGCGGTCGCACCCTCAACGTGCACCCCCGGCCGAACCCCGGTCGGCGGATGCACCGGCAGCCTCCGGCCATGCCCCTCCGGGTAGGGCATGGCCGGAGACTCAGCCTGGCGGTAACCCCATGAGCGACCGTGCCGAGGTCACCGCCCAGGACCTTCTCACCACCGCGTTCCCCGACTGGCTGATCTGGCGCAGCGACACCGGCCACTGGTACGCGACCCGCCGCACCCGGGTCACCGAGGCGCAGGGCCGTACCGGCTGCAACCGCATGGTGGACGCACCTACTCCAGCTGACCTGTCTCAGAAGCTTGTCGAGCAGGAGCAGCGGGCCGCGAAAGCAGCGGTGACGCCGTGACCCCGGAGGACCTCGACCGGATGCATGCCGAAGCAGTGGCAGCTGGCGTGGACCCTGAAAAGTTGGAACGGCAACGGCGCGAAGCCCTCCAGGAATGCGGCAGCCCGGAGGAGATGGCCCGCTGGGCTGACTTCGACCAGAGACTCGCCACCTATTGGTCGACCGTCCGAGGTCGCCCCTCACCCTGATCTTCCACCCGGGCGTTCGCGCGCTCCCCTGGCTGGTGCCTGTCAGGGGAGATCCGGGTGAAGTCGGCGCCCCCGCCTCTGGAGGGACGGCGGGATCGTCGAGGCCAGGGCCCCGCCCACCATGAGGGGCGGGGCCCACCACACACCGACCTGGAGGAACCTGATGAGCAGCCCCGACGAGTCGGCCGACACCAGCACCCCCCGCGCAGCGGGCCAGAACGAGGCTGACATCACGTACGGGGTGCGGTGGACCCCCAGCCACAGACGCGAACCGACCGTCATCCCCAGCCGCGACGCCGACGCAGCTCACCACCAAGCCCGCCGGGTCCGCGCCCTACAGCGAACGTTCGACAACACCGCGGATGCTGCCGCTGTCTATCGGACGGGTGACGGCGAGTGGATGATCCTGCTCCCGACCGCCGCCGAAAGGCTCATCGAAGAGTTTCAGACCTGGTTGCACAACCAGACCACCGCTGAACCCGGCCACCTGCCAGAAGCGCCAGAGCAAGGTCAAGGCGCGCGGAGGCTGCCCTACGCGGACTAAGGGTCCTTGGGCTGGTGCTTGCCCGCTTCCCAATCCTTGATCGGTTGCGTCCACGGAGGTGGTGTACGAGTTTCCCCAATTGGTGAGGTCAGCGGATATGTCCAGCCTCTGCGGAGCCATGTGCGCGGCCTCCTGCGGTTTGTTGCATTCGTAGGAGCAACGACACGGGCAATGCATTAAATCAGTCCCCTCTAACGAGGAGAGGGGGAGCATTTAATACATGGGCACTCCTGCGCACTCACGCCTCGAAGGGCGTTTGGCCGCGCTCCCTCCCACATTCACGGTGGTCATGAGAAGCAGGACCACTCATCCAGCACAGGCCATCATGACCTGATCAGCAATACACCGGTCGCAGAAGCGGGAAACGAACGAATCAAGAGAAAGCCAGATTGGGAAAGACATCCCGCGAACTCTCAAAGATCCTTCTGGACCCAACCGTATGATCTCCCATATTCCTCCCGCGAGAGACGACGAAGATCGAAAACATGAAGAAGACCAGGCTGAAGACAGGCCGGTTCATCAACGACCCGCATGTCGAACCGCCTTAAGTCCTCCTCGCGTCTCCGCTGGTGCTGTCGGCGAGCCCGGTTCTGCGGCGCTCCCCGCTGGAGTGCCGACCGGTCGGGACGCCTCCGCGAACCAGCCGTTCGGGGCCAGGCGTCCGTTCATCCTCGGGGCGTACTGGTCGTAGAACACCTTGGCGGTGAGCTCGCGGCGGCTGCGCACGCCGGTCTTGTCGAAAATGATCTTGAGATGGTCCTGGACGGTGTGGGCGGACAGATGGAGGGTCGCGGCGATCTGGCCGGTGTCCAGGCCCTGCAGAACCAGCCGGACGACGTCCTGTTCGCGCCGGGTGAGGCCGAACGCGGCGATGACCAGCGGGACGATCTCGGGCGGACGGGCCTCCTCGATCGTGACCACGATGTCGCTGGTGGAGCCGTCGCGGGAGCGGAGCGGCGCGGCATGGGCGACGAGCCACTGACCGGACAGGGTGCGCAGACGCGTACGGGGTACGGCGGGCCTCCCGGATCGAGCCGCCTGGGTCAGCGCGCGCAGCGCGACCGGGAGCAGTGAGCCGTGCAGTGGTCCGGCGCCCAGGTCTGCGGCCAGTTCCTCCGCGCCAGGTCCGGCCTGGACGATCTGGCCGTCGCCGTCGACGATCAGAACCACCGGGGCGTCGAGCGCGCCCTCGGTGACCGCGGTGGCCAGCAGCCCGGCGCGCAGGCCGACCGCCAGCAGCGGGGCGACCACGCTGACGAACTGCTGGTCGGCCAACGTGAAGGCGGAATCGTCGTGGCGGTAGAGAGCCAGGTATCCCCAGACGTTGCCGTCGTCGGCCCGCAGGGCCGCGCGCAACTCGTCTCGGAAGCCCCATGCCGGTCGCAGGTAGCGCCGGAAGCGGGCCGACCGCTCCGCGTGGTCGCCGGTCTCCACCCGCAGTGAGGTGACCTGGCCGGGCCGCTGAGCCACGTCGCGGAAGTCGTAGACGTCGGGGACCAGGTACTCGAAGCGGGCCCACTCCTCGTCGGAGGCGTCGCCCAGCTCACCCCATTTGGTGGTGCCGGTGAGAATGTTGGTGGCCGGGTCGGCCGTGGCCATGCAGGCCGAATCGAACGGGACGGCTCGGACGAGAAGCGCGAGGGCGGCGTCGGTGAAGGCGCGGACGTCCAGCCCGGCGGTGGCCAGCTGCACGAGGTGTGCCCGGATCCGGTCGGCATGTGTGGTGGCCATGGCTCCAGTGTGGCTCGGCTCGGATCCGTGCTGTACCCCAGATCGCTGGGATACCGGCTCGGCCGGCGATTGGCGATCGTGGAGTCATGAATCCGTACAACCTGGCATTTCCCGTAAATCCGGCAACTCACGTATCCGCCGGCGGTGTCGAGGACATCGTCGCCGCCGTCCAGCAGGCGCGTCGGCAGGGGCGGCGCGTCAGCGTGATGGCGACCGGGCACGGCCTGAACGCTCCGATCGAGGACGGTGTGCTGATCACCACCGAACGGATGCGCGAGGTGACGATCGATCCCGCCGCGCGCACCGCCACACTCGCCGCCGGGGTGAGGTGGGCGCAGGTCATCGAGGCGGCCGCGCCCTATGGACTGGCCCCGGTCAACGGCTCCTCCGCACGCGTCGGCGCGGTCGGCTACACGCTCGGCGGCGGGAGCGGGCCGCTGTCGCGTGCGTACGGATTCGCCGCCGACCACGTGCGGCGGGTGCGGCTCGTCGACGGCACCGGCCAGGTCCGTGAGGTCGACGCGGACTCCGACCCCGAGCTGTTCTGGGCGGTGCGCGGCGGCAAGGGCAACTTCGGCGTCGTCACCGAGATGGAGATCGGGCTGATGCCGGTGGCCACCCTGTACGGCGGTTCGGTCTACTACCCGGGCGAGGCCGCCCGCGACGTCCTGCACGCCTTCGGCGAATGGTCGGCCGACCTGCCCGACCGGGTGGCGACCACCTCGGTGGCCGTACTGCGCCTGCCGCCGCTGCCGGAGCTGCCCGAGGTGTTGCGCGGTCAGCTCGTCGTACAGCTGCGTTACGCCCATCTCGACGGAGTCGAGGCCGGAGAGAAGGTGCTCGCCGGGATGCGGTCGGTGGCCGGGCCGCTCCTCGACACCGTGCAGGAGCTGCCGTACACCTCGGTCGACTCCATCCACCAGGACCCGCCCGAGCCGATGCCGTTCTGGGACGGCGGCGCCGGGCTGGCAGGATTCCCGGCCGAAGCGGCCGATGCCCTGCTCGACCTGGTGGGCCCGGGTCAAGACGTGCCGATTCCGCTCGTCGAGGTGCGGCTGCAGGGTGGCGCGATGGCGCGCCCGCCCGTGGTGCCCAACGCGGTGACGGGCCGCGACGCCGCCTATGCCCTCTCCGCCGTCGGTCTCATGGCCGGCGACGCCGCTCGGGTCGTGCCGGCCCTGATCGCCGAAATCGTGGCCGCCGTGGGCCCGTGGCGCAGCGCGTCGGACCTGTTCAACATGATCGGTCCGGTCGGCCCGGAGCGCGTCGCCGCCCTGTGGACCGAGGCCGATCGTGCCCGGCTACTCGCCGTCAAGCAGCGCGTCGACCCCGCGGGCATGTTCGGCGGGGCGCACACCATCGGCCGAACCTCATGAGCAGTGTCTTCTCCCAGATCATCAAAGGTGAGCTGCCGGCGCACGTCATCTGGAGGGAGGACGACGTCATCGCCTTCCTCACGATCGCCCCGCTGCGGCCCGGACACGCGCTCGTCGTGCCGCGCCAGGAGATCGACCTCTGGACCGAGGCCGAGCCGGAACTGCTGAACGGCCTCATGGCCGTCGCCCAGGCCGTCGGCAGGGCACAGCGACGTGCGTGGGGTGCGCCTCGCGCCGGTCTCGCCATCGCCGGCTTCGAGATTCCGCACCTGCACGTCCACGTAACCCCGATCTGGGATATGTCGGACCTGGATCTCACGAACGTCGATCACGAGCCGAACCAGTCGGCGCTCGCCGACTCCGCCGGCCGTCTCCGCGCCGCCCTCCGGGAACTGGGGTACGGCATGGCCGTACCTACAGGCTGATGACGATCTTGCCCACGCCCGCGCCGCTGTCGAAGTGGCGCGTCGGGAAAGTAGCGGCCGTGCACCAGGGCCAGGTCGCGGTAGTTCAGCGACACGGCGCGAACCCGGACGACCACTTCACCCCGCTGGGGCCAGGGCATCGCCTCCTCCCGCAGCGTCAGGTGGTCGATGCTGCCGCGCTGGGCAAGTCGGTAAACCATCATCATTCTGTCCATCTCCTAATGGCGGATCACGACTTTGCCGACGCGGCCGGGCGCCGAGAAGTGCGCCCAGGCCGCAGTGGCGTCGTCGAAGTCGAAGATCCGGTCGATGACCGGGTGGATCTCGCGGGCGGCAACGACCCGCAGGGCGTCCTCCAGGTCGCTCCGGCTGCCGACCGGGATGGACCGGAGGACGGCCTGCTTGCCGAAGAAGGCCGCCAGGTCCAGCCCCGCGCCGGCCGCGCCGAGCAGCCCGACCTGTGAGATCGTGCCCCGATAGGCGAGCGCGGCGATCGACTGCGCGATGGTCGACTGCCCACCGAGCTCGACGACGAGATCGGCGCCGTGCCCACCGGTCGCCGCGAGCACCTCGGCGCCCCACTCGGGAGTCGCCCGGGAGTCGATGACGGCGTCCGCCCCGAGCTTCTCCAGCAGCGCCACCTTCGCCGGGTCGGAGGTCGTCGCGACGACCTCCGCGCCGAGCGCCCGGGCGAGCTGCACCGCGAACAGGGCCACCCCACCGGTCCCCTGCGTCAGCACGACGTCACCGACGCCCGCGCCCCGGACCGCGTTCCACGCCGTCACCAGGGCGCACGGCAGCGCCGCCGCCTCCTCGAAGCCGAGATGGGCGGGCACGGCGACGAGCGCGTCCTCGTCGACGACCTTGTACTCGGTCAGCCAGCCGTCGCGGGTCGTCACGTACATCTCGGGCACCTGGCGGAAGGCGCCCCCGTACCAGGTGGGGAAGAAGGTGCTGGCGACGCGGTCACCGACGGCGAAGCGACGGGCCTCCGGGCCGACGGCGGCGATCTCACCGGCGCCGTCCGCGAGGGCGACGCGTTCCGGCTCCATCGGGTACGGGTAGTGGCCGGACGCGAGCGCGGGGTCGCGGTAGTTGAGCGAGCTCGCCCGCACCCGGACGAGCACTTCGCCCCGCCCCGGCGCCGGAACCGCCTCCTCGACGAGACGGAAAGGGATGTCGGAACCTGGGATGTTCATGCGGTACGCCTTGGTCGTAGTCATGACGGCAACGCTAAGGACATTTGTCGGACGATATGATGTTCGTCGTCCTTATTTCCTGACATATCGTCCACGGGAGCACGATGCGCGACGCACTCGACGACCTGCTCGGCCGCATGCACGTCGAAGGTTCCTGGTACGCCGCACTCAAAGCCCTGGGCCCCTGGGCCGTCACCTTCGAGACCGCGCCCCTGGCCCGCCTGGTGATCGTGGTCGAGGGCACCTGCCTTCTGACCTCGCCCGACGTGGAAGCGCCGATGGAACTGTCGGCGGGCGACTGCATCGTCGTCCAGCCCGGGATCGGCTTCTCCCTCCAAGACCGCCTGGGCCGCCCGGCGATGCACTGCGAGGCGGTCTTCGCCCGTGCGATCGGCCGCGAGGCGACGGTCGGCGAGAGCGGCCCGGTCACCGCGATCCAGAGCGGACGTTTCTCCTTCGACGCGGCCGCAGCCGAACCTCTCATGCCCCTGCTGCCCCCCATCCTGCGCATCCGCCTGGACGAGGAACGCAGCGCGGCGGTCCGGGCGACCCTGAACCTGATGGCGGCCGAATCGGACGGCGACGGCATGGGCGCCGGCTCGATCATCGACCGCCTGGCGGACGTCCTGTTCATCCAGGTGCTGCGCGCCTGGTGCGCCGCCGACGACGGCCCCGGCGCCGGCTGGATCGCCGCCCTGCGCGTTCCGTCCCTGGCCGTGGCGCTGCGCGCCCTGCACAGCGACCTCGCGAGGCCGTGGACGGTGGCCGACCTCGCCCGCGAGGCGGCGATGTCACGCTCGGCCTTCGCCGCGCTGTTCCGGGACGTGGTGGGCGAGCCGCCACTGTCGTATCTGACGTCGTGGCGGGTCTACCGCGCGAAGGCCCTGCTGAAGGAGACCCGCCACTCACTGTCGGAGATCGCGGTGAGCGTCGGCTACGACAGCGACACGGCCCTGAGCAGAGCTTTCCGCCGCTTCGAAACCCTGCCCCCGGGCGCCTGGCGCCGCGCGCAGACGGGCGGCCCCCGGCCCAAGGATCAGAGGTTCTGACCGCCGGAGACCTCGATGTCCTGGGCGGTGATCCAACGCCCTTCGTCGGAGACGAGGATGGCGATGACAGCGGCGACGTCCTCAGGTTCGCCGATCCGTCCGAGGGCGAAGGTGGCCGCGAGACCGGGCTCGATCTCCGGATGCCTCTCCAGCACGTTGTCGGCGAAACGTGTCCGGGTCGCGCCGGGCGCCACCGAGTTGACCCGGATGCCACGCGGACTCAGCTCCTTGGCCAGATAGCGGGTCAGCACGGTCATCGCGCCCTTCAGCGACGCGTACACCGACCAGCCCGGCCCGGTGACGTTCGCCCGATTCGCGTTACTGGTCAGATTGACCACGGCCCCGCCGTCGGCGATCAGCGGCAGCAGGATCTGGGTGAGGAAGTACGGACCCTTGAACAGGATGCCGGTCTGCCGGTCGAACGACTCCTCGCTGGTGTCCCCGAACATCGACATCTCACCGAAGCCCGCGTTGTTGACCAGACCGTCGAACGTGTCGCGCTGCCAGGTACCGCGCAGCGTGCGGGCCAGGGCGTCGCGGAACGCCGGGAAGGCGGCGGTGTCGCCGGTGTCCAGCCGTAGCGCGACGGCCGTGCCGCCGTCCTTCTCGATCTCGGCGACCACGTCCTGGGCCCGCTCCCGGCCGGTGTTGTAGGTCAGCACCACCCCGGCGCCCCGCTTCGCTATCTGGATCGCCGCGCTCCGGCCGATACCGGAACTGCCACCCGTGACCACAGCAATCTTCATCGAACTTCTCCCGTCTGGAATGGTGGCGGACTTCCGCCGTTACGGCATCGAGCCTCGACGGCCGGACGCGCCCCAGCCAGACACGGCCCGCGCGTACCACCGCGCTGCCTACCACCGGCAGGGGCAGGCTCACGGGCGGGCCAGGAGGGATACTGGAGCGTATGGACCAGCGGCGTACCGAGCTCGGCGAGTTCCTGCGCACCCGCCGCGCCCGCCTCAAACCGCAGGACGTCGGCCTGCCGGACCACGGCCGACGGCGCCGGGTGCCCGGCCTGCGCCGCGAGGAGCTGTCCCAGCTGGCCGGCGTGTCGGTGGCCTACTACACCCGCCTTGAGCAGGGCGAGGCCGGCAACGTGTCGGCGGAGGTACTCGAGTCGATCGCCCGTGCCCTGCGGCTGACCGACTCCGAGCACGCCCACCTCATGCACCTGGCGAAACCCCGGCAGCCCAGGCGCACGTCCGTCGCCCGCCCCCAGCGGGCACGGCCCGGCCTGCTGCGGCTGCTCGACGCGATCACCGACATCCCGGCGTACGTCACGGGCCGCCGGGCCGAGATCCTCGCCTGGAACCCCATGGCCGCGGCGTTGTTCGGCGACTGGTCCCGGCTACCACCCGCCGAGCGCAACTGGGCCCGGATGATCTTCCTCCGGCCGGAGTACAGAGAGCTGTTCGTCGACTGGGAGCAGAAGCAGATCGACGCCGTCTCCGCGCTTCGCATGGAAGCAGGAACCCACCCCGACGACCGCGGCCTGTCGGCGCTGGTCGGTGAGCTGTCGGTGAAGAACGAGGACTTCCGCCGACTGTGGGCCACCCACGACGTCAAGGAGAAGCAGAGCGGAGTCCAGCGCCTGCGCCACCCCCTGGTCGGCGACCTCACACTGCACTACGACTCGTACAGGCCGGCAGGCGACACCGAACAGTGCCTGGTCACCTACTACGCCGAGTCCTCCGGCCCGGCGGAGGAGGCGCTACGCCTCCTGGCCTCCTGGGGCGTCGACGCGACACGTGCCGGGGACACCGGCAGCCTCTGGGTCGGCCACGTTGGACAGGCTCCGCCCTCAACCCCGTCGGCCGGATGACGATCCGTCGACGAGGACGCGGCGCCGTCTTCGTTCTCAGCGCATAGCGAATAGGGCTCGGAAGGAAGCCGCCTTAGGTCAAGTGAGACGATGGAGCTGACGTGCCGTTGTGCCCCAACGCCCACACCCGCTTCAGCCTCTTGCCGCCACCTTGCGGAGTGCCTTGGTCTGCGGAATCCATCGATCCTTTGACGGCCGTAGGTGCTCCGTTTGCCCGGCTCGTCCGTCGTCATGGTGCGGCCACCAGCGGCAGCGAGGGGTGGCGCGAAAGGCCCGTAGGGCACTGGCGAAGGGATCGGGCACGAGAGCGGAAGAAGGCCGAATGAAGATCAAAGCCCAGGTTGCGGCAACATGCCTGACCTGGGCTTTTGTCTGTACAAAGGGAGGTGGAGCCTAGGAGATTCGAACTCCTGACATCCTGCTTGCAAAGCAGGCGCTCTGCCAACTGAGCTAAGGCCCCGAGATTCAAGCCGGTGGCCTGGGGAGATGCCCTGCACGCGGCCTGCTTCAGTCGTACACGGTAGCAACAGGACCCGCTCCTACGCCACTTGGATTCGCGTGGCGGGGCGGGGTTCAGCGGGCGGCGGCGGCCATGGGGGGTTCGACCGGTGCGCCGGTGAGGAGGAGTTCGGGAAGATCGGCGACGGAGTCGAGGAGGTGGGTGGCTCCGCCCTTGATCAGGCGCTCCTTGCTGTGGACGCCGGTCAGGACACCGGCCACCACCGAGGCGCCCGCGCGACGGCCGCAGAGCATGTCGCTCTCGGAGTCGCCGACGACCGCGACCTGGTGGACGTCCTCGACGCCGAGACGCATGACCGCGGTGAGGACCATGTCGGGCAGGGGGCGGCCGCGTCCGCCGACGTCTTCGGGGCACAGGGCGAGGTCGACCTTGTCGGACCAGCCCAGGGCGCTCAGCACGCGGCCGAGGGTGGCGCGGCTGAAGCCGGTGGTGAGGCAGATCCTGATGTCGGCTCCGCGGAGCTTGTCGAGTGCCTCGACGACTCCGGGCAGCGGGACCAGGCCCGCGCGTGCGATGGCGCCCTCGTAGGAGCGCTCGAAGGTCAGGTTGGCCGCCTGGGCCTGGGCCTCGTTGTCCGGGAAGATGCCCCGGAAGACGTCGATCGTGGAGCATCCCCGGGACCGGTGCACGTGCACCATGGCGCGAGCGTACGCACCGGTCCCGGGCACGATGCCCTGCGTGGCGATCGCCTCGGCGAACGCCCGCTCGACCATGGCGACATCACCGATCGTGGTGCCTGCCAGATCCAGGCAGACAAGCCTGATGGGTGTTATTCCATCTTGGGCAAGGACCATGAAAGCACCCGAATCGGTAGCCGCGTCTGTCAGTTCTCGCTGCCGGTGGCTTCGGTCCACAGGTCAAGCTCGGCGCGGTCGGCCTGCACCTTGCGCCAGACCAGCAGCCCCCCGAGGGCGACAAGCGCCAGAACGAGCAACTTCTTCACGGTGTGACCCCACTTCTTGAGAAGTCTCACCTGCCGGGGTGAGACAACGCCCGGTTCGAACGGTTCCCTGCAGCCTAGCAAGGGATCGGGCCATGATCCGGTCTGCACGACAAGCCACCTGGGCTGATCTGCACTAACCGGGTTATTTTCAGCATCCTGCCGTACGGCACGCGTTCCGACGATCACCATCCACTGTGAGTCTTATCGCGAAACCGTTCTGTTTCTCACGATAACCCCCGCGACGCCCCGGCCTTACCCCGCCGGAGGTTTCGGCCCCCGGCCGCTCGGGGATTGGTGCCGCCCACCATGGGCACGACCAGCGCATCCGCTCGCTCCGGCCCGATTATCCTGAGCGCGAATGACACAAACCCGCTCGGTATGGAGCTTTTCCATCCGGATAGCCCCAGAGGACACGGGCGAGTCAGGTGCCTTCGACGAGATCGGCGTAGTCGGGGTGACGGTCGATCCACTCCCGCACGAACCAGCAGAGGGGGACGACCTTCGCGTTCTCCGCGCGAGCCGCGTCCAGTGCCGTACGGACGAGCGCGGCCCCCACCCCCTTGCCCTCGTATTCCGGCTGGACCTTGGTGTGGGGGTAGACGATGACTCCGTCACGCCGGACGAGGTCCAGCCGCCCCGCCTGCCTGCCGTCCACCTCCGCCACGAAGGCGTCACCGCCGGGGGAGAGCTTGACGTCCGCCTGCATGGAGATCCTCCTTGAGCCAGGCCGCCGTACGGCCGTACGGCGGTTCCTTTTGGTCAGCCGATCCCGCGCCGCGTTCATTCCCGGTCTCCCGCCCGCCCATATCCAGGCCATGACGGAAGGTAGTCACTCGGGTACGGCGTGCTTCCGATTTCCGCGGACCGAAACTCGCGGGTCACGGACCGTATCGGAAGTCGCCCGGTTGAAGGATGATGGAGGCAGACGCCCGGCGCGACCGGCGTCCCATGGTGATCAGCCGACCTGTCTGTGCTGGTACGACAGACGTTGACTGACCTTCATGCGCTCCCAGAAGGTGATCGCGATGACAGGTGATGTCGACCACGGTTCGCTGCGTATCCTCTTCACCGACCGGCCCGTCGGCGTGTGCTGCGAGGGGGACATCGATCTCTGCACGCGGCGCGTTCTGGTACGGGCGCTCGCCATGGCGGTGGAACGGACCGCCGGTGATCTGTACGCCGACCTCCACGGCGTCGATTTCGTCGACGTCGGCGGCCTGAGAGTGCTGGCGGAGACGGCGTTCGGGATGGCGGGCGGCCGAAGACTGATCGTCGACGGTCTCCGCCCGCACACGCGGCGGATCGTCGCGCTGTGCGGCTGGACGGATGTGCTCACCACCGGTCCGGACACCGTAACCACAGTGGGATAACTACTGATTGCTCCTCAGTTGTACCGTAAGAGTTCTCTAGAGGAATTCGGAGGATCGTACGCTGAGAGTCACCAGATCGGCCCCCTCCCCGGCTCCCGGCCCCCGGGTGATCGTGATCGGGTCGCCGCTCTCCGGTTCCGATCCGGGCATCGTGCCCGGCGGCCGTCCTCCAGCGGCGTCCCCCTCCCACCGACTGTCTGCAGAGGTATATCCGTGAGCGCTGCCGTCCGCGTGACCGACGTGTCCGACCCCGCTGCGCAGGAGACGCTTCTCCTCGCCCTGGCCGGCGAGCTGGACTACAGCAACGCCGAACGGTTCCACCACGACCTGCAAGAAGCCATCGGCGAGAACAGGGGCGACCTCGTCATCGACCTGACCGATCTGACGTTCTGCGACTCCACGGGAATCCAGAGCTTCCTGAACACCCGCCAGTCCGTCCAGGATCGCGGCGGCAGCATCGTCCTGGCCAATCTGCACCCCCGCCTGGAGAGGCTCTTCCACCTGACCGGCCTCGCCCAGGCCTTCGGCATCCAGCCCACCGTTGCCGACGCCCTCAAGGCGCTGCGGCCCAGCCAGCCGTCGTAGCGGATCCCGGACCCCGCTCGGCCGTCGCTTTCCGGGGTACGACCGAGCGAACATCTGTTGGCTCGGGCGGTCGTAAGTTGGCAATGAGCGGGCAGGTGTCTAGCATCGTGTAACTCGTCAGCAACGCCCTGATTCTGGAGCAAGTCGGCTCGCCCCCCGGTGACTGCCAGATAAGGCGACCTCAAGGGGGTGTCGTGACCGGCGACCACGGCCAGCACTGGCCGATCGACGAGGACCTCAGCGCTCTGCGGGAGCGTCTCCAATATCATGCCGTTCGAGCCGGCATGCGGGGCGAACGGCTGGACGATCTCCTCCTCGTCACCAACGAGGCGGTCATCAACGTCCTGGAGCACGGCGGGGGCAAGGGCACGCTGGCCATCCGGCGGAACGAGACCCACTTGACCATCGAGGTCACCGACACCATGGGCCTCCTGACGATCTGGCACGTCCCCGGCGAACGTCCGACGGGGACCGTGCGGGGGTTCGGCCTGTGGCTGATGAACCAGCT
The DNA here is from genome assembly GCF_039537505.1 of Streptosporangium oxazolinicum. Classification (NCBI taxonomy): domain Bacteria; kingdom Bacillati; phylum Actinomycetota; class Actinomycetes; order Streptosporangiales; family Streptosporangiaceae; genus Streptosporangium; species Streptosporangium oxazolinicum. The sequence continues at coordinate 1,021,578 of NZ_BAABAQ010000001.1, forward strand.
GTGCGACGAGTTCGCCATCGAGCAGACCGAGCAGGGGTCGTGTGTCCGCCTGCGCATGCTCCTTGGCCGTCAGGTGGAGGGGGACGAGGCCGGGGGTCCGGCCGACTCGGCGCGGGAGGGCTCCCCCTCCGGCACCCCCGATCCCGTACGGGGTGACCCCGACTCCGCGCGGGACGATCCCGGCCAGGACGAGCTCCAGGTCTCGTTCTGAGAGATCCCGGAGAGTTCCGGTGGCCTTCGTGGCCCGCCGTCGGCGGGCCACGAAGAGCCGACATGTGGACACGGCCTGACGAGGCCTGACGGGCGGACGCTGGACCGGCCAGGACAAGGCCGGAGCCAGAGGTCGAGGTCGGGGGCGAGGTCAGGTGATGTCGCGGCGCCGAAGGCCGAGCAGCCCGGCGAGGGCGATCCCGGCGAGGCCCCGGACGGCGGGGATCCAGAGCGGCGTGGCACCGAGGACGCGGGTGCAGGGGGTCGTCGCGAGTCATCTCTCTGTCACCGACCCACCCCTCTCCGTACGCAATCCTTGACCGTCACCTGACGGAAGGCCGAACGCACCGGCCAAATGTCCGAGATACGCTTGTTTGTGCAGTTCAGCGCCTTGTCGGGTGATGTCGTGGGGAGACATCCGCGATGTTCACCGGGGCCGGTTCGGGCTCTCCGTGGCCGCCCGGGAAAACCCGGGGAGACCCGTAGGCCCGGGAAAGCGCAGGAAGATTCGGGGAGACTCGGAAAGGTCCGGAGAACCCCGGAAACCGATACCAAGCCCGAAAATCGACACCGAAACCTCGGCACCCACAGCGTCTCCCGGGCTTTCCGAGGCTTCGGGACCTTTCAGAAGCCAGGACGTCTTCCGGGGCTTTCCAAGGCTTCGGGACCCTTCGGAAGTCACAGCGTCTCCCTGGGCCTTCCGAAGGGCCCCCTCCAGAAGTCACAACGTCCGGCGGCACGTGGAGGCGCTCGCCAGGACGGCACCGAGACCGGCCTCGCTGTCCCGGTTCTCTCCGTCTCGCTCAGCCGTACGCAGGTCCGGAAGGGATGGTCCGTATGAGAGTTGTCGTCGATCTGGCGCGGTGCCAGGGATACGCGCAGTGTGCCTTCCTGGCCCCGGACACGTTCCGGATGTGGGGCGAGGAGGCGCTCATGTTCCACTCCAGTCCCGACGAGGCGCAGCGGGACCAGATCCTGCGCGCGGTGGCCGCCTGCCCGGTCCAGGCGATCCTCGTCGACCTGGTGGACGGGGCCGAGCCCCCGCCCGAGACGGCGACGGCGACGGCCGCGGCGACCGGAACGGGAACGGCGTGACCAGCGAGCAGAGCAGGGAGGCCTTCAGGCGCGACGGCCGCATCGTCGTCGTCGGCGCCTCCCTCGCGGGGCTGCGGGCCGCGGAGGCGCTCCGCGACGAGGGCTTCACCGGGTCGCTCACCCTCGTCGGGGACGAGGCGTGCGAGCCCTACGACCGGCCCCCGCTGTCCAAGCAGGTCCTGACCGGCTGGGTGCCCGCGGACGGCACCGCGCTGCCCCGGCGCCGTGAGATCGACGCGGAGTGGCTGCTCGGCGTGCCCGCCTCCGGGCTGGACCTCGCGGGCAAGCGGGTGGAGCTCGCGGACGGCCGGGAGGTCCCCTTCGACAGGTTGCTGATCGCCACCGGTGTGCGCGGCAGGCCATGGGCCGACAGGGCGGAGGCCGCCCTGGACGGCGTGTTCGTGGTACGCACCCGCGAGGACTCGGGCCGCCTGTGGGAGCGGCTGGCCGCCGGGCCCGGCCGGGTGCTCGTCATCGGGGCCGGATTCGCCGGTTCCGAGATCGCCTCGGTGTGCCGCGAACGCGACATCCCGGTGACCGTCGCCGAGAACGCCGAGGCCCCGCTGGTGGGAGCGCTCGGAAGCATGGTCGGCTCGATCGCCGCGAACCTCCAGCGCGCCCACGGCGTCGACCTGCGCTGCGGCGTCAAGGTCACGCGGCTGGAGGGGGACGAGCGGGGACGGGTGCGCCGCGCCCACCTCTCCGACGGCGGCACGGTCGACGCCGACGTGGTGGTGGTCGCGCTCGGCGGCGTGCGCAACACCGAGTGGCTGCGGGACTCGGGGCTGGCCGCCGGTGTCTGGGGGGTGGCCTGCGACTCGGGCTGCCGGGCGTTCGACGTCAACGGCCTGGTCACCGACGACGTCTTCGTCGCCGGGGACGTGGCACGCTGCCCGCACCCGGTCTACGAGTATCGGTTCCTGTCGCTGGAACACTGGGCCAACGCGGTGGAACAGGCCCAGGTCGCGGCCCACAACATGGTCAGCTCCCCGACCGACCGCTGGCCGCACCTGTCCATGCCGGCGTTCTGGTCGACGCAGTTCGGCGTCAACATCAAGTCCGTCGGTGTCCCGGTCCTGTCGGACGAGGTCGTCGTGACGCAGGGATCGGTGGAGGAATACCGTTTCGTCGCCGCGTACGGCTACCGCGGCCGGGTCACCGCGGCGGTCAGCTTCGACAACACCAAGTGGCTCGACCACTACCGGCACCTGATCGAGACGGCGGCCCCCTTCCCGCCCTCCTGTCCCACACCCGACCGGCCCGCCGACATGAGGCCGGTGCCCGCCCACTTCCCCAGCTCGGTGATCATCACCCACGGGGCCACGGTGGTGGTCACCGGCTACGAGCCCAGCGAGCGGCGCGTGGCGTTCGCGCGGCCGGGCGGCTGACCTGTTCGACCGGGTCCCACCGGGTCCGACCACAGGGACGGCGGGAACCGGCACACCCTAGGAGAAGCGGCCATGACAGTCACCCAGGCGTCCAGCGTCTTCCAGCGGATCCTCGACCACTCCAGCCGGGCCGACCCGTACCCGCTCTACGCCGAACTGCGCAAAACCCCGGTGGCCCGGCAGGAGGACGGCGGCTACATCGTCAGCACCTACCGGGAGATCACCGCGCTGCTGCACGACCCGCACGTCAGTTCCAACACGGACAACCTCCACGATCCGGGGCCCTCCGTCGCCATACGCGGGGACTCACCGGCGTTCATCGGCCTCGACCCGCCGGAGCACGACCGGCTGCGCCGCATGGCGATGCGGTACTTCGGCCCCCCGCACACGCCCACGCTGGTAGACGACATGCGCCCCGACCTGAGGGCCATCGTCACGAACCTGATCGACAACCTGGTGAGCAAGGACGAGATCGACATCGTCGACGACTTCGCCTACCCCTTCCCCGTCACGGTGATCTGCCACCTGCTCGGCGTACCCCGCGAGGACGAGCCTCGGTTCCACGGGTGGGTCGAGGCGATCGTCGGGCTGCTCGACTTCAACCCCGCGACCGACCCCGAGGAGCGCATGCGGGAGGGCGTACGGGCCCGCGAGGACCTCAGGGCGTACCTCGCCGAGCTCCTGGAGAGCCGCCGGGGCCGGCCACCGGGAAACGACCTGCTGTCCCGGCTGGCCAACGACGACGGACCCGACGGGCGCATGACGGACGAGGAGATCGTCAGCACCGCCAACCTGCTGCTCATCGCGGGCCACGAGACGACCGTCAACCTGATCACCAACGGCGCGCTGACGCTGCTGCGCCATCCCGACGTGCTGGAACGCCTGCGCCGCGATCCCGGAATGATCGTCCGGACGGTCGAGGAACTGCTGCGCTACGAGCCACCGGTGCAGCTCGTCCTCTGGCGGGCCGCCTACAGCGACCTCACCGTCGCGGACACCGTCATCCCGAAGGGCTCGCGGATCACGCTCGTGCTCGCCTCCGGCAACCGCGATCCCGCCTACTTCCGCGACCCCGACCGGTTCGATCCCGACCGGCGGGACAACCAGCACCTCGGTTTCGGCGGGGGCGTCCACCTGTGCTTCGGCGCTCCCCTGGCCCGGCTGGAGACGCAGATCGCGCTGAACGAGCTCTTCCGCAACCTGGAGGGCCCCCGGCTCGTCGCCGACCCGCCCCCGTACCGGCAGAGCGCGGTCCTGCGCGGCCCGCGCCACCTCCTCGTCAGGCAGGAGTGACGCCACGGACCTCGTTCAGGCAGGAGTGACGGTACGGTCCTCGTCAGGCAGGAGTGACGGCACGGGCCCGAGCCGGGCGGAGGGGCCCGCGCGTCACCGGGTCCACATCCCGATCCGTACCGGCACCCCGGGGGAGCCGTGCAGCACGGGAGGGTGGTCCGGGGCGTCGAGCCCTCCCGCCTGGAGCAGGTCCTGGTCCAGGCGGACCAGCCTGGCGTGGCGCAGCGGCCAGTCGGGGTGCTCGATCTGGGCGGTGGCCGTCCTGCCCGCGACCGTGGTGAACAACCGGTAGCGGGCGGTCAGGAAGTGCGCCAGCTCGTCGCGCTCCGGCTCCGCGAACGGCGGGCCGACCTCCACGATCGCGTCGCACCGCGCGCCCACGGGTCCCGGCAGGCGCCGCCGGCAGCGGTAGCCGCGCCGCTCGCCGACGGCGCGGACGGCCATCCGGGACCAGAAGTAGGGCAGCCCGTACGTGGCCCGCGCGCCGAGCACCGCGAGCAGCCGCCCGGCGTCCAGCGACAGGAACCAGACGCCGTCACGCCCCAGCTCGTCCCGTACGTACGTGCGCACGTTCGTCTCGGGAAACCGCGACAGCCACGGCAGGGCGGGCACGCCCGGCGCCCGCACGTCCTCCATCAGGAAGGTGGTGAGGCCGACCCAGGCCGCGCCGTCGAAGGTCTCGACCGTGAGCCCCGGGGGCAGCAGCCGCTGGATCGCGGCGGGTGGGTACCGCCAGTGCATGAAGGTCATCTCGGACCAGCGGTGGTACATGACCGGGTGGGTCAGGTGCGGGGACGGCGGAGCCTGCATGACCGCTCCTTCTCGGGTGGTGGCGGTGCCCGGGTGACGGCATCCGCCACTTGTCGTGACCACGGCTTCTTGGCAACGGCGTCGGGTATCGTCCCGCGCGATACCCACAGGGCGGCCAATCCAATCTCGACCACCTTGAGCGTCTCGACCGTCTCGACTTTCGACAGGGCCAGACTGTCGCGCGCGGAATTCATGTCAGTGGCGTCGCCATCTCTGAAAGCCGCGGAGCCGGCAAGGACCACCAGAACGCCATCGGCGCCGATCACGCCTTCTACGGCATCACCCGGCCCGTCGCCCGGACGCTCGCCTGGCTGATCCGCCACGACCCGGCCACCGCCGCCCGCACGATCGACCAGATCACCGGCGAAGCCCTGCGAATGGAGATCCCCCGTCAGGTCAGCGAACGCTCGATCGCCACCGCCCTATCCCTCGACGCCTTCTTCGACGCCGCGGCCCTCAACGATTTCCTCGCCCGCGTCTTCGCTCCCGACACCACCGCGTAAGGGAAGATCACGTACCGGCCGTGCAGGGTCGGCGTCCGGGCCCTCACGAAACCGGAACGGTGAATGCTTTCCTGGCCGGTCCCGGATCATCCACCAACCTGTCGAAATCATCCGACGCCCTGTCTTCGAGCGCGGGCCTTTCCCCTTAAACGTGGACACCTTGGAGACTGGATCTTGAGGTCCAGGGGAAGAGATGTCCCTGATGGTGATGAAGAACTACCCGCCCGAGTTCAAGGCCGATGCGGTGGCGTTGGTGCTGTCGAGGCCGGACCGGACGATCACGTCGATCGCGCGGGATCTGGGAGTCAGCCGCGAGACGCTGCGGGTGTGGGTACGAGCCGCGCAGGCTCGGGGTGAGGGCGGGTGGCGAGCGGCTGGCGGGGTCAGCACCGGCAAGGACACCTCGGCCGGGCCCGTAGCCTCAGACGATGTGTTGGAAGAGGAGAACAAGCAGCTCAAGGCGCGAATCCGGGAGCTGGAGCAAGAGCGCGACATTCTGCGCAAGGCGGCCAAGCTTTTCGCGAACGAGACAAACTGGTGAACCGCTTCCAGTTTGTTGAGGATCACAAGGCGCTCTACGGGGTGAAGCGGTTGTGCCGGGTGCTGCAGGTGTCACGCTCGGGCTTCTACCGATGGTTGAAGGGTGTTGCGGCGCGGTTGGCCCGCCGCCAGGCCGATGAGCGACTGGCCGGGCGGATGCGGCGGATCCATGGCGAGTATGAGGGCACCTACGGCTCGCCTCGGATGACGGCCGAGCTGCGCGCGGCCGGGATCGTGGTCAACCACAAGCGGGTGGAACGAGTGATGCGCGAGCACGGCATCGCCGGGCTGCATCTACGCAAGAAGGTCCGCACCACCGTCTCGGAACCGGACGCGGCACCGGTGGCGGACCTGCTCCGGCGTGACTTCACCGCCGAGCAGCCGAACACCCGCTACGTCGGCGATATCACCTATCTGCCCGTCAGCGGCGGCCGGTTCCTCTACCTGGCCACGGTCGTGGATCTGTATTCGCGTCGGCTGGTGGGCTGGTCGATCGCCGATCACATGCGCACCGAGCTTGTTGTCGACGCGCTGCAGGCCGCGGCGCACACTCGAGGCGGCCCTCTGGACGGCGCGGTGTTTCACACCGACAACGGGGCGCAGTATTGCTCGCGGGAGTTCGCGCGGGCCTGCCGCCGGCTCGGCGTCACCCGCTCGCGCGGTGCGGTCGGCACCAGCGCCGACAACGCGGCGGCCGAGTCCTTCAACGCGAGTCTGAAACGCGAGACACTGCAGGGCGCACACCACTGGCCCGACGCCCGCACCGCCCGCCTGGCCGTGTTCGGCTGGATCACCCGCTACAACACGATCCGGCGGCACTCCCGGCTCGGCCAGCTCAGCCCGATCGACTACGAGAAGACGACAGATAGCCTGAAGTCTGCCGCCTGAAATCGGTGTCCACGTTTATGGGGGAAGCCCCCGCGTCTTCTCCCAGCGATCCGGGTGGGGTCACGAGGTGCTGGAAGCCTGCCCCGAGATCAAGGCAGACCTCGGGGAACGAGAGGTGGGCGCGGACGAACACGTGCCAGGTGGGAACCCGCACGCCATCGGTCGCGCCTGCCTCCTCTTTGTGTCCGTGCCCGTGTTCGTCACCACTGGTAGGGGAGGTACTTCCCGTCCATGGTGATGACGACGCGGTCACCGGCCGGGTCCGGCACGCGCTGTACGTCCAGGCGGAAGTTGATGGCGCTCATGATGCCGTCGCCGCACTGTTCGTGGATCAGTTCCTTGATGGTCGGCCCATAGACCTGGATGACCTCGTACAGCCGGTAGATCGTCGGATCGACCGGAACGGCGGCGTCGAGCGCCCCGCGTGTGGGCTGTGACCGCAGGGCCGCCGCGACGTCTTCGCGGAGTTCGAGGAGAGCCACCGCCGCGGCGGCCTCATCCTTGCTCATCGGGTGCTGGCCGAGCAGCGCGGCCGTCGTCCACGCCGGCGGCCTGCCGACCGCCTCGGCGAGCTGGGCCCAGGTCACCCCCGTGGCGACCTTGGCCTGCCGGACGGCTTCGGCCGCCTCCTTCTTGGTGAGCACGAGGCTCCTTTCGTATCGATCATGACCTGACGCGCGGGAGAGTTCGGGGCACGGCCCGCGGGAGTCGCCCTTCCGCGGCCGCCTCGCCCCTGTGGATTGCGGCTAGCGCGTGCGGGTGCTGCAGGAGTGGGCGCCGGTCCCGGCCAGCTCGCGGTCGAAGGCCGAGTCGTCGCCGTCCTTGTCGGAGGTGACCACCAGCGTGTGGCCGCGTTCTTCGAGGAAGCGGCGCAGGCCCAGCTCGCCGGAGACGCTGCCGAGCAGGTGGCCGGGGGTGAAGTCGATGCCCTTGGGGGTGGGCAGCGTCTGGCCGCCCGGGTAGGCGGCCAGCTCGGGCAGGCCGTCCCTCGCATAAGAGGCCGGGTATCCGTCGATCGGGTCGTCGTAGAGCACGCACAGTACTTTGGCCATGACCTCTGCTCCTCGTCACCGGGGGGTGATCACACTCTTCCTCCGGGCGTTTCCTCAGGTCAAAGCGTTTGTGTCTATCGCGTGATAGGTGCCGGCTATGCCAGGTGCCCACCGGTCGGCCGGTCGAGGACCTCGCGCGGGCCGAGGGGCGGGCGAGGTCCGGCAGGGCTCGCGCGTCACCGGCTCCGGGCTCGCGCGTCACCGGCTCCGGGCTCGCGTATCACCGGCTCCGGGTTCGTGCCGGGCACGACCAAGCCCCCCACGACTTTCCGAACGGCCGCTCCGGCCGTACCGCGCCCATGCCGTCGGGCACCGCGAACATGCGCGATCACGCTCGACCAGCGGTGCGTGCGGCGTGGGCGAACAGGCCGAGACGGTGCCGGTCTCGATCGTCGGGACGGCCATCACGTCGGCGATGGCACCACGCGTGACAACAGCGCAATCTCGGCCATGAACAACGATCGCGGCTGGGGGATGATGGCCGCATGATCGATGATCCTGTTGTCCTGTTCTCCTATGGCACACCGCGCCGGCGTGAGGTGCGACTGCCGGTGGTCGGGCGCGAGGTCGAGGGCACCCCTGGCCGCCTGCCCGGCTGTCGGCCGTCCACGGTGGAGATCACCGATCCGCACGTCGGCGGGGTCAGCGGCGCCAGGCATCATCCGATCCTGGAAGCCACCGGTGATGAGGCCGACGTCGTCGACGGAACCGCTCTTCGCCTCACCGATGGCGAGCTCGCCGCGGCCGACGCCTACGAGGTCGATGACTACCGGCGCGCCCTGGTGCCGCTCACGTCCGGGCTCCACGGCCGGGTGTACGCGGCCGGCCACAACCCGCCAGGGACATGACCAGGGGGCGTCCCGTGGCGCCGTCGTCCTTCCCGGAGACCGGGACCGTGGAGCGTGATCATGACGGCTGACCGGGAAACGCGTCGTGACGTCCCCTGGGCCACGGCGAGAGAGTACGCGCACGCGGCGGCCGAGCCGACACCGCCTGTCCGCGTGACGCTCGACCGGGCGGCGGGCCTGGTGCTCGCCGCGGATCTCGTCGCGGCGACGCCCCTGCCGGCCTTCGACACCTCCGCGATGGACGGGTTCGCCGTGGCGGGTACCGGTCCATGGACGATCGTCGGCAGCGCCCGCCCCGGCCGATCATGGACGGGTGGGCGGCTGGAGGACGGCCACGCGGTGGAGATCTCGACCGGGGCCGTCGTTCCTCCGGGGACGCGGGCGGTGCTTCCGGTCGAACGGGCCACTGCCGACGAGGGCGGTGTGTCCGGTCCCACGCCACCGAACGGGAAGCACATCCGCCACACCGGGGAGGACGCCGCCGCCGGTGCGCGGCTGGCACCTGCGGGCACCCGGGTGGGCCCGGCGCTTTTCGGTCTGGCCGCCTCCTGCGGCTACGACGAGTTGCTGGTCCGCCGTGCCCCGGCCGTACGGGCGATCGTCACCGGAGGTGAGCTGGTCCGTCACGGCCGCCCCGGGCCGGGCCGGGTCCGTGACGCGCTGGGCCCGATGCTGCCGTCACTGGTCGCGGATCTGGGCGGCCGCCTCGACGGCCTCGTTCATGTGCCCGACCAGCCCTCCACCGCTTTGGGGGAAGCGGTGGAGGCGGCTGCCGACGCCGATGTCGTCGTGGTCACCGGCTCGACGTCGGTCGGTGTCACCGACGGGCTGCGCCGGCTGCTCGGCGAACGCGGCGCCCGCTGGATCGTCGACGCGGTCGCGTGCCGGCCGGGCCACCCTCAGCTTCTGGCCCGTTTGCGCGGTGGTCCTTACGTCATCGGGCTTCCCGGCAACCCGTTCGCCGCGCTGACCGCCGCGTACACGCTGCTCGGCCCGCTTTTGGCCGGGCTGTCGGGCCGTGTGCTCGGCCGCCTGCCGCAGGCTCCGCTGATCACCGCGGTACCGGCACCCGCCGGCCGTACCCGCGTCGTCCCGGTCGCCTGGGACGGCCCCGGTGTGCGGGCTCTTGGCGGGGACCGTCCGGCGTTCCTCAACGGCGCGGCCCTCGGGGACGCTCTGGCGGCGGTCCCGCACGGGATCGAGCCGGGGCAGCCGGTGCCGCTCATCCTGCTGCGCGGCTGAACGCCGGTGAGGAGCCGCGGAGCCGGCACAGGCGCCGCATCGGTCTCGTGGGCGGACGTGGAAGGGTCGACGCGGCCGATCCTCCTGGCACGTACCGACCAGGCCCATCACCTTCGGGTGCGTTCGAGGCCGCGCAGGAGCTGGGGTTGGCCCAGGGCAGCGAGGTGATCGCGGTGATCAAGGCTTCCGACCTGATCCTGGCGGTACGGGACTGAGGGCGCGGCGGGCCGGACGGCAGCCCTGGAAACGGGGGGCGGGCCGTCCGGCGCCGGATCCGGCCGGGTTCAGCCGCGGTCGACGAGGGCGTCGACGTCGCCGACGTGCAGGTGGACGACGCCGCTGACGTACCGGCCGCCCTTGACGTCCCCGGGGACGACCAGCCGGGGCCCTTCGGCGTCCAAGCTCGCGCCGTCCTGGCTGACGGCCAGCAGCACCTTCTTGCCGGAGAAGGCCGGGTCGAGCTCGGAGAGGGAGACGATCGCGCGGTAGCCGTCGGATCCGGTGGCGGCGACGAAGAAGCGTAGCTGGTCGTTCTTGGTCTCGGCGTCCAGGCGGGGTTTGGTCAGGGCGAGCACGTCGCCCAGCAGGGGGCCGGTGAAGGTGTGTTTCTCGGTGCCGCGTGAGCTTTGGTAGCGCACCCGCACCGTGTGCTGGGGCAGGGAGCGCAACCGCGCCAGGGTGAACGAGCGCGGGTGGGCGACGTCACCGCGGACCTTCACCGCGGGAGCGGCCTCCAGGACCCGGTGCGTCGTGGCGGTGCCGAGGTCGATGCCGCCGGTGGAGGTGGTGGCGGCCGCGGTGCCGGTGAGCGGCACCGTCGTGGCCAGAAGCAGGGCGGCGATGAGGCGCCGGTTCCGGCGCGTGCGCAGGGACATGGACGCTTTCCCCTCTCTCGGATGCAATGGCAAAACAGTAGATCAGCACCTGATTGCCAGGGAACCCAGCTGTTAGTACCGGAATTTACGAGGGTATCGTGATGGTTCGTGACGATGTTTCGGATCAGCGAGGCCGCGGCACTACTAACAAGGCCGGTTTCCAGGCCCCTTGAGATGCGATGACAGCGTCCTACACGCCGCGCCGCCCAGGCCCCCGCGCCACCCTCGTCGAGGTCTCTGCCCGCGGCTCGTCTCCCGGTGCGACGGGTGGCCGGTCATGAGCGCCGTGCCGTCGCGTAACGCCATCTGTCTGGGCGGGCCCTGCCACGGCATGCTCACCCACATCGACCAGGACATCGGCACCCTCACCGTGCCCGTCCCGCGCCGCTCACCCGAAGAACCCCAAGCCCTCGCCCGCTACCGCATCACCCGCGAACGAGTGCACCACCCCTGCCGCACCGAACCGTTCATCGCCCTGCACTGGGCCGATCCCACCGAACCGCCCGGCTCCTCCTGCCCGTGCGGGTGCGACGACTAAAGATTCCGGCCCCACAGCCGCGCGTCCGCGCAGACGCGGATCTCCACGACCTCGCTGATGTGCCGCCCCCCGCACCGGTCTCCGGGCACCACCAGGTGCGGCCCGTACGCGTCGAGGTCGGCGTCATCCATCCGGACACCCACCAGCACCGGAACATCACCGAACTCCGGATCGATCTCCCCCCACGACAACACCGCGTGATGACCATCACGCCCCAGCACCGACACCAGGAACCGCAACCGGTCCTTGCGCTCACAGGCGTCGAAGACCGGCCCGGCCGCGCGAGCCACATCCAGGAGCAGGGGTCCGGTGAAGCGGTGGTGCCGCGTGCCCGACGTACGACAGGCGAAACCGACCTCCACCGTCCACTGCGGCAAAGCCCGCAGGTCGGCCATGCTCACCAGCCCGGGAACAGACAGGTCACCCGACACGCGCAACCACCCATCGGCATGAGCGGGATCGGGGACATCGATCGACATGGGCCGCATCAGCCCTCCCTCACCCATGATCAGGTCATGGGCACGGATTTTTATCGTGATATTCCCACCTCACGTCTTGGTCACACGCATATGAGATGGCACGGGGAAACAAATACGGCATACAGGAGGGATGACCGGGTTTTCTTCTCGCATCTGCCGTTGAAGAGTGAACGCGCCGGTCTTAAGGGGGAGCCTTCGCTCCAAGCCGTATTTTCTGCCTCCCGGAAGCTGCTCCCCTCAGGGGTGGCCGACGACGAGGCGCAGCGAGCCGACGAACTCCGGCTGGTCGCGGAGTTCGCCGTACCTGGCGTCCCAGGCGCCGGAGGCGAGGTCTTCCCCGAGGCGCGCGATGCCCCGGGCTTCGGTGTCGTCGTCGACGAAGCCCCAGGCCGACTGTGAGGCGCGGACCCTCGGATCCAGGAAGCGTTCCGGGCGCGCGTAGTAAGCCTCGGTGAAACCGTCGACGCAGTCGATCGGGATCGGCACCGCGAGGACTTCGCCGCCGCGGCCGATCAGGGAGCGGATGGTCTCGATCGGCGGGTATCTGCGCCGCTCGGCGGCGATGAGCTCGGGGACGTAGTCGGCCAGCCACAGCAGGTCCAGGGCGTCGCCGTCGAAGGTCAGTACCACGACCGGGCCCCTGGCCACCCGCCGCAGCTCGCCAAGTCCCCCTACGGTGTCCGACCACTGGTGGACGGTGACGGTGGCCATCGCGGCGTCGAAGGAGTCGTCGTCGAACGGCAGGCGCTCGGCGACCGCGTCGAGGGCCGGGACCGCGGTCGCGGGGCGTTGCGCCCGCATGGCGGCCGAGGGCTCGACGGCCACCACGTAGCGGTCATCGGGTTCGTAGGAGCCCGCCCCGGCACCGACGTTGACGACGGTACGGGCCTCGCCCAGCGCGGCGTGGACGAGGGCGGCGATGCGCGGATCGGTGCGGCGCTGGACGGCGTATCCGTGGCCGTGGGTGTCGTAGTCGAAGTCTCCCGCGGGAGTGGTGGTCATCGAGGTCGTCCCTTCGGTGTTTTGTGCCGCGAACGCGCTGTCGACCGGGTGCGGCATGTTGTGCCGATCAGGTGCGCCCTTTCGGAGCCCGAAGTTTAAGAGTCGACGTAAACCCAGGCGCGCACGCCCGATGCCAGCCTCACCAGCACCCGGCGGTAGTCGGCCACCTCGTAGTCGTCGGCGGCGGCCAGTTCGGCGTCGGTGATCTCGAACACCGTCCCCTCGACGGTATGAGAAAGATCATCTGTCGCGCGCACGATCGGATGACGGTCGGCGCCGCTGACCGCGACAACGCCGGGGTCGGTGATCTCCACCGTCGCCAGCGTGTAGCCGGGCAGCAGATCCGGCCTGCCGTCCAGCTCGCGGCCGAAGGTGGACAGCTGTACCTCGCGCTGGCGCAGCGTCCCGTAGGCGAACAGGTATGTGCGCTCCTGTGCGCTCTCGGACAACGAACCTCCTCCTTTCCGTATCGGGTGGCCCCCATCGGGGTGGCCCCCTCACTCGCCGAAGTCTAGAACGCGACCGATCATCACTCCGCGGTCGGATCGGCTCTCTTTCGTCCTGGCGGACATCGCTGTCGATCCAGGTTCAGGGCTTGTTCGAAACGCGGATCTTCAGGTGGGCCGGAGGCTTCGGATCCATAGGATCACGCCGCGCGGGTGGAGCCCGGCCAGGTGGCTTTCCGGGGTTTCGCCGACACGTGAAAACAGCCCGCGCCACTCCTTGATCTGGTTGATGTAGCGCTCGGCTGTGTCGCGCTTTGCCGATAAAGCCTCGTCGTGGCGAACGGGGCGGCCTCTCAGCGCGAAGACCGCTGGGCAGTGGTCATGCCAGATCGAGCAGCTGCTCGTAGAAGCCGCCGAAACCACGGGCCCGGTCCACGAAGTGCAGCTCCAAAATCCAGTGACAGATCCTGCCTGCGCGATCGGTGCGCCGTAGCGGGGTGTCGTTGTCCGGAGTGATGTATGACTCCGCCTTCGCACCATCGTTCACCTCGTGTGGAAACTCCCCCACGAGATGACCGGTGTGCCAGATGCCGATCTCCCAGCCGGCTTCGCCCGCCAGCCGTTCCATCTCAGCGTGCAGCTGCCGGCCGGTGATGTCGGGATCGGCCGCGAACGCCGTACGTCCGGCGTCAAAGACGCGCGGCAGGTCACGCAGCAGCCGGTGCTTGGCCGGATCGTCGCCGAAGACATATGTGCGGCCGAAGTCGGCTTCGTACTCCTCGAAGATCGGACCGAAGTCAGCAAAAGCGACATCGTCCTCGCCAATGACGCGGTCGGGCGGATTGTCACGGTAGGGGAGCAAAGTGTTGGGTCCGGAGCGGATGATCCGTTTGTGCCAGTGCTTGGTCGTGCCGAACATGTCGTTGGCCAGGTCCCGGATACGATCGCTCACCTCCCGCTCCCCGACCCCGGGGGTGACCAGTCCGCGTGCCTCCACCTCAGCGAACAAGGCGAGGGCCTTCTCCTGCGCCGCTACCAGGCCTGCGGCCCGCCGGGCCTCCTCTGGTCCGGAATGACCAGACGTCATGTGGCATCCTTCCTGTTCTCCTTATGTCGTGCCGCCCTCACCGGTGCGAGCGATGCGGCCGGCACGAAGATCGAACGCGGAACCGCCGCATCAGTGATCTCGGGACGACAGTAGGGGCGGCCGTCGCCATTGGCACCATGTGAGGCCGGTATCTGACATAAAAATGTTCAGTTCATCGCCCAGGTGAGGGCGGTGATGATGTGGCCTGTCAGGCCACGAGTATCGGGCGGGTGACCCCAAAAGAGCTCTGACCGACACCGTCTCGGCCCTGTTCGCCCGTGTCACCACGCACCGCTGGTCCGGCGTCATCGCCCACGCCTGGCCGCACACGTTCGGCGTCCCGGACGGCATGCGGGTGGTGAGCATGCAACACCCCACCCGGGCACCGCGCGTCGGGCTGGTGACGGCCGACCGCACCCCCGAACCGGTGCTGACCCGCGCCCCGCGCGACACCTTCGACCGGATGCTCCACGACCACCTGGGCCGATAGACGTCCGACCTCCATCCGGCCGGTATCGGGGCCCACCCTTGCCTCACCCGCACCTGAAACCCGGGCACCATCCAAGTCTGGGGGACAGGGGGCGCGGAGGACCCAAAACGGCATGAGGCTCAACAGCTGCGGAACGGACAGGCAACGGGCCGGCGGCGAGGTCGTGATCGCCCCCGACATCTGCCCGCACCGAGGCGTCCCGCTCAGCCTGGCCGCCCGGCGGCCTAAAGTGATCGGCAGCCGGTCACTGACATCATCGCCGCGCGCAGCACAGACTTCCAACAGGACCAGACTTCCGGAAGAGTCCGGAACAGAGCTGGAGAGGCCAACTCATGATCTTCATCGCCGTCAAGTTCACCATCCGTCCCGAGCGGGCCGAGGAGTGGCTCACGCTCGTCGACGGCTTCACCCGGGCGACCCGCGACGAGCCGGGGAACGTCTTCTTCGAGTGGTCCAGGAGCGTCGACACGCCCGGCCAGTTCGTCCTGCTGGAGGCGTTCGCCTCGTCCGCCGCCGGTGAGGCGCACGTGGGCTCGGACCACTTCAAGGCCGCCATGGCCTGGATGCCCGAGGTGATCGCGACGACACCGGAGATCATCAACGTCGAGGTGCCCGGCGAGGGCTGGTCGCGGATGGCGGAGCTGACACCGGCCCAGGGTTGAGCGGTCCATCCGGCAACCGGACCACGCCGGACCACGCCGGTCGGCGCCCGTTTCACCCTCGATACCGGGTTTCTCGAATTCATCCCGGTATCGCGTCCGGCGCAGGCACCTCGACGAAGGCCGGGGCGCCCGCGTCACGGGGACCACAGGGAGACGGTCTAGCTTTCAGAAGCCTCCGTAAAACAGTTCGCTCGCCGTGCGCGCAGTGACGTGGGGTCGCGGGTGGTCACGGGATGTAATCGTCCCGGGCACAGGAGCCCGCCGACCGGTCACCGCCAGAAGTGATCGGCGGCCGGACACACGGGGGATTCATGCGTACACGGAGGAACGTCACGAAGCGCGGGCCGTCGCGGCCGGGCGTGATCCGGGGGGCCGGGCTGCGGGCGCTGGCGGTGGGGGTCCTGGTGGTCACCCCGCCGCTGGCCTTCGCCGGACCCGCGCTGGCCAGCACCAACGTGATCGTGACCGGGAGCCTGCTCTCCGTCAACGCGGGGAACCTGCCCGACGACATCAGCATCGACCTCGACGTCGACGGTTCGCTCGTCATCAGGAACTCCGGCGACACGCTCTCCACAGCGGGGGTCTGCCGGAACGTCGACGCCAACACGGTCCGCTGCCCCGCCACCGGGATCACCGGCATCCAGGCCAGCCTCCAGGGCGGCGCCGACACCCTGCGCAACAATACCGCCCTGCCCATGCGCGCCTTCCTGGGCGCCGGTAAGGACGGCTTCTCCGGGGGCTCGGCCCGCGACACCGTCTCCGGCCAGACAGGCGGCGACACCATGCACGGGAACGACGGCGACGACGTCCTCGAAGGCAACGCGGGTCCCGACTCCGTCATCGGCGGCGCCGGCCGGGACATCTGCGCCGCCGAGGTGCGGGAGTCCTGCGAAAGCTGACGTTTCGAGCATCGGGGCGTACGGACACCGCGTACGGACACCATGTCCGTACGCGGTGTCCGTACGGAGCACGGCTTGGGACACCCCGGGTCCCGACGGCAAGATCTGGTGAGACGGCGATGACCTGTCCGGTCACCGGTCGATGATGCCCGTCTCCGTCCCTTCGAGCGGCGGGTCGAACACGCAGATGAGCCGGAGGGGCTCGGTGGCGACGAGGGTGAACTTCGAGCCGGGGGGAGCGACCCACAGCACGCCCGGCACGACGGCGTGCTCCTCACCGGTCCCGAGGTCGACGACCGTGGCGGCACCGCTGACGCAGTAGGCGATCTCGGTGCGGTCGGGATAGCCGTAGGCGCCTTCGACACCCGGGTTGAGGACGACGTCGTTGAGGCCGACGCCGGCCCCGTCCTCGGCGAGGAGCAGCCGCGTGCTGTGGTAGTTCTCGTTGCGAACGTCCCTCTTGGTGCCGAAGGCGTCGGCGATGTCGCGGAATATCATCGGTGAAACTCCCATGTTCGGTGGTGTTCCGCTCTCGTGAGGCGGCTGTGCCGGTGGTCAGCCGTGGCGGGGGTCCCGGAATTCGCAGACGACGCCGTGGCTCTCCAGGAAGCTCAGCCATCGCCGCACCGCCTCCGGTTCCTCGGCGGCCCTGTGCAGGCCCGAGGGGGTGAGGCCGTCGAGGATGTCCCCGATCCCGCAGGCCAGCGCCACGGACACCAGACGCGGCGTCGCCCTCTCCTTCTCGTCGCCCTCGACGTCGAGCACGTACTCACCCGACCAGGCGGACCCGTCGTCCGCTCGTACGTCGAGGGCGACGGAGAGCAGGACGCGGTCGTGGTCCGTCTCCGTGGTCGGGTAGCGGAGGGCGAGTCTCCGCGCCAGGGCGCCGATGCGTTCGTCGTCCCCCTCGCGCAGTTCCGTGAAGACGGGCGCCCACGCGTCGCTCCAGCCGTCCAGGCGGATGGTGCCTCGGACGAAGGTGTCCAGTCGCCAGGAGGCGGGCAGGCCGTACTGCTCGACGAAGGGAACGCTGTCGCGGTTGGGGTACACCTCGAACCTCTCGCCGCCGAGCGTGTGCTCGCGGACGGCCTCCCAGGGGCGGTCCACGACCCGTTCGGCCCCCCGGTCGACGTAGCGGGCCGGTGTCAGCAGCGCGGTCAGCACGCCTCTCGGCGCCCAGCTGAAACGGTAACGGAACTCGTTCGGCTCGGCGGGGTTGCTGCCGCAGTACGAGGTGAACGTGGCCGACGCCCCGCCGTCGCCCGTCGCGGCCCTGGCCTGGGCGATCAGCCGGTGGGCGAGCAGGTGGTCGATGCCGGGGTCGAGGCCCGCCTCGGTCAGCACCACGATGCCCGCCTGGGCCGCCTCGGCCGCCAGTGCGGAGATCTCGGCGGACACGTAGCTCGACGCGGCGAAGTGCGCGCCGCGCTCCAGGCAGAGCCGCAGCAGGGCGGCGTGGTGCGCGGCCGGGAGCATCGAGACGACGATGTCACCGGCGACGAGCTCGGCGGCCAGCGCGTCCGGGTCGAACGCCCGGGTCTCCGCGCGGCCGCTGTGCCCGAGACGCGCCAGGCAGTCCTCGGCCTTCTGCCGGGTCCTGCCCCAGAGCACGGTGCGGGAGGCGAGGTCGCAGACGATTCCGAGGCCGCTGCCGGTCGACAGGCCGGTTCCTGCCCAGTGGACGCGCCCGGTGGGGGTGATCTGCTCAGACATCGGTTTCCTTCGTGACGGCCGCGTGCGAGCGGGCAGCGGCGTGGAACGTCTCCAGACAGCGCTGCCAGGCGGGTGTCCAGCCGCCCAGCAGCCTCAGGTGGGGCAGCAGGTCCGCGGAGAAGGCGGCGCTCGCCTCCCTCGGCACCAGGGAGGGCAGGTTGTCGATCGCGATGAGGTCCACCGGCGGCGGCCCCTCGTGCAGCCGCCGTACGGGGTGGTGCCAGTCGGTGGGACGGTCGTAGATGGGCAGGAGGTTGCGGTCGGAGGTGAAGTCGCAGGTCACGTCGCTGATGACGCTCAGCCGCCGGTCGGGGTCTTCGAGGTCGGCGCGTGTCAGGAAGGGGGGCGCGGGCTCGGTCGTGGCCACCGCGTTGACCAGGATGTCGTGGGCGAGCAGGGCCTTCCGGTCCAGGTGGCGGGTTTCCTCGACGTCCCAGCAGGTCGTCTCGATACCGGCCGTGGCCAGCGCGTCACGTGCCCCGCGCCCACTCCGGCCGAGCGCGCCGATGACCAGGGCCGTCGGTGTTCCCTCCCGTGGGTGTCTCAGCGCCGCGTCCAGCGCGTGCCGGGAGCGGGGCCGCAGCGGCGGGTCCAGGCGCTTCGCGCTGTGCAGGACGGCGAGCGCGGCGGCCATGTATCCGGCCCAGTAACCGAACGCCGCCACGCGGACTCCGCGGGCGTCCGTCACGTGTTCGAGGTCGAGCAGGCTGCCGCCGCCCTCGGCGAACCGGCGCAGCAACCTCTCCCCGTCCCGCTGCCCGCCGTAGGCGTGGCCGAAGAACAGGTGCCGGTGTCTCAGCGGGACCGGCCGCTCCGCCGGTTCCTTCACCCCGATGATGTAGTGGTCGTCCGGCGCGTCCGGCCAGGTGCCCGGCTCGACGATGTGGCAGCCGGCCGCCTCGTAGTCCGATGTCGGGAAGATCCGGCGCTGGGAGTCCTCCACCGTCACCGCGATCCCGTCCGCCGTCAGGATCCGGGCGTCGGCGGGCGCGATCGGCGCCCGCGCCTCGGTGGGATGCTCCTCGTGGCGCATCCACAGGTGGTTGGTGCCCGTCATGACTTCTCCGCCTTCTCGCTCGCCACCGGATGGGACACGCGCACCGGACCTCACCCTCCGAGCCCGTGCTCGCGGAACAGCGTGTCCAGGGCCAACTTGTCGTGGACCTCGCCCTCTTCGAGCCGTTTGATCACCAGCAGGCAGGACAGGCCGAAGGTGCCGCCCCCGAACGTCCTGGGCCGGGTCGCGTTGACGCAGACGGACCAGGGCGGCGCCTCCCCGTTCGGCAGTCGCGCCCCGGTCTCCGCGTCGTAGACGTGGGTGCTCCCGGTCAGCACCACACCGGCGCCCAGCTTCGCCCCGGTGCGCACCCTGGCTCCCTCGACGACGAGCGACCGCGAGCCGACGAAGCTCTCGTCCTCCACGACGACCGGTACCGCCGTGGGCGGTTCGAGCACCCCGCCGATGCCGACCCCGCCGGACAGGTGCACGTTCCGTCCGATCTGGGCGCACGATCCGACGGTGGCCCAGGTGTCGACCATCGTCCCGGCGTCCACGAAACCGCCGATGTTGGTGAACGACGGCATGAGGGTCACCCCCGGCGCGTGGTGGCTGCCCCAGCGCGCGACGGCCCCGGGGACGACCCGCACCCCCGGGCCGAAGCGTTTGAGGGGAATCCGGTCGTGGTGCCGGAACGGGCCGACCGTCGCCTCCGCCATGCCGAGGAGGCGGAACGACAACAGGATCGCCCGCTTCGCCCGCTCGTCCACCAGGACCCGGTCCGTCTCCGGATCGACCCGTGCCACCCTCGCCTCGCCGCGGTCGAGCATGTCGACCGCGGCCACGACCGTGTCGCGCGCGGCGGCGTCGGCCGGGGTGAGGCCGGTCCGCCTGGCCCACAGGTCGTCGACCTCGGCCGGCAACGTACTCGGCGTCATGGGACTCGCTCCTTTCTGTCTCCGGACCGCTCGCGCGTCCACGGGCCGAGCGCGGCGAGCCGGGGCTCGACGAGGTCCGGGTCGTGGACGGCGGCGACGCGGACGTGACCGCCTCCCGAGGGGCCGTACGCGATCCCGGGCGCGACCACGAGCCCGGCGCGCGCCGCGACCTCGTAGGCGAACGCCACACCGTCGCCCCCCGGGGCGGCGAGCCACACGAATGGGCCGCCCTCGGGGTGATCGCAGCGCAGGCCGTGGGCGTTCAGCGACTCGACCAGCCCGAGGAGCCGCCGAGCGGTACGGGCCCGCAGGCCCGCCGCGTGGGCGTCGTCGTCGAGCAGGCCCGCCGCCGCCCGCTGGGAGTCCCCGGCGGCGATGAGCCCGGCGTCCCGCCGCAACGGCAGCAGCTCGGACACCAGCGCCGGGTCCCCGGCGTAGAAGCCGACCCGCAGCTCGGGCGCGTTCGACCGCTTGGCCACGCCGTGCACGGCCAGCACGCCGTCGAGCCCGGCGCTCAGCGCGGTCCGGGGGGCGCCGTCCCAGGTCGTCTCGGCGTACACCTCGTCGGAGAGGATCACGACGTCGTGCTCGCGTCCCCATTCGACGACCTCGGCAGGGCGGGGCTCGACGGCGCCGGTCGGGTTGGCGGGGTTGTTCACCCAGAGGTACAGCGCGCGGGCGGCCACGTGGTCCGGGACGCGGCCGAGGTCCATCCGGTGGGCCGCGTCGACGGGGACGCGGTGGACGGTCAGTCCCGCCAGCCGCGCGCCGAACTCGTACGGCGGGTACCCCAGCGCCGGGATCAGGGCGACGTCGCGGTCCGGTGACCGGTCACGCCGGGCGGAACGCAGCAGCGACGGCACCGTGGAGACGAACTCCTTCGCCCCGGCGCAGGCCGCCACCGCCGACACGGGCACCGTGACGTCGAAGCGGCGGGCGAGGTAGCCGGCGGCGGCCACGCGCAGCGACTCGGTGCCCGCGCTCGGCGGGTAGGCCGCCGGTGCCCGGTTCTCGTGGGGGCCCGCGTGGGAGATCGCGGGCGCGGGTTCGGCGGGAACGCCCAGGGAGAGGTCGAGCGGCCGCCATCCCGACGACGCCGCCAGCTCCCACGCCCGTTCCCTGGCCCAGACGCCGGTTCCGCTCACCCCGGATCCCCCTGACCGGCGGGGGACTCCAGCAGGCGCGGCGGGAAGTCGAGGGTGGCGAACAGGTCCCGCTCGGTCTCGGCGCGCCGGATCAGCTCGACGGAGCCGTCCGGGTGGAGGAGCAGTTCCTGCGGGCGGGGCCGTCCGGTGTAGTTGAAGCCCATGGCGTGCCCGTGCGCACCCGTGTCGTGGACGACGAGGACGTCCCCCTCCGCGAGGACGGGCAGATCCCTCTCCCTGCCGAGCCGGTCGTTGTTCTCGGGCAGCGAGCCGACGACGTCGACCACCTCGCGCGCGCGGCCCTCGGCGAACGGCGCCGTGATGTGGTGATAGGCCCACGAGTACAGCGCGGGTCTCATCAGGGAGACCATGCTCGCGTCCACCCCGACGAAGGTCCGCCACTTGTCCATCCGGTTGACCACGCGCGTCACCAGCGCTCCGTGCGGCCCGGTGATGTACCGCCCGCACTCGAACCGGATCGCCGGCCGGGCGTGACCGCGCGGCGAACTCCAGCCGGTCAGGCGTTCGCGGACGGCCGCGCCGAACGCGGTCAGGTCGAAGGGCTCCTCCTCCGGACGGTAGGGAATGCCGATGCCCCCGCCGAGATTGAGCGACGTCACCGGGACGCCCACCTCGTCCTCGATCTCG
Source organism: Streptosporangium oxazolinicum (assembly GCF_039537505.1). Taxonomy (NCBI): domain Bacteria; kingdom Bacillati; phylum Actinomycetota; class Actinomycetes; order Streptosporangiales; family Streptosporangiaceae; genus Streptosporangium; species Streptosporangium oxazolinicum. The sequence goes on from NZ_BAABAQ010000001.1 coordinate 1,043,366, forward strand.
CGTGCCTGTTCCAGCAGCAGGTCCAGGGTGAGCAGGAGCGGCTCCGGCCCGAGCACGTTGGAGGCCATCATCATGTGCAGGCCGATCTCGCGGACGCCCAGGTCGCGGGCCTGGGCGCACACCTTCACCAGACGGTCGACGGGCACCCCGAACTTGGTCGTCTCCGGTTCGCCGAACAGGTGGTTGGTCCCCCCCTCCAGCGACCGGCCCGGGTTCACCCGGAAGGCCAGCGACTCCGGGACCGTGAGCCGATCGGCCAGCGTGGCCAGGATCGCCTCGTCGTCCACGGTGATCATGGCACCGGCGTCCAGCGCGGCGGCCAGCTCGGCCGCGCCGGTGTTGGAGGAGGTGAAGCACATGTCGTCGCCGGTCGCCCCGGCCGTCCGCGCCAGGGTCAGTTCGGAGATCGAGCTGGTGTCGAAGCCGAAACCGTGCCCGGCCAGCAGGCGCATCACCGCGGGGTTGGGAAGTGCCTTGACCGCGAAGTACTCCCGGCAGTCGATCTCCCGGAAGGCCCGTTCGAACAGCTCACAGGTCTGGTGCAGACCCTCGGCGTCGTAGATGTGGAACGGCGTGCCGAAAGTCTCGACGATTCGGGGCAGCGCGGCCTTGAGACGGTTCTCGAAGGCGGGGCTCATGGGCATGGGGACTCCCTGTTGGATCGAGTTCCGCGGTCACGGGTACACGTGCGCGACGATGATCGACCGGACGCGGTCCCCGGACCTCGGGCGCTTGTAGTGGATCTCCTCCACCGCCACGTCGTCGTAGCCGGCCGCGATCGCCTCGGCGCGCATGTACTCCGCCGACAGCCAGTGGAAACCGGCGATGCCGGGGGCCGGTTGCGCGGGCGCCCCGTTGTTCGTGGCGTCGTTGGAGGCGACGAACGTCGCGACACCCGCGTCGCCCGCGGGCGCGAGCCAGGCGCGAATCCGCTCCAGGGCCGGACGCAGTCCTTCCCCCGGCTCGTAGAGGTGGCCGAGCACGCCGTCCATGTAGATCACCGACCAGGACTCGTCGGGGGACCACTGGCCGATGTCCGCGCACACCGCGTCCACGCCCTTGGCCTTCGCGAGGACGACCGCCTCCTCCATCGCGTCGACCCCGAGCACCCGGAATCCCTTCCGTGCGATCTCGCACTCGACCGCCGCGTTGCCGCAGCCCAGGCTGAGCAGGCCGCCGCCCTCACCTCGGCCGAGTTCGGCGACCAACTTCTCTGTCATCCAGGACCGGTATTCCGTCGAATAGGTGGACGGGGTCACCGAGTCGTCGCGTGCGCCCCCCTCCTCCCAGATCTGGAAAAGGCTCGGCTGTCCTTCGGCGGGAGGGAGATACACCTTGTTGAGGTTCTCCAGCTGACGATTCATGGCACTCACTTGGGTCCCTGTTCGCTGGTGTCGTGGCACTGGTCCGTCGGCTCGGCCGGACGCGGGTCGCGCGCCGGCACGGGGCCGAGTTCGCTGTGACAGGCAGTTGTGACAGGCGCTTGTGGCAGGCGCTCGTGGCGGGCGGTTGCGACAGGCGGGTGTGGCGGGCGGTGGACCGGGTCTCACGCCGCGCCGGCGGAGGAGCCGGGCACGGGGCCGGGGCCGGATGACGGCGGGGAGCCGGGCACGGTCGCCGAGGTGGCGACGGCCAGCCGGTCCAGCTTGCCGCTCGGGGTCCTGGGGAACGAGGCGACCACCTCGACGTACGACGGCACCATGTGGGCGGGGACCTTGTCGCGGAGCACGGCCAGCGCCTCGGCACGGTCGAACGGCAGCGACGTGGTCACCACGAACGCCCGCAGGTGCCGGTCCTCCGCGTCCTCGCCCACCACCGCGACCACCGCCTCGGCGACGGAGGGCATCGAGGTGAGCAGGGTCTCGATCTCCCCCAGCTCGACCCGGAAACCGCGCAGCTTGACCTGGCCGTCCCGCCGGCCGAGGAACTCGATGTCCCCGTCCTCGCCCACCCGCCCGAGATCTCCGGTGCGGTAGGCGCGGACGGCCGGGTCGAGCGGATCGGGCACGTAGCTCCGCGCGGTGCGGTCCGGCAGGTTCACGAAACCCGGTCCGACGCACTCTCCGGCGATCCACAGCTCCCCGGTCTCTCCCGGGGGCAGCGGCCTGCCGTCCTCGTCGCACACGTGGATTCGCGTGCCGCGGATCGGCCGCCCGATCGACGGGAGCGGCGGCCACTCCGCCACGTCCTCGGGCAACCATTGGCAGGTCGCGACGTGTGTCTCCGTCGTTCCCCACTGGTTGGCCAGGCGGCAGCCGGGCAGCCTGGCGAACATGGCGCGGAGCCTGCCGCCGCACTGCATCTGCTCGCCCGTCGAGTAGATCTCACGGAGCGGGTGGACGTCGGGGGTGACGTCGTCCGCGAAGAGCGCGAGCGACCGGAGCATGGCGAACGGCACGAACAGCCGGTTGACCCGCTCGCGGGCGATCAGCTCCCACAGGAACTGCGGATCGAGCCGCTCGTCCTCGGTGCAGCACACGACGGTGCCACCCTCCCCGAGTGTGGTGAGAACCTCCTGGTAGATGACGTCGAAGGCCGCCGGGGAGAACTGCAGCGTCCGGTCTCCCTCGGCGCAGCCGCTCGCGGCCGTCTGCCAGGCGATGAGGTTGGCCAGGTTCCGGTGCTCGAACAGGACGCCCTTGGGCCGTCCGGTGGAGCCGGAGGTGTACATGACGTAGGCGAGGTCCTCACCGGAGACGGACGGGAGCGGAGCGTCCGGCTCGGCGGCCCGGGACGCGCGCTCGTCCTCCGCCAGCCGGGTGGCGTAGACCAGCGGGCCGTCCGCGACGAGCGGCCGGAGGCCGCCCAGCCGTTCGAGATGACCCGCGTGCCCGACCACCAGGTCGGCGCCCGCGTCCGCGCACATGTACCGCAGCCGGTCCACGGGGTAGGCCGGGTCGAGGGGGACGGCGACGCAACCGGCCCGCATGACGCCGACGAGGGCCGTCACGAGTTCGATGGACCGGTCGAGGTGGAGTCCGACCCTGGTGCCGACACCCGCGCCGAAGCCCGCGAGCCGGCGGGCCACGAGCTCCGACCGGGTCCAGAGTTCGCGGTATGTCACGGAGCTTCCGTGGAACGTGACCGCCTCGGCGTCCGGAGTGCGGCGGATCCGGTCCGCGACGGCCCGCAGCACGGGTGGCTGCCGGTCCGTCCCGGCCTCCCGCTCAAGGTCGTTCATCGTCTCTCCCTCCTCGCCGCGAGGGTCGCGGCCGGGCCGGTCGGTGCGGTGCTCACTTGTGCCAGCCCGCGTCCGAGATCGGGCGGAGCGTGATCCGGGCGGGTCTCTCCGCCCGCAGCAGCAGGCGCCCGAGAGTCCGTTCGATCTCGGTGGCCTGCGCCTGGTCCGGGTGGTCCACGTAGACGTCGAGGTCGTACCGGCGCTCGTCGTCGCTCTGGTACACCCGGGTGGTCGCCCGCAGCACGCCGGGGATCGACGCCGCGATCTCCCGGACCGAGGGCAGCCACACCTTCTCGTCGTTGACGACCACCGAGTCGGACAGCCGTCCCCTGTAGTAGTGGTAGCCGTCGTCGTCGATCTCGAAGAGGTCGCCGGTGGCGATCGTCCGGGGGGCCACCAGCGGGTCGGCGCTGCCGTCCGGCACCCGGCGGCGCAGCACCGTGCCGGACTCCACCAGCAGTTCCCGGGAACCGTCGCCGAGGGCGGACGGGCGCAGGCCGGTGCGGACACCGGGCAGCGGCAGCCCCACCGAGCCGTACCGGCGGGGCGGTTCCAGGTGGGCCGCCAGGGTGGAGACCCGGGGACCCGCCTCGGTGAGGCCGTACGTCAGGTACAGCTCCAGCCCCGGATGCCCGGCGAGCAACCGCTCGACGTACCGGGGGTGGAGGTGGTCGCCGCCGACGGTGAGGACCCGCAGGGTCCGCGACCAGGCGGTGCCGCCCGCCGCCAGCCGGGCGACCAGCGCCGGTGTCAGCGACGAGAACGTGACGCGCTGTTCGCGCAGCGTCCCCGCGTACGCGGAAGGCGTGAACGGCGGTCCGCAGACGACCAGGCGCGAGCCCGTGACCAGCGACGCGAGCGCCTGGGCGACAAGACCGTAGGAGTAGTGGAGCGGGAGGTTGAGCAGCACGGTGTCGGTGTCCCGCTGGCCGACCGCGTGCGCGTGCATGCGTGCGTTGCGCAGCAGGGAGTCGATGCCGTGCAGGCAACCGCTGAAGATGCCCGACGTGCCGGACGTCATCAGGATCACCTCACCGGCGGCGTAGTGCCGCCGCTCCGGCCAGGGGAAGAACACGATCTCGGCGTCCCCGAGGCCGTGCTTGGCCGGGGCGCCGTACCGTTCGGCGTTCACCGTGGGCGCGACGAGGGCGTCGGCGCCGAACCGGCGTCCGATCGCCTCGACCCGCGCCGCGCTCGACGACGGGGGCACGAGGACCGGCACCCCGCCGGCGAGCAGCACCGCGAAGAAGAGGGTGAGCAGCGGCCTTCCGTTGGGCATCGCGATCACGACCGCCGCGCCGGGCTTCACCCCGAGGTCCGCCAGCTCGTCGGCGACGGCGGCCGGTGACACGCCGGAGCCGGGCCGGTCGGCGTCGGTCACGTTCGCCAGGAAGGCGTCGATCACGTCCTGGCCGGGGACGCCGTCCGTGCTCGTCGTGCTCATCGCGCTCACCGGCCCGGCACCGGGAGTGCGTGCCGAAGGCCGGGGCCGGGTCCGAGTACCGTGCTGCGCACCCGGTGCCGGCCGTCCTCCTCCGCGTGGTGGACGCTCACCACGACGTACTCGGCCGCCCCGGAGCGCAGCCACGAGCGGGCCAGGGTACGGGCCACCGGCACCCCTTTCCCGGGGTGGGTCGCCAGCGTCAGCGAGGGCCCCCTGAACCCCCGCGCGACGCAGGCGAGACTTCCCGCGCCACCCGGGCTCGCCCCGGCGAACCGCAGCGGGGACACCCGGCCGTTCCGTACGGACCGCTCGACCTCCTCCATCGTCCGGAGCGTGCACAGCGCGCTGACCAGGATGACGGCGACCTCGTCCCGTACCGCGTCCAGCTCGTCCGAGCAGGTGGACAGGGCGTCGTCGACCGAGTCGACCACGAGCCAGGCGAGGGGGTCGGCGTAGAGGGAGGGGATCCTACTGCGCACCGGGACCAGTTCCGTACGGGTGGCCTCGCCCCGCGCCACCACGGCGACGCCCTCGCCCGCGACCTCCCCGGTCATCTCGTCCCCTCGAACGCGAGGCAGGTGTTGAACCCGCCGAACCCGAGTGTCACGCTCAGCCCGATCCGGTCGATCCGGTCGATCCGGCCGTCGAACGCCGCCGGACCCCCCATCGGCAGGGGCAGCGGAAAGCCGGGCATGACGGTCGTCAGGCCGTGCACCGGTGGCACCACCCCGTCCCGCAGGGCCAGCAGGACGGCGACCGCCTCCAGGGCGCCGGTGGCGCCGAGCGTGTGGCCGAACGCGCCCTTGGTCGCGAAGACCGTGGGGGAGGTCGCGGTGGAGCCCTCCGAGGAGAACACGCGTCCGTAACCTCGGCTCTCCACCAGGTCGTTGACCGGCGTGCCCGACCCGTGCGCGTTCACCACGACCACGTCCTCGGCGTGGCGTCCGGCCGCGAGCAGTGCCCTGCCCACCGCGCGTACGACGCTGTCACCGGACAGGTCGGGGGCCGCGGTGTTCACCGCGTCGTTCGCCGAGCCGGCGCCCAGCAGGTACCCGTGGGGCCGGGCGCCGCGCGCCGTCGCCGAGCGGGCGGACTCCAGTACGAGGAAGGCGGCCCCCTCGCCGAGGATCGTCCCGTCGTGAGCCTCGTCGAACGCGCGCAGCGAGGTCGGCGACATGGTGCCCAGCGCCGAGTGCCCCAGTCTCTTGGCCGGGGTGAGGATGTCCGCCCCGCCGCAGACGCAGATCTCCGCGTCACCGTTCCCGATCAGCTCGGCACCGACCAGGAGGCTGTCCGAACCCGAGGAGCACGCGGTGGTGAGCGAGACCGGCGCCTGGGGCATGTTCAGCTCGCCGGTCACGTCCGCGCACCAGTCGTCCAGGGCGGTCACCCCCGTGGTGTCCAGGTGGGGGCCGTAGCTGGTTCCGAAGACCGTACGCAGGCGCGGATCGGTGACGTCCAGTCCCGCGTCCGCCACCGCGTCCGCCAGCGTGTCGCGGCTCAGGATGTGCAGCCGCTCGCCCGGGTCCTTGTCCAGCGAGAGGTGCGGAAGGACGGCCGCGCTCTCGTTGCGCAGGGGATGCACCGAGGGTACGGCCCGGATGCCGCTCCCGCCGTCCAGCAGGGAGCGCCACACGTCGTCGAGGCCGGTGCCGAGAGGGGTGGACCACGCCAGCCCGGTGACCCAGACCTCCGGCGCACCCGTGGTGTCCGGGTCGCTCGTGGTGTCCGGGGCGCTCACCACAGCATCCGCCCCATGTCGGCGACCTTGACGCGCACGAGCGTGCCCTTGAACGCGGCCACGGTACGGTCCTCGACCACCGCGCGCCCGGAGAAGAAGAAGGTGGAATCCTGGATCAGCTCGCTCTTCACCGTGAAGACCACCTGGTCGCCGGGGACCACGATGCGCGTGAACCTCGACTTCATCGAGCCGATGAGCGTCAGCTCGTCGTCCGCGATGGGAGTCGTGCTGAGCTGGTAGAGGATGATTCCCGACTGCGCGAAGGCCTGGGTGAGGTGGCTCGCCGGGAAGATCGCGCGTTCCGGGAAGTGCCCGGCGATGACGTCCATCGTGCCGGAGACGAGAAGGGTGCTGGTGAGATGCGCGCCCGGTTCGTAGTCCAGCACGCGATCGATGTAGATCATGGGGTGCCGGTGGCGGAGCCACTGCTTGATCTCGGTGAATCCGAGGATCCTGTCGCCGGTGGCCACCGGGGTCGTGCCGTTCGTGGTCGTACCGTTCGTGGTCGTGCCGTCCGGGGGCGTGATGACCGGGGTCGCGCCGTCCGTGGTCGCGGTGATCGGGGTCGTGATGACCGGCTCAGATGTCTGCATCGTGGCGGCACTCCTTCAGCGATCTCCTGAGTTGTTCGGGAAGCGCGCACACCGCACCCGTCGTCCTGTCGACCACGGCGAAGACGAGGACGCCGGTGGACAGCCGCCTCGGCTCCTCCTCCCGCTCGGGCCGGGCGCACAGCACCGTGCCGGAGAGCCGGAAGCTCGCGGCCCCGACGTGCAGGACGGAGATCTCCAGGTCCAGCCGGTCGAGGAAGCGGGCGGACGCGTGATAGCGCATGCTCAGGTCCGTCACGACGAGGTCGAGACCGTCGCGTGCGAGGGCGTCGATCCCGACGCCGAGGCGGTCCAGGTTCTCCAGGGCCGCGGTTTCGAGCAGGGACGGATAGCGCGCGAAGTGCACCACGCCGGACGCGTCGGTGTCGACGTGCTCGACCCGGCGCCGGACAGGGGTCAGCGAGGGACGGCCGGTCGTCGAGGCGACGGCGGCGGCGGTCACAGCGACTCCTTGCGGAACGCCCGCGAGCCGTCGACGAGCCGCTCCACGATCGACTCCACCTCGGCGGCGGTGACGACGAGCGGCGGAGCGACCCGCATCGTGGGGAAGACGTAGCGCAGGCCGTGCGAGCGCCGCCCGGCACCCGCCATGAACTCCACGTACACGCCACTTCGGATCATGCGTTCCCGGAACGCGCCGATGTGCGCGGCCGCGGCCTCGGTGAGTTCCACTCCGTGCATGACGCCCACCCCCCTGGCCTCCCGGTAGAGGGTGGGGAACTGGTCCACCAGATCGCGCCGCAGCAACGTCCCCAGCTGCTCTCCCAACGTCCGCGATCTTTCGAGCAGACCTTCGGCGTGGACGTGTTCGATGCCCGCCCCCATCACGGCGCAGGTGATCGGGCGCAGGTCCGAGGTGGCGACCGCGCCGGACTCCCGTACGGTCAGGCTCCGGCGGGCGACGACCATGGAGGTGGACAGCACCCCCATGCCGAGGCTCTTGCCCAGCACGGTGATGTCGGTGGGGATCGGTCCCTCCTCGTCCGTCATCCCGAAGAACTCGCCGGTCTTGGCGAAGGTGAGGACCTCGTCCGCCACGAGCAGCGCGCCGCTCTCCCGGCACAGGCGCGCCATCTCGCGCAGGTAGCCGGGGGGCGGGATCAGGATCCCGGCGTCTCCCTGGACGGGCTCGATCACCACGGCGAGCACCCGGTGCCCGTTGCGGGCGAAGTACTCCCGGGCTGTCTCGGCCTCGCCGAACGGGATGTGCTCGGTCGTGAAGCCGAACGGTTCCGCCGCCACGGCGGGCAGGCCGATCCGGTAGTGCCTCCTGTTCAGGAGCGGGAGCAGCCCGCCGGTCCAGCCGTGCCAGGCTCCCTCGAAGGCGAGGACGACGTCGCGGCCCTCCCTGCCCTTCGCGGCGCGCAGGTCGCGGCGGTCGAAACGGGACTCCAGCGCCAGGCGCAGCGCCAGTTCCATCCCCTCGGAGCCGGAGTTGCGGCCGGTGACGTGGTAGTCGGCGGCGGGGAACCGCCCGGCCCACAGTCCTCCGGCGCCGAACAGGCGTTTCAGCAGCCGGGCCCGCTCCAGCGACGCGATCTCGTCGGTCACGTAGCCGCTCTCCTCGACGGCGCGCGTCAGGGCCGGGACGACCACCGGCGACCCCGCCCCGAGACACGCGGACGCGTAGCCCCCGCTGGCGTCCAGCACGTCCAGCGACCGCCCCGCCCGAGGGCCGTCGAGCTCGACGAATCGCTGGACGATCCCCGTGGCCCCCACGCAGCCGAAAGGCAGCTTCGTCCCGTAGTGGTTCATGTGCGCCGTCCGGTCGAACCAGACGTCGCCGGGTCCGTGCGGGGCGACGGCGGTGCCGTTCTCATCCAGCATCGGAGCGCTCCACTCCCGGCGTCCGATCCGCGGTCACGTCGCCGCCGCCGGACGCGGCCGGGCCGGTGGCCTGCAGCCTGCGGACCAGCTCGGAGATCGAGCGGATGCTGGCGAAGTTCTCCGGGCTGAACTCCTTCTCCGAGATGCGGACGCCGAACCGGTCCTCGCACTGGACGCGCAGTTCGACGAAGCCCAGCGAGTCGAGCCCGACGATGCCCCGAAGGCCGTCGTCGAGCCCTATCTCCGGCACCTCGACGAACAGGTCCGTCACCAGAATCGACCTGACCGTCTGCTCAATCTCCGTTGTCTCCTGGATTCCGGGCATGGGAGAACGCTCCTTCACTGGTACAGGGTCTACACACCGAATGACGAGGCCGAGATGGACAGCCTTAAAGGGCGTGAGAAAGGGGAGGGGATCGCGGGACGACGCACCGTATTCGGCACGGTTCTGCCTATGGGCGAGGGGCGGCCGGAAAGGTGCCGGCTGGTCGACCGGATGAGGTGTGGCTTCGCCCGAACGGACAATACATACCGTTTCGGCCGGTGGCAATACGCCGGGATCGCGCGCCTGATGCCTTTTGCGGCCCTAACTGAAGTATTGACTCAGAGTGATGTAAACAGCACCTTGCCCGCGAGATGGCCACCGCTGCGTCCCCGGCCACACCTTCATCGGTAACCCTTTGTTCACTTGACCAACTCAGCATTGGGGCGACCGACGACACGTGCGAGAAGATGTGACAGATGTTCATATCCTGCATGAACATCCCCGTCACCCCCTTGACTACCGACCGCAACCCATCGATGGTCCATAACGTCAACCACTCACCGCCGAGCGGAAACTCCGTGTCGTAACGGGCGCCCCCGCAGGATTCCGCGCGACATCGGCCAGTGCACTAATGCCATACCAAACAGGCATCGGAACGAATCGGTTACCTTCACTTCTCATCGGTATGCGAAAGACCCTGAGAAGCCACGGCCCTGTGTGATGCGCCCCATTCGGCGATCTCCATGGCGTTTTTCTCTTTCGTTTATCGAGCTGTCTTTTTCGCGGTTGAGCAGGGCGAGCGCGACCTGATCGACCCGCGCGATTCCCGGGGTCCGGGCTCGCCGGGATCGGGCCGGGCCACCCGAAATCACAAAGCCCGCGAAAGCGAACCGGCCCAGGTTCGGAATCGGCCGGGGCCGTCGTATCCGGCACCGGAAACCGAGTTCACCCCGTGCAGGACCCCGGTACCCCCCAGCACCCACCCACGACCGCGAGGCGGTGGATCCACAGCATGGACAGAAAGATCATGCCCGTGCGGCGGCAGACGATACCGTCCGGCGGAGGCGCCGGAGAACCGGTTCCGCTCACCGTCGCACAGCGAGCGCTGTGGATCATCGAGCAGGTTCACCCCGGCGGCTCCGCCTACAACGTGCCCGTGGCCGTACGCCTGGACGGACCGCTCGACCTCGGGGCGCTGAGGCGCGCGGTCGAACGGGTCCTCGCCCGGCACGACATCCTGCGCACGACGTTCCCGATGGGCAGGGACGAGCCGTACCAGCGCGTCGCCCCGTCGCCGCCCTTCGGCCCGCGACTGGCCGACCTGACGACGGAGCCGCCCGAGCGCCGCGACGACCTCGCCGACGAGTTGTTGCGGCGGTGGGCCGACGAACCCTTCGACGTGACGGCCGGACCGCTCGTTCGCAAGCGGCTGATCCGCCTCGACGCCGACCGGCACATACTCGGCCTGTTCCTGCACCAGCTGGTCTGCGACGGGCCGTCGCTCCATCTTCTCTTCGACGAACTCGCCGACGGGTACGCGGGCGCACCGGAGCCCCCGCCGCTCCCCGTCCAGTTCGGCGACTACGCGGCCTGGCAGCGACGGCAGCCGGTGGACGCCGCCGACCTCGCCTGGTGGCGCGAGCGGCTGGCGGGCGCCCCGACGACGCTGGACCTTCCCGCCGATCCCTCGCGTCCGACGCGGGACGGCGCACGTGGAGGGGACAGCGTACGTGGAGGGGACAGCTCGGGCGGCGCGAACGGCGTACGTGGAGGGGACACCGCGGGTGGCGCGGGTGGCGCGGGTGGCGCGGACGGCCATGACCGGCTCCGCCGGAGGGGTGGCGCCAACCACCATGTCACCCTTCCCGGACCGCTCATGGCGGAGGTCCTCGCCCTGGCCCGGCGGATGCGCGTGACACCGTTCGTGCCGATGATCGCGGCCTACGCGGCGCTGCTGGGCCGCCTCACCGGCGCGCGCGACCTGCTGATCGGCACCCCGGCCAACGACCGGCTGTTCTCGGAGCTCGAACCCGTGATCGGCTTCTTCGTGAACACGCTGCCGGTGCGGTTCGACCTGTCCGGTGATCCCTCGTTCGCCGAGGTCGTGCGGCGGACCCGGGAGACCGTGATGGACATGCTGAGCTACCAGCGGGTTCCGTTCCAGCGGCTGGTGGAGGAGCTCGCGCCGCAGCGCGATCTCGACCGCAACCCGCTGGTTCAGGCCCTCTTCAGCTTCGAGCCGACCCCGATGGCCGAGCCGCGTTTCGGTGACCTCTCCGCGTCGCTGATCGATCTCATGCCCACCGGCGCCAAGGCCGGACTCGACTTCACCGTCTTCCGGGCCGCCACCGGCGACGCCTTCGACCTGACGATCACCTACGGCACCGACCTGTTCGACCCCGGCACGGTCCGGTCGATCGGCGACCGTTTCCACCGGCTGCTCGCCGCCGTCGTGGCCGCCCCCGAGGCTCCCCTGTGGACACTGCCTCCGCTCGCCGACGCCGGGCCGCGAGACACGGCCGGCGTCGCGCCAGGCATCACAGCCGACGCCACCGCAGGCGTCACGGCCGACACCTCAACCGACACCACGGCAGGCGTCACGGCCGGGAGCGCCGTGGAAAGGCCCGAGGTCCCCGCGGTCTTCACCTCGTCCGGCCGGAGACCGGCCCCCCGCACCCTGCTCGACGTGCTCGACGAGACGACCGCCCGCTTCCCCGAGGCCGCCGCGCTCGACGACGGGCGCGTACGGCTCGGCTACGCCTCCCTGCGGGCCGAGGTCGAGTCCCTGGCCGGGAGGCTGCGGGCGGCCGGGGTGCGGCGCGGTGACCGGGTGGGGGTGTGCGTGCCCTCGGGTACCGCCGACCTGTACGTCTCGATCCTCGCCGTCCTCGCCGCGGGCGCGGCCTACGTACCGGTCGACGCCGACGATCCCGCCGAACGCAGGGAACTCGTCTTCGGCGAGGCCGGGGTCCACGCCGTCGTGGGGGAGAACCGCCACATCACGCTCACCCCGGCGGCGCGCGTACCGGACGAGCCGGGGGAGGCCGCCCGGCCGGGGGTGGACGACGACGCCTGGATCATCTTCACCTCCGGCTCGTCCGGGGTCCCCAAGGGTGTCGTGGCCACCCACCGCGGCGCGGCGGCGTTCGTGGACGCCGAGGCCGGGCTGTTCCTGCGGGACAGGCCGATCGGGCCGGGCGACCGGGTGCAGGCCCTGCTCTCGGCGGCCTTCGACGCCTCCTGCGAGGAGATGTGGCTGGCCTGGCGGAACGGCGCCTGCCTGGTGCCCGCCCCGCGCGCCCTCGTCCGTACCGGCACCGACCTCGGCCCGTGGATCAGGGCGAACGGCATCACCGTCATCTCGACGTTGCCCACGCTGGCCTCGCGCTGGCCGTCCGAGGTGTTCGACGGCGTGCGGCTGCTGATCCTGGGGGGCGAGGCATGCCCTCAGGAGCTGATCGAGCGGCTCACCGCCCCCGGACGCGAGGTGTGGAACAGCTACGGTCCCACCGAGGCGACCGTCACCTCGTCGGCGACCCTCTTCTCGCCCGGGGACCCGGTGCGGATCGGGCTCCCCCTCGACGGCTGGGATCTGGCCGTGGTGGGTCCGGACGGCGACCCCGTGGGCATGGGCGAGACCGGCGAGCTCGTGATCGGCGGGGTCGGCCTGGCCCGCTACCTGGACCCCGCGAAGGACGCGGAGAAGTACGCTCCGCTGCCGTCCCTCGGCTGGGGGCGGGCCTACCGCAGCGGGGACCTGGTGAGGGCCGAACCGGAGGGCCTGGTCTTCGTCGGGCGAATCGACGAGCAGGTCAAACTCGGGGGCCGCCGCGTCGAGCTCGGCGAGGTGGAGGCGGCCCTGCTGCGGCTGCCGGGCGTCAGCGCCGCCGCCGCCGCGGTCCGCACGACCCGCCTGGGCCACCAGATCCTCGTCGGCTACGTCGTGCCGGGCGGCGACTTCGACGAGGTCGGCGCGCGAGCCCTGCTGCGCGGGACGATGCCCGCCGCGCTCGTACCGCGCCTCGCGGTCGTCGGCGACCTGCCGATCCGGACGTCGGGCAAGGTCGACAGGGACGCCCTTCCGTGGCCGCTCCCCGCAGGCGGCGGCCCCCCTGCGCCCACCGAACCGGTGTCCGGGGCCTCCCTGACGTCCGGGCGCGGTGAACCGGAGCTCACGCTGAAACGGATCTGGCGGGAGGTCCTGGAGCTGGACCACGTCGGCCCGCACGACAACTTCTTCGACCTCGGCGGCACCTCGTTCAGCCTCGCCGCCGTCCACGCACGGCTCACCGAGACCCTGGGGCGGCGGATGCCGATGGTGACGCTGTTCGAGTTCCCCACGATCGCGGCCCTCTCCCGGCACCTCGGCGAGCAGGCCGCGCCGGGGACCGGCCACCCCCCGGGCACCGGTTCCGCCCCCGGCGCCGGGTCCCCACCGGCCCCCCGTGCCGACGCCGACGCCCCCGACGAGCAGGCGGGGAAGCGAGCGGCGGGCCGGGCCCGCCTCGGACTCCAGCGCCGCCGCATCGACGACCACCGCTGACCACCGCGCCACCCCATGAGGAGACCACTCGTGTTGTTCCACGACCACGCCGAACGGCGACGCGCCGTCACCGTCACCGTCGCCAGGGAGACACCGCCCGGTGTTCCGCCGTCGGGCCCGCGCGGCACGGAGGCGTGAAGGCGGTGGGAAAGAGCCTCTGGCGCGTCGCCGGTTTCCGCAATCTCTGGGCCGCCCAGACCGTCAGCCTGTTCGGCACACAGATCACCCTGCTGGCCCTGCCGCTCGCGGCGCTGCTCCTGCTCGACGCCTCGGCGCTGGAGGTCAGCCTGGTGTGGGCGGTCGAGTACGTGCCCATCCTCCTCGTCGGCCTGCCCGCCGGGGTCTGGCTCGAACGGCTTCCCCGGCGACCGGTGCTGATCCTCACCGATCTCCTGCGGGGTGTGGCCCTGCTCGCCGTCCCGGTCGCCGTGTGGCTGGACATGCTCAGCATGCCGCTGATCTACGCCGTGGCGTTCGCCATCGGGCTGGGCACGCTCTTCTTCGACGTGGCGCAGCTGTCCTACCTCCCCGAACTCGTGGAGGAGAACAAGCTCGTCGACGCCAACGGCAAGCTGGAGCTGTCCCGTTCGGTCGCGCAACTCGGGGGTCCGGGGGTCGGCGGTTTCCTCGTCGAGGTGCTCACCGCGCCCCTGGCGCTCCTGGCCGACGCGATCACCTACCTGGTCTCGGCGGTCTTCCTGCTCTTCATCAAGGTCGAGGAGCGAAAACCCGCTCCGGCGGAGCGGCTCGGCCTGCGCCGGGAGATCGCCGAAGGCATCCGCTTCGTGTTCTCCCACCCGCTGCTCCGCCCGCTGATCCTCTGCGCCACCCTCGCCGAACTCGCGTTCGCGGCCGTGCTCGCCCTCCAGATCGTCTACGCGGCGGACGAGCTGCGCCTGAGCGCCGGGGTCATCGGCGTCGTCCTCGCGGTCGGCAACGCCGGCGGCCTCGTCGGCGCGCTCGCGGCGGAACCCTTCTCCAGGCGCTTCGGCACCGGGCCCGCCTTCATCACGTCGATCGTCCTGTTCAGCGGCGGCACGGTCCTCCTGCCGCTGTCCACCGGGCCGGTGGTCTTCGCCGCGGGCCTGTTCGTCATCTACGTCGGGGCGTACATCTTCAACGTGCTGCAGGTCAGCCTGTGCCAGCTCGTGACGCCCCCGCACCTGCTCGGCCGGATGAACTCCGTCTTCCGCTTCGTCACCTGGGGCATGATCCCCCTCGGCGCCACCGTCGGGGGGCTGCTCGTGGACCCGGTCGGGCTGCGCGGGGTCTTCTGGATCGCCGCTGTCCTCACCGTCCTGTCGATGCTGCCTCCTCTCTTCTCCCCGGTACGCGGGCTGCGCGACGGCCAGGCCCCGGACGAGCCCGGGGAAAGCGCACAGCCCGAAGACGGCGCACAGCCCGCGCGGACGGGAGACCTCGCATGACCGCTCCGCACGTCGAGCAGACGTTCATCGCGATCATCGGGATGGCGGGCCGGTTCCCCGGCGCGCCGGACGTCGACGCGTTCTGGGAGGGGCTCGCCACCGGGACCGAGTTCGTCACGCGGTCGCCCGAAGAGGGGAACACCGGCAGGACCTCCGCGTACGGCGTCGTGCCGGACGCCGACCTCTTCGACGCGGGCTTCTTCGGCTTCTCACCCCGCGAGGCCCTGATGCTCGACCCCCAGCACCGGGTCTTCCTGGAGTGCGCGTGGGAGGCCCTGGAGAACGCCGGCTGCGACCCGGCCGCCTACCCCGGCGTGATCGGCGTGTACGGCGGCTGCGGGGACACCGATCACCTGGCGCTGCTGCGGGAGCACCGGGACCTGTTCCCCGGTGTCACGGACTGGCAGTTCCGGCTCGCCTGCGGCATGGACTTCCTGACGAGCCGGGTGGCGTACAAGCTGGATCTGAACGGCCCGGCCGTGACCGTGCAGACGGCGTGCTCCACCTCGCTCGTCGCCGTCCACCAGGCCGCGCAGGCGCTGCTCGCCGGGGAGTGCGACGTCGCCCTCGCCGGTGGGGCGACGATCCGGGTCCCGCATCCGATGGAGAGCCAGGGCGACGACGACGTCCTCGCGTCCGACGGGCGCTGCCGTCCCTTCGACGCCGACGCGAGCGGCACCGTGTCCGGTGACGGCGCGGGGGTCGTCGTGCTCAAGCGGCTGGAGGACGCGCTCGCGGACGGCGATCTCGTCCACGCCGTCATCCGAGGGTCCGCGGTCAACAACGACGGCGCCGGAAAGGTGGGCTTCACCGCTCCGAGCGTCGACGGGCAGGCCGCCGCGGTGCGCGCGGCGCATCTGCTCGCCGAGGTGTCCCCCGCCACCATCGGATACGTCGAGGCGCACGGGACCGCCACGCCGGTCGGCGACCCCATCGAGGTACGGGCGCTGTCGAAGGCGTTCGGGCTCGGCACGGACGAGAAGGCGTTCTGCCTGCTCGGCTCCGTCAAGTCGAACATCGGGCACACCGACGCCGCGGCCGGGGTGATCGGGCTGATCAAGGTCGTCCTGTCGCTCCGGCACGAGCTCGTCCCCGGCACGGTGCACTTCCGCCGCGCGAACCCCGAGATCGACCTCGACACCGGCCCCTTCGTGGTGCGGGGGGAGGCGACGCCCTGGCCGAGGACGGGCACTCCCCGCAGGGCGGGGGTCAACTCCCTGGGGATCGGCGGCACCAACGCCCATGTCGTCGTCGAGGAGTGGCGGGACTCGGCGCCGCCGGAACCCTCCGGGGGACCCCAGCTGCTGGTGCTGTCCGCGCGTACCGGCCGCGCGCTCGCGGAGGCGGCGACCCGTCTGGGCGAGCGGCTGAGGCGCGGCGACACGCCGCTCGCGGACGTCGCCTGGACGCTCCAGACCGGCCGCAGGGGGTTCACGCACCGGGCCTTCGCGGTCTGCGCCGACGGTGGCGACGCTGTGAGCGTGCTGACCGGCGTCGAGCCTCGCCGCCTGGTGACCGGCCGCGCCGCCGCGCGGGCCGCCGGTGTGGCCTTCCTCTTCCCCGGGCAGGGCGGCCAGCACCTCGGGATGGCACGGGACCTGTACGAGCGGGAACCGGTGTTCCGCGAGGCGGTCGACACCTGTGCCGAGCTGGCCGCGCCGGAGCTGGGGCTGGACCTGCGGGACGTGCTGTATCCCGGCGCGGACGCCGAGTCCTGGGCGGAGGCGCGACTCGGCACGATGACGGTGTGCCAGCCGGCGCTGTTCGCGATCCAGCACGGGCTCGCCCTGCTGTGGCGGGCGCGCGGCGTCACCCCGGAGGTCGTGCTCGGCCACAGCCTCGGCGCGTACGCCGCCGCGTCGACGGCGGGGGTGCTCACACCGGCCGACGCGCTGACGCTGGTGCTCGCGCGGGGACGGATCCTCGACGGCCTGCCCTCCGGCTCGATGCTCGCCGTACCGCTCGGCGAGGCGGCGCTCCTGCCCTCGCTGGACGGCGGCCTGTCGATCGCCGCGATCAACGGCCCGGCGCAGTGTGTCGTCACCGGACCGGCCGCCGACGTGGACCGCCTGCGGGACCGCCTCGCCGGGGAGGGCGTGGACGCGCGCCCCCTGCGCATCAGCGCCGCCGCGCACTCCCCCCTCGTCGAGCCCGCTCTCGCCGGGTACGCCGAGCTGGTCGGGAAGGTCCCGCTCCGGCCACCGGCGATCCGCTGGATCTCCGACAGGACCGGGATGCCCGTCACCGCGGAGGAGGCGTGTGACCCGGCCTCCTGGGCGGCCCACCTGCGGCACACCGTGCGGTTCTCGGCCGCGCTGGGGACGCTGCTCACCACCGGCGAGCACGCGCTGCTGGAGCTGGGCCCCGGGCGCACTCTCGGTGGCCTGGCCCGGCAGCACCCCGCGTACCGGGCGGACCGCCCGGTGGCGCAGAGCCTCCCGCACGCCGCCGACGCCGGGGGCGGGGCGGCGGAACTGCTCCACGCCACCGGTCTGCTGTGGCAGGCGGGGGTGCCCGTCGAATGGTCCGCGCTCCACCGTGGGCGAAGGCCCCGGCGCGTCCCGCTCCCGGCCTACCCGTTCCAGCGCCGGCGGTTCCGGCTCGACGAGCGGGATCCGGCGCGGGACGCGACCTCGGCCGGGGAACCCTCCGGATTCGAGCGGCCGGAGCTCGACGCGGACTACGTCCAGCCGGAGACCCGCACAGAGAAGATCATCGCCGCCGCCTTCCGCGAGGCGCTCGGCCTGGCGTCGCTGGGCGTCCACGACAACTTCTTCGACCTGGGGGGCGACTCGCTGATCGCGACCCGCCTCGTGGCCGGTATCCGGTCGGAGCTGGACGTCGAGCTCGGCGTCCGCGCGTTCTTCCGCGCGCCCACCGTGGCCGCGCTCGCGTCCCTCCTCGACGCCGCTCTCCTCGACGCGTCCCACCTCGAAACGTCCCGCCTCGAAACATCCCATCTCGACGCGTCCCGCCTCGACGAACAGGAGCGACCGTGACCGGCTCCCGACCCCGCTGGCTGCTGTGCCGCGAACGCCGCCCGGAGGCCCGCCTGCGGATGTACTGCTTCCCGCACAGCGGCGGCTCCCCGGGCGAGTACATGCGGTGGTCCGACGCGCTGCCGGACGTCGAGGTCTGGGCGGTGCAGCTCCCCGGGCGCGGGAGCAGGCGGGAGGAGGCGCCGTCGACGAGCATGCCGGAGCTGGTCGAGGCCCTGGTGTCCGAGGTGGAGTTCGTCGCCCCGTACGTCCTCCTCGGCCACAGTCTCGGCGCCCTCGTCGCGTACGAGACCGCCCTGGCACTGCGCGACCGGGGCTCGCCCGGCCCGGCCGCGCTGTACCTCTCCGGCTACCGCGCGCCCCACCTGCACGAGCCGGGACCGGACCTCCCCAAGCTCGGGGACGAGGACCTGGCCGCCGTGATCGAGAGCGAGCACGGTCCCCTCCCCGAGGAGGTCAAGGCCGACCCGGACGTCCTGGCGGCGGCACTGGAGGTCGTCCGCGCCGACCTGACGATCGTCGCCACCTATCGGCCCGTGCGCGTCGAGCCGCTGACCTGCCCGCTCGTGATCCTCGGCGGCGACCGGGACGAGGAGAGCGGCGAGTCGCTGACCGCGTGGAGCCGGTACACCACCGGGCCGTGCGATGTGTGGACCTTCCCAGGCGACCACTTCTACTTCCGGGAGCGGACCGATGACTTCCTCCGACACCTCGCCACCGGCCTCGACGAGCTTTCTGCAGGAGCTGTACCTGGGCCGCGTGCGCTGGGATCTGCTCCGCCCCTTCCCTGAGCAGGACCCGGCGGACCGCCTCGCCGGGGACGAGGCCGTCGCCCGCCTCAGCCGCCTCCTGCTCGACCGCGTCGATCCGGCGGCGGTCGAGGCCGACGGGCGCCTGCCCGGGGGGTTCCTCGGCGCTCTCCAGGACGCCGGCCTGCTCGGCCTGATGATCGACCCCTCGCTCGGCGGGCTCGGCCTCTCCTGGCTCAACGCCTGCCGGGTCGTCGAGACGGCGGCGAGCTGGTCCATGCCCGTGGCGTTTGCCCTCGCCATCCACAACGGGTTCGGCTCCGGTGTGTACCTGCGGGCTCTCCCACCGGGCCCGCTCCGCGACCTCATCGCCGAGCGGATCGCCGCCGGTGTCGTCTCCGGCACCGCCGACGCCGAGGTCGCCGGTGCCGGGAACCGCGGCCGCACCACGGTCGCCGTACCCGTCGAGGGGGGCGACGCCTACCTGATCAGCGGGGAGAAGGTGTTCATCGGCAACGGCTCCGTCGCGGAACTGGTCGACGTCTCCGCGACCGTGGTCGGCGACGACGGCACCGAGGAGGTCAGGCTCTTCTTCGTCGACACCCGCAGCCCCGGCTTCGAGGTCGTCGGCACGCACGAGTTCATGGGACTGCGCGGCGCGGCCTTCGGCATGCTGCGCCTCGACCGGGTGCGCGTACCGGCCGAGCAGCTCATGCCCGAGGAGTCCGGTGGCTGGCGCATGCGACCGGAATCCTCCGAGGGCGGGACCGTCACCGAGGAGACGCCCGGCGAGGCGTCCGTCGATCTCGGGGAGCTCGCCCTCTTCGGACGGCACCTCGTCATCGCGCCCCCCGCCCTCGCCGTCGCGCGCGCGTCGCTGCTCTGGTCGCGGGACTTCGTCAACAGGCGGAGGATCAACGACCGCGCGCTCGGCGAGTACGAGGAGATCCGGCGGCGGGTGGCGGAGAACGCGGCCGAGGTCTTCCTCGTCGAGAGCCTGCTCGTCTGGTGCCTGCTCGGGGCGGAGCGCGCGGACACCCGCCCCGACCTGACCGCCGCGAAGAATCTCATGGCCCTGGCGAGCTGGCGCGCGGTGGACGGGACGATGGCGCTGCTGGGCGGGGAGGGGTACGAGACCGCCCGCAGCAAGGCGGCGCGCGGGGCTCCACCGCTGCCGGTGGAACGCTGTTTCCGCGATGCCCGTGGGCTGCGGGTGGCGGGCGGCGTCGAGTTCATGCTCGACCTGTGGTCGGCGGAGGCGAACCTGCGGCCGTACTACGAACCCGGCGGACCACCCTCCGGAGGGGGACCGGAACCGGCGGCGAACCCGCGACCACACCGCGAACCCGGCGGACCGCCCGAGGGGGGACCGGAACCGGTCGCCCCCGGAGGCTTCCCCCCGAGACACCACGACCATCTGCGTCGTCTCACGTCGCAGGTCGAGACGCTCGCCGAACACTGCCGGGTCATGACCGGCGACGTCCCGATGGACGAACTGCTGACCAGGCAGCGCTCCCTCGCCCTCGTCGGCAGGATCGCGGCCGAACTGTTCGGCCTCTCCGTGGTGCTCGCCCGTTCGGCCGACCTCGCGGAACGGGGCAACACGGCGGCGCTCGACCTGGCCGACGTCGCCTGCGCGGCGTCCGAACACCGGCTGGACGGACTCTGGTCGCAGCTCGCCCGCGAGACCGGCCGCTCGGGAACCGACCCGGCGACGCTCGGCGACACGTGGCTGCGCGGCACCGGCCTCGACTTCCTCATCGGCGGTGCCGGCACCGCGACCCCTTCCACCACCGGCCTCTACGACCACCGGAGCCAAACATGATCACTTTCAAACATGTTCACCAGGGGTACGCCGCACCCGGACGGTCGGCGCGATGAGCAACGCGCCCGACACCCTGCCGCGAGGAGAGGCCGAGGAACTGGTCGCCGCGATCTGGTGCGACGTGTTCAACCTGGAGCGGATCGGGCGGCACGACGACTTCTACGAGCTCGGCGGTCACTCCCTGCTCGCGATCCGGATGGCCTCCCGCCTGCGCGACACCGTGGGACTGAAGGTGCCGCTGCGTCTCATCCTCGACAATCCCACGGTCGCCGAGATGGCCCTGCTCATCCGGAGGCCCGCCTGAACGGGCGCGGGGAGGCTCCGGCCGGGGTGACGGCCCGATGACCGGAAGGCCGGATCCCGGGATCCGGCCTTCGCGGCCTTGAATCCCCCTTTGGGTGATATGTCAGATTTTGCGATGGTTTGACGTTCAGCCGGGGTAGGGAGAAGGCAGGAAAGGTGACCGACGGCACCACCGGCCGGGAGGGGGACATGAGGAAACCGCTGAACGTCCGGCTGATCGTCTCCTGCATCGCGTTCATCGTCCTGCTGGCGCTCACCCTTGGGGCCGGGATCTCCCAGAGGTGGCCGCTCTTCCTGGCGGGCCTCGCGCTGACCGCGGTGGCCGCCGCCTGCGCGCTGATCACCGGGGAGTGGCTGGTGACCCTCCGCAGGCGCGGCCCCACCGGATCCGGAGCCCGGCGCCGCTGAGCGCCGACGCCCGGCAGGAGGGCACCGCGGCGGCGGTGGCGTCGGCAGGGGCCGGTGGGCCAGGCGGGGGCGGGGGTATATCCCGAGGTGAGAGCGGTCGCCCGGCCGCCCGAGGGGGGAATGACCGATGACTTCGACGACCGTGGCCGACTATGTGCTGGAACGTCTGCGTGAGTGGGGGGTCGAGCGGGTTTTCGGCTATCCGGGCGACGGCATCAACGGCCTGCTCGCCGCCTGGGGACGGGCCGGGGACCGGCCGATGTTCATCCAGGCGCGGCACGAGGAGATGAGCGCGTTCGAGGCGGTCGGCTACGCCAAGTTCGGCGGGCGCCTCGGCGTCTGCACGGCGACCTCGGGACCGGGCGCGATCCACCTGCTCAACGGCCTCTACGACGCCAAGCTCGACCACGTCCCAATGCTCGCGATCGTCGGCCAGACCAACCGCAGCGCGATGGGCGGCTCCTACCAGCAGGAGGTCGATCTGCTGTCGCTGTACAAGGACGTGGCCAGCGACTACGTGCAGATGGTCACCGTGCCCGAGCAACTGCCGAACGTGCTGGACCGGGCGATCCGGGTGGCGCTGGCCGAGCGGGCCCCGACCGCGATCATCCTGCCCGCCGACGTGCAGGAGCTCGAATACACCCCGCCCGGCCACGAGTTCAAGATGGTGCCCTCCAGCATCGGGATCGACTGGCCGACGACCTTCCCGGACGACGCGGCGCTCCACTACGCCGCCGGACTGCTCAACGCCGGTAAGCGGGTCGCGATCCTGGCCGGTTCCGGCGCCCGGGGGGCCCGCGAGGAGCTCCGGCAGGTCGCCGACCTGCTGGGGGCGGGCGTGGCCAAGGCGCTGCTGGGCAAGGACGTGCTCTCGGACGAGCTGCCGTACGTGACCGGCTCCATCGGGCTGCTGGGCACCCGGCCGAGCTACGAGATGATGAAGGGCTGCGACACGCTGCTCACCGTCGGCTCCAGCTTCCCGTACACCCAGTTCCTGCCGGACCTGGACCAGGCGCGGGCCGTGCAGATCGACATCAACCCCAAGCTGATCGGCATGCGCTACCCCTACGAGGTGAACCTGGTCGGCGACGCCGCCGTCACCCTGCGGGCCCTCATCCCGCTGCTGGAGCGCAAGCGCGACCGCTCCTGGCGCGAGAGCATCGAGTCCGACGTCCAGCGGTGGTGGGAGACCATGCGGATGGAGGCGATGGTCGAGGCCAAGCCGGTCAATCCGATGCTCCTGTTCCACGAGCTGTCCCCGCTGCTGCCCGCCGACGCGATCGTCGCCGCCGACTCCGGTTCGGCCGCCAACTGGTACGCCCGCAACCTGCGCTTCCACGACGGCGTGCGCGGTTCGCTGTCGGGCACGCTGGCCACCATGGGGTCGGGCGTGCCGTACGGGATCGGCGCCAAGTTCGCCCACCCGGACCGTCCGGTGATCGTGTTCGCCGGTGACGGGGCGATGCAGATGAACGGCCTGGCCGAGCTGATCACCGTCAAGCACTACTGGCGCGACTGGTCCGACCCTCGGCTGATCGTCGCGGTGCTGCACAACAACGACCTCAACCAGGTCACCTGGGAGATGCGCGCCATGCAGGGCTCGCCCAAGTTCCCGCAGTCGCAGACCCTGCCGGACGTGGACTACGCCGCCTTCGCCGCGAGCCTGGGCATGGGCGCCCTCGCCGTCGACAGACCCGACCAGGTCGCGCCGGCCTGGGAGCGGGCGCTGGGCGCCGACCGGCCCGTGCTTCTGGACGTGTACGTCGATCCGGACGTGCCGCCGATCCCGCCGCACGCGACCTTCGAGCAGATGAAGAACTCCGCCGAGGCACTCCTGCAGGGCGACGAGAACCGCTGGGGCGTCCTGCGGGAGGGGATCAAGACCAAGATGCAGGAGTTCCTGCCGCACCGCGACGACGGCGGCAGGTGACCGGCCCGCTCGTCGAGGCGGTCGAGGCGAGCGCCTACACCGTCCCGACGGACGGGCGTACGGTTCGGGGACGCGCCTCGGTCCCGGCCGGGACCGGGAGAACTCCACGCCGGAAAGTTACCTTTTTTCACCCAATTTGATGAAATGTCGGGTATGTAGCCAAACGTGTCTCTTTACCGCAGTCTCAGTGCTCGGGTGGACGGAGAGGTGCGGTGCGACGAGGGGTCGCTGGCCGCCTACGCCCACGACTCCTCGAACTACCGGCAGACCCCGTCCGTGGTCGTGGTGCCCCGCACCGTGCAGGCCGGGGCCGAGGCCGTGCGCGTCTGCCACGAGTACCGGGCGCCGGTGCACTCCCGGGGCGGGGGCACCAGCCTGGCCGGGCAGTGCTGCAACGAGGGCGTGGTGATCGACTGGTCGAAGTACTGCACGCGGCTGCTCTCGGTGGACGGCGAGCGGGCGCTGGTCGAGCCCGGCGTCTGCCTGGACGATCTCAACGCCCAACTGGCGGACCGGCGCCTGATGGTCGGCCCCAAGCCCGCCACCCACGACACCTGCACCATCGGCGGGATGATCGGCAACAACTCGTGCGGCGCCTCGGCGCAGGCGTACGGGAAGATGGCCGACTCGGTGATCCGCCTGGAGGTGCTCACCTACGACGGCCTGCGGATGTGGGTGGGAGAGACCTCCGAGGAGGAGTACGAGCACATCCTCGCGCTGGGCGGGCGCCGGGCGGAGATCTACCGGGCGATGCGGAGGCTGCGCGACGAGAACCTCGCGCTGATCCGGACCCGCTACCCGAGGATCCCGCGCCGCGTCTCGGGCTACAACCTGGACTCGCTGCTGCCGGAGAACGGCCTCAACGTGGCCCGCGCGCTGGTGGGCAGCGAGTCGACGCTGGTCACGGTGCTGCACGCGGAGATCAGACTGTTCCCGGTGCCGAGGTTCCAGTCGCTGGCGGTGCTGGGCTACCCCGACATCGCCACGGCGGGCGACATGGTGCCGGAGATCGTCAAGTATCGGCCGCTGGCGCTGGAGGGGCTCGACCACGAGCTGATGGACCTGGCCAGGATCGAGCACACCGCCGGGCAGGACGTACTGGACAGGCTGCCCGAGGGGTCGGGCTGGCTGATGGCGCGGTTCGGCGGCGACACCCGCGAGGAGGCCGACGAGCGGGCCAGGAGGCTGATCGGCGAGGCCAGGGGCGCGCACACCACCTATCTGGACGACCCCGCCGAGGAGGAGCGGGTGTGGAGGGTCCGCGAGGCCGGGCTGGGCGTGACCGCCTACCCTCCGGACAACCCCGACACCCACGAGGGCTGGGAGGACGCGGCCGTCCCGCCGGAGCGGCTCGGCGACTACCTGCGCGACTTCCAGGCGCTGCTGAACCGTTTCGGCTACCACAACTCCTCTCTCTACGGGCATTTCGGGCAGGGGTGCGTGCACACCCGGATACCGTTCGACCTGGACGACCCCGATGGGGTGGCGAAGTACCGCCGGTTCGTCGAGGAGGCCGCGCACCTGGTCGCCTCCTACGGCGGGTCGCTGTCCGGCGAGCACGGCGACGGGCAGTCCCGGGGCGAGCTGCTGCCGATCATGTTCGGCTCCGAGGTCGTCGGGCTGTTCGGTGTCTTCAAGCGGATCTGGGACCCCGAGGGACGGATGAACCCGGGCAAGATCGTCAATCCGTACCGGCTGGACGAGAACCTCGACCACCTGGACTACCACCCCGCCGAGCCGATGACGTCCTTCGACTACCCGCGCGACCACCACCGGTTCACCCACGCCGCCGCCCGCTGTGTCGGCGTCGGCAACTGCCGCTCCACCTCCGGCGGGGTGATGTGTCCCAGCTACCGGGTCACCCGGGAGGAGAAGCACAGCACCCGGGGCCGGGCCCGCATCCTGATGGAGATGATGCGCGGCGAGACCGTCACCGGCGGCTGGCGGTCCAAGGCGGTGTACGAGGCGCTCGACCTGTGCCTGTCCTGCAAGGGCTGCCGAGGGGAGTGCCCGGTGCACGTGGACATGGCCACCTACAAGGCCGAGTTCCTCTCCCACCACTACCGGGGGCGGCCACGGCCGGCCGCGCACTACTCCATGGGGTGGCTGCCCCTGTGGGCCCGGATCGCCGCCCTCGCGCCGGGAGCGGTCAACGCGCTCACCCACACGCCGGGCCTGAGCGGGCTGGTCCGGCTGGCCGGGGGCGTGGATCGGCACCGCGAGCTGCCGCGCTTCGCCACCGAGCGCTTCACCGACTGGTTCCGCGACCGGCCGGAGCGGCCGCCGGGCGAGGGTGACCCGGTCGTGCTGTGGCCGGACACCTTCACCGACAACTTCCGCCCCGGCGCGGCCGTGGCGGCGACGCGCCTGCTGGAGACGTACGGCTACCGGGTCGAGGTGCCGCCGGTGCCGTTGTGCTGCGGGCTCACCTGGATCTCCACCGGCCAGCTCGCCACCGCCAGGCGCGTGCTGCGCCGGACCGTGGCGGCGCTCGCCCCCCGGCTGCGGCGGGGTGTGCCGGTCGTCGGGCTGGAGCCGAGCTGCGCCGCCGTCCTGCGCTCCGACGCGCCCGAGCTGCTGTCCGGCGACCCCGACGTGGAGCTGCTCGCCCGCCAGACCAGGTCGCTGTCGGAGATGCTGCTCGACCGGGTGCCGGTCGCCCCACTGCCGGGCACGGGAGTGCGCGCGCTCGCCCAGCCGCACTGCCACCAGCACGCCATCTGGGGCTTCGACGCCGACGCCGGGCTGCTGGAGCGCGCCGGGATCCAGGCCGAGGTGCTGGATGTGGGCTGCTGCGGGCTGGCGGGCAACTTCGGCTTCGAGCGCGGCCACCACGAGATCTCCACCGGGGTCGCCGAGCTGGGGCTGTGGCCCGCCGTGCGGGCGGCGGACGAGGGGACCAGGATTCTCGCCGACGGCTTCTCCTGCCGTACCCAGATCGAGTCCGGCACCCCCGCGAAACCGGTTCACCTGGCCGAACTCCTCGCCGAGGTGCTGCTGCGGTCGCCACCGGCCCCCACGCGCCGGGAGGAGGAGCGGGCGCTCTCGCGCGTACGGCCCTGACGTGCCGGGAAGGGGGACGGCCTCCATGGCGGGCGGAGACACCACGGGCTTCGCTCCGCAGGTGCTGCGGCAGTACGCCTTCCTCGCCGACGGGTACCGCGGGGCCCTGATCGGCCCGCGTGGGGACATCGGCTGGCTGTGCGTGCCGCGCTGGGACTCCGACGCCGTGTTCACGAACCTGCTCGGTGGCCGCGGCGTGTACGCCGTCACGCCCGCCGACGCGCGGTTCGTGTGGGGCGGCTACTACGAGGGCGGCTCGCTGATCTGGAACAGCCGCTGGGTGACCTCGCACGGCATCGTCGAGTGCCGCGAGGCCCTCGCCTTCCCCGCCGATCCGGAGCGTGCCGTGCTGCTGCGCCGGATACGGGCCGTGGACGGCCCCGCCCGGGTGACGGTGATCCTCGATCCACGGGCGGGTTTCGGCAGGCGGCCCCTGCGCGAGCCGCACCGCGAGGCGGAAACCTGGAGCGGGCGCACCGGCGACCTCCATCTGCGCTGGACAGGCGCCGGGCACGCCCACCGGGAGGCAGGGGGAGGTCTGCGCGCCGACCTGCGGGTGCCCGAGGGAGGGCATCACGACCTCGTCCTGGAGCTGGCCCGCCGGCCGTTCGAGGGGGAGCCCGTCGATCCGGTGGCGGCGTGGCGCGCCACCGAACGGTCGTGGTCCGTCGCGAAGCCCTCCCTGCCGGGATGCGTCGCCCACCGCGACGCCGTACACGCCCACACGGTGCTGCGCGGCATGACGGCACCGGACGGGGGCATGGTCGCCGCGGCCACCACGTCGTTGCCCGAGCGCGCCGAGGCCGGTCGCAACTACGACTACCGCTACGCCTGGATCCGCGACCAGTGCTACGCCGGTCACGCGGCGGCGGTCGCCGGTCTCGACGATCTGCTGGACGCCGCGGTCGCGTTCATCACCGCGCGGCTGCTGGCCGACGGCCCCCACCTGGCGCCCGCCTACACCACCGGTGGCGGCCGGGTGCCCGAGGAGCGCGCGCTGCCGTTCCTGCCCGGCTACCCGGGGGCGCCGGTCAGGGTGGGCAACTGGGTGACCGGGCAGTTCCAGCTGGACGCGTTCGGCGAGGTGTTGCTGCTTCTGGCCACCGCCGCGCGCCGGGATCGGCTGGACATCGACTCCTGGCACGCCCTGGAGGGCGCGGTCGACGCCGTCGCGCGACGGTGGCGGGAGCCCGACTCGGGAATCTGGGAGCTGCCCCCTCGGCAGTGGACGCACTCCAAGCTGATCTGCGTCGCCGGGCTGAAGGCCGCGGCGGCCGTCGCCCCGGCCAGGCAGGCCGCCCGCTGGAGCGCCCTCGCCGACACCGTCCTGGCCCACACCTCACGGCACGGGCTCCACCCCTCCGGCCGCTGGCAGCGCGCCTTCGACGACGGACGGGTGGACGCGGCCCTGCTCATCCCCGCCGTCCGCGGTGCCCTGGCGCCGGACGACCCGCGAACCGTCGCCACGCGCGCAGCCGTACACGCCGAGCTCGAACGCGACGGATACCTCTACCGCTTCCAGCAGGACGAGCGGCCTCTCGGCGACGCCGAGGGCGCCTTCGTACTATGCGGGCTGGTCGCCGCGCTCGCCGCGCACCAGGGCGGGGACGAGGTCGGGGCGGCCCGCTGGTTCGAACGCAACCGGGCCGCGTGCGGCTCACCGGGCCTGTACACCGAGGAGTACGACATCGGCCAGCGGCAGTCGCGGGGCAACCTGCCCCAGGCGTTCGTGCACGCGCTGCTGCTGGAGTCGGCGGTGACGCTGTCGGCGTCGGGGCGGGGCGGCGCGCGTACCCTCCCGTGACGCCACCGGTGTCACGGCCTGCCGCTGTCGCGCAGTCCGGCCAGGCTCCAGGCGAGGGCGATCCCGGCGTCGGACAGGGCGACACGGCGCCACCGGCCGTTGGCCGCCCCGAGCGCCAGGACGGTACCGGCGTGCACCAGGTCGGTCACGGCGCCACCGGCGAGCACCTCCCGGCTGGGACGAAGGCCCGACCAGGCCGCCTGGCCCAGCTGCCTGGCCCCCAGCAGGCGGGCGACGGCCTTCGCCCCGCGATTCCCTCTCCCGCCGAGTACGCGGAGCACCTGTGCGGGCGCCATCAGCAGTGCCAGCCCCCAGGCCGCGCGTGCGACCTCGATCGCCCGCACCGGCGGCATGCCCTCGCCGGACCGCTCCTCGAACGACCAGCGCCGCGCCCTCCCCGTCGCCTTACGGCCGCGCGCCCACGCCAGGGCGCCCACCGCCGTCAGGGCCGAGGCCGCCGCGAGCAGCCCGTGATGCTGGGAGGCCCAGAGCTGGGGGCTGTGCGCTATGGCCCTGTGGTCGAAGGAGCCGTGCGCCCCCTCGTCGGTGCCGGGTTCGTCGTCGGCCGGGCGCCACAGGTTGGGAGGGTCGCGGTGGGTCACGTCGGTGGTCTGCTGGGACTCGTAGCCCGTCCAGGCCAGGTAGCGGTCCAGGAGCCCGGGGATCACCGCGTTGGCAAGGAGCGTCGCCGCGGTCGAGACGCCCACCCAGTACTCGCGCCGCCGTGGATGCTCCGCCGCGTACAGGATGGCGTCGGCCGGGATCTCGGGCTGGTAGATCGGGGGAACGGGCTGGGGATGGCCGGACAGCCGCGACAGCACCCAGTCGAACTGCGGCGTGTTGACCGCCGGCATCTGCACCATGGTGACCTGTACGCCACTCCTGTCGTGCAGCAGCTCGCAGCGCAGCGACTCGTTGAACCCCTGGATGGCGTGCTTGGCCCCGCAGTACGCGCTCTGCAGCGGAATCCCCCGGTACGCCAGCGCCGAACCGACCTGGACGATCACACCGTGGTCGCGGGGGAGCATCCGCCGCAGCGCGGCGCGCGTGCCGTTGACGAAGCCGAGGTAGGTGACCTCGGTCGCGCGGCGGAACTCCTCGGGTGTGATCTCCGTGAAGGGGGCGAACACCGAGGCGAAGGCGACGTTCACCCACACGTCGATGGGACCGAGCTCGTCCTCGGCCCGTCCCGCGGCGGCGTCGATCCGGTCGTGGTCGGCGGTGTCGGCCACGATGGCGAGCGCCTCGCCGCCCGCCTCGCGCACCTCGCGCGCGGCCCCCTCCAGGCCGTCGGCACCTCGTGCGATCAGCGCCACGGCGTCGCCCCGGGCGGCGAAGCGGCGGGCGGTGGCCCGGCCGATGCCCGCACTGGCCCCGGTGATCACTACGACACGTCGTCCGTCTCGCGTTGTCATGGCTCGGCTCCCATCATGCAGAGTCGATTTACCCCGACAAAAGCGACAGGACACACCAAAACGGTTAATGATCTCGTGGTTGGCGTGCTTACCTGAGGTAACGGCGTCCCGTCCAGCGCGAGGACGTGCGGCGCCCCGCCGGGCGACTCGGACAGCGCGTCGCAGGGCAGCACGGCCGGATGTTCGGATTATCACGCGGAGGGGTGCGGCTCGACGTCTCGGGAAGGAACGAACCGACCCGTGCACGACCTCAGGAGCGAGACCGGCTCGCATCGGCGCCGTAGCGCATTCCGTCGACGAGAAGCGCGACCATGCGCTGGCTGTACACGACTCCCTCGTCCGCCGCGGGCAGGCAGAGATTGGCGACGGCGTACAGGAGATCCTGGGGACTGATGTCGGTACGAATCTCGCCACTGGCCGTCGCGGCATCGAGCAGTGACCCGAGGGTGGGCCCGAGTCGCCCCATGAAGTAGCCGGGCAGGGCGTCGAACGCCGGATCGCCCGAGTGCAGGGCGGTGGCGAGTCCGCGTTTGGTCGCGAGGAACTCGGTGTACCGGTGGAGCCACCTCGCGAGTGCCACTCCCGGCCGGTGCGCCGCGGCCAGCGCCGGGGCCGCGTCGGCGCAGGCGTCCACCTCGCGCCGGAACACGGCCTTGACCAGGTCCGAGCGCTGCGGGAAGTGCCGGTACAGCGTCCCGACTCCGACGCCGGCCAGATCGGCGATCTCCTTCGCGGGCGCGTCCACGCCCGACGTGCCGAAGACGGCCTTCGCCGCCTCAAGCAAGGAGTCGACATTGCGTCGCGCGTCGGCGCGCAGCCGACGCGGCGCGCCTTCGAGTGCGCCCGGACCCGCGGAGCCGGTCGAGTCGACTCCGGTCGGCGCCGTGTTCTCCGTCACGACCCTCCTTCGCTTACCTTCGCTTACCTTCGCTTGCATAAACGGAAAGCTTTTCCGTATAGTTCCGGAAAGACGTTCCGCTTCGTTTCAGGGTACGGCATGCGAGAGCGCCGACCACACCTCGACCACAACCTCAGGAGAAACCACATGCGGTACCGCACCCTCGGCCGGACCGGCATCAGGGTCAGTCCCTACGCGCTCGGCGCGATGATGTTCGGGGCCATCGGCAACCCCGACCACGACGACTCGATCCGCATCATCCACAAAGCGCTGGACGCGGGGATCAACTTCGTCGACACCGCCGACGCGTACTCCCGCGGCGAGTCGGAGGAGATCGTGGGAAAGGCGCTCAAGGGGCGTCGCGACGATGTCGTCCTCGCGACCAAGCTGCATCTCCCGATGGGTGACGATCCCAATCAGCGAGGCAACTCAAGACGCTGGATCATGACCGCGGTCGAGAACTCGCTGCGTCGCCTGCGGACCGACCACATCGACCTCTACCAGATCCACCGGCCGGACCCCGACACCGACATCGAGGAGACGCTCTCGGCGCTCTCGGACCTGATCCACAGCGGTAAGGTCCGGGTGGTCGGATCGTCCACGATGCCCGCCTCCGACATCGTCGAAGCCCAGTGGGTGGCCGAGCGGCGCGGTCTGGAGCGGTTCCGCACCGAACAGCCGACCTACTCGATCCTCAACCGCGGCATCGAAACCGAGGTGCTGCCCGTCGCCCAGCGCTACGGGATGGGCACGCTGGTGTGGAGCCCGCTCGCGAAGGGGATGCTCACCGGGCGCATCCGCAAGGGTCAGCGGACCGACCTCCGCCGCGCCACCTATTTCAAGCAGTTCAGCGACGAGCGTCGTCTCGATGTCGTCGAACAGATCATCCCGCTCGCCGAAGAGGCGGGCCTGCCGATGACGCACCTCGCGATGGCGTTCGCGACCGCTCATCCCGACGTGACCAGCGCGATCATCGGACCGCGCACGATGGAGCAGCTCGACGACCTGCTCGCCGGCGTCGACGTCACCCTTACCGACGAGATCCTCGACCGGATCGACGAGATCGTTCCGCCCGGCACCGACATCGGCGCGTTCGACGAGGCCGCCTACCTGCCCCCGGCCCTCCAGCACTCGAACCTCCGCCGCCGACCCGTCGACGAACGCGCCGCCGCCTGACCGTGTGCTCGCCGAAGGACTTCCGCGGAGGCGTCGCGCCGGCCGGCGCGACGGGCGGAAAGGGCCGAGGCCGTCAGACCCGTTGGTCTGACGGCCTCGGCCGGCCGGTTCACGGTCAGGCCCTGTCGAAGGTCTTCTTGGCCCAGAGGTAGGAGACGACGGCGATGCCCGCGCACCAGGCGATGGCGATGGCGGCGCTGCCGCCGATCGGGGTGCCGAGGAGGAGACCGCGGACGGTTTCCATGATCGGGGTGAAGGGCTGGTACTCGGCGAACCAGCGCAGGGCGGTGGGCATGGAGTCGGTGGGGACGAAGCCGCTGCCGAGGAAGGGCAGCAGGACCAGGGGCATCGGGGCGTTGCTGGCGGCCTCGGGGGTCGGGGACCGCAGGCCGAGGGCGACCGACAGCCAGGTGACAGTCACGGCGAACAGGGTGAGCAATCCGGTGGCGGCGAGCCATTCGACGGCGGTGGCGTCCGGGCGGAAGCCGATCGCCAGGGCGACGCCGACGAGGACCACCATGCCGAGGAGCTGCTGGATGACGCTGCCGACGACATGGCCGGTGAGGACCGACGCCCGGGAGATCCGCATGGTGCGGAAGCGGGCGATGACGCCCTCGGTCATGTCGGTGGCGACCATGACGGCGGTCCCGGTCGCGGCCATGGCGGCCGCCATGAGCAGGATGCCGGGGACGACGTAGTTGACGTACGCGTCACGGCCGCCGCCGAGTCCGTCGCCGAGGGTGCCGCCGAGGACGTAGACGAACAGGAACAGGATGACGACGGGCGTGGCGACCAGCTGCACGGTCATGGACGGGTAGCGGAGCAGGCGCTTGAGCTGGCGCCGGACCATGGTGGAGGAGTCGCGCGCGGCGAGGGCGAGGGTGCTCATCGGGTGGTCTCCTTCTGGCGGCCGGTGAGGGTGAGGAAAACGTCGTCGAGGTCGGGGGTGTGGACGCTCATGTCGTCGAGGTCGATCGAGTGTTCGTCCAGGAGGGCGAGCAGTTCGCGGATCGCGCGGACGCCGCCGTCGCCCGGCACCCGCAGGGTGAGCGCCTCGGGGTCGGCGATCCCCGCGCCGAGGAGGTGGCGAGCGGCGTCGAGCAGGCGCGTGTCGGCGAAGGTGAGCTCGATGTGGCCGCCGGGGATGCGCCGCTTGAGCTCCTCGGCGGTGCCCTCGGCGATCAGCCGTCCGTGGTCGAGGAGGGCGATGCGGTCGGCGAGCTCGTCGGCCTCCTCCAGATACTGGGTGGTGAGGAAGATGGTGACGCCGCCCGCGACGAGTTCACGCACGATCTGCCACATGGAGCGGCGGCTGCGCGGGTCGAGGCCGGTGGTGGGCTCGTCCAGGAAGATCAGGCGAGGGTCGCCGACCAGGGTCATCGCCAGGTCGAGCCGGCGCCGCATGCCGCCGGAGTAGGTTCCGGCCGGTTCGCGCGCCGCGTCGACCAGGTCGAAGCGGTCGAGCAGTTCGGCGGCCCTGCGCCTGCCGTCCCCGCGGGACAGGTGCTTGAGGTCGGCCATGAGGAGCAGGTTCTCCTCGCCGGTGAGCAGCTTGTCGACGGCCGAGTACTGGCCGGTGACGCCGATCGCGCCGCGCACGTCGTCCGGCTCGCGGGCCAGGTCGTGGCCGGCGACCCGGACGGTGCCGCCGTCGGCCCGGACCAGGGTGGACAGGATCTGGATGGTGGTGGTCTTGCCTGCGCCGTTCGGGCCGAGCAGGGAGAAGATCGTTCCTTCGGGGACGGCCAGGTCGACGCCGTCGAGCACGACCTTGTCGCCGTAGGACTTGCGCAGCCCGTTCGCCGCGATGGCCAGGTTGGTCATGATGGTGCTCCTCAGAGGCTGCGGGCGACGATGTCGCCGTAGGCGGTGGTCGCGTGGATGTCGAGCTGGGCGGCGGCGCCCTCGGTGTTCTTGAGCGCGTTGTGGATCCGGCCGCAGGAGGTGCCGGCGTCCAGGGAGGCCGAGACTCCGGCGGCGGCGCCGACCGACACCTCGCCGGCCTCGGTGCGCAGCACGAGCGTGCCGCGTATGGCCTCGGCGACGCGGATGTCGCCCTTGCCGGTGCTGATCCGCGCGGGACCGTTGAGGCGGCCGACCGAGACGTCACCGGCGAGGGTGGTGAGGCGGAGGCTCGCGGCCTCGTCGATCTTGATCGGGCCGTGCGCGCCCTCGAAGGCGAGGTCGCCGAACCGTCCGACGGCCCGGAATTCGGCGGCGGCCGCCTTGGCCTCGACCTGGGAGCCGGCGGGCAGCTGGACCGTCACCTCGATGGAGCCGGAGGGGCCGAGGAACTGGTTCTTCGCCGGGGCCTCGATCCGCAGGACGCCGTCGCGGTATTCGACCCTGGTCTGCTCCGCCATCTTCACGTCGCGGCTCTTGGAGGCGTCCTCGGGCAGGACCTCGACCGCGGTGTCGGCCCGGTCGGCGGCGATGAACCGGACGCGCCCCGCGGGGATGTCGAGGACGGCGGAGATCGGGGTGGGGGTGTCGAACTTCTGCATCGCGCTCTCCTTGCGCTCGTTGTTTCTGACATTGGAAACGCTACGTTGCCTTCGAAAATCCTTCAAGCTACTCGTTGCTTTAAAACAGCATTCATGCAGGTGGAGACCATAAAATCGTTGCGATGGCGCTGCACGTAATGCAACAACAGTCATATATTTGTTGCAATGACTTGCGAGTGAACGCTATGTTGGAGGCACCGACGAGCACGGAGGAGATCGCGATGCCGGGAGGCAGGCTCACCCAGCAGGAACGCCAGCAGATCGCGCTGGGGCTGGCCGACGGCCTCGCCTACGCGGAGATCGCCAGACGTCTCGACCGTCCCACCTCGACGATCACGCGTGAGGTGACGCGGAACGGCGGCCCCACCGCCTACCGCGCCGACCTGGCCCACCGCGCCACCGAACGCCGCACCCACCGGCGCCGACCGGCCGCGCCCCGGGGGCCGGAGGCGGCCCCGCAGCCCCACGGACGCGACGCCGAGGCCGTACGCGAGTACGAGGAGACGTTCACCACCGTCCTCATGCAGGCGGGCACGCCCAAGATGATGGCCCGGGTGCTGGCCTGCCTCCACCTCACCGACGCGGGCAGCCTCACCACGTCCGAACTCGTCCAGCGCCTCCAGGTCAGCCCGGCGTCCATCTCCAAGGCGATCACGTTCCTGGAGGGCCAGGGCCTCATCCGCCGGGAACGCGACGAACGCCGCCGGGAGCGCTACGTCGTCGACGACGACGTCTGGTACCAGTCGATGATCGCCAGCGCCCACGCCACCGCCCACCTCGCCGAGATCGCACGGCAGGGCGTCGGCGTCCTCGGTCCCGCCACCCCGGCCGCCGCCCGCATGGAGAACATCGCCCGCTTCGTCGACTTCGTCTCCGAGAGCATCGTCCGTGCCGCGGAGCAGGCCCGCGAGATCCTCCACACCAGATCCGAAGCGGCCTCGGGCGACACCGTCACGCCAGGTCCGGACCGCGGATAGACAGCCGCCCCGGCGGTCACAGCCGTGGGACAAGGCCGTCGTCACGCCAGACGCCGAGACGGCCCGTCGAGCGAACGGCCCCGGCCGGGCACGTCATGACGTACCGCACGCACCGGTGGGATGGGTGTCGCGGAGGAGTTCGGCGGTGGCGTCCCACAGCGCGCGTTGGATCGCCTCGTCGCGGCCGATCTCGGGGCACTCCAGTGGCTTGGCGGTCTTGGCGGCGAAATAGCCTCCCGTGACACCGGCGAAGGCGGGGTCGGTCGCGAGCCTCACGATGATGTCGGCGCCGTGCCGGGGGTCGCCGATGTTCAGCCGGGTGAGGACCTTCTCCAGGGGCCGGGCGAGGGGGAGTTCACGCCCGAGCCCGGTGACGTTGAAACCCGGACACAGGCAGGTGACCGCGACACCCGTTCCCTCAAGGCGGCGACCGAGCTCCTGGGTGAACATGATGTCCATCAGCTTGGTCCGGCCGTACAGCGGCCCCGACTCGCGGCGGGTGAAGCCCGCCGTGTCGGTCAGGTCCTTGAACGGGTCGATGGAGTGGACCCGACGTGAGGCCCGGGAGGCGACCGTGACGATCCGGGCGGGGGCCGAGGCGGTGAGCTTGTCGCGCAGCGCGTCGGTGAGCACCCAGGGCGCGAGGTAGTTGACCGCGGTCATTTCGGCGAACCCCTCGGAGGTGACCCGCTGGGAGAAGGCGTGCAGACCCGCGTTGTTGATCAGTACGTCGATGCGCGGGTAGTGCGCGTCGATCCGCTCCGCGGCCCGCCGGACATCGGCGAGCAGGGACAGGTCGGCGAGGAAGACGTCGACCGGGGTCCGGGGAGCGACCTGTTCGATCTCCCGGCGCAGCGCGTCCGCTTTGTGCCTGCTGCGGGCGATGACACCGAGGCGGGCGCCGGTGCGGGCCAGGTCGAGAGCGGCCAGACGGCCCAGGCCGTTCGTCGCACCGGTCATCACGATGACGGGCCGGGTGCCCATGGGTTCTCCCCTTCACGGTAATGCTGAGGTACCTCATTAACGTACCATTAGGTGAGGTACCTCACCAATCGGGCGGCGGCGAGAAGAGATGACCGTGAAGGACAGGACGGCGACACCCGCGGAGATCGGCCTGCGATACCTGTCGCTCGGCTACCGCCTGCGCAGAGTCGTCGACGACGGCATGACGTCCGCAGGACTGTCACTGGCCCGTACGAAGGTCTTGCAGGTGCTCGATCGGCATGGCGCCATGCGGCAGTCGTCACTGGCGCGAGAGCTCGGGCACGCCCCCCGGTCGGTCACCCAGTCCGTCGAAGCGCTGGAGCGCGAGGGACTGGTCGAACGAGCGGCGGATCCCACGGACGGGCGCTCCAGGCTCGTCGGCCTCACCCCGGAGGGCGCCAGAGCGCTGGCCGCGGGTACGGCGGCGGGCGAACGGGTCCTGCACGAGATCTTCGGGACGCTGGAACGCGAACGACTGGCGGACCTGGGCGAACTCCTCGACGCCATTGACGCGGGCCTCGGCGGCTGACACGCGCTGCCGGTGTGTCCCGGGTTCGGTGGATTCGGGGTACACCGAGGCTGGATCCCTGTGGTTCCGACCGGGATCCCACACGTGGGCCTCGAACCGGAAGATCTCCACCCGGTATCCCTGAGCAGTGGTAGCACCCTTGTCGGTGACGGCTGGCATCATGACGCGCAACCGATCATGGGAGTCACGGTGACAGACCCGCACGAGGAATTCGGCTGGCTTTCGGAGTTCGGGCCGCTCCACGACGTCTCCTGCGTGTCCTTCGTTCGATCCCTCACCCCCGTCGAGGCGCTGACTCGTCTCGGGGCGGAGACCGGCGGGATCGAAGCGGCCGCCTTCGAAGAACTGCAGGAACGAACGATGAAGTGCGTCGACTCGGACGACAGGATGCGCATCGGTTACGTAGGCGCACTGGAGAAAGACGGCTGGACCGTGCTCATCCAGCTCTGGGGGGCATCGATCGCGGTCGAACGTTCCCTGCTAAGACGGCTTTCTCAGGCGACCGAGGTCGTGTCGATCAACCGCAATCTCCACGCCACGGACTTCTTCGTCTACGCGGCCGACGGCGACCTGGTCACCTGGTTCGACCTGCTGGGTCCCGAGGCGCGCGTGGGCAGCGACCCCGATCGACTTGTCGACATGATGCGCGAAGTCGGACTGGACCCCGATCTGGATCCCGACCTGGACCTGGACGAAGACCTGGAGGACTCTGACCCCGGAGAATTCCCGCGTGCCTTCGCCCTGGCAAGAAAGATCACCGGTTTCCCCTTCTCCCAGAACATGCTCGACACGCGACTCCTGGGTGCCGTGATCAACAGCAGGTGATCACGATCAGGCGGGAACGTGGCATCGACTCCCAGAGGGCTCGCCTCATCCGATCTACCGAAAGCCGTGACTCGACCACCGATTGCCCTTTTTATCCGACTGTGTAATTATTACTCACATGGATAACAAAGCACTGGTGGATCTCCGGCGGATCCGGTCCCTGTTCATCGGGATGGCGGCTGTGTCGCTGGTGACCCTGATCATCGCCACCGCGCTGCGGAACCGGCCCGACCTGGTCAACTGGGTGGTCTGGGTGCGCGGCGGCGCCGTGGCGGCGGCCTCGCTGTGGCTGGTCTCGCTCGCCGGGCAGGCACTCGGGGGCAAACGGCCGGCCTACGTACGGATCAGAACCCTCTCGATCCTGGGCACGATCGGCATCGTGCTGATCTGCGTGGCGCCCGACAGCGGCTACCCGCTGTGGATGAAGGTCGACCAGGGGCTGATCGGCTTACTGCTGGCGGGAGTCGCGGTCCTGGCCAACCGGCGTGCCGTACG
The DNA here is from genome assembly GCF_039537505.1 of Streptosporangium oxazolinicum. Lineage (NCBI taxonomy): Bacteria > Bacillati > Actinomycetota > Actinomycetes > Streptosporangiales > Streptosporangiaceae > Streptosporangium > Streptosporangium oxazolinicum. The sequence goes on from NZ_BAABAQ010000001.1 coordinate 1,081,289, forward strand.
GGCGGCGTTCCCGAGTCCCGGCCAGACTGGCAAACTGGGCTGACCAGGCTCGGCGGGAGGGTCGCCGATCACGGAAAGGCCCACCATGCCCACACCCGCACCGGTTGACCGAGCCCAGGCGACCCAGGCCCGCAGAGAGCAGATCGTGCGGGCCACGATCGAGGTCCTGGCCGAGCGGGGCTACACGGGGACGACCTTCGAAGCGATCTGCGGTCACGCGGGACTAAGCAGCAAACGCCTGATCTCCTACCATTTCGCCACAAAGGACGATCTGCTCGCGGCCGTGCTGGCCAAGGTGCTCACCGATGCCGCGGCGTACATGCATCCGAGGATCGTGGCCGCGGAAGGCTCGCGCGAGAAACTGGCGACGTACATCCGCGCCAACGTGGAGTTCATCGCCGCCAATCCCGCCCATGTGCGCGCGGTCCAGCAGATCGCCTTCAACGCGGCACCGGCGCCGGCCGGAACCCAGGACAGGGCCCTGGGCCTGCTGGCCGAGCTGTTCGAGCAGGGCGGCCGGGCCGGCGAGTTCCGCGTCTTCGACGCGCGGCTCATGGCCATGACCGTCCGCGCGACGATCGACGCCGTCGCCGCCCGGCTCCTCGGCGGCCTCGACCCCGCCGTCGCCGCCGAGGAACTGGTCACCACCTTCGACCTCGCCACCCGTAGCTGAAGCCGGGCCTTTCGCACAACATTCCTCGTTTCATCACCGGCTTCGTCTGCGGTACGCGTGGGCGGGGCCAGCGTTCGCCCACGAGTTCCAGGCCCTCCCACCCGTCCGCGGTGCGGACCGCGAGCCGCCGGGAGCTCGGACCTCATCGGGGAGACGGCCCTGTCGGGGCGGCGGTCAAGGGGTGGGCGACGGCATGCAGGTTGGCGACCATCGCCCGGATGGATCATGAGCCGTCGTCCGGTGGCCGATACCGGGTCCAGCGATGGTCTTCAGTGAGGGGATCGTCGCCTCTCGGAGGCGATCGACGAAATTCGCGGGCACATCTGCCGTGGCCTGTTTACCGGCGAGGCCGGGGGTAGAGCGGTGAGGGTCCTACCTTCGACGACGAGGAGAAACGCCGTGACCGAGAACGTGTGGAACTACCGCCCCGAGACCCGCGGCGAGCAGGTCCTGGACCTGGTCGGGTTCGACGTGGAGGCCACCGACGGCAAGATCGGCTCGGTGGACGAGGACAGCAACGCCGTCGGCGAGAGCTACATCGTCGTCGACACCGGTTTCTGGATCTTCGGCAAGAAGGTCGTCCTGCCGGCCGGCACGATCACCGAGATCGACCCCCAGGAGCGCAAGGTCCACATCGCGCGCACCAAGGAGGAGATCAAGAACGCGCCGGAGTTCGACGAGGCGACCTACAAGGAGCCCGACTACCGCGACCGGCTCGGCGGCTACTACGGCCCCGGCACCGGCACCCTGTAGACATCGAGCGCGCGTCGAGCCCCTGCCCAGCGTGGGCAGGGGCTCGACGCGCGTTTCGACGGTGAACGCCCGGCAGGGCGACGATGACCCGGTGGGCGGGCAGGTTCCTCATCGGAAGGAACACGAGGTGGCCGCGTCCCGCCGTGACACGCCTCATCGTCCCGAGCGACCTGCCCCCTCGGGTCTTCGCGATGACCGGGCCGTCTCGCGGGGTCATCGTTGGGATGGGCGGTCCCCGACGACGGACAGGAGCTGGAGTTTGTCGTGGCTGTCGGTGCCGGGGGTGGCGGTGTAGACGAGGAGGGCTTGGGCCTGGTCGGCGTCGAACAGGACCTGGCAGTGGAGTTCGAGGATGCCGAGGTCTGGGTGTTGGATGCGCTTGAGATCCCCCTCGCGGCGCACGCCGATCTCGTGGGCGCTCCACAGCGTGGCGAACTCCCCGCTCTTCTCCAGCAGTGCGTTCACGATCTGGCCGGCGCGTGAGTCGGTTCCCTGCCGTGAGTAGGCGTTGCGCAGTTCGGAGGTGAAGATCCGGCTGTGGGTCGCGTGGTCGGCTTCGGGATAGATCCGGCGGGCGTGGGGGTGGGTGAACCAGCGGTAGGCCAGGCTGCGGTCCAAGCCGGTGTAGCCGGTCTCGTTGCCGACCAGGGCCACGGCCAGGCGGGTTTGCACCAGGGTCTCGGCGAGGGTGCTGATGACCTGGGCGGGGGTGTCGGTCAGGCGGTCCAGGATGCGCATCATCCCGGGGGAGACGTGGTCGGTGCGCAGGGTGCGGCTGGGGGTGTTGTGCCCGGCCATGCGGAACAGGTGGTCGCGTTCGTCCAGGGACAGGTGCAGGCCCCGGGCGAGGGCGGCGAGCATGGGTTCGGAGGGCATCGGGCCGCGCTGCTGCTCGATGCGGGCGTAGTAGTCGGTGGACATGCCACACAGGGCGGCGATCTCCTCGCGGCGCAGGCCACGGGTACGGCGGCGCGGTCCGCGCGGCAGGCCGACGTCCTCGGGCCGCAGGGCCTCGCGGCGGGTACGCAGGAAGTCGGCCAGCTGTGCTCGGTCCATGGTGACGATTCTCCCTTCGGTGACGTGAGACGGGAGCCGGGCACGCTGGTACGGACCGGTCCTGTTTCCCCCGTCCGGCCAGGGTCAGGTGGCCGGGAAACCGACGCCGGTGAGTTGTTCAGAGCAGGGTGCCGCCGGAGGCCTCGATGCGCTGGCCGGTGATCCAGCCCGTTCCCGGGGCGAGGAGAGCGGCGATCACGGCGCCGATGTCCTCGGGCACGCCGACCCGGCCCAGGGCTGCCTGGCTGCCCAGGTGCTCGCGCAGTTGCTCGTTGTCGCGGATCGCGCCGCCGCCGAAGTCGGTGGCGATCGGACCGGGAGCGACGGCGTTCACGCTGACGCCGCGCCCGCCCAGTTCCTTGGCCAGATACTTGCTCCAGGTCTCGATCGCGCTCTTGAGCGAGGCGTACACCGACCACCCCTCGCCCACGAACCGGGTCAGCCCGGTCGAGAGGTTCACGACACGGCCGCCGTCGGCCAGGAGCGGCAGCAGACTCTGAGTGAGGAAGAACACGCCTTTGAAGTGCACGTTCACCAGGAGGTCGAACGCCTCCACCGTGGTCTCGCCCACCGGGGTGGCCGCGGCCACCCCGGCGTTGTTCACCAGGAAGTCGAACGTGTCACGCTCCCACGTGGTCTCCAGCGCGTCCCGGACCGCGACGGCGAAGGCCGCGAAGGTGTCGAACGCCGTGGTGTCCAGTTCCAGCGCGACGGCCCTGCGTCCCAGCGCGGTGACCGCGTCCACGACCTCGGCGGCCTCGTCCTTGTTCGACCGGTAGGTCACGATGACGTCGGTGCCCGCCTCCGCGAGCTTCAGGGCCGTGGCCCGGCCCAGTCCCCTGTTCCCTCCAGTGATCAAAGCGATCGTGTTCAGGCTCATCCCGGACTCCTTCGCCGTTTTGCCATGCTGGCAGGGCCGCCGTGCGGGACACACGGACCGAGATGCCCTCCACCACCAACGATCCGTCCCGCGAACCCGGGGATGAAGGCACAACTCATCCAGGGACAACCGATCCCCCTCTCAGGGGTGACCGCCGGACCGTCTCATCCACCGGTCGGGCGAGTCCCCGCCCTCAGGGGAGGCCCCCGCCCTCAGGGGAGGCCCTCGCCCTCAGGGGAAGCCCTCGCTCTCAGGGGAGGCCGAGACGGTCGCGAAGAACAGCGCGAGTCCCCGCCAGCCCCGCGTTCGCGAACAGACGGCCACATCCCGGCCGAGGCGTTCCGGAACCAGATCTGGAAGCCCGCCCTGACCGCGGCCGATCTCACTGTGAGAACGCGTGTTCACGACCTCCGTCACGCGTGCGTCATGGTCGCTCTCCGGCGGCGCCTCCCCGCCCCGGCCCGCCGGGGCGGGCCGGACGGCGTCCGAGCGTGATCACAGTTCCGTGTAGGCGGGGACTCCGAAGTCGGCCTGGACTCCGCCTCCGGTGAGGTCGACGGCCCAGACGCCGAGGAACGCGCCGGTGAAGCCCCAGGAGCGGCCGTCGGTGGCGTGCTCGTCGGACAGGATGCCCGCGTCGAGCACCGCCGGGAGGGTGGTCCACGTCTCGGCGTCGCGGGAATGGGAGAAGCGCAGGTCGGCCCCGTCGAGTTCCACCCGCAGGTGCACCGGCCTGGCGTCGGGCAGTCTGGTCGGGGCCCCCGCCAGGACGGTGAGCTCGCCGCGGTCACTGGCCAGCAGTTCCAGGCAGCGGCCGATCCCCTCCCGGAAGGTGACGGCGAGGAAGTACCAGCTCTGGGTGTTGTAATAGGCGGTGATCCCGGCCAGCTGCTGGGAGTCCTCCGGGGCGAAGTCCACCGGGACGGTCAGGCCGCAGCGGGTGGAGGTCGCCCGCCGGGCGACCAGGCTGGGCCGTACCCGGGACCAGGGGGACTGGCCGCCGCGCACCCGCAGACGGCCGTCGCGGACGGTCATCCAGTCCTCGTCCGCCGGGCGGCGAAGCGTGCTCCACTCCGTTCCCGTCCAGCCCCCGTCCGGTTGCTCCCGAGGCCACGGGTGGGCTTCGAGCGGGAGTGGTACGACCTCGGCCGGCACACCGCCCTCGACCCGGGGCCAGCCGCCGGCAGGCCAGGTGACGCGCTGCAGCGCGGTCTCGCGACCGAGCACGCACCGCCCGCGCGGCGTCAGCGGGCGGCCGGTCAGGTGGACGAGGAACCAGTCGCCACCGGGGGTGTCGACGAGGCTGGCGTGCCCGGCCTTCTGCAGTGTCAGCGACGGGTCGTGGCGGGCGGTCAGCGCGGGACCGGCCGGGTCCGGCTCGTACGGGCCCAGGATCGAGCGGGAGCGGGCGACGGTCACCTGGTGCTCCCAGCTCGTGCCGCCCTCGGCGGTGACGAGGTGGTACCAGCCGTCCCTGCGATACAGGTGCGGTCCTTCGGTGTAGCCCGCCTCGGTGCCCGTGAAGATCACCTCTGGGGTGCCGATCAGCTTGCCCTCGGCCCGGGAGTACTCCTGGACGATGATGCCCGACGCCCAGGGCATCCCGGGACGCCAGTCGCAGCGGTTGCTCAGCAGCCAGCTGCGGCCGTCGTCGTCGTGGAACAGCGAGGGGTCGAAGCCGCGGGCGTGCAGCGGGACCGGATCCGACCACGGGCCCTCGGGTGACGTGGCGGTGACGACGAAGTTGGGGGTGTCCCAGAAGCCGCCGAAGCTCTCCACGTCGGAGTAGACCAGGTAGAACAGGCCGTCGGCGTAGGACAGGCAGGGTGCCCACACGCCGCCGGAGTCGGGCACGCCGGTCAGGTCGACCTGCGCGGGCCGGGTCAGCGCGCCCCCCAGGCAGCGCCAGTGGGCCAGGTCGCGGGAGTGGTGGATACGCACCCCGGGACACCACTCGAAGGTCGAGGTGGCGATGTAGTAGTCCTCGCCGACCCGCAGGATGGACGGGTCGGGGTGGGAGCCGCGCAGGACCGGGTTGCGGGCGAGGGCGGAGGGCATGCGGGAACGGTCTCCTTGCGTGGACGGGGTGACGGTTGCGGGACGTGCGCGGTCCGCCCGCCGCCGTACGACTCCACACGGCGGGCGCGACGACCGTGGTGGTCACGGTGGCCGCGATGGGACGCGCGGGTCGGCGGGGCGGGGCGGGCGGCGCGGGTCAGGCGGTGACGCTCCCGGCGGCCAGGCCGGCGCGCCAGTGGCGTTGGAGCAGCAGGAACGCGGCCACCAGCGGGACGACCGAGACGAGCGCGCCGGTGACGACCAGGTGGTAGATGACGTTGCCGGAGGAGGGCGGGGTGGAGTTCCAGTCGACCAGGCCGAGGGTGACCGGATACAGCGCCCGCTCGTTCAGCATCACCAGCGGCAGGAAGAAGTTATTCCAGATCGCGACGAACTGGAACAGGAAGATGGTGACCAGGGCCGGTGCCATCAACCGGGCGGAGATCGAGAAGAAGATCGCGTACTCTCCCACGCCGTCCACCCGGGCCGCGTCCATCACCTCGTTCGGCACCGAGGACCGGGCGTAGATCCGGGCCAGGTAGACGCCGATCGGGCTGACGCAGCTCGGCAGGATGACCGCGAGCGGATTGTTGTCCAGGCCGAGGTCCACCATCAGGAAGTACAGCGGCAGCGCCAGGGCGGTGGTCGGCACCAGGACCGCGCCGAGGATCAGCACCGACAGGGTGCCCGAGCCCCGGAACCGGTACTTGGCCATGGTGTAGCCCGCCAGGGCCGCGAGCAGGGTCGCCACCGTGGCGCCGACGCCGGCGTAGAGCACGGTGTTGAGCATCCAGCGCCAGAACAGGCCGTGCTGGTAGGTGCCCAGCTCGGCGATGTTGTCGAAGAGCGCGAACCGCTCGCCGAACGCGAAGCCGATCGTGCTGAACAGGTCCTCGCTGCCCTTGGTCGCGTTGACCAGCACCCAGGCGAGCGGGAGCAGGAAGTAGGCGGCGGACAGCAGCAGCACCAGCTGGGTCAGGGGGAGGCCGAGACGCTTCACAGGGCACCCCTTCGCTGGCCGGCGCGGAGGAACACGAACGAGAAGGCGAACGTCGCCAGCGCCAGCACCACGGCCACGGCCGCGGCGTACCCGGGCTGGGCGTCGGTGAACGCCTTGGAGTAGGCGTAGAGGTTGGGCGTGTAGTCGGCGGTGACACTGCTGGACAGCGGCCGCAGCACCGCGGGCTCGTTGAACAGCTGGAAGGCTCCGATCAGGGAGAAGATGAACGCCAGCAGCATCGCGGGCACGAGCATCGGCAGCTTCACGCGCAGCGCGAGGGCCAGCTCGCCGCAGCCGTCCAGCCGCGCCGCCTCGTACACGCTCGGTGGTACGGCCTGCAGCGCGGCGATCAGGATGATCATGTTGTAGCCGGTCCACTGCCAGACCGCGACGTTGGCGATCGAGCCGAGCAGCGCGTCGCCCTCCAGCAGATCGGGCGTGGCGAGGCCGAGCGACCGCAGCGCGCCGACGATCGGGCTGAACTCCGGCTGGTAGAAGAAACCCCAGACCAGGGTGGCCACGACGACGGGGATCGCGTAGGGCAGGAAGATCGCCATCCGGTGCAGGCGGCGCAGCCGTACGATGCCCGAGTCGAGGATGAGCGCGAACCCGGCCGAGAGCACCAGCATCACCGGGATGGTGAGCAGGACGTAGCCGAGCACCCGCAGCAGCCCGGAGTGGAAACCCGGGTCGGTGAGGACCTCGGCGTAGTTGCCGAGGCCCACGAAGACCTCGCGGGGCCTGCCGAGCAGGCCGGCCCGCTCGGTGCCGTGCAGGCTCTGGCGGACCGCGATGCCCACCGGGACGAGGAAGAACACCGCGAAGAGCGCGGCGAAGGGCGCGACCATCACGTAGGGGACGGCCCGTACACCGATCCCGCGCGGGTCTCGGCGGCGGGGCGCGGGGCGGGGGGCGCCGCCGTCACGGCCGGTACGGCGCGGCGGCGCGGCCACCTGGCTCATGGGAACTCCTTCGAGGGGGTGTCCCGTACGGCCGCCCCGGTTCACGGGCGGGTGCGCCGGAAACGGCCGTACGGAAACCTCTGGTGCGGACCGTCACCCGGCGACCGGGAAGCCCTGCTTGCGCATGTCCTGCACGGCGCGGGTCTGGACCCGGTCGAGGGCGTCGGACAGGGTGCCCTCGCCGTTGACGGCCTTGCCGAACTCGTCCTTGAACATGGCGAACACGGTGGTCATGTTCGGGCCCCAGGTGAAGTCCGGGTCCACGCCCCGCTGCGCCGCCAGGAAGACCTCCTGGGTCTTCTGCCCGCCGAAGAACGGGTCCTCCTTGGTGAAGGCCGGGGAGCTCTGGCCGGAGACCAGGGCGGGGAAGATGCCGTTGGTGTCGACCGCCAGGTCGACGGCCTCGGGATCGGTGTTCAGCCAGGTGATGAACTCCGCGGCCTGCTTCGCGTGCTTGGAGCCCTTGGGCACCGACAGCGCCGAGCCGCCCCAGTTGCCGGCCGCGGTGCCGCCGTCGGCCCACTGGGGCATCGGGGCGACCTTGAACTTACCCTCGGCCTTCTTCATGGAGCCCTTGATGTAGGACTGGGCCCAGGAGGGGGCGATCCAGGTGGCGATGGTGCCGTCGGTCAGGCCCTTGACCCATTCCGGGGAGAAGTCCGCGCCGCCGGCGACGGCCTTGGCGTCGATCATGCGCTGCCAGAGGGCGGCGACCTGCTTGGACCTGTCGTCGTTGAGGGTGACCTTCCAGGCGTCGCTCTCGGCGGTGTACCACTTGGCGCCGTTCTGCCAGGTCAGACCCGCCCACTGGCCGGCCTGCTGGGGGGAGAAGACCGCCATCTTGACCTTGGGGTCGGCCTTGGCCAGCTTCTCGGCGGCCGCGGCGTACTCCTCCCAGGTCCTCGGCACCTCGATCTCGTGCTTGTCGAAGACGTCGGCGCGGTAGTACATGCCCATGGGGGCGATGTCCTGCGGGACGCCGTAGACCTTCTCGTCCTGGGTGGACTGCTGCCAGGACCAGGCGGGGAACTTCTCACCGAGGCCGGCGGGCAGGTGCGTGGAGATGTCCTCCAGCGCGTCGGCGGCCACCATCGTGTTCATCATCTGGTACTCGACAAGGGCCACGTCCGGGGCCGTACCGGCCTTGACCGCGGCCTGCAGCTTGGTGAAGTAGGTGTCCGACGGCAGGCTCTCGTACTTGACCTGGACGTTCGGGTGCGTCTGGTTCCACTTCTCGACCATCTTGGTCTGGTCGATGAAGTGCCAGTAGGTCAGCTCGACCTTCTCCGCGGAGGTCGAGGCCGCCGCACCGCCGCCGGTGGCGGGGGCGTCGGTCGTGCCGCCGCTTCCGCAGGCCGCGGCCAGCAGCAGGCCCGCCAGGCCGGTGGCCATGCCGAGCCGGGTACGGATGCTCATCCCGGACTCCTCTCGGTACTTCAAGGGGTGGTTCTCATGATTGTGATCGAAATTTTCGCGAGATTTTCGAGTACCGTAACCGCGCCCGCCCGCTCAGGTCAATGGCATCGGCGCAGGTCCATGCGTCACGGATCGATGACGTACGCGTCGGAGCTGGTCGGCTGGGTGATTACGAAAATTTCGATGTAGGCTCCGACCCACACGAAGGGGGAGCAGGTGGCGAAGGAACGCGTCAAGATCTCCGACATCGCCGAGGAGGCCGGGGTCTCCGTCGCGACGGTCTCCAAGGTGCTCAACGGCCGCTCGGACGTCTCGTCCGCGACCCGGACCAGGGTGGAGTCCGCGCTACGGCGGCACCGCTACGAGCGTCGCCGCTCCCATCGGCGCGGCGACGTCGGCCTGGTCGACCTGGTGGTCAACGAGCTCGACAGCGCCTGGTCGACCGAGGTCATCCGCGGCGCCGAGGAGGTCTGCCACGAGTCGGGGATCGGCATGGTGGTCTCGGCGGTACACGGCCGCTCCTCGGCCACCCGCGAGTGGCTGGAGAACCTGGCCGCCCGCCGCTCCGACGGCGTCGTCCTGGTGGTCTCGGAGCTGTCTCCGACCGAGCGCGCCCGGCTGGACGCCCTGGGTGTGCCGTTCGTCGTCGTCGATCCCGTCGGCGAGCTCGACCCCGACGTACCGGCCGTCGGCACCACCAACTGGGCCGGTGGGCTCAGTGCCACCGAGCACCTGATCGGGCTGGGCCACACCCGCGTCGCCCACCTGGGCGGCCCCCGCGACCTGCTGTGCAGCCAGGCCCGCGCGGACGGCTACCGGGCGGCGATGGAGCGGGCCCGGCTCGCCGTTCCCGACGGCTACCTGCGCCACGGCCGCTTCACCGACCACTCGGGCCGCGAGGACGCCGCCGCCCTCCTCGACCTGGCCGAGCCGCCCACCGCGATCTTCGCGGCCAGCGACCAGCAGGCTTTCGGTGTCTACGAGGCGCTGCGCGAGCGCTCCCTGCGCGTGCCCGCCGACGTCAGCGTGGTCGGTTTCGACGACGTGCCGGTGGCCCGCTGGGTCAGCCCTCCGTTGACCACGGTGCGCCAGCCCATCGTGGAGATGGCCGCGATGGCCACCCGCCTGCTGGTCCGGCTCGTCGACGGCGAGCCGGTGGACACGCCCCGGGTGGAGCTGGCCACCCGGCTCGTCGTCCGGGAGAGCACGGCGTCCGCGTAAAACAGGATCGAAACTTTCACGAAACATTGACTTTGCGGTCGCCTTCGGATCACCATGGCGCGCAGAGCTCCACATCCGCGGGCGGGTCGGGTGCTGCGAGCCGATCCCCCCCACCATGTGTATTGGAGCATCGCATGCGCATGTTCAAAGGCCTGGGCGCGATCGCCGTGACCGCGGCCGCGATGGCCGCGGTCCTGACCCCGGCGCGGCCCGCACCGGCCGTCGTCGCGGACGCCACCTCGGGCACCGCCTCGGCGGCCGCGGTCAGCGGCCGGAACCTGCCGGCCGACGGCAAGGTGCTGTTCCTGATGGGCCAGGACAGCAGCACCCTGTCCGACTACAAGCGCGACGTGCTGGACCGGGGCCTGACGCCCAGGCCGGGCGGTGTCACGCTCTACACCAACCTCGTCCTCGGCGGCGATCCACCGCCCCTGGCCGGCATGGCGGCCCCCGCCGACTGGGGCGCCGGCCGCGTCGACTTCCCCGCCACCCTGTCGCAGTATCCCGACGGTGCCCTCGCGGTCGGCCTCTACCTGTCCGACACCTCCAGCGGCTGCGGCAACCAGCCGCTGCGGGCCATCATCGCCAACGGCGACGCCGACCTGACCCCGGCGCTGGTCAGCCAGTACCGCGCCAAGGTCGACGAGATGGTCAACCGGCTCAAGGGTTACAACCGGGCGGTCTACCTGCGCATCGGCTACGAGTTCGACGGCCCGTGGAACTGCTACAACGCCGACTTCTACAAGCGGGCCTTCCGCTACATCAAGGGCCGCATCGACGCCCTCGGCGCCACGAGGGTCGCCACCGTCTGGCAGAGCGCCGCCTGGCCGCTCAACACCTCCCCCGAGCGCCCCGAATGGAACTACGTCGTCACCGACCCGGCTCATCTGAGCAAGTGGTACCCCGGTGACGACGTCGTGGACTGGGTCGGCCTGTCGTCCTTCTACAACTCCGCCTCCATCCCCACCCAGTGGGGCTGCCGGACCGCCGACCTGCCTCCCGCCCAGGCGCAGAGCCGGATCCTGGACTTCGCCCGCGCCCACGGCAAGCCCGCGATGATCGCCGAGGCCGCGCCCCAGGGTTACAGCACCGGAACCGGCACCCGCAGCTGCATCTTCACCAAGCAGCCCGGCGCCGCGAGCGCCGAGACGATCTGGAACCAGTGGTACGCCGGGTTCTTCCCCCTGATCGAGAACAACCGCGACGTCATCCGCGCCGTCTCCTACATCAACACCGACTGGGAGAGCCAGTCGCTCTGGAGGTGCGCCGACGGCGCCCAGGCCGGCGGGCCCGGCTGCGCCAACGGCTACTGGGGCGATTCCCGCGTCCAGGGCAACACCCTGATCCGCGACCGCTTCCTCGCCGAACTGCGCAAGCCGATCTACGTCAACGGCACCGGCGTCGTACCCTCCCCGACGCCGACCCCCACCCCCACCGTCACGCCGACCCCCCGTCCGACGCCGACCCCCACCCCCACCGTGACACCGGGCCGTTACACCCAGGGGGCCGACCGCTCACTGATCTGGTTCAGGCCGAACGGTTTCACCGCGAGCTTCGTCACCGTGCGGTACACCGTCAACGGAGGCGGCGAGGCCAACTACTTCCTGACATGGAACGCCTCGGCAAGCCGGTGGGAACTGCCGGTCAGCCTGCGCTCCGGTGACCGCCTGAGCTACTCCTTCAACTTCCAGCCGACCACCCAGACCTACCAGGAGTCCACCCCCACCTTCACCCAGACGATCTCGTAAACCACGGTGGCGGGTACGGCGGCGCGTACCCACCACCTCTCCCGGCCCGGGACCGGCGGACCCCGCCGGTCCCGGGCGCCCCGCCGGGCGGTCCACGCGGCGGAACCCGCGGACGACCAGAGCCTGCGCAACCGCGTAACCACTCCTCTGGCGAGCGGCCGCGCCCATCTCGACGTCCGGGGTCGTTGTCACCCAGTTGGTCACTCATTTTGAGATTCAACCTCCGCACCGGCCACTCTGGGGCCTGGCATAGTGGGCTCGTGCGGGCAGAGGTGGCAGAGGTGAAGGACTGGCCTGGGCCGGTATCGACGTGCTGGAATCACTGGATCGCGGTCCCGACCGGTGACCAGGCGGGCGTCATGGAAGTCTTGAGCCTGTCCTCGCCCACACCGATCACGTTCGCCGAGGCCCAAGAGGTTATCGACGCCGATGCACACGGCAACCCGGATGATCGCCATCACCTGTCGCGAGTCTTTGTCACCCCCGAAGTAGACAGCTGGACCCTGGTCATCGGGGCCTGGTGCAATCCTTGCGACAGCGAGCGTCACGAGGATGTGCTCAGGTTGTGCAAGGCGCTCAGTGCCCGCTATGGAGGGGCCCAGGCCTACTACTACGGTGAGCAAGGGGACGGCTCGGCATGGCTGGTAGCCGAGCACGGCAGTGTCGTACGCCGGTACGCGGCAACCGGCGAGCTCGATGACGAACTGCTCACCCTCGGCGATCCGCTGCCCCAGGAACAGGCACGACGCTTGGAACTAGGGCTTCCGGCCGACGGAGACCCGCAGGCCGCGAGCAGTGAACAGATCGAGGAGTGGACATGGGCCGCCTTCCACCTGGCCCCTGAGATCGCCGCCGCGTACGGCGTCAGCCCGTTCACCTTGACGCGCGAGGCAAAGGTCCGGGGAACCGGGGTGCTCGCGCTGACGCCGGATGCGGCCAGCCACGGAATCTAAGACACAAAAGGTCGGGGGCGCTATCCGGTCACCCCAGCGCGGCACCGGTGTTTCAAAACCTCTACCCCGCTGGATTCCCGACGTAGCCGATGTACGGCGAGACGGTCCCGTCGAGAAAGTGCCCTATTCGGAGTCGCTGGGTGTCGTGCATCGGCAGTTCCTCGAACTCATCGGGACTGATCCAGCGGACGTCGGTCGACTCGTCGCTGACCGCGAGTGACCCGCCGACGACGTGGGCCGTCAGGCAGACGTTGAACTGACGGCGTACCTCTCCGTCGGTGTAAGCGATGATGTGCCGGGCGTCGGTGTAGAGGCCGACCATCCCGGTCACCTCGACGTCGTAACCGGTCTCCTCCCGCACCTCCCGTATGGCCGCCTGCGGCACCGACTCGGTGAGGTCCATCCCACCACCGGGCAGCGCCCACAACCCGTTGTCGGTGCGCCGCTGCATGAGGATGCGACCACGGTCGTCGACGACCACAGCGGACATCCCCACGACCAGACTGTTCGGCTCGGGCGCCTCGGGATCGTCGTAGTACTCGGTACGGGCCATCTACGCATCCTTTCCGGGAGCCGAGACTGTTCCCACGCTGCCTCGAAGCCGGTGGCGTAGGTTCAGCCCCCACCTGTGCGGTCGGCAGCCGTGAGAGCCTCTCGCAAGGTGGCGGCCTGAGATGACCCTCTCTGCCGAACAAGGGCTGCGACATCGACCAGTTCCTTGCGGGCGTGGCGGTTCAGCTCCACGGCGTCGGCCACGACGGGAAGACTCACCTCTACGGCCGCCGCCGCGTCTCCGGCCTGAGCGTGGGCCTTGGCCAGACACGAGCCGTACCAGGCGCGATCTCGCTTGTAGCTCCTCGGCAGGCCGGACAGCCCGTCCGTCAGCAGGTCGATCGCCCTGGGCCAGTTGGCCAGATGCAGTTCGGTCATGCCGCGCTGAAGGCGGAACCACGTCTCGTCGTAGAAGTACATCCACACCGGCTCGTCGTCGGCGTGCTCGGCGGCCCGGCGGATCAACGCCTCGGCCTCGTCCAGCAGCGTGCGGGCGGGCCTGGCACCACCGGCGAGCGCGTGACCTCGGGCGGCCATCTGCGCGGCCATCCCCCGCACCCCCGGCGTCACCCGGCCATCGTGCCAGCGGGCCGCGTCGGCGAGCCGGACACACCTGCGGGCGTTGCCCGCGCTCCAAGCCTGGTGGGCCTTCATGCTGAGCGTGGTGGTGGCCATGTTCACGTCATCGATCTCCAACGCCCAATCATGCGCGCGGTCATACCAGGCCAGAGCGGCGGCCTGGTCGTCGACGTCCAGCGACATCCACGCGACGAACTGGGCGTACTGCGCGGCCAGGTCGACCACCGTGTCGGCCAGCGAACCGCGGGCGTTCTGGGCGAGCTCGACCACCACGCCGAGTTGTTGTCGCACGATGCCAAGCAACGGACGCGATCCAATGGTGTCCTCGACCTTGCGGTGTTCGGCAAGACAGGTCGCCAGCCAGTCCACGATGCGCTGGTCCACCCGGCCGGGTTGCTGGACGCTGCGGGCGATCCGCTCGAACAGATCGGCGTCGGGTGCGACGGTCGGCAGGGGCAGCGCGGGCACCGGCAGGCTGGGGCGCTCGGCGAGGTCGAACAGGTCGGCCTCGGTGCTCCGCAGCGCGCGGGCGCACAGCAGGCGGTAGCGCTCGCTGGGGTAGTGGTCGCCGCGTTCCCATCCCCGGATCGTCCGGGTGAGGTCGTCGACGCCGGGCAGCTTGCCGCGCTGTTCTCCGGCGACCTCCTTGAGCCGACGTGCCATGTCGGCCACGGTGCCGACCTTGGCCTTGCGCTCCTCGCGCAGCCGTACGGCCCACTCGGGGGGTGTTCCTGGGGTGCCCATCGTTCACCTCCGGATATTCGCGGCTACGGCCGTATCCCTGGCTGTCTCCCATTGCCATCGTGCCCTGCAGGAGCGCGGCGGCTTAGCTGAACGTGATGATTACTTCACGGGTTTCGACGACTGAGGATCCGGCTCTGCGCTCGATGCAACGACTTCACGCGGAGCTTGAGAGCCTGGGCATCACCTCCGACCTCCACCATGGGCACGGCGCGGCCTTGCTAAGTGTGTGGGTGGATCTGCTCGTCTGGTCCGACGGCGTCCGCTTCATGTGGTGGAACGGCGAGCGCTCCGCGCGGACGGGCCGCAGGAAATACGCGGCACACCCGGCGGAGAATCCGGCAGCGGCGGCTCTCCGGATCGCCGCCCGCTACGCCGATCTCCGCACGACGCACCCCGCGCCTCCGCTGAGAGCGCTGAGAGCAGAGGTGGCACCGATGTGATGGTGTTGGAGACCTGCGTGAGCCCGCACCTGGGCATGGCACAACGCGATCATGTCCGGCTCGACTGGCACACACCCGACCAGGTCTTGGAGCGAGTGCGGCCGGTGGCGTGGACCTGCGTGTGCCGGGCGACGGTCTATGAGCTGTGCGAGGGCGGCGGGCGGGCGTTCATCCGGCGCACCACGCAACTCGACGGCGGCCACCAGGTGGACGAGAGCCACCGCTGGTCGATCACTGAGGCTCGGGCGACCTGGACGGCACTGCTGTCCGGGCACGCCCGCTAGACCGGCGTGGCGGCGCGGATCTGGAGGGACCGCGCCGTCACGCCTCCCAGGAGCCACCATGCAGGCTTCTGGCCCATTTCTCCCCCCGCCCCAGGTGCGCCAGACCGGGACGTGCCTGTCCCCGGAGCCGACCTGAACCGTTGGATCTTCGAACTCGGCGGCGTCTTGATGACCATGCGCGAAGCTCGGGGGCGTGGGGGCCACCCCACACCGGGGGGTTCGGGGGGGCGTCCCCCCGTGTGAACGACGAAGGAGACCTATGGAAGCGGCAAAGCCGCGACCATGGGTCTCCTGTCTCCAAAGTGGGGCTACCAGGACTTGAACCTGGGACCTCTTCCTTATCAGGCAAGGCGGGAGGGGGCGGGACCATGGGCTACACCCGCTCCCACCTGCACATACGGTCCATGGTGATCCACCGATGTCCGGGGCTGTACGTGGCCGTTGTCACTCAGTTGGTCACTCAGGAACGTGCCGGTTCAGCCGATGTACGGCGCGGTCGTCCCGGCGAGAAAGTGCCCGATCCGGAGTCGCTGGGTGTGGTGCATCGACAATGTGTCGATCTCTTCACGACTGACCCAGCGGACGTCGGTGGATTCGTCGCTGACCGCGAGCGCTCCGCCGACGACGCGGGCGGTCAGGCAGACGTTGAACTGTCTGCGGACCTCCCCGTCGGTGTAGGCGATGATGTGCCGGGCGTCGGTGTAGAGGCCGACCATCCCGGTCACCTCGACGTCGTAGCCGGTCTCCTCTCTCACCTCCCGTACGGCCGCCTGCGGCACCGACTCGGTGAGATCCATCCCGCCGCCGGGCAGCGCCCACAGCCCGTTGTCGGTACGTCGCTGCATAAGGATGCGCCCCTCGTCATCGACGACCACGGCGGACACCCCCACGACCAGGCTGTTCGGCTCGGGAGCGTCGGGGTCGTCGTAGTACTCGGTACGGGCCATCTACGCCTCCTTCCCTGGAAGCCGGGCTTGTTCCCACACTGCCTCGAAGCTGGTGGCGTAGGTGTCGAACAACCCTTCCTCACGCATGCGGCGCAGGTGGTAAACCGGAGCGCCATAAGCGTTCATGCCGAAGACGTGCGCGTTGACGATCATGTGGTTGTCCCCCAGGAACAGGGAGTTGTAGAGCGTGGTGTCATGCACGCGCAGCTCGACGTTCGACGACTCCGCCAGGGGGCGGTAGTGCATGAGCGCCACCCGGCACCGTGACTCGATGCCATGCCCGAACCGCTCTTCGGCACCCCGGCCCCGGATGACGGGCGAGTCGGCGTCACCGAGCAGGATGCGCACGCGGCATCCCTCCCGCGCCTTCGACGTGAGAACCTCCTTGAGGTTCGGCCATGACTCGTGCAGGAAGTTCGCGGCGTAGACCAGGACGCCGATGTGCTGCTCGGCGCGCTCAAACAGGGTCCGCCACATGTCCAGGGGCGCAGAGGCGCGGGTGGGGTAGGCAGCGATCAGTTCACCGCTCCCTTGATGGCGTCGCCGCCCCTGCTCGATCGCGGGCCACAGGTTGGCGAGGTCTTCCTGGAGCACGGTCGCGGCTCGGTGGGCGATCCCTGGGTGTGGTGTGCGGCCGGTGTTGACCCAGCGTTCGGCGGTCTTGGGATCGACTCCCACCGCCTCGGCCAGTTGCCGGACGCTGATGCCCGCACTGAGCAGCGCGGACCGTAAGCGCTCGTTGGGTGCCATGGGACGTTTATACGCCTCCCAAGACGTCCCGTCGCCGTCCTCAAACGAAGTTTCCCGTCCCGGCGCTGGTCAGCATGCTTAGGGACGTATCAAGCCTCAACAAACGTCCCGCTATCGCAGGGCGGACACGAGTTGCGGCCACCTGTTTGACCCGCCCCGTCACGACTATCCGAGACCTCCCGGAGAAGCGATGACCCACGACACAGTGATCACAAAAGCCGCCCGTTCCTCTCACGCGGCCGAACAACTCCGCACCGCTCTCGATGATCTCGGGATAACCGCCGATGTCCACCAGGGGCACGGCGTGACCTTGCTGAGTGTGTGGGTGGACCTGCTCGTCTGGTCCGACGGTTTTCGCTTCATGTGGTGGAACGGGGAGTACTCCATGCGGACGGGCCGCAGGAAGTATGCGGCCCATACAGCGGGCAACCCGGCCACGGCCGCGCACCGGATCGCCGCCCGCTACACCGACCTGCGCACAACGCGCTCCGCACCCGCTCCGACAGCAGCGACGCAGGCAGCGCCGTTGTGATGTCGGTTGAGACGTGCGTGAGCCCGCACCTGGGCATGGCACAGCGTGATCACACCAGGCTCGACTGGCACAAGCCCGACCAGGTGTTGGAACGGGCACGGCCAGTGGCATGGACATGCGGATGCCGGGCCACGGTGTACGAGCTGCTCCAAGGCGGTGGACAAGGCTTCATCCGGCGCACCCTCCAACTCGACGGCGGCCACCGGGTGGAAGAGAGCCACTGCTGGTCGATCGCCACGACTCGGGCGACCTGGATGGCGCTGCTGTCCGGGCACGCCCGCTAGACCGGCGTGACGGCGTGGATCTGGAGGGACCGCGTCGTCACGCCTGCCAGAGATCACCATGCACGGCTCCTGGCCCATTCCTCCCCCGCCCCCGATGGCTGCCAGATTGTGTGTCCCGACCGAGGGGTCAACTCCGTCTTCGCGTGTCCGTCCGCCCCGACGTGCACAGCAACTCTCACCCAACAGGTACAGACGGAGTTGACGCCGACCGAGGGACACGAACACTCCGGTAGCGGGGGCGGGGGAGACACCTACCTCAGACATGAATGAATCAATGGCGGAAGTTCTACACTCTTAATTCTTTCGCGCGACTGACAGCGAGTCAGCTTAGATGACTCGCGAATTCGCCATAGATTTGAGAGTTTGCCTCAACCGTCGCTTCAGCCATTGACTGAAAACGCTCAACAGCTTCACGGACTCGATCGTTACTCTTAAGGTCGTTGTCTGCAGCACCGGAAAGCTGATTAACGAAAGGCAGCAGCGCCAGAATCGGCCCATTCCATCGTTCGGCAGCTATTTTCGGAGAGCAGTTATCACGGAATGCAAGCGACCACCGATCGGCTATCACATTCCCGGTGATGCTTTCCATACTTTCAGCAATGGCTGTCACCAACAGCGAGATCGACCCACGCTTGCGAAGAAACGTAAGCTGGCGTCGCTGGGGAGCTGTTCTCTCAGAGTCATCCATCCGAGAAAGATCACGTTTGATCTCCTCAATTGCTCGCTGGAGCGAAAAAGCGAAAACTACATGACCAGCGGTCGTCTTCTCGGAGAAGATGCTTGCATAGACCGCGTCCTCTTCCCAGATTCTACGAGTCTCGTTGTAGGCAATGTTCGGTTTGCCGTGAAACGCCGCCAGCGCCTGAGCGACAGTGTTGTCCGGAAGCAGATTTTTTGAACGCTCAATTGCGTCACGAATCCCGCCCCGCCGACCGCCACGGTAGTCCGCTTCGGGAATATCGGCGAATTCAGTACGCAGCCGCTCTTGGACCGGGTCCTTGCTACGGAAGTCGGTAGCCTCTACTTTATTCTGCGTATTGTTGTATTTAACAATTTCCCCAAGAACCCCCGGGTCGCTGCAGGAAACAAATCGGGCCATAACCTGAACTTCATCGAGGTTTTCAGTATCACTTCCATTGAGCGTTCCCAGCGAACCGGTCGTCTGACCACCGTTGATAACGCCAACCCCACTGATGTCGAGGTATAGATCAGCCCCGTCCTGACGAACAACATATTTGTTCGTCAGGATCGTCAAACCGTTATTGTAGATCCAAAAACGTGCAGGGTTTTCGCGTGCTGTGGTCTTGATTCCATAGTTGATATTGCGCTCACTACGCACAATACCCAGGTATCCACGAACATTAGGAGACATCAAATCCAGTTGATGATCCTGCCAGAGGTCGCGCAGCCATCTTCCTGAAACTGATGTACAATACGCCTTCCATTTATCTCCGCCGATTTCAAATCCACCGGGAACTTTCAGCGTGAATTCCTGCGAGACGATAATGGGGGCTTGCGCACGCCGGTAAAGCTCTTCAAGCCGAGAGCGCCCGATCTCCTGTGCCACGATCGAAGTAACGGATGCCCGTGAAAAGTTCGTTTTAAGAATCCCCGAGGTTGTTGCCACAACTTGATCGAGTTCGGATTTTACGTTATCCGACTCGGGCAAGTTGTGGTTATACCAAATATAAAAATTCGTGATTTGATCTTGCGCAAGCGCATCCCGAACCTCCAGGGCGGCTGACTGGAGTACTTCAGGAAGTTTTTCGGTATCTCCAGTGAGAAGCCAGGTCGCCGCCGTGTTGAGATCACTTGCCTTATTAGCCGGCGCCTCTTTCTTACTCAAATCCTGCGCACAATAACCCTGCGCAAGGACAATGATGCCGCTATCGCGGTCAACATATACTAAGTCACACTTCTTATCATTGGACCCATCCGTCAAAGCCACTGCGGCGACGGAGTCGATGTCTTGAATTCCAAACTGAAGCTGAAGGGCAAACAGCATTAGCCCTTTATCTGCGCCATAGGCCATGAGGTCATCGCGACCCTGCAGGGCGGCAAGGCTTGACGTAAGGGACATATCGGTCCTTCGCACCATGGATCAGTGCTTGGCACTTTAGCGAAAATTGATGAGAGTAGGCGCAGAACGGGAGGACTCCAGCATCTGCGCTGGCGGTGCGGGCCGCGACCGGCCGAAGAGCCGCAGCGCGGCCCGCGACCGGCCAGCGCGCGGCACGCCGTAGGCGGGTCGACTTGAACCAGTAAAGAAACTTTGAGCCAATCCCCGACCCCATGGCCCTTCTCGGACAGGAAGCGAGGGCATCATGACCACACGACGCAGCCGGGGAGACGGCGGCCTGCACTGGGACGAGACCCGCGAACGCTGGATCGCCTCAGTCACCGTCGGCTACACCCCGGCCGGAAAGCGCATCGTCAAGAAGGCCAGCGGCAAGACCAAGACCGAAGCCAAGGCCATGCTCAAAGAGATCATCCGCGACTACGACGACGGCCTGACCACGGCTGCGCACAACTACACCGTGGGCGACGCCGTACGCGACTGGCTGGAGTTCGGTCTCAACGGGCGGGAAGCCTCCACGATCACGAACCGCCGCATCCTGGCGGAGCAGCATGTGATCCCCGCGTTGGGTGCTCGCAAACTGCGGGAGCTGTCCGCCGACGACGTGGACCGGTGGCTGGCTGCCAAGGCGAAGATCCTGAGCACGGAGACCCTGCGTAAGATCCACTCGGTTCTCAAGCGTTCCATCGCCCGCGCCCAGGCGCGCGACAAGGTCAAGCGCAACGTGGTGATGCTGTGCGAGATCCCCAAAGGGCAGGAGGGCCGTCCCTCGAAGTCGCTGACGCTCGACCAGGCGGCGTCGATACTCAAGGCCGCCGAGGGGGCGATCCTGTACGCCTACGTCGTGGTGTCGCTCCTCATCGGCGCCAGAACTGAGGAGTTACGGGCGCTCACCTGGGCGCATGTGGACCTGGACGGCCAGCCGAACGCTGATCCTCCGGTGCCTCCGTCAATCATGGTGTGGCGCTCGGTGCGGGTCGGGGGAGACACCAAGACCGAGAAGTCCCGGCGGACGCTCGCTCTCCCCAGGCTGTGCGTGGACGCGCTGTGTGGGCATCGTGAGCGGCAGGCACTCGCACAGGAGAAGGCGGGGGACCTGTGGCAGGAGAACGATCTCGTCTTCGCGAGCAAGCACGGCACCGAACTGGACGCGGCCAACGTCCGCCGGGCCTTCCGGGTGATCCTCAAGAGGACCGACCTGGACCCTGACGAGTGGACGCCCCGAGAGATGCGGCACAGCTTCGTCTCGCTGCTCTCCGACTCCGGCATGGCCCTGGAGAACATCTCCCGCCTGGTCGGCCACAAGGGGACCGTGGTGACGGAGAAGGTCTACCGGAAGCAACTCCGGCCGGTACTGCTCGAAGGGGCTGAGGCAATGAACCTGATCTTTCCCGGTGAGACCATGGAGGCGTAGTCACTCACTTAGTCACCCGGAAGATCGAAAAAGGCCACTTCCCTGCCGGGAAATGGCCTCTGAGCTGGGTGGGGCTACCAGGACTTGAACCTGGGACCTCTTCCTTATCAGGGAAGCGCTCTAACCGTCTGAGCTATAGCCCCTCATCACACGGGCGAACGGTCTCGCACCCATGTGGAGGAGGCGAACCCGTTCGCTCGAACAGGGAAAAGCTTACCCTGTTTCGGTACCTGCTCGCGCCATGTCCTCGCCCCCGAAAGGGCGAGGACATGCGACGGATCGGCTACTCGGCCTCGCTGAAGGTGACCTCCACGCCGCCGACCAGGTCGGAGGCGACGTTGTAGATCACGGCGCCGAGGGTGGAGAGGGCGGTGATCAGCACGACGTTCACCGCGCCGATCAGGGCGGTGTAGCCCAGGATGCGGACCGGCTCGAACCAGGAGGCGATGTCGACGCCGCTGGTGGCCTTGCCGTCGGCCGTCGTCAGCTGGGTGACCGTCTGGATGATGTTCTCGAACACCCCGAGGCCGGACAGCACCATGTAGAGCACCGCGACCGCGATGAACAGCACCACGAAGCAGACCAGTGACACGACGAAGCTGAACTTCATCGCCGACCACGGCTCGACCCTGCGCAGCACCAGGTGCGCCTTGCGGGGCGACCTGGAGCCACCGACGTCCTTGGCCTTCCTGTCGGCCGCGTCCGACGGGGCCTGGGGCGACGACAGGCTGCCGGGCGACCACGGGGCCCGGTTGTTCTGCTGCCCTGCCGGGGGACGGCCCGGCCCCCCGGACGGGGGCGAGGGCTGCGGGGGCGGTGCGGGCGACTGCAGCGGGGGTGGTGGCGCGGAGGAGGGTGGAGATCCGCTTGGACGGATCCGCACCGTGGTGTCGGCCTGCTTGCCGCCCTCTGTCGTCGTCACTTTTTTCCTGCCCTTGCGATCGTCGGATACCGATTCATCGGTCTCCGGCGCGGGCGCGCTACCGTTAACCGGTGACGAGGCCGCCTCGACGTCCTTCGTTCCAGCGGTCTTGTCCATCTTCTCCGTCGCCTGATCGCGTGTCGATGAGGAGGCGGGGCGCGATCCCGGTTTGCCCTGAGCACTCACGGATTCTCCCCTTCCCTGTTCTCATCGGTCTCCACCTGCACCTCGGCGCTTTCTACGGTTTCCAGCGCCTCCGCGTTACGGGCCAGCGCCACGACGCTGTCCCCTTCCGCCAGATTCATCAGCCGAACCCCCATCGTCTGGCGGCCAGACTGCTTGATCTCCCCGGCACTCGTCCGGATAACCCCTCCGGCGGACGTGATCGCGAAAACCTCGTCCTCGGGCCTGACCATGACCGCGCCAACCAGCTTGCCACGCGCGCTAACGATCTTGGCGGTCAGGACTCCCTTTCCGCCCCTTCCCTGGAGAGGGTACTGATCCACAGGGGTGCGTTTGGCGTATCCGCCCTCGGTCGCGATGAGCACGTTGTCGCCGTCGGCGATCCGGTTCATCGCCAGGAGCTCGTCCCCGTCGAGGAAGCGCATGCCGATCACGCCGCTGGTCGCCCTGCCCATCGGGCGCATGGCCTCGTCGGAGGCCGTGAAGCGGATGGACTGGGCCCCGCGCGAGACGAGGAGGAGGTCGTCGTCCTCCGAAACCAGCCTGGCAGCGATCACCTCATCATCTTCGCGCAAATTGATCGCGATGAGACCACCCGTACGCGGCGAGTCGTACTCGGAAAGGCGCGTCTTCTTCACCAGGCCGCTGCGGGTGGCGAGCACGAGGTACGGGGCGACCTCGTAGTCACGCAGGTCAAGAACCTCCATGACGACCTCGTCCGGCTGCATGGCCAGCAGGTTCGCCAGGTGCTGCCCGCGCGCGTCGCGGCCGGAGTCGGGCAGCTCGTACGCCTTGACCCGGTAGACGCGGCCCTTGTTCGTGAAGAACAACAGCCAGTGGTGGGTCGTGGTGACGAAGAAGTGGTCGACGATGTCGTCCTGGCGCAGCTGCGCGCCCCGCACGCCCTTGCCGCCGCGCTTCTGCGCCCGGTAAAGATCTGTGTTGGTTCGCTTGGCGTAGCCACCGCGGGTGATCGTGACGACCATGTCCTCCTCGGCGAGGAGGTCCTCGATCGACATGTCGCCCTCGTAGGCGACGATCTCGGTCTTGCGGTCGTCGCCGTACCGACCGGTGAGCTCGGTGAGCTCGTCCTGGACGATCGTGCGCTGCCGCTCGGGCGAGGCGAGGATCGCCTGGTACTCGGTGATCTGCGTCATCAGCGCGTCGTACTCGTCGGTGATCTGCTGGCGCTCCAGGGCGGCCAGCTTGCGCAGCTGCATGTCGAGGATGGCCTGCGCCTGGATCTCGTCGATCTCCAGCAGCGTCATCAGGCCGCCCTGCGCCGCGGACGCCGAGGGCGACTGCCGGATCAGGGCGATGACCTCGTCCATCCGCTCCAGGGCCTTGAGCAGCGCGCGCAGGATGTGCGCCCGCTCCTCGGCCTTGCGCAGCAGGTATCGGGTCCTGCGGACCACGACCTCGATCTGGTGCGCCACGTAGTGGCGGACGAACTGGTCGAGCCTGAGCGTACGCGGCACGCCGTCGACCAGGGCGAGCATGTTGGCGCCGAAGGTGGTCTGCAGCTGGGTGTGCTTGAAGAGGTTGTTCAGCACGACCTTGGCGACCGCGTCGCGCTTGAGCACGATCACCAGGCGCTGGCCGACGCGCGAGGAGCTCTCGTCGCGGACGTCGGCGATGCCGCTGATCCGGCCGTCCTTCACCGCCTCGGCGATGGTCAGCGCGAGGTTGTCCGGGTTGACCTGGTACGGAAGCTCGGTGGCGACCAGGCACTGACGGCCCTTGGCGTCCTCCTCGACCTCGACGATCGCCCGCATGGTGATCGAGCCTCGGCCGGTGCGGTAGGCGTCGTCGATGCCTCGGCGGCCGACGATCAGCGCGCCGGTGGGGAAGTCGGGCCCCTTGACCCGGGCGATCAGCGCTTCGAGGAGCTCCTCGTCGTCGGCCTCGGGGTTCTGCAGGGCCCAGACGATGCCTCCGGCCACCTCCCGCAGGTTGTGCGGCGGGATGTTGGTGGCCATGCCGACCGCGATGCCCGCCGCCCCGTTGACCAGCAGGTTGGGGAAACGCGAGGGCAGGACCAGCGGCTCCTGGGAGCGCCCGTCGTAGTTGGGGACGAGATCGACGGTGTCCTTGTCGATGTCGCGCAGCATCTCCATCGCGATGGGCGCGAGCTTGCACTCGGTGTAGCGCATCGCCGCCGGCGGGTCGTTGCCCGGCGAGCCGAAGTTACCCTGCCCGTCGACCAGCGTGTAGCGCAGTGACCAGGGCTGGGCCATCCGCACCACGGTCGCGTAGATCGACGCGTCGCCGTGCGGGTGGTAGGAGCCCATGACGTCACCGACGACGCGGGAGCACTTGAAGTAGCCCCGGTCGGGCCGGTAGCCGCCGTCGTACATGGCGTACAGCACGCGGCGGTGCACCGGTTTGAGGCCGTCACGGACGTCCGGCAGCGCGCGCGAGACGATGACCGACATCGCGTAGTCCATGTAGCTGCGCTGCATCTCGGACTGGATGTCGACCGGCTCGACGCGGTCGATCGGAGGGCCGGGCGGGGTGTTGACTTCCGTCACAGGTCAGGATCCTTTTCTGGTACGGCTACCGCTATACGTCGAGGAAACGGACATCCCGGGCGTTCCTAATGATGAAGGAACGGCGGGCCTCGACGTCCTCACCCATGAGCACGCTGAACAGCTCGTCGGCCTGGGCCGCGTCGTCAAGGGTGACCTGGAGGAGAAGGCGGGTGTCGGGGTTCATGGTCGTGTCCCAGAGCTGGGCGGCGTTCATCTCGCCCAGACCCTTGAAGCGCTGCACGTTGTCGCGCGGCCGGGGGTCGGGCTTGCCCGCCTCGATGCCGGCCTGGATGACCGCGTCGCGCTCGCGGTCGGAGTAGGCGTAGGAGGCGTCCTCGCCCTTCCGGTCCCACTTGATCTTGTAGAGGGGCGGCTGGGAGAGGTAGACGTGCCCGGCCTCGATCAGGGGCCGCATGAAGCGGAACAGCAGGGTCAGCAGCAGCGTCGTGATGTGCTGGCCGTCGACGTCGGCGTCCGCCATCAGGATGAGCTTGTGGTAGCGGAGCTTGGCGATGTCGAACTCGTCGTGCACGCCCGTGCCCATGGCGGTGATCAGCGCCTGGACCTCGTTGTTCTGCAGGACCTTGTCGATCCGGGCCTTCTCGACGTTGAGGATCTTGCCGCGGATCGGGAGGATCGCCTGGAACTTGGAGTCGCGGCCGCCCTTGGCGGAGCCGCCCGCCGAGTCACCCTCGACGATGTACAGCTCGCACTTCTCCGGGTCGCTCCACTGGCAGTCGGCCAGCTTGCCCGGCAGTCCCGAGCCCGACTCCAGCAGTGACTTGCGCCGGGTCAGGTCGCGGGCCTGGCGGGCCGCGAGGCGGGCCCGGGAGGCCTGCAGGGACTTCGTGATGATGTCCTTGGCCTCGCCGGGGTTGCGCTCGAACCAGTCGCGCAGGTGGTCGTTGCAGGCCTTCTGGACGAACGACTTGGCCTCGGTGTTGCCCAGTTTGGTCTTGGTCTGGCCCTCGAACTGCGGGTCGGCCAGCTTCACCGAGATGATCGCGGTGAGACCCTCGCGGATGTCCTCTCCGGCGAGGTTGTCGTCCTTGCCCTCCTTGAGGAACTTCTGCTCGCGCGCGTAGCGGTTGACGATGGACGTCAGCGCCGCGCGAAAGCCCTCCTCGTGGGTGCCGCCCTCGGCGGTGTTGATCGTGTTGGCGAAGGTGTAGACAGACTCGCTGTAGGAGTTGTTCCACTGCATCGCGATCTCGACGGCGATGCCCTCGCCCTGCTCCTCGAAGTCGATCACCGAGACGTGCGCGGCTTCCTTCTTGGAGTTGAGGTGCTTGACGAAGTCGGACAGACCGCCCTCGTAGTGGTAGGTGACCTCCTTGGGCTCCCCCTCCTCGCCGTCGACGAAGTCGGGGCGCTCGTCCCTGATCGAGATCGTCAGGCCCTTGTTGAGGAAGGCCATCTCCTGGAAGCGGCGCGCGAGGGTCTCGAAGTGCCAGGTCGTGGTCTCGAAGATGGTCTCGTCGGCCCAGAAGGTGATCGAGGTGCCGGTCTCGTCGGTCTTCTCCCCCTTGGCCAGGGGGGCGGTGGGCCTGGTCTCGACATAACTCTGGCGCCAGCGGTGGCCGTCGGTGCGGATCTCCACGTCGAGCTTGCTGGACAGCGCGTTGACGACGGAGACGCCCACGCCGTGCAGACCGCCGGAGACCGCGTACGACTTGTCGTCGAACTTGCCTCCCGCGTGCAGCACGGTCAGGACGACCTCGACCGCGGGACGGTTCTCGCCGGGGACGTTCCCCACGGGGATGCCACGGCCGTTGTCGACGACCCGCACGCCGTTGTCGGCGAGCAGGGTGACCTCGATCCGATCGGCGTGTCCGGCCAGGGCCTCGTCGACGGAGTTGTCGACGACCTCGTAGACGAGGTGGTGCAGACCGCGCTCGCCGGTGGAGCCGATGTACATGCCGGGGCGCTTACGGACCGCCTCGAGCCCTTCGAGAACGGTGATTGAGCTAGCGTCGTAGGACAAGTGCGAAATCCTCCTGCCGCGGACACGCGGCAGGGAGACAACATGTAGCCCCGCCGTGCCCGTCACCGTCGTGAATGCCCCGATGCGTTCACCCAGGGAAGCCGGCATGCGCGCCGGGGGGTGACACGCAAACGGACGTGTCCGGAATTCGATTTCATTCTAGCGGCTCAGAGCACATCATGTGGCATTGACGGCCTCTGGAATGGCCTGTCGCGCGACGATCATCGCCTTGAACATCCCCCTACGCGGAGGGGGTTCGTCGCGCCAGGGGAGCCGCTGATCCGTTTTTCAGGCCCGGATCAGCCGTACGTGTCGCCCGGTCCACGGCTCCCGGTGACCCGCAGGCCGCCGCTGGAACGGGGGCCGTTCTGCGGCCCGCGAACTTTTACCTTTTGCACCGTTCCGTCCCCGAGCTCCTCATTCAACCTCCTGACGAGCGTCCTCGCCAGCAGACGGACCTGGGTGGCCCAGGCGGTGGAGTCGGCGACCACCACGACCTCCCCCTCGGCGAAGGTCTCCGGCTTGGTGTGGGCCGCCATGTCGGCGCCGACGATCTCGTGCCAGCGACCGAAAACCCCGCCGATCGCGGCGGGCTGCTCCCAGCCCCGGTCGGACAGCAGGTCGGCGATGGCCCTGCCGAAGAGCTGGGGATCACCGGAGTCCCTGCGCGGCCCCGCCGCCCTGCGCCTCGGCTCCCGGCGGGGAAGCTGACCGCGCCTGGCGGCGTCCGACTTGGCCTGGGCCAGCTTCTCCCTGGCCATCGCGGCCCCCTTGGCGGCGGCACTCCCCGCCGAACCGGCGGCCCCTCCGCCCGCGTCCGTACCGCCTGTGCCACCCGTGTCGCCCGCCCCGGGGTCGGCCGCGCCGCCCCGGCCGCGCCGCCCCGGCTCCGAAACCCGTGGTACGGGCACCGGGCCGCTCACGCCCTCGCCACCGTCATCGGACACGGGCCACGCCTCCCTCGGTCACGTCGAAGCGGCCCCCGGCCAGCTCCACCGGCACGTCGTCGGGAACAGCGGCGGTGATCAGCACCTGCTCCGCGGGGGCGACCATCTCGGCCAGGCGGCGCCTGCGCCTGTTGTCCAGCTCGGCGAAGACGTCGTCCAGGATCAGGACCGGGTCGCCGCCGTCGGCCCTGAGCAGGTCGTAGGCGGCCAGCCTGAGCGCCAGCGCGAACGACCACGACTCGCCGTGACTGGCGTAGCCGCGTGCCGGCAGCTCGCCCAGGCCGAGGAACAGGTCGTCGCGGTGCGGGCCGACGAGGGTGACGCCGCGTTCGAGCTCGGAGGCGCGGACCTCCAGCAGGCCGGCCCGCAGCCGCTCCGCCAGCTCGGCGCGGTCGGTCCCGGCGTCCGCGTGCAGGGTGCCGCGGTACTCCAGCGCCGCGGGGGCGGAGTCGGGCGCGAGGGAGGCGTACGAGGCGGCGACCAGCGGGCGCAGCGTCTCGACCAGCTCCAGCCTGGCCGCGAGCAGCTCGGCGCCGTGCGTGGCCAGGTGGGCGTCCCAGACCTCCAGGGTGGTCAGCGGGTCTCCCGCCCCCGCCTCGGCGAACGCCGCGTCGCTCTCGGCCCGCCGCGCGCTCCTGCCCCGGCCCCGCCGGGCCTGCGCGGCGGTGCGCAGCAGGGCGCCGCGCTGCTTGAGCACCCGGTCGTAGTCGGCGCGCACCCCCGCGAACCTGGGCGTCCTGGCCACCAGGAGGTCGTCGAGGAACCGGCGCCGC
This sequence comes from Streptosporangium oxazolinicum, assembly GCF_039537505.1. NCBI lineage: Bacteria > Bacillati > Actinomycetota > Actinomycetes > Streptosporangiales > Streptosporangiaceae > Streptosporangium > Streptosporangium oxazolinicum. The sequence goes on from NZ_BAABAQ010000001.1 coordinate 1,109,952, forward strand.
TCGGAGGGGTCGCCCTTGACCATGGCGAGGTCCTCGGGGGCGAACAGGACCGTGCGCAGCAGGCCGACGACGTCGCGAGGACGGGAGACGGGGGAACGGTTCAGCCTGGCCCGGTTGGCCCTGCCCGGGTTGATCTCCAGCTCGATCAGCGCGCGCCGGTCGTCGCGCACCACCGACGAGCGGACGATCGCCCGCGCCGCGCCCTGCCGGACCAGCGGCCCGTCGGTGGCGACCCGGTGACTGGCCTGCGTCGCCACGTAACCCAGCGCCTCGACCAGGTTGGTCTTCCCCATGCCGTTGGGCCCCACGAAGGCCGTGACCCCCGGCTCCATGCCGAGGTCGACGGTTTCGTAGGACCGGAAGTCGGTCAGGGAGAGATGGGCGACATGCACCCCAGGAAGATTAGTCGGCCCCGTCCGTCACCGGGGCCTCCCACGTCCGTACGGCTCGCGCCCGGCGGAAAAGGCATGGCGCGAGCCGCAGGGGGACGGCGGGCTATCCGGCCGCCTCGACCGGGGGCGTGACGTCGGCGCCGGGGGAGTCGGCGCCCTTCTCGGCCGAGCCCGCCTTGGAGGTGACCGCGTGGCCGCCGAACTGGTTGCGCAGGGCCGCGACGACCTTCATCGCCGGCGAGTCGTCCTGGCGGGAGGCGAACCTGGCGTACAGGGCGGCGGTGATGACCGGCAGCGGGACCGCGTGCTCGACGGCGGCCTGCACCGCCCAGCGGCCCTCGCCCGAGTCCTGCGCGTAGCCCTCCAGCTCCGCCAGGGACGGGTCCTCGTCGAGCGCGCGGACCATCAGGTCGAGCAGCCAGGAGCGGATGACCGTGCCCTGCCGCCAGCTCTTGAAGGAGCCGGCCACGTCGGTCACGATGTCGGAGGCCTCAAGCAGCTCCCAGCCCTCGGCGAAGGCCTGCATCATGCCGTACTCGATGCCGTTGTGGACCATCTTGGCGAAGTGGCCGGCGCCGACCGTGCCGGCGTGGACGAAACCGTCCTCCCCCTCGGGCTTGAGGGTCTCGAAGATCGGCATCACCCGCTCGACGTTGGCCTCCTCGCCGCCGACCATGAGCGCGTAGCCGTTCTGCAGCCCCCAGACGCCGCCGCTCACGCCGCAGTCGACGAAGCCGATGCCCTTGGCGGCGAGCTCGGCGCCGTGCTTCTGGTCGTCGACATAGTGCGAGTTGCCGCCGTCGACGAGGATGTCGCCGGGCGACAGCAGGTCGCCGAGCGCCTTGACCGTCGCCCGGGTCGGGTCGCCGGAGGGCACCATGACCCACACGGTGCGCGGCGCCTGGAGCCGCTCCACGAGCTCTTCAAGGCTGGGGACGTCACTGACCTCGGGATCGCGGTCGTAACCGACGACGTCGTGGCCTCCGCGGCGCAGCCGCTCGGCCATGTTGCCGCCCATCTTGCCCAGCCCGACCATGCCGATCTGCATACGAGCACCCCCTTCAGGGTTTCATCATTCACCTACGCCAGGCGTGCCCGCGCGAGCCTTACCAGCTCGGCGTTCCCGCCGACAGGGTTACCCACAGGGCTGTGGAGGACGTCCTCCAGGCCGATGCGCGTGGCCAGTCCAGCCTGCCCCGCCTCGTCCAGGAGAATCCACGTCGGCTCCCCTTCGCCGTGCAGCAGTCTCGGGCCGGGGACGCCGAGGTCGGCGAGGCGGCCCAGGACGGCGCGCGCCCGGGAGACGGCGGTGCCCGTGGGACCGCCGATGATCTCGACGAGCACCCGCACGCACCGGAGGCCGGTCGCGGCGAGCGCGTCGGCGTCGTCCACCGACCAGACCCCGGCCTCCACGTCCACCCCGAGCCGTCGCAGATCATGCCACAGGGCCTCGAAACCGGGCTCGGAGAGGTTCGCCGACGCGAAGTCCGGCAGGTCGCCGGGGGCGAGCGCGGCCCAGCCTCGGACGGCGTCGCGCCGCGCGTCCACATCCCCGCCGGTTATCCACAGCCCCGTGCTCACCCCGACGGGGAGGCCGGGGCACGCCTCGCGCACGGCGCGCACGGCCGCCCCGATGTGGGCGGCGCTGAGCGACTCGCTGCCCGCCTCGTCACGCGGATGCATGTGAACGGCGTCCGCACCCGCCCCACGAGCCTCACGGGCCGCTTCAGCGAGCTCCAGGGGGGTCAGGGGGAGGGCCGGGTGGTCGCCGGGTCTCCTGGCACCGTTCAGGCACGCCTTGAGCCACGTCGCTCCCCCTCCGGCCCCGCCGCGCGCTCCCGCGCCCTCGTACGTCGCCGTCGTCGGCGCGGGATCGTTCCCGAGAGCCGTCGCGGGATCGTTCCCGAGAGCCGCCACGGGGCCCGTCGCGGGGTCCACCGGGGGATCCGCCGCGCCGGGCCGTCGCGGGGCCGCCATCAGCTGGACAGGCGGATGGGCATGATCAGGTAGCGGTAGTCGGGGACACCGCCGTCGTCCGCCGGCTTGCCTCCGGTGAGGATGGCGGGCTTGGTGGACGTGGTCATCTGCAGTCGGGCCACGTCGGAGTCGATCGCGCCGAGCCCCTCCAGCAGGAACTGGTGGTTGAAGGCGATGTTGATGTCGTCGCCCTCGAAGTCGACGGGGAGCACCTCGACCGCCTGCGCCTCGTCGCCGCTGCCCGCCTCCAGGACGACCTCGTCGCCGCGGAAGGCGAGCCGTACGGGCGTGTTGCGCTCGGCGACCAGGGCCACGCGCTTGACGGCCTCGACGAAGGCGGACGTCGGCAGCTCCGCGCGGGCGGAGAACTCCGTCGGCAGCAGCGAGCGGTACTTGGGGAACTCGGGGTCGAGCAGCCGGGTGGTGGTGCGGCGCCCCGCGCTGGAGAAGCCGATCATGCCCTCGCCGGTGCCGCCGGCGGAGCTCATCGCGATCTCCACCTCGGCGCCGGTGCCGCCCAGGGCCTTGGCCGTGTCGGCGAGGGTCTTGCCCGGGATCATCGCGATGGCCGAGAAGTCGGGCTGGCCCGGCTGCCACTTCAGCTCCCGCACGGCGAGGCGGTAGCGGTCGGTCGCCGCGAGCGTGACCGTGTCGCCCTCGATCTCCACGCGGACGCCGGTGAGCATCGGCAGGGTGTCGTCCTTGCCCGCGGCCACGGCGACCTGGCCGACGGCCGAGGCGAACACGTCGCTGCCCACCCGGCCCGCGGCGGGGGGCATGGTCGGCAGGGAGGGGTAGTCCTCCACCGGCATGGTGAGCAGGGTGAATCTGGCGCTACCGCAGGTGACGACCGCCTTGGCGCCCTCCACGACGAAATCCACAGGCTGCGCGGGAAGCGCCCTGGTGATCTCGGCCAGAAGCCTTCCCGAGACGAGCACCACGCCCGCCTCGCCCGTCTGCAGTTCGAGGGTCACCTCGGCGGAGACCTCGTAGTCGAAGCCCGACAGCTTGAGCTGCCCGCTCTCCGTGACCTCAAGACGCATGCCGGCCAGCACCGGCACGGAGGGACGCGCCGGCAGGCTGCGCGCCGTCCATGCGACCGCCTCAGCGAGCACGTCTCGGTCGACCCGGAACATCACGTGGATCTGCCTCCTGTGTGTCGAGCGCCATCCGCTCGGTGCCTGGGGTTCAAGTGTTCACTGTCGCGCACCTGCGCTCCCTCGGAACCCCTCTTATGGCTCTTGGGTTTCCTAGTTAGAGATACAAGTGGCCTTCGTAATAGGGGCTGTGGATACTGTGGAAAGCCATTGTTTCCGCAGGTCAAGTGCTGTTTTTTCATCCACCGGGGCTGTGGGCGGAGACTGTGGACAACTCTTGGGGCTGGGGAGAACCTCGGAGTACACACAGGCCGTCCCCAGGTTCGGTGCCCTCTGTCCCCAAGTTTTCCACGAGGTTTCCCCAGGTTATCCACGGGGTAGGAGGTCGTTTTGTCCCTGTGGAAAACTCTCCCCACAGGGCGTCCCCAGGTTATCCACGAGTTGTCCACAGGTTGTCCCCAAGTTCTCCCCAGAGTTGTCCACAGGCGCCGAACAGCGTTCGGACCAGCGGGTTTCCGGATGATCATGGCTGGACGCCCCGGAGCCTCCCGGGCCCCCGCGAACCGTTGATCCACAAGGTTTTCCACAGCCTGTGCATCACTGGGTGAAAAACCTCATCATCCATTGCGGGACTGCTGCTTGATCCGGGTCGTCAGCTCGTTGACCTGGTTGTAGATCGAGCGCCGCTCGGCCATCAGGGAGCGGATCTTCCGGTCGGCGTGCATCACCGTGGTGTGGTCGCGGCCACCGAACTGCTGGCCGATCTTCGGCAGCGACATGTCGGTCAGCTCCCGGCACAGATACATGGCGATCTGCCGGGCGGTCACCAGCACCCGCGAGCGCGACCCGCCGCACAGGTCGTCGATCGAGAGCCCGAAGTAAGCGGCGGTGGACGCCATGATCGTGGCGACGGTGATCTCCGAGCCCGCGTCCTCGGTGATCAGGTCCTTGAGCACGACCTCGGTGAGCTGCAGGTCCACCGACTGCCGGTTCAGGCTCGCGAACGCGGTCACCCTGATCAGGGCGCCCTCCAGCTCACGGATGTTCGTCGAGATGCGGCTGGCGATGTACTCCAGCACCTCCGGCGGCGCGGCGAGGCCCTCCTGGATCGCCTTCTTGCGCAGGATCGCGATCCGGGTCTCCAGCTCGGGCGGCTGGACGTCGGTGATCAGCCCCCACTCGAACCGGTTGCGCAGCCGGTCCTCCAGCGTGACCAGCTGTTTCGGCGCCCGGTCGCTGGAGATGACGATCTGTTTGTTGGAGTTGTGCAGCGTGTTGAAGGTGTGGAAGAACTCCTCCTGCGTCTGCTCCTTGCCCTCCAGGAACTGGATGTCGTCCACCAGCAGGATGTCCACCGCCCGGTAGCGGCCCCGGAAGTTGTCGGCCTTGTGGTCGCGGATGGAGTTGATGAAGTCGTTGGTGAACTCCTCCGAGCTCACGTATCTCACCCGCGCGCCGTCGTACAGGCTCTGCGCGTAGTGGCCGATCGCGTGCAGCAGGTGGGTCTTGCCCAGGCCCGAGTCACCGTAGATGAACAGCGGGTTGTACGCCTTCGCGGGCGCCTCGGCCACCGCGACCGCCGCCGCGTGCGCGAACCGGTTGCTGGAGCCGATCACGAAGGTGTCGAAGGTGTACTTCGGGTTCAGCCGGGCCGGTTCGCCCGGTGTGCGGCTCCCTCGGCCGTCCCACCTGTTCTGCACGCCCCCGGCGCCGCCCGCGGCGGGCACGGGCGGCGCGCCACGGTCGAAGGAGTCGGGCTCGGGCCGAGGCGGGGACGGCTGCGGGGTGTATCCGCGGCCGTATCCGCCGCCCTGCTCCCCCGGAGAGGGGGGCGGCGACGGCTCCGCGGGGAGATATGGCTGGGGCGACTCCTCGCCCTGCTGGTAGGGGTAGGAGAACGGCTGAGCCTGTGGATAGTCGGTGGACGGCTGCGCGGCCTGGCCACCCCCCGGATAGGGGTGCTGGAGCCCGGAACCCCCGTGGTGCTGGCCCTGAGCGGGCTGTGCATAACCCTGCTGGGTCCCGCCCGCCTGTGTATAACCCGGCGGCTGGGCCTGGGGATAAGTGTCCTGACGGGGGGTGAGCGCGGACTCGGGACCCGCCGCGCTGGGGTCGACCATGACCGCCACCCGCATCGGGCGGCCGAACTCCTGGGAGAGCGCCTGGCTGATCAGCGGACGAAGCTTGTTCTCCAGGACATCTCTGGCGAAATCCGTGGGCGCGGCGAGCACCACGGTGTCGTTCATCAGGCCGAAGGGCCGGGTCATGTTGAGCCAGACCCGCTGCTGGGACGGGACGTTCTCGTTCAGGGAGTTCTCAAGGGCCCTCGCCCAGACCGCGCTGAGGTCCGTTCCGTCCATGGTCCGGCTCCCCTCCTCCCGACGCGGCCCGCTGGCCTACCGCGATCTGTTTATCCACAACGGTGGCCGCCGGGCGCACCGGATCTCGTCGTTGTCCACGTGCCGGGAGTCCCCTGGCCCCTTCGTGGGCGCCATACGAAATCCACATCGAATCCACAGGCTGTGCACAGCCCGTTACCTGCGGTCCGACGCGTCCTCGCAGCGGAGAGAGGGTCTGGAAGGGCCGACAGTAGCCCTGTCCACAGCTGTGTACAAGACGTTGTCCACAGCCTAGTGGCGTACGGGGGGGACGGAGTGCACATCCTGTGGACGGCGAGGCGCCGGTGGATAACGTGCCTGTGGAAACGTGGATAACCTGTGAGCGCGTGCTTCGGGAACACTCTCCGGTTTGACCTGGGACACGCCTGACCCGTAACGTACGACGGTCGGCTTGCCACGCGGCGGCTATTTCGCATGCCCCGCATCCGGTAAGCCAGCCACTGTCGAGCGTCCCCATGTGCTGGGGATGCGTCCTGAGCCTGGAGCCCACTCGTGAGCAAGCGTACTTTCCAGCCGAACAACCGCCGTCGTGCGAAGACCCACGGCTTCCGGCTCCGCATGCGCACCCGCGCCGGCCGCGCCATCCTTGCCGCTCGCCGTCGCAAGGGCCGCGCCGAGATCTCCGCCTGACGCATCCGTTGTGCCCGGTCCGCCGGGCCTAGGCAGTAGCGCCCGTCGCCCGTCGGCATCGCTGCCGGCGGGCGACGGGCGTACCTGCCCAGGGTGACCAAGATCTCTCGTGCTGCCGTCCGGGTCCCGCATGCGCCGGGGCGACGAGTTCGCCGGCGCGATCAGAAGGGGAAGCCGAGCAGGCCGCCCCACCCTGGTCGCGCATCTCGGCATGCGTTCTGACAGGGATTCTCCCCCCCTGGTGGGATTCGTGGTGAGCCGTGCCGTAGGAGGCGCGGTCATCAGAAATCGGGTTAAGCGTCAGTTGAGACACCTCATGCGAGACCGTCTCGACCGGCTTCCGAGAGGTAGCCTGCTGGTTGTACGCGCCAATCCACCGGCCGCGTCCGCGCGAAGCGAGCGCATTGCCGCCGAACTCGACGTCGCGCTGGATCGTTTACTCAGGCGGCTGGAGCCCCCCGGGGCTCGCATGGATGGGCGATGATGACGGCGCAGCAGACCGCTGGAATTTCTCCGGCTGCCAGGATCCTGATGGCTCCGATCCGGTTCTACCGGGCCTTCGTGAGCCCTCTGCTGGGTCCCCGTTGCCGCTTCCACCCCTCGTGCAGTGCCTACGGCCTCGAAGCCGTGGCCGTTCACGGCGCGCTGCGCGGCACCTGGTTGACGATCCGGAGAATCGGGCGTTGCCACCCATTCCATCCCGGAGGCTTTGACCCGGTGCCCCCGCGCCCGGGTCGGTCCGACGAAACGCAAGGGAGCTAGCTCGGTGGAGCTGTCCTGGCTGAACTGGCTGTACACAGCCGTCGCCCAAGTAATCACCTGGATTCACCAGGGCTACAGCACCTTCATCCCGAAGGACAACGGGCTCAACTGGGCGCTGACCATCATCACGCTCACCGTGCTGATGCGGTTGTTGATCTTCCCGCTCTTCCTCAAGCAGATGCGCTCGTCGAAGAAGATGCAGGAGCTCGCGCCCAAGGTCCAGGAGATCCGCAAGCGGTACAAGAACGACAAGCAGCGCATGAACCAGGAGGTCATGGCGCTGTACCAGGGACAGGGAGCCAACCCGCTGGGTGGCTGCCTGCCGATCCTGGCGCAGTTCCCGATCTTCATCTCGATGTTCACCGTGCTGCAGGCCATGGCCGCGGGCCACGCCAAGTTCGGCATGACGCAGGAGCTCGTCGACAGCGCGCGGGCCGCGCACATCTTCGGCGCCCCGATCCCGGCGACGTTCTTCACGAGCTCGGCCGACATCCTCAAGCTGGACGCCGACCCGATCATCACCAAGGTCGTGCTCGCGATCTTCGTGGCGGTCAGCTCGCTGACGACCTTCCTCACCGTCCGGCAGAGCGTGACCCGCTCGATCGCCCAGATGCCGGACAACCCGATGGCGCAGCAGCAGAAGATCCTGATGTACGTCTCGCCGCTGTTCGCGATCTTCTCGCTCAACTTCCCCCTCGGCCTGATCCTCTACTGGGTCACCACGAACCTCTGGACCCTCGGCCAGCAGCACTGGTTCTACAGCCGCAACCCCACCCCGGTGGTCGACGCCAAGGGCAACATCACGACCCCCGAGCCCAAGCCGAGCCTGCTGAGCAAGGTCAAGAAGACCACTCCCGAGCCCGAGGCGCCGCCCGTACCGGAGGCCAAGGTGATCCGGCAGCAGCCCACCCGCCAGCCCCGCAGCAAGCGGACCGGCAGCAAGAAATCCTGACGTCTCATCCCGACAGCACGAAGGAGTGGCCGGACGTGACCGAGGCCGAGGCCGAGAAGGAGCCCGTGAAGGCGGCTCCCGATCTCGCCGCCCTGGAGCAGGAAGGCGAGATCGCGGCGGACTACGTCGAGGGTCTGCTCGACATCGCCGACATCGACGGTGACATCGACATGGATGTCGAAGGCGATCGCGCCGTGGTGTCGGTCGTCGACATCAAGGGCGGCGACCTGGTCGGCCCCAACGGCGAGGTGCTGGAGGCCATCCAGGAGCTGACCCGCCTCGCGGTCCACCGCCAGACGGGCGAGCGGTCGCGCCTGATGCTCGACATCGGCGGCTACCGCGACCGCCGCCGGAGCGAGCTGAGCGAGCTCGGCACCAAGATCGCGGCGGACGTCAAGCGGAACGGCGAGCCCAAGTCGCTGCAGCCGATGACCCCGTTCGAGCGGAAGATCGTGCATGACGCCGTCGCCGCGGCGGGCCTGCGGAGCGAGTCCGAGGGCGAGGAGCCCCGTCGTTTCGTGGTGGTCCTTCCTGTTTAGTGCGCCTCAGCTTTAGTGCGCCTCAGCGCGACGGCACGGGCTGACAGAGGCCGCCGCCCCCGGGTTACCGGGGACGGCGGCCTTTCTCATGCCTTTCTTGGGACCTCCGGCCTCTTGGGACCTCCGGCTTCTCAGGATCTCCGCCGCCTCGGGGCCCTGGCTCGCCTCAGGGCCACCGGCTTTTCTCAGGGGCTCCCCCGGACTTCCCTTGGCCTTCTCCCGACCTTCCTTTGACCTTCTTCCGGCCTTTCTCGCGGTCCGTGCCACACGGCCGCCGCCCGCGCCCCAGCCCTGACGCCGCCGTCCGCACATCCCACGATCTCGCCTTATAAGCCGTATAGCCGTATTAGCCGTGGCCGTATGCGTGCCGTACGGTGTCGCGGTTCCGCGCTCTACGGCCTCCGACGGCGCCGTCAACCCCCGTGCTGTACGACGGCGTCGAAGCGGGCCGTTAGCCTTGAGACCGGCCTGACCCCGATATTTCCGAGGGAAGAGTGAGCGTCGAGTGAGTGACCAGATCCCCGAACCGCCCGAGGTCGCGCGCGAGGTGTTCACCGGCGACGCCTGGGCGAGAGCGGAGGCCTTCGCGGAGATGCTGGCCGGTCCCGGGGTGGTGCGCGGGCTGCTCGGCCCGCGGGAGGTACCGCGCATCTGGGACCGCCACCTGCTCAACTGCGCGGTGATCGCCGAGGCCGTGCCCGCCGATGTGCGCCTGGTCGACATCGGTTCCGGTGCGGGCCTGCCGGGCCTGGTGCTGGCGATCGTACGGCCCGACATCACCGTCACCCTCCTGGAGCCGCTTCTTCGCAGAACGGTCTTCCTGGAGGAGTGCGTGGAGTCGCTGAAACTCGACAACGTCGAGGTGCTGCGCGGCCGGGCCGAGGAGTTCGCGGGCAGGCGGGAGTTCGACATCGCCTCCGCCCGCGCGGTGGCACCGCTCGACCGTCTGCTGAAATGGTCGTTACCTCTCCTGCGCGAGGGGGGTGAGCTGCTGGCCATGAAGGGCGAGCGTGCCGCGGAGGAGCTGGCGGACGCCGAGCCGCAATTGCGGTCGAGTGGGGTGCAAACCGCTGAGCTTACATCGGTCGGGCACGGTAAGGTCGAGCCGCCCGCAACTCTCATCCGGGTGGTCGCCGGTCGAGCTCCCGAAGGAGCGCGGAAGGCCTCTCGCCGGAAGGATCGTGCCTCGCGAGGCAGATAAGCGCGAGGCCACCAGATAAACCGAGCAAAGCGAGTACGAGGCCAGTGAACGACCGTTCGAGTGCGATCGCCAGCGCGAGGAGCGGTCTCGGCTGGCCCGAGGTTCCCGCCGTTTTGCCCCATGGACGCCTTTCCGGTCTGGGCTGGCCGGCACCAGCTCCCGGTGCCGTAGTCAGGCCGGTTGAAAGGAAAACGACCGTGACCCAGACCCCCCTTAATCCCGGCGACTCGCCGCTGGTACGAGAGGCACTCAGCTCAGTGGTTTCACGTGAAACATCGGCCCAGAAGACCGCCGTCGCTCCCGGAGGTTCCGCCGGGGTCAGGGACGGAGACTGGCCTCGCCCTGCCAAAACCCGGATTTTCACCGTCGCCAACCAGAAGGGCGGCGTCGGCAAGACCACCACGTCGGTCAACCTGGCGGCGGCGCTCTCCATGCACGGCCAGCGGGTGCTCGTGGTCGACCTCGACCCCCAGGGCAACGCCTCGACGGCCCTGGCTGTCGAGCACCGCGGTGACGTACCGGACATGTACAAGGTGCTCGTGGAGGACCTGCCGCTCGCGGAGGCCGTGAAGGAGGTCCCGGACATGCCGGGCCTCTACTGCGCCCCCGCCACGATCGACCTCGCCGGCGCGGAGATCGAGCTGGTCTCCATGGTCGCTCGCGAGGCCCGCCTGCAGCGCGCGCTGACCGCCTACGACGCCGTCACGTTCGACTACATCCTCATCGACTGCCCTCCCTCGCTCGGCCTGCTGACGGTCAACGCGCTGATGGCCGCGAACGAGCTGCTGATCCCCATCCAGTGCGAGTACTACGCGCTGGAAGGTCTTGGCCAGCTGCTGAGGAACGTGGATCTGGTCCGCGCGCACCTGAACCCCACGCTCGACCTCTCCACCATCCTCATGACGATGTACGACGGGCGCACCCGGCTCGCCTCCCAGGTCGCCGACGAGGTCCGCTCCCACTTCGGCGCGACGGTGCTGAGCACGCTGATCCCCCGAAGCGTGCGCGTCTCCGAGGCGCCGAGTTACGGTCAGTCGGTCATGACGTACGACCCGGGTTCCAGCGGCGCGATGGCCTACATGGACGCCGCCCGCGAGATCGCCTATCGCGGTGTGGCCGTATGAGCACCCGGAATCCCGTGGCCGCGGCCACGGGTATGTCAGTGAGTGCGACACCTTGAGTCTCGGGAGGGGCAGTGAGTAAGCAGCCGAGAGGGCTGGGCAGGGGGCTGGGGGCGCTCATCCCGACCGGTCCGGCCGTCGTCGCGGAGACGCCCGTGTCGATGACCGTGACCATGGTCGCCCCGGAGCCGGTGGTGCCGGAAGCGGTGGTGCCGGAGCAGCCCGGTCCCAAGCCGGTCGCGGGCGCCTACTTCCTTGAGATTCCCGTCGACGACATCGTGCCCAACCCGCGTCAGCCGCGCGACATCTTCGACGAGGAGGCCCTGCAGGAACTGGCCACCTCAATAGGGGAGGTCGGCCTGCTCCAGCCGATCGTGGTGCGCGCCACGGGCGAGGGTCGCTATGAGCTGATCATGGGAGAGCGCCGCTGGCGCGCTTCCAAGGCCGCCGGGCTCTCCGAGATCCCCGCGATCGTGCGGGAGACCCAGGAGGACAAGCTCCTGCTTGACGCGCTCATCGAGAACCTCCAGCGCGAGCAGCTCAACGCCCTGGAGGAGGCGGCGGCCTACCAGCAGTTGCTCGACGACTTCGGCGCGACCCACGAGCAGCTCGCCACCCGCATCGGCCGCTCCCGCTCGCACGTGACCAACACGGTGCGCCTGCTGAAGTTGCCGCCCGGGGTGCAGCGCAAGGTCGCGGCCGGAACGATCAGCGCGGGCCACGCCCGAGCCCTGCTCCGCCTGGACGATCCCGCGGCCCAGGAACACCTCGCCAACCGGATCTCGACCGAGCTGCTGTCGGTCCGCGCGGTCGAGGAGATCGTCGCGGTGGGCGACGCCAAGGCGGCCCCGGCGCCGGTTCCGCGTGCACCCCGGGCGAAGCCCGACGAGGAGCCCGCCCTGCGGAATCTGGCCGACCGCCTCTCCGACCGCTTCGAGACCCGGGTGAAGGTCGACTTCGGCCGTCGCAAGGGGCGCATCGTGGTGGAGTTCGCGACCATCGACGATCTGGAGCGCATCATCGGCACGATGGCTCCGGGGTCGTTGCAGGCGATGGAAGGATGATCTCACCGGCTCAGGAGGCCGTGAACGCGAGCCCGTGGCGCATCCCGCCGAGCCGGTGAATCTCCCCCGAGGCCCCTTCCGGGGTGGCTGCCTTCCGGGATGACCCCCGGCGGCCGGCCTTCCCGGACGGTTCCTCGGATATGAGAGCGGCCTCGCTGTTTCACGTGAAACAGCGAGGCCGCTCTCATATTCAGGGGTGGGCAGGCCGTTCTCGGACCTTTTCCGCTCTGGTGGCACAGCGCTCTCGCGCCCGGCCGCTGCACCTGCTCGGCCGCTCTCCAACTGCTCCAGCGCTCAGCGGCCTTCATACGCGCCTGTTTCCCCGCCCTCCTCCCCGCCTCCTTTCCGCGTCCGGCCTTCCGTGCATGCGCATCCTGTTCCGCGCTCCCTGCCTTCCGGTGCCCCGCACCACCGCCTTCCGTTCGCCCCCTGTGCTTCGCCGTACGGAGTTGCGGCGATCGAAGGGTCCACCGCCTTCCGGTGGCGCCTCGCGGGTGCGTGTGCACGGCCTCGGGGCCGTATGTCCGGTGTCGACGCGACTGCTGCGAGGAGGAGGGGAGAGGCGTCGCGCGGAGAGGGATATGAGAAGAGGGGGAGACGCCACGCCCCGGCGAGGGAGGGGCTTTTTACGCGGTGCCGGAGTCAGTCGCCCGCCGTGGTCGTTTCACCGGGAGGCTCCCGCTGCCGCAATGGCGAGGGCGGCAGCGTTTCACGTGAAACATCGGTCGGCGGGACATGCGGTCGCGGGACATGCGGACCGGCGGTCCTCGGCGAGACGTGAGCCCTCGGTGAGGAGGACGGGCGTATCGGGAGGGGTGAGGATGCCGGACTCTCGTTCTGCGGAACGTCCGGGAATCTTCTCGTGTGGGAGAGGCATCTGCGGAATGCCTGGATCTTGTGCGCGGGAGAGGGGTGGCCCAGGGGGTAGCGGCCGGTGTTTCACGTGAAACAGTCGCTGCTCCTGAGGGAGGGCTGTTTCACGTGAAACAGAGGTCACTCAAGAGCCGACGGCATCCTGGACGGCGAGACGGATGTCGGCGACGAAAGTGTCGACATGCTCGGGGGTGGTGTCGAAGGCGGTCACCCAGCGGACCACGTTCTCGGCCGCGTCCCAGACATGGAAGAGATAGCGCTGCTGTAGTTCCGCGATGGCCTTCTCCGGGAGGGCGGGGAAGACGGCGTTGGACTGCACGGGGTAGCGCAGGGAGACGCCCGAGAGATCGGCGATCCCTTGGGCCAGGCGGTGGGCCATGGCGTTGGCGTGGGCGGCGTTCTCGCGCCAGAGCTCCCCGGTGAGGAGAGCGGTCAGCTGGGCGGAGACGAAGCGCATCTTGGAGGCGAGCTGCATCCCCTGCTTGCGCAGGAACGGCGCCGCGGCGTTCAGCTCCGGACGGAGGACCACGAGCGCCTCGGCGCCCATGGCGCCGTTCTTGGTCCCCCCGAAGCTGAGCAGGTCCACGCCCGCGTCCGTGGTGAGGGAGCGGAGCGAGCAGCCGAGTTCGGCCGCCGCGTTGGCCAGCCGGGCGCCGTCCATGTGCAGGAAGAGGTTGTGCGCGTGCGCGAACTCCGCGAGCTCGGCGATCTCGTCGGCGGTGTAACAGGTGCCGCACTCGGTCACCTGGGAGATGGAGACGACCCTGGGCTGAGAGTGGTGCTCATCCCCCAGCACGGACAGCTGGCCACGGAGATCGTCCACGGAGATCTTGCCGTCCCCCGTGGGGAGGGTGACCAGCTTGGCGCCCAGCACGCGTTCGGCGGCACCGCACTCGTTGGTGTTGATGTGGGCGGTGACAGGGCAGAGCACCGCGTCGTACGCCCGGAGTACGAGCCCGAGGCCCACGACGTTGGCGCCGGTGCCGTTGAACATCGGGTGGGCGGTCGCGTGGGCGCCGAACTCGGTGCGGAAGACGTCCTGCATCGCGGTGGTCCAGGCGTCCCCGCCGTAGGGGAGGGCGTCTCCGGCGTTCGCTTCGAGGATGGCGGTGAGAACCGCAGGGTGTACGCCCGCGTGGTTGTCGCTGGCGAAGCTCTTGGGGAATGGGGTAGAGGTCAGCACACGGCCAGCGTAGGGGGAAGCCCGACCTGTGCACCGACCCGGCCTATCCGCCGACCCGGCTCCTCATCGACCCGGTCCACCTCATCGACCCGGTCCACCTCATCGACCCGGCCCACCCATCGACCCGCCGACCCGATTCGAATCGGCCACCCACCGTGCCCCGTCGACCCGGCCCACCCGCCCGTCCGCTGGTTCGATCCGATCTGCCCGCCGCGACCCGTCGACCCGGCCCGGTCCACCCACCCGTCCGCCGATTTGAGTCGATCTGCCCGTCGTGACCCGTCGCCCCGTCGCCCCGTCGCCCCGTCGCCCCGTCGCCCCGACCCGAACCTGGCCCACCCGTCCGCCGATTTGAGCCGACCTACCCGCCGTGACCCATCGCCTTGTCGACCCGACCCGGCCCGCCCACCCATCCGCCGGTTCGACCCGGCCCGCCCACCGGGATCGTCTCGTTCACAGACCCGGTCCTCGTACCGGGAAGGCCGCCACCGTTCACCGGTGCGGCGGCCCTCGCGGGGAGCCGGGCCAGGGGGTCAGGCCCCGCGGATGGCGGCCTGTTCCAGGAGGACCCGGCAGAGGGTGCCGAGGTCGTCCCCGGCGGCCTCCGCGGCCATGGGGAGGAGGGACGTCTCGGTCATCCCCGGGGCGACGTTCACCTCGAGGAAGTGGGGCAGGCCGTCCGCGTCGACGATCAGGTCGGTGCGGGAGATGTCCCTGAGACCGAGAGCCGTGTGCGCGGTCACGGCCATCTCGGCGCAGGCCGCCGACGCCTCGGGCGAGAGGCGCGCCGGGGCGAAGAACTCGGTGTGCCCGGCGGTGTAGCGGGCCGCGTAGTCGTACACGCCCTCGTTGGCGACGATCTCCACGGGGGGCAGCGCCACCGGCCCGCTCCCGAGGTCGACCACGGAGACGGCGACCTCGACCCCTTCGATACAGCGCTCGATCAGCGCGGTGTCGCCGTAGGCGAAGCAGCCGACCATGGCGGCGGGGAACTCCTCGGCGCTGCGGACGACCGACGCGCCGAGCGCCGAGCCGCCGCGGGACGGCTTGACGAACAGGGGGAGGCCGAGGCGGTCCACGATGCGGGCCAGCACCGCGGAGGCGCCGAGGTCGTGGAAGGTCTCCTTGGGCAGCGTCACCGACTCGGGGGTGCGCAGCCCGACAGAGCGGACGACGGTCTTGGCGGTGGGCTTGTCGTAGGCGACCCGGCAGGCGTCGGGGCCGGCGCCGACGTACGGGACGGAGAGGAGTTCGAGGACCGAGCGGATGGCGCCGTCCTCGCCCGCTCCGCCGTGGAGGGTGACGAAGACCGCGTCCGGCGGGTCCGCGAGCACGGCGGGAACCAGTGACGCGTCGGTGTCGCGGGTCTCCACGGAGATGCCCGCCGCCCGCAGCACCTCGCTCACCCGCCGGCCCGAACGCAGCGAGACCTCTCGCTCGTAGGAGAGCCCGCCCGCCAGGACGAGCACGTGGCCCAGGTCACTCATCCGACATACCTCTCGTCAAGGCCCGCTCCGAGCCTGTCCTGTCGCTCTCGTCACGCGCGGCCCGGTTGTCCCGACGGATCGGGATCGATCACCGCGCACCGGCGCAGGAAGTCACCGTACGGCACCGGGGGGAGGAGCTCATGCCGGAGGTGCCCCGTGGCACGGGACACCTGGCGGGGGAACGGGGTGTGGCGGGGTTACGCGAGGTCGGGGGCCGGGGTGTCGATACCGGCGCGTTCGGCGGGCGAACCGGTCCCGAAGGTGTCGCGGACCCGGAGCTCCTGCCCGATCACCCCGGCCAGGCGGCGGACGCCCTCGCGGATGCGGTCAGGCTCGGGATAGCAGTAGGAGAGCCGCATGTGCCGCGCGCCGCCGCCGTCGGCGAAGAAACCGGTGCCCGGCACGAAGGCCACCCGCTCCGCGACCGCGCGGGGCAGGAGCGCCTTGGAGTCGAGCCCCTCGGGGAGGGTCGCCCAGACGAAGAACCCGCCACCGGGGCGGGTCCAGGTGACGCCGTCGGGCATCAGGGCCTCCAGCGAGGAGAGCATGGTGTCGCGGCGCTCGCGGTAGAGCTCCCTGAACGCCTTGATCTGCTCGCGCCAGGGCTGGGTGGCGAGATACTGGCCGACGGCCAGCTGGGTGAAGGAGGAGTGCGACAGGACCGCGGACTCCATCGCCAGCACCAGCTTCTCGCGGATGGCGTGCGGGGCGAGGGCCCAGCCGACCCGGAAACCGGGGGCCAGGGTCTTGGAGAACGAGCCGAGGTAGACGACGCCGTCGGCGTTGTCGGCGCGCAGCGTCCGCATGGGCTCGCCGTCGAAGCCGAGCATGCCGTACGGGTTGTCCTCGACGATCAGCACGTCGGCCCGCTGGCAGATCTCCAGGACCTGCTGCCTGCGGGCGGCGCTGAGCGTCACGCCCGCGGGGTTCTGGAAGGTGGGGATCGTGTAGAGGAACTTGATCCGGTTGCCCGCGCTCCTCAGGGCGTAGATGGTCTGGGCCAGCGACTCGGGGACGATGCCCTCGCTGTCCATCGCGACGTGGATGACCCTGGCCTGGTAGGCGGAGAAGGTGCCCAGGGCTCCGACGTAGGAGGGTCCCTCGGCGAGCACGACGTCACCCGGGTCGATGAAGATCCGGGTGATCAGGTCGAGGGCCTGCTGGGAGCCGACGGTCACGACGACGTCGTCCGAGTTGGCCTCGATCCCCTCCATCCGCATGACGTCGCAGATCTGCTCGCGCAGGTGCGGGTCGCCCTGCCCCGAGCCGTACTGGAGCGCGACGGGACCGCGCCTGGCGACCAGGTCGGCGACCAGCTCCCCCACCACGTCCAGGGGGAGGGCGGTGACGTACGGCATGCCGCCGGCGAGCGAGACCACCTCGGGCCTCGACGCGACGGAGAAGAGAGCTCGCACCTCGGAGGCGACCATCCCGGTTGCTCGTGCCGCGTAACGGTCGACGTAGGCGTCGATGCGCGACCCTTGGATCGGGGCGATGGTCTGACCGTGATCGTTGTCTTGGGGCACGGTCCACCTCCTAGGTTGTGTGGAGCACACAAAGCGCTCATACCAGAGAAACCAGGGTACGTCAGGGGCTGTAGTCGTCTGCGTGTGGGGACGGGACCTCCTGAAACCAAGACCCGCACTGGGCTACGATGCCAGCTGGAGACGCCGTTTTCGCGCGTTTTTCGCCATGGCTTGCACTCGTCTCGCCAGGATTGGGGCCAACAGGTGTCGCGTCGGCTGGCAAACGTCACCCTCGACAATCTCGACGACCTGCCGCGCCGCTGCCGCCGGTGCGTCTTCTGGGAGCTCGATCCCGTCAACGCGGACCGGGCCGTGAAGGCCGGTGATCCGGGGCTGGAGAAGGAGGCCTGGATCTCCTCGACCCTGCTGGAGTGGGGAAGCTGCGGCAAGATCGTATATGTGGACGGGGTGGCGGCCGGGTTCGTGCTCTACGCGCCACCCCACTACGTGCCGCGCTCGGTGGCCTTCCCGACCTCCCCGGTCAGCGCGGACGCGGTGCTGCTGATGACCGCGCACATCATCCCGGAGTTCTCCGGGGGCGGACTGGGCCGGATGCTGGTCCAGGGCGTGGCCAAGGACCTGACCCGGCGCGGGGTTCGGGCGATCGAGGCGTTCGGCGACCTCAAGTGGGAGCAGCCGGGCGCGTGCCTGATGCCCGCCGACTACCTGCTCTCCGTGGGTTTCAAGACGGTACGCCCGCACCTGCGCTTTCCCCGCCTCCGCCTGGAGCTCAAGAACGCCGTCTCGTGGCGTGAGGACGTCGAGGTGGCACTGGAGAGGCTCCTCGGGTCCATGAGTCCAGAGAGGGCGCTGCGGCCCGTCTGAGACCCTCTGGAGCCCGTACGCCACGCTCTGGGGCCGAACGCCCTCCTCGAAGCCGAACGCGTCCTCCGGGGCCGTGAGCCCGCCTCCGGAGGCTGGTGAGCTCGCCTCCAGAGCCGAGGGCCGTGAGCCCGTCTCCAGGGCGGCCCGTGGGCCCGCCTGGCGTACGACCGGGAAGCCCGCTGTTGGAAGCCCCGCGCATGTGAAAGCCCCCCGCGGTGAGACGGGGGGCTTTCAATGGGTGGGTGTGCCGCTCGGAAGCGGGTGATACGGGCGGACACGCCGTGGGGGGCGGCCGACCGCAGGGGGCCTAAATGATGCCCTCAAGTTCGCGAAGCAGCATGGCCTTCGGCTTGGCGCCGATGATCTGCTTCACAACCTCTCCGTTCTTATAGACGTTCAGGGTAGGAATCTGGAGTACGCCGTAGTTTGTCGCCGTTGCCGGATTCTCGTCGACGTTGAGCTTGACGACGGTGAGTTTCTCGGCGTTCTCGCCGGCGATCTCCTCCAGGATGGGCGCGACCTGGCGGCACGGGCCGCACCATTCGGCCCAGAAGTCGACGATGACGGGCTTGTCGCTCTTGAGGACGTCGGCGTCGAAGCTGGCGTCGGTCACGTGCTTGATGGTGCCCAAGGTTCCTGCTCTCCCTCTTGCCTGAGGACTGTTGCCTGAAGACTTGCCTGAGGACTGTTCCCGATGGCGGTGCCTATGGTGGTGCGCCGCACCCGGCGCTCACCGGGTGCGCGTCTGAGCGTGCTGTTGTCCGGGCGACGCGTGTCCAGCGATGTCCGGCGGCGTGTGACGGCGCTCAAGGCCCTTGAAGGCTCTGAAACCCCTGAAGGCTCTGAGGCTCGCCCTGTCGGGCGGAGGCCCCGCCGTCACATTCCGCCCTCACCCGCCGGTCGTCACGCGTTCTCGTGGTCGGCCAGCCAGCGCTCGGAGTCGAGCGAGGCGGCGCAGCCGGTGCCCGCGGCGGTGATCGCCTGACGGTAGGTGTGGTCGACGACGTCGCCCGCGGCGAAGACGCCGTCGAGATTGGTGCGGGTCGAGGGGGCGTCCACCTTGATGTAACCCTCGTCGTCCAGCTCCACCTGGCCCTTGACCAGCTCGGTGCGAGGGTCGTGCCCGATCGCGATGAACAGGCCGGTGGCCGCCAGCTCGCTCTCCGCGCCGGTCTTGAGGTTGCGCACCCGCACCCCGCTCACCTTGCTCTCGCCCAGCACGTCGACGACCTCGCTGTCCCACAGGAAGCGGATCTTCTCGTTGGCGAACGCCCGATCCTGCATGATCTTGCTGGCGCGCAGCTCGTCCCGGCGGTGCACGACCGTCACCGACGCCGCGAACCGGGTCAGGAAGGTCGCCTCCTCCATCGCGGTGTCGCCGCCGCCGACGACCACGATGTCCTGGCCGCGGAAGAAGAACCCGTCACAGGTGGCACACCAGGACACGCCGTGTCCCGACAGCCGCTTCTCGTTCGGCACGCCCAGCTCGCGGTAGCCCGACCCGGTGGCCAGGATGATGGATTTGGCGTAGTAGGTGTCGGTGGCGGTCTTGACGACCTTGGGGGTGGCGGCCAGGTCGACCTCGACCACGTCGTCGGCGACCAGCTCGGCGCCGAACCGCTCGGCCTGCTTACGCAGCCCGTCCATCAGGTCGGGGCCCATGATCCCGTCGGGGAAGCCGGGGAAGTTCTCCACCTCGGTGGTGTTCATCAGGGCGCCACCCGCGGTGACCGACCCCTCGAAGACCAGCGGCTTGAGGTCGGCACGCGCGGAGTACACCGCCGATGTGTAACCGGCGGGACCCGATCCGATGATGATCACATTCCGGACGTCCATCTGCGCTCGCGCCTCTCCCTCTGTCGATGCCACCGGCGTCAACAGATCCTAGGCGCCGGTGATTCCCGCCCGGCGCGGTGACGGATCCACCGGTGAACGGGAAAGCCCGGCACGGACGAATCCATGCCGGGCACCCACGAAAAGGACGGGGGCTTTGGAAGCGGATTACCCGCCGCCGATCACCCCGGGTGTCTCACCAACGGTCGCCCCGGACGGCCTGTCGAGGTCATCCGGGGCCACGTCGTCCTGGTCACTCCCAGCTTGCGAAGCCTGGCTTGCGCACATCGTCACACTGCGGGCCCACGACGTGGACGCGCACCGTGTTCTCGGCCTGGTTCTGCCAGAAGAGCAGGATGTTGGCCTCCTGCCCGTTGTAGAACCCCTGGTCCACGGCGAAGGGCGACTTGCCGACCTTCGCCGAGACCTGCTGGACACACTGGTCGATCTTGGAGTTGTCGGTCGTTCCGACGATGGTCCCGGGGCCGATGTAGCCGAGCAGCGAGCCGCGGAGCTCGGCGTCGGTGTAGTTCCAGTTGCTGTCGGTCAGCGTGTACTGGATCGTGTCCACCGGCGCGGGCTGCGCGATCTGGTGTACGGGGTCCGGGCCGGACGCCGACAGTGTCCCGACCGTCAGCGCGGTCGCGCCGATCACCGCCGCCGCCACGCCCGCCGCCGCGGCGGGCATCGCCCACCGGCGCCGCCGGTTCGCGCCGCGGCGCCTGGCCGGGGCCACCGGGACCACGGTGCCGTCGTCGCCGACGACCCCCAGCCGCACGGCGGGCTCAGGCTCGGGCTCCTGTTCGGGGAGCGGGGCCCTCAGGGGGGTCGTCTCCCATGGCGCCGGTTCTGCGGGAGAGGAGGTCTCCCACGGCGCGTCGCGCATTATGTCGTCCCAGGCCGGTGCTTCCACCAGGCCCACTCCACCTCCACGGAAGCTCTCTGCCTCGGCGGCCAGCGCGCGGTCGATCCTCAGCGCGACTCCCATCGGCATCGCCGGTGTGGGGGTCGCCGCCAGGACCTCACGGACCGCCGCGAGGTCGGCGAGGCTCTCGCCACAGGGATCGCAGATCGCGAGATGCTCGCGTACCCGCATGGCCGTGGCGGCGTCGAGGAGTCCCTCGGCCAGTTCGGCCAAGATCTCCAGGTCGTAGTGCGTATCACCCGTCACGAAGTTCTGCTCCCTTCGCGGATGAGACGCGAGACAGGTCTGATCGGTTCCGCAAATGGGAAAGAATCGGGGCGAGTTTCGCCCGTCCGCGAGCGCACCGGCTCTTCACCGTGCCGCTCGGCACCTCCAGCACCTGGGCCGCGTCCTCGACGGAGTAACCCATCATGTCCACGAGCACCAGCGCGGCGCGCTGGTCGGAGGGCAGCAGCTTCAGGGCCGCCGAAACCTCCATGGACACCTCGCGCTCGGCCGTCTGGTCGAGCACCGGGGTCTCGCGCTCCGCGGCCTCGACGAGCTCGTCGTCGGCCACCGGGCGCACGGACTTCCTGCGCATGCGGTCGAGGCAGGCGTTGACCACGATGCGGTGCAGCCAGGTGGTCACGGCCGCCTCGCCGCGGAAACTCCCGGCCTTGCGGTAGGCCGAGACGAAGGCGTCCTGAACGGCGTCGGCCGCCTCGTCGGGATCGCCCAGCGTGCGCAGGGCGACCGCCCACATGCGGTCTCGATGTCGCTTGACTATTTCACTGAAGGCGTGCGGATCCCCGGCGATGTGCCGGGTGAGCAGGTCGGCGTCGGACACGGGGGCCTTCGCCGTCTGCTCGTCCGCCGCTGGCGGGGTCTCGGGTGGGGAATTCACAAGGAGAGTCCTGCTATACCGATCCGGGGAGAACACCTCTACGGGATAGATGGTGCCACGGATTCTCCGATGATCTGCAAGAAGCGTCGTAAAACAGATCAAATCGGAGCGGTGTCACTTGGTCGCGAGGACCTTCATCTCCAGCACCTGCCCGCGGTAGTTCCCCTGGTAGGTGGGCATCTTGGTGAACCAGACGAGCACGTAGCGGCCCTTCTTCGGGGCCTCCGCGGTGAACGTCTTCTTGCCGGAGACTCCGTTGATCTTCTGCAGCACGGACATGTCGTCGAGCCGCGGGGAGTCGCCGACCCTGAGTTCCACGGTGCCTCCCGAGGTGCCGCCGAACTCGACCGTCACCTGCTTGACCGGGACGCTCTCCCCCAGGTCCAGCAGGAGGCCCACCCCCGTCTTGAGCCGGCCGAAGTCGGCGGAGTCGTACGACTCGGAGTGCCAGTCGGTGGACTCCTTGCCGTCCGTCGCGTATTGGGCCAGCTCGCCGCGCTCCTCGTTGTCGCCCAGCGGGTCGAAACCGGTGACCGAGGAGGGCTTCACCTCCCGGGTCTTGACGGCCGCGGTCGGCGTGGGCGTGGTGCTCTCCTCGCCGGGCGTCGGGGTGCCGGCGTTGCCGATGCTGCGGCCGAGGGTCCAGGCGCCCAGGCCGACGGCCACCATCACCAGCAGCACGACGACGGTCATGGCGACCTTGTTGACCATGCCGCCCCCCTGCTGGGGCATCTGGCGGTGCTGGGTGTGCTGAGTGTGCTGGGGAGGGGGCGTGTGGCGCTGGGGCGCTACGGTGTCGATGCCCTCGGAGCGCGAGGCCGCCACCGGCAGCGCCGTCATGGGCATCGGCGTCGGCATCGGCAGGGGACTGGGCCGTGACACCGAGGCCAGGGCCTCGGCGACCTCGGCGGGCGTGGTCAGCGGGTCGAGCCCGCGCCGGGTCTCCGGCAGCATCGCCCGGCAGACGATGGTGTCCAGGTAGCCGGGAACGCCCGCGGTGACCTGGCGTGGCGTGCAGAAGTGCCCGTCGCCCATGGGCGCGACGGGCAGGCCGCCGCTGTCCTGCTCGTCCCCCGGCCAGTGGCCGGTCAGCCCGGCGTACAGCAGGCGGCCGAGGCCCTCGGCGTCCTCGCGGGCGGGGTCGTCGCTCGTCACGTCGCCCAGGACGGCGTCGACGCCCAGGCCGAGCAGCTTGACCGTGCTGCCCGCCGTCCACACCAGGTGCTCGGGGGTGAGGCAGAGGTGGGCGAGGTTCGCCTCGTGCGCGTGGGCCAGTGCCTCCGCGGCCTCGGCGACCATCGCGGCGGCCCGCTCGGGGTCGAGCGGCCCGCCCGCGATCATGTCGCCGAAGGACTCGCCGCTCACCCACTCGCTGACGACGTAGGAGTGGCCGTCGTCCTCGGTCGCGTCGAAGACCTGGGTGAGGCGGGGGTCGGTCAGCCGGCTGGCCACCCTCGCCGCCGTGACGACCTCGTTCAGGCGGGGGAAGTCGGGGTCGAAGGTGTGGACGGCGACGGGCCTGGCGAGCACCTCGTCGATGGCCTTCCACAGGGTGGCCCCGCCCGACTCGTGGACACGGTCTTCGAGCCGGAAGCGCTCGGCCAGTTTGGTGCCGGGCTCGACGGCGGGGGAACTCACGAGGACCCCGTACCTGAGAACACGACAGCACCATGCCCGGTCAGCCCATCACGACACATCACACGATGCTGGGTGGATACGCCCACGCCCTCCTGCTTCCATTAGCCGCATGTCACCACACGCGTCGCACCATGGTAGTCCCGCACCGGTTCCGCCCGTGTTCGTCTTGTCAGACGTTTGAGACAAGTCTTTGGGTTACCGGCCTACCCGTCCTGCCACCATTCCAACGATCGAACTCACCTCGGGGATGCGCGTCCGGTGGGCGATCGCCAAGTAAAGAACCATACCGAGTCCGCCGCCCGCCGCCAGCATGATGGCGGCGCTCAGCGCGTCCAGCCCGGTGAGCTCCTGGGTGAGCCACAGCACGCCGAGCGCGAACGCCGCCGCCGGGAGCGCGGCCAGGTACATCCGGGACAGCCCGGCGGCCACCCTGCGCCCCGCCAGGCCCCCCACACGGCGCGCGGCCAGGATCCAGGCGACCGCGGCGCCGACCACGTACGCGACGGTGAACGCGGAGGCCAGGCCCATCACGATGTAGCGGGGGGGCAGCGTGTGGTAGGCCACGAGGCTGAGCGTGGCGTTCACCGCCACGTTGCCGGCGGCGAGGAACACCGGGGTGCGGGTGTCGCCGAAGGAGTAGAAGACGCGCAGCAGCAGCTGGAAGATCGAGAAAGGGACCAGCGCCAGCCCGAAGACCTGCAGCACGTTGCCGATGTAGACCGCCGAGTCGACGGTCATGTTGCCCCACGAGAAGATCAGCACGGTCACCGCGGGGCCCAGCACCATCAGCAGCAGCCCGGCGGGCACCAGCAGCACCGACACCAGCCGCACCCCCGAGGAGAACTCCTCCCTGACCGTGTCGAGCTGCCCGTCGGCCACCCCCCGGCTCATCCTGGGCAGCATCGCGGTGATCACCGAGACCGCGATGATCCCGTAGGGGAGCTGGAAGAACTGGTAGGCGTAGGAGTAGGCGGCGTTTCCCGCGCCGGGGGCCCGCTCGCCCGCGCCGGTCGCCAGGTTGGTGGTGATCAGGAAACCGAGCTGGCTGATGCCGACGTAGGCGAACGTCCAGACCCCGGTCCTGCCCATCTCGCCGAGCCCGGCGTTGCGCAGGTCGAACCGGGGCCGGAAGCGGAAGCCGACGCGGTGCAGCGAGATGACCAGGACCACGCACTGCACCACGATGCCCGCGGTGGTGCCGAGCCCGAGCAGCGCCAGGTCGGCGTCGGTGATCGTGGCGACGTCCGTGCCCGCGCCGCCCAGCTTCACGTAGTAGGTGACCGCGACGCCGATCATCACGATGTTGTTCAGCACGGGCGCCCACATCGGCGCGGCGAACCTGTCGCGGGTGTTGAGGATCGCACCCGCGATCGCGCCGACCCCGAAGAAGGCGATCTGCGGCAGGATGAACTGGGCCAGCCTGACCGCCACCTCGGTCTGCCTGGGATCCCAGCCGGTGCTGTAGAGGCTGATCAGCGGTTCGGCCAGTGCGACCGCGAGCACGGCCATCAGCGTCAGCGTGACGACCCCGAGAGTCATCAGGCGCTGCTCGTAGGCCCGGCCGCCGTCGGCGTCGGACCTCTGCCGCTTGACGATCATCGGCACCACGACGCTGCTCAGGATCCCGCCGATGAGCAGGTCGAACAGGATGAGCGGGATCGTGTAGGCCACGCTGTAGGCCTCGCCCAGAGCGAAGGTCCCGATCGCCGCCGCGAGCACCGCCGTCCGGACGAAACCGGTGACGCGGGAGACCATCGTCCCCGCCGCCATGATCGCGCTCGCCCGCAGGACCCTGCTCATGCGCTTTCCTTCGCTAGGTGTCTCATAACGCCCGCTAGGTGTCTCATCACGCCGGTCGCTCAGGACTCGGTGGCGGCGGGTTCGCGGTCGCGCGCCACCGGGGGAGCCGCCGCGGGGCGGCGGCCTCCCCTGCGGCGCAGGACGCGCAGGACGACGGCGGCCAGCATCACCACGAGGGCGGCCCCCACGATCACCAGGGCGACCCCGGTGTAGCCGGTGGTCCGCACGGTCAGCTCGACCGGCTTGCCGTACTTGCGGCCGTCGTCGGTGGTGAGCTGGACCGTCACGGTCGTCTGGCCGCTGGCCGTGGAGGTCATCGGGATCCGGATGGTCTGGTTCTGGCCGGCGAGGATCTCCAGCTTGTCCTCGTACGGCTCGATCCTGAGCAGATCGGGCTGGTCGGAGGTGACCTTGAGCCGGACCGCGATCCGGCTGGCCTCGCCGCTCAGCTCGTTGCGCACGCTGATCGGCACGTCGCCGTTGCTTCCGGCCAGGGTGCGCAGCCGCGACTGCTCGCTGCCGGTGATGTTGACCATGGCGATCCGGCCGTCGATCGCCTCGGCGACCTGCTGGACGTACGGCGCCGCGCCGCCGGTCCTGCCCCGCCACGCAGAGGAGGTCAGGCGCAGCAGCGCCAGGTCGAAGACGTCGAGGTCCTGGGCGGTGGTGATCGCGGCGGTCAGGTCGGCGCGGGCGCCGACCTTCTTGACGCCCGTCAGGTACTGCTTGGCGAGCTCCGGCTTCCGGTCCTGGTCGGTGTAGGTCAGGCCGGCCCGGGGGACCGGGACGCCCTTGCCGCGCTTGATCGCGTCGAGCGTGACGGGTGCCAGCCAGGGCAGGGTGGCGGCCGTCTCGACCAGGTCGGTGACGTACCCGGGATCGGGGTCCCAGCGGCGGTGCGGGACGGCGATCACCGTTCTGGCGGTGGTGACCGGCTCGGAGCTGATCATCGCGGTCTCCGCGATGAACCGCTGGCGGTTCATCAGCGCCGCGCCGGGGGCGGAGGTGTCGGCGCCGACGGTCTCGCTCAGCACCGCGTCGGCGACCAGGGCGGTGAGCGGGCCGTTCACGCTCTCCAGGGTCGCCGAGGCGTCGGGGGTGGTGACCGGGGGCGTCACCGGCGGCAGGTTCAGCACGTTCAGCAGCACGGTGTCGACGCCGCCGGTGGCCAGCAGGTCCAGCCCGTCGTAGTCGATCAGGCCGCCCACCGGCCAGTTCACCTTGGTGATCACGTCGCGGCCGAGGGTCTCCCTGGCGATGATCGCCGCGGCGGCGATCCCGGTCCCGGTGGCGTCGTCGACGCCGTTGTGGGCGAGGGCCGCCACGTCGGGGTCGCCGTACGGGGTGGCCACCACCGGGTGGTCGGCGACGGCCTCGCGGAAGTCGCTCAGCCACTGGGCGGCCTGGGGGGTCGCGGGGCGCTGCTGGGTGCGGTCCTTGACCCTGACCGTGTGCGGCTCGCCCATGGCCCGCGCGTCGTCGAGCAGCGCGGGGTCGACCACCCAGGTGAGGCCCTTGGCGGACGAGGTGTCCTGAGCGATCTTGAGCAGGTCGCCCAGGCGCTTGCCGGGGGCCATGGCGGCGGGCAGGCCCTCGTCGGCGAAGGTGGTGTCGCCGGACCGGCGCGGCTGGTCGACGATGGGCAGCACCGTGGCGAGCCGGGTGCGGACCACCTTGGTCTCCCTGGGCATGTAGGTCACCATGGTTCGCAGGCTGCCGACCTGCTGCCCGAAGGCGTCGCGCACCTCGACCATGACCGGGTAGACGCCGAAGCCGGAGAACTTCAGCTCCTGCGGCGTGAAGGAGAACGCCCACGGCAGCTTGCCCGAGGCCGCGATCGGCGCCTGGACGAAACTCTCGCAGCACCACGAGTTCGGGACGGTCTGTCCCGCCTGGTAGGCCTCCAGGTCGGCGCGCCTGGCGAAGGGCTGGGGCGAGTAGTACATCCGGATGCGCAGCCCGTTCAGGGGCTCGGTGCCCGAGTTGACCAGGGAACCGGACAGCTTGATCTCGGTGGTCGGGTCGCGGGGGGCGTCGGGGCCGATCGCCTCCAGCACGACCTGGAGGCCCGCCCGGCTCACCGAGGCCGTCCGGGCGTTCGCCGTACCCGGAACGACCACGGCCGCGGGTACGAGCAGCGTGGTGGCGAGCAGGGCGAGCAGCGCGGCTTTGTGGATCACGTGCCGGCCAGGGGTCGAGTACGGCGCACGCCGGTAATGCTATGGCCTAACCGGCGAGGGGAAAGGTCGCCGGTTCCCCTCGGGAGCCCTGCCGGGTCAGGTTGACGATCTTTCCTGATACCAGTGTGAGCAGATGGTCGGCACGGATCAGGAGTGCCATCCGGCGCTCTCCGGTGGGCACGTAAACGGGTGTGGCGGTGCGGGTGAGCCGCTCGTCCACCAGCACGGTGAGCGTGGCGGGCAGCAGCAGCGGGCAGACCAGGCCCGAGGCGTAGTCGGTGGCGGAGTTGACGGTGAAGGCCGGGGCGGGCCTGACCCGCCGGGCCGCCAGGATGCCGCCGATCACGCCGGGGCGGGGCGGGGATCCGACGGAGGCGACGACCGCCACGGGCTCGCGGCCGATTCGCGTCGTGACCTCGAAGACCGTGACTCCCACGCAGATCTCGGGACTCGCCGACAGCACCTCGGGGAGCTCGTCCGAGCATGTCATCGCGCGCGGAAGGCGTACGATCTCATGATGGACCTGGTGTGCGAGGAGCCAGCGGTGGATCGCGAGCGCATCCTTCATGTGTGTGCTCCTTGCCTCGACGCACAGTCCCCGAGGTTCCCTGACCGACCGTAACCTGGTGATCGCTTCAGGTGTATCCCCGCAGGGGAACATGTTCCGTAACCGAAGGACCTACCCGGCTTGTCCCTTTCAAATCTGACCCAGAGCCAGCGCCACGGCATGAGCGAGCTGTTCCGGAAGATCGCACCCGTGGCGGACGAGCTCGGCGAGCTTTTCGCCGCCAGAGGTTACCGGATCGCCCTCGTCGGCGGCTCCGTACGCGACGTCTTCCTGGGCAGGATCGGCAACGATCTCGACCTGACCACGGACGCGAGGCCCGAGACGGTCCTGGAGCTCGTCCGCGACTGGGCCGACTCCATCTGGACGATCGGCATCGACTTCGGCACCGTCGGCGTCCGCAAGGGCGGGTGGCTGCTGGAGATCACCACCTACCGCAGCGAGTCGTACGACCCCAAGTCGCGCAAGCCCGACGTGGCCTACGGCGACACGCTGGAGGGCGACCTGGCCCGGCGCGACTTCGCGGTCAACGCGATGGCGCTGCGGCTGCCGTCCCGCGAGTTCGTCGACCCGCACGGCGGCCTCGACGACCTGCACGCGAAGGTGCTGCGCACCCCCGGCCCCCCCGAGCGCTCCTTCGGCGACGACCCGCTGCGGATGCTCCGCGCCGCCAGGTTCGCCAGCCAGCTCGGCTTCGTCGTCGATCCGGCGGCGTTCGCCGCGATGGGCGCGATGGCCGACAGGATCGACATCGTCTCCGCCGAGCGCATCCGCGACGAGCTGGACAAGCTCATCGGCGGCGACCACCCCCGCGCGGGCCTGCGGCTCCTCGTCGACTCCGGGCTCGCCGACCACGTGCTGCCCGAGGTGCCCAAGCTCCGTCTGGAGATCGACGAGCACCACCGGCACAAGGACGTCTACGAGCACTCGCTGATCGTGCTGGAGCAGGCGATCGACCTGGAGGAGAACGGCCCCGACCGGATCCTGCGCTGGGCCGCGCTCCTGCACGACGTGGGCAAGCCGAAGACCCGCCGCCACGAGCCCGGCGGCCGGGTCTCCTTCCACCACCACGAGGTGGTGGGCGCCCAGCTCGCCAGGAAGCGCATGGCGGAGCTGAAGTTCCCCAAGGACGTGGTGGCCGACGTCTCCCGCCTGGTGGAGCTGCACCTGCGCTTCCACGGGTACGGCACGGGCGAGTGGACCGACTCGGCCGTACGCCGCTACGTCCGCGACGCCGGGCACCTGCTGGAGCGCCTGCACAAGCTGACCCGCGCCGACTGCACCACCCGCAACCGGCGCAAGGCCCAGGCCCTGTCGCAGACCTACGACCAGCTGGAGGAGCGCATCTCCCGGCTGGCCGAGGAGGAGGAGCTCGGCAAGATCCGCCCCGAGCTCGACGGCAACGAGATCCAGGAGCTCCTCGGCGTCCCGCCGGGCCCCCTGGTGGGCCGCGCCTACAAATTCCTGCTGGAGATGCGCCTCGACCGGGGTGTCCTCGGCAAGGAGGCCGCCGCGGACGCCCTCCGCGAGTGGGCGCGGGCGAACGCGACGGGCTCGGGGGTTTGAACGGCCTCGGCGGCCTTGATGTCGACGGGCCCGGTGGCCTCGGAGGTCCCAGCGGCCCCGGAGGTCGCGGAGGTCCCGGCGGTCGCGGTGAGGCGGCCGAGATCGCCCTGCTCGACCGTGAGCACGTGTGGCACCCCTACGCGGCCACGCCCCAGCCGGTGGCGCCGCACGTGGTCTCTCGCGCGGACGGGGTGCGGCTGACGCTCGCCGACGGGCGCGAGCTGGTCGACGGCATGTCGTCCTGGTGGGCGGCCATCCACGGCTACAACCACCCCCGGCTCAACCGGGCGCTGACGGACCAGCTGGAGGACATGGCGCACGTCATGTTCGGCGGGCTCACCCACGAGCCCGCCGTACGGCTGGCCGCCACGCTCGCCGCGATGACCGGGCTGCCGAAGGTGTTCCTCGCCGACTCGGGGTCGGTCGCCGTCGAGGTCGCGATCAAGATGGCGTTCCAGTTCACCGGCAGGGGACGGCTGCTCACGGTGCGGGGCGGCTACCACGGCGACACCTTCGGGGCGATGTCGGTCTGCGACCCGGTCAACGGCATGCACCACCTGTTCTCCGGCGTGCTGCCCGAACACGTGTTCGCCGACCGTCCGCCGCGCGAGTACGACGAGGGCTACGCGGCCCGGCTGGCGGACCTGGTCGCCCGGCACGCCCACGAGCTGGCCGCGATCATCGTGGAGCCGGTCGTCCAGGGGGCGGGCGGCATGCGCTTCTACCACCCGGCCTACCTGCGGCTGCTCCGCGAGCTGGCCGACGAGCACGGCGTCCTGCTGATCGCCGACGAGATCGCCACCGGGTTCGGCAGGACCGGGGAGCTGTTCGGCTGCGACCACGCCGGGATCAGGCCCGACATCATGTGCCTGGGCAAGGCTTTGACCGGCGGCTACCTGTCGATGGCCGCGACGCTGTGCACCGAGCGGGTGGCCGGGGGCGTCGGCGTGCTGATGCACGGGCCGACCTTCATGGGCAACCCGCTCGCCGCGGCCGTCGCGAACGCCTCCCTGGAGCTCCTGCGGGAGCGCCCGTGGCGCGAGGAGGTCAAACGGATCGAGGCCGGTCTCCTCGCGGGCCTGGCCGGGGCCTCGGGGGCGCCGGGGGTGCGGGACGTGCGGGTCCTCGGCGCGATCGGGGTGATCGAGGCCCGCGAGCCCGTCGACGTCCCCGCCGTCCAGGACCTCGTCACGCGGCACGGCGTCTGGCTCCGCCCGTTCGGACGGCTGATCTACACGATGCCGCCCTACGCGATCGGCGACGGCGACCTGGAGAGGGTCACGACGGCGATGACGGCGGCTGCGCGATCACTGTGAGGGTCACGACGACGGCAGCGGCTCGATCACCCGGGCCGGTGTGACGACCCGGTAGATCACCGCGCCCGCGACGTACCCGGCGGCGATGACCACCAGCACGAGCAGCGACCTGCCGTTCGGCGGGAGCAGCGCCGCCGCCAGGGCCGCGGCCAGCACGTAGCTGCCGTTGAAGAGCATGTCGTAGATGGAGAAGGCCCGGCCGAGGTAGGCGTCCTGGAGGTCGCGCTGGACGGCGGTGTCGGCGCAGATCTTGATGCTCTGCCCGGCGATGCCGAGGACGAAGCCCGCGGCGGCGAACCCCCACTGCTGGAACGGCGCGCAGAGCGCCAGCGTCAGCACCCCGGCGGTGACCAGCATGGCCGGGACCCACCGCTCGATGCCGAAGCGCTCGGTGGCCCACGGCGTGACCAGGATGGCCAGGAAGTAGCCGACCCCCGAGGTGGCGACCACGACGGAGACCGCGTTCAGCGCGTCCTCGCCGCTCTCGGCGAAGTAGTAGCGCGACAGCAGCACGAGCATCGCCGTGCACATGCCGTACATGAACCGGTGGGTGGCCATCGCCCCCATCGCCGCCGCGGCGGCCCGGTGCCGGACGAGGTGCCGCGCGCCGTCGACCAGGCCGGTCAGCACGTGGCGTACGGCCTCGCGGGCCTGCGGCCGGTCGGGGTCCTCGGCGGGGCCGAGCAGCCGCCTGCCCATGGTCACCGCGATGAGCGCGCTGAGCCCGAAGACGAGACCGGAGACGACCAGCAGCACCGCCGTACCCGAGTGGCCGGAGCCGAAGAGCGCCCGCAGCAGGTAACCGGCGCCCACGCCCACGAAGGTGAGCACGGTGCCCGAGGTCGGGGTGACCGCGTTGGCCACCATCAGCCGGTCGGCCGGTACGACGTGCGGGAGCGAGGCCCCGAGCGCGGCCAGGAAGAACCGGTTCACCCCGAGCACGCCGAGCGCGGCGCCGTAGAAGATCGCGTCGGGGGCGTCCGCGGCGACGAGCGCCGCCGCCACGAGCAGCAGCGCCCCGCGGACCAGCGGCGCGACGACCAGGATCTGCCGCCTCGACCAGCGGTCGATGAACACCCCGACGAAGGGGCCCAGGATCGAGTACGGCAGCAGCAGCACGGCGAGCCCGGCGGCGATCTCCACCGCGCTCGTGCTCTTCTCCGGGCTGAAGAACGCGAACCCGACCACGGCGAACTGGAAGATCCCGTCGGAGAACTGCGAGACCAGGCGGGTCGCGTACAGCCTCCGGAAGTCCCGACCTTCCAGGACCACGCGTAGATCGGAGATGAATGACACGCGCTCAGCCTATGTGCGGCCACCCCTGACGGGCATCGGGAACCTCCCTGATTGTGTCATCGGGCATTTACTACCTTTGCCTACGTATCACGTAGGGGGCGCGGTAAACCGACATGATCACGTACCCTCGGTCGAGTGACACCTGATGAACACGTTGTGCTCGTCGACACCGAGGGAAACGCGATCGGCACGGCGGCCAAGGCCACGGTGCACGGTCCCGACACTCCCCTCCACCTGGCTTTCTCCAGTTACGTGTTCGACGAGCAGGGGCGGGTCCTCCTCTCCCGCCGCGCACTGCACAAGATCACCTGGCCGGGGGTGTGGACCAACAGCTGCTGTGGCCACCCCCTGCCCGGCGAGCCGCTCCCCGAGGCGGTGACCCGCAGGCTCTCCCACGAGCTCGGCCTCGCGGCCGGACAGGTCGATCTCCTCCTGCCCCGCTTCTCCTACCGCGCGGTCATGGACAACGGCATCGTCGAACGGGAGCTGTGCCCGGTCTACCGGGTGCTCGTGACCGAGGAGGCCGTGCCCAACCCCGACGAGGTCGACGACGTGCGCTGGATGCCGTGGAAGGAGTTCACCGACGGGGTGCTCGGCGACCGTCTGGCGATCTCCCCGTGGTGCCGCGAGCAGGTCCCCCAGCTGGCCGAGCTCGGCGCCGACCCGCTCGCCTGGCGGGCCGCCGACCCCGCCGACCTGCCGCCCGCCGCCCGCTGACACGGCCGCCCGTCCCGGCGGTGTGAGGGTCTCTCACACCGTCGGCCGTTCCACGGCCCGGTGCCTTTCCGCGTGTCCGGATGTCGGCTACCGGGCCTGCCCGGTCAGCAGCCGGAGCCATGTCTCGCGGGCCTCGCGGTGCGTCCACCGCCCGGCGAAGGCGTGCTCTGCCGGTCTGCCCTGGATCACCTTGTGGATCATGTAGGTGCCGCCGCAGGCGATCAGCTCGAAGTAGACCGCCCGGCAGGCGCACGTGTGCTCCAGCACGCGGTACGGTCCCGGCGGCGACGCCTCCCAGTCGAGCGCCCGGCGGCCCGAGGCGGCGCGTACGGGGTGCGGGCTGATGCCGGGGCAGGTCCATTCACCTCGGGTGTCCAGATCACTGCCCGGGGCGTCGGGGGTTGCCGGCATCCGGCGCTCCTCTCCGGGGATGTCCCTGGGGACGCGGGGAGCCTGGCGACGACTCCCGGCTCCCCGTCTCGGTCCCCGCTCGCGTACCACCGCATGCGGGGAGGGTGAGCGCGACGGCATGGGAGGCCACTCGCCGTGCCGTCGCGCCGCTCATGGGGCCGTGGTCGGTTCGGTGTAGTGCTCGCCGAGTCGCCGGGCGATCCGACGTGCGACCTGCGGCACGTCGTCGGCCCGAGCGGACTCGGCGGGCTCCTCCATGTAGACGGCTCCCCACGCGAAGAACTCGCCTTCGCGGTCGGCCCACACGGTCAGGTCGGCGCTGATCACGAGGCGCGGTTCGCCCTCGTCGTAGGAGATCGCCGGGTAGATCCGGTGGTCGTGCAAAACCGTGCGCAGGTGCCGCAGGGCGGTGATGGCGCCGGGCCGCCAGGTGGCCGCGCCGAGCCGGTCGC